>NZ_BSTN01000009.1 GCF_030269545.1 Actinomadura sp. NBRC 104425 | reverse complement strand
AGTTGTACATCGCCGGTGCCGGGCTGGCGCGCGGGTATGTCGGCCGGGCGGGTTTGACGGGTGAGCGGTTCGTGGCCTGCCCGTTCGGTTCGGGTGAGCGGATGTACCGGACCGGTGACCTGGCCAAGTGGACACCGGACGGGCAGTTGGTGTTCGCGGGCCGGGCGGACGAGCAGGTGAAGATTCGCGGGTTCCGGATCGAGCTCGGCGAGATCGAGAGCGTCCTGCATGCCCACCCCCACGTCGTGCAGGCGGCGGTCGTCGCACGCGAGGACACCCCGGGGGACCGGCGTCTGGTCGCCTACGTGGTGCCCGCCGGGGGCGAGACAGCCGTCTCCCTGACCGATGAACTGCGTGACTTCGCGGCTCGGCGGTTGCCGGAGTACATGGTTCCGGCCGCTGTGGTCGTGTTGGGCGAGTTGCCGTTGACCGCGAACGGGAAGCTGGACCGTAGGGCGCTGCCTGCGCCCGAGGGGGCTGCCGGTGGTGGCGGCCGGGGGCCGGCGAACGAGACCGAGGTGGTCTTGCTGGAGGTGTTCGCCGAGGTTCTCGGGTTGGAGTCGGTCGGGGTCGACGACGGTTTCTTCGAGCTGGGCGGGCATTCGCTGCTGGCGATCCGGCTGCTGTCGCGCATCCGGGCCCGGCTGGGTGTGGAAGTGAAGATCCGGATGCTGTTCGAGGCGCCGACGGTGGCGGGTCTGGCGGCGCGGCTGGCCGAGGAGGCGGGTCGGGCGCGGTTGCCGTTGCGGGCGGGGAAGCGTCCGGAGCGGGTGCCGCTGTCGTTCGCTCAGCGTCGCCTGTGGTTCCTGGCCCAGCTCGAAGGCCCCAGCCCCACCTACAACCTTCCGCTGGTCGTACGGCTGACCGGGAACTTGGACGTCGCAGCGCTGAACGCGGCGTTCCGCGACGTCATCGCCCGCCATGAATCGCTCCGCACGGTCTTCCCAGCCGTGGACGGCGAGCCCTACCAGCGGATTCTCGACCCGGACGAACTGGACTGGCGGATGGAAGTGCGCCAGGTGGCGCCCGCCGAGATGGCCCGGGCCGCCGAACAGGCCGGATGGCACACATTCGACCTCTCCGCCGAGATGCCGATCCGGGCCTGGCTCTTCGTCCCCGCCTCCGAGGAGACGGAGAACGGCCCGGTCCAGAGCCTGCTCGTGGTGCTGATCCACCACATCGCGGGCGACGGCTGGTCGCTGGCACCGCTCGCCCGCGATGTGTCGACCGCATACACCGCGCGGGCGCGCGGCGAGGCCCCGGCGTGGGAGCCGTTGCCGGTGCAGTACGCCGATTACGCCTTGTGGCAGCGGAGGCTGCTGGGTGAGGAGTCCGATCCGAAGAGTCTGCTGTCGGCTCAGGTCGATTACTGGCGGCGGACTCTGGAGGGCGCGCCGGAGGAGCTGGTCCTGCCGACGGACCGGCCGCGCCCGGCGGTGGCCGGCCACCGCGGCCACGCGGTGCCGGTGCGGGTGCCCGCCCAGGTGCACGAACGACTGGTCGACCTCGCCCAGGCCGAAGGCGCCACCCCCTTCATGGTCCTGCAGGCCGCACTGGCCGTCACCCTGTCCCGGCTCGGCGCCGGCACCGACATCCCCATCGGATCGGTCGTCGCGGGCCGCACCGACGAGGCCCTGGACGACCTGGTCGGATTCTTCGTCAACACGTTCGTCATCCGCACCGACCTGTCCGGGGATCCAACGTTCCGGCAGGTGCTGGCCCGGGTGCGGGAGGCCGGCCTGAGCGCGCTGGAACACCAGGACGTGCCGTTCGAACGGCTGGTGGAGGAGCTGGCGCCGGAGCGGTCGCTGGCCCGGCACCCGCTGTTCCAGGTGGCGCTGACCGTCCAGAACACCGCCCGCGCGACGCTGGAGCTGCCCGATGTGCGCGCCGCCGGCGGCGGCTCGCCCGAGGACGGGCCGCTCCTGGTGCCGGCGAAATTCGACCTCGACATGACGGTCCGGGAGGTGTTCGACGCGCAGGGGCGGCCCGCCGGGCTCCGCGGCATGGTGATCGCCACCGCGGACCTGTTCGACCAGGGCACCGCCGAGACCTTCGTCCAGCGCTGGGTGCGGGTGCTGGAGGCCGTGACCGCGGCACCGGACCAGCCCGTCCACGCCGTCGACGTCCTCGACCCGAGCGAGCGCGCGCAGGTGCTCGACGGGTGGAACGACACCGCGGTCGACGTGCCCGAGACCAGCGTCGTGGACATGTTCGAACGGCACGTCCGCGCCCACCCGGACGTCCCCGCGGTCGTGGCCGACGGGGTGGAGCTGTCGTACCGGGAGCTGGACGTGCGGGCGAACCGGCTCGCCCACCATCTGCGCGGCCTGGGCGTCGGACCGGAATCCGTCGTGGGCGTGGTGCTGGAACGCGGCGCCGAGCTCCTGGTGGCGATCCTCGCGGCCTGGAAGGCGGGCGCGGCGTACTTGCCCGTCGACCCGGTCAACCCGGCCGAACGCGTGGGCCTGATGCTGGCCGACGCCGGCGTGGCCTGCGTGCTGGCCGGCGGCGGCGCGCGCGACCTCGCCGCGGCCGCCGCCGAGCACGCCGCGGTCCCGGTGATCGTGCTGGACGAGCCGGAGACGCGGGCGCGGGTCGAGGCCCTGCCCGACACGGCTCCGGACGTCCACGTGGATCCCGGCTGCCTGGCGTACGTCATCTACACGTCCGGGTCGACCGGCGTGCCGAAGGGCGTGGCGGTCTCGCGCGGTTCGCTGGTGAACCTGGTGTCGGTGTTCGGGCCGATGCTGGACGTCGGCCCGGGCGTGGGAATGCTGCAGTTCGCGTCGTTCGGGTTCGACGCCTCGGTGCTGGACGTGGCGGTGGCGTTCGCGTACGGCGCGACGCTGTGGGTGGCCGGTGAGCGGCAGCGGCTCGAACCGCGGCGGCTGCGGGAGCTGTCGCGGGTCCGGGTGGCGAGCCTCGTCCCGTCGCTGTTGAGCGCGCTGGAGCCGGAGGACCTGGCGCACATCGGGCCGATGGTGGTCGGTGCCGAGGGCATCAGCGAGCCGGTCGCGCGCAGGTGGGCGGCTGGACGGCTGCTGATGCACGCCTACGGCCCGACCGAGGCGACGGTGATCGTCGCGGTGGGTGAGGTGGACCCGGACGGGGCGGGGCCGGTGTCGTTCGGCCGTCCGATCGCCAACACCCGCATCTACGTCCTGGACGACAGGCTCAACCCGGTGCCGGTCGGTGTCGTGGGCGAGCTGTACATCGCGGGCGCCGGGCTGGCACGCGGCTACATCGGCCGGGCCGGGCTGACCGGTGAGCGGTTCGTGGCCTGCCCGTTCGGCTCGGGCGAGCGCATGTACCGCACCGGCGACCTGGCCAGATGGACGCCGGATGGGCAGTTGGTGTTCGCGGGTCGGGCCGACGACCAGGTCAAGATCCGCGGGTTCCGGATCGAGCCGGGCGAGGTCGAAGCCGTCCTGCGAACCCACCCGGATGTGCACCAGGCCGCCGTGCTGGCCCGTGAGGACACCCCCGGAGACAAGCGCCTGGTGGCCTACGTGGTGCCCGCCGGTGACGCTCGGCCGGGCGCCGAGGTGTTGCGTGAGCACGTGGCGCGGCGTCTGCCGGAGTACATGGTCCCGGCCGCCGTGATCACCCTGGACGAGCTACCGCTGACCGTGAACGGCAAGCTCGACCGCAAGGCCCTGCCGGTCCCCGAATACGCCACCGGCACCGGCCGGGCCCCGTCCACGGTCCAGGAGGAGCTGCTGTGTGGCGCCTTCGCCGACGTGCTCGGCGTGGCGTCCGTGGCGGTGGACGACGACTTCTTCGAGCTCGGCGGCCACTCGCTGCTGGTGGTCCGGCTGCTGTCGCGGATCCGGGCGGTGCTCGGCGCGGAGGTGCCGCTGTGGATGCTGTTCGAGGCGCCGACCGTGGCGGAACTGGCCGCCCGCCTCGCGGAGGACGGCGGGGACCGGGCCCGTCAGCCGCTGCGCGCCAGGCCCCGGCCCGAGCGGGTGCCGCTGTCGTTCGCACAGCGCCGCCTCTGGTTCCTGGCCCAGCTGGAAGGCCCCAGCCCGACCTACAACATCCCGGTGCCGGTTCGGCTGAGCGGTGACCTGGACGTCGCCGCGCTGAACGCCGCCCTGCGGGACGTGATCGGCCGTCATGAGTCGCTGCGCACGGTGTTCCCGTCCGCGGACGGCGAGCCGTACCAGCACGTCCTGGACATGCGGGACCTCGACTGGTCCCTGGAGACCCGCCGCGTCGAACCCGAACAACTGGCCGACGCGATCGCCCAGGCGTCCCGGTACGCGTTCGACCTGTCGGCGGAGGTGCCGATCCGGGCGTGGCTGTTCGAGCCGGGCTCCGACGAGCGGGTGCTGCTGCTGGTCATGCACCACATCGCCAGCGACGGATGGTCCATGGGCCCGTTCGGCCGGGACCTGTCGACGGCGTACGCGGCGCGGATACGCGGCCGGGCGCCGGACTGGGAGCCGCTGCCCGTCCAGTACGCCGACTTCACCCTGTGGCAGCGGGAACTGCTGGGCGACGAGTCCGACCCGAACAGCCTGCTCGCCGAGCAGATCGGCTACTGGCGGCGGACGCTGGCCGGTGCGCCGGAGGAGCTGGCGCTGCCGACGGACCGGCCCCGCCCGGCCACGTCCCGCCACCTCGGGCACTGGACGCCGCTGCGGGTGCCCGCCGACGTGCACCAGCGGATCACCGAACTGGCCCGCGCCGAGGGCGTGACGGTGTTCATGGTCCTTCAGGCCGCGCTGGCGGTAACCCTGTCGCGGCTCGGCGCCGGCACCGACATCCCCATCGGGTCCCCGATCGCCGGACGCACCGACGAGGCCCTGGACGACCTGGTCGGGTTCTTCCTCAACACGCTGGTGATCCGCACCGACCTGTCCGGCGACCCGGACTTCAGGCGCGTCCTGGCCCGGGTGCGCAGGACGAGCCTGGACGCCATCGCGCACCAGGACGTGCCGTTCGAACGGCTCGTGGAGGAGCTGGCGCCGTCCCGGTCGCTGGCCCGGCACCCCCTCGTCCAGACCGTGCTCACCATGCAGAACACCGAGCGCGCCGCGCTGGACCTGCCGGGCGCCCGGGCCCGCGGCCAGGCCGCCGACACCGGCGGCACGGCGCTCGTCCCGGTCAAGTTCGACCTGTACCTGCCGGTCGCGGAGACGTTCGACGCGCAGGGCCGGCCGGCCGGGATCCGCGGCGCGGTGACCGCGTCGGCGGACCTGTTCGACGCGTCGACGGCGGCCCGGATCGCCGACTGGTTCACCCGGGTGCTCGACGGGGTGACCGCGGCTCCGGACATGCGGCTGCACGAGGTGCGGGTGCTCCGCCCCGAAGAACGCGAGCTGGTGCTCGACCGGTGGAACGACACCGCCACCGCGGCCGCGGCACCCCTCCTCGTCCGGGCGTTCGAACGGCGGGCGGCCGCCGACCCGGACGCGGTGGCGATGGTCGCCGACGACGAGGAGCTCACCTACGGCGAACTCGACGCGCGGGCCAACCGGCTGGCGCACCACCTGCGTTCCCTGGGAGTGGAGGCCGAGTCGGTCGTCGGGCTGTGCTTCCCGCGCGGTGTGGAGATGGTCACGGCGATCGTGGCCGTGTGGAAGGCGGGAGCGGCGTATCTGCCGGTCGACGGGCGGCTGCCGGTCGAGCGGATCGCGTTCATGCTGGCCGACTCCCGGGCGCAGGTGGTGGTCGGCACGCAGGAGGCGCTGGACGATCTTCCCGCCGGGCGGGTCACCCTGGTCGCGCTCGACGACCCGATGACCGAGGCCCTGCTGTCCGCCTGCCCGGACACGCCGCCGCAGGCCGCCGCCGATGCGGCGGGGGCGGCGTACGTGATCTACACGTCGGGGTCCACCGGCACCCCGAAGGGCGTGGCGGTCACCCAGGGAGCGCTGGCCAACTATGTCGCCTCCGTGTCCGACCGGCTGGGCTGGACCGGCGCGGGCACCCGCTACGCCCTGCTCCAGCCGCAGTTCACCGACCTGGGGAACACCGTGGTCTTCACGGCCCTGGCGACGGGCGGGCGGCTGCACGTTCTCGACCCGGCGAACGTCACCGACCCCGAGGCGGTGGCCGGATACCTGGCCGAGCAGCGGATCGACGCGCTGAAGGCGGTGCCATCCCACCTGGCCGCGCTGACCGCGGCGGCCGGGACGCAACGGCTGATCCCGGCACGGTCCCTGGTGCTGGGCGGCGAGGCCGCGTCCCCGGACTGGGTCGCCGAGCTGGTGGAGGCGGCCGGAGACCGGCGCGTGTTCAACCACTACGGCCCCACCGAGACCACCATCGGCGTGGCCACCGCCGAGCTGACCCCGCAGGTCGTCGCCGACGGCGTCGTGCCGATCGGCACGCCGATCGCCAACACCCGGCTGTTCGTCCTCGACGACGCGCTGAACCCCGTGCCGGTCGGGCTCACCGGAGAGCTGTACGTGGCCGGGGCCGGGCTGGCGCGCGGCTACGTCGGCCGCCCCGGGCTGACCGCGGAACGCTTCGTCGCCTGCCCCTTCGGAACCGGCGAGCGGATGTACCGCACCGGCGACCTGGCCAAGTGGACGCCGGACGGCCAGTTGGTGTTCGCCGGCCGGGCCGACGACCAGGTGAAGATCCGCGGGTTCCGGATCGAGCCCGGCGAGATCGAAGCCGCCCTGCTGGCCCACCCGGACGTGTCCCAGGCTGCCGTCATCGCCCGCGAGGACACCCCCGGCGACAAACGGCTCGTCGCCTACGCCGTGCCCGCCGCCGGCGGCACCGCGGACGACGCGTCCCCGGACCGGGGCGGGCTGCGGGACTTCCTCGCCCAACGGCTGCCGGACCACATGGTGCCCGCCGCCGTCGTCACGCTCGACGAACTGCCGCTGACCGGCAACGGCAAACTCGACCGCAAGGCGCTGCCCGCCCCCGCCCGCACCGGCGCCGAAACGGCCGCGGGGACCGCCGGGCGCAACCCCGCCACCGCCCTGGAAAACCTGGTCGGCGAGGTGTTCGCCGAGGTCCTCGGCGTGCCGGCGGTCCGGGTCGACGACGACTTCTTCCAGCTCGGCGGGCACTCCCTGCTGGCCGTCCAGCTCGTCACCCGGCTGCAGGAGAAGGGCGTGTCGGTGACGGTGCGCAACGTCTTCGCCGCACCGACCGTCGCCGGGCTGATCAACCAGCTGAGCCTGTCGTCGCTGAGCGACTCGCTCGGGCGGCTGCTGCCGATCCGCACCGAGGGGGACCGGCCGCCGTTCTTCTGCGTCCACCCCGGCGCCGGCCTGAGCTGGTGCTACCGGCCGCTCGCCCGGTTCGTCCCGGACGATTTGCCGCTGTACGGGCTGCAGGCCGCGGGCCTCGACGGCGGCACCCCCGCCGAGAGCGTCCGGGAGATGGCCGCCGACTACATCGAGCAGATCCGCGCGGTGCAGCCGACCGGCCCCTACCACCTGCTCGGCTTCTCCTTCGGCGGCGTGCCCGTCCACGAGATCGCCGTGCAGCTCCAGGCCGCCGGGGAGACCGTCGCCGCGCTGGTCGTCATGGACGCCTACCCGTTCGTCGACCGGGACGGCGCGCGGCCGCCCGCGCCCCTGTCCGAGCCCGGTGAGCACCCGGCCCCCGAGGAGACCGGCCCGGAAACCGACCTGCGGCGCACCGCGGAGCGGTTCCGCGAGGAGGTCGGCGAGGTCCTCGGCGGCATCTCCGACGAGGAGCTGATGCTCGTCGCGAAGATCTTCCACAACAACACCGCGTTGCGCAGGAAGCACCGGCCGGGCGTCTTCGACGGGGACATGCTGCTGTTCACCGCCGGCGAGTACGCCGACGGCAACGCCCCGGACCCCGGCCGCTGGGAACCCTACGTGCGGGGCGAGATCACCGTGGTCAGCCTGCCCTGCCGGCACACCGACATGATGCTGCCCGACATGCTGCGCGACGCCTGGCAGGCGATCGCCGAATGGCTGGAGTCCAGGGGCTGAGCGGCCGGGCTCAGCGCGCCGGCGCGCGCGGGGGGACACAAGTGCGGACCGGGAGGGCGACGGTGACGCGGAGCCCGCCGTCCGGGTTGGCCGTCGCGTGCACGGCGCCGTCGTGGGCGCGGGCGATGGCGGCCACGATGGACAGGCCGAGCCCCGCGCCCTCCGCCGCGCCGGTCCGCTCGGCGTGCAGCCGCCGGAACGGTTCGAAGAGCTCGCCGACCCGCTCCGGCGGGACCAGCGGCCCGGTGTTGCTGACCACCAGGCCGGTGTCCGGGGCCAGCTCGACCGCGACGCGCCCGCCCGGATGGTTGTGCCGGATCGCGTTCTGCACCAGGTTGGCGACCAGCCGGGCGAGCATCACCTCGTCCCCGACGACGGTCACCGGGACGGTGGCGACCGAGACGGCGACGCCGCCCCGCTCGGCGAGCCGCCGGTGCTCGGCGACGACCTGCTCCACCACGCCGCCGAGGTCCACCGGATCGCGGGTGTCGAGGCCGCGTTCGCCCTGCGCGAGGGTGAGCAGGCCCTCGATGAGCCGTTCCGACCGCTGGGTGTTGCGCAGCAGCTCGGCCCGGATCCGCTCCACCTTCGCGGGCGTCGGGTCGGCCAGGCCGATCTCGATGGCGGTGCGCTGGATGGCCAGCGGGGTGCGCAGCTCGTGCGAGGCGTTGGCGACGAAGCGGCGCTGGCTGGCCACCGCCCGCTCCAGCCGGTCCAGCATCGCGTCGAAGGTGTCGGCGAGCTCCTTCAGCTCGTTCTGCGGCCCGCCGAGCGCGATGCGCTCGTGCAGGTTGGACAGCGACAGCCGGCGGGCGGTGGCGGTGACGTGGTGCAGCGGCCGCAGCAGCCGCCCGGTCAGCCACCAGCACACCGCGAACGCCAGCACGGCGATCACCGCGATCGCCACCACGGTGATCAGCCGCTGCGAGCTCGCCAGACTGGCCAGCAGCTCGCCCCGCTCGTCGTCGGGGTTCACCGCGCCCGGCCCGGCCGCCGAGTAGGGGACCGACGCGCACGGCGCCTGGGGCGGGCGCCGGTCGCACGGAATCGAGGCGACGCGGGAGCCGAACGGGAAGTCCTGAACCTTCCGGCCGAGGACCTCCTGCTGGAGCCGCGCCGCGCCGACCAGCACGGCCGAGGTGATCACGGTGAAGAGCCCGCCGTAGAGCAGCGTCATCCGGGCCCGCACCGAGCCGCTGAACGGCCACATGCGCCGCACGGCGCGCATCGCCCTCACAGCCGGTACCCGCTTCCCGGCACCGTGATGATGACCGGCGGGTCACCGAGCTTGGCCCGCAGTTTGCTCATCGTCACCTTGACGACGGTGGTGAACGGGTCGGTGTGCTCGTCCCAGGCCCGTTCCAGGAGCTCCTCGGTGCTCACGACCCTGCCGCGCGCCTGCATCAGCACCTCCAGCACCGCGTACTCCTTGGGGGACAGCCGCAGGTAGCGGCCGTCGCGGTGGGCCTGCCGGCGCGCCGTGTCCAGGGTGATGCCGCTGCGTTCCAGCACGGGCGGCAGCGGCGGGTTGGCCCGGCGGGCGAGCGCGCGGATCCGGGCCACCAGCTCGTCGAACGCGAACGGCTTGGCCAGATAGTCGTCGGCGCCGAGGTTCAGGCCGGTGATCCGCTCGTGCACCGCCCCGGAGGCGGTCAGCATCAGGATGCGCACCGGGTCGCCGCGCTGCGCCAGCTCGCGGCAGATCTCGTCGCCGTGGACCTGGGGCAGGTCCCGGTCCAGCACGAGCACGTCGTAGCGGTTGACCGCCAGGCGTTCCAGCGCGGCGGCCCCGTCGTAGGCGACGTCGACGGCCATGGCCTGTTCGCGCAGCCCTTCGGCGATGAGGTCGGCGAGGAAGCGTTCGTCTTCGGCCACCAGTATGCGCATGATCTCATTGGGCCAGATCGACGGTAAGACCGCGGTTAACGCACTCAGCCGCAACCGGCCATCCCGGCTTGCGGGGCCCCGAGCAGCACATTCGGGGCGGCCGCCCGCTTCCTCGCGCACCGGAACGGGAGGCGGCGTCGTCAGGCGTCTGTGCCGCTGCCGACGTCGCCGGGTCGGCGGACCCGTGCGGTGGCGCGGCCGCGCCGGTCAGCCGCGGAGCGGGGCGTTGTACTTCTCGAAGATCAGGTAGAAGTCGAAGGCGCGGCGTCCATAAGCGATCGCATCCGAGCCCGTGCCGTTGTACCGCGCCAAAACCTTTTCCGTTTCCGCGTCGCTGTAGCGCAGCGGGGCGGTCGTGACGCCGACCTTGTGCGCGCCGTGGATGAGCACCAGCGGCACGGTGCTCACGTTGTAGTCGTCGTCGTCTCGTAGGCGCCTCCAGACCCGCCACATGACGTGCCAGTCGTCGCCGTTCAGCCGGGGTTCGCTGATGAGGTGCACGTCGATGGCATGGTTGCGGGCGCCGATGGCCGTTTCCGCGAAGATCTGGGCCACGCCGGTGCTGGCGTCCTTCCTCGACACGGTCGGCGGCGGCGGGGGGCCGACGGGGTTCTTCTCCCATTCCTCGTACGCCTCCAGGTACTGGTAGTAGGCGGCGACGGCGAGGTCGGCGACCGGGTCGCCGATGTCGGCGTGGTACTCCCAGAAGACCACGGTCTGGATGAGGGACTTGCGTATCCGGAAGGCGCGGCTGAGGCCGGTGATCAGCGCATCCATGTCCTGCAGCTTGCCGACGCACATCCTCGTGCTGCGCAGGCGTCCGCCGCCTTCCAGACCGTGGGACTCCATGTAGGCGAGGAGTTCGCGGAAGAGCCGGTCGCCCTGAGACCAGTCGAACGCGACGTCCAGCCGGTCGGTCGCCGGACGCGGGGCGAACCGCGTCTGGCCGGGGTCGCGGCCGGAGGCGATGTTGTTGTCGATCTCGATGCGGCCGGCGTCCCCGCCGACCCAGATCGTGGAGATCTGGTCGAAGGCCCAGTTCTTCGGCAGCGGGAACCCCAGGTTGCCGCTGTAGCCGACCGACATGTCCGATACGAAGCTGGAGACCGTCAGCCCCTCCGCGGCCAGGCGGCTGCACACGTTCCGGGGTGCGTAGACGCCGATGGAGTAGGGACCGCCGTAGTTCGCCATGCGCGCCGCGAGGGCCCGGAAGTAGGGGATGACGCGGCTGGTGACCTCCTCGTCGACGGCGTCGTAGTCGACCGCAAAGTAGACCGTGGTGCCGCGCTGGAAGCCGTGCTCCTGGGCGGCGTCGACCGCGGCCTGGGCGTCGTGGGCGCCCTGGCCCGGGGTGAAGTAGTCGCGGTCGCCGCCGTTGGTCTGGTAGATGGGGAACACCGAGAGCCCCGCCGCGGTGATCGTGTCGAGTTCGCCCGGCTGGATCTTCTTGTTCTTGGCCTTCGGGCCGGGTGCGTTGCACAGGTACCGGCCCACGGTGGTGTAGCCCTCGGCGCGCAGTGTCCGCGCGCGGGCGGCGGTGATCTCGGTGATGCAGTCGCAGGCGGTGCCGCGGCGGGTCGGGTCGCCGGTGCTGACGAGCAGCGAGGCCCAGGTGCGGAAGTCCCCGGTTCCGGTGGCCGGGAGCCGTACGAACCGCTGGAAGTCCGCCACCGTGCGCGCCACGGCGTCGGTGTAGCGGCCGTCGAACGGCGTCCGCCAGCCGTTGAAGGTCATGGCGGCCTGGAAGAGGTGCACGAACTGCTTGCCGGTGTCGGCGGCGCCCACGCCGAGGACGGCCTGCTGCTTGATGCCCGCCTGGGTGCCCGGGCCGAAACGTCCGTTCGCGACGTCGTCGGACATGCCCAGCTCGAACTGGATGGCCAGGAGCAGGGCCTTCTGAACGTCTCGGGAGAAGTGGCCGTCACACGGCGTGATGAAGAAGTCGCGGCGGCCGGTGTAGCGCCCGTTGAGCCACTGCTGGATCGAGCGGACCTGGTCAGAGCCGTCTCTGACCGGGACGTAGGCGTCCATGGTGAGCAGCGCCTTGAACACCTTCGGCGTCACTCCATCGCCCGGGTACACGCTGGCGACGCCCATGTGCTGCTTCAGCCTGGTGACCGCGGCGGACACCCGCGCGTTGTAGACGCCGTCGATCTCCCCGCCGTCGTACCCCTTGCAGTACAGGGCGGACTGGACGATGCGACAGATGTTGCCGTGGCGGGTGTTGCCGTCGATGACCGGGAACCGCGACTGCAGGACGGCCAGGGTGGCGGGGCCGAAACTGTCGGACAGTTCGGCCAGGCCTAGTTCGTACTGCAGCGCCCGGGTGAGCGCGTGCATCACCGTCCAGCCCGTCTTACCGGTCACCTCGATCTTCGGGATGCCGGGGACGTTGTAGGAGTTGACGAACCGCTGCGCCCGCTCCACCATCGCGTCGGCCATGATCGGTCTCCCTCGACGCCGTGCCTTCGACTACCGTGACTACATTGAGTGACAAGTAAATAGCATGGTGTATTTCATTGATCCGAGGGGGGACTAGGGCATGTCCGGTGGGGCCTTACAGCCTTTGTCCGGTGGCGCGGGCTCGGCCGTGAACCGAGCCCGCGCCGTCATGCGTCACGGTCGAAGCACCCACAGCACCCACTTGAGCGTGCCCGGGCGGCACTGGAACCTGCTCCAGTCCCCGCGCTCCACGCCCTGGTGGCCCGCGGAGACACAGCCGTCGTAGGTCCAGTACTTGTCCTCGATCACCCAGCCGGTGATGCGCGAGTGGGCCGTGGAGGACGAGGCCTGCGCGGGAGGGGCGGCGAGCGTGAGCGACGCGATGGAGGCGGCCGTGAGCATCACGGCGGCCGGAAGCGTAGTCGCATCTTGGTTTCTCCTTCTGGATGCCAAGCGCGGTGCACCGGACGGGCACCGTCGGCGGGAGCCGGCGCCGCGCGACCGGCGGCCGACGCCCGGAGACCAGAAAAATCCGCTGGTAGAGGCGTCCAACAGGGCGGTGGACAGGCTCGGCCGCCTTCGTCCGAGCCGCGGCCGGGGACGGACAGCAAACGGCGAGGCCCGACCACAAGTGGACACGCATAGTCACCGCTCGGACACTTTCCGACAGAATCGGGTGAGATAATCGGCGGCGGGGTCGGCACACCACTCGAGCGCAGAGGGCCGGCGTGACGATAAGCGATGATTCACAGGCTTCCCGGGCGGCGCGTCGACCCGAGCTGGACTCGGTGACGAGCGGAGACGAACTGGCGAGACTGCTGGCCGAGCAGTACGCGCGGGCGGACGTGTCGCTGCGGGAGCTGGAGTTGCGGGCGAGCAAGGCGGGCGGGACCCGGCTGCCGCGTGCGACCTGTTCGGACATGCTCGCCGGTCGCAGGTTCCCCAAGAAGGCGGTGATGGTGGCGTTCCTACGGGCGTGCCAGGTGCCCGAGGAGCAGATACCCGGATGGGAACGGGCATGGGAGCGGGTGAAGATTTCCCAGATGTCCGCCGCGCAGGCCGTCAAAACGCGGATTCCCGGAGCGGAACAGGACGCCGCCGACCCTCAGCGTCCCTCAGGGGAATCCGAAGACGGCGGCGCAACGGCGACTCGGAACACAGACGGCCCCGTCCGCGGCCGCACGCGTCTCTGGCGTCGCATCGGGGTATTCGTCGGGCCGGCCGCTGCAACGGGGGCGGCCACCGCCATCGGACTTATGACGCTCACCGACTCCGGCGCCCCGCGCACACTGACCGACGACGGACGTGCGTTCGGCAGCGGCGGGTCGAGTCGCTTCACCGTGATCGTCGATCCGGCCCATTCCGAAATACGGCTGACCCGCCGTCTCGACGCCGCCATCGCGCGGCAGACCGCGACCGTCGCCGTCAACGGGGAACTGGCCGAGATATGGCATCCCCTGCATGGAGAGGCCCAGGGCTGGAAGGAGCAGAGCATCGTCCTTCCACCGGCACTGACCGTGGGGCGCCGCCGGCTCACCATCACCAACACGTTCGTGTCCTCGGCACTGGACTTCAACGAGTTCACCTACTTCGTCGACCAGAAGGTCGACGGCGTCTGGTCCCGGGCCGACACCGTCGACATCGGCCAGAACCATCCCGACAGTGAAGCGGCGCATCACTACCGCATCGCCAACCAGACCTGGTACGGAACGCGCCATCTCCGCTGCCTGAAATGAACCCGCCCCGCCGCGATGCGCCCGGCCCGGAATGCGCACGGAATGGGTTCGACATTTCGGCCACCCCAACACTCGCCCGAAAGAACGTGGTGCGATCATCCGGCCCCACCATGCTGCTGATCACCATGCTGGTGGCGGCCGCAGGGGGCGCGGTTGATCGGAGCTCCGAGGCCGGTATGCGAATCTGCACCGGCCGCAGGAGACGGTCGTGCCCCGTCGTTAATGCGCCGCCGATCGAGACCGGCGGGCTCCGGCCCGCAGTGCGTTGCAGGGGGACAAGCCGACGCTGCGGCAGACCGCCTAACGTCTCCTGATCTCAGTCAACAGGCCCAATGCTGGGGCGTCCGCCGCCCGATGGCACGCGGCCCTGCGGGTATGAGCGGGGCCGGGGGCGCGGCCGGCGGGACGATCCGTTTTCATGGTGACTGGAACAGCGGCTGGTCGAGCGGCGGGAGCGCACGGTGACCTTGGACGACTTCCGGGCCCTGTACGAGCGGCACGTCGGATATGTCGCGTCGGGCGATGTGCGGGCGGCATTGGCGGACATGGTGCAGGAGAACATGCCCGCGGTGTTCGAGGGCGTGCGGGTGCCGGCAAGAGGAGCGGTCGAGGGATACGAGATCAGGAGTGTGCGCGCCGAAGGAGACCGTCGGATCGGCGAGACCGTGTACCGGACTCCTGACGGGCCGATCGGCCTGCGGTCGATCTGGGAACTCCGAGACGGGGAATGGAAGGCCGCCGAATTGGAGAACTTCCCCCCGCAGGAATGACGCCGACTCGCGGTGGGGGCCGCACCGGACGGCTCAACGGGGGTTTCCGAGACGAACTGGCGCGCGGTGAGCCGAATGCTGCGCCGCGTTCGGCGTCGCCGGCCGAAACGCCATGATCCCGGGCTTTCCCCGTCCCAGCGCAGGCCCGGTGACCGGCGCGAGGCCGCCGTGCCTGCTCCGCCCGGCCGCCCGACCGCAGTACTTGACCGCACTCGCTCGCGGGCAAGTGCTGTGACTTCCCTCACGAAAGATCTCTCGTGGAGGCTGAACGGTGGTGTGCGTGGGCGGGGCACAGCGTGGACGTCCTGCTGAAGATCTACGCAAAGTGCATCCACGGCCTGGATGACGTCTGGGCGGGGCGCATCGACGATGCCCTACGCGGCTGGCGCGCTGGACCCCATGTGGAGCACGCGCCGTGGCATACGGCGCCCCATGGTGGCATGTGGTGTCACATGTCCCGCGCATGCAAACGGTCGGTCGTGGGTGCTCGCCTGGAAGCGGCTCGCGTACGTTGCGTGACATGCGCGGTTGGCGTGCCCCGGTCTCCCGCCTCAACTCGCGGCGACCGTCACGGACACGGCACCCGCCCCTCTGAAGTGGGGCCCGCCGGTTCCATCCCCAGATGCTCCGCAACCGTGATGGACGGTGGCTTGCGGGGTGCATGCACACGAAAACCCCGGTGACAGACGTCGTGTCTGGCTGACCGGGGTTTTGGCTGGTCGCCTCGGGTGCCCCCTGCAGGATTCGAACCTGCGCACACGGCTCCGGAGGCCGTTGCTCTATCCCCTGAGCTAAGGGGGCGGCGTTCGTTGCGAGAAAAGGTTACCAGGATCGGCGGGCTGACGCGCACCTCGTTGTTCGCTGTGCGCGGGCGGGCGGGGTCGACTACCTTCGTGGCCGTGACCGAGCCACTGGGACGCGTGCTGGTCGTGGACGACGATGAGGTGATACGCCAGCTCATCGCCGTGAACCTGCAGTTGGAGGGGTTCGAGGTCGCGACGGCCGTGGACGGGCAGGACTGCCTGGACAAGGTGCGCGAGGTCGGGCCGGATGTGATCACGCTGGACGTGATGATGCCGCGGCTGGACGGATGGGTGACCGCGGTGCGGCTGCGGCAGGATCCGGCGACGAGCCACATCAAGGTCGTGATGATCACGGCGCGGGCGCAGGAGCACGACGTGCGGCGGGGGGAGGAGATCGGCGTGGACGCCTATGTGACCAAGCCGTTCGACCCCAACCATCTGATCCAGACTGTGCGGAAGCTGGCGGCAGTGTCCAAATAGTGGTCGGATAGTCTCACGAGGGTGACTCCAGCCGATGTGTGCGGTGCCCTCGCGGCCGCTGCCGGGGCCGACCCCGGCGAGGTGGCGCTCAGGTGTGTGGGGCCGGGCCTGTACGCCAGCCCGGTGGCCCTGCGCAGGGGCCTGTCGGCGCAGGTCGTCGCCGAGAGGGTCGCGGCGTCCGCCGGGGTCGCCGAGGTCCGGGTCGACGGGGGGTTTGTCACGGTCCGGGTCGAGCGGCCCGGTGATCTGCTGACCTGGCTCGTGGAGGCGGCCCCCGAGCCGGCCCCGCGGCAGAGGATTTCCACCGCACCTGTGTGGCCGGAGTGGCCGCGGACGTTCGATAATCCCGGGTTCTGCGTGCGGTACGCCTACGCGCGTGCGGCCGCTGTGCGCAGGCAGGCCAGGGATCTGGGGGTGGACGCAGGGGAGCCTGTGGGGTTGGACGCCGAGGAGGAACTCCGGCTGATCGGGGTGCTGGGTGAGTTTCCCGCGCGAATGGGGCAAGGTTCCCGGCCCCTGAAGCGTTATCTGGAACGGCTGGCCGAGGCGTACCACGACGTCCACGAGCGGTGTCCGGCGCTGCCGAAGGGCGCGGAGAAACCCGGGGCGGTGCACGCGGCCCGGGTCACGTTGGCGGAGGCCACGCGCATCGCCCTCGGCAGTTGCCTGAACACGATCGGTGAGACCCCTAGAGAGCGGATATGAGCAGAGTGCACCCCGCGGGACCGAGGCACGCCGACGTCCTGCCCGAAGAACACCCGTTGCCTCCGGCGGAGGATTTGAACGCGCTGGAGCCCCAGATCTGGCCGCGCAACGCCAAGCGTGAGAACGGCGTGCTGTACCTGGGCGGGGTGGACGTACGGGAGCTGGCGGAGAGGTTCGGGACGCCCCTGTACGTCTACGACGAGGAGGACGTGCGGGCGCGCGCACGCGAGTATGCGGCGGCCTTCCACGACGGGGAGGTGCACTACGCGGGCAAGGCGTTCCTGTGCACGGCCGTCGCGCGCTGGCTCAACGAGGAGGGCCTCGGGCTGGACGTGTGCACCGGGGGCGAGCTCGCCGTGGCCCTGGCGGCGGGCTTCCCGGTGGAACGCATCACCCTCCACGGCAGCAACAAGTCCATGGCGGAGCTGGAGAAGGCCCTGGACGTGGGGGTCGGGCGCATCGTCATCGACTCGTTCGAGGAGATCGCGCGGCTCGGGTACCTCGCCAAGGAGCGCGGTGTCCGGCCCAAGGTGATGGTGAGGGTCACCACAGGCGTCGAGGCGCACACCCACGAGTTCATCGCCACGGCCCATGACGACCAGAAGTTCGGGTTCTCCCGGAACACGGGGGCCGCGCTGGAGGCCGTCCGCAGGGTCCTGGCGCTGAGCCAGCTGGAGCTGGTGGGGCTGCACTCCCATATCGGGTCGCAAATCTTTGACACGGACGGCTTTGAGGTGGCCGCGCACCGGCTGGCCGAACTGCTGGTGCAGATCCGCGACGAGCACGGCCTGGAACTGCCCGAGCTGGACCTGGGTGGAGGCTACGGAATCGCCTATGTCACAGGGGACGAGCCGCACGACCCCAAGGCGATCGCCGACTCGCTCAGGACCATCGTGTGGCGCGAGTGCCGAACGTATGGCCTGGCCATGCCGCGACTCACCGTGGAGCCCGGCCGGGCGATCGTGGGTCCGGGCGGCGTTACCCTGTACCAGGTCGGCACCGTCAAGGATGTGGAGGGGCTGCGCACCTACGTCTCGGTGGACGGGGGGATGAGCGACAACCTCCGCACCGCCCTGTACGGCGCCGAGTACACCTGTACGCTGGCCAGCCGCTCGTCCGATGCGGCCCCGATGCTCAGCAGACTTGTCGGCAAGCACTGCGAGAGCGGCGACATCGTCGTGCGGGATCTGTGGCTGCCCGAAGATCTTTCGGCGGGCGACCTGGTGGCGGTCGCGGCCACCGGTGCGTACTGTCGATCAATGGCCAGTAACTACAACCACGTTCCCCGGCCCGCCGTGGTGGCGGTGCGCGATGGGGAGGCGCGGGTCATCGTCCGCCGGGAGACCGACGAGGACCTGCTGCGGCTCGATGCGGAGGTAGGAGTGTGAAACCTGGGCGGGGGACGCCTCGGCGGCTGAGGGTGGCGCTGCTCGGCTGCGGCGTCGTCGGCACCGAGGTGGTGCGGCTGCTGCGCGACCAGGCCGACGACCTGGCCGCGCGGATCGGCGCGCCGCTGGAGCTGGCCGGGATCGCGGTGCGGCGGCCGGACCGGGTCCGCCAGGGCGTGGACCCCGCGCTGCTGACCACCGACGCCCACGCCCTGGTCACCCGGGACGACGTGGACATCGTCATCGAGGTGATCGGCGGCATCGAGCCCGCCCGCTCGCTGCTGCTGGAGGCGATGAAGTCCGGCAAGTCGGTGATCACCGCGAACAAGGCGCTGCTGGCCGAGGACGGCGCGACGCTGTTCGCCGCCGCCCGCGAGTACGGGGCCGACCTGTACTACGAGGCGTCGGTGGCCGGGGCGATCCCGCTGCTGCGGCCGCTGCGCGAGTCGCTGGTGGGCGACCACGTGCACCGGGTGCTGGGGATCGTCAACGGCACCACCAACTACATCCTCGACCAGATGGACACGCACGGCGCCGGGTTCAACGAGGCGCTGCAGGAGGCGCAGGCGCTCGGATACGCCGAGGCCGACCCGACCGCCGACGTCGAGGGGTTCGACGCGGCGGCCAAGGCGGCCATCCTGGCGCAGCTGGCCTTCCACACCCCGGTGGCCGCCGCCGACGTGCACCGCGAGGGCATCACGGAGGTCACCAGCGCCGACGTGGCCGGGGCCAAGGCGATGGACAGCGTGGTCAAGCTGCTGGCCATCTGCGAGCGGGTCCCCTCGCCCGACGGGCGCAACGGGCGCGGCGTGTCGGTCCGGGTGCACCCGGCGATGATCCCCCGGTCGCATCCGCTGGCCAGCGTCCGCGAGGCCTACAACGCGGTGTTCGTCGAGGCCGAATCGGCCGGGTCGCTGATGTTCTACGGGGCCGGCGCGGGCGGCGCGCCCACCGCCTCGGCGGTGCTCGGCGACCTGGTGGCGGTGGCCCGCAACCTGGTGGGCGGCGCGTCCGGCCCGGTCGAGGTGACCTACGCCAGCCTGCCGGTGCTGCCGATGGGCGAGACCGTCACCCGCTACTACATCCAGCTGGACGTGGCCGACCAGGCGGGCGTGCTCGCCACGGTCGCCGAGGAGTTCGCCCGGCACGGCGTGTCGATTCAGGCGGTACGGCAGGTCGGGTTCGGCGACGACGCCCAGCTGGTCGTGGTGACGCACCGCGCGCCGGACGCCGCGCTGTCGGCGACGGTGCAGGGGCTGCGCGGTCTCGACAACGTCCGCGAGGTCTCCAGCGTCATGCGCGTCGAGGCCGACGAGTAGACGATGGGCAGACGGCGGGCAGACGGCGGGCGGACCCGCCCGGATGCGGCCGCCCCGGCCCGCCCGGGGCTCTAGAATCTGCGCAACACCGCAGGTCATCCAAGGAGCGACAGTGAACGCGACCGCCCGCGCGTGGCGCGGCTTGATCGAGGAGTACCGCGACCGGCTCCCGGTGTCGGACCGGACCCCGGTGATCACTCTGCGGGAGGGGGGCACACCGCTGCTGCCCGCCCCGCGGGTCTCCCGGCTGACCGGCTGCGAGGTCCACCTGAAGGTGGAGGGCGCCAATCCGACCGGGTCGTTCAAGGACCGCGGCATGACGGTGGCGATCAGCAAGGCCGCCGAGGAGGGCGCCAAGGCGGTGATCTGCGCGTCCACCGGCAACACCTCCGCGTCCGCGGCCGCCTACGCGGTGCGCGCGGGGATGACCTGCGCGGTGCTCGTCCCGCAGGGCAAGATCGCCATGGGCAAGCTGGCGCAGGCGCTGGTGCACGGCGCGCGGCTGCTGCAGGTGGACGGCAACTTCGACGACTGCCTGGAGCTGGCCCGCAAGCTCGCCGTGGACTACCCGGTGGCGCTGGTCAACTCGGTCAACCCCTTCCGCCTGCAGGGCCAGAAGACCGCCGCGTTCGAGATCGTGGACGCGCTCGGCGACGCGCCCGACGTGCACTGCCTGCCGGTCGGCAACGCCGGCAACATCTCCGCCTACTGGATGGGCTACAAGGAGTACGCCGCCGACGGCGTGGCATCGCGGACCCCGCGCATGCTGGGTTTCCAGGCCAGCGGGGCGGCGCCGTTCGTGCGGGGCGGGCCGGTGGCCAAGCCGTCGACGATCGCCACCGCGATCCGCATCGGCAACCCCGCGTCGTGGGACCTGGCGGTCGCCGCGCGCGACGAGTCGGGCGGCGCGATCGACGCCGTCACCGACCGCCAGATCCTGGCCGCCTACCGGCTGCTGGCCCGCGAGGAGGGCGTGTTCGTCGAGCCCGCGTCGGCGGCGAGCGTGGCGGGCGTGCTGCAGGCCGCCGAGCAGGGGGTCCTGCCGCGCGGGTCCCGGGTCGTGTGCACCGTGACCGGCAACGGCCTCAAGGACCCCGATTGGGCGATCTCCGGGGCGCCGGCCCCCACCACGGTCAAGGTGGACGCCCACGCGGCCGCGTCCGCGCTGGGCCTGGCGTGAGCCGCCGCGGGGGCGGCGCCGGCCCGCCGGGCCCGGTGCGGGTCCGGGTGCCCGCCACCAGCGCCAACCTCGGCCCGGGGTTCGACTCCCTCGGCCTGGCCCTGACGCTGTACGACGACGTCGAGGTGGACGTCGACTTCGACGGCGCCCGCTTCACCGGCCTGTCCATCGAGGTGGACGGCGAGGGCGCCGAGGTCGCCGAACGGGGCGAGCGGCACCTGATCGTCGCCACGCTGCGCCGGGCGTTCGAGGCCATCGACGCGCTCGCGCCCGCCGCCACCGGGGCCGACTGGGCCGGGCTGCGGCTGCGCTGCGTCAACCGCATCCCGCACAGCCGCGGCCTGGGCTCGTCGTCCGCCGCGATCGTCGCGGGCATCGTCGCGGCGCGCCACCTGCACCCGCACGGGCAGGTGCTCGACGACGACGCGGCGCTGCGGCTGGCCACCGAGATCGAGGGGCATCCCGACAACGTCGCGCCGTGCCTGGCAGGCGGCCTGACGGTCGCGTGGACGGCCCCGCAGGGCCCCCGCCTGGTGCGGCTCGACCCTGAGGTCGGGCAGGTCGTGGTGTTCGTCCCACAGACGCGGCTGGCCACCGAGCGCGCGCGGGGGCTGCTGCCGGAGACCGTGCCGCACGCCGACGCCGCCGCCAACGCCGCCCGCGCCGCCCTGCTCGTCGCCGCGCTCACCCGGGGGCTCGGCCCCGAGGTGCTGCTGGACGCGACCGAGGACCGTCTGCACCAGAGATACCGGGCCCCCGCCATGCCGGAATCGGCCGCGTTGGTGGAAAAGCTGCGCGCCAAGGGCGTGCCCGCGGTGATTTCCGGGGCAGGACCTACTGTCCTGGCCTTCACAACCGCATCACAAGTTGATTCGATGGGCCCGGAAGTGGGTAATGGGTGGCACATACACCCGCTGGACGTTGCCCCCCATGGCGCCTGCGTTCAGCCCGATGGTTCCGACGGTCCCGGTATCCGGTCCTGAGCGCAGGGCCTGGGAGAACCGGTTCCCGACGTCCGGACGGCCGTGACGCCGCGCGCAAGGGGGAAGGGGGCTGTGCGGCGCTCCGGCCGGGTGCAACGATCCGCCTAGGTAAAATGCGAAGACATCGACCTCTGGGGAATAGCAGTGCGCCCTGGTGATGTTAGGCTGATTGCCGCACCAGATGCCCCGTTCGGGGCCGTGTGCTTGTCAGCCACGCGTCACCTGTTCGGCCGTTCGGTCGTGTCGGTCCCGCGTACTAGGCTTCCCGCAACCGTGACATCCCGTTGTCAGCCGTTCCAGCGATACTACGGACGTGGCGGTACCGGGGACGACGCGCGAACCGCCCCGACCATCATCTGGCTGTGCTCAGAAAACGCAGATCGCGGCCCCATCGTGATCCGCGGAGCCCGACTCGGCGCCCCCGCCGGGCCGCACCACCGGGTTGCCTGGCCGACCGCCGGCCTACGCCCGCTCCCTGGGAAGGACCCTTAGTGAGCGAATCCAGCGAACTCCTTACGGACGCAACGAGCAAGGCGCCTGCCGACGAGGCCGCCGAGGCCAGCGAGCAGCGTGCCACCCCCCGGCGTCGCCGGTCCGGCACCGGCCTGTCGGCCATGGTGCTGCCCGAGCTCAAGGCGCTCGCGTCCAGCCTCGGCATCACCGGCACCACCGGGATGCGCAAGAGCCAGCTCATCGCCGCCATCCAGGAGAAGCAGGGCGGCGCCCAGGCGGAGGGCTCGGCCGGGGGCGAGCAGGGAGCCGCTGCCACCAAGACCGAGCGTCCGCGCCGCACCCGTTCGGCGGCCAAGCGCGACGCCGCCGAGGGTCAGGTGACCATCGCCGAGGCCGTCTCGGCCGCCGACAAGGCCGCCGAGGAGGGCAAGACCACCGACAAGGCCGCTGAGAAGGCCGCCGACAAGGCCGACAAGACCGACAAGGGCGCCGAGAAGGCGGAGCGCACCCAGTCCAAGGGCGACGGCAAGGGCGAGCGCGGCGAGCGCGACGCCGAGCGGCCCGCCGCGGCGCAGAACGGCAAGTCCGAGGGCGCCAAGTCCGAGACCAAGTCCGAGGGCGACGCCCGCGCCGAGGAGGGCGAGGCCCAGGGCGGACGCGACGGCAACCGGGACGGCGCCCGCGACGGCGGCCGCCAGCGCGGCCGCAACGGCCGCGACCAGCAGGGGCGGCAGCGCGGCGGCCAGGGATCGGGCCAGTCCTCCGACGACGACGGCGACGGCGGCGGCCGCAGCCGGCGGGGCCGCCGGTTCCGCGAGCGCAACCGCGGTCGCGGCCGTGGCGACCGTTACGAGGAGCCGGTGATCAACGAGGACGACGTGCTCATCCCCGTCGCCGGGATCCTCGACATCCTCGACAACTACGCCTTCATCCGCACCACCGGCTACCTGGCCGGGCCCAACGACGTGTACGTCTCCCTGGCCCAGGTCCGCAAGAACGGCATGCGCAAGGGCGACGTCATCACCGGCGCCGTGCGCCAGCCGCGGGAGGGCGAACGGCGCGAGAAGTTCAACGCGCTGGTCCGGGTGGACACCATCAACGGGATGGAGCCCGAGCAGGCCAAGAACCGCGTCGAGTTCTCCAAACTGACGCCGCTGTACCCGCAGGACCGGCTGCGCCTGGAGACCGAGCCGAACGTGCTCACCACGCGGATCATCGACCTGGTGTCGCCGATCGGCAAGGGGCAGCGCGGTTTGATCGTCTCGCCGCCCAAGGCCGGCAAGACCATGGTGCTGCAGGCGATCGCCAACGCGATCACCAAGAACAACCCCGAGTGCCACCTGATGGTGGTGCTGGTGGACGAGCGCCCGGAAGAGGTCACCGACATGCAGCGGTCGGTGAAGGGCGAGGTCATCCACTCGACCTTCGACCGTCCCGCCGAGGACCACACCACGGTCGCCGAACTGGCCATCGAACGTGCCAAGCGGCTGGTGGAGCTGGGCCACGACGTGGTCGTGCTGCTCGACTCGATCACCCGTCTGGGCCGCGCGTACAACCTGGCCGCGCCCGCCTCGGGCCGCATCCTGTCCGGTGGTGTGGACTCCACCGCGCTGTACCCGCCCAAGCGGTTCTTCGGCGCGGCCCGCAACATCGAGAACGGCGGCTCGCTCACCATCCTCGCCACCGCGCTGGTGGAGACCGGGTCCCGCATGGACGAGGTCATCTTCGAGGAGTTCAAGGGCACCGGCAACATGGAGCTCAAGCTCAACCGGCAGCTCGCCGACAAGCGGATCTTCCCCGCGGTGGACGTGGACGCGTCCGGCACCCGCAAGGAGGAGATCCTCATGGCGCCGGAGGAGCTGCGCGTGGTCTGGCAGCTGCGCCGCGTGCTGCACGCCCTGGACACCCAGCAGGCGCTGGAGCTGCTCATCGAGAAGATGAAGGAGACCAAGTCCAACGCCGAGTTCCTGCTGCAGGTCCAGCAGACCACGGTCGCCGACTCCCGGTGACCTCGCGCCGGGGGTGGTCCGCCGCGGCACCACCGGCCCGTGCGTGACGGCGGTCGTCGCGATGCCCGCGCGACGACCGCCCGCTTTATTGCCCGTCCTTCGCCGGGTTCCGGACGCCGCTGATCGCGACCCTCGCGAGGGGTGGGGATATCACCACCCTGAACCGGGCGGCGGGCACCATGGCCCCGCGGAGGCGGCACCGGCAGGCTGAGTTCGTACGGCGGACCCGGCACGGAGGTCGATGTGGGCGAGATGAAGGGCGGCGGGGCCTCGATCCTTGAGCTGCCGTGGCGGCCGGTGGCCATGGCGCGGTCCTGGCTGCTCTGGCGGTCGGCGGTGTTCCAGGTGGCCGGTTTCGCGTTCGGGCTCGCCTGGCTGATCGGGCTGACGGTGGGGATGACGGTGTCGTCCGCACTGGTGGTCTTCTGGGTGGGCATCCCGATGCTGGCCGCGATGATGGTGCTGTGGCGGCTGGCGGCGATGCTGGAACGAACGCTCGCGCGCCTGGCGTTCGGCGTCGACATCCCCACCCCCTACCGGCCGCTGCCTTCCGGCCGCAACCCGCTGACCAAGCTGAAGGTCATGGCCGGCGACCCGGCGACCTGGAAGGACCTGCTGTTTCTGTTCCTGCGCTTCCCGCTGTCGCTGGTGGAGTTCGTCGCCGCGGTCGCGATGTGGGCGACGACCGGCACGTTCCTGTTCCTGCCGCTGATCACGGCGGCCACGCCCGGCGGAACCGAGGTCAGCCTCGGGGTGGTGTCGTTCTGGGCGGACAACCCGGTCGGCGCGCTGCCCGCCGTCCCGGTCGGCCTCGGGCTGCTGGTCCTCAGCCTCTACGCCACGCGCGTCATCGCGATCGGGCACGCGCTGCTGGCCCGGGCGCTGCTCGGCCCCAGCGCCTCGCAGGCGGAGAACCGCGAGCTGCGGGCCCGCACCGAGCGGCTGCGGGCCAGCCGGGCCCGCGGGGTGGACGCCGCCGAGGCCGAGCGCCGCCGCATCGAGCGCGACCTGCACGACGGCGCGCAGCAGCGGCTGCTGGCGGTCGCCATGGACATCGGCCGGGCCCGCGCCAAGCTCGACGACGACCCCGAGGGGGCGAGGGCGCTGATCGAGCAGGCGCACGCGGGCACCAAGGAGGCCATCACCGAGCTGCGCGACCTGGCCCGCGGCATCTACCCGGCGATCCTCACCGACCGCGGCCTGGACGCGGCGATCTCCGGGCTGGCCGGACGCGCCCGCGTGCCCGTCGAGGTAACCGTGGACCTACCCGAACGCCCGCCCGCCGCGGTGGAGAGCATCGCCTACTTCATCGTCGCCGAGTGCCTGACGAACGTCACCAAGTACGCCCGGGCGACCCGCGCCACGGTCCGGGTGGCCCGCGAGGACTCCTGGGTGGTCGTCGAGGTCACCGACAACGGGGTCGGCGGGGCGGTGGCGCACCCGGGCGGCGGGCTGGCCGGCCTGGCCGACCGCGCCGCCACCATCGACGGCATGCTGATCGTCGACAGCCCGCCCGGCGGTCCCACCGTCGTCCGCGCGGACCTGCCGTGCACCTGGTAGCGGCCCGCCCGGCGGACGCGGACGGGGCCGCGATAATCGAGGGCATGCGGGTGGTGATCGCCGAGGACTCGGTGCTGCTGCGGGAGGGGCTCGTCCGGCTGCTGGACGACGCCGGGATCGAGACGGCCGCCGCGGTGGGGGACGGGCCCGGTCTGCTCGCCGCGGTGGACGAACACCAGCCCGACCTGGCCATCGTGGACGTGCGGATGCCGCCGTCGTTCACCGACGAGGGCCTGCGCGCCGCGCTGGCCGTCCGGGAACGCCGCCCCGGCACGCCCATCCTGGTGCTGTCGCAGTACGTGGAGGAGCGCTACGCCACCGACCTGATCGGCGGCGGCGCCGAGGGCGTGGGCTACCTGCTCAAGGAGCGGGTGGCCGACGTGGCCGACTTCATCGACGCGGTGCGCCGCATCGCCGCCGGCGGCACCGTCATCGACCCCGAGGTGATCGGCCAGCTCCTCGGCCGCCGCCGCACCGGCGACCCGCTGGCCGCCCTCACCCCGCGCGAGCGCGAGGTGCTGGCGCTGATGGCCCAGGGCCGCTCCAACGGGGCGATCGCCGAGGCGCTCGTCGTCACCGAGGGCGCCGTGGAGAAGCACATCTCCAACATCTTCATGAAGCTGGACCTGCAGCCCGCCCAGGGCGGCCACCGCCGCGTGATGGCCGTTCTCACCTATCTGGGCCGCAACACGTGACCGTGCGGGGGCGCCCCTGACGCCCTCCGCCGGTCGGCTGGGAAGCTTCGACGTTGCGGTGCCGGTCTTTGGGGAATGCCGGGTGACCTCGGCACGTTCGGGTATCTGGCACACTTGGAGTGCGACCGCTGCGGTACCGGTTCACGCCTCCCCTATGCGCTCCCCACCCTGGTGGGAACGCAGGCAGGCGATGGGAAGCGCCCGGCGACCGCCCTGAGCGAGGAGAACCATGAAGCCCGACATCCACCCGAACTACGTCGTCACCACCGTGACGTGCACGTGCGGCAACACGTTCGAGACCCGCAGCACCGCCGAGAACGGCGTGATCCACGCCGACGTGTGCTCCAACTGCCACCCGTTCTACACGGGCAAGCAGAAGATTCTGGACACCGGCGGCCGCGTCGCACGCTTCGAGCAGCGGTTCGGCAAGAAGGCGGGCCGCAAGCAGGGGTGAGCGCGGCGACCGAGACCGGCCCGGGGACGATGCGCGTCCTCGGGCCGTTCGGAGTCCGCCGGCGCCCCGCCGCGCCACCAGACCGACCCCGGCCGGACCCGCGGCCGGGACAGACCCAGCCATCCCGGCCGACCTCCCGGCCCCGATCGACGTTCCGGCCCCGGCCGTCCCGTGGGCCCCGCCGGTCCGCCGGCCCGAAGGCCGCCACCAGGCCGGAGACGACGACACCGTGAAGATCGACGATCTCATCCGCGAATACGCCGACATCGAGGGCAGGCTCGCCGACCCGAGCGTGCACGCCGACCCGGCGCTGGCCCGCCGGCTGGGCCGCCGCTACGCCGAACTCCGGCCGGTCGTCGAGACCCAGCGGGAGATCACCGCGATCGAGGACGACCTGGCCGCCGCCCGCGAGCTGGCCGGAGAGGACCCCGCGTTCGCCGCCGAGGCCGAGGAGCTGGAGCGCAAGCGGGACGAGCTGGCCGAGCGGCTGCGCCGCCTGCTGCTGCCGCGCGACCCCAACGACGGCAAGGACGTCATCCTGGAGATCAAGGCGGGCGAGGGCGGCGAGGAGTCGGCCCTGTTCGCCGGGGATCTGCTGCGGATGTACCTGCGCTACGCCGAGCGGTCCGGCTGGAAGACCGAGATCATCGACTCGCACCCCTCCGACCTCGGCGGCTACAAGGACGTGACGGTCGCGGTGAAGTCGCGTCCCGGCCAGGAGGAGGGCGTGTGGACGCGGCTGAAGTACGAGGGCGGCGTGCACCGCGTGCAGCGGGTGCCGGTCACCGAGTCGCAGGGCCGCATCCACACCAGCGCCGTCGGCGTGCTCGTCACCCCGGAGGCCGAGGAGGTCGAGGTCGACATCGACCCGGGCGACCTGCGCATCGACGTGTACCGCTCGTCCGGACCGGGTGGGCAGAGCGTCAACACCACCGACTCGGCCGTGCGCATCACCCACCTGCCGACCGGCGTGGTGGTCTCCTGCCAGAACGAGAAGAGCCAGCTGCAGAACAAGGAGCAGGCGATGCGCATCCTGCGTTCGCGGCTGCTGGCGATGGCGCAGGAGGAGGCGGACGCGGCCGCGGCGGCCGAGCGCAAGAGCCAGGTCCGCACCGTCGACCGGTCCGAACGGGTGCGCACCTACAACTTTCCGGAGAACCGGATCTCCGACCACCGGGTCGGCTACAAGGCGTACAACCTCGACCAGGTGCTGGACGGCGATCTGCACAACGTCACCCAGGCGCTGGTGGACGCCGACACCGCACGTAGGCTGGCCGAGGCCGGACAGGCGCAACAGGCGCAACCAACGTCATGAATCTGCTGCTCGACGAGGTCGCACGGGCGACCGTGCGGCTGGCCGACGCCGGGGCCGCCTCGCCCCGCGCCGACGCCGAGGAGCTGGCCGCCGCCGTGCACGGGGTGCCGCGCGGCGAGCTGCACACCGTGCCCGACTCCGCGTTCGACGCCCGCTTCTGGGAGTACGTGGCGCGGCGCGAGGCGGGCGAGCCGCTGCAGCACATCACCGGCCGCGCGTTCTTCCGCTACCTGGAGCTGAAGGTCGGACCGGGGGTGTTCATCCCGCGTCCGGAGACCGAGGTGATGGTCGGCTGGGCGCTGGAGACGCTGCGCGACATGGACGTGCGCGACCCCCTGGTGGTCGATCTGGGCACCGGGTCGGGCGCGATCGCGCTGTCCATCGCCCAGGAGGCGCCGCGGGCGCGCGTGCACGCCGTGGAGAAGGACCCCACCGCGTTCGTGCACGCCACCCGCAACGTGGAGGAGCTGGACGAGCGGGGCCGGGTGCGGCTGCACCTGGACGACTTCGCCACCGCCCTGGCCGAGCTGAACGGCACCGTCGACCTGGTGATCAGCAACCCCCCGTACATCCCGATGAGCGAGTGGGAGTACGTTCCCAGGGACGTGCGCGACCACGACCCGGCGGCGGCGCTGTGGGGCGGCGGCGACGACGGCCTGGACGCGATCCGCGTGGTGGAGCGCACGGCGCGGCGGCTGCTGCGGCCCGGCGGGTACGTGGCGGTCGAGCACAGCGACCGGCAGGGCAACGACGTCTACTGGGTCTTCGCCGAGGAGAACGGCTGGCGGGACGTGCGCAACCGCCGCGACCTGACCGACCGCGACCGCTTCGTGACCGCGCGCCTGGGAACGGACTGAGGCGGCCCCGGCGCCCGCCCGGGGCGGGGCCGGTGCGCGGCGCGGGCATGGAAGGATGGGCACCGTGAGCCGACGTTATGACTGCGCCGCCGACCCCATGGAGCGCACCCGGGGGATCGCCGAGGCGGTCTCGGCGGTACGGCGCGGAGAGTTGATCGTGCTGCCCACCGACACCGTGTACGGCGTCGGCGCCGACGCCTTCACCCCGGCCGCCGTGACCGCTCTGCTGGACGCCAAGGGCCGGGGCAGGGACGCTCCTCCGCCGGTCCTGGTGGGCTCTGTACGGGCCGCTACGGCGCTCGTGGAGGACCTCGGGACCTACGGGCAGGACCTCATCGACGAGTTCTGGCCGGGCGCCCTGACGATCGTGTGCCGCGCCAACCGGAACCTGGTGTGGGACCTGGGCGACACCAAGGGCACCGTCGCGGTGCGGATGCCGATGCACGACCTGGCGGTGGAGCTGCTCAAGGAGACCGGTCCGCTGGCGGTCAGCAGCGCCAACCTCAGCGGCCGTCCGGCGGCCCGCTCGGCCGACGAGGCCGAGAAGATGCTCGGCG
The DNA here is from genome assembly GCF_030269545.1 of Actinomadura sp. NBRC 104425. Classification (GTDB taxonomy): domain Bacteria; phylum Actinomycetota; class Actinomycetes; order Streptosporangiales; family Streptosporangiaceae; genus Spirillospora; species Spirillospora keratinilytica. Next base: position 218,829 of record NZ_BSTN01000009.1, on the reverse strand, counting down.
ACGCGGTGTCGGTGTACCTGGACGGCGGTCCGGCGGGCCTGGGCGAGGCGTCCACGATCATCGACCTGACCGGACCGATCCCGCGGCTGCTGCGCGCCGGGGCGATCTCCGAGGACAAGCTCCGCGCGGTGGTGGGCGTCCTGCTGACCGACGAGGAGCAAAACGACGACGCGGAGGAGTCTTCCGTCTCGCTGGAAAAGCCGGCGGCGTCCGGGGACAAGCCCGCCGGAACGGCCTCCGGAGAAGCCGCGGAAAGCAGCGCGGAAACCGCTGCCAAGGAGCCTGCGGAAGAGGCGGATGATTCGGCCGGGCCGTCCCTCAAAAAGGACGGGGCCAAGTAATTTCCGCCACCTCGGAAAAGGCCTGAAAAAGGCTTGGTGAATGGTCGGCTGAAACGTCGGATCAGCAGATCTTCCGGCGGCTTGCGCGCTTCGCGGCGGGCACGCGGTCGGGGGTGGCGGCGCATTCTCGCGCGCGGGCGGGCGACCGGTGCCGCCGGAGTCGCAAAGTCGGCCGTACTGCGGGCGAAAAGGCAGGTCAGCGGCCTGTCGCCGGTCTGGAGCGCGTGCACGGCGCCGGCCGCTGTCGGTGGTGGGCGACCGCGGCGCGGCGGCCCGTGCGGCGCGCCGCGCTTCCGCTGTGCGGCCCGTCGGCCTTCACGCACACGCAAGCCGCCTCGTAAGCCGCCTCGTAAGCCGCCTCCGACCGTCCGCGGACCGGTCAGGGCGGCTCGCGCCCAGAGGCGGCGCAACAGCAGCCCGGCGCAGACGGTGATCGCGGCAGCGCGATGCGGCCCGGACGCGGGAAACAGCGGCCCCGTTCGGCGACGGAAATCGACCCTCGCGCACGTCATGGACGGGTGCCGGAAACGGCGGCCCGCCATTCCCTGAAGCGGCGCGTTGAAACCATCTGGTTCGTCACAAGGCGCCTGTCGGCCATGCGACCGTACCGTGCCCGTGACGGTTACGGCGGTGTGCAGGACACGTAACCTGAACGGGACGGGCCTGGAGACTTCTGCAAGCAATAGCCTCGTTACCGGGATTGTGTCGGCCGAGCGGTGAAATGATGCCAGACGTGCGTGGCCGGGTCCGGGCGCGGACGGTCGCCCTCGGTGCCCTTCCGGCGATCGTCGTCCTCGTGCTGCTCGCGCTGGTGCCCGCCGCCCCGGCGGCCGCGCGGGCGGAGGAGGAGGGCGGCGGTACCTGGGACGCGGGGCCCGAGCAGTTCGAGAGCATCCCGGCCTATGACGTCGTCCTCATGATCGCCACCAACGGCGATCTGCACGTGCGGGAGACCATCACCTACGACTTCGCCCGGGGCGGCGAGCACGGGATCGTCCGGCGGCTGCCGTACCGGCGGGGCGACCGGCTGTTCGAGATCCGCGACGTGCGGACCAGCTCGTCCACCGGCGCCCCGGCGCGGGCGCGGACCCGCAAGCTGTGGCACGACCTGCTGATCACCGTCGGGGACGACGACCGCACCGTCCACGGGCGGCAGGCGTACGTCATCGAGTACACGGTGTCGGGGGCGTTCACGCCGGGCGCCGGTCACGACGAGCTGGACTGGGACGTCCTCGGCACGTCCTGGGAGGTGCCGATCCGGGAGGCCGCCGTGCGCGTAGAGGCGCCGGTGGTGCTGCGCAAGGCGCGGTGCCGGTCCGGGACGGGCGAGGCCGTCACCGGCTGCCTGCGTGACCGCGACGGCCCGTACGCCATCGACTTCACCCAGAGCGGCCTGCGCCCGCGCGAGAGCATGCGCGTCACGGTGCTGCTGCCCAAGGGCGCGATCGCGGTTCCGCCGCCCCTTTACGCCCGGCCGCACTGGGCGGTCACCTGGGCCGGCTCGGGGCTGCTCCTGCTGGCGCTCGCCGGGCTCGCAACGGTCGCCGGGGCCGCCCGGTGCGGGCGCACGATTCCGGTGCACGGGGGCCGTGTGCTGCTCGCCCTCGGCGGCCTGCTGGTGGCCGCCGACGTGTCGCACGAGGTCGCCCGGCACGGCGTGTGGGCGCTCTCGGTGGGCGACGCGAGCATGGGCGGTGTCGCGTTGGCAGTGGTCGGAGCCGCTATCGTCTCCCTTCACCGGTTCCGGATGCGGATCACACACCGGGGGCCGGGCGAGAGGAATAGAGTTGGCGATGAACCGCCGGTGCGAACCGATCGCCTCCGGCGGCCGTCTGTTTTGTTGGTCAGGTCCGGCCGCATCGCCGCTGACGACGACGTCCCGCGAGGTCCCGAACCCGGGCGGCGTGCGCGACGTGCCGCGCAGCGGCGGCCAGGAGGCCGATGAGGGGAGGCGTGCGGCGTGCGGGAGTACCTGCTGACGATCCTGATCGCCGCACTCGTGACCTACCTGCTCACCCCCGTCGTCCGCCGGTTCGCGGTGTGGTTCGGGGCGCAGGCGGCCCCCAGGGACCGCGACGTGCACGTCATCCCGACGCCCCGGCTGGGCGGCCTGGCGATGTTCGGCGGGATGGTCGCCGCGCTGGCCGCGGCCGGGGGGCTGCCCGCGATGCGCCGGGTGCTGGAGGACGGCGACGTCAACGTGCACCGGGCGCTGCTGCTGTCGGGCGGCCTGATCGTGCTGGTCGGCATCTTCGACGACCGGTGGGGCGTGGACGCGCTGACCAAGTTCGCCGGCCAGGTCGCGGCCGCCGGGATCTTCATCATGCAGGGCATCCAGCTGTACGTGATCCCGCTGCCCACCGGCACCTCGCTGTCGCTGCCCCCGGCCTACGGGGTGCCGCTGACGGTGTTCCTGGTCGTCGCGACGATCAACGCGGTGAACTTCATCGACGGGCTGGACGGCCTGGCCGCCGGGGTGGTGGGGATCGCCGCGCTGGCGCTGTTCTCCTACGCCTACCTGGTCGCGATCGACTTCAAGCTGATCACGCTGAGCGCGGCCACGCTGACCGCGGCGGTGCTGGTGGGCATGTGCGCGGGCTTCCTGCCGCACAACTTCAACCCGGCCCGGATCTTCATGGGCGACACCGGGTCGATGCTGATCGGGCTGCTGCTCAGCGCGTCCACGATCATGCTGACCGGCAACTTCGACCCGGCGGTCATCGGCACCTACCGGCTGTTCCCCTTCTACGTGCCGATCCTGCTGATCCCGGCGGTGGCGGCGGTGCCGTTCATCGACATGCTGCTGGCGGTGTGGCGGCGTACCAACCAGGGCAAGTCGCCCTTCGCCCCGGACAAGCAGCACCTGCACCACCGGCTGCTGGAGCTGGGCCACTCGCACCGCCGGGCGGTGCTGATCATGTACTTCTGGGTGGGGCTGCTGGCCTCCAGCCTGGTGACGCTGTCGTTCACCAACTCGGTGCCGCTGGTGGTGTCGGTGACCGGGGTCGTGGCGGTCGCCGGGGTGGTGGTGATGATCGGGATGCCGCGGATGGTGCAGCGCAAGCAGGCGCGGCCGGCGTCCGGCGACGCCGCCGCGGCCCACCCCCGCCAGCCCGCCTGACCCGCGTCCGGCCCGGCCCGCTGTCCCGCCGACCTGCCCGATCTGGAGCGGTCCCCACAACTGGCCCGGACCGGCCGCACGATGCGCATCGCGCAAGGTCGGACCCCGTCGGCGCGGGTGAACATCAGGGGGCGCGCAGCCGTATCTGGACGTTCCAGTGCGAGACGTGGGCTACAGTCCGTGTTGCGCCGCGATCTCAGCGTGTGACCGCACGCGACGTCGCGTCGCTACGTACAGGGTAATTGTGGACGTTCCGGACGCTTGTGATACCTTTCACGAACAAGGGACGAACACATTACGTGACCAGCCGGAGCCCTCATGCAGTCTTCCGACGCCCGGATACTCCGCGGCGCCGCGATCCCGTCCGGTCTCGCCGGCCTGGCCGTCATTGCGGCGGCCGTGCCGCTCGCCGGGGCCAAGGGCGCGCTGGGCGCCGCGCTCGGTACCGTCGTCGTGCTCGCTTTCTTCACCATCAGCGTGGTCGCGGTCGGGTACGCCGCCCGCATCTCGCCGCAGATGATGTTCGCCGCCGCCGTCTTCAGCTACCTGGGCAAGGTGCTGGCGATGCTGGTGCTGGTGGCCGCGCTGGACGGCGTCACGCTGTGGAACACCAAGGCGTTCGCCTGGTCGGTGATCGTGCTGACCCTCGTGTGGGTCGTCGCCGAGGCGCGCGCCGCCATGAAGAACAAGACGCTGTCCCTGGACCCCGCAGGGGCCGCCGGTGTCGCCCGTGACCGGAGCCCGTGATGCACAAGCGGGCGATCTTGGCGGTATGGGACTACTCCAATATGACCATCCGGGGGGGCGCCTGCTATGGTCCGTGCTGCGATGAGCAAGGAGGGGCGACGGCCCGATCCGGAGTCCGATTCGGACCATCGAGCCTTCACCAACGCCGCCTGGTCCATCCCCGGCTACCTGCTGAGCGGGATGGCGGTCTACGGCGGCCTGGGTTGGCTGCTGGATCGCTGGCTGGGCACCTCGGCGCTGCTCCCCATCGGCGTCCTGGTGGGCCTTGCTCTAGCGCTCTACCTGGTCTACCACCGCTACGGTCGCTGACGGCGCCCACGGCGGAGTCGACCGCCGCCGACTGTGGACCTGCCGACCGTGGACCGGCCGACCGCGGCCACGTCCACCACGGGCATGGCACCGTCCTCGGGCACGCACGTGTAGTACTGACCGACCTGCGAGTCACTGACGAAGGGACTGCCGCGTGATAGCGCGACAACTCCTCGCCGCCGAGGGCGGAAACGAGTTCCAGGCCCCGGGCACCGAGATCTTCGACTGGGGTCCCCTCTGGGACGGCGCCCCGTCGTGGCTGACCAAGCCGACGCTGATCGTCGCCCTGTCCGTGATCATTGTCTGCGGTTTCTTCTGGGCGGCCTTCAGCAAGCCCAAGCTCGTGCCCCGCGGCGTGCAGAACATCGGCGAGGTCGGCTACCTGTTCGTACGCGACCAGGTCGCCCGGCCGATGATCGGCAAGGACGGCGACAAGTGGATGCCGTTCCTGCTGTCGACGTTCTTCTTCATCCTCGTGATGAACCTGATGGGCGTCATCCCGGTGCTGCAGCTGCCCGCCCCGTCGCACATCGCGTTCGCGATCGTGCCGGCCGCGGTGGTGTACGTGCTGATGGTCTTCCTGAGCATCAAGCACCAGGGGCTCGGCGGCTGGTTCAAGAACATGATGTTCCCCCCCGGGCTGCCCGCGTGGCTGTACATCATCCTGGCGCCGATCGAGCTGCTGTCGACCGTGATCCTGCGGCCCTTCACGCACGCGGTCCGGCTCTTCGCCAACATGTTCGCCGGCCACCTGCTGATCGCGTTCTTCGCCTCGGTCGGCTACTGGTTCCTGATCGAGAAGCTGACCCCGCTGGGGTCCGGCCTGGGCGTGCTCGGCTTCGTGATGAGCGTCGTCATGACCGGCTTCGAGATCTTCGTGCAGGCGCTGCAGGCCTTCATCTTCACCCTGCTGGCCGCCTCCTACATCGGCGGCGCGCTGCACCCCGACCACTGACGCGGCCCGGCCCCGGCGGGCACCGCAGACCCCGGCAACACCGACAGACTTCGCAACCGCAACCGGCAAGAGCTCCGGTGGGGAGCCCCACCGGCCGACTGAAAAGGGAAAGAGAATGGGCGTTCTCGCCGAAGTGACCGGCAACGTTGGCTCCATCGCGTACGGTCTGGCCGCCATCGGCCCGGGTATCGGCGTGGGCATCATCTTCGGCCAGGGTGTGCAGGCCATCGCCCGCCAGCCGGAGCTGTACAACACCATCCGCCAGAACATGCTGCTGGGCTTCGCCCTCACCGAGGCGCTCGCCCTCATCGGTTTCGTCGTGCCGTTCGTGCACAGCTGAAGCCTCCTGACCCGTACTGACAGGAAGGCGGAACCCTCATGAGCAACCTGCTGGCGGCCGCCGCCGTGGCGGCCGAGGAGGGCGGGCACGGCAACCCGCTGCTGCCGCACGCCTCCGAGCTGGTGTTCGGCACGATCTCCTTCGCGATCGTGCTGATCCTCGTCGGCTGGAAGCTGGTCCCGCAGATCCAGAAGACCCTCGAGGAGCGCACCGACGCGATCGAGGGCGGCCTCAAGCGCGCCGAGGAGGTGCAGCAGGAGGCCAAGGAGACGCTGGAGGCCTACAAGCGCCAGCTCGCCGAGGCGCGGCACGACGCCGCCCGGCTCCGCGAGGAGGCCAAGGAGCAGGGCGCGCAGATCATCGCCGAGATGCGCCAGGAGGCCCAGGCCGAGGCGCGCCGCATCGTCGAGGCCGCGCACGCCCAGATCGAGGCCGACCGGCAACAGGCGCTCCAGCAGCTGCGGGCCGAGATCGGGGCGCTGTCGGTGGAGCTGGCCGGCCGCGTGGTGGGCGAGTCCCTTGAGGACAGCGCCCGGCAGAGCCGCGTGGTGGACCGGTTCCTCGCCGAGCTTGAGGAGCGCACCCGCACCCAGGAGCGGATCTCGTCATGACCATCACGGGAGCGGTGAGCAGGGCGTCGCTGGCCGAGGTGCGCGAGCGGCTGGAGGCGGTCCTCCCCTCCGCGGACCTTACGGCGCTGGGCGGCGACCTGTTCGCCGTGCTGCAGCTGATCGACCGCGAGCATGGGCTGCGCCGGGCGCTGTCCGACCCGGCGCGCGACGGGGCCGACAAGGCCCGGCTCATGCACGTGCTGCTGGAGGGCAAGATCTCGCCGGCCGCGCTGGACCTGGTGGCCGACACCGTGCGGCTGCGCTGGTCCAGCCCCGCGGAGCTGTCGGACGCCATCGAGGTCCTGGCGGTCACCGCCCAGGCCGCGCGCGCCGAGGCCGAGGGGAACCTGGACGACCTGGAGGACGAGCTGTTCCGGTTCTCCCGGGTCATCGAGGGCGAGCCGCAGCTGCGCGCCGCGCTCTCCGGTCCCGCGCTGCCCGACGACCGCAAGCGGGGGCTGGTCGCCTCGCTGCTGGAAGGCAAGGTGACCGCGGCCACGCTGGCGCTGGTCACCGAGCTGGTGGTGCGGCCGCGAGGCCGTAGCCTGGAAGGCGGGCTGGCCGAGTACGGCCGGCTCGTCGCCCAGCGGCGGCAGCGCCTGGTGGCGCTGGTGCGCACCCCGGTGGAGCTGTCGGAGGACCAGCGGACCCGGCTCGCCGCGGTGCTCGCCGCGGCCTACGGGCACGAGGTACATCTGAACATCGAGATCGATCCCGGGACGATCGGCGGCCTGTCGATCCAGATCGGGGACGAGATCATCGACGGCACGATCGCCGGGCGCCTGGACGACGTGCGCCGGCGGCTCGCGAGCTGAGCACGACCACCCCACCACAGGGAGCAAGAGAGGAATCATGGCGGAGCTGACGATCCGTCCGGACGAGATCCGGGACGCGCTGGAGCGCTTCGTCCAGTCGTACGAGCCCGAGGCAGCCGCGCGCGAAGAGGTCGGCACCGTGGTCGATTCCGGCGACGGTATCGCCCACGTCGAGGGGCTGCCTTCGACCATGGCGAACGAGCTCCTGGAGTTCGAGGACGGGACGCGCGGGCTGGCGCTGAACCTGGACGTGCGCGAGATCGGCGCGGTCGTCCTGGGCGACTTCTCCAAGATCGAGGAAGGCCAGAAGGTCCGCCGCACCGGCGAGGTGCTGTCGGTGCCGGTGGGCGACGCGTTCTTGGGCCGCGTCGTGGACGCGCTGGGCAACCCGATCGACGGCAAGGGCCCGATCGAGGCGAACGAGCGCCGCGCCCTGGAGCTGCAGGCCCCCACGGTCGTGCAGCGGCAGTCGGTGAAGGAGCCGCTGCAGACCGGCATCAAGGCGATCGACTCGATGACGCCGATCGGCCGGGGCCAGCGGCAGCTGATCATCGGTGACCGGCAGACCGGCAAGACCACGATCGGCATCGACACGATCCTCAACCAGAAGGACAACTGGGCGTCCGGCGACGAGAAGAAGCAGGTGCGCTGCATCTACGTCGCGGTCGGCCAGAAGGGCTCCACGATCGCCAATGTGCGCCGCACCCTCGAGGAGGCCGGCGCCATGGAGTACACCACGATCGTGGCGGCCCCGGCGTCCGAGCCGTCCGGCTACAAGTACATCGCCCCCTACACCGGGTCGGCGCTCGGGCAGCACTGGATGTACCAGGGCAAGCACGTCCTGATCATCTTCGACGACCTGTCCAAGCAGGCCGAGGCCTACCGCGCCATCTCCCTGCTGCTGCGCCGCCCGCCGGGCCGCGAGGCCTACCCGGGCGACGTGTTCTACCTGCACTCGCGGCTGCTGGAGCGGTGCGCCAAGCTGTCGGACGATCTCGGTGGCGGCTCGCTGACCGGCCTGCCGATCATCGAGACCAAGGGCAACGACGTGTCGGCCTACATCCCGACCAACGTCATCTCCATCACCGACGGCCAGTGCTTCCTGGAGACCGACCTGTTCAACCAGGGCGTGCGCCCGGCCATGAACGTCGGTATCTCGGTGTCCCGGGTCGGCGGTTCGGCGCAGATCAAGGCGATGCGCAAGGTCGCCGGTACGCTGCGGCTGGCGCTGTCGCAGTACCGCGACCTGGAGGCGTTCGCCGCGTTCGCCTCCGACCTGGACGCGGCCTCGCGCGCCCAGCTGGAGCGCGGCGCCCGCCTGGTCGAGCTGCTCAAGCAGCCGCAGGGCAACCCGTTCCCGGCCGAGAAGCAGGTCGTGTCGGTGTGGGCCGGCACCTCCGGCGAGCTGGACGACGTCCCGGTGGCCGACATCCGCCGCTTCGAGACCGAGTTCCTGGAGTACATCGAGCGCGAGCACGGCGGGCTGCTGACCTCCATCCGCGAGACCGGCGAGCTGTCCGACGACGGCCTCACCACCCTCAAGGACGCCATCACCGAGTTCAAGAAGGGCTTCGAAACCAGCGAGGGCGGCCTGCTGGGCGAGGAGGCCCCGGTGGAGGCGATCGACCAGGAGGACGTGGAGCAGGAGACCATCAAGCGCGTCAGCAACCCCAAGAAGGACTGACGCACCGATGGCTGCACAGCTTCGCCAACTGCGGCAGCGGATCAGGTCGGTCAAGTCGACCGCCAAGATCACGCGTGCCCAGGAGATGATCGCGACCTCGCGGATCGTCAAGGCCCAGCAGGCGGTGGAGGCGTCCAAGCCGTACGCCGACCAGATCACCCGGGCGCTGTCCGCGCTGATCAGCCACCATGTGGGGATCAAGCACCCGCTGCTCACCGAGCAGCCGGAGGACAAGCGCTCGGCGGTGCTGGTGATCACCAGCGACCGCGGATTCGCCGGCGGCTACAACGCCAACGCCATCCGCGAGGCGGAGTCGCTGATCACGGCCCTGCGCGAGCAGGGCCGTGAGCCCGTGCCCTACGTGATCGGCAACAAGGGCATCACCTGGTACCGGTTCCGCGGTCGGGAGATGGCGGCCGAGTGGCGGGGCATCAGCGACCGTCCCGACTTCGCCAGCGCCGAGCAGGTCGGGCGGCGGCTGACCGAGGACTTCCTCAAGACCGACGCCGAGGGCGGGGTCGGGGAGATCCACGTGGTCTACACCGAGTTCGTCTCGATGCTGACCCAGCGGGCCCAGGTGCGCCGGCTGCTCCCGGTGGAGGTCGTGGAGACCGCCGATTCCGACGTGGTGCCCCCGGCCTACGACTTCGAGCCGTCCGCCGAGGCCGCGCTGGACCTGCTGCTGCCGAACTACATCGAGAGCCGCATCTACCACATGCTGCTCCAGTCGGCGGCGTCCTACCACGCGTCGGTGCGCCGGGCGATGAAGTCGGCCACCGACAACGCCAACGAACTGCTCGGGGTCTACACGCGCCAGATGAACCAGGCGCGGCAGGCCGCGATCACCCAGGAAATCAGCGAGATCGTCGGTGGCGCTGACGCGCTGGCCGATTCTGGCGGGGAGTGAGAATGACTGCACAGGTAGAGACGGCGACCGCGACCGGGCGCGTCGCCCGCGTCATCGGTCCGGTCGTCGACGTGGAGTTTCCCGCCGACGCCCTCCCGGAGATCTACAACGCGCTGCATGTCGAGGTCGCGCTCGGCGAGGAGACCAAGACGCTGACCCTGGAGGTCGCCCAGCACCTGGGCGACAACATGGTCCGCGCGATCTCCATGCAGCCGACCGACGGCCTGGTGCGCGGGGCCGCGGTGGTCGACACCGGCGACTCGATCGCGGTGCCGGTGGGCGACGTCACCAAGGGCCACGTGTGGAACGCGCTCGGCGAGTCCCTGGACGTGCCGACCGCGTCGCTGAAGATCACCGAGCGGTGGGGGATCCACCGCAAGGCCCCGGCCTTCGACCAGCTGGAGTCCAAGACCGAGATGCTGGAGACCGGCATCAAGGTCATCGACCTGCTCACCCCGTACGTGCGCGGCGGCAAGATCGGCCTGTTCGGCGGCGCGGGCGTGGGCAAGACCGTGCTGATCCAGGAGATGATCACCCGGGTGGCGCGGAACTTCGGCGGTACCTCGGTGTTCGCGGGCGTGGGCGAGCGCACCCGCGAGGGCAACGACCTGTGGGTCGAGATGGACGAGGCGGGCGTCCTGAAGGACACCGCGCTGGTGTTCGGCCAGATGGACGAGCCGCCGGGCACCCGGCTGCGCGTCGCGCTGTCCGGCCTGACCATGGCCGAGTACTTCCGCGACGTGCAGAAGCAGGACGTGCTGCTGTTCATCGACAACATCTTCCGGTTCACCCAGGCCGGTTCGGAGGTGTCGACCCTGCTCGGCCGCATGCCGTCGGCGGTGGGCTACCAGCCGACGCTGGCCGACGAGATGGGCGTGCTGCAGGAGCGGATCACCTCGACCCGGGGTCACTCGATCACCTCGATGCAGGCGATCTACGTGCCCGCCGACGACATCACCGACCCGGCGCCGCACACCACGTTCGCGCACCTGGACGCCACCACGGTGCTGTCGCGGGCCATCACCGAGAAGGGCATCTACCCGGCGGTGGACCCGCTCGACTCGACCTCGCGGATCATGGACCCGCAGATCCTGGGGCAGCAGCACTACGAGGTGGCCCAGGAGGTCAAGCGGATCCTGCAGAAGTACAAGGAGCTGCAGGACATCATCGCCATCCTCGGCATCGACGAGCTGTCGGAGGAGGACAAGGTCACCGTCCAGCGGGCGCGGCGCATCGAGCGCTTCCTGTCGCACCCGATGTACGTGGCCGAGCAGTTCACCGGCCAGCCCGGCGTGACGGTGCCGCTGTCGGAGACCATCGAGTCGTTCAAGGGGATCGCCGAGGGCAAGTACGACCACCTGCCCGAGCAGGCGTTCTTCATGTGCGGCGGCATCGAGGACGCCGAGCGCAAAGCCAAGGAGCTGGCCAAGTAGCCGGTCCCCGGCGCGGGGCCGCTCGACGCGGAGGATGAACAGGTGGCGACTTTGAAGGTCGGGCTCGTCTCGCCGGAGCGCGAGGTGTGGTCCGGCGAGGCCAAAATGGTGGTCGCGCAGACCATCGAGGGCCAGCTCGGCATCCTGCCCGGGCACGCCCCGGTGCTCGGTGTGCTGCTCGACGGCAGCGTGGTGAAGATCGAGCCCGCCGACGGCGGCGAGTGGGTCACCGCCATGGTGGGCAGCGGCTTCTTCTCCATCGCGGGCGACGAGGTGTCCATCCTCGCCGAGCAGGCCGAGCTGGGCGCCGAGGTGAACGTGGCGGCCGCCCAGCAGGCCCTGGAGGAGGCGCTGTCGGCCGAGGGCGGCGCGGACGCCACGGCCGAGCGGCGGGCCCGGGCGCGGCTGCGCGCCGCGGGGCAGAACGCCTAGCGAACGGAAAAGGTGCCGGGCGGCGCACGGACGACTGGACGGACACGGAAACGGCGGGGGTAGTTGGGCGGGCAGCTGGCAGTGGATGCGGGCGTGGCGCTCGCCGCGGTCGCGCTGCTGGTCGCGCTGCTGTTCGCCGTGGTGTCCGTGCGCCGCTGGCTGTTCGTGCGCGGCGGCGGCACGGTGGAGTGCAGCCTGCGGGTGATACCGGAGGAGGGCGCTCCCGGGCCGTGGCGGCTGGGCATCGGCCGTTACCGCGGGGACGTGCTGCACTGGCACCGCGTCTTCGGCTTGCGGACCAGGCCCCGGCAGGTGATCCACCGCCGGGGCCTTGTCGTGTCAAATCGGCGCCGGCCCGAGGCGGGGGAGGCCGCGGGGCTGCCGCCGGACGCCGGCGTCATCGAGGTGCGCGACGGGGACCTCACCGTGGAGCTGGCGATGAGCGCTTCGGCGCTGACGGGGTTCCTGGCCTGGCTTGAGGCCGCGCCGCCGGGCTTCCCGGTGGACATCCACCAGTCCGAATGACCCGGGGGCGGGCGTCGGACCGGATCGAGCGACACGTGTTCGGGGGGACACATGCGCAAACTCGCCGCGTCGGGCGCCGTCGGGGGGACGGTGGCGCTGGCCGTGGCCGCGACGGGGCTGTCGGGGAGGGCCGCGGCCGAGCCCGCGGATCGCGGCGGCCCGGCGGATGTGGTGACGATCGGGGACGTGCGCCGTCACCTGGCGGAGTTCCAGCGGATCGCCGAGCGCAGCGGAGGCAACCGGGCGGCGCAGACCCCCGGTGAGGAGCGCTCGGTGGCGTACGTGGTGGGCCGGCTGCGGCGGGCCGGGTACGCACCCCAGGTGCAGCGGTTCGGCTACGTCCTGTTCGAGGAGACCCGGGCCGCCGAGTTCGCCCAGGTCGAGCCGGTGCGGGCGGAGTTCACGGCGGACGGCGACTTTCAGACGATGCTGTACTCGGGGGCGGGGGACGTCACCGCGCGGGCCGTGGCCGTCGACGTGCCGCCCGAGGGCGCAACCGGTACGAGCGGGTGTGAACCGGGCGACTTCCAGGGTTTCCCCCGGGGCGCGATCGCGTTGCTGCAGCGCGGCACCTGCCGGTTCACCGACAAGGCGGCCAACGCGCAGGCGGCCGGCGCGTCGGCCGTGGTCATCTTCGACGTGTCCGGGACGAAGAAGGCCCTGGCGGGGTCGCTGGGCCGGCCGTTCACACTGCCGGTGCTGGGGGTGTCCCACGCTGTCGGGGTGCGGCTGGTCAAGGCGGCGGCGGACGGGCGGCTGCGGCTGCGGGTCGCCGCCCACACCGTCAACACCCAGCGGCGGTCGGTCAACGTCGTCGCCGACGCGCCCGGGGGCGACGAGCGCCGCGTCGTGGTGGTCGGGGCGCATCTGGACAGCGTCCGCAAGGGCCCGGGGATCAACGACAACGCCACGGGGGCGGCGGCGGTGCTCGCGGTGGCCGAACGGTTCGGCGCGCTGCCCGCCGGGGCGCGGCGGAACCGGGTGCGGTTCGCGTGGTGGGGCGCGGAGGAGGACGGGCTGCGCGGTTCCGACCACTACGTCCGGACGCTGCCCGCCGCCGACCGCGCCCGGATCGGCGCCGTCCTCAACTTCGACATGCTCGGCTCGCCCAACGGCGTGCGCGGGGTGTACGACGGAGACGCCTCGGGCGGCACGCCGGTCGAGGAGTTCGCGCCGCCGCCGGGGTCGGCGCGGATCGAGAGGCTGTTCCGCGACTACTTCGCGGCGCGGCGGCTGCCGACGGCCGAGCAGGCCTTCGACGGGCGTTCCGACTACGGGCCGTTCGTCGTGCGCGGCATTCCGGCGGGCGGCATGGCCACCGGCGCCGAACAGGTCAAAACGGCCGCGGAGGCCGCGACGTTCGGCGGCACCGCGGGCAAGCCGTACGACCCCTGCTATCACGCGGCCTGCGACACCGTCGCGAACGTCGACATGCGGCTGCTGGACACCAACGTCGACGGCGCGGCACACGTCACGCAGCGGCTGGCGGCCGGACCGCTGCCGGTCAAGAGGGCCAGCCGGCGGACGGTCTCCGGCCGCGCCGCCGATTCGGTGACGTGGGGGCCGGACGGCGGCCTGCGGTGGACGCGCTGACGCCCGTCCCGCGTCGGCGGGCCGGGCGTCCGGGCGCCTACGCGGCGGAGACGACGATGCGGCCGTCGCCGGTCCTCAGGTCCACCTGGCGGGGCGAGCGGCTGTCGTTGTGCACGCCGGACTCGATCCGGCGCTCGCCGCTCTCGTTGTCCATCGTGATCGCGTAGGACTGCCCGGCGGGCAGGGCCAGCCTGATCTGGCCGCTGTCGGTGCGGGCCCGCACGCTGTCGGGCGGCGAGGCCAGGGCGATCCGCACGCCGCCGTCGTTGGTGCGCGCGTCCAGCCGCCGCGCGCTCAGCTCGGTGGCGTCGATCCCGCCGGTGTCGGTGCTGAGGTCGGCGGTGTCGGCGCGGCCGGTGAGCCGGATGGGGCCGTCGGCGGTGCGCGCGGTGAGGCGTACGGCGCGCAGCCCGGTGGCGCTGATCCGGCCGGTGTCGGTGCTGAGGTCGGCGGTGTCGGCCCGGCCCCCGATCCGGATGGGCCCGTCGGCGGTGCGCGCCGACAGGGCGGAGGCGCGCAGATCGCGTGCGGTGATCGAGCCGTTGTCGGTGCGCAGGGTCAGGCGTCCGCCGAGGCCGGTCGCCTCGATGGCGCCCTCGTCGGTGGTCACCTGCACGGCGAGGCCGCGCGGCACCCGCAGCCGGTAGGTGATCCCGCAGGCGCCGGGGCCCAGCACCGTGCGGCCGCAGGAGGCGCCGAGCGTCAGCGTGCCGCCCGCGACCAAGTGCCGGGGGTTCGGCTTGTTCCGCGAGTTCGACCAGCGCAGCCGCTCCTGCACGTGGACGCCGGGGGAGTCGGAGCCGACGATCTCGACACGGCCGTTGCCGGACTCCAGCTTGACCGCGGTGACGGCGTCGCGGACGTCGTAGGACCGGGTCTCCCGGTGGGTGCCGAAGTCCACGGAGCAGCCCGTCAGTGCGAGCGCGGCGGCCGCGGCGGCCCCTGTCGCCAGCGCCACGGTCGTGAGGGTGTTCACTCGTCGTCTCCCGCCCGTCGGTGGTCGAATCCCCGTCGAGCTTCAGCATCGCCCGGAGGACGGGGCCGCTACCAGGAGGCGGCCCGCCGTCCTCATGGTGGGGCTAACCCCACCCCCGGCGTGCCCGGCGGGAGGTCAGCGTTCGCCGCCGGGCTTCCACAGGACGTCGCCGTGCTCGGCGTTGGCGACGCGGCAGAGGATGAACAGCAGGTCCGACAGGCGGTTGAGGTAGCGCGCCGTCAGCGGGTTCACGCCGCCCTCGACCGCGCCGGAAGCGTCGGCGCCCTCGCCGGAAGGGGAGGCGGCGGGGGCGGCGCCGTGCGCCTCGATCGCCGCCCACGCCGAGCGCTCGGCGCGCCGCGTCACCGTGCGGGCGACGTGCAGCAGCGCCGCGCCGGGCGTCCCTCCGGGGAGGACGAAGCTGCGCAGCGGCGGCAGTTCGGCGTTGTGCTCGTCGCAGGCGGCCTCCAGGCGGTCGATGTAGGTGGAGTCCACCCGCAGCGGCGGATACGGCGGATTCGGCGTCACAGGGGCGCACAGGTCGGCGCCGACGTCGAACAAGTCGTTCTGCACCCGGGTCAGCAGCGCCTTGATCGGTTCGGGCAGGCCGCCCATCGCCAGCGCCACGCCGATGGCCGCATTGGCCTCCTCCACGTCGGCGTAGGCCGCCAGCCGCGGGTCGGTCTTGCGGGTGCGCGACCCGTCGCCGAGGGCGGTGGTGCCGTCGTCGCCCGTCCGGGTGTAGATGCGGGACAGCACGACGGGGGTCTCCCTGTTCTTCGCCATGCCCTCACACTAAGCCGTGGCCCTCGCCTCAAGCCGTGGCCCTCGCCTCAAGCCGTGGCCCTCGCCTCAAGCCGTGGACGAGCGCTCGGTAGGGTGCGAGGTGTCTCTTAGGGACGCCCCCCGCCGAGACCCCCGTACCGGAGGCGCCAATGGTGTACGACTACATCATCGTGGGCGCGGGCAGCGCGGGATGCGTGCTGGCCGCCCGGCTCAGCGAGAACCCCGGCACCCGGGTGCTGCTGCTGGAGGCGGGGCCGCCCGACGACGCCCCGGAGATCCACATTCCGGCGGCGATCGCCACGCTGGCCCGGGGGCCCTACGACTGGGACTACGGGACCGTCCCGCAGGAGCACGCCGCCGGACGCAGCGTGTACTGGCCGCGCGGACGCACCCTGGGCGGCAGCTCGTCCACCAACGCGATGATCTACATCCGCGGCCACCGGTACGACTACGACACCTGGCGCGACTCCTACGGCTGCACGGGCTGGGGGTACGCCGACCTGCTGCCGTACTTCCTGCGGGCCGAGGACCAGCAGCGCGGGCAGTCCCCCTACCACGGGGTGGGCGGGCCGCTGCGCGTGGAGGACCTGCGGTACAAGCATCCGCTCACCACGGCGTGGGTGCAGTCGGCCAAGGCGTACGGGCTGGCCGCCAACGGCGACTTCAACGGGCCCGAGCAGGACGGCGTCGGCTTCTACCAGGTCACCCACAAGCGGGGGCGGCGCTGGTCCACCGCCGACGCGTACCTGCGCCCGGCCATGGCGCGTCCCAACCTCACCGTGGTGACGGACGCGCTGGCGCACCGGATCCTCATCGAGAACGGACGCGCCGCAGGGGTGCGGTACGAGCGGCGCGGGGAGCTCGTCGACGTCCGGGCCGAGGCCGAGGTCGTGCTGTCGGGGGGCTCGGTCAACAGCCCGCAGCTGCTGATGCTGTCCGGCGTGGGCCCGGCAGACCATCTGCGCGCCCACGGCATCGACGTGGTGGCCGACTCCCCGGTCGGGCAGGGCCTCCAGGACCACCCGTACGTGAACGTCATGTTCGCCGCGCCCCGCAACAAGGCGCTGTGGGAAATGGCGGGCACCGGCAGCCTCGCGCTGTGGCAGGCGCTGGGGCGCGGCCCGTACGCCTCCAACGTCGCCGAGGCGGGCGGTTTCGTCCGCACGGTCGAGGGCCTGCCCGCCCCCGACCTGCAGTACCACGTGCTGCCCACGCCCCTGGTGGACCAGGGGCTGACGGAGGCCCGGCAGCGGGTGGTGTCGGTGCTGGTCACCGCGATCGCGGTGGGCAGCCGGGGTTCGCTGCGGCTGCGGTCGGCCAGCCCGTACGCCAAGCCGCTCATCGACCCGGCCTACCTGGCCGACAAGGCCGACCTGGACGTGCTGGTGGCGGGGATCCGCCAGGCCCGGGAGATCGCCGCGACCGGGCCGCTGGCCGCGCTGGTGGGCGGCGAGTTCGCCCCGGGCGAGCAGGTGTCCGGCGACGAGGCGCTGGCCGAGTTCGTGCGGCGCCAGGTCGCCACGCTGTTCCATCCGACGAGCACCTGTGCCATGGGCGGCGACGGCGCCGTCTGCGACCTCGAACTGCGGGTGCGCGGTGTGGAGGGCCTGCGTGTGGTGGACGCCTCGGTCATGCCGTCGGTGCCGCGCGGCAACACCAACGCCCCCACCATCGCCATCGCCGAACGCGCCGCCGACCTCATCCGGGGCCGCACCCCCCTGGACCCGGTCACACCCTGAGACGCGAGAACGCCCCCGCCGGTCCTTGCGGGGACCGGGCGGGGGCGTCGGCCGGAGCGGCAGCCTTTCCGGGGGGACGGCCGCGCCTGCCCACGGCTCACCGCTTGCGCGCCTCGGCGGCCTGGCGGGCGGCCTTGGCCTCGGCCTGCAGGCGCCGTACGCGCTCGGCGGCGATGGCCCTGGCCACGTCGTGGTGCAGCATTCGCGCTCTCCTCGGTTCCGCGGGCCGGCCTTCCCGGCCCGGTATGTTCGAGGTTCGCGCTAAGGCCGTACGCGCCGCATCGGGACGACGCCTTATCCGTGCGGCCCGCCGCCGCCTTAGCCGCGCCCAGGACGTCTTACGCGTCCCCAGGCGCCTTATGAGGCGGCCCGGGCGGGGCCTACTGCTCCCAGATGAGCACCTTGGCGGACCCGCCGGTGATCTGGGCGGTCTGCGTGCCGTAGTGGATGACCTGGAACCGCACCCGCCGGCCCGTCCCGACGGTGTCCGCCGGGAGCGCGTAGTGCACGAACGTGTCGCCCTCGCTGGCGACGTACTCGGCGATGGGACCGGCCTCGATCTCGCCGTCCGACTCGCGCCGCTCGATGGCGCGGGCCTGCAGCTCCGTCCCGGCGGGCAGCCCCTTGATGCGGACGTTGGCGGTCAGGGAGTAGCGGGCCGGGCCGTGCACGAGGCTGGGGCCGCCCCGGTTCCAGTGGTGGTGCGCGGAGTCGGCGTACTCCTTGGGCCAGTCGACCGTCGTCCAGGTTTCGGGCGGCAGGGACTGGGCGTCGGTGACTCCGACGGACACGTACACGGGCATGTCGTCCTCCTGGTTGGATCCGGCGGGCATCCCTGCCCGCACCCACGCGTACAACTGGTCACCCGGGCACGAGGTCGCGGTGACGTCGCGGTGCCCCAGCTTCTTCAGCGACCGGCCCGCGCGTCGGACCGCCTCGTCGTACAGCCACCGGATCGCGTTCTCGGCGGCGGTGGTGGCGTCTCCATTGCGGCCGATCATGCACACGCCGATGCCCGAGGTGTTGTGGCCGGTGGCGTGCGCGCCGACGACCAGCCAGCCGCGGCCCTCGTAGATCCGGCCCATGACGTCGACCAGGAAGTTGTAGCCGATGTCTGCCCACCCGTTGGAGTCCATGTGGTGGTCCTGGATCTGGCGGGGGGTCTGGGTGGTGGGGCCCTCGGAGTAGTGCACGATGAACTCGGTCCGCCGCGACCACGTGGTGGTGGTACGGGAGCGCGGGGCGCGGGCGCCCCATTCCGCGCGGCCGATGATGTCCACGGAGCCTCCCTGTGGTGAGCGGGTACCAGCGGCGCCGTCAGCGACGCTAGCGGCCCGCTCACCACCCGGTGGGCCGTCCGGGGAATTACGCCCTATGCCACACCTGTTGGAAACGTGGGCTATCAGCGCTTGTAGTGGCGGCCGTGGAGGAACGTGACCAGCTGCAGGATGCGCGCCATGTCCTTGTCGGTGCGGGTGAAGGACGTCAGATTCGTCGGCAGCGCGAAGCGCTGGCGGGTGATGGCCTTTGGGCGGGCGAACTCGCGCAGCCCGTCGGCGCCGTGGATGCGCCCGAACCCGGACTCGCCGACGCCGCCGAACGGCAGCGCCGCCACGGTGGCGAACGCGGCGAAGGCGTTGATCGAGGTCATGCCCGAGCGCATGCGGCGGGCCAGCTCCATGGCGCGGCCGCGGTTGCGGGAGAAGATCGTCCCGGCCAGGCCGTAGCTGGTGCGGTTGGCCTTCTCCAGCGCCTCCTCCAGGTCCTTGACCCGGTGCACGGTGATCGTCGGGCCGAACGTCTCCTCGCACACGGCGGCCGAGTCGTCCGGCACGTCGGTGAGGACGACCGGCTCCACGTACGGCTTGCGCACCGACTCGGGCCCGCCGACGACGGCCCGGCCGCCCTTGTCGATGGCGTCGGTGATGTGGCGTTCGATGATGTCGAGCTGGGCGGGCATGGTGATCGGGCCGTAGGCGGCCTCGCGGTCGAAGCCGGGGCGCAGGTCGCGGGCCTTCTCGGTGAGCTTGGCCAGGAACGCGTCGTAGGCGGCGTCCACGACGTAGATGCGCTCGACGCCGATGCAGGTCTGGCCCGCGTTGGACATCGCGCCCCACAGCGCGGCGTCGGCGGCGGCGTCCAGGTCGGCGTCGGCGTCGACGATGCAGGCGTCCTTGCCGCCGCACTCGGCCACGATGGGGGTGAGGTTCTGCGCGCAGGCCGCCATCACCTTCTTGGCGGTGCGGGCGGAGCCGGTGAAGGCGATCTTGTCGACGCCGGGGGAGGAGGCCAGCGCGGCGCCCGTCTCTCCCAGCCCGGTGACGACCTGCAGCACCGGCTGCTCGGGGACCACCGCGGCGAACAGCTCGGCCAGCAGCACGCCCACGCCCGGGGTGTACTCCGACGGCTTGAACACCACGGCGTTGCCCGCGGCCAGCGCATAGGCGATCGAGCCCATCGGGGTGAAGATCGGGTAGTTCCACGGGCCGATCACGCCGACCACGCCCAGCGGCAGGTACTCCAGGACGCACTTGTGGTTCACCGCGATCAGGCCGGGGAACACGGTGCGCGGCCCGAGCACCTTGTCGGCGTTGCGGGCGGCCCAGTCCAGATGCGTGATCGCCATGATCACTTCGAGCTGGGCGTCCTGCAGCGGCTTGCCGGTCTCGTTGTGGATCAGCTCGGCCATCCGGTTCAGGTTGCGGGTGAGCGAGCCCTTGACGTTCAGCAGCCGCACCCGGCGCTCGCGGCGGTCCAGCGCCGCCCACCACTCGGCCGCCTCCCGGGCCCGGCGCACCGCCTCCTCGACCGCGTCGCGGTCGTGGACGGGATGCTCGGCGACGACCTCACCGGTCGCCGGGTTCAGCGAGGCGAACGTCGCGCTGCTCTGCGTGTCCACGGTCATCGGAACCTCCCGAGGGCTCGGCCGCGGTAGTAAGCGGTCACTTTCGTCACCGAATAGTCAACCACTGGACCGACGATACGGCTCCGCCGGGACCGCACATGGCGGGAAACGCCTCCGCCTGGCAGGGCGCCCGCGCTGAGAACGCGGGGCGCGGCGGGAACAATCCCGGGCGGCCGCCGGTTACACTCTTCGTGGCCGGTGTGCCTGGTGTCCCCGGGCCTCACCTATCGCCTTCGCGGAATACCGGGTCGGTGTTCCCCGCTCCGGCGGGGCGGCGCCGATCGCTTGGAGCCACGTTGTGCCTTTCGCCGAGAGGCGACCCGCACACCGGTTGCAACGTGGGGAAGGCCCCGCGGGATGCCTCCCGCGGGGCCTTCTCCATGTCCGCGAGGCCGCCGATCAGCCGCCGGTCCCGGTGGGCCCGTCGGGCAGCTCCACCGTCAGCGTCGTGCCCTCACCGGGGGCGCTGCGGACGGTCACCGTGCCGCCCAAGCTCTCGGCGCGGCGGTGCAGGCCGAGGAGGCCGAAGTGCTCGCCGGTGCCCAGATCGGGCCGGGCCGCGTTGGCGGGGTCGAACCCCACCCCGTCGTCGGCCACCGTGAGGCGGGCCGCGGTTGCGTCGAACGCCAGCCGCACCGCCACCGTGCGGGCGCGGGCGTGCCTGCGGACGTTGGCCAGGGCCTCCTGCGCGGCCCGCAGCAGCACCACGTCGGCCGCGGGCAACAGCGGACGCGGCTCCCCGTCGATCTGGTACGTCGCGTCCACGCCGGTCTCCTCGCCGAACGTGGCGGTCAGACGGCGCAGCGCCTCGGCGACCGGGGCGGCGTCCAGCGCCACTGGCGGACGCGCCGCGATCAGCGCCCGCGCCTCGGCCAGGTTGTCGCGCGCCGTGCGGATCGCCGGCTCGACGGCGGCGCGCAGCGGATCGTCCGGCGGCATCCGCCGCTCGGCCGCCTGCAGCAGCGTCAGAATGGTCAAAAAGCCCTGCGCCAGCGTGTCGTGGATCTCGGTGGTCAGCCGCTCGCGCTCGGCCGCAGCCCCGGCGGCGTGCGACAGCCGCGCCACCTCGGCCTGGCTGGAGCGCAGCCGCTCGATCAGCCGGGCCCGCTCGCGGCTCTGCGTGATGACCCGGTCGATCCAGGAGCCGAGGAACACCGCACAGACCGTGCCGAGCACGCCGATCGCCGCCATGATCATGATGACCGACGACTCGTGCCGGTACCGCAGCAGCGCGGCCAGCGGCACCATGTTCACCACCATCGCCGCCATGCACGCCCGCCGCAGCGACAGCAGCTGGAAGCAGTGCGGGACGAGCGCGAACGCCGCGTACCAGGCCGTCCCGGCCACGAACGACGCCATGCCGAACAGCGCCAGCGCGCCGGCCAGATAGCCGTAGGCGAGCGGGGTGTCGTCGGCGTCGGCGCGGGCGGCGCGGTGCCCGACCGTCAGGTAGAGCGGCAGGACCCCCGCCAGCAGCACCGACGCGGCGAACGGGTGGTCGGACGCGGCCGGCATCGCGAACGTGAGGGCGACCGCGCCCGCCAGCACGAGCAGCGTGTAGGCGTCCCACACGGGGAGCCGCTGCCAGGCGTGCGACCTGTCGGCGTGCACGGCGGCGTCCGCACGGGCGTCCGCGGCGGCGTTCATGGCGGCGTCTTCGGCGGAGGGGGTGACGGGGGGCATCGCCGCCTGGGCGCCGTCGCTCATGAGTCCAGTATGTCGGCAGCCACTGACACAATCACCGCGGGGGCGTCCGTCCCGGACCGGCCGCCCGCCGGGCTCAGCCGCGCCAGACCTGGAACAGGTCGTGGCCCAGCTTGATCGGGAAGTTGTCCACCGGAATCGCCACCTCGAACGGGAACTCGCCCAGCCCCATCAGGTCGGTGAGGTGGTAGATCAGCCCGAAGAACTCCCGGTTGACGGCCGGGATCCACAGCAGCGCGATCAGCGCCAGGAACACGTACCCGCCGTACGCGCCGACGCGCTCCACCCACGCCCGCGGCAGATACGGCTCGACGATCCCGAAGCCGTCCAGCCCCGGGATCGGCAGCAGGTTGAGCAACGCCGCCGTCACCTGCAGGAACGCCAGGAACGCCAGCGCCGACCAGAACACCGCGTGCTCCCGGTCGGCCAGGTTGGCGAACGCCACCGCCAGCAGCGCCGCGAACAGCACGTTGGCCAGCGGGCCCGCCGCCGAGATCAGGCTGTGCCGCAGCCGGCCCCGGATCGCGCCGCGGTCGATCCACACCGCGCCGCCGGGCAGGCCGATCCCGCCGAGCAGGATGAACAGCAGCGGGATCGCGAAGCTCAGCGTCACGTCGGCGTACTTGAACGGGTTGAGGGTCAGGTAGCCGCGGGTCGCCACGCCGTGGTCGCCGGACCGGTGCGCCAGGTAGGCGTGCCCGAACTCGTGCAGGCACAGCGACACCACCCAGCCCGCCAGCACGAACCCGAGCACCGCGAACCGCGCGGCCGTCTCCATGGACGTGCCGTACCGCCAGGCGATCAGGCCGCACGCCACGGTCACCGCGACGATCACGAGGAACACCGGACTCGGCTGGACCGCCGAGCGTCCGCGCTGGTACACCGTCCCCATCCTCCGGGTCCCTCCCCGTGTCGGCGGGCGCCCCCCGCGCCCCGATCCTGCCCGATCCTGCCTGTCGACTGCGCCCGGCCCGCCCTCAGGGCCCGGCGATCACCGGAACCACGTACGTGCGCAGGAACCGGCGGGTTTCCTCGTCGCCGCGGTCGCGGTCCATGACGATCAGCGAGGTGATGACGCGGAAGAGGAACTCCACCGTGCCCTCCACCTCGATGTCGGCCCGCAGCATGCCGCCGCGCTGCGCCCGCTCGAAGTAGGGGCGCACGTAGTCGCAGCACAGGGCCAGCATCTGCTCGACGGCCCCGGCCACCGCGGCCTGCATGTGCCCGGCCGCCTCCGGGGCCAGCAACCGGCCGATCGTCGGCTCGGCGCGGACGAACTCCACCGCGTCCATGGTGCCCGCCACGATCGCCTCGGGCACCGACCGCTGCCGCCGCAGCCGCTCGGCCAGCCCGTCCAGATAGCGCCGCAGATTGCGCAGCAGCACGGCCAGGATCAGCTCGTCCCGCCCGCCGGTGACGCTGCGGTACACCGTCGCCCTGCTCAGCCCCGCCGCGGTCGCGATGTGCTCCACCGTCGTCTTGGCGACGCCGAGGCGGGCGAAGCACTCCTCGGCCGCGTCGATGATGCGCTCGCGCGTGGCGTCGGCGGTCGCAGGGGGCATGCCCTGAAGGTTACCGGCCGTCCGCCCCGCGTCCGCCGCCCCGGCGTGCGGCGGCGTCAGGCCAGGGTGTAGTCCAGCGACCAGCTGTGGCCGCCGTCCGCCAGGGCGGTGATCTGCCCGTGGCCGCGGATCCCGGCCAGCTCGCCGGTGCCCGAGGTCGGCACGATCAGCCAGCGCAGCCACTGCGTGGCGGGCGTGCCGTCCTCGCTGCCCGCGCTGTGCTGCAGGACGAACGTGCCCTCCCGGCCGTGCAGGATGCCGGTGACCGTCTCGATCCCCACGTACGCGGCCGGGCCCGCGGCGGTCTCCACGGTGATCAGCTCGGCGGTGCTGGTGCCGACCAGGTCGCCGTGGAAGGTCTTGCGCACCCGCACCCGCGTCAGTGCGGTGCCGTCGTGCTTGGCGTACGGCTCGCCGGCCTCCCAGGCGTCGATGTCGAAGGTCCCGCTGGCATGTGAGGTCATCGGAAACCTCCGAGGAGACCCCCGCCTTCAGGCGGGGGGAGGAATCGGACCCCTGCGGAGCAGGACAGGGGCAAGCGATTGGCCGCCAGGTGAATCACCGTATCGAACAACCGATCGAAACTCAACTGATCTTGCGGTACCGTGCGAGATCGTGGCGCAGATCGTGAAGCGGGCGTACAGGTACCGCTTCCACCCGACCCCGGAGCAGGCCGAAGAACTGCTCAGGACGTTCGGCTGCGTCCGCCTGGTCTACAACAAGGCGCTGGAGGAGCGGACCCGCGCCTGGTATGCCGAGCAGCGCCGCGTCTCCTACGCCGAGACCTCCGCGATGCTCACCCAGTGGAAGCGCACCCGGGAGCTTGCGTTTTTGGGCGAGGTGTCCAGCGTGCCGTTGCAGCAGGCGCTGCGGCACCTTCAGGCGGCGTTTGCGAACTTCTTCGCCAAGCGGGCCGAATACCCCACGTTCAAGAGCAAGAAGAAGTCGCGGGCGTCGGCGGAGTACACCCGTTCGGCGTTCCGCCGGCGGAACGGGCGTTTGTACCTGGCGAAGATGCGCGAGCCCTTGCGCATCGTGTGGTCTCGTCCCCTCCCGGAGGGGGCCGAGCCGTCCACGGTGACCGTGAGCCGGGACGCGGCCGGCCGCTGGTTCGTATCCATCCTCGTCGAAGAGAAGATCCGCCCGCCGGCCCCGGTGGAGTCGGCTGTGGGGGTGGATGCCGGGGTCACGGCGCTGGTGGCGCTGTCCACCGGGGAGAAGATCACCAACCCCAAGTTTGAGCGCCGCGATCGGCGCAGGCTCGCCAGGGCGCGGCGTGCCCTGTCCCGCAAGGCCGAGGGCAGCGCGAACCGGGAGAAGGCCCGGCGGCGGGTCGCCAAGGTGTACGCCCGCATCGCCGACCGGCGCCGCGACTTTCTGCACAAGCTGTCGACTCGGCTCGTCCGTGAGAACCAAACGGTCGTGATCGAGGACCTGACCGTGCGCAACCTGGTCCGCAACCGTTCGCTGGCCCGCGCGATCTCCGATGCGGCGTGGCGTGAGCTGCGGTCGATGCTGGAGTACAAGTGCGGCTGGTACGGGCGCCGACTGCTGGTCGCAGACCGCTGGTTCCCCAGCTCGAAGCTGTGCTCGGTGTGCGGCACCGTGCAGGATGCGATGCCGCTGGACGTTCGGATGTGGGAGTGCGCCTGCGGCGCGGTCCACGACCGGGACGTCAACGCCGCCAAGAACCTCCTCGCCGCCGGGCCGGCGGAGAGCTGAAACGCCTGTGGAGCTGGTGTAAGACCTCGAACGGGAGTCCTCTCGGGCGAGGCGACCGGCGGTGAAGCAGGAAGACCGACCGGCGACGGTCGGAATCCCCGCCCTTCAGGGCGGGGAGGGAGTCAACATGCCCGCGGACGGTTGTGCGAGGCGCGGGACCGTGACGCGGTGCGGGTCAGAACAGGGTGCCCTCGTGCTTGATGCCGCGCAGCGCGTCGTAGTCGAGCGTCACGCAGTCGATGCCGCGGTCGGTGGCCAGCACCCGCGCCTGCGGCCGGATCTCCTGCGCCGCGAAGACTCCCCGCACCGGGGCCAGGTGCGGGTCGCGGTTGAGCAGCTCCAGGTAGCGGGTGAGCTGCTCCACCCCGTCGATTTCGCCGCGCCGCTTGATCTCCACGGCCACGGTGGCGCCGTCGCCGTCCCGGCACAGGATGTCCACCGGCCCGATCGCGGTCGGGTACTCGCGGCGGATCAGCGTCCACCCCTCGCCGAGCGTGGTGATGTGCTCGGCCAGCAGCTCCTGCAGGTGGGCCTCGACGCCGTCCTTCTGCAGCCCCGGGTCGAGCCCCAGCTCGTGGCTGGAGTCGTGCAGGATCTCCTCGATGGTGAGGACGAGCCGCTCGCCGGACTTGCCGTGGGTGACGGTCCACCGGGCGATCGCGCCGTTCTCCTCGTACGGCTCCTCGCGCAGGGTGCAGGGCGGGTTCATCCAGTTGAGGGGCTTGTAGGCGCGATCGTCGGCGTGGATGCTCACGCTGCCGTCGGCCTTGATGAGCACCAGGCGGGGCGCCATCGGCAGATGGGCGGTGAGCTTGCCGACGTAATCGACACTGCAGCGGGCGATGACGAGACGCACGCGGCCTAACCTTAGTGACTCCGCTGACGGGATCGCGTCCCATGAGCGACATCGAGACACGCGGGGGCGCGGCGGCGGGACGGCGACGTGTCCCACCCTCTGGACGCGGCGGCCGGAACCCGCAGGTAGAAGGCGTGATTGCCGGCGCTCTTGACCGAAGTGGGCGTCCTGTCAAGCCTGGAATTCTCAGACGGGCCTGTTTAGCGTCGCGGGAGTCGGGTGCTCATCACACGCGGTGAAAGGAACCCCTTCCATGTCTCTTGACGTGTCCCCCGAGCTTCTCGAGGCCGCGCGGCGCGGCGAGGTCGACGACAAGGCGTTCGTCGACTGCGTGCGCACGTCCCTCCCGTACGCCTGGGAAATGATCAGCGGGCTGGTGGCCCGGCTGCAGGTCGACGGCGGGGACTTCGCCGACAACCAGACCCCGCCGCCCGACGAGCAGGCCCGCGGCCAGCTGCTGCGCGTGCTGGCCAGCGACGCCATGCGCGGGGCGCTGGAACGGCACTTCGGGGTCAAGCTGGCCTTCCAGAACTGCCACCGGGTCGCCGTCTTCCCCACCGGCGACTCGGTCGCCTACCGCCGCTTCATCACGGCCCGCGAGCAGATCCTCAACCAGTCCCCGGAACTGCGCGACTGCTGACCGGCGTGCTTGAGGGCCCGGCCCGTGCCCCGCACCGGCCGGGCCCTCGCCGCGCAGGCAGGCGGGGGCTCACGCCGACAGCGCGGCGCGGGCCTTGGGGAGGACCTCGGTGCCCAGCCGCGTGATGTTCGCCAGGATGGCCTCCCGGGAACCGGCCCCCTCCACCATCAGGATGAGATGCCGGATGCCGGTGCGTTCCACCGTTGTGACGAGCGCCTCCACGCAGTCGTCGGGGGAGCCGACCGGGTGCAGGTCGCACAGGTGGCGCGTGTAGGCGAGCGCGTCACGCTTGGGGCGGGGCCGGTCGTCCACGGGCACGTACCCCTCCAGCCCGGGGCCGAGCCAGCGCGGCATCTCCCGCAGCAGCGTGTCCACCGCCTCCGCGCGCGTGTCGGCCACCTGGGCGAGGTGTGTGGAGACGTGCGGCGCTCCTATGTCGCCGTGGCGGGCCACGGCGGCGGCCTTCTCCGCGTCGCCGACGTGCATGCCCAGCAGCATGGGCAGCCCCCGGGCGGCGGCCAGGGACTCGGTGGCAGGCGACGTGCACGCTACCGTCACCGGGGGCGGCTCCGGCGCGCGCGGCACCACCGGCACCTCGCGGAACCGGAAGTGCTCGCCAGCCCACCCCACACGCTCCGAACGCAGCCAGGCCAGCAGCAGGTCGAGCGCCTCGGCGAACCCCTCCTCGTAACGCGCCAGGCCCGTCCCGAACACCTCCAGGTCGCGCCAGGGGCCGCCGCGTCCCACGCCCAGGCGGAACCGCCCTCCCGACACCAGCGACAGCAGCGCCGCCTGCTCGGCCAACGCCACCGGATGCCGGGTGGACAGCACGCTCACGGCCGTCCCCACGTGCACGCGCGACGTCAGCCCCAGCAGATGCCCCGCCAGCGTCACGGCCGACGGCACGACGCCGTAGGACATGAAGTGGTGCTCGGCCAGCCACACGTCGTCGAACCCGGCGCGCTCGGCGGCGACGGCGGCCTCGACCGTGCGGGCCAGGGCCGCCGCGTCGTCCTGGCCGGGATGGCGGGCGGCGAGCAGGAACACGCCGAAGCGCACGCGCGGGCCGCACCCGGGCGCGGGCCGGCCGGACGGCTCTGGGAGACTGCGGGCCATGACTGGAGGTTCGTTCGGCAAGGTCGGTGTCGTGGGGCTGGGCACCATGGGCGCGGGCATCGCTGAGGTCCTGGCCCGTGGTGGTCTGGCGGTCGTCGGGATCGAGGTGGGCCCGGAGGCCCTGGAGCGGGGACGCGGCAATCTTGAGTCCTCCACCGGGCGCGCCGTCAAGCGCGGCCGCCTCACCGAGGAGGCGCGGCGTGAGATCCTCGGCCGCGTCGCGCTGTCCACCGAGTTCGCCGACCTGGGCGACTGCGACCTGGTCATCGAGGCCGTCCCGGAGCGGCTGGACCTCAAGCGCCGCGTGTTCGCCGAGCTGGACCGGGTGTGCCGGGACGACGCGGTGCTGGCCACCAACACCTCCTCGCTGTCGGTCACCGAGATCGCGGCGGCCACCGCGCGGCCCGCGCAGGTCGTCGGCGTGCACTTCTTCAACCCGGCGCCGGTGATGAAGCTGGTCGAGGTCATCCGCACCGTGCTCACCGACCCGGAGGCGGTGCGGCGCGTGGCCGAGCTGGTGACCGGGCTCGGCAAGACCCCGGTGACGGTCGGCGACCGCGCCGGGTTCGTCGCCAACCGGCTGCTGTTCGGCTACCTCAACCAGGCCGCGGCCATGCTGGAGAACGGGCACGCCACCCGCGACGACATCGACACCGCGATGACCGTGGGCGCCGGGCTGCCGATGGGCCCGTTCACCCTCATGGACCTCATCGGCCTCGACACCTGCCTGGAGGTGCTGGAGGCCGTCCACGCCGAGTCCCGCGACCGGCGGCACGCCCCCTCCCCACTGCTGCGCGAGCTGGTCACCGCCGGGCTGCTGGGCCGCAAGACCGGCCGCGGCTTCTACGACCACGGCGCCGCCGCCCCCGCGCCCTCCGGGGAGCCGTCCGAGGCGGCGCCGCCGGCGGTGGGCGTCGCGGGCACCGACCCGTCCGCCCTCGCCGTCGCCGCCGCCTGCGCGCGGGCCGGCGGCCGGGTGCGCGCGACCGCCGACGCCGAAAGCGGCCTGCGCGCGCTGCTGGACGACGCGGGCGCCCTCGCCAGGATCGAGACCGGCGACCCGGCGTCGTTCGCCGACTGCGACCTGATCGTCGCCGACGCCTCCGCGCCGCCGGCCGTCCTCGGCGAGGCAGCCGGACCGGACGCCGTGCTGGCCATCGCGTCCGACACCGGCCCCGTCATCGAGCACGCCGCCGCCACCGGACGCCCCGGCGCCGCGGTCGGCCTGCACCTGCCCGAACCCGGCGGCACGCTGGTGGAGATCGCCACGACCGTGCTGACCGATCCCGGCACGGCCGACCGCGCCGCCGCCCTTGTCGCCGCGCTCGGCCTGACCGCGGTGCGGTGCCGCGACCGGGCCGGGTTCATCGTGGACGCCTTGCGCTTCCCCTACCTCAACGACGCCGCCGCCATGCTCGAGGCGGGCTACGCCGACGCCGACTCCATCGACGCCGCGATGACCCTCGGCTGCGGCTACCCCGCGGGCCCCGTCGCCGACCTGGACCGGCTCGGCCTCGACCGCGCCGTGACGGTGCTGCGCGCCCTGTACGCCGAGACCCGCGAGGCCGCGCTGGCGCCGTCCCCGCTGCTGGAGGAGCACGTCAGGGCGGGACGGCGGACCCTGCGGTGACGCCCCCGCACCGGCCGGACCCGCGCCTATCCTGGACGCCATGAGCCCCCGGAAGAACCGCCGCGCCACCCCCGGACGCCCCCGCCGGGGCGGAGGCGGCGGCGCCGGTCCCTCCTTCGGGCTCGGCCGCCGCGTCGAGGAGTCCGACGACGGCGAGTGGATCGTGCAGGCCATCGCCGGGGCCAACGCCGTCAAGGCGTACCGCTGCCCCGGCTGCGACCAGCTCATCCAGCCCGGCGTGCCGCACCTGGTCGCCTGGCCCGCCGATGAGCGCGGCGGCGCCGACGACCGGCGGCACTGGCACCGGCCGTGCTGGCAGGCCCGGGAGCGGCGCCGCCCCCGCCTGCACCGCGGACGGGGCGCGCCCCGGTACTGACGGCGCCGCGGCTGTGAAGCGGCAATAGTTCACACTCGGGCGGCCAGTGGCGGCCATTTTCGCCCCACTGCCGCCGTCCCGGGGCGACGATTGCCTGACCGCCGTGCTGAGGGCGCACGGCCGCGGAGTCGAGGATGGGAGGGGCGTCGCCATGTCCGTGCAGCTCTACGCCCGGGACGTCGGCATCGGCACACCGCTGGTGCTGCTGCACGCGTTCCCGCTGTCCTCGGCGATGTGGCTGGAGCAGCGCGCGGGACTGGCCGCCCGGTGCCGGGTGATCACCCCCGACCTGCGCGGCTTCGGCGGCTCCCTGCTCGGCGCCGAGGAGCCGTCCATCGACGCGATGGCCGACGACGTGGCGGCCACGCTGCGTGGCCTCGGCGTCACCAGCGCCGTCGTCGGCGGTGCGTCCATGGGCGGGTACGTGGCGATGGCGCTGTGCCGCCGCCGGCCCGACCTGGTGCGGGGGCTGGTGCTGGCGGGCACCCGCGCCTCCGCCGACTCCGGCGCCGTCCGCGAACGGCGGCTGCGGCAGGCCGAGCGCATCGACCGCGAGGGCACCGTCCAGGTCCTGCTGGACGAGGTGCTGCCGCACCTGGTCGGCCCCACCACCCTGCGGCAGCGGCCGCTGGTCTTCGGACGGGTGCGCGGCCTGGTGCAGTCGGCGCCGCCGTCCGCCGCGGCCTGGGCCCAGCGCGCCATGGCCGCCCGCGGGCCCGCCTTCGCCACGCTCCGGGAGCTGGACGTCCCCGCGCTGGTCATGGTCGGCGCCGAGGACGCGCTGACCGGTCAGGACGAGGCGCGCGCCATGGCGGACGCCCTCCCGGACGCCGAGCTGATGGTCGTCCCGCAGGCCGGGCACCTGTGCGCCGTCGAGCGGCCCGACCTGTTCAACGAGGCCGTCGCCGAGTTCACCGACGCCCTGGCCCGCACCGCCCGCTGAGCCCCGCCGGGCCCGTCACAGGCTCTCCTGGCGCGGGAGGACGACCTCGCGGATGATCAGGGCGACCGCCGCGGCCGTCGGGATGGCGAGCAGGGCGCCGACGAACCCCAGCAGCGCGCCGCCGATCAGCGCGGCGATGATGGTCACCGCGGGCGGCACGTCCACCGCCCGCTTCATGATCCGCGGATGGATCAGGTAGTTCTCGATCTGCTGGTAGACCACGAAGAACACCACGCAGGCGATGCCGGTGCCGAGGCCGTCGAAGAACGCCACCACGCTCACCAGCACCGCGCCGATCGTCGCCCCCACCAGCGGGATCAGCGAGGTGAACGCCACCGTGATGGCCAGCGGCAGCGCGAACGGCACCCCGACGATGCTCAGGAAGATGTAGGCGGCGGTGCCCGCGATCAGCGCCACCATGACGGTGCCCGCCACATAGCCGCCGATCCGGCCCAGGATCTCGTCGCCCAGCAGCGCCACCCGGGCCCGCCGCGAGCGCGGCGCCAGCCGGTAGAAGAACGACTTGATCGTCGGCAGCGAGCCCAGGAAGTACAGGGTGAGGATCAGCACCGTCAGCGTGCTGAACGCCCCGCTGACCACCACCCGTCCGGCCCCGACCAGGCCGCCCGCCGCGCCCTGCCCGAAACTGGGGTTGGTGACGGCGTCCTGCACCTTCTCCAGCAGCTGGTAGCGCCGGTCCCACTCCTGGATCTGCCGGTTGCTCTGCAGCTGGTTGATGTAGGTGGGCACGTGGTCGATGAACTGGCTGACCTCGTTGGTGACCGGCGGGACGACCGCGAAGCCGACCCCGACGAACACCAGCACCACGCCGAGGAACACCAGGCCGACCGCCGCGCCGCGCGGCATCCGGGCCCGCTGCAGCGCCTCCACGGCCGGGTTCAGCCCGACCGCCAGGAACATCGACACGATGATCAGCACCAGCACCTGGCGCACGTTGATGACGGCCTGGACCAGCAGCCACGCCGTCAGCACCCCGAGCGCCCCGGTGAAGCCGAACACGAACGGATGCGCCTGCCGCAGCGGCCGACCGGGCCGCCCGAACGGCGCCTTGTCGTCCGCCCCGGCCTCCCGGCGGCGCACGACGACGTCCGTGACCGGATCCGGCAGCGCCGGGTCTTCGGCACCGCCGTCCGCGTCGGCTCGGGCGGGATCCGGCGGACGGGGGACCGCCGGCCCGGCGGCGGACTCCGCGCCGCCGTCGGGCTCCGTGCCGCCGTCGGGCTCCGTGTCGTCGCCGGGCTGCGTGTGGCCGTCGGGCTCCGTGTCGTCGGCGGAGGCCGTCTTGGTCGCGCCGCCGCCGTTCGATGCGTCGGACTCAGCCCCGGACTGCGCCCCGGAGGAGGCGCGGCCGGGCGAGGTGGGGCGGGACGGGGGAAGCGGTCGCTCGCTGCGGTCGCCGCCCTGATCCGCGGGGGGCGCCGGCCGGTCGTCGTGTGGCGTCTGGTCGGGCACGCCGCTCTCCTTCTGCTCAAGTCGGGCCGATAGGCCGATACCCGCGGGACGTCGGCGCCCGCGCGGGGCGACGGGCCTTGCGCGAACACCCGCTCACACGACGAAAAGCCTAGAGGCAGCGCGGCGCCTCTAGGCTTTTCGCAGGTCGCGGGCTCGGGCCCGGGTCGCAGGTCAGGACCGGGCGGTCACTCCTGCCACCAGTCCTCGTCCTCCTCGTCGGACTTCTTGGCCTGGCTCTTGGCGGGCTGCTGCTTGGCCTGCGAGGCCTGCTGGCCCTGGGACGAGGCGGGCTTGGCGGGCTCGGAGGCCGACAGCTCCGGCTTGGGCGCCGGGGCGGCGATCTCCTCCGGGGCGCCCATCGCCGGTGCGACGCCGCCGATGAGCTGGCGCAGCTGGTTGAGGTGGCTGGTGATGCTGTCGCGCTGGCGGGTCAGCTCGTCCACCTGGCGCTGGGCCGCGGTGCGGATGCGGTCGGCCTCGGCCTTGGTCTCGGCGAGCAGCTGCTCGGCCTGCGCCTTGGCCTCGGCGATGACCTGGTCGGAGTTCTTGCGCGCGTTGGCCATGAGCTGCTTGGCGTGCTGGTCGGCCTCACGCCGGGTCTGCTCGGCCTGCTGGGTGGCCTTGGCGGCGCGCTGCTCGGCGGAGGCGGCGCGCTGCTCGGCCTCGGCGACCAGCTTCTGCGTGGCGGCCTGGGCGGCGGCGTGCCGCTCGGCGTCCTGCCGGTCGGCCTCCTCGCGCCGGGCGGCGAGCTGGATCTCGAACTCGGCCTCGGCCTGGGCGCGCTGGGCCTCGCTCTCCTCCAGGATCCGCTGGGCCTGGGCGCGCATCTCGTCGGCCTGCCGCTTGGCGGTGGTGAGGATCTCGTCGCGCTCGCGCTTGGTGGACGCCCGCAGCTGGGCCACCTCGCGCTCGGTGGTGGTGCGCAGCTTGGCGATCTCGCGCTCGGCGGAGGCGCGCTTCTCGGCCACCTCGTGGTCGGCGGTGGCGCGCAGCTTGGCGACCTCGCGCTCGGTGGTGGAGGTCAGCTCGTCGGCCTCGCGGCGGGCCGCGGTGCGGGTCTCCTCCGCCTCGCGCTCGGCGGCGCTGCGCATGTCGTCGCACTCGCGCTGCGCGGTGGCGCGCAGCTCGGCCGCCTCGTTCTCGGCGGTGGCGCGCAGCTCGGCGGCGTCCACCTTGGCCGCGGCCTTGATCTCGTTGGCCTCGGACCGGGCGGCCTGGACCAGCTCGGTGGCCTGCTCCTCGGCGAGCCGCAGCAGCTGCTCGATCCGGGCGCCGAGGCCGGAGTAGGTCGGCCGCTCCTGCTCCTGCAGCTGGCGATGCGCGTCCGACAGCTCCCGCTGCAGCGCCTGGGTCTGTTCGCGGGCCTGGCGGACCTCGTTGTCGAGCGCCTTGATGTGCTCGTCGACCTGGTGCCGGTCGTAGCCGCGAAGCACCACGTCGAACTCGCGCGGGGGCGTGTCTTCGAAAAAGTTGCTGAGCTGGGCGTCGATGTCGGACTGCATAGGGCTCAATCCTGATGTGACGGGGCTACGTGGGGTTCCGGAACCGGTTGATCGCCTGGCTGAACGGGCGCGCGGGCCCCAGACCTCTTCCGGCGGAAGAAGCGTACTCCCGCCACTGCCGTGTTGGGGGCTCATCTTAACGCGCTGCGCAGTTTGTCGTATTTGTCGCTGCGCTCCGCGGTGCCCCGGATACGTGGGCGTCTACCCTTCAAACACACCAAACGTGGTCGAATCGTCACAGAATCGAGCCCGACGCTCCCTCTTCCGACCGGGTGATATCGAACACATCACGATTCGGGGGTTCGGTCGAACATCACTCCCGTCCGCCGCGTCTCAGGCCCGTCACCGCCCCTGCGGGCCCTGCGCGCCCTTCGTCGTTGCGCCGCCCCGCCCGCGTCCGCCGCGTGCACCCGCCACGCCCGCGCGTGCGCGCGGACGCGGGCGGCGGCCCGGCGCCCTCAGGCCTTTTTCTGGACCAGCTCGGTGAGCACCCCGTGGCAGTCCTTGGGGTGCAGGAAGTTGATGCGCGAGCCCATGGAGCCGCGCCGCGGCGCCTCGTACAGCACGCGCACGCCCTTGCCCGCGATGCCGTCCGCCTCGTCCTGGACGTCGCCGTCGGTGCCGAAGGCGATGTGGTGCACGCCCTCGCCGTTCTTGGCCAGCCATTTGGCGACCGGGGAGTCGTCCCGGATCGGCTCGATGAGCTGCAGGTAGCTGGCCGCGCCGTCCCCGGTCTCGTTGATCTTCAGCATGGCCTCCCGGACGCCCTGCTCCTCGTTCACCTCGAAGTGCACGTCGGTGAATCCGTAGGTGGACCGGTAGAACTCCACCGTCGCGTCCAGGTCGTGGCAGGCGATGCCGATGTGGTCGATACGCGTCAGCATGCGCGCTCTCCTCCGCTCTCCGTCCGGGCTGTCCGTCCGGCGGACGGTCGCCTGGGGCCGCCCCCAGGTCGAAAGGGCTCCGCTGGGTATGGTGACAAACGTCGCCGCCGACGTCTGTGGAGGCCCCTGTCATGACCGTTTCATCCGTGATCGTCGCGGGAGCGCGCACCCCCATCGGCCGCCTGATGGGGTCGCTCAAGGACTTCACCGCAGCCGACCTCGGCGCCCTGGCCATCAGGGCGGCGCTAGAGCGCTCCGGGATCACCGGCGACCGGGTGCAGTACGTGATCATGGGCCAGGTGCTGCAGGCCGGCGCCGGGCAGATCCCGTCCCGGCAGGCCGCGGTCAAGGCGGGCATCCCGATGAACGTCCCGTCGATCACCATCAACAAGGTATGCCTGTCCGGACTGGACGCGATCGCGCTGGCCGACCAGCTGATCCGGGCCGGCGAGTTCGACATCGTGGTGGCCGGCGGCATGGAGTCGATGACCCGGGCGCCGCACCTGCTGCCCAAGTCCCGCGGCGGCTACAAGTACGGGTCGATCGAGGTCCTGGACCACATGGCCTTCGACGCGCTCACCGACGCCTTCGACCGCATCTCGATGGGCGAGTCGACCGACCGGTACAACGCCCGGCTCGGCATCACCCGCGAGGAGCAGGACGAGTTCGCCGCCCGTTCGCACCAGCGCGCCGCCGACGCGATCAAGAACGGGCTGTTCGACGCCGAGATCGTCCCCGTGGAGATCCCGCAGCGCAAGGGCGACCCGGTGCTGTTCACCGCCGACGAGGGCGTGCGCGGCGACACCACCGCCCGGACCCTGGCCCGGCTGCGCCCGGCGTTCGCCGCCGACGGCACCATCACCGCCGGGTCGTCGTCGCAGATCTCCGACGGCGCCTGCGCGGTCGTGGTGATGTCCAAGGCCAAGGCCGAGGAGCTGGGCCTGCCGTGGCTGGCCGAGATCGGCGCGCACGGCAACGTCGCCGGGCCGGACAACTCGCTGCAGTCCCAGCCCGCCAACGCGATCAAGCACGCGCTGGGCAAGGAGGGGCTGGACGTCGCCGACCTGGACCTCATCGAGATCAACGAGGCGTTCGCGGCGGTCGCCGTGCAGTCCATGCGCGACCTGGGCGTCGGCCCCGAGAAGGTCAACGTCAACGGCGGCGCCATCGCGCTGGGCCACCCCGTCGGCATGTCGGGCGCCCGCATCGTGCTGCACCTGGCCCACGAGCTGAAGCGGCGCGGCGGGGGCGTCGGCGCCGCCGGCCTGTGCGGCGGCGGCGGACAGGGCGACGCGCTCATCGTGCGCGTGCCCGCCTCGTGACCCGCCGCCTCCTGGCGTCCGCCTGAAGGGCGGGGAACGGCCCATGCCGCCGGAACCGGCGGCATGGGCCGGAGCCTTTCACCGCGCGGCGGTCTGGACGTCGACGGTCCTGAAGCCCAGCGCGCGCAGCATGTTCTCCAGCATGAGCCTGGCGTTGTGGTCGGCGCGCTCGCGCAGCCCGCTCTGCGCCGCCGCGTCCTGGATCTTCTGGGCGGCCAGCATGTACAGCTGCCGCTGGTCGTTGGGGTTGCCGCTGAAGAAGTCGCCCAGCCGGTCGATCAGCCCGCGCTCGGTGGTGAACACGTGGCTTTGCCGGGGGTCGAGGGCGGCGGCGGCGAGCTGGGCGCGGGGCAGCCGCACGGTGGCGGCCGTCCGGTCGGCGTTGACGGTGATCGCGCCCGAGCCGAGCCGGGAGAAGTCCACGTAGGCGCTCACCGAGCCCTGCCCGACGAACAGCGTGCGGGACCCGCGCACCGCGCTGGGCAGGAACTTGGCGTCCTTCTCCAGGTCCACGATGACCTGGAAGTTCCCGCTGGCGGCCTCGTAGCGGGACAGGTCGCGGATGGACTGCAGCAGCACCGGGCCGCTGCGGTCCTTGGTCTCCTCCTCGAAGGGGTTGAGCGAGCCGGGCAGCAGGCGCAGCGCCTGCTGGGCGACCAGCACCACCGCAACGGTCGCCGCTATGAGAAGCACGGACATGCCGATGCCGCGCCGGGACGCGCTCCCGAAGGCGGCCGGCCGTGACGCGGGGGCGTCCTCGGTGTCCGAGGGGGGGCTGCGAACGTGCCATGCCACAGGACATTCCCGGCGGGACCCCAAGGTCACCTCACTACGGCGCGGTATCGCCTCACCGACAGTCCGGGCGGCTGTGATCGGAACCATAGCCGCGGCCGAAACCCGGCGGCCGGGCCGGAACGTTGGCCGGACGTGGACATCGTGCGTGCTCTCCGCGTCGTCTCGATCGCCGAGGCGATCTCGTTCCTGGTGCTGCTGCTGATCGCCATGCCGCTCAAGTACATGGGCGACATGCCGCAGGCCGTGTCCGTGGTCGGCCCCATCCACGGGGTGCTGTTCATGGCCTACATCGGCCTGGCCGTCGTGGCGCGCGAGCAGCTCGGCTGGGACTTCAGGCGCACGGTCCTCGCGCTGGCCGCCGCGGTCCTGCCGGTCGCCCCGTTCCTGGTCGAGCGGTACTGGATCCGGCCCGTCGGCGAGGGGGCGCCGGCGGAGGAGGCCGCCTGACCGTCCGCCGGGCTTCCGCGTGACCACGACGGGACTCGGGGGCTCGACGTGGTCACGCGGAGAAGGCCCGGTCAGCGGAGGCCGCCGTACGGGCGGCGGGGCACGACACCGTGGCGCGCCGCGGTCCGCCCGGGGTGGACGACGGTCCGGCGCGACGTCCGCGTCGGATAGGGGCGCGTGGAGTCGCGGCGCGCAAGACCGCGGCGGGTGAGGCCGGGGCGCGTCGAGGACGGCCGGAAGTGCCCGGGGCCGAGCGCGCAGTGCCGGTAGTCGGTGTAGTGGCGGCGCAGCCAGGCGCGGCGCGTCTCCTCGCGCCAGCCGCGGAAGCGCCGCGCGGCCGCCCTGTCGGAGATGTCCGGCGGTTCACGTCCCAGCAGCCAGGCGTCCACCAGCGCGCGGTACTCGGCGGCGGCGGGGTCGAGGGACGCTGCGCACGCCCGCCCGTCCACCAGGGCGTCCTGGATCTGCCGCACCGCGCGCGCCTCGAAGCCGGGGGACAGGTCCCTCAGGTGGACGACGGCCACACCGCCCGCGACGCGCGCGGGCTCCCGTTCGGGGCGCTGCTCGACGCGGTTGAACGCGGACGGGGTGCCCGCCAGCCGGGCCGCCAGCGGGGTCGCCGCGTTGGACAGGGCGGGCAGGGCATTGCGCAACGCCGGGTGGACGCAGACGGTCAGGGGCCACTCCCGGCAGGCGAGCTCGACGGGCGCGGGAGCCGCCGCCTGCCCGTGGGAGGCACGCAGCCCCACGGTGCCCACCGCGGTCAGCGCCAGGGCGGCGGCCACCGGCACCGCCACCGCGGCGCGCCGGTTGGCCCACCCCACGTACGCCAGCACCAGCGCCGCGATCAGCCCCAGCGACCACAGCGTCTGGTCGGCCAGCACGCGCGTGCGCAGACCCGTGAACAACGGCACCTGGGGGAGCGCGGCGGGCGGCAGGAGGCTCCACCACGACGAGCCGGGGGCACGCGCCACCGCCCACAGGCACGTCACCACGGCCACGGCCACCGCTGTCGGGGGACGGGGGAACAGGCGTCCGGCCAGGTAGCCCAGCACCACGTGCAGGACGAGTGCCGCCGCCCCCGCCGCCGCCCCGAGGGGATGGAGGCGGCCCGCCTCGCCGCGCGCCAGCGTCTCCGCCACGATGACGGCGGTCACCGCCCCGTACGCCGCCAGCGCCGCCGCCGCCAGCAGCGCCAGGTCGTGCAACGCGCCGGTGGCCGGGGACCGGGTGGTGAGGTCGCGCAGGAAGTCGAGCCTGCGTTCGCGCAGGGCCGCCCATGCCGCCAGCACCGCCGCCGCCGGGCCAAGGACGCGGACCGTGTTGACCAGGGCCACCACGGAGTTGTCCCAGTAGCCGACGTTGGGGCCGAGGCTCAGCCACGCGGTGACCGTGCCGATGGCGGTGAGCGCCGGTACGGCCAGCAGCAGCGCCGTACGGCGGGCGTCCAGGCGCAGCACCCGTCCCAGCTCGGACACGCGGCCGAGCTCAGACACCGGCGCCCGTCCTCAAGGCCAGCCGTTGGACGCGGTCGCGCGGCGTCTGCGGCCGGGGCGCCGGGGAGGCGTCCACCGGTGCGGGCGCCCCGCCCACGCCCGAGCCGGGGACGCGGCGGGGCGAACGCGTGGGCAGGTCGGTGATCCGCCCCCGCGACAGGGCGAGCAGCCGGTCGCACCACCCGGTGAGGAGCTGCGGGGCGGGGGCGGTGATGACGACCGTGGGCGCCAGCGAGTGCAGCAGCGGCATGAGCTCGGCCAGGTCCGCGAGATCCGCCTGGTCCGCCGGATCGCCGTAGGGAAAGCGGGCGTCCGCGCCCGTGCGGGCGTGCGCCCCGCCGCCCCGCCGGGAGGACGGGCCCCGGGCCGGCGCGCCGCGCCGCGCGGACGCCACGCCCAGCGGGTCGTCCAGCAGCACCAGCTCCGGCTCGTGCACGCAGGTCGCCGCCAGCCCCGCGCGCAGCCGCACATCGGGCGGCAGCAGCGCCAGTTCGGTGGCCGCGGTGTCGGCGATGTCGAAACGCCGCAGCGCCGGCCGCACGGCCGTGCCGCGCATCCCTTTGTAATACGCGGCATAGGCGACGAACTCCGCGGCGGTCAGATTATCCGCCCAGTGGAATCGGCCGGGAAGATAACCGATCCGCGCCCGGGCCGCACGCAGATCCGCGCAATTGGCGGTGTCGCGGCCGAGAATCCGCAGCGCCCCGACCTGCGGTCTGCGCAGTGTCGCGAACGTGGCCAGCAGAGTGGATTTACCGGTACCCGGCGGTCCGGCCAGCCCGGTCACGCCCCCGGCGATGCCGAAGGCCGCCGGGCGCAGGAGCCACCGCCCCCCGCGGCGGACTCCCATCCCTCGGGCCACGATCGCGGAATGCTCCGCGATCAAACTCCTACCCCCCGTTGTCGCGTCGTGCCGTTCCTGCGGGGCGGTCCCCGCGGGCGGACGGTGCGGCCGGAAAAACGCGGGGACCCCGCCCCCGCGGCGCGACGCCCCGTCGGCGTCCCCTCCGCTGCCGCGGCCGCGCCCGCTCCGAACCCCTCCCGGGGGCGGGCGGCGTGCCTCTTTGCCGTCGCGCCATGCATCGACATCGCGACTATAACCGCGCTTGGCGATAGCTGTCAGCCGTCTTTTTGCTGCCGCGCGGAACGGCCTGGATTCTTTGCTCTGCGCACCAAGAGGAGACTTCGGAAAATGTTCCGCTCTGTCCGGGCCGGGTGCGGAGCGCGCCGTCCGGACGGCCGCCGAAATGTCGGAAAAAATGCCGGGCGGGTCGCCCGCCCGGCCGCCCCTTTGATCGAAATGGCGCCGATTCCCGGCGGCGGGCGGGGCGGCCGGGACCCGCAGCGGGCGCCGGGCGCCGCGCCGGAAGGTCCGCTGGGAGCGGACGGGCGCACGGACCGGGGCCGCGATGGGGCAGGATGGACCCATGCCTTCTCGGGACTTTTCGTTGCACGGGGCCATCGATCTGGGTGCCCGTCAGGCGGCCGTGAAGCGGCAGCAGGAGCGTCAGGCGGCCGCGGAGGCCGCGGGGGGCGGCGCCGCGGCGAACGGCGCCGCCGGCGGCCCGTACGTCGTGGACGTCACCGACCAGACCTTCAACGCCGAAGTGGTCGACCGGTCGCGCACCGTTCCGGTGCTGGTCGACTTCTGGGCCGAGTGGTGCGGACCGTGCAAGCAGCTCGGCCCCATCCTGGAGAAGCTGGCGAACGAGGCAGCCGGCCAGTGGGTGCTGGCCAAGGTCGACATCGACGCCAACCCGCAGCTGGCCGCGTACATGCAGCAGATGGGCGTGCGCGGCATCCCGTTCGTGGCCGTGGTGGTCGCGGGGCAGCTGCTGCCGTTCCTCAACGGCGCCGCGCCCGAGCCGCAGGTGCGCCAGGCCCTCGATCAGCTGTTCGACGCCCTGCGCAAGGAGGGCATCCTGCCGGAGGCCCCGGCGGGCGGTGCGGGTGCGACGGGCGAGTCCGCCGCCGGCCAGGTGTACGGCGAGGCGGAGGAGGCCCTGCAGAAGGGCGACCTGGACGGCGCCAGGGCGGCGTTCCAGCGGATCCTCGACCGCAACCCGCGCGACGGCGGCGCCAAGCGCGGCCTGGTCCTGGTCGAGGTGAGCCGGCGGGTGCGCGGAGTCGACGCCCAGGGCGCGGTGCGGGACGCCGATGCCAAGCCCGACGACGTCCAGGCGCAGCTGCTGGCCGCCAACGTGGAGGCCGTCTCGGGCCGGATCGACGCCGCCTTCGACCGCCTGCTGGGCGCGATCCGGCGCACCGCCGGCGACGACCGCGACGCCGTCCGCAAGCACCTGGTGGAGCTGTTCGACCTGCTGCCGCCCGACGACCCCAGGGTCGGCAAGGCGCGCCGCAGCCTGCAGGCCGCCCTGTTCTGAGCGCCTGCCCGCGAGCGCGCCGGACCGGCGGCCCCCGGCCGTCTCCGGCGGTGCGGCGCCCGCCGGGCGGCCCGCACGCGCGACCGGTCCGGCGGGGAGCGGCGTGCGCCCACGCGGGCTGCCGGGGCCGGGGTCGGGGCGGCGCGGACACGGCGGGGACGTGGCGGGGAGGCCGGGCCCGGTGTGCGGAACAGAGCATGATGTCTGTGCCCTCCGAACGCGATGTTGAGCGTATCCTCGGAGGCGATGACCGCGCCCGGGCGGCCTGCGTGAAGCACTTCCACAAGCACTTGCACCGGGTCGGCCCCGCCGTTCCGCGGCCCTGCCGTCTTCCGGCCGCCGGCACCCGCGTCCCCGAGCCCACCGTTGCCGGGCCCGTCGTGACCGCGGCCCCGGCGTTGGAGGCGACCGGTCCGCGGGGCGCCGCGAGGACGGGCGACGGAACCGCCCATACCGTCCTGACGTGGGACGATGAGGCGGATCAAGAGGGACCCCACAGCTAAGGGAGCAGTCGTGGCCAGCGTGCCCAGCGTGTCGTACTCCATCACCGTCCGGCTGGAGGTGCCGGCCGGCGGCAAGGCCGTCAGCCAGATCACGCACGTGGTCGAGAACGCCGGCGGCATCGTCACCGCCCTCGACGTCAACACCGCCGGGCACGAGACGCTGCGCATCGACGTCACCATCGCCACCCGCGACACCGAGCACGCCGAGGCGATCGTCGGCGCCCTGGAGCAGCTCGACGACATCACCATCCACAAGGTCAGCGACCGCACCTTCCTCATGCACCTGGGCGGCAAGATCGAGATGCAGTCCAAGGTGCCGCTGCGCACCCGCGACGAGCTGTCCATGGCCTACACGCCGGGCGTGGCGCGGGTGTCGCTGGCCATCGCCCGCAACCCCGAGGACGTGCGCCGGCTGACCGTCAAACGCAACAGCGTGGCCGTGGTGACCGACGGGTCGGCCGTGCTGGGCCTGGGCAACATCGGCCCGGAGGCGGCGCTGCCGGTCATGGAGGGCAAGGCCGCGCTGTTCAAGCGGTTCGCCGGCATCGACGCCTGGCCGATCTGCCTGGACACCCAGGACACCGACGAGATCGTCCGGACCGTGCAGATCCTGGCCCCCGCGTTCGGCGGCATCAACCTGGAGGACATCTCCGCGCCGCGCTGCTTCGAGGTGGAGGCCCGGCTGCGCGAGCTGTTGGACATCCCCGTCTTCCACGACGACCAGCACGGCACCGCGATCTGCGTGCTGGCCGCGCTGACCAACGCGCTGCGCGTGGTCGGCAAGGAACTGGGCGCGGTGCGCATCGCGATGGCGGGCGCGGGCGCGGCGGGCACCGCGATCCTGCGGCTGCTGCTGAACGCCGGCGCCAAGAACGTGGTGGTGTGCGACTACCGCGGCGCGGTGCACACCGGCCGCGACGACCTGGACGACTCGCTGCGCTGGATCGCCGAGCACACCAACGCCGAGGGCTACGCGGGCGACCTGCGCGGCGCGGTCAAGGGCGCCGACGTGTTCATCGGGGTGTCCGCGCCGGGCATCCTGACCGGCGAGGACATCGCTGCGATGAACGACGACGCGATCGTGTTCGCGCTGGCCAACCCCGAGCCGGAGGTGTCCCCCGACGAGGCGCGCGAGCACGCCGCCGTGGTC
Organism: Actinomadura sp. NBRC 104425; assembly: GCF_030269545.1. Lineage (GTDB taxonomy): Bacteria > Actinomycetota > Actinomycetes > Streptosporangiales > Streptosporangiaceae > Spirillospora > Spirillospora keratinilytica. The sequence goes on along the minus strand of NZ_BSTN01000009.1, from coordinate 176,105 downwards.
GCCACCGGGCGCAGCGACTACCCCAACCAGATCAACAACGTGCTGGCCTTCCCCGGCGTGTTCCGCGGCCTGCTGGACGCCCAGGCCAGCGGCGTCACCCAGGACATGCTGCTGGCGGCCGCCAAGGCGCTGGCCGAGGTCGTCACCGACGAGGAGCTCGGCCCCAACTACATCGTGCCGAGCGTGTTCCACCCGGAGGTCAGCCACCGCGTCGCGGGCGCCGTCCGGGAGGCCGCCGGCGGCCGCCCCCGCACCGAGGCGTGACGGGCGCCGTCCGGCGCCCGGGACGGGGACGCGTCACCGGCCGCCGGTCTTCTTGGCGAAGATCTGCTCGCGGCGCCGCGGCCAGATGCCGCCGTACCAGAAGATGATCGCGCCGGTGACCATGGCGGCGGTGCCGGTGGCGGCGCGCGCCCACAGCACCGTGGAGTCGGCGCCGGTGTGCGGCAGCTCGTCGGTCGGGCTCGGCGCGGGGGTGCCGCGGCGGCAGTTGGCGGTGATCGTCCGCTCCCGCACCGGCCGGTTGCGCCAGGTGACCTCGATGCGGGTGCGGCGGTCCTCGCGCAGGGTGAGCTCGGTGGTGCGGGACGCGCCGGGGCCGAGCCGGCCGGCCACGGCGGCCGACCCGTCGTTGCGCTCGATGGCGTAGTCCTCGGTGCCCTTGCCGGTGTTGCGGACGGTCACCTCAACGGTGCGGTCGGGGCAGTCCACCGCGCCGAACGTGACGGTCAGCGGCGCGGTGCCGGGCGCGGAGGTGCGCGTGGTGCGCGTCGCGCTCGGCGAGGCGCTGCGGCTCGGCGACGACGTCGTGCGGCTCGGGCTGGGGCCGGCCGAGCCGTCGTCACCGCCCTTGCCGCGGGTGCCCGACGGCGACGGGCTGCCCGACCCCGAGTCGCCCGGGCTGGGCGTCGCCGAATCGTCCGGGCTGGGCGACGACGTGGACGCCGCCGGCGCCGACGCCCGGGTGATCCCGGTGATGTCGGTCAGCCAGGGCAGCGCGAGCAGCAGCCCGATGACGAAGAATACGGCGGCGATGAGGACCCTCGGCAACTGCATCGCGTTCCTCCCGGCCCGTCGGCTGGTTCCCGGCGCTCGGCGATCCCGAGTAGATCATTCTTAACCCGGCCCCGCGTTCTGCCGATACCCCGGGCGATAGGGATGCGTAACAGGCTAACCGCGCGGGGGGCGTGCCGCCGGGGCTCCGGGCAACGCATGATGGTTGCCATGGAAGACGGCATAAGGGTGGGGCAGCTGCTCGTGGCCACCCCGCAGCTGGACGATCCCAACTTCCGGCGCAGCGTCGTCCTGGTGGTCGAGCACGACGCCGAGGGCGGCACGCTCGGCGTCGTCCTCAACCGGCCGACCGAGGTCCCCGTCGACCGGGTGCTGCCGCCGTGGGCGGAACTGGTGACCGGGCCGTCGGTGGTGTTCCAGGGCGGGCCGGTGGCGCTCGACAACGCGCTGGCGCTGGCGCGGCTGCCCGGCGAGGGCGAGCCGCTGGGGTGGCGCGCCCTGGACGGCGCGTCGGAGGTGGCGCGGGTGGGCCTGGTGGACCTGGACGCCCCGCCCGGCCTGCTGGCGCCCGAGCTGCTCCAGTTGCGGGTGTTCGCCGGGTACTCCGGCTGGTCGGCCGGGCAGCTGCTGTCGGAGATCGAGGAGGGCGCGTGGTACGTGGTTGCGGCCGAGGCGGGCGACGTGTTCGCCGGCGACCCCTCCCGGCTGTGGCGCGAGGTGCTCCGCCGCCAGGGCGGTGACCTGGCGTTCGTCTCCACTTTCCCCGACGACCCGGCCCTCAACTAAGGTGTTGGGGTGAGCGAGGCGACGGGCCGCCCGGCGGCGCGCAGCCGAGCCCGGCCGATGGGCCGCAGCGGCCCGGTCGGCCAAGATGAGCACAGCATTCCTGCGGACGCGGCTTCGGAGCCGCTGGGCGAGGAGGCCACGTGAGCACGAAGATCCTTCCCGAGAGCGACACCCGGCCGGATCTCTCGCACGGCGACGGCGACCACGAGCGGTTCGCCCACTACGTCAAGAAATCCAAGATCACCGAGAGCGCGGTGACCGGCACCCCGGTGATCGCGCTGTGCGGCAAGGTCTGGGTGCCCAACCGGGACCCCCAGAAGTACCCGGTGTGCCCGGAGTGCAAGGAGATCTACGAGTCCCTGCCCAAGGGCCACGACAGGGACCAGTGAGCGCGGCCGCGCCGCCCGGGGATGACGGTCGGCGCGGCGCACGGGCGTGCATGACGTGATCTCGCGGTCGGCGGGCAGACCGGCCGCGAGATCATGAGTTTTTGGATTCGGGGGATCGATGAAGCGGCTCGGCAGGGGTTTGCGCTGCTCACTTGTGGTTACTCTCTGTGCACTGTCCCTTGCGTATGGCGATGCCCGGGTCGTCCGCCGGGCCGCGCCGGCGAGGCCCGCCTGCGACGACACGCCCGGCCGCGCACTGCCGGGCCGCGGGGCGCTGCGCCGCACGGGCGAACCGGGAGGGCCGGGCGACCCGCCCGTCCGCGACCGCGCCGACCTCCCGCCGGCCCAGGTGCGGGCGATGCTGGACGACTACCGCCGCACCCTGCGCGCCCGGTTCGGCACCGACGACGAGCGGCTGCTGGAGGCCCGGTGGCGGCGCCGGCGGGTCGTCATCCCGGTCCGCTTCCACGTGGTGACCGACGGCCGGAGCGGACGCCTGTCGCGGGCCACGGCCAAGCAGCAGGTCGCCACCCTCAACGCCGCCTACGGCGGCCGGTGGGGCGGCGCCGACACCGGCATCCGGTTCCGGCTCCAGAGCTACGACGTCACCGTCCACCCCGGGTGGTTCGCCCACCCGCACGCACACGAACGGGACATGAAGCACCGCCTGCGCGGCGGCGGGCCCGGCACCCTCAACCTGTTCACCGCCGCCGTCGGCACCGACGTGCTCGGCTTCTCCACCTTCCCCCAGTGGTACCGCGGCGAACCGGACAACGACGGCGTCATCGTCGACCACCGCAGCGTGACCAACGGCTCCCTGCGGCACTTCGACCGCGGCTACACCGTCGTCCACGAGGTCGGGCACTGGATCGGGCTGTTCCACACCTTTGAGAACGGCTGCGAGGTCCCCGGCGACGACGTGGGCGACACGCCGTACGAGGCGTGGCCCGCCCAGGGCTGCCCGCGGAGCAAGGACACCTGCCCCGAGCCCGGCAGCGACCCTGTGCGGAATTTCATGAACTACGGCTGGGACGACTGCATGCGCGAGTTCACCGCTGGTCAGGGAAGGCGTTTGCGCACGTTGTGGGCGGCGTATCGGGAGCCGCGGCGGACGGCTTCCGCGCGCGGTGGGGCGCGGTTTGTCGGTGAGTCTGGGTAGCCTTCGATGACCGTGAGCACCTTCGCCGCTTCCAGCATGCCCCCCGCCTTCCCTGAGCGGGCCGCCTGGGGGACCGCCTCGTCCCTGCGTGCCTGGCAGCAGCAGGCTCTGGAGGCGTACTTCGGTGCGGGCGGGGGCACCGGTCCGCGCGACTTCCTCGCCGTCGCCACGCCCGGCGCCGGCAAGACCACCTTCGCGCTGCGGCTGGCCCGCGAGCTGCTCGACCGCCGCGTGGTGTACGGGGTGACCGTGGTGTGCCCCACCGAGCACCTCAAGCGGCAGTGGGCCGAGGCCGCCGGCCGCGTGGGTATCAAGATCGACCCCGAGTTCCAGAACGCCCAGGGCCGCGTCGGCAAGGACTTCCACGGCATCGCCGTCACCTACGCCACGGTCGCGGCCCGTCCGGCGCTGCACCGCAACCGCACCGAGGCCCGTAAGACCCTGGTGATCTTCGACGAGGTGCACCACGCGGGCGACGGGCTGTCGTGGGGTGACGCGGTGCGCGAGGCGTTCGAGCCCGCCACCCGGCGGCTGTGCCTGTCCGGCACGCCGTTCCGCACCGACGTCAACCCCATCCCGTTCGTGCAGTACGAGGAGGGGCCCGACGGCATCCGCCGCAGCCGCGCCGACTACACCTACGGCTACGGCCCGGCCCTGGCCGACGGTGTCGTCCGCCCGGTGCTGTTCATGGCGTATGCGGGCGAGATGCGCTGGCGCACCCGCGCGGGCGAGGAGCTGACCGCCACCCTCGGCGAGCCGCTCACCCAGGACCAGATGTCCCAGGCGTGGCGGGCCGCGCTCGACCCCAAGGGCGACTGGATCCGGCAGGTGCTGGTCGCCGCCGACAAGCGGCTCACCGAGCTGCGCCGCGCCATCCCCGATGCGGGCGGCCTGGTCATCGCCACCGACCACGAGGCGGCCCGGGCGTACGCGGCGATGCTGCGGTCGGTCACCGGGCAGGGCGCCACCGTGGTGCTGTCGGACGACCCCACCGCCAGCAAGAAGATCAAGCAGTTCGCCGCGAGCGACGACCGGTGGATGGTGGCGGTGCGGATGGTGTCCGAGGGCGTCGACATCCCGCGGCTGTGCGTGGGCGTGTACGCCACGTCCACCAGCACGCCGCTGTTCTTCGCCCAGGCCATCGGCCGCTTCGTCCGGGCCCGCAAGCGCGGCGAGACGGCCTCGGTGTTCCTGCCGTCGGTGCCGACGCTGATGAGCCACGCCGCCGAGATGGAGGCCGAGCGCGACCACGTGCTCGACAAGCCCGTGCGCGAGGACGGCCTCGACGACGACCTGCTGGCCGAGGCCAACCGGCGCCGCGACAACCCCGACGCGGTGGGGGAGGAGTTCGCCTTCGAGACCGTCGAGGCGTCCGCCACCTTCGACCGGGTGCTGTACGACGGCGGCGAGTTCGGCATGCAGGCCACGCCCGGCTCGGTCGAGGAGGAGGAGTTCCTCGGCATCCCCGGCCTGCTGGAGCCCGAGCAGGTCAGCGCGCTGCTGCGCAAGCGCCAGGCCGACCAGATGCGCGCCCGCCGCAAGAAGAAGACCGGCGACCCGCGGGCCGACGGCGCCGCCGACCGCGCCGCCGACAGAACCGCCGCGGAGGACCTGCACGCCCTGCGCAAGGAGCTGAACGGGCTGGTCGGCGCGTGGAACCACCGCACCGGGCAGCCGCACGGCGTGATCCATGCCGAGCTGCGCCGGGTCTGCGGCGGGCCCGCCATCGCCCAGGCCAGCGCCGAGGACATCCGCCGCCGCATCGACAAGATCCGCGAATGGGCAGCCCGGCGCCGCTTGTGACCCGCCGGGGCCGCACCCGCGGGCAGCGCCCGCGGCGGCGCCCGGTCAGGCGCGGACGACGGGGCTGCCGACGAGGTCGACGCCCTCGCGGCGCAGCTCCTCCAGGGCCCGGTCGACGGTGTCCTTGGCCACGCCCGCCGTCAGGTCGAGCAGCACGCGGGTGCGCAGCCCGGCGCGTGCGGCGTCCACGGCCGTGGCCCGCACGCAGTGGTCGGTGGCGATGCCGACGATGTCGACCTCGTCCACGCCGTGGCCGAGCAGCCACTCGGCCAGCGGCACCTCGTCGTCGGTCGCGCCCTCGAACCCGCTGTAGGCGGCGTCGGTGCGCCCCTTGCTGAACACCACCTCGATCGGGGCGAGGTCCAGGTTGGGGTGGAAGTCGGCGCCGGGCGTGCCGATCACGCAGTGCGGGGGCCAGGTGTCGACGAAGTCCGGGGCGGCGGAGAAGTGGTCGCCGGGGTCGAGATGGAAGTCGCGGGTGGCGACGATGTGGGCGTACTCGTCCCGATGCGCCGCGACATGCGCGGAGATGGCGGCGGCCACGTCCGCGCCGCCGCCGACGGGCAGCGAGCCGCCCTCGCAGAAGTCGTTCTGGACGTCAACGATGATCAGGGCCTTGCCCATGTGCGCTCCTCGATGAGGTTCCCCCGATATCTCCCCGGACGACGCGGACGTTACGCCGGCGGGCGCACGTCGTCGTCGACGAATTGGGTCGGGATGGCGGGCTGCCCGCGCGACAGCCGCACCGCGGCCGGGGGCAGCTCGCGCAGGGAGCGGGCGTGCCGCTCGCGGGCGGCGGCCAGCGGCTCGCGCCCCACCACCTCGCCATTCCTGATCAGCGGGACGTGCAGCAGCCGGTCGCGCGGCCCCGGCGCCGGCTCGCCCGTGCTGATCAGCTCGCAGGTCGCGGTGCCGTGCGGGTCGATGCGGCGGACCGCCGTCTTGCGGCCGCCGCGGGTGGGCTTGCCCGCCGACCGCTTGGCCACCGGGCGCATCGGGGCGTCCGGCTCCGGCCCGTCGGCCCGCGCCACCAGCTTGTAGACCAGGGACGCGGTGGGCGCGCCCGACCCGGTCACCAGCGACGTGCCGACGCCGTAGCCGTCGACGGGCGCGGTGCCCAGCGCCGCGATGCCGTACTCGTCCAGGTCTCCGGTGACCACGATGCGGGTGCCGGTGGCGCCGAGCGAGTCCAGCAGCTCGCGGACGCGCCGCGCCGTCACCCCCAGGTCGCCGCTGTCGATGCGCACCGCGCCCAGGGACGGCCCGGCCAGCTCCACGGCGGTGCGCACGGCCCGTTCGACGTCGTAGGTGTCCACCAGCAGCGTCGTGCCCTCGCCGAGGGAGGTCAGCTGGGCCTTGAAGGCGTGCCGTTCGCTGTCGTGCAGCAGGGTGAAGGCGTGCGCGGCCGTCCCGGCGGTGGGCACCCCGTACCGGCGGCCCGCCTCCAGGTTGGAGGTGGTGGCGAAGCCCGCGATGTAGGCGGCGCGGGCGGCGGCCACGGCGGCCCGCTCGTGGGTGCGGCGCGAGCCCATCTCGATCAGCGGGCGCCCCGCCGCGGCCTGCACCATCCGGGACGCGGCCGAGGCGATCGCGCAGTCGTGGTTGAGGATCGACAGCACCAGCGTCTCCAGCAGGACGGCTTCGGCGAACGTGCCTTCCACCGTCAGGATCGGCGAGTCCGGGAAGTAGCACTCGCCTTCGGGATAACCCCAGACGTCGCCGGTGAAGCGGTACTTCTCCAGCCATTCGGCGGTCGGCCGGTCCACCACGCCGTGGGCGGTGAGGAACTCCAGCTCGGCGGCGTCGAAGGTGAAGCGCTCGATCGCGTCCAGCAGCCGTCCGGTGCCCGCGACCACGCCGTAGCGCCGCCCGTTGGGCAGGCTGCGGGCGAACACCTCGAACACCGCGCGGCGTTCGGCGGTGCCCTCGCGCAGCGCCGCCTGCAGCATCGTCAGCTCGTAATGGTCGGTCAGCAGGGCCGTGCCGTCACCAAGGTCCACAAGTGGAACCTTAAGGCCCGGTGTGTGCACCATGGAGATGCGGGCCGCCGCGCACCGCGGCGGCGCAGCGGCGGACGCGGCCGACGGCATCGCGCATAGCATCGGGAACGGTGGCGGAATCGACTCCGCGGATACGAGGGAGACGTGAGGAGCCGATGAGCACAGCACCCGCGCCGGTCGAGCTGGAACGGCCGGACGTCGGAGAGGACCAGAGCGCCGACCGGCCCTGGCTGGCGATCGTCTGGAACGACCCCATCAACCTCATGTCGTACGTCACGTACGTGTTCCAGACCGTGTTCGGCTACCCGCGGCCCAAGGCCGAGAAGCTCATGCTGGACGTGCACCACAAGGGCCGGGCCGTGGTCGCCAACGGCACCCGCGAGGAGATGGAGCGGGACGTGGAGATCCTGCACTCCTACGGCCTGTGGGCCACGGTGAAGCGAGACGACTGAGAATCGAGATGCCATGAGTGCGGTCAAGAGGGTCCGGGGGGGCGGCGTCAGCGTGCGCCTGGAGCCCGAAGAGGCGGCGCTGGTCCGGGCGCTGATGGAGCAGCTGCTGGCGCTGCTGGACCAGGACGCGCCGGGCCCGGGCGACGAGCTGGCCGCCGTGGGCATCTCCGAGCGCACCTCCCCGCCGGACGACCCGGTGCTGGCGCGGCTGTTCCCGGACGGCTACCGCGGGGACGACCGCGCCGCCGGCGAGTTCCGGCGCTACACCGAGATGGGCCTGCGCGACGGCAAGCGCGAGGCCGCCCGCACGGTCCTCAAGACGCTCGACCGGGGCCCGCGGCCGGTCCTGGACGACGAGGAGGCGCAGACCTGGCTGCGGGCCCTCAACGACGTGCGGCTGGCGCTCGGCACCCGCCTCGACATCACCGAGGAGTGGTACGAGCAGGCCGCCGAACTGGACCCGGCCGACCCGCGCACGCCCATGTACGCCGCCTACGACTGGCTGACCATGCTGCAGGAGAGCCTCGTCCGCGCCGTGTGGTGACCGCGTCCGCGCCGGGTTGCGACCGGCCGGGCGGCGGCGCGGGCCGCGGGGCGGGGCGGCGGCCGGGACGGCACGCGGCGGCGGGTAGCCTTCGGGTCATGCTGACGATCGAGCGTGCCCTGGTCGACAAGATCGTTGCGCATGCGCGCGCCGACCACCCCGACGAGGCCTGCGGTGTGATCGCCGGTGCGGCCGGATCGGACCGGCCGACCCGGTTCATCGCGATGACCAACGCCGAGCGCTCCCCCACGTTCTACCGGTTCGACTCCATCGAGCAGCTGAAGGTGTGGCGGGAGATGGACGACCGGGACGAGGAGCCGGTGGTCATTTACCACTCCCACACCGCCACCGAGGCGTACCCGTCCCGCACCGACGTGTCCTACGCCTCCGAGCCGAACGCGCACTACGTGCTGGTGTCCACGCGCGACCCCGAGGAGATCGAGTTCCGTTCCTTCCGGATCGTGGACGGCGAGATCACCGAAGAGGAAGTGAAGATCGTCGACAGCTACGAGTGAGCGGCGCCGCCGGGCGGGCGGGCGCGCCGGGCGGCTGATCGGCGCCCCGGACACGGCCGGTAAACTGGCTGTCATGTGGACGAGCGGGCGGTCGGGGCCGGGCGTGCGCGGTGCGTCGGCCGGTTTCGCGCCGGCGCCGCCGCGGGCGTTCCGCTCAGCGCTCTCCGGGTTCCCGCGGGGTGCCGCGTCCCCCTGTCCCGTGCAGAGCTTCCTGTTCGGGCACTCGCGCGCCGAGGTCGTCTACGACTGTCGCTGACGCGCCTGATCCCGCCTTGGAATTCCCCCGCCTGCCGCCCGGTTGTGATGCCTCGGGCGGAAAGCCCTTTTCGGGGGGCGTGGGGGTCGGCCCCCACAGACAGACACGACCCGAAGGAGATCATCGCGATGGCGATCGAGGTCCGGATCCCGACGATCCTGCGCAATTACACCGGCGGCGCCAAGTCCGTGGAGGGCAAGGGCGGCACGCTCGACGAGCTGTTCTCCGACCTGGACTCCCGCCACCCGGGCCTGCGCGAGCGGCTGGTGGACGACAAGGGGCTGCGCAAGTTCGTCAACGTGTACCTGAACGACGAGGACGTGCGCTTCCTCGGCGGTCTCGACACCAAGGTCGCCGACGGTGACAACGTCACCATCCTGCCGGCCGTCGCCGGCGGCTGATCCCGGGACGCCGTGCCGATGCGTTTCGACTCCCTGCTGGACTCCGTGGGCCGCACCCCCCTGGTCGGCCTGCCCCGGCTGTCGCCGAGCCCCGAGGTGCGGCTGTGGGCCAAGTTGGAGGACCGCAATCCCACCGGTTCGGTCAAGGACCGGCCCGCCTTCTGGATGATCGACAAGGCGGAGAAGGAGGGCCTGCTCAGCCCGGGCTGCACGATCCTGGAGCCCACCTCCGGCAACACCGGCATCTCCCTGGCCATGGTCGCCCGGCTGCGCGGCTACAACATGGTCTGCGTGATGCCGGAGAACACCTCCGCCGAGCGGCGCCAGCTGCTGGAGATGTGGGGGGCGCGGATCGTCTTCTCCCCGGCGGCGGGCGGGTCCAACGAGGCCGTCCGCGTCGCCAAGGGCCTGGCCGCCGAGCACCCCGACTGGGTGATGCTCTACCAGTACGGCAACGAGGCCAACGCGCAGGCCCACTACGAGACGACCGGCCCGGAGATCCTCGCGGACCTGCCGACGGTCACCCACTTCGTGGCGGGGCTGGGCACCACGGGCACGCTCATGGGCGTCGGCCGGTACCTGCGCGAGCAGCGCCCCGACGTCAAGATCGTGGCGGCCGAGCCCCGGTACGGGGAGCTGGTGTACGGGCTGCGCAACATCGACGAGGGGTTCGTCCCCGAGCTGTACGACGACTCCGTGCTGACCACCCGGTTCTCGGTGGGGTCGGCCGACGCGCTGCGCCGCACCCGCGAGCTGCTGCAGCAGGAGGGCATCTTCGCCGGCATCTCCACCGGCGGCGCCCTGCACGCCGCCCTCGGCATGGCCGCCAAGGCGGTCAAGGCGGGGGAGCGGGCCGACATCGTGTTCATCGTCGCCGACGGCGGCTGGAAGTACCTTTCGACGGGCGCCTACTCCGGCACGCTGGAGGAGGCCGAAGAGCGTCTCGAAGGCCAGCTCTGGGCCTGACGGCGGGCCGACCCGCTGGGGGCCGGCCCGCCGACCGTTGCACCGCAACTTGCGTGCCGATCCGCTCCCGCCGCCCCGCCGGGGCCGGTGACGGCTGCCCTGGGGGATAGAGTTCATACTCGAACGTGATTCTAGATCCGTGCCGGCCGTGCGCCGGCGCGGATCTGTTCGGGCAGCGGCCGGGAGGGCGGATGAGCAGGTTCGGCGACGCGACGGCGGTCACGCGGGTGGACGACGGCAGGTACCGCATCGATCTCGACGGCGCCTTCGGGTTCGCCGAGGCCCTCAACGGCGGCTACCTGATGGCGGTGCTGGCCCGCGCCGCCGTCGACGCCGCCCCCCACCGCCACCCCGTCGCCACCGCCGCGAGCTTCCTGCGGGTCGCCAAGCCCGGCCCCGCCGAGGTGCTGGTGGAGCCGCGCAAGGCCGGCCGCACCGCCAGCGCCGCCCGCGTCAGCCTCGTCCAGGACGGACAGGTCGCCGTGGACGCCCTGATCACCACAGCCGACCTGGAGCCGGGCGGCGAACCCGAATGGACCGGCGAGCCGCCCGCACCGCCGCTGCCGCCGATCGAGCGGTGCATCCACTTCGAGGCGAGCGACCGCGACCGCGGCTTCGCCGACCAGGTGCAGATGCACTTCGACCCCGCCACGCTCGGCTGGCTGGACGGGCGCCCCAGCGGGCGGCCCGAGTGCCGCGCCTGGTTCCGGCTGCGCGACCCCCACGAACCCGACGCGTTCGTCCTGGCCCTGGCCGTGGACGCGCTGCCGCCCGTCGTCCTCAACACCGGCGCCAAGGGCTGGGCCCCGACCGTCGAGATGACCTGGCACATGCGCGCCGTCCCCGCCCCCGGCCCGCTGGCGCTGCACGGCAGCGGCCGCCTGGTCGCCGGCGGCTGGTTCGACGAGGAGGTCGAGGCCTGGGACTCGGCGGGCCGCCTGGTCGCGCAGGGCCGCCAGCTCGCCCGCGTCGGCCGCCCGTCCCGCCGGGCCGCGGCGACCGCGTGATCGGCGGCCGCCGCCGGCGCGGGGACACGCCGAAGATCACGAGGATCGGGCGCGCGCACGGTGGTTTCGAGCATGTGACCGTGTGATGTCCGACGCATGACGCGCCCCGGCGGCGTCCGTTCCCCTAGCCTTGAGTCTCATGTCTGACGCGCCGATCGGGATCTTCGACAGCGGATTCGGCGGGCTGACCGTGGCCCGCGCCATCTTGGACCAGCTGCCGAACGAATCGATCGTCTACCTCGGCGACTCGGCGCGCCAGCCGTACGGGCCGCGACCCATCGCGCAGGTGCGCGCCTTCGCCCTACAGATGCTCGACCAGCTGGTGGACGAGGGCGTGAAGATGCTGGTCATCGCGTGCAACAGCGCCAGCTCGGCGATGCTGCGCGACGCCCGCGAACGCTACGACGTTCCGGTCGTCGAAGTGATCAACCCCGCGGTGCGGCGGGCCGCCCGCGCCACCCGCAACGGCCGGGTCGGGCTGATCGCCACCCGCGCGACGGTCACCAGCCGCTCCTACGAGGACGCCTTCGCCGCCGCCCCGCACATCGAGCTGACCGCCGCCGCCTGCCCCCGCTTCGTGGAGTTCGTCGAGTCCGGGGTGACCATGGGCGACGAACTGCTGGAGGTGGCGCGCGAATACCTGCGGCCCATCATCGACGCCGGCTGCGACACCCTCATCCTTGGGTGCACCCACTACCCATTGCTTACCGGCGTCATCTCGTATGTCGTGGGAGACGGGGTCACACTGGTCTCAAGTGCCGACGAGACCGCCAAGGACGTCTATCGAGTGCTGCACGACAAGGGGCTGGCCCGGGCGGAGGCCACGCCCCCGCCCGTCCACCGGTTCCGCGCGACCGGTGACCCGGCCGTGTTCGCGGCGCTCGGCCGCCGGTTCCTGGGCCCGGAGATCGGTCTCGTGGAGCCCACCGCGAACAAGGCTCTGACCACCTGATTCCTCGGGGACACAAGAGGAGGAGTGAGCGTGCGGGTCACTGTGATCGGCTGCTCCGGCAGCTTCCCGGGGCCGCAAAGCCCCGCGTCCTGTTATCTGATCCAGGCGGAGGACTACTCGCTGCTGCTGGACCTGGGCAGCGGAGCACTCGGCACCCTGCAGCGCTACCACGGCCTCTACGACATCGACGCCGTATGCCTGTCGCACCTGCACGCCGACCACTGCCTCGACCTGTGCGGCTACTGGGTCGCACGCAAATACTGTCCCGAGGGCCCGACGCCCCGCATCCCCGTCTACGGACCCGAGGGCACCGCGGCCCGCATGGCCAAGGCCTACGACCTGGAGCCCGACCCGGGCATGGCCGAGGCGTTCGACTTCCGCCCGCTGCTGCGCGGCCCGTTCGAGATCGGGCCGTTCCGCGTGACCACCGCGCTCATGCCGCACCCCGTCGAGGCGTACGCCTTCCGCGTCGAGCACGACGGCAAGGTCCTGGCCTACTCCGGCGACACCGGACCGTCCGCCGCGCTGGTGGAGGTGGCCCGCGACGCCGACCTGTTCCTGTGCGAGGCGTCCTTCCTGGAGCAGCCCGACCTGCCCGACGACCTGCACCTCACCGCCCGCGAGGCGGGTGAGCACGCCGCCCGGGCCGGCGCCCGCCGGCTCGTGCTGACCCACCTGGTGCCCTGGAACGACGCCAACCGCTCGCTCGCCGAGGCCAAGTCCAGCACGTACGCGGGCACCATCGAACTGGCCCACGTGGGCGCCGCCTACGATCTGTGACGCGCCCGGGGGCTAGGGTGGTCCCCATGGCACGCCCCGATGATCGCGCACCAGACCAGCTCCGTCCCGTCCGCATCCAGCGCGGCTGGCTCGACCATGCGGAGGGCTCGGTGCTCATCGAGTTCGGCGGCACCCGCGTGCTGTGCGCCGCCTCCGTGCAGGACTCGGTGCCGCGCTGGCGCCGCGACAGCGGCCTCGGCTGGGTGACCGCCGAGTACGCCATGCTGCCGCGCGCCACCAGCACCCGCAACGAGCGCGAGTCGGTCAAGGGCAGGCTGGGCGGCCGCACCCAGGAGATCTCCCGGCTGATCGGCCGGTCCATCCGGGCCTGCGTCGACTACAAGGCGCTCGGCGAGAACACCGTCCAGCTCGACTGCGACGTGCTGCAGGCCGACGGCGGCACCCGCACCGCCGCCATCACCGGCGCGTACGTCGCGCTCGCCGACGCCATCGCCTGGATGCGCGGGCGCGGCATGACCAAGGGCGAGCCGCTGATCGGCTCCGTCGCGGCGGTCAGCGTCGGCGTCATCGACGGCGAGGCCCGGCTCGACCTGTGCTACGAGGAGGACGTCGTCGCCCAGACCGACATGAACGTGGTGTGCACCGGCGACGGCCGGTTCGTGGAGGTGCAGGGCACCGCTGAGGGGCGCCCGTTCGACCGGGCCGAACTCGACGCCCTGCTCGACCTGGCCGCCGGCGGCTGCGCCGAGCTGACCGCCCTGCAGCGCGAGGTGCTCGGCCGATGACCCGGATCGTGCTGGCCACCCGCAACGCCGCGAAGATCGCCGAACTGCGCGCCATCCTGGCCGGTCTGCGCTCCGCCGACGGCTCCGGCGTCGAGGTCGTCGGCCTGGCCGAGTTCCCCGATGCCCCCGAGGTCGCCGAGACCGAAACCACCTTCGCGGGCAACGCCCTGCTCAAGGCCCGCGCGATCGCCGAGCACACCGGCCTGCCCGCCGTCGCCGACGACTCCGGACTGTGCGTGGACGCCCTGAACGGCATGCCCGGCGTGCTGTCGGCGCGCTGGTCCGGCCGGTTCGGCGACGCGGCGGGCGACAAGGACCGCGCCAACCTCGACCTGGTGCTGGACCAGCTCGCCGACGTGCCCGCCCCGCACCGCGGCGCCGCGTTCGTCTGCGCCGCCGCGCTGGTGCTGCCCGGCGGCGCCGAGCACTGCGTGGAGGGGCGGCTGCGCGGCCGCATCCTGGACGCCCCGTGCGGCACCGGCGGCTTCGGCTACGACCCGATCTTCCTGCCCGAGGGCGAGACCCGCACCACCGCCGAGATGGCGCCCGAGGAGAAGAACGCGATCAGCCACCGCGGCCGCGCCTTCCGCGAACTGGCCGCCCTGCTCCCGGAGGCCCTCGCCGCCGCGTCCCGCTGACGGGCTTCCCGCGCCGCGCTGACAAAGGCCTCGCCCGCACCCGCCGAAAAAATCGGCGCCGTGACAACCTTGCGGCGCACCGCGCGGGTTCTAGGGGTGTCGACCTGTTCACCCCAGAGGAGCAACATGAGCGAACAAGGGCGTTCCCGGCGTCCGCGTGGGCGGATCACGGCGGCGGTCGCGGGCATCGTCGGCGCCGGAGTGCTGGGCGCGGGCATCTGGCTCGGCGTGACGGCGGCCACGGACACCGCGGACACCACCGGCGCGGCCAACGTCGCGGCCAGGGGCACCCTCCGGGAGTCCACGCCGCCCACCAGCCCGCTGGCGTCGGCCGACGCCACGGCCAGGCCCAAGTCGCCGACCACGCGCCCGTCCACGCCGTCTCAGCGCTTGTGCCCGACGACGCGGCCGGTGCCGCCCACGGCGGACGCCACGCGCCGCCCGGTGCCTTCGTCCACGGCCGACCCGACACGTCGCCCGGTGCCTCCGTCGACGGCCGCCCCCACGCGCCGCCCGGCGCGTCCGGCCGCGGCGTCGGACGCCGACCCGACCGTCAGGCCGGGCAATCCGACCTGCCCGCCGGAGCAGCAGCGCTAGGCGCGGCCCCTTCGTGTCCGCGTTGAGCACCGGGGAGGTCCGCGGCGGTGACGTCACGACGTTCGAGGAGTTCGTGACCGCCACCGCGGGCCCCCTGCTGCGCACCGCCGTCTTCCTCGTCTACGACCGGCACGTCGCCGAGGACCTGGTGCAGCTGGCCTACGAGCGCGTCGCGCGGCGGTGGCGGCGCCTGGCCTCGGGCAACCCCGAGGCCTACGCCCGTAAGATCATCGTCAACCTGGCCATCGACGAGCGCAGACGCCGCCGCGACCTGCCGGTCGGCTCGGTGACCGAGGTGGAGCGACTGGCCGGGACCGCGTCCGCCGGACCGTTCTGCGGACCGGCCGGCGCGGCGGACGGCGAACTGGACGAGGCGCTGCGCGCCCTGCCCGCCAAACAGCGCGCCGTCCTGGTCCTGCGCTACTGGTGCGATCTGAGCGAACAGGACATCGCCGAGACCCTCGGGATCTCCCGGGGGACGGTCAAGAGCCACGCCGCGCGCGCCATGGCGGCCCTGCGCGAGCACATGACGGCCGACAAGCCGCGGCCCGCGGCGAAAGGGGACGGGGCGCATGGACGATGAGCTGGAAGCCCTGCTGCGCGACCACTACCGCCGGGCCGCCGAGGAGATCCACGCCGACCCGGCGCTGCTGCGCCGCTACCGCGCCGCCGCCCGGCCCGGCGCCGACGGCACCCGGACGCCGAACCCGCTGGGGAAAGGCCTCGGCCTCCGCCGCTGGGCGCTGCCCGTCCTCGCGGCCGCCGCAACGGCCGCCGTCGTCCTCGCCGCGGCGATGCTGCTGTGGCGGTCCCCGCAACCGGCGCCGCCGCAGCCCGCCGCGCCGCCCTCGCCCGCGGCCACCACGACACCGCCGCCCGCGCCGACGCCGTCCCGGGCTTCGACACGGCCGCCGGTGCCGGAGTCGACCGCGCGCCCCCGCTCCGCGCGGTCGTCCGCGCCGGCGGCCCCCGACCCCGCCTCGACGGTGCGGCCCGAGGCGACCGGGAACCCGCCGTCCGAACGCCCCGCGACGCCCCGCGACGCCCCGCACACCGCACACGACGGGAGCGTCGCAGACGGCCCGGCCGCCCGCGGGATCGGGTTAGAGTGACGCAATGTCCATGACCGAGATGATCATGCTCGGCGCCGTCGTCATGTTCATCCTGGGCCTGCTGATGGTCGTGGCGGCCCGGGTCGTCGAGCGGCGGCGTCGGCTTCGGCCCGAGTCGGCCCCCGCCGAGCCGACCGTCATCGTCGGCGTGCCCGCCTCCCGGCCCGCCCCGCCCGCCGTCGCGGTCCCCGCCGCAACCCGCGACCGCGCGCTCGAACTGATCGGGCAGGGCCGGGTCATCCAGGCGATCAAAGAGGTGCGCATGGACACCGGCCTCGGCCTGAAGGAGGCCAAGGACTTCGTCGACGCCCTCAAGGACGGACGCGTTCCGCCCCGGCCGGTCATCGGCGACGCCACCCTCTCCGACCGGGTCCGGCGGTACAAGGCCGACGCCGACGTCGAGGCGGCCATCGCCCTCGTCTGCGCCGAGACCGGCATGACCCGCGACGAGGCCGAACGCTTCGTCGCCGCCCTCGACTGACGCCTCAGCCGGCCGTCTCAGCCGACGGTCTCAGCCGACGGTCTCAGCCGATGTACAGGCGCACGTACGTGCCGTCCCAGTCGGTGCGCAGCTCCACCAGGTCCACCAGCAGCCGGACCGTCCACAGCCCGAAACCGCGCTCCAGCGCCGAGCCCGGCGGAACGAACCCCGTCAGCGGATCCGGCCGCGGACGCCACAGGCCGTGGTCACCGACCTCGCACACCACCTTCCGGCCGTCCCGCCACAGCCACAGCCCGACCGGCGGGCAGCCGTACGCCAGCGCGTTGGCGGCGACCTCGTTCGCCGCCGTCACCAGGTTCCGCGCCGACCCCTCGGGAAGCCCGTACCGCACCGCCCGCTCGCCGACGAAGGCGCGCAGCGGATTCAGGTCGTCCGACCGGATCGGCAGGTAGTCGGCGCCGGCGGGACGGCCCACCCGGCGGGCCCGGTCGCACTCCTCCCCGAACGCCACCGGATCGGTGTAGCGGCCGTTGCGCACCGTCACACCGCCCTCCAGCAGCAGCGGATGCGTGCGCCGCGCGTGGTCGATGACCTCCTCGGGCAGCACGGCCCGGTCGTACGAGCACAGCGCCCGCGCGTCCACATCGCCGAACACCACGTTGATCAGCGACTCGTACCGCGCCCACTCCACCATCTCCCGGGCATCCCACCCCTGCCACACCGGCTCGGCCAAGGCCCGGACGCGGCGCGCAGCCATCGCCTTGACCAGCTGCTGGTACTGCTCCAGCGTCCGCACCGGATGCCGGTAGAACTCCTCGGCGTCGAAGAACCGCACGAGCCCCGCGGCATCGGCCAGAGCGTCACGCAGCGCGCCCAGCACCGGTTCGCAGACCACCGCCACCACCGCGTCGCCCGCCCGCGCCCCGTCGCGCAGGAACGGCACGGCGACCCGGAGGAACTCCTCCTGCCCCCGGTAGAGGAACGCCCGGTGCTCCAACGTCACGAGGTCACGACCCCTCCCGGGGCGGAACCGCGACGGCCCTGCACCAGCCCGGGCAGCCGGTGCCAGCCGACCATGTCGATCAGCTCCGCCACGCCGGCCGGCACGTCGTCCAGCACCAGGCCGCACCCGCCGGGCACGCCGGTGGCGTGCCGCGCCAGCAGGCTCAGCCCGGCCACGTCGATGAACCGCAGCCCGGACAGGTCCAGGTGAGCCCGCCGCCGCAGGGCGGTGACCCGCGCCAGCCGGTCGGCGAACACCGTGTGCCGCGCCGCGTCCAGCTCGCCCTCCACCCGCAGCCCGTGCGGCTCGAACGTGCGCACGAGCCGCAGGACGCCGTCGTCGTACTCCGGATTGGCCGCCACCAGCACCTCGTGCGCGTCGCGCAGCGCCGCCAGCTCGTCCCGCGGCAGGGCGTCGCGGTGCACCTGGCAGACCGCCATGGCGGTGGTGCTGGGCGCGACGGCCTGGTCGACCAGGTGCTCGCAGCTGAGCATCCGGGCCAGGCCGGCGGGCCCGGGCGCGGCCGGCAGCCGACCGAGCTCGGTGGTGACCCGCACGGCCCGGAACTCCTGCCCGAACGCCGACTCCACCTCGCGCGCCACCGCGTCCGCCATGCGCGGCGGATCGAACCGCCCGGCCCGGTCGAGGCAGGTCTGCTTCAGCGGCAGCACGCGCAGCTGCCGGCGGCGCAGCCGGTCGGCCAGGTCCGCACCGGCCAGCCGCCGCACGCCCGGCAGCCGTTCGGGCGGCGCGTCGGTGACGTACACGACCTTCTCCACGGTGCCGCGCAACCCGTCGTGCACGAAGTCGCCGATGACGTGCTCGCGTTCCTCGGGTGTGCGGTAGGCGAGCCACCCGTGGTCCCCCGGCCGCAACTCGCCCACGGCCCGCTCGGTGAACCACCCGCCCTCCGACCCGCTCATGACGGCCCCCTGAGGGCCGGGACCATGCCGAGGGGGAGCCGCATGATCCACCTGAAACGACGCCATGCCCAAGAGTAAGCCCGCCGCCCCTTCCCCGCCCCCGCCGCTTTCTCGACGGCGGCGGCCCGACGTGGCCGGGAATGCCGGTAAACCGGATGCGGCACCCACCCGTCCGGGCGCTAAGCTGATCGCAGTTTCCTCGTCATATTCCGGCGGGCGTGGCGAAATCAGGCATACGCGGCAGGTTTAGGTCCTGTTGGTGGCGACACCGTGGGGGTTCGAGTCCCCCCGCCCGCACTGGACATCCGACACCGGCACCCCGTCACGCCGACCATTGCGTCCGGCAAATGCGTACCGTCCGCAAAAGGCGTCGGGGACGCGGGAAATCACAGGCCGAGGTCGCGGCGGAGGCGCTCTACGTGGCCGGTGGCCTTCACGTTGTAGTAGGCGTGCTCGATCTTGCCGTCGGGGTCGATGATGAAGGTGGAGCGGATCACGCCGACGACGATGCGGCCGTAGAGCTTCTTCTCGCCGTAGGCCCCGTAGGCGCGCAGCACGTCGGCGTCGGGGTCGGACAGCAGCGGGAAGGTCAGCCCCTCCTTCTCGCGGAACTTGGCGAGCTTGGGCGGCGCGTCGGGGGAGATCCCGACGACGGTGGCGCCCGCGGCCTCGAAGTCGGCCAGGCTGGACTGGAAGTCGACCGACTCCCTGGTGCAGCCGGGCGTCATGGCCGCCGGGTAGAAGTAGAGGATCACTCGCCTGCCGCGCAGGGACGTCAGGGACACCGGGTTGCCGTCGGCGTCGGGAAGCTCGAACTCGGGGGCGACGTCTCCGGGCTGCAGCCGATCGGACACCACTTCCGCCTTTCTTGCTCGAATGGACATCCTCCACCGTACCGGCTGGGGTCTGGCGGGCGTTCGGCGGGAAGACCTGACAGACTGTTCGGATCATGCGCTGCCGACGCCCGTGCACGATGCCCGTATCCGGTCCTCGAACGGGCGGGACGATCTCGAAAGACCACCAACGACGATAGGAAACGGCATGGCTGACAGGGGCCGCGACCCGGAGGCGCTGGAGCGGGAGATCGAGCGCACCCGCCAGGAGCTCGCCCGCACCATCGACGCGCTGGCCGAGCGGGTCAGTCCGCGCAACGTCGCCCAGCGCGGCGCCGAGCGGATCAAGGAGGAGGCCGGGCAGGTCGCCAAGGTCGCCCGCACCATGCTGACCCCGGACGGCCAGGAGCCGGGGGAGCGTGCGGGCGCCGACCGCCGGGCCCTGCTGATCGGCATCGGCGTGGCGGTGACGATCACCGCCTTCGTCGTCTGGCGCCGCAGGCGGCGCTGAACGATCTCCTCGGACGGGCGCCGGTCCGCTCTTGCGGCCGGCGCCCTTTTGTGTGTCCGGCGGTACGGGTCAGCGGAGGGTCGGTTCGGCGCGGGTGACCCAGTCGGGGCCGCGTTCCAGTTCGGCCTCGGGGATGTAGGGGACGATGAACGCGTACCGTTCGAGCACCTCGGGCGGCACCTCCCCGGTGTCGCCGAAGGCGGCGATCTCGCCCCAGCAGGGAGCGCCCAGCGAGCCGCTGTGGTGGCGGACGGACAGGCCCGCGCACAGGTTGGCGAACGACAGCCGGTGGGCGAGGGGCCAGCCGGCGAGGGTGCCGAAGCAGAAGCCGGCGGCGAACACGTCGCCCGCGCCGGTGGGGTCGAGGGCCTCGACCGGCAGGGCCTCGGCGCCGGCCTGCTCGCCGGTGGTCGAGTCGATCGCGATGGCGCCGCCGGCGCCCTGCTTGACGGCCACGACGGGGACGCGGTCGGCGAGGGCGTGCAGGGCCTCCTCGGGGGTGCGGGTGCGGGTGTAGGCCATCGCCTCGACGGCGTTGGGCAGGAAGACGTCGACGTGGCGGAGGCGGTCCAGGACGTCGGTGGACCAGGTCTCGGTGGGGTCCCAGGCGACGTCGGCGAAGACGCGGGTGCCCGCGCGGCGCAGCTCCAGGGCCCAGCCGGGGACGGGGCGGTCGATGTCGACGAAGCAGGTGGCGGCGGCGGGCGGGTCGGTGACCGGGTCGGCGTCGCCGGGCGGGAACGGGCGGGCGTAGGTGACCATGCTGCGGTCGCAGTCGTAGGCCAGCGACACCGTGACCGGGGTCGGCCAGCCGGTGATTTCGCGGGACCAGCGCAGGTCGACGCCCTCCTGCTCGGACAGGGTGCGCCAGAGGTAGGCCCCGAACATGTCGTCGCCGAACGCGGCGGCCAGGCCGGTGCGCAGGCCGAGGCGGCTCATGGCGACGGCGAGGTTGGCGACGCCGCCGGGGGCCGAGCCGAGGCCGTCGGTGACCAGTTCGGTGCCGGGCGGGGGCAGGCCGGGCAGCCCGGTGAAGATCATGTCCATGAAGACCCGGCCGGTGAGGAAGACGTCCAGGCCGTGCGGTTCGTCCCCGGCGTGCAGGAGCTCGCCGGCGGGGCCGCGTTCGGTGCACGGGTCGCGCAGGGAGGGTTCGGGGGGCGTGCCGGGCGGCGGCCCCGGGTCGGTCACGGTCATCTCATCCCTCCGGGTCGGTGGCGTGCCCGTGCCGGGCCCGCGTCACCGCCCTAGCCGTCCAGGTCGGGAGGTGTCACGGTGAAGCGGGCCTCGACTGAGGAGCGCACGTACTGGATCTCGGGTTCCAGGGTGATCGGCTCGGGTTCCGACGGGGGGACGCCGCGGGACACTTCGCCGGCCAGGGTCGCCATCAGGGGCGTCGCGCTGCGGTGGTCGTCCCGGATGAGGCCGGAGTCGGCGAGTTCGACCAGGCCGGTGAGGCGGGCGCCGAGCGCCTCGGCGTAGCTGCGGGCGCGGGCGACGGCCTCCTGGGCGGCCTGGCGGGCGGCGCGCGCGTAGACCTCGCTGTCGCGGCGCAGGTCCCACTGGGGGCCGTGGACGAAGGTGCGCTCCATGTCGCCGAGCCGGGTGACCAGTTCGCCGAGCACGGTGAAGTCGACGACGGTCACCTTGATCCAGGCGGTGCCCTGGTAGCCGCGGATCTCGCCTTCGCGGCGCCGCTGCCGAAGCACCGGGGAGATGGACAGGCCGCCGGTCTCGACGCGTTCGACCGCCTCCCCGTACGACCTGATGAGGTCGAGGGCGCGCTGGTTGCGTTCGACGAGGCGGTCCAGGGCGGCGCGGCGCTCGTCCTCCCGGCTCTGGACGTGCACCGACAAAAGGGCAAGTTCGGGCTGGGCCTCCAGCACGACCTCGCCGCGGACGCTGATCACTGGGGCGTCGCTCATGCCCACAATCTACGTCCCCGGTCCGCCGTCCGGCGGATGCGCTGCGGGGAAAGAGCGGTCAGAGGAAGGTGCGGCCCTCGCCCCGGTAGGTAGGGACGGTCCGCACCAGGCGGTCGCCGTCGATCAGGTGGAGTTCGGCGAAGCGTTCGCACAGTTCGCCGGCCTTGGTGTGCCGGAACCAGACGCGGTCGCCGATCGCGAGCCTGTCGGCGGTCTCGCCGAGCAGCGGCGTCTGGACCTCTCCGGCGCCCTCCTCCGGGTCGTAGGACAGGCCGGTGGGCAGGTACGGCTGGGGGAGGCGCATCGGGTCGCCGGGGCCGGACGCCAGGTAGCCGCCGCCGAGGCAGGTGACGACGCCGGGGGCGGGGCGGCGGACGACCGGCAGGGCGAACAGGGCGGCGGGGCGGCCGCGGAAGTTGGAGTAGTGGTCGAACAGGTGCGGCTGGTAGAGGCCGGAGCCGGCGGCGACCTCGGTGACGGCGCGTTCGGCGGCGGTCTTCTCGACGCTGCCGGTGCCGCCGCCGTTGACGAACTCCAGGTCGGTGAGCCGGCGGACGGCGGCGACGATGGCGGCGCGGCGGCGGGCGAGTTCCCGGCGGGAGCGGCGCTGCATGACCTGGATGGCGCGGGCGCGCACGGGCCGGCCGGGCGGCAGGTCGCCGACGCCGGCGATCTGCCCTTCGTAGGCCATCAGCCCGACCAGCCGCAGTCCGGGCCGTTCGAGGATCCGTTCGGCGAAGGCGCGCACCTGGTCGGGGGTGTGCAGCGGGGAGCGGCGGGCGCCGACGCGCAGCCGTCCGCGCAGGGCGCGGTAGGAGGCGTCGATGTCGATGCACACGCGGACGGGATGGCCGTGGGTGTGCCGTTCGATGAGGTCGAGGTGGTCGTCGCAGTCGACCATGAGGGTGACGGTGCGGGCGGCATGCTCGTCGCGGGCGAGGGCGGCGAGGGCGGCGCGGTCGGTGGTGGGGTAGGCGACGAGGATGTCGTCGCTGACGCGGTGCCCGGCGAGCCAGAGGGCCTCGGGGAGGGTGAACGCCATGACGCCGGCGAAGCCGTCCAGGGCGAGGACCTCCTCCAGGAGCGCCCGGCAGCGCACGGACTTGCTGGCGACGCGGATGGGTTTGCCGGCGGCGCGGCGGACGAGGTCGGCGGCGTTGGCCCGGAACGCGGCCAAGTCCACGACCGCGAACGGGGCGTCGAGGGCGGCGGTGGCCGTGTCGTAGCGCTCCCGGAAATTCATGGGCACACCCTGCCATAGGTACCGCCGAATATGAAAACAGTTCATATCCGGTGGAGTGTGGAGGTCAGGCGCGGGTGTGGTCGGCGAAGAAGTCCCAGAGCATGCTGCTCGCGCGGGACGGCCATTCGTGCGTGCCGCCCCGGACCCGGCACAGGGTGACCTCCGCGCCCCGCGCGCCTTTGCCGGTGGAGTCGCACTCGATCGCGCCGGCGGTGATGACCTTGGGCCGCAGCCGGGGCAGGTTCCCGGCGTCGCGCCAAACATCGACCGCGTAGGAGACGGGCGGGTAGGGGCGGTCGTCGTTGAAGTCGCGGCGGCCGCCGCCGTTGAACGGGACGTTGCGGTCGGCCGTCCCATGGAAGATCATCGCGGCGACCGGGCGGTCCGGGTCGCACTCGGTCACCAGCGCGCCCTCGACCACCCCGATCGCGGCGACCTTGCCGGGCTTTTCGCAGGCCATGCGGTAGGCCATGCCCGCGCCGTTGGAGAAGCCGGTGACGTACACGCGCCGGGCGTCGGCCAGGCCCGCGCCGGTCAGCCGGTCGATGAGCTTGCTGAGGAATCCGACGTCGTCGATCTTGCCGATCTTGGCGGCGCCGCAGCAGTCGCCGGCGTTCCAGGTGGTCATGAAGCCGTCGGGGTAGGCGACCAGGAAGCCCTTGTCGTCGGCCAGGTCGTCGAACCCGGTCAGCGTGCGCATCTTGTCCATGGTGGCCAGGCCGCCGTGCAGCGCGATCACGAGCGGCAGGGGCTTGGCGGGCCTGCCGTCGCGCCATCGCCCGTTCGCCGGCTTCGGCGGGACGTGCAGCAGGTACTCGCGGTGCCCGAACGTGCCCACGTCGAGTTTCTGCCTGTGCGTGCCGGCGGAGGTGGGAATGCCGGACACGGTCGCGGGCCGCTTGCCGTCCGCGTCCGAGCCTTTGCGCGAGCCGCTCGCGGTGCCGCTGCCGCTGCGGCCGCCACCGCCGCCGTCCGTGCATCCGGTGAGCGTCACGATGACCGTCAGGAGGAGGACGAGGAGCCGCCGCATGGGTGCGAATCTAACCCGCCGCCGCACGCCGAAACTACCGCTCGGTCAACGAAGTCGGGGCGCCGTTCCTGCGATCTGGTTGAGGAGCGCGACGTGGCGGGTGAAGGCGGCCCGGCCCTCGTCGGTGAGGGCGATCCAGGTGGTGGTGCGGCGTCCGGACTGCGTCTTGCGGACGGTGACGTAGCCGGCCCGTTCCAGGGACGTCAGGTGCTGGGACAGGGCCGAGTCGCTGAGCTCGACCGTCTCGCGGACGAAGCGGAACTCGGCGCGTTCGACCGCCGCCAGCAGCGCCAGGACGGAGAACCGCGCGGGGGTGTGGACGATCGGGTCCAGGTCGTGCCGGGGATGGCTCATGCGCGCCGTCCCATCCAGGCGGCCACGAAGAACGGCAGCGCCGCGACGGCCGAGGCGAGCGTCCAGGCCGGGACGGAGGTGTCCCACTGCCAGCGGGTGACCGGCCCGACCGCCACCAGGTAGAGGCCGAACCACGCTGCGGTGGCCACCGTCAGCCTGCGCCCGGCGCCGAGCGGAAGCGCCGGGCGCCGCTTCATCCACTCGCCAGCCAGCAGGAACAAGGCCGCCCACACCCCCGCCAGGGCGTAGCGGCCCTGCGGCCACACCGCCTCCATCGCGGTGATCCAGACGATCGACACGGCCCCGACCGCCGCCAGAAACCAGGTGAACCAGCGGCCCGACCTGCGAACCTGCTCCTGGACGCGCTGCGCTTCGGTGAGGGCCGCACGGGCCTCGTCGGGGGTGGGCACGGTGAACTTCCCTTCCACTCAACTACTTTAGTAACACTAAAGTACATGCCGACCCCTGAAACGGACAACCCGGTGCGCCGCCCGACGGCGGCCGGCGGGAGGCGACGGCCGTGAAAACTTCCGCTCGGTGGCACGGCGCGCGGTGACGGCGGCGAATGCGCCAGTAAGCTCGTAGGTCTCACCCTGCGTAATCGTTGAGACGTCTCCGAAAGCGACGAAAAACCATCGTGACCAGCTCCAGCGCAAGCGAATTCGTGCTGACGCTCTCCTGCCCGGACCGTCCCGGCATCGTGGCGGCCGTCTCCGGGCTGCTGGCCGAGCGCGGCTGCAACATCGTGGAGAGCCAGCAGTTCGGCGACCGCGACTCCGGCACGTTCTTCATGCGGGTGCAGTTCTCCGCGCCGCCCGGCACCGATGCCGACGCCCTGCGGGGCGCGTTCGCCTCCCTGGGGCCCGAGCTGGGCCTGGACTGGCGGCTGTACGACGCGGCCGAGCGCACCCGCGTGCTCATCATGGTCTCCAAGGGCGGGCACTGCCTGAACGATCTGCTGTACCGGCAGCGGTCCGGGCTGCTGGACATCGACATCGTGGCCGTGGTGTCCAACCATCCCGACCTGCGGCCGCTCACCCAGTCCTACGGGATCGACTACCACCATCTGCCGGTGGCGGCGGGCGGCAAGGCGGCGCAGGAGGCCGAGGTGCTCACCCTCGTCGAGCACTACCGCGCCGACCTGGTGGTGCTCGCCCGGTACATGCAGATCCTGTCGGACGACTTCTGCGCCAAGCTGCCCGGGCGGGTGATCAACATCCACCACTCGTTCCTGCCGAGCTTCAAGGGCGCCCGGCCCTACCACCAGGCGCACGCGCGCGGCGTCAAGCTGATCGGCGCCACCGCGCACTACGTCACCGCCGACCTGGACGAGGGCCCGATCATCGAGCAGGAGGTCGCCCGCGTCGACCACACGCACAGCCCCGAGGACCTCATGGCGGTCGGCCGCGACATGGAGTGCCTGGCGCTGGCCCGCGCCGTGCGCTGGCACTCCGAGCATCGCGTGCTGCTGAACGGGAACCGCACCGTCGTCTTCCGCTGAGCGCCGCCCCCGCCCGGCCGTTCCCGCGCGCGTGCGCTGGAGTAATGATCCGTCACGGTGGGTAGTGGCAAGGTTACGCATGCCCACTTGTCGACGGGGGTGGCGATGGGCGAGACGACACTGGTCACACACGTGACGGAACGGACGCGCGCACCGGAGGCCGCGCAGTGGCTGACCCGGCGGGCGTTCCGGCCGCAGTGCGCGCTGGCGGCGCTGGTCGCGGCGGCGGTGGTCACGGCCGCCGGTGCGGTGACGGCGGTCGAGGCGGTCTGGGCGATGGCCGCGGGCGGGGCGCATCTGCTGCCGGTCGACCGGATGGCCTCCGTGCTGCGGCACGTCGCCTGGGGCGACCCGCCCGTGCTGGCTGCGGCGGCCGCGCTGGCCGCGCTCGGGTTGGCCATGGTGGTCTCGGCGGTGCCGCGCAGGGGCCGGACGCTGCCGATGCGCGGCGTCACCCCGTGGTCGGCGGCCGGGATGAGCCGCGCGGACGTGCGGCGGGTCCTGGTCGACACGGCGGCGCGCGTGCCCGGCATCACGCGCGCGCGGGTGGGGGTGCGCGGCAGGCGGCTGCGGCCCCGGGTCGTCGTGCGGACGACCACGCACTACTGCAATCCCGCCATGTTCGACTCGCGGGTGCGCCGGGCGGTGCTCGACCGGCTGGCCGAGCTGGACCTGCTGGAGGAGCGGCGCGTCAGCGCCCTGACGACGTGGCGGAGGGACTGAGCGATGCGAGTCGCCACGGCCCTGACCGGCACGGTGCTGCTGATGTGCGGAGCGCTCGCGCTGTGCGCCGGTCTCGGCGGGTTCGGCGCGGCGTGGCAGGTGCGGCCGGTGCTCGACCCGGCGGTGGTCCGGTACGCGTTGCGCAACGCCTGGTTCTGGCCCGTCCTGGCCAGCGTCGCCGAGTTCCTGGCGCTGGTGGGGCTGGCCTGGCTGATCCGGGAGGGGCGGGCGGCGCTGCGCCGGTGGCGTCCCGCGCTGCGCGGCCACGTCCGCGTGCAGGCCCGCCGGGCGGGGGAGGAGCTGCTGCGCGACGCCGGGCGGGTGCCCGGCGTCGCGCAGGTGCGGATGCGGCTCACCGGCAGCGCGGCCCGGCCGCGGCTGCTGATGACCGTCACCTGCGCCGAGGACGCGTCCCCGGCCGCGATCTACGCCGCGCTGGTCGCGGGGCCGGTGGCCCGGTACCGCGCCGCGACGGCGATGGGCGGCCTGGAGGCGGTCATCGACTTCCGGCTGCGGCGGCCTGGGCGGGCGCGTCGCCGTCCGGTCCCGGCCCGGACGCCGCGCCGCTGGGGGCGGCGGACCCCGTCGCGGACGCACCGGACGGTTCGGGCGCGGATCGCCCGGACGGCTCGGACGGTTTCGCCGGCTCGGCTGCTGCGCCGTGGTCGTCCAGGAGCGTCGCCTCGTTGAACGGGTCCTCGCCCGCCAGCACGCGGCGCGCCCGGGCCGAGTCCAGCTCGCCCGTCCAGGCCCCGACGACCACGGTGGCGACGGCGTTGCCGGCGAAGTTGGTCAGCGCCCGCGCCTCGGACATGAACCGGTCGATGCCGACGATGAACCCGACGCCGTCCACCAGCTCGGGCCGGTGCGACTGCAGGCCGCCCGCCAGCGTGGCCAGCCCGGCGCCGCTCACCCCGGCCGCGCCCTTGGACGCGATGATCATGAAGACCAGCAGGGACAGCTGGGCGCCCAGGGACAGCGGCTCGTCCTGCGCCGCGGCGATGAACAGGGTCGCCATGGTCAGGTAGATGGCGGTGCCGTCCAGGTTGAACGAGTAGCCGGTGGGCACGGTGATGCCGACCACCGGCCGGCTGACGCCCAGGTGCTCCATCTTGGCGATCAGCCGCGGCAGCGCCGACTCCGAGGAGGAGGTGGACAGGATCAGCAGGAACTCGCGGGCCAGGTAGCGCAGCAGCTGGAACAGGTTGATCCGGGCCACCGCCCACAGCACGGCGCCGAGCACCACCACCACGAACAGCACGCAGGTGATGTAGAACCCGAGCATGATCACCGCGAGGCTGCGCAGCGCGGACCAGCCGGTCTCGCCGACCACCGCGGCGATCGCACCGAACGCGCCGACCGGCGCCGCCCACATGATCATCGCCAGGATGCGGAACACCAGCCGCTGGATGTGCTCGATGCCGCGCAGGATCGGGGCGCCCGCGGGGCCCATCTTCTGCAGCGCGAACCCGGCCAGCAGCGCCACCAGCAGGGTCTGCAGCACCTCGCCCTCGGTCAGCGCCGACAGCAGCGAGGTGGGGATGATGCCGAGCAGGAAGTCGACGGTGCCCTCGCCGCCCTCGGCCGACTCGTGCGCCTTGGCGGCCGAGCCCGGATCCAGGTGCATGCCCTCGCCCGGGTGCAGGAAGTTGCCGACCGCAAGGCCGATGCCCAGCGCGAACGTCGACATGACCAGGAAGTAGCCGAGGGAGATCAACCCGACCTTGCCGACCTTGGCGGCCTTGGCGACCGAGCCGATGCCCAGCACGATCGTGCAGAAGATGATCGGCGAGATCATCATCTTGATCAGGTTGACGAAGCCGGTGCCGAGCGGCTTGAGTTCGGTCGCGACGTCCGGGGCGGCCAGGCCCACGGCGATGCCGGCCGCCACGGCGCCGATGACGGCCAGGTACAGGTAGTGCACCCGGTCCCGGCGCTGTCGGGCCAGGGGGGTGCCGGTGCCGCCGGATGTCGGCGCAGTGGACACGGTCGCCTCCTCGGGGTCTTGTGGACCTTCGCGGGTCCGGGGGGACGGGAGAGCGCCGGGCGCCCCCCGGCGCGTTTTCCGAACAGCGACTATCCGGGTTCGTGTGATGCCCGTCACGTTTTTGTACATTTCGTTCACATGCAGGTGATGTGCTCGTCATGAAGGCCGCGCGATGAGGGCGCTCCGATGAGGGCGCCGCTTCCGGGAGCGGGCCGGCGGTGGAGCCTGGCCGGGCAGCTGCTGGTGCTGCAGGCGGCCGTGGTCGCCCTGCTGGTGGTGCTCGGCGCCGCGCTGGCGTACCTGGACGCGGCGCGCGCCGCCGACACCCGCGCCCGCGAGAAGGTCACCGCCGTGGCCGCCACGCTGGCCCGCACCCCGAGCGTGCGCGAGGCGCTGGCCGGGCGCGACCCCAGCCGCACGCTGCAGCCGCTGGCTGAACGGGTCCGCGCCGACACCGGCGTCGACTTCATCACGATCATGAACCGGAACCGGATCCGCTACACGCACACCAACCCGGCGCAGATCGGCCGCCCCTTCCTCGGCCACGTCGGCCCCGCCCTGGCCGGGCGCACGTTCACCGAGACCTACACCGGCACGCTGGGGCCGTCCGTGCGCGCCGTCGCGCCCGTCTTCGACGAGCGGCACCGGGTGGTGGCGATGGTGGCGGTCGGCATCACCGTCCGCGTGATCTCCGCCGAACTGCGCGAGCGGCTGATCACGCTGGCCCTCGTCGCGGTCGCGGTGCTGGCGGTCGGGATCACCGGCAGCGGCCTGGTCAGCGCGCGGCTGCGCCGGCAGACCCGGGGCGCGGCGCCCGCCGAGCTGCGCGCCATGTTCGACTACTACGAGTCGATCCTGCACGCGGTGCGCGAGGGCCTGGTCCTGCTCGACCGGGACGGCCGCGTCGTGCTGTGCAACGACGCCGCCCGCGAGCTGCTCGACCTGTCCGGCGACCCGCGCGGCCGCCCCGCCGCCGACCTGGGCCTGCCGGACGAGCTGGCCGCCGCGCTGGTGTCGCCCGAACCCCGGTCCGACGAGATCCACGTCGCCGACACCCGGGTGCTGGTCGTCAACACCGTCCCGGTGCGGTCGCGGGGCCGCGCCATGGGCACCGCCGTCACCTTGCGCGACCATACCGAGCTGCAGACGCTCACCGGTGAGCTGGGCGCGGTGCGCGGGTTCGCCGAGGCGCTGCGCGCCCAGGCGCACGAGGCCGCCAACCGTCTGCACACCGTCGTGTCGCTGGTCGAGCTGGGCCGCAGCGAACAGGCCGTCGAGTTCGCCACCGCCGAGATGGCGACCGCCCAGCGGCTCACCGACCGGGTGGTGGGCGCGGTCGGCGAGCCCGTGCTGGCCGCGCTGCTGCTCGGCAAGGGCGCCGACGCCGCCGAACGGGGCGTCGAACTGGTCCTCACCGACGACTCCGCGCTCGGCGACGCGGTGATCGAGCAGGCCGGGATCGACCCCCGCGACCTGGTCACTATCCTCGGGAACCTGATGGACAACGCGATCGACGCGGCGATCGAGGGCGCGGCCGCCCACCGCGAGTCGCCCCGGGTGGCGGTCACCGCCCGGGCGGACGGGGGAGAGCTGATGCTGCGCGTGGCCGACAACGGGCCGGGCGTGGACCCCGAGCGCGCGCCCGCCATGTTCCGCCGCGGCTGGACCACCAAGCCCGCCGAGGGCCCGGTGGGGCACGGCCTCGGGCTCGCGCTGGTCGGCCGGGCGGTGCGGCGGTACGGCGGCTCCATCGAGGTCACCCGCGACGTCGGCGCGGTGTTCACCGTCCGCCTGCCGCTGCCCGAGGGGAGCGGCTCGTGATCCGGGTTCTGGTGGTGGAGGACGAGCCGGTGGCCGCCGACGCGCACCGGACGTACGTGGAGCGCGTGCCCGGGTTCACCGTCGCCGGGGTCGTGCACTCGGGGGCGGCCGCGCTGCGGTTCTGCGAGCGCACGCCCGTCGATCTGGTGCTGCTGGACTTCTACCTGCCCGACACCCACGGGCTGAAGGTCTGCCGGGCGCTGCGGGCCGCGGGCAGCACCGTCGACGTGATCGCGGTGACGTCCGCCCGCGACCTGGCCGCGGTGCGCTCGGCGGTGTCCGCCGGGGTGGTGCAGTACCTGCTCAAGCCGTTCACGTTCGCGGCGCTGCGCGACAAGCTGGAGCGGTACGCGCGGTTCCGGCAGCGCGCGGAGCGCTCCGGCGAGGTGACGGGCCAGGCCGACGTGGACGCGATGCTCGCCACGTTGCGCACCCCCGACCGCGGCTCGCTGCCCAAGGGCATGAGCCAGGAGACCCTGCAGGCGGTCACCGAGGCGCTGGCGGGCGCGGAGGAGGGGCTGTCGGCGGCGTCCGCGGCCGCCCTGACCGGCGTGTCCCGGGTGACCGCGCGCCGCTATCTGGAGTACCTGGCCGACCAGGGCGTGGTGGTGCGCCGCCCGCACTACGGCCAGGTCGGCAGGCCCGAGGTGCGCTTCTACCGGGCCGCCGCGGCGGAGTAGATCTTCGCAGGTCCGGGTACGTAACCCGCTGTCCGACCAGGACCGAACGGCAACGGGGGGATGCGCTGTGGGGGACCTGCACGACAACACCGATCGCACGGGCGCCGCGCGGGCGGGCGGCCGGGCCGGGGGCAAGGGCGCGGGACGGGACCGGCGCGCCGGCGGCGAGGCCCGCCGCACCGAGGCGCGCCGCGACGAGGCCCGGCGTCGCGATGCCCGCCGCGACGAGGCCCGTCCGGACGACGCCCGGCGCACGGGACAGGTGCGCCGGACCCCGGACAAGGCCAAGCGGACCGAGGCGGCGAAGAAGATCAGGGCCATGTTCGAGCCCAAGCTGTAGCCGCCGCGCACGCGGAGGGCCGCCGGCCCTCCGCGTGCGTCCGGACGGTTGTGTTCCCGGACGCGCGGCGCTACGTTCGGGCGAGTAGGTTGGATTTTCCAACTTACCATTCGCCGAATGTGATCTCGGAGGAACGCCGTGAGCAGTCCGACCATCCGGGCCGGGGGCGCCGCAGCGGACGGGGCGGTGCGCCCGGCCCGGCCGGGGGCCGTCTTCGCCGTCGTCGCCGCCGGAGTGGCGATGTCCAACCTGGACATGTTCATCGTCAATGTGGCCCTGCCGCGGATCGGGGAGCGGTACGCGGGGGCGCCGCTGGCGGAGCTGTCCTGGGTGCTCAACGCGTACGCGGTGGTCTTCGCCGCGCTCATGGTCCCCGCCGGCGGGTTCGCCGACCGGACCGGGCCCCGCCGCGCCTACCTGCTCGGCCTGGCGGTGTTCACGGCCGCGTCGGTGGCCTGCGCCGTCTCGCCGGGGGTGTGGACCCTGGTGGCCGCGCGCGTCGTCCAGGCCGCCGGGGCTGCGCTGCTCATCCCCTCCTCGCTGGGCCTTCTGCTGGCCGCGACCCCGCCGCCGCGGCGGCAGGCCGCGGTGCGCGGCTGGACCGCCGTCAGCGGGCTGGCGGCGGCGCTCGGCCCCGTCGCGGGCGGGCTGCTCACCCAGTTCGACTGGCGCTGGGTCTTCCTGGTCAACGTGCCGATCGGGCTGGCGGCGCTGGCGGCGGGCGCGCGGCTGCTGCCCCGTCCGCCCGCCCGCGCGGACGGGGCGCGGCCGGACCTGCCGGGCGCGGCGCTGCTCACCGCCGGCGTCGCCGCGCTCGCCCTCGGCGTGGTCAGGAGCGACGACTGGGGCTGGACGTCGGCGCGGGTGGCGGGCTCCCTGGCGGCCGGTGCCGTGCTGCTCGCGCTGTGCGCGTGGCGGTCGGCGCGGCACCCGGCGCCGGTGGTGCCGCCCGAGCTGCTGAGGCTGCCCGCGTTCGGTCCGGCCACGGTCGCCGGCGTGCTGTTCTCGGTCGCGTTCGCCGCGATGCTGCTGTCGGCGGTGCTGTGGTGCCAGCAGGTCTGGCACTGGCAGGCGCTGCGCACGGGGCTGGCGATCGCGCCCGGACCGCTGATGGTGCCGACGCTGGCGGTGGGCGCGGCGCCGGCGGCCCGCCGGCTGGGCGCCGGGCCGCTGTCGTTCCTCGGCTGCGCCGTCTTCGCGGCCGGGATCGGCTGGTGGATGTGGCGCATGGAGGACGGCTACGTCGCCGGCATGCTGCCCGGGATGCTGCTGACCGGGGTGGGCGTCGGACTGGCCCTGCCCACGCTGATCGGTGCCGCGGTGGCCGCGGTGCCGCCGCACAACTTCTCCACCGGCTCCGCGGTGGTCACCATGGCCCGCCAGATCGGCACCGTCCTCGGTGTCGCGATGCTCGTGGCGCTGCTGGGCGCGGGGGAGCCGGACGCGGTCTCCTTCGACACCGGCTGGCTGGGCACCGCGCTCGCCGCCGCGGCCGCCGCGCTGGCCTGCCTGACGCTGCCCCGCGCCCGCCGGTCCTGAGCCCGCACGGCGCCCGCCGGATGTGATCCCGCCCACCCGGCAAGTGGGTTGTGTTTTCCAACTAACTAGCGCAGAGTAGAAACAGAACGAGATTCGGCCCGGTGGGGCCGGCTCACCGAAGGAGATCCAGATGCGAGACGCGGTGATCGTGGAGGCGGTGCGCACGCCGGTCGCCAAGGGCAAGCCGGGCGGGCAACTGCACGGCGAGTATCCGGTGGACCTGCTGGCCCGCACCCTCAAGACCCTGGTGGAGCGGGCCGGGATCGACCCGGCCGAGATCGACGACGTGGTGGGCGGCGTGGTCACCCAGGTGGGCGACCAGGCGCTGAACGTCACCCGGTCCGCGGTGCTCGCCGCCGGGTTCCCCGAGAGCGTCCCGGCCACCACCGTCGACCGGCAGTGCGGTTCCTCCCAGCAGGCCGCGCACTTCGCCGCGCAGGGAGTGATCAGCGGCGCGTACGACGTCGCGATCGCCTGCGGCCTGGAGTCGATGTCGCGCGTCCCGATGGGGTCCAGCGTGCTGCCCGGCAGCGACCCCTTCGGCACCCTCCTCCCCGAGCGCTACCCCGGCGGGCTCATCGGGCAGGGCATCGCCGCCGAGCGGATCGCCGCCCGCTGGAAGCTCTCCCGCGAGGAGCTCGACGCGTTCGCCTACGAGTCGCACATGCGCGCGCACGCCGCCTGGGAGAACGGCGAGTTCGACCGCGAGGTCGCCTGGACCGGGCAGCGCGACGAGACCATCCGGCCCTCCACCTCGCCGGAGGTGCTCGCCGGGCTCAAGCCCGCCTACTACGACCCCGTCTACGAGGAGCGGTTCCCCGAGATCGACTGGCGGGTCACCGCGGGCAACGCCTCCCCGCTCAACGACGGCGCGGCCGCGCTGCTGATCATGAGCGGCGACGTCGCCCGGCGGCTGGGGCTGCGGCCGCGGGCCCGCTTCCACTCCTTCGCGGTCACCGGGGACGACCCGTTGATGATGCTCACCGCGATCATCCCCGCCACCGAGAAGGTGCTGCGGCGCTCCGGCCTGACCTCCGCCGACATCGACCTGTTCGAGGTCAACGAGGCGTTCGCCTCGGTGGTGCTGGCCTGGCGGCGCGAGCTCGGCGTCCCCGCCGACAAGGTCAACGTGCGCGGCGGCGCGATCGCCATCGGCCATCCGCTGGGCGCCAGCGGCGCGCGCATCATGACCACCCTCCTGCACGCCCTGGAGGACCGCGGCGCCCGCTTCGGCCTGCAGACCATGTGCGAGGCCGGCGGCATGGCCAACGCCACCGTCATCGAACGCCTCTGATGCGAACGCCTCTGACGGCCTTCGGGAGGGGCGGGGCGGCAGCCCCTCCCGGACGGACGGCGAAACGGGCGCGTCGGAAAATCAAACCGACGTAGGCTGGGGTCATGCCGAAAGACGCCGACCCGCGCGAGTGCTCCATCGCCGACGCCCTGCAGGTCATCGGGGAACGCTGGAGCCTGCTGGTCATCCGCGAACTGGTGTACGGGGTCCGCCGGTTCGACGCGATCGCCCGCAACACCGGCGCCCCGCGGGACATCCTCACCACGCGGCTGCGCAAACTGGAGACCGCCGGGATCGTCCGCCGCGAGCTGTACAGCGAGCGCCCGGCCCGGTACGAGTACCACCTGACCGAGTCGGGCTGGGAGCTGAGCGACGTGCTGGCCGTGCTGATGAGCTGGGGCGACCGGCACCTCAACCCCGACGATCCGCCCGTCCGGTGGACCCACGTCTGCGGCGAGCGCCTGCGGCCCCAGGTGGTGTGCGCCTGCTGCGGCCGCCCGGTCAGGGACGGCGCCACACCCACCGGCCGCGGCGCCCGCACCTGACCCGCTCGCGGGCGGGCGGCACGGCCCCGGCGGGCCTCCTCACGCGGAGACGACGCGCAGCGCCTCGGCGATCTCCTTCACCTCGATCTCCGAACAGGACGTCGCGATCCGGATCACCAGGTCGTACGCCTCGTCTTCGGTGAGATCGGGGCGGCCGCCGTTGAGGGCGAGCATGACCCGCATGGCCGTCCATGCCGTGCGCTTGTTGCCGTCGACGAAGGCGTGGTTGCAGATGATCGAGTGAAGCAGGGCCGCCGCCTTCTCGGGAAGCGTGCCGTACGCCTCGACACCGAAGGCGACGGTGGTCGGGCGCATCGCCGACGATGTCACCAGGCCCGCGTCGCGCACCGCGGCCGCACCGCCCAGCACGGCCGCGTTGATGCCGGTCAGGTCCTCTGCGGTCAGGTATTCGGTCATGAGTCGGCCAGCCGCCTGAGCAGGTTCGCGTCCTCCGCCATGACCTCCGCGACCACCGCCTGCACCCGGGCGCGGTGGTCGCGCGCCTGGGCCCACTGCTCCACTGCCTGGACGATGGCCGCGTTGATGGAGATGTGCTCCGCTTCGGCGGTCCTGACGAGGAGTTCGTCGATGTCGTCGGGGATGCGGACGCTGCGAGTGGTCATGTTCGCAGCATAACTCAGTGTCATACCGGAATGGTATCACTAAGATAGCTCTGTGTCATCGGACGGTCACAGAAAGGCCATCTTTATGATGGCGATCCGCACTCAGCACTCGATCACGTTGACGGCAAGGCCGCCGCGCGAGGTCTCCTTGTACTTGTCGAGCATGTCGCGGCCGGTGTCGCGCATGGTCTTGATGGCCTTGTCGAGGGAGACGAAGTGGCGTCCGTCGCCGCGCAGCGCGATGCGGGCGGCGCTGATGGCCTTGGTGGCGCCGACGGCGTTGCGCTCGATGCAGGGGATCTGCACCAGGCCGCCGATGGGATCGCAGGTCAGGCCCAGGTTGTGCTCGATGCCGACCTCGGCGGCGTTCTCCACCTGCTCGGGCGTGCCGCCGAGCGCCTCGGCGAGGCCGGCGGCGGCCATCGAGCAGGCCGAGCCCACCTCGCCCTGGCAGCCGACCTCGGCGCCGGAGATGGAGGCGTTCTGCTTGAACAGCACGCCGATCGCGCCTGCGGTGAGCAGGAAGCGGACGACACCGGTGTCATCGGCACCGGGGACGAACCGGTCGTAGTAGTGCAGGACAGCGGGGATGATGCCCGCGGCGCCGTTGGTGGGGGCGGTGACGATGCGTCCCCCGGCGGCGTTCTCCTCGTTCACCGCCAGCGCGAACAGGGTCACCCAGTCCATCGCGTGCAGCGGGTCGGCGGGACGCTCGGCCAGCAGCCGGCGGTGCAGGTGGGGAGCGCGGCGCCGCACCTTCAGGCCGCCGGGCAGCAGCCCCTCGCGGGTGCAGCCGCGTTCGACGCACGCGCGCATCACCCGCCACAGCTCCAGCAGCCCCGAGCGGATCTCGTCCTCGGTGCGGCCGAACGCCTTCTCGTTCTCCAGCATCAGCGCGGGGATCGACATGCCCGTGTCACGGCACAGCGCCAGCAGCTCGGCGGCGGACGCGAACGGATAGGGCAGGACGGTGTCGTCGGGCTTGATGCGGTCGGCGCCGGCGGCGTCCTCGTCGACGACGAAGCCGCCGCCCACCGAGTAGTAGACCCGGGAGCGCAACTCGGCGCCGGAGTCGTCGTAGGCGGTGAACCGCATCCCGTTGGGGTGGCCGGGCAGGGTCTGCTTGCGTTCGAAGACCAGGTGCTCGCCGACGACGAACGGGACCTCGCGGGAGCCGAACAGCCGCAGCGCGCCGTTCGCCCGGACGGCGGCCAGCCGCTCGTCCACGGTGTCCACGTCGACGAGTTCGGGCTTGTCGCCCTCCAGGCCGAGGATGACGGCCTTGTCGCTGCCGTGGCCCTTGCCGGTCAGGCCGAGCGACCCGTAGAGGACCGCCCGGACGGAGGCGGTCTTGTCCAGCAGGCCGTCGCGGGCCAGGCCGCGGGCGAAGCGGTGGGCGGCCGCCATCGGCCCGCCGGTGTGCGAGCTGGACGGTCCGATTCCGATCTTGAAGAGGTCGAAGACGCTGATGGCCATCGCAGGATCCCTCCGTGACCGGGGGGTCGCCCCGGTCACGGGAGGCGCTAGAGGGTCGGGTACAGGGGGTGCTTGTCGGCGAGCGCCCGCACGCGGGCCGCCAGGGCCGCCTGGTCGAACGACGGCTGCAGGGCCGCGGCGATCACGTCGGCGACCTCGGCGAAGTCCTCGGCGGTGAAGCCGCGAGTGGCGAGGGCGGGGGTGCCGATCCGCAGGCCCGAGGTGACCATCGGCGGACGCGGGTCGTTGGGCACGGCGTTGCGGTTGACGGTGATGCCGATGTCGTGCAGCCGGTCCTCGGCGTCCCGGCCGGTCAGCTCGGAGTCGACCAGATCGACCAGGACCAGGTGCACGTCGGTGCCGCCGGTCAGCACCTTCACCCCGGCCTTGGCCGCGTCCTCGGCCAGCAGCCGCTCGGCCAGGATGCGGGCGCCCTCCACGGTGCGGGCCTGCCGGTCGCGGAACTCCGCCGACGCGGCGATTTTCAGCGCGACCGCCTTGGCGGCGATCACGTGCTCCAGCGGGCCGCCCTGCATGCCCGGGAACACCGCCGAGTTGATCTTCTTGCCGTACTCCTCGCGGGCCAGGATCAGCCCGCCGCGCGGACCCCCGAGGGTCTTGTGCGTGGTGGTGGTGACGACGTCGGCGTACGGGACGGGCGAGGGGTGCAGCCCGGCCGCGACCAGCCCCGCGAAGTGCGCCATGTCCACCATGAGCAGGGCCCCGACGGAGTCGGCGATCTCGCGGAACGCGGCGAAGTCCAGCTGCCGGGGGTAGGCCGACCAGCCCGCCACGATCATCTTGGGGCGGTGCTCGGCGGCCAGCCGGGCGACCTCCTCCATGTCGATGCGGCCGTCCTCCGGCCGCACGTGGTAGGCGACCACGTTGAGCAGCTTGCCGGAGTAGTTCAGCCGCATGCCGTGGGTCAGGTGCCCGCCGTGCGCCAGGTCCAGCCCGAGGATGGTGTCGCCGGGCTGCAGCAGGGCGAAGTAGACCGCCGTGTTGGCCTGCGCGCCCGAGTGCGGCTGGACGTTGGCGTGCTCGGCGCCGAACAGCTCCTTGGCCCGGTCGATCGCCAACTGCTCGGTGACGTCGACGTGCTCGCAGCCGCCGTAGTAGCGCCGCCCCGGGTAGCCCTCGGCGTACTTGTTGGTCAGCACCGAGCCCTGCGCCTCCAGCACGGCGACGGGCGCGAAGTTCTCCGAGGCGATCATTTCGAGCGTGCCCTGCTGGCGGCGCAGCTCGGCGGCGACGGCCTCGGCCACCTGCGGGTCGACGGCCGCCAGGGACTCGTTGAGGGGCAACGGTCAGCCCTCCTCGATCAGCTTGCTGTAGGCGGTGGCGTCGAGCAGGTCGCCCGGCTCCTCGCTGATCCGCACCTTGAAGATCCAGCCCTCGCCGTACGGGTCGTCGTTGATGACCTTCGGCTCGTCCACCACCGTGGCGTTGATCGCGGTGATCTCACCGCTGACCGGCGAGTAGATGTCGCTGACCGACTTGGTCGACTCCACCTCCCCGCAGGGCTCCCCGGCCTCGACGGTGTCGCCCTCGCCGGCCTGCAGCTCGATGAAGACGATCTCGCCCAGGGCGTCGGCGGCGTACTGGGTGATGCCGACGGTGACGATGCCGTCCTCGTTTTCGAGGCCGGACACCCACTCGTGCTCCTCGCTGTAGCGGAGCTGTTCCGGAACGCTCACGTTCGTTTCTCCCAGGTTTTTCAGGATCGCTTGTAGAACGGCAGGGGGACGACGTCGACCGGTTCGTGCCGGCCGCGGACGTCCACGGCGAGCCCGCTGTCCGCGGCGCCGCTGTCGACGTACGCCATGGCGATCGGCCTGCCCAGTGTGGGCGACGGAGCGCCGCTGGTCACGACGCCGCACGGCGTGCCGTCGGAGCCGACGACCGGGTACCCCTTGCGGGGTGCCCGGCGGCCGCGCGCGACCAGCCCCACGAGCCTACGGCCTGGCGGGGTCTCGGCCTGCGCCGCGAGCGCGGACCTGCCGACGAAGTCGGCCTTCTTGCCGAGCTTGACCACCCGGCCGAGCCCGGCCTCGTACGGGGTGGTCTCGGCGGTCAGCTCGTTGCCGTACAGCGGCATGCCCGCCTCCAGGCGGAGGGTGTCGCGCGCCGACAGCCCGGCGGGCACCACGTCGTCGGCGTCGGCGAGCGCCCGCCACAGCGCCTCGGCGTCGGCGGAGGAGACGAACAGCTCGAAGCCGTCCTCGCCGGTGTAGCCCGTGCGGGCGATGAGCGCGTCCACCCCGCCGACCTCCCCCGCCATGACGGCGTAGTAACGCAGGTCGGCCAGCGGGGCGGCGGTGTGTCCGGACAGGACGGCCTGGGAGCGCGGGCCCTGCAGGGCGACCAGGGCGTAGGAGGCGGAGCGGTCGTCGACGGCCGCCTCGAAGCCGGCGGCGCGCTCGGTCAGCTCCGCGCGGACGGTGTCGGTGTTGGCGGCGTTGGCGACCACCAGGAACGTCTCGGCCGCGAGCCGGTAGACGATCAGGTCGTCCAGCACGCCCCCGTCGGGCGCGCAGATCATCGTGTAGCGGGCCCGGCCGACGGCCAGCGTGGACAGCTCGCCCACCAGCGCATAGTCGAGTGCGGCGCCCGCTTCCGGCCCGGTTACGAAAATCTCTCCCATGTGGGACAGATCGAACAGCCCGGCCGCGGTGCGCACGGCGCGGTGCTCGGCGGTCTCGCTCTTGTAGCGCAGCGGCATCCGGTAGCCCGCGAAGTCGACGAGCGTGGCGTCGAGGCCGGCGTGGACCTCGTACAGCGGCGTCTTCCTGGACATGGGTGGGCTCCTTCATCGCGGGGGCGCGCGTCGGGACGGGCATCATCATCGTCCCATCGGCGCACCGGCGTCGTCGGTGCCTCCCCCTCTGTCATCGGCGCCTGAGAGCTTCACCCCTCGGGGTTTTCACCTTCGGCGGGGGACGGCGTCCCCGCTTTCCAGAGGGCGCCTGGCCTGCGCGGTCCTGGGGCCTGAGAGGTTCCGGGGAGGGTTTGCTCCTTCGGCGGCCCCCGCCGGCTGCGAGGGCGCTCTCCCGCGCGGGATCAGCGGCGCACGGCCAGCGTATCAGCGGCCCGTCCCCCCGCGTAGGCCCGCGTCGCGCCCCGTCCCCGGGGGTATGCCGCACCCGGGCCCGCTCGGCCGGGAACGCCGCCGGAAACGCCGCCGGAAACGTCCGAACGGCCCGCTGAGGCCAAGGTGCATTCGTACGCGGTCGGATGTGCGGCTCATGACGTAACCTGAGCGGGTTGCCGGAGATCACAGGAGGGTGCCACGGTGGACTGGCTGACGGGGGTGCTGATCCTCTTCCTGGGCCTGATGGCGTCCATCGCGCTGCACGAGCTCGGGCACTTCTCCTTCGCCAAGCTGTTCGGCGTGCGCACCACCCAGTTCATGGTGGGCTTCGGGCCCACGCTGTGGTCGCGGACCAAGGGGGAGACCGAGTACGGGATCAAGTGGATCCCGCTCGGCGGCTACATCCGCATGATCGGCATGCTGCCGCCGCGCCGGGGCGACCGGCCCGGGCACGTCCGGCAGATCTCCACCGGTCCGTGGCAGGGGCTGATCGAGTCGGCCCGCGGCGCGGCGCTGGAGGAGGTCCGGCCGGGCGACGAGAACCGCGTCTTCTACGCCAAGCCGTGGTGGCAGAAGCTCATCATCATGTTCGCCGGACCGGCCATGAACCTGGTGCTGGCCGTGGTCTTCTTCGCGATCCTGCTGATGGGCATCGGCACCCCCACCGCGCAGCCGGTGATCGGCTCGGTGGCCAAGTGCGCCATCCCGGCCGGGCAGGAGACCACCGAGTGCCCGGCGAACTACACGCCCACGCCCGCCGCGCAGGCGCGGCTGCAGGCGGGAGACCGGTTCGTCTCCTACGACGGCCGCAAGATCTCCTCCTACGAGCAGCTGCAGGAGCTGATCCGCGACTCCGGCGGCCGCACCGTGCCCGTCGTCGTCGAGCGCGACGGCCGCACGCTGCAGCTGAACATCGCCGTCACCCGCAACCAGATGTACGACCTGAAGGACCCCGACAAGATCGTCAACGTCGGGTTCCTCGGCATCACCCCGCTGCAGGAGCGCGAGCGGCAGGGCCCGGTGGCCGTCGCCGAGTACATGGGCGAGCTGACCGCGCACACCGCCGGGGCGCTGGTGCGCCTGCCCCAGCGGATGGTCGGGGTGTGGCAGGCGGCGTTCGGCGGCGGGGAACGCGACCCCAACGGGCCGATCGGCGTGGTCGGGGTGAGCCGCCTCGGC
Source organism: Actinomadura sp. NBRC 104425 (assembly GCF_030269545.1). GTDB lineage: Bacteria > Actinomycetota > Actinomycetes > Streptosporangiales > Streptosporangiaceae > Spirillospora > Spirillospora keratinilytica. The sequence continues at coordinate 134,925 of NZ_BSTN01000009.1, read as the reverse complement.
GGCGAGATCGCCGCGTCCGAGAGCCCGGTGGTGGAGAAGCTGGCGATGTTCGTCGCCCTGCTCGGCTCGGTGAACCTGGCGGTCGCCCTGTTCAACCTGGTCCCGCTGCTGCCGCTGGACGGCGGGCACATGGCCGGGGCGCTGCTGGAGGCGCTCAAGAAGGGCTTCGCGCGGATGCTCGGCCGGCCCGACCCGGGGTATGTGGACGTCGCCAAGGCGCTGCCGGTGACCTATGTGATGGCCGCCGTCCTGATCGTCATGGGCGGTCTGCTGATCTACGCCGACCTGGTCAACCCGATCAGATTCTCCGGCTGACGGCCCCGCCCGCCGGACGGGGCCGCGGTCACGGCGCCGCGGGGCTCGCCGGTCTTGTGGAAGGAGCGCAGCGCCTCCAGGTACGGGGTGATGTCCAGCCCCTGCTCGGCCAGCCACGCGTCCGACCCGTACGTCCCCGCGTACCGCTCCGCGCCGTCGCAGATCAGCGTGACCACGCTGCCGCGCTCGCCGCGCGCCAGCATCTGCGCGATCAGCTCGATCGCGCCCCACATGTTGGTGCCGGTCGAGCCGCCGACGCCGCGCCCGGTGACCTCGGCGGTCCAGCGCATGGCGGCGATGGACGCCGCGTCCGGCACCTGGATCATCCGGTCGATCACCGATGGCAGGAACGACGGCTCGACCCGGGGCCGTCCGATGCCCTCGATCCGCGAGCCCGCCGCGGTGCGGGCCGCGTCGTCGTCGCGGAACGCCCCGAAGAACGCCGACCCCTCCGGATCGACGACGGCCACCCGCGTCTGGTACCGGCGGTAGCGTGCGTACCGGCCGATCGTCGCCGACGTGCCGCCGGTGCCCGCCCCCACCACGATCCACGCCGGCTCGGGGAAGCGCTCCAGCCGCATCTGCTCGTAGATCGACTCGGCGATGTTGTTGTTGCCGCGCCAGTCGGTGGCGCGCTCGGCGTAGGTGAACTGGTCCATGAAGTGGCCGCCGCACTCCTCGGCCAGCCGCCGCGACTCGGCGTAGATCGCCGCCGGGTCGTCCACCAGATGGCAGCGGCCGCCGTGGAACTCGATCAGCTCGATCTTCTCCCGGCTGGTCGAGGCCGGCATCACCGCCACGAACGGCAGGCCCAGCAGCCGCGCGAAGTACGCCTCGCTGACCGCGGTGGACCCGCTGGACGCCTCGATGATCGCCGTGCCCTCCCGGATCCACCCGTTGGCCAGCGCGTACAGGAACAGCGAACGGGCCAGGCGGTGCTTGAGCGAGCCGGTCGGATGCACCGACTCGTCCTTCAGGTACAGGTCGACGCCCCATTCGGGCGGCAGGGGGAACACCTGCAGGTGGGTGTCGGCGCTGCGGCCGGCATCCGCCTCGACCTTGCGGATGGCCTCGGCGATCCAGGCGCGCGACCCCGGGTCGCAGCGGTCCACGACGCGGCTCATCAGTCGGCCTCCCTCCCCGGTACACCGGGCACGATATCTCCTGTCATGTCCCGATCTGCCGGAGCTGGCGTCACGAGGACGGGCCGTCGCCGTCCGGCAGCGGGGCGACGGCGCGGACGGTGTCGATCGTGTCGGCCTCGGTGGCGGGCTTGTCGGGGCGGTAGCGCAGGACGCGGGCGAACCGCAGCGCGATGCCGCCCGGGTAGCGGGGGCTGCGCTGCACCCCGTCGAAGGCGATCTCGACCACCAGTTCGGGGCGCACGTACACCGTGGAGGAGTCCTCGCGGGTGGCCAGGGCCCGAAGCCGCTCGGTCTGCCAGGCCAGCAGCTCGTCGGTCAGGCCCTTGAAGGTCTTGCCGAGCATCACGAACCCGCCGGCGGCCGGGTCGCGTGCGCCCAGGTGCAGGTTGGACAGCAAGCCGCGGCGGCGGCCGTGCCCCCACTCCGCCGCCAGCACCACCAGGTCGAGGGTGTGGCGCGGCTTGACCTTGATCCACCCGGCGCCGCGGCGGCCCGCGGTGTAGGGGGAGGCGAGCGACTTGACCACCACGCCCTCGTGGCCGTGCGCGACCGCCTCGTCGAACATCCGCTCGGCCTCGCCCGGGTCGCGGGTGACCAGCCTCGGCATGCGCAGCTCGCCGGGCACCACCCGGGCCAGCGCCGCGCCGCGCTCGGCGCCGGACGCGTCGAGCAGGTCGGCGCCGTCCAGATGCAGCACGTCGAACAGCAACACCGACAGCGGCACCGGCTCGGCGAGCTTGCGGGTGCGGGTGGCGGTGCGCGCGGCGGTCACCTGGAACGGGTGCGGCCGCCCGTCCGGCCGCAGCGCGATCAGCTCCCCGTCGAAGACGGCGTCGCGCACCGGCAGCCCGCGCATGACCTGCACGACCTCCGGCAGCCGCGCGGTGATCTCGTCGAGCGTCCGGGTGAAGATGCGCACCTCGGCCCGGCCGGGCCCGCTCTCGGGCCCGTCCTCGGGGACGCGGCGGATGTGGATCTGGGCGCGGATGCCGTCGAGCTTCCACTCGACGGCCGCGACGGCGGCCTGGCCGGGCCCCTCCGCGGGGAGCTTGGCGAACGCGTCGTCCAGCGTGGGCGCCGAGGCCGCCAGCATGGGGCGGATCGGGCGGCCGACCTGCAGGCCGAAGGCGCGCAGGCCCGGCACGCCCTCGGCGAGGGCGGCGGTGGCGACCGGGCCGAGCGCGCCGCGCAGCATCGCCGCGCGCCGCACCTCGGCGGCGGGCACCCCGGCGGCCGCGGCGATCGCCTCGGCCATCACCCCGTCCAGCGCGCCCTGGCGCAGCTCGCCGGCCAGCAGGCGGACGAGGAAGTCCTGCTCGGCGGGGGTGGCGCGGGCCAAAAGCGCGCCCACCAGTTCGCGCCGCCGGGCCACCGAGCCCCTGCCGGACACCGCGCCGATCTCGGTGAACGCCGCGTCCACCTGGGCAACCGTCAGGGTCGCCGCGGCGGCGGGCGGCGGCAGGCCGCGCAGCGCGGCGTACCCCACCCCGATCTGGCGCTGCGGAAGCTCACCGGACAGGTAGGCCACCACGACGGGAGCCTCGCCGGGCGCCGCGGCCCGCAGGCACTCGGCCAGCGCCCCGACCTTGGCCTTGCGCGCCGACGTCGCGGCCACCGCCGCCGAGGTACGGGCGATCCGCTCCAGCAGCACACGACCCATTGTGTCTTCGGGGTCTGACAACTGGCGCCTCCGGGGGCCCTGGCCAGCACCTCGCCCGGCTTACTACCTTGCCTGGAGTACGGGAGGAGCGATGCCCGGGCCGCGCGGATGCGCCACGCGTGCCGCGGACGGCCGGGAGTGAGGAGCGGGAGAGTGGGCCTTCCGCGTCCGTCGGAGTTCCAGCGCGTCTACTCGACGCCCGAGCCGCCGTCGGGGCGGCGGCCGCGCCTGCTGGCCGTGGTGGTCGCGCTGGCGGCGTTCGCGCTGGCCGCCGGGGCGGTGTTCGTCCTGTCGGGCGGAGACGAGGGCGAGCGGGCCGCGTCGGCGTCGTCGCCGGACGCCGACCGGGGGTCCGCGACCGGTCCGGACGCCGCGTCCACGCCTGCGCCGTCCGAGTCTCCCTCCTCTGCGGCTCCGTCGCAGACGTCCGCGTCGCCGCCGCCGACGTCGGCGGACACGGCGCGTCCGATCACCTCGCTGCCGTCGGCGTGCGATACCGTGCCCCGGGCGACGGTCGCGCGGCTGGTGCCGAACGCCCAGCGGCGCGAGAGCTCCAACAGCACGCTGACCACCTGCACGTACTCGTCCACGGGGAAGGACTTCCGCTGGCTGCGCGTCGAGGCCCACCTGTACGCGCCGGCCGACACGGCCACGCCGGTGGAGGACGCCCGCGGCTACTTCGGCGCGCAGTGGACGCAGGCCCACGAGGCCACGCTCGAGCGCACCGTCCGCCTGGAGCGCCAGACCGGGCTCGGCGACGAGGCGTTCCGCTGGTTCAAGGTCGACAAGGGGCAGCCGACGGTGGTGGGGCAGGTCACGATGCGCATCCGCAATGTGGTCGTCACGGTCGCCTACAGCGAGCAGGTGCGCGACGCGGCGGCCGCACGGGAACGAGAAAACGCTTGCCTGAGCAATGCCGGCGCGGTGGCGCGAGAAGTACGCGGCCGCTTCGGCTAACTTGGTTTCTGACCTCAATCGGCCGATCATGGCATATTCGCAGTCAATGGAAACTAAGGTGTTTTCGTAAAGGGGAGGGAAGACACCGGTCGGGGCCCGTGACCACAGGCGGGCCCACCGGCGCCGAACGCCTGGGGAGGAGGAGATCGGCGACGTGACCGCATATCGGACAGGAGTGTCCTGGGTGTGAGGTAGCCGCCGTGAGCGGATCGACCACAAGGCCGCGGAATGGGGCATCCGTTCCGCGGCCTTTGCCGGTCCGGGCGCGGTCCGACCGCCGGCGCCCGGACCGGCGCCGTGCGAACCCGTGCAGAAATATGGCCGCCGTCCTCATTGCGGCGGCTTTCCGCAATCGTCATCATGACGAATGGCGACGGCGCGCAGGAATGGAGTGAAAGTGGAACCGGTTACCGTATGGTGGGGCGAGCCCGGCTGGGCGGGCGCCGAGCACGTGGCGTTGCTCGACCCGGTGGAGCGGGGCCGGCGCGACCGCTTTCTGCGGGACGCGGACCGGAACCGGTTCACGCTCGGCGTCGCGGTGACCCGGCTGGCCGTGGGCGCGCTGCGCGGGATGCGGCCGGACCGGGTGCCGATCTCGCGAGCCTGCGCGGACTGCGGCAAACCGCACGGGCGCCCCGTCGTCGACGGCGGGCCGCACGTGTCGGTGTCGCACTCCGGCGACCGGGTGGCGGTGGCGCTGTCCCCGCACGGGCCGCTCGGCGTGGACGTGGAGGCAGCCGACCGCGAGCTGGGCGCCGACATCGTCCGGCACGTCCTGGGGGCGGCCGAGCTCGAGGCGTCGGCCGGCGGGCCGGGCATGGGCCGCGACGAGCTGCTGACGTACTGGACGCGCAAGGAGGCCGTGGTCAAGGCCACCGGGGACGGGCTGCGCGTTCCGCTGACCGACGTGACCGTGTCGCCCGCCGCCGCCCCGCCCGCCCTGCTGGCGTGGGGCCGCCGCCCCGACATGCCGGAGCGGATCGCCATGCGCACCCTCGACCCGGGCGAGGGCTACGCGGCGGCGATCGCCCTGCTCGACCACCCGCCGGGCGTGCCGGTCGTCGAACGCTCGGCGGCCGAGCTGCTCGAACTCGCCCCGCGCCGGTGAACGCCCCGCAGCCGCCAACGCCCGGCGCTTCTGGGCGGGCCTGGAGCCGTCAGCGGAGCGGGCTCGGGACGCGGGCCAGCAGGCGCATGGCGCCGGGCGACACGCGCGACAGCACGCGCGCGATGTGGCTCTCGGCGGAGACCGGCACCAGCGGCTTGTTCTTCACGATCGCCGTGACGATGTGCTCGGCGACCTTCTCCGGCGGGCAGCCGCGCACCCGCAGCACCTTCTCCGCGCGTTCGCGGGCCCGGCGCCGCCCGGCCTCGTCCCGCCCGACGAAGGTGGCCGCCCGCACGATGCCGGTGGCGGTGAAGCCGGGGCACACGGCGGTGACCCCGATACGCAGGCCCGCCAGCTCGGCGCGCAGCGACTCGCTCAGCATCACCACCGCGGCCTTGGTGGTGTTGTAGGCGGCCCCCTCGCGCCAGGGCGCGAACGCGGCGGCCGAGGCGATGTTGACGATGTGCCCGCCGAAGTTGGGCGGCTCGGGCCGGACCGGCAGCGCCCGCACCCGCTCGGCCATCTGGCGGCCGAACAGGCGGCAGCCGTGGATCACGCCCCACAGGTCGACCCCGACGATCCGCTCCCAGTCGTCCAGCCCCGTCTCCAGGAACGGGCCGGTGACCAGGATGCCCGCGTTGTTGACCACGATGTCGGGCACCCGGTGCTCGGTGCGCACCCAGTCGGCGAACCGCTCCATCGCCGCCGCGTCCGCCACGTCCACCTGGTAGGCGGCCGCGGCCGGGCCGACCTCGGCGGCCAGCGCGGCGGTGTGCTCGGCGGCGGGCCGGTCGAGATCGGCGGCGACGACCGTGGCACCGCGTTCGGCCAGGGCGAGCGCGGTGGCCCGGCCGAGGCCGCGGCCGGCGCCGGTGACGACGGCCAGCGCTCCGTCGAACTGCGCGATGGGCATGGGCACCTCCGGGAGGCAAGGGATACCCCAACCGTACTCAGCGGGCGCCCGGCGGCGCGATCACTTCAGGTACGGCGCCAGCCCGTGGCGGCAGAAATCGGTCATGTGGCGTGCCGCGTCCTCCACGGTCAGCTCCGGGTGTCCGGCGCGCCACAGCGCCAGCCGTTCGCAGGCGCCCACGATGATCTGGGTGTAGGCGGCGACGGCGGTGGCGGGGGCGTCCGGGGCGAACGTGCGCAGCACCCCGGCGATCAGCTCGCTCTGCTGGCGGCGGGTCTCCTCGATCGCCTCGGCGGTCTTCGGCGGCCCCGACAGCGGCTCCTGCAGCAGCATCGCGAAGGGGCGGCTGTGGGAGTCGATGAAGGAGAAGTAGGCGACCATGCCGCGCCACAGGATGTCGTCGGGGGTGCTCGCCCCGGCCATGGCCTTCTGGGTCACCTCGTACAGCTCGGCCTTGGCCCGGCCCATGCAGGCCAGCAGCAGCCCGTCCTTGGAGCCGAAGTACTCGTAGAGCATCGGCTTGGACACCCCGCAGCGTTCGGCGATCTCGTCCATGGACGTGCCGCGGTAGCCGCGCTCGGTGAACACCTGCTCGGCGATGTCCATCATCTGCCGCTCCCGCTCGGCGCGCGACATGCGGCGGCGCCGCGGCGGCTCCGGGTCGGCGCCCGGTGTGGCGGCCTTCACAGCGCAATCCCCTTCATTGGACCTACCGTCAGTAACCTACCGCGAGTAACTTACTCATAGTAGATCACGCGGAGGGACGAGCATGGACGAACGGCACCCCGCGATCGTCATCATCGGCTCCGGCTTCGCCGGGCTCGGCATGGCGATCCAGTTGAAACGGCACGGCTTCCACGACTTCGTGGTGCTGGAGAAGAGCCAGGCCCTGGGCGGGACCTGGCACGACAACACCTATCCCGGCTGCGCCTGCGACGTGCCGTCGCACATGTACTCGTTCTCCTTCGAGCTCAACCCCGGCTGGTCGCGCATGTTCGCGCCGCAGCCGGAGATCCGCGCCTACCTGGAGCGCACCGCCGACAAGTACGGCGTCCGGCGGCACATCCGCTTCGGCGTCGCGGTCGAGGAGATGGAGTACGACGAGGCGGCGCGGCGCTGGAACGTCACCACCGCCGACGGCACCGTGCTGTGCCCCCGGGCGGTCGTGTCCGGCATCGGCGCCCTGCACATCCCCAAGTACCCGGACCTGCCGGGCATCGAGAACTTCCGGGGCACCGCGTTCCACTCCGCCGAGTGGGACCACTCCTACGACCTGACCGGCAAGCGCGTCGCGGTCATCGGGACCGGCGCGTCGGCCATCCAGTTCGTTCCGCAGGTCGCAAAGAAGGCCGCCGAGCTGGTGGTGTTCCAGCGCACCGCGCCGTGGATACAGCCCAAGCCCGACTTCGCCCTCCCCGCCCCCGTCCGCGGGCTGTTCAAGACGGTGCCCGGCGCCGCCCGCGCGTTCCGGTACGGCATCTACTGGGCGCTGGAGGCGCGCGCCGTCGGTTTCACCATCGACCCGCGGCTGTCCGGCCCGCAGGAGCGGCTGGCGCTGCGGCACATCCGGCGGCAGATCCCCGACCCACAGCTGCGCGCCAAGGTGACCCCCGACTACACCATCGGCTGCAAGCGCATCCTGCTGTCCAACGACTACTACCCCGCGCTCATGCGGCCCAACGTGGAGCTGGAGACCGCCGGCGTCGCCGAGGTGCGCGAGCACTCGATCGTCACCGCTGACGGCCGCGAATACGAGGTGGACGCCATCATCTACGGCACCGGCTTCAAGGTGACCGAGGCACTGGCCGAGCTGCGCGTCGTCGGCCGCGGCGGCCGGAAGATCCAGGAGGCGTGGGCGGACGGCATCGAGGCGTACCGGGGCACCACCATCCCCGGCTTCCCGAACCTGTTCTTCCTGCTGGGACCCAACACCGGCCTCGGCCACAACTCGGTCGTCTTCATGATCGAGGTGCAGATCCAGCACGTGCTGAGCTGCCTGCGGCTGCTGGCCGAGCACGGCGCCGACGCGATCGAGCCGCGCCCGGAGGCGCTGCGCCGCTTCAACGACCGCATGCAGCGCCGCCTGCGCCGCGCGGTGTGGAGCGAGGGCGGTTGCCAGAGCTGGTACCTGGACGCCGACGGCGTCAACCGCACCCTGTGGCCCGGCCACACCTTCGAGTTCTGGGCGACCACCCGCAAGGCCAGGCCGGAGGACTACATCCTCACCCGCTGAACGCGCGCCTGCGGACCCTTCCGGACGGCTGCGGGGGCAGGGTGCGCAGGCGCGACGCGGTCAGACGCTTGCCGGCGTACAGGTGGCGGGCGCGGCGCACGTCGCGGCGGCGCCGCGCCACGCGCACCCGGACGAACACGATGGCGCCCGTCGAGGTCAGCGCCGCCAGCCAGCCCGCCTGGACCGCGGCCAGGTCGCCGGTGTCCCAGCCGTCGTCCGGCACGGCCCGCAGCCCCGCCACGGGGGTGAGCGGCTCCGGGCTCGGCGCCGTCTGCGGCGCGGACACCGGCGGCAGCGCCACCTGCGGCGCGCGGATCGCCGGCACCGACTGGAACGAGGAGTTGGGCAGCGGCGCCACCTGGGGCACCGCGGCGGTCGGCAGGGACGTCCCGGAACCGGCGTTCGAATTGGAGCCGGAGCCGCTCGACGGCGCCTCGGTCACCTTGAACGTGAACGTCCGCGACACCGGCTCCGCCTTGGCCGCGGTGACCTTCGCGGTGAGCTTCACCGTGCCGGGCCTGGCGTCGGCCGGCACCCGCACCGTCACCCGCGCGGTGCGCCCGGCGGCGCCGACCGTGCCCAGCGCCACGCTGCCCGGCTTCACCGTCACGTCGGCGGCGTTGACGCTGAGCCTGGTCTCCTGCGCCGTCGCCTTGGCCGCCTTCACCTTGGCCGTGGCGGTCACCGACTCGCCGGGCCGCACCGACGTCTTCGACACCGACACGCCAAGCGACAGCACCGGCGTCTGCGGGTTCTCACTCGGCGGCGGTTCGCTGGACGGCGGGTCGGTGGGAGACGGCTCGCCGGTCGGCGGATCGCTGGGCGACGGTTCGCTCGTGGGCGGGGTGCTCGTGGGCGGATCGCTGGGCGACGGCTCGCTCGAGGGCGGGTCGCTCGGCGCGGGCTCCGGCGAGGTGGGCTCCGCGGACGGTTCGCTCGACGACGAGCCGCTCGGTGAGGGCGTGGGACCGGCCAGCACGGGCGGAGTCAGCACCCCCAGGACCGCCGCCGCGCCGAATCCGACCAGGACCGCTCCGCCCGCCGTTCGCGACAGCACCCGTCCGCCTCCCCGGTCCGTCGTTCCGCATCCGTGACTAGTGATCAGAACAGAAACGCGCGGCCCGGTTCAACCCCCGTCGGACAAGCCTTCCGGGTGCGCCAGACAGGCGTGCCCCGGCGGTCAGCGATGGGCGACCCTCTCACGTGCGGTTTCGCGCGCCGTACAGGGTGCGCAGCAAGCCGACCTCGGCGACGTTCTTGGTCGGCTCGACGCTCATCGGCGCAGTGTCCCACCGCGCCGGTGGGGCCCGCAAAGGAGTCTCCGGCCTACTTGAGCGGCGCGAAGAGGGGGCGCAGGCCGGTGATGAGGCGGCGGATGACGGCGCGCTGCTCGGCCGGGGTGCGGCCGCGCAGGCCGAGGACGGGGTCGAGGCCGTCGTAGTAGGGGGCCAGCGCCAGATGCGGCAGCATCATCAGCATGACCGTCGCCAGCACGTCCAGATCGGCGTCCTCGCGGATGTCGCCGCGCTCCCGCCACAGCTCCAGCGCCGGGTGGATGACCTGCAGGTAGTGCTGGGTGGCGGTGTCGCGCACCACCGAGCGCACCGTGTTGTCGAGCTCGAAGTTGGTGGCCGCCGTGACCGCGCGTTCCAGCGGGTGGTCCGCCATGTACTCGGTCCACTCGCACATGACGTCGAAGAGCCAGTCGTCGAAGGGCTGATCGAGGTCCAGGCGGGAGATGCGGCGTTCCATCTCCTCGCGGATGCGCCGGGACGTCTCGTCGCACACGAACGCGTAGAACTCGAGCTTGTCGGAGAAGTACTGGAACAACGAGCCCTTGGCGATGCCGGCCTCGCGGGCGATGGTGTTCAGGCTGCCGGTCGAGTACCCGTGCTCGCCGAACTCGCGCATCGCCACTTCGAGGACCCGCTCGCGCTTGGCGACGTTGAGCCGGAACCACGTGGAGGTGGGCATGTGGAGTCGTCTCCTGTCAGCGTGCGCGTGGCCGACCGTTAGGGTACCGGTACGCAGCGGGGTCGGGCAGGAGAACCGGCGGCCGGCGCCGCTGCCGGGGCGCCGGTCAGCCCGCCAGGCGGATCAGGATGCGGCAGACCTCCTCGATGATCTCGTTGGCGTCCGCCTCGTCGTCGGCCAGCGCGATCTCCCGGCCCGCCTCGCCGATCACGGTGGTCAGCACCAGGCTGAGCACCTGCTCGGGCCGTCCGGTGCCGGCGACCCCGCGCAGCAGCTTGGTGTTCTGCCCGACCCACTGGCGGGCGCGGGTGCGGCGCATCAGCGAGAAGCCGGACGGGCCCTCCCCGCCGTGGAACAGCCGGGCGGCCTCCCGCCGCTCCCAGCAGACCCGCAGGTAGGCGCGGGCGCCGGCGATGAACAGCGCGATCGGTGCGCGCTCGCCGACCGCGCGGGCGGCGGCCACCGCCTCGGCTGCGCTGCGCTCCTGCTCGGCGCTGAGCTCCTCCCACAGCGCCAGGTACAGGCCGGCCTTGCCGCCGTAGTGGTGGTAGAGGCTGCCCACGCTGATGCCGGACCGTTCGACGATCTCGGCGATGCCGGCGTCGGCGTAGCCCCGGTCGGCGAAGACCTCCAGGGCGGCCGTCAGCAGCGCCTGGCGGGTGGCGTCCGCCCGCGCCCACTGCCGTCCCGTGCCCGCGCCCGTGCCGTTGCTCCCGGTCCGGGCCCTGCTCGTTTGCATGCTCACATGGTGCCTCACCGGGACGCCGTGAACCGGCCTGTTCGACACCGCCTGTTCGACGTTGCCTGTTCGACGCTGCCTGTCCGACGGCGGCGGTTCGGCGCCGGCTGTCAGTACCAGTGGTTGCGCTGCCAGAAGGCCCACGCACGGCAGGGGTCCTTGTAGCGGGCCTTGATGTAGCCGAGCCCCCAGGCGATCTGGGTGGGGGAGCTGGTGCGCCAGTCCGCGCCCGCGCTGGCCAGCTTGGAGGCGGGCAGCGCCTGGGGGATGCCGTAAGCGCCGCTGGACGGGTTCACGGCGCGTTCGTTCCAGCTGCTCTCGTGCATCCAGAGCGTCTCCAGGGACGGCCAGCAGCTGCTCCACCCCTTGAGGGCGTTCATCTTCTTGCCGTACGCCTTGTTCTGCGCGGCGGTGGGGTTGGACCGCGCCAGCCGTTCGCGCTCCTGCTCGGCCTTGAGCTTGGCGCGGGCGGCGGCGTCCCGCTTGGCCTTCTCGCGCAGCGCCTTCAGTTCGCGCTGCTGCTGCTCGTAGGCCCGCTTCTTGGCCTGCGCGACGGCGTCGGCGGCGATCGGGTCCATGTCGGACGAGGTCATCAGCGCCAGCATGTCGTTGGTCGACAGGTCCCCGGCGCCCGGCGGCGGCTCGGGATCGCCGGCGAACCGGTGCCAGTCGACCGCCACGACGGCCGTCATGACCGCCGCGATGGCCACGACGGTGATGGTGACGTTGCTCGTCAGCACACGCAGGAGCCGGCGCCGCTTCCGCCGTCGCGGGGCAGGGGGCTCGGCGTCGGCCTCGTGGGGCGGAAGATCGTCGTAGGGGCCGTACCCGTCGGTCGCGTACGGGCCGGTCCCGTATCCGCCCGTCTCGTATCCGCCCGTCTCGTATCCGCCCGTCTCGTATCCGCCCGTCTCGTACGGGGGCTCGTACGGGGGCCCGGGCTCGTGCGGCGCGCCTCCCGCGCGGCCTGCCGCCCGTCCCGTCCGTCCGTGCCGGGAGAGCCCCTGGGGACGTGACGCGGGGGTACGTCTGCGCGTGCCGTTGCTTCGAGGCATGGGAGTACTTTGCCTTATCGCCCGTCGGGTTTGGCCTTCGCTGCCCCTGTACGCGTCCGGGGACCGGTCCGGTTCAGGCCGTGACCGTCGGTCGGAACGGGGTCACAGGTCGGCGTCGCCGGCCGCCAGACGGGTCGGCTGCAGGGCGTCGAATATCTCGCGGTGCCGCCCGGCGAACGCGCCGAGCGCGCCGTCGGGCGACTCCAGCGCCTCGTTGGCCGCGGCGGCGCGCCGACGGCCCTCCTCGGTGATGGACACCAGGGTGGCGCGCCGGTCGGTGGGATGCGGGCGCCGCACGACCAGGCCCGCCTCCTCCAACTGGTCGACGGTCAGCTTGACCGTCGTCGGGTGCAGCAGCATCAGCCTGCTGAGGGTGCCGAGCCGGGCGTGGCCCTCGCGGGTCAGCGCCAGCATGGTCAGCAGGAAGTAGCCGGTGCGGCCGAGATCCAGCCGCTTCAGCTCAACCTCAAGGGCCTTGGTGAGGAGGTGGTGGAGCCGGGCCACCGAGCACATCGCCATGAACGGCCAGGGCGCGCCGGGCAGTCCGCGTTCGGCCCAGCGCTCCTGTACACCGCTGACCAGGGGATCGTCAACGCACCTCGGCGTGGGTGTTCGCACCGGACGATCGTAGCCGCGTTATATATCGGAAGTAAGTACTCGCTTCTTAGAGCTTCCTGGCCTAGAGTGCTCTAGATCACACCGGTGCTCCCGGGGCTGCGTGCGGCGGGAGGGGAACGGGGTGAGGTATCGGACCGGCGTCCGAGCACGAAGGAGGGCTGGCATGTTCCTTCCCCCCACCCCCGCAGGGGAGGGATCCGGCTGATGGCCCCCTCGCTCGTCACGGGCCTGGCGAGGGCACCCGACCTGGCCCGGCGGCGCGTCGAGAGGGCGCTCGACGAGACCGGCCTGCTGTGCGTGACGTTCCTGGAGGGGCTGCGCCGCACCTGGGACCTGCGCCAGTGGTGGGGCGAGTTCATCGAGCAGTGCTGGTTCCTGGCCCGGGTGACCAGCCTGCCGGTCATGCTGATCGCGATCCCGCTGGGCGCCACCATCTCGCTGCAGGTCGGCGACATCGCCCGGCAGCTCGGCGCGCAGTCCGGCACCGGCGCGCTGCTGGTCGCCGCGATGATCCAGCAGGTGGCGCCGCTGGCCGCGGCGCTGCTGGTGTCGGGGGTGGGCGGCTCGGCCATCACCTCCGACATGGGCGCCCGCAACATCCGCGACGAGCTGGCCGCGCTGGAGGTGATGGGCATCAACCCCGTGCACCGCCTGGTCACGCCGCGGCTGTGGGCGGCCAGCACGGTGTCGGCGCTGCTGTGCTCGGTGGTGATCCTGGCGGGGGTGCTCGGCGGCTACTACTTCAACGTCGTCCAGCAGGGGGTCAGCCCCGGCGCGTTCTTCGACGGGGCCACCACGCTGCTGCAGTTCTCCGACCTTGCGGTCACCCTTTTCAAGGCGTGGGTCTTCGGGTTCATCGCCGCGGCGGTGGCCTGCTACATGGGCATGAACTGCGACTACGGACCGGTCGGCGTGGGCCGCGCGGTCAACAAGGCGGTGGTGGTCACCTCGATCGTGGTGTTCACCGCCAACTACGTGATCACCATGATCTACCAGGTCCTGTTCCCCCCGAGGTTCTGAATGGTCGCCATCTCCCCGGTACGCAGGATCGGCCGCGCGGTGCGCGGGCGCACCGCCGGCCTGGGCGCCTCGCTGAACCTGCCGGTGTTCCTCGGCCGGGTGCTGTACCACCTGGCGGTGGACATCGTGCTGCGGCGCAAGTACGGCAGGACGCTGGCCCGCCAGGTCAGTGACATCACCGTCGGGGTGGGCGCGCTGGTGATCGGCGGCGGCATGATCTTCGTGATCGCCACCATGTCGCTGGCCACCGGCGCCATGGTCGGCCTGCAGGGCTATCCGGGGCTGGAGCGCATCGGCGCCGAGGCGTTCACCGGCCTGGTGGCCAGCTACTCCAATGTCCGCGAGGTCACCCCGATCATCGCCGGGGTGGCCCTGGTGGCGCAGGTGGGCACCGGTTTCACCGCCGAGATCGGGGCGATGCGCATCTCCGAGGAGATCGACGCCCTGGAGGTCATGGGCATCAACTCGCTGGCCTACCTGGTGTGCACCCGGGTCGCCGCCGGGGTGATCGCGCTGGTGCCGCTGTACCTGGTGTCACTGTTCATGGCGTTCGCCGCCACCCGGCTGATCACCATCGAGTACTTCGGGCTGTCGCCCGGCATCTACGACTACTACTTCCATCTCTACCTGCCGCCGATCGACGTGTTCTACAGCGCCGTCAAGGTGGCGGTGTTCGCGTTCATCGTGATGTTCGTGCACTGCTACCGCGGTTACTACGCGGCCGGCGGGCCGGTCGGCGTCGGGGTGGCGGCGGGCCGCGCGATCCGGGAGTCGACGATCCTGATGATCCTGACGAACCTGGTCCTCTCCTACATCTTCTGGGGCCACGGCGGCACCGTGAGGCTGACCGGATGAGCGGCGTCCCGATGAACGGCGCCCCGGCCGGCGGGAGGCGCCGATGAGCGAGGAGCCCCTGTCGGGCCGGGCTCGGCTGATGTTCGGCCTGCTGGGCACCGGGGTGCTCGCCGCCGCCGCACTGGCGGCGGCCGCCGGGGCCCGGGAGGACACCTCCGGCTCGACGTACTACACCGCCTCGTTCGGCCGCGCCGGGCAGGGCCTGGACCCCGGCCGGTCGGACGTGAAGATCCGCGGCATCACCGTCGGCACCGTCGATCGGGTGACCCTGGAACGCGACGGCCGGGTGACGGTGCGGCTGCGGCTGGACGCGGGGGTGCGCGTTCCCACCACCGCCGGCGCCCGCATCGAGCCGGTGTCGGTGTTCGGGCCCAAGGACCTGGCGCTCGACCTCGGCCGCGGCGAGGGCAGGGGCCCCTACCTGGCCGACGGCGGACGCATCACCCGCACCGAGGACCCGCGCGAGCTGTCGGAGACCGCCTGGCCCGCGTACCGGCTGACCCAGGCCATCAACCCCGACGAGGTGACCGCCATCCTGCGCACGTTCGGGGCGGGGCTGTCCGGGGAGGGGCCCGCGCTGCGCCGCACCATCGACAACGGCGCCAAGGTGATCGACGCCGCGCACGCCAACCGCGCGGTCATCCGGCGGCTGATCGGCGACCTGGACGGCCTGTCCGGCGAGCTCGCCGACAGGGGCGACACCGTCACCGCCCTGTCCCGTGACTTCAACCGGCTGTCGCCCGCGCTCACCGGACGCCCCGACAAGGTGTCGCAGCTGCTCGACCAGTCCGCGGAACTGGCCGCCAAGGTCGGCACGTCCCTCGAAGGCCACGGCGCCAACCTCGGCAAGGTCGTCGACGGGGCGGGCGACACCGCGTCCGTGCTGGCCTCGGGCCGCCGCAACATGCCGGTGATGCTGGACGACCTCAGCGGGTTCTTCGCGATGCTGTCGCAGGTCATCCGCGTGCAGGGCCCGCAGGGCACCATGCTGGGGCAGATCGCCGACACCCTGCCGCTCGACCTGTGCCAGACGTTCGTCGACCTGTGCCCGACCAGGACGGCGCGCACGGCGTTCGACCAGCCGATCAAGACGGTGGTGCAGCGGTGAGCGGGCTGGGCGGCATCGTCCTGCGCGGGCTGGGCATCCGGCGCGGCCGGGGCCGCAGCGCCCGCGGCCCCGCGCCCGGCGTCGCGTTGAAGTTCGCGGTGTTCGCCGTGCTGACGCTGCTGCTGACGGTCTACATCGGCCAGCAGATCCTGGGCACCAGCCTGCGCTCCCGCTACCGGCTCACCGCCGTGTTCGACGACGTCACCGGCCTGCTGGAAGGCGACGTCGTGAAGATCGCCGGTGCCCCGGTGGGCCGCGTCGAGGACATCAGGGTGCGCGACGGCAAGGCCGTGGTGCGCATGGCCATCGACGACGACGTGCGCATCCCCGCCGACTCCACCGCCGCGATCCGCTGGCGCAACGTCGCCGGGCAGCGCGTGGTGTACCTGGAGCCCGGCACCAGCCCCGCACGGCTGGGCGACGGGGCGCGGGTGCCGCACACCCGCTCGGTCGTCGACCTCGGCGAGATCGTCAACAGCCTGGGCCCGCTGACCCGCAACCTGGACCCCGACCAGCTCAACAAGATCCTTTTCGCGCTGGCGCAGGCGCTGGACGGCAACGCGCAGAGCGTCAACCAGATGATCGACAACCTGGACGCGCTGCTCAGCACGTTCGCCGCCCGCCGGAAGACCATCGAGCAGATGATCGACGACTATGAGACCGTCTCCGCCGCCGTCGCCGCCCGGGACAAGCAGATCGCGGCCGCCGTCGACAATCTCACGGAGCTGACCCGGGTCTTCGCGGGCAACCACCGGCTGCTGGAGGACGCCGTCGTGCAGATCTCCGGAGTCACCACCGACCTCAACAAGGTGCTCGGCGGCAACGAGGCCCAGCTGTCGCGGATCGTCCGCAACCTCGGGGTGTTCGCCGACACCTTCCGCCAGAACGTCGACCAGCTGGAGAAGATGGTCCAGCAGCTCCCGCTGACGATGCGGCAGCTGTTCGCCGCCGTCAACGGCGGCCACTTCATGCGCACCAACGCGCTGTGCCTCAATGTCGTCCAGGGGCCGTGCCCGTTCCCCATGGAGCTGCCGGGCTCGCAGAGCAGCGGCAGCGGCGGCGCGTCCGCGACGTCGGACGGGCCCACCGAGGAGGACCTCGAACAGCTCAGGCGCATCCTGCGGGGTGGTCGCTGATGGCGCTGAAGTCCCTGCGAGACGTCAACCACCGGATCGTGGCGATCGTGACGCTGTCGGCGCTGACGGCGGGCTGCGTGTTCGCCTTCGCGGTCGGGCAGCTGCACCTGTTCGACCGCGGCTACACCATGAGCGGGGTGTTCTCCGACACCGGAGGCCTGAAACCCGGCCAGGACGTGCGGGTCGCCGGGGTCAAGGTCGGACGCGTCACCTCCGTCGAACCCGACTTCGACAAGGGCCACGTCATCATCACCTGGCACGTCGACGCCGGGATCGACCTCGGCCCGCAGACCCACGCCGACGTGCAGACCACCACCCTGCTCGGCGGCCGCTACCTGCGCCTGTCCGGCCCGGTGACCGAGCCGAAGATGGCCGACCTGCCGCAGGCGCGGCGGCGCATCCCGCTGGAGCGCACCAGCGTGCCGTACACCGTCCCGGACGCCATCGAGGGCGCCCAGAACATCGTCGGCCGCCTCGACCAGCGCAGCGTCAACAAGCTGCTGGACGAGATCAACAAGATCGAGTCGCCGGACGCGCCGAAGCTGCGCCGGATGCTGGTCAACGTGCAGGAGCTGGCGCGCACCCTCAACGACAGCTGGCCCGAGGTGCGCCGGCTCATCGACAGCAGCCGCAAGGTCACCGGCACGCTGGCCGCCAAGGACGAGCAGCTTCGCGAGATCATCAACGCCGGGCAGGTGCTGCTGCAGGCGCTGGTGCAGCGGCGCGACGAACTGGCCGCCACCATCGGGCAGGGCAGCCGCACCGTGCGCACCCTGTCCAACGTCATCGAACGCAACCAGCGCGAGATCAACGGCCTGCTGGACAACCTGCACCTGCTCACCACCCGCCTGGCGCCCAACATGGACGCCCTCAACACCGACTTCGCGCTGATCGGCCCGACGCTGTTGCAGGTCGCGGGCATCAAGGGCAACGGCGACTGGATCGAGGGGGTGCTGATCGGCCTGGGCCCGCTGCAGCCGCCCGGTCCCATCTCCACGCGGCGCCCGTCCACCGGGCAGCGGGGCGGCGCCACCGGACGGGAAGGGGGCGACTGATGACACCCGGACCCGCCGCCCTGCGCAGGGCGCTCCCGGCGGGGCTGTGCCTGCTGGTGACGGCGTCGCTCGGCGGGTGCTCGCCGGTCCCGCGGCCCGACGCCGGGCAGCGCACGATGACCGTCTACTTCACCAAGGCCCGCTCCTTCTACAAGGAGTCCAAGGTCAAGATCATGGGCGCGGACGTGGGTCTGGTGGACCGCGTCGAACCCCAGGGCGACCGCGTCAAGGTCACCTTCCACCTACGCCGCGATATCCGGCTGCCGCGCGGCGTGCGGGCGTCGATCGTCCCGCTGAACCTGGTGGGCGAGCGCAACCTGATCCTGCACCCGGTGTGGAAGCCGGGCATGCCGGTGGAGACGGGCAACGTGATCCCCATCGAGCGCACGCACGTGCCCGTGGAGGTCGATGACGCGCTCACCTCGTTCACCAACCTGGCCACCGCGCTGGACCCCACCAAGACCCGCACCGCGCTGGACCGCGCCGCCCGCTCCGTCGACGGCAACGGCCGCGAGTTCAACGCCACGCTGGAGCAGAGCGCCCGCCTGGTGGAGAACGTCGCCGGGCAGGACAAGGAGCTGATCGAGGTGGCGCGCAACCTCGACCGCCTGGCCGGGGTGGTGCGCGGACGCGAGCAGGTGCTCGGCCAGATGATCAACGACTTCTCCGCGGCCACCCGGGTGCTCAGCGCCGAACGCGGCGAGCTGCAGGACCTGATCCGCGGCATCCTCGCCCTGGCCGACAACGGCGGCAAGCTGCTCGACAAGTACAAGGGGCAGTTGCCGTCCGACCTGGCCGTGCTCACCCGCACCGCGCTGGTGCTGCGGGGCAACTCCCGGCAGATCGCCCAGCTGATCGAGGCGCTGCCCGGCCTCAACGACGCGCTGATCGGCGGCTACAACCCCGAGAACAAGTCGCTGCAGATCCGCTTCGCCACCGACGCGTTCCTGCGCACGTGGCTCAAGGGGCTGCTGGACGACGACGACGTCGCCTGCCCGCTGCCCCCGCCCAACTCCAACTGCCCCTGGCAGAACGGGACGCAGGGAGGCGGCGAATGACCATCCGGGCGAACGCCGGGGCGGCGGCGGCCGTGTGCGCGCTGGTCGCCGCGCTGCTCGCCGGCTGCTCCATCCGGACGGCCGGCGCGCCCCGGGGCGGGCTGACCCTGACCGCGACGTTCGACGACGTGCAGGGGCTCGTCACCGGGCACAGCGTGCAGATGTCGGACGTCAAGGTCGGCACGGTGACCGGGGTGCGGCTGAACAAGCGCACCTTCACGACCACGGTCACCATGTCGATCAAGGACGGGTACCGGATCCCGCGCGGCACCCGCGCCGAGATCAAGGTGACCTCGCTGCTCGGCGAGAACTACGTCGACCTGGTGCTGCCGCCCGGCGGCCGCACCGACCGCGGGCCGTTCCTGGCCGACGGCGCCGAGATCGCCGACACCAGCGTGCAGCCCTCCTTCGAGCAGGTGGTGGGGCAGGCCGGGCCGCTGCTCAAGGCGCTGGCCAGTAACGACGTCGCGGCCGTCGTCAACGCCGGGGCCACCGCGCTGGACGGCAACGGCGGAAAGCTGAACACCATCGTGGCCAAGAGCGGCGACCTGCTGGCGACCTTCGCCCGGCAGCGGGCCGAGCTCGGCCGGTCGGTGGACCGGCTCGCCCGGCTGGGCCGGTCGCTGGCCGAGGGCGGCGACGAACTGGCACGCACCCCCGCCGAGCTGGAGAAGACCACCCGGCTGCTCAACGACAACAAAGAGGAGATCCTCACCACGGTGCGGCGGCTCACCGAGCTGGCGGTGCAGCTCGACGACAAGGTGCTGGAAGGCCGGATCCAGCGGTTCCGCGACCTGCTGCGCGACCTGGACCCGGTGCTGGCCACCCTCGCCGCCAACCGGCAGCGGCTCACCGACCTGGTCGACGGGCTGGTGACGTTCACCCAGAAGCTGCCGCTGGCCACCTACGACGGCCAGCTGCTGATCTATCCGCTGCTGAAGATCGTGTGGCCGGACGGCACCCCGGTCGTCCCCAGCGGGAACAACAGCGGGAGCAAGGCGAACGGGAGCGGCGGCGACGGGACGCAGTCCGGGAAGCGGTCCGGCACGTCCCAGAACCCCCTGCCGGATATCAACGAGCTGCTGGGGGGACGGCCACGATGACCCGGCGCGTCGCGATCAACCTGGTGGTGTTCGCCGTCCTCGGCGTGGTGATGGTGTTCTGGGCGTTCCGCAACGTCGTCCGCTTCGACTTCATCGACCGGCCCTACCACATCACCGTGGAGTTCGAGTCGTCGCCGGGCCTGCATCCGGGTTTCGAGGTGGACTACCTCGGCGTGCGGGTCGGCAAGATCGACTCGGTGCGGCTGGACGGCGGCCGGGTGGTGGTGCGGCTCGACATGGAACGCGGCGTGCGGATACCGCAGGGCGTCACCGCCGCCGCGGCGCGCAAGTCGGCCGTCGGCGAGCCGGTGGTCGAGCTGACGCCCGGCCCGGGGCAGGGCGACGCGCCGCCGCTGCGCCCGGGCGCGGTGATCCCGGTGTCGAAGACCAAGGTGCCGCCCAAGTACAGCGACCTGTTCGACTCCGTCCTGGACTCGCTGGAGGCCGTCGACCCCGACGACGCCCGCGTCCTCACCCATGAGCTGGCCGAGGGCTGGTCCGGCCGGGACGGCTCGCTGCGGCAGATCATCCGCGGCTCCGATCAGCTCACCGCCACGTTCGCGAGCAACAGCGAGCTGCTGGACGGCCTCACCCGCGACCTCGGCAAGATCACCGAGGTGCTCAACCGGAACCGCGGCCGGCTCGGCGAGGGCATCGACGACCTGGCCGCGCTGACCGCGGCGCTGCGGCAGGTCCGCGGCGAGCTGACCAGGCTGCGCGACGACGGCCCCGACCTGCTCGACACCGTCAACGGCCTGCTGGACAAGACCACGCCCGACGTCGAATGCGCCGTCGACACCCTGGCGAACTGGGGGATCCGGCGGCACAACCCCGACCCGCTGGACGACCTGCGCCGGACGCTGGAGATGGCGCCGCAGCTGAACGAGGTGCTGCGCAACGTCGTCGGCCGAGACCAGGGCAAGCCGGTGCTGAACGTGGTCTTCCTGGTGACCCTCGAGAAGCAGGCCGCCCTGGAGTACCGCTACCCGCTGCCGCAGCCGCGCGCGTCGCAGATCCCCGACTGCCCGGACGGCCGGCAGCCCGGCGTGACCGGGCAGAAGCCCTACAAGGCCAAGGACCCGGGGGAGACCATCCCCACGCACGACCCGTCCGTGCAGCAGGCCGGCGACGAGCTGCAGGCGCGCAACGCCGCCGGCAGGTCCGCGCAGGACGGGTCCGGGGGGCCGCCCGGGTGGCTGCTGTACCTGCCGCCGCTGCTCGCCGTGCTGGTGCTGATCAGGGTGGCGGCGGGCTCCGTCCCCGTCCTGTCCCGCCTGTCCCGCCTGCGGCGCGGCAGGAGATGACCCCGACCCCGAGGAGCATCCGAAGTGACAGACAGCGAGAACACGGCCGCGCAGCGCCCGGGCGGCAAGGGAGCCGCGCCCGCCGACCGGCCGCGCCGCAGGCGCCGCGTGCGGGTCATCGAGGTGCTCGACGACGAGGACCTCGACGAGATCCTGGACGCCATCGAGGCCGAGGAGGAGCAGGCCGAGCCCGCCCCGAAGCCCGCCACCGCCGAGGCCCGCCCGGCGGAGAAGCCCGCCCCCGCCGAACACCCCGCCGAGGCCGAAGAGGACGACAAGGCCGACGCGAACGACAAGGCCGCCGAGGACGCCGTGTCATCCCCCGGACCGGCGCGCAAGTCCGCCGACTCAGGCGAATCGTCCGCCGACACGTCCGCCGACACGTCCGCCGACACGTCCGCCGACACGTCCGCGGACGAGCCCGCCGCGGCGGACGAGCGGCCACCGCGCCGCACCTTCCTCGGGTTCGGGACCGGACAGGCCGTGGCCGTGGTGCTGCTGGTCGCCGTGCTGGCGACCGTGGCCGTCTGGCAGTGGCGCAGCGCGTCCGCCCGGTCGTCCGCCGAGGACGCGCGCGACGAGGTCGCCAAGGTCGCCGCCGCCTACGGCGACGCGGCGCTGACCTACAACGCGTCCAACTACCGGCAGAACATGGCGCGGGCGCAGCGGCTGATGGGCGGCGACCTGCTGGAGTACACCAAGACCACCCTGCTGTCCAACCTGGACAGCCTCTTCAAGAACAGCCCCAAGGGCGAGTTCCGCTCCAAGACCAGTCAGGTGTTCGTGGGCACCGTGGACGACCGGTTCGCCACGGCCGTCATCTCGGTCGACATCACGGTCAGCAACGCGGGGCAGTCCGCCGAGGAGCCCGCCACGCTGCTCCGCCTGGCGCTGTCCAAGATCGACGGTGAGTGGAAGGTGACCCGGCAGTACGCCTCGGGCGTCAACGACCAGAACCGCGACACCGGAACCCTCGGCGGCGTGACGAGCAGTTCCCCGTCGCCCAGCGCAACCTCCACCGGCAAGGAGGCTGAATCCGGCAAAGACGGCAAGGCCGACGGCGACGGCTGAGTCGGGGTGTGGCAGTGTGCGCCCTGTGCGGGAAGTCGTGCGGGGCGCACACGCGTTGCCAGGGGCCGGGACGGGGGAGGAGGCGGGTATGGGGACGCCCGCGGAGAGGGACGGGCTGGTCGGTGAGTTCGGCGTGCTGCTGGCCGCGGCGGCGCTGCTGGAGCGCATCGCGGGCCGGGAGCTGGAGCGCCGCTGCGGCATCCGGCATGTGATGTTCGAGGTGCTGCTGCGGCTGTCGGACGCCGACGGCCCGCTCACCATGGGCCGCCTGGCCGAGCAGCTGATCCTCACCAGCGGCGGCATGACCCGGCTGGTCGACCGGATGCAGGCGGCCGGGTACGTGCGGCGGCACGCCGCGCCCGGCGACCGGCGGCGGCAGCTGGTGGAGCTGACCGACGCCGGTCGCGCCAAGCTGGCCGAGGCGCTCGACGTGCACGCCGCCACCCTGGAGCGCCACTTCGCCGGGCCGCTGGCGCCCGAGCAGCGGCGCGGGCTCGTCGAGGCGCTCGCCCTCCTGCGCGAGCACGCCCGCCGCGAACTCGGCAGCCTCGGCTGACGCGCGCGGGCGGCCGGCGCTCACGGGCGCGTCGTCAGGACCGTGCTCACGGCGACCGGGATCACGGCGAGCAGGGCGAGCAGGGAGACGCTCTCGCCGAGGAAGAGCATGCCGAGGGCGACGCTGAACAGCGGCGGCATGAACTGGGCGACGCTGGCGCGGCCCGGTCCCACGCGTTGGATCAGCAGGAGCCACAGCGTCATGCCGAGCACCGAGGCGCCGAAGATCAGGAACACCAGTTCGCCCGCCAGCGCGCCGGCGATGTGCCCGGGCGGCAGCGCACCGGTCGCCGCGGCCGCGACGAGCAGCGGCACGGCTCCGACCAGGGCCTGCCACCCGGTGGCGAGCAGGGGGTCGCTGCCCGGCCGCACCAGCCGCGGGGTGAGGTAGGTGCTGGCGGCCAGGGCGATGACGGCGCACACGCCGAGGGCGACGCCCCGCCCGCGGATGGCTCCGGCGTCCAACCGGTCGAGCGCCGACAGCACGATGCCCCCGACGCCCAGCACGAGGCCGACGACGTGCACGGCGCGCAGCCGGCTGCTTCCGGTCACCGCGCCCGCGCCCAGCACCAGCAGCGGGGTGCCGGCCGACAGCACGGCGGCCATCCCGGCCGACAGGTGCGGGAGCGCGACGCCCATGACGCCCAGGTAGCCGGTGTTCGTCAGCAGCCCCGCCACGGACCAGCGGAGCAGTTCGGTCCGGGCCGTGCGCAGGCGCCGCCGGCGGAGGGCGAGCAGGACCAGTCCGGCGCCGGCGCAGCGGACGCCGACCACGAACGTGCCCGCGGCGTGGTGCAGCGCGAGCTTGGTGGCGACGAACGCCCCCGCCCACAGCAGCGCCCATGTCACGGCGATGAGGAGGGTGACCGTGCGGACCCTGACGGCGGTGTCCGCACGGTCGGTCGAACTCGTCAGCGTCATCGAGCGGGGACTGTCATCGGGTGGGGACCGCGCCGAGGCGTTCGGCCTTGCGGGCGACCCCCTTGAGGAACCGTTCGGTGTCGATCACGTTGCGGCCGTGGACGCCCGACGCCGCGACGGCGCCCTCATCGTCGACGGCCTCGACCTCCCATTCGAGGTAGTTGCCGTCGATGAGGGTGCAGCGGGCGGTGACCGTCAGCCGGGCGCCCGGCGGGGTGGGCGCGCTGTGCCGGATGTCGACCTTGGTGCCGAGGCTGCCCTCGCCGTCCTCCAGGACCGGCCGCAGGGCCAGGATGCAGCACCACTCCAGCAGGCCGACCATGAACCCGGTCGCGAAGACCTCCGGCATCTTCCGGTAGTCCTCGGACTCGGGGTACAGGTGCGGCACGGTCTTGTCGCCGGGGACGACGTATTCGAGCTTCTGGACGCTGCCGACGGATATCGCGTCGCGCATGGCGTGTCCTTCCGGTCAGAGTGTGAGCGTGCGCTCGCGGGCGGGGATGTAGGTGCCGAGCACCATCTCGGCGAGCCGTTTGCGGTTCACGTCGGCGGTCCCGGAGGGCGCCTGGGTCATCAGCGCGTCGTTGAGCAGCTGCACGGCGCCGGTCAGGGCATGGCAGCCGCGGGCGCCCATGAGCTCGGTCGTGGCGATCGCGCCCTGCACCGCGCCGTCGCTGGCGAGCAGCTTGCCGACCAGGAACCCCACATCGTGCTGCTCGCCGACGTCGACCCGGTCGCCGGCGTGGTAGAGGGCGAGGCGGGCGGTGTAGAGGTTGGTGAACATGTCCGAGAGCCGCCGGTGCACGGCCTCCAGGTGGTGCAGCGGCCGCCCGTACAGGTGGCGGGAGCGGACGTGGGAGCAGGCCAGGTCCAGGCTGGACTGGGCGAGGCCGAGCGCGACCGCGCCGATGTTCGGCTTGCCGTGCCGGGTGACGACCGCGTGCGCGATGCCCAGGCCCTCGCCGACCCGCCCGACCAGGTGGGAGTCGGGCACCCAGCAGTCCTGGAAGATCACTTCGCCCAGGGAGAAGCCCCGCAGCCCGGCCAGGTCGTGCTCTTCTCCGGTGCGGCAGCCGGGGGTCGAGGACTCCACGACGAACGCGCTGAGCGCCGACGCGGAGTTCTCCTCGGAGGTGCGGGCGATGACGCCGTGCAGGTCGGCGATGTGGGAGTTGCCGATGAAGCACTTGCGGCCGTTGAGCAGCCAGCCGCCGTCGACCCGGCGCGCGGACGTGCTCATGCCCAGCAGGTGCGAGCCGGACTCGGGCTCGGTCATGCAGATCGTCATGACGTCCTGGCCGCGGGCGAGGCTGGGCAGCCAGCGGGCGCGCTGCTTGTCGCTGCCGAAGTCCAGCAGCAGCCCCGTGCCCAGCGAGGCCGCCGACAGGGACGCGCCCAGGGCGGGGCGGTACCTGGTGGCCTCCTCGATCGCGGCGATCTTGGCGACCGTGCCGAGGCCGCGCCCGCCCCAGCGGGTGGGGATGGCGGCTCCGGTCCAGCCGAGCTGCTCCAGGACCGCGTGCATGTCCGGGAGGTCGCCATCGGGGAGGTCGAGTCGTTCGAGGTCCTGACGTACTTGGTGCCGGTACTGCTCGGCCTGGTCCCAAAACCCTGGGCTCATCGAACCTCCAATTGTGTCGGAGCGTTGACAACCGACCCGGACATCATTCACGAGTTTGTGTAATGTGAATGATGGCGACAGAGTAAGTAGGGTGGGGGCGGTCCGCAAGGCGGGGGACAGTGTGATCGTGGTTACATGGTTCACGGACCTGTGAACCATGGTTGTGTGCTGGGGGAGCACTGTGCACGCGTCATCGCATCCGGAGCACCGGGACGACGAGCAGGGGGGAGCGGTCGGCGCGGCCGCGGATCTCGCCGCGGAACTGGCGTCTCCGGTGCGCCTGCGGGTCCTCACCCATCTCGCCCGCGAGGGCGCCTGCCAGGTGCGCGAGATGTCGCAGACCCTCGGGCTCGGCGACTCCCAGCTGTCCAACCACCTGGCCCGGCTGCGCCGGCGGGGCCTGGTGGAGGTGGAGCGGTCGGGGCGCTTCGCCACCTACCGGCTGGCCGACCGCGACATCCGGGAGCTGCTGGACGTCCTCTACGCGGCCGTCGGCCACCCTGGCGTCCAGGACGCCACGCCGAACCGCCGGGCCGCGCTCGCCTACTGCCGCTCCTGCTACGACCACCTCGCCGGCGAGCTCGGCGTCCGCCTGTACGAGTGGCTTCTCCGGCGGGGGGCGCTGCACCAGGACGACGACGGCAACGTGGACTTCGGCGAGCAGGCCGAACGCGCCTTCATCGACCTCGGGGTGGGGCTCACCGCGCTGCCCGCGGGGCGCCGCCACCTGGGCTTCGCCTGCCGCGACTGGACGCAGGGGCGCTACCACCTCGGCGGCGCGCTGGGGGCCGCCCTGCTGTCGGGGCTGTTCGAGCGAGAGTGGCTCACCCGCGAACCGGGGAGCCGGGTCCTGCGCCTCACCGGATCCGGCGAGCGCAACCTGCTCGCCCTGCTGCCGCGCGAATGAGCGCGAATGACGGCGAGGGGCCTCGCGGCGGCGAGCGCCCCTCGCCGTTCAGACGCCCTGCGTCGGATGCCGCGTCCGATGCCGTGTCAGATGCCGTGTCAGATGCCGTGTCAGATGCCGCACCGCGCCGGAACCGGGCGGTGCCGGGACCGGCGCGTCGGCGGCGGTGTCACAGATAGCGGGCGGCGGCGGTCTCGGCGGGGGCGTCGGCGCCGGTGACACCGCCGGGGCCCTTGGGCACGCCGTCGTCGATCTCGGCGGGCGCGTTGATGGTGACGCGGTGCATCTTGCGGCGCTGGGTGTAGTCGGCGACCGCGTAGTGCTGGGTGGGGCGGTTGTCCCAGAACGCCAGGGTGCCGACGCGCCAGCGCAGCCGCACCTGGAACTGGGGGTCGCGGACCGCGTCGAACAGCAGCGGCAGGATCTGCTCGTTCTCCCGGCGGGACAGGCCGATCAGCCGGGTGACCGACGAGCGGTTGACGAACAGCGCCTTGCGGCCGGTCTCGGGGTGCACCCGCACCACCGGGTGGATGACCGGCGGGTTCTTCTCCTGCATCTCCCGCAGGTCCAGCCGGTGCCCCTTGGCGATCGCCTTGGTGACCGACATCGTCAGGTCGTGCTCGGCGTACAGCTCGTCGCACAGCCGCCGCAGCCAGGGCGCCAGCGACTCGTACACCAGGTACATGTTGGCCCACAGGGTGTCGCCGCCGATGTCGGGCAGGATGACCGCGCGCAGCAGCGAGCCCATGGGCGGGGTCTTCATGAAGGTGTTGTCGCTGTGCCAGGAGTCGCCGCCCTCGCCCTTGGGGTCGGTCTGGTCCAGGACGTGCACGGGGCCGCCGGAGACGTCCATGGGCGGCAGGTTGGCGGTGCCGAACTGCCGGGCGAACGCCACGTGCTGCTCGTCGGTGATGTGCTGGTCGCGGAAGAACAGCACCATGTGGTCGAGCAGGCCCTGCCGGATCGTCTGCACCTGCTCCTCGTCGAGCGGCTTGCCGATGTCGACGCCGGTGACCTCGGCGCCGATGTTCCGGGTCACGGGGTGGAATTCGATCATGTCCTGGGGCCTCCCCATCGATCACCAAGCAATCGCTAGGTTGATGCTAACCGATGGAGGTGGACAGCTGTCCAGAGGCGGGGGCGGCCGGAATCAGCGGGAGTAGTGCTCGACAACGAGCTGCTCGTCGCAGATGACCGGGATCTCCGCGCGCGTGGGCAGCCGGGTCAGGCGGGCGACGAGCCCCTCGTGCCGCACCTCCAGGTACGGCGGGACGCGGTCGGCGTGCGCGCCCGCCGCCGCCTCGACGAACGGCGCCATGCGGCGGCTGCGCGCGGCGATGGAGATCACGTCACCGGGCCGGACGCGGAACGACGGCCGGTCCACGCGGCGCCCGTTCACCAGCACGTGCCGGTGCACGACGAACTGTCGGGCCTGGTAGATGGTGCGGGCGAACCCGGCGCGCAGGACGAGCGCGTCCAGGCGGCGCTCCAGGTCCACCAGCAGCGCCTCGCCGGTCTTGCCCTCGGACTTGGCGGCCTTGGCGAAGGCGTTGCGCAGCTGGGCCTCGCGGATGTTGTACTGCGCGCGCAGCCGCTGCTTCTCGCGCAGCCGCAGCTTGTAGTCCGACTCCTGCCTGCGGTCGCGTCCGTGCTCGCCGGGCGGGTAGGGGCGGGCCTCGAAGTACTTGACGCTCTTGGGGGTCAGCGGGATGCCGAGCGACCGGGACAGCTTGATCTTGGGCCGGGGGTTGTTCACGGTCCTCCTCAGGTGATTAGGTAAACCTTAGTTAGGTAAGCCTAACCTACATTGCCAAGGAGGGGCCGTGAGCGACCAGCCAGCCGTGAGCGAGCAGCCGCACGACGGGGCGGGCGTGCGCCCCGGGCGGCGGGGCCGGCCGTCCCGTCCGACGGCGGGGGAGCGGGCGCGCACCCTGGCCTACGGGGTCGCCGACGGCGCCCTGACGGTGCCGGACGTGCCGTACGCCCCCGTGGCCGCGCACGCCACCGACCCCGACGGCCGCCCGTTGCTGCTCGTGGAGGCCGCATCGCCCGTCGTCGCCGCCCTGCGCGGCGAGCCCGACCTGCCCGCCGTTCTGCAGATCGGCGACGTGGCGCCGGTGCCGTTCCCCGACCGGGTGCGCGGGCGCGCCTGGCTGCACGGCTGGCTCGTCGAGGTCCCCGCCGACGAGCGCCCGCGGGCGGCGGCGGTGCTGGCGCGCCTGCACCCGCGTCCGGAGGTCCTCGGCATCCGGGCCGCCGGGCGGAACGCGTACGGGACCGGGCCGTGGCGGCTGCTGGCGCTGGAGGTCGCCGAGGTCGAGATCGAGGACCCCTGGGGCGGCGCCACCGTCGAACCGGAGGAGTACGCCGCCGCCGCGCCCGACCCGTTCGTGGTCGTCGAGGCGGGGGTGCTGTCCCACCTCGACGGCCATCACCGCGACGAGCTGGCGGCGCTGCTGCGCGGGCTGGTCGGCGGCCGGGCCCCGTCCGGGCCGGAGGCGCCCTGGAACGAGGGGCTCGCGGCCGTCGCGCGCGCCGAGACGGTGCGGCCGCTGGCCCTGGACCGGTACGGCATGTGGCTGCGCTGCGCCCACCCTGGGGAGGACGGCGCGCCGCCGTGGACCGCGGACGTGCGGATGGTGTTCCCCGAGCCGGTCAGTGATCTCCCGGGTCTGCGGTGCGCGTACCGGCGTCTGTACGCCGCCGCGTTCCGCTGAGCGCCACCACCTACGTGGACGGGAGCCGGTCACCCCGTAGCGAAATCCGAGTCGATTGCCGGTGTTGTCCCGGATGTCAAAACCGTCGTCGTCGGGTGATCCTCAGAACTCCGGCCGTGGGCGGCCCGCGGCGCCCGGCCCGGCCCGCTCCGGTGCGTCTTGCGGGGTTGGCGATCCGGGGCGGGAATCGGGGACGGGCCCTTCCGGCGTCCGGGGCGTCCTGGCCGGGTGACGGTGGTCCGGCGCCGCGGTGTTCACGGGGACGCGGCCCGGGCCACTCTTCGTGATTGGATCTGTCGGCGCCGCGCGTCCCGCCCGCACCCTGGGGATATGACCGATGCATACCCGACGAATGCCCCATCATCGGACGCACGACGTTCAAACGGACACCATCCGCAGACGCGGACCGTCCATCCGCCCGTCGAGACGCCCGTCGGGAGCCGGCCGCTGAACGTCCCCCTCTACCAGGGGCACCTGTTCGCCTTCGACGACGCCGACGCCATGGCCGCGGCGTTCGACGGCCCCCGCGCCGCCTACCTGTACGGCCGCATGGGCAACCCCACCGTGCGCGCCTTCGAGAACGCCGTCGCCGAACTGGAGGGCGGCGCAGGTGCGTACGCGGCCGCCTCCGGGATGGGCGCGATCAGCGCCGTGCTGATGGCGCTGCTGCGCACCGGTGACCACGTGATCGCCCAGTCCGGTCTGTACGGCGGCACGTGGGCGCTGCTGCGCGACCTGCGCGAGCGCTGGGGCGTCGAGGTCACCGAGGTCTCCGGCCAGGACGTCGGCGAGGTGCGGGCCGCGCTGCGCCCCACGACCCGCCTACTGTACCTGGAGACCATCGCCAACCCCATGACGCAGGTGGCCGACATCCCCGCGCTGGCCGCCGCCGCCCGCGAAGCCGGGGTCGCCACCGTCGTGGACAACACCTTCGCGCCGCTGCTGTGCCGTCCCCTCGAGCACGGCGCCGACATCGTGGTCCACTCGGCCACCAAGTACATGGGCGGGCACGGCGACATCGTCGGCGGGGTCGCGGTGTTCGCCGACCCCGCCGTGCACCGGCGCGTGTGGGACCACGCCGTCGAGCTGGGCGCCACCGCCGACCCGTTCGCCGCCTGGCTGCTGCTGCGCGGTCTGGTCACGATGCCGATGCGCGTCGAGCGGCAGTGCGCCACCGCGCTGGAGCTGGCCCGGCGGCTGACCGCCCACCCGTCGGTCGAGGGCGTCCGCCATCCGGGGCTGCCGGACCATCCGCAGCACGAGCTGGCGGGCCGGCTGCTGTCCGGCGGCTACGGCGGCGTGCTGTCGTTCGACCTGGCGGGCGGGCGCGAGGCCGGACGGGCGTTCATCGAGTCGGTGCGGGTGGCGTCGCTGGCCGTATCGCTGGGCGATGCCGCGACGCTGGTGATGCACCCGGCCAGCACCTCGCACCGGCAGCTGGACGCCGCAGCGCTCGCCGCCGCCGGGATCGGGGAGGGCACCGTCCGCGTCGCCGTCGGCCTGGAGGACACCGGCGACCTGTGGGCCGACTTCGAGCAGGCCCTCGCCAAGGCCGCCGGCTGACCCCGGGGCCGAGTGCCTGGCCCCCGGGGGGCTACCGGGTCCGTCCGTAGTGCTCCGGCCCTCAGGCCGGGGAGCGCATCAAAGGTAGAAGCCGGTCGCGCCGGAGGGGGCGTCCTCGTCGTCGGGGCGTCCCCCGCTCCGGCGCAGGGCCGCCAGCTCCGCCAGCGTCGCGCCCTCGGCGGGGACGGCGTCCCGGGCGGGCGAGTCGTCGCCCAGCCACGCCAGCGCCTCCTGCCGGGTGAGCCGCCCCACCTCGATCTGGGCCAGGCAGCGTCCCGGCCGCACCACCGCGGGGTGCAGGCCCGCGATGTCCTCGTTGGTGGTGATCGCCACCATCACGTTGCGGCCCTGCCCGAGCATCCCGTCGGTCAGGTTGAGCAGCCGCGCCAGGCCCTGGCCCGTCGCCCGCTTGGCGTCGCCGCCGATCAGCTCGTCGCAGTCCTCCAGGATGAGCAGCCGCCAGCGGTCGGTGTCGTCCTCGTCCTCGTCGCCGATGGCGACGCGCAGCAGGTAGCTGGGCGTGCCGAACAGCGCCTCGGCGTCGAGCACGCAGTCGGTCTGGCACCACGGGCTCCACGCGCGGGCCAGCGCCCGCAGCGCGGTGGTCTTGCCGGTGCCGGGCGGGCCGTGCAGCAGCAGGAGCCGCCCGTGCGCCTCGCCGCGGCGCAGGTTCATCACCCGGTCCAGCTGGCGGGCGACGCGGGCGGTGTAGTTGCCGCGGATGTCCGCCCAGGCGTCCGCGCTGATCGTCCGCTCGGTGCGCTGCGGGCATTGGGCCAGATGCCAAAAGCCCATCGGCACCGCGGCTCCGTCGGTCTTCGGCGGTTCGACGGCGTCGCGCAGGCACTCGTCCATGACCGAGTCGGCCAGCTCCTCGCTGACCGCCGACACCTCGATGAACGCGGTGCCGTTGGTGTAGCGGATGGTCAGCAGGCTCCAGCCGTCGCCCTCGGCCAGCTCCGCCACCCGCGCCCTCTCCCGCACCGCGCGCACCACCCGGGCGGTCGGCGGGCGCAGCGGCGCGTCGGGGCGCACGCGGTCCAGGCGGGTGGACCGCCCCCACGGGTGCTGCCCGGTGGCGAACGGGCGCAGCGACATGACTTGCATCACGTCGGCCTGGCTGCTGCTCTCGTCGAGGTTGAGGGCCACGGGCAGCCCCAGATCGTCGCCTCCGAAAACCGGTGTGAGGGCGGGGGTTGGCTGCTGCCGGGCCTGGGGGAGGCGGACGACCTCCTGGGGCCCCTCCTTGGCGGCGGACATGCCTTCGATGATCGGGTGTATCGGCCGCAGCCGTCCAACGAATTAGCCGAGGGATCGCCGTGTACGCCCCATCTCTGCCATGGTGGGAGGGACGTGATCCTGTGAAGGGGGATGAGCATGGAACCGTTGGACGCGGCGGCGGACGCGCACGCGCTCATCCGGGACCTGCTCCCGGTGCTGGCGCCCACCGCCTGGTTCGACGGCGGAACCTCGGAGGTCGTGGTGCCGGTCGGCCGGTCCGAGGCCCGCGCCTCCACCTGGACGCTGCTGGAGCGGTGCGCGCGGGCGCCGCGCCCGGCCTGGCCGCGGCTGGTCGACGAGTGGGTGTGCGAGGTCCGCGACCGCGCCTTCATGGCGATCGGCGAGATGGAGCTGTTCGGCGACCTGCGCGAGCTGCTGCGGCTGCGGATCGTGCCGAAGCTGGACCCGCGCGACCGGGAGGGCCTGGTGGTGGTCCCGGCCGGGGACCACTTCGACGCCATGGTGATGATCGAGCATCCCCGGTACGGCGGCCCGCTGACCAAGGCGCGGGCCGGGCTGCTCGGGCTGCGCCGCCTCGGCTATGTGGTGACCAACACCCACGACCGGGAGCTGGCGGACGTGGTGGCGCGCGAGCAGCCGCTGCTGTTCGGCGAGAACGTGCGCGTCGTCACCAAGCCCGGCAGCCGGTACGTGTCGGCGCTGCTGGGGGAGATCGAGCAGTTCCTGCCCCGGCACAACCCGTACGGGGCGCTGGTGGGCGTGCCGAGCCACAGCACGCTGCTGCTCTACCCGATCAGATCGACCTCGGTGCGCCGGGTGCTGCCGGTCTTCGCCGACGTGGTCCGCGAGATGCACGACGACGCCGACGACCCGTGCGCGCCCGGCGTGTACTGGAGCCACGGCGAACGCCGCCTCACGCCGCTGCGTCCGCCCGCAGACCTGGAGGGCTCCACCGAGTTCGCCGCCATGCTCCGCCGCCTGCCCGACGAGTGAGCCGCCGGGCTCGCGCCCGGCCGCGGGGGCGCGGGCCGGGGCGGCCTCGGGCCGGGGCTACGGCAGCTTCCAGTCGACCGGCTGGGCGCCCTGGCGTTCGAGGAGCTGGTTGGCGCGGCTGAACGGGCGGGAGCCGAAGAAGCCGCGGTCGGCCGACATCGGGCTGGGGTGGGCCGACTCGATGCACGGGACGGCGCCGAGCAGCGGCTTGAGGTCGCGGGCGTTGCGTCCCCACAGGATGGCCACCAGAGGGCGGCCGCGCGCGGCCAGGGCGCGGATGGCCTGCTCGGTGACCTCCTCCCAGCCCTTGCCGCGGTGCGAGTTGGGCTTGCCGGGCATCACCGTCAGGGACCTGTTGAGCAGCAGCACCCCCTGCTCGGCCCAGGGCGTCAGGTCGCCGGTGGACGGCATGGGGTGGCCGAGGTCGTCGCAGTATTCGCGGAAGATGTTGATCAGGCTGCCGGGCAGCGGTCGCACGTCCGGCGCCACCGAAAAGCTCAACCCCACCGGGTGACCCGGGGTCGGGTACGGGTCCTGGCCGACGATCAGCACCTTGACCTCGTCGAAGGGCTGGGTGAAGGCGCGCAGGATGAGGTTTCCGGCGGGCAGGTAGCGGCGGCCCGCCGCCACCTCGGCGCGCAGGAAGTCGCCCATGGCGGCGATCCGCCCGGCCACCGGCTCCATCGCCCGGGCCCAGCCCGCCTCCATGATCTCGGTGAGTGGTCGTGCCGTCATGACCGACCAGCGTAACGACGTGCTGTCGGGGCCGTTCACCGAACGCTTCTTTGATATCCCGGTAAGGTGGCTTGACCATTTCGGGTCAGAAAAATTGCTCGTTTTCCATGCTTCAGCCGGGTGAACTGCGGCGTATGTCCTGTTAAGTCCGCGTTACTTTCTGCGCTGGCACATTGACGTACCGTCCCGTACCGACATACCTCTCGGAAGAGCAGCGGACTTCGACCGGGACGGGGACGACGAGCATGAGCCAGTTGACCGCCGTGGACGCCGCGTTCCTCAACGCCGAGACGGACACCACGCACGTGCACATCGCCGGGGTCGGGATCCTCGACCCGACCGCCTGCCCGGGCGGCCGGCTCACCGTGGCGGACGTGGCGGACATGATCCGGCGGCGCGCCCACCTGGCCCGCCCGCTGCGGCAGCGGCTCGCCCGGGTCCCGTTCGGGCTCGACCTGCCCTACTGGGAGGACGACCCCGACTTCGACCCCCGCCGCCACATCCTGGAGATCGCGCTGCCCGCCCCCGGCGGCCCCGCCCAGCTCAACGAGGTCGTCGCGATGCTGCACGAACGCCCCCTCGACCGGTCCCACCCGCTGTGGGAGCTGGCGCTGATCCAGGGGCTGGCGGGCGGACGCGTCGCCGTGTACCTCAAGGTGCACCACGCCGCCATCGACGGCGTCATGGCCGCCGAGACCCTCGCCGCCTTCCTGGACCTGTCCCCCGTGCCCCGCGAGGTGCCCGCCGACGACGAAGAGCCCCGGCGCGCCCCCGGCCCGCTGCGCATGCTCCGCACCGGCCTGCTCAAGACGGCGCTGTACCCGGTCCGCAGCGCCGTGACCATCGCCAGGACCGCCCCTTACCTGGACGAGATACCCGTGCTGTCCCAGCTTCCCGGCGCGGCGCTGATGTCCCAGGTCGCGCAGGCGATCGGCCGCGAGGAGATGCCGCCCGCCCCCCGCGTCAACGCCCCGCCCACGCCGTTCAACCGCCCCATCGGCCGCCGCCGCGCGGTCGCCTGCGGGGAGCTGTCGCTGGCGGAGGTCAAACAGGTGCGGCGGGCGCTCGGCGGCAGCGTCAACGACGTCGTCATGGCGATCTGCGCCAGCGCGCTGCGCATGTGGCTCGACAAGCGCGGCGAGCTGCCCGACCGCCCCCTGGTGGTGGGCGTGCCGGTGTCGCTGCGCCGCCGCGGCGGCGCCGGGGAGGCGGGCAACCAGCTGTCGCTCATGTCCGCGCCGCTGGCCACGCACATCGCCGACCCGGCCGACCGCTACGCCGCCGTCCGCGCCGACATGGACGCCGCCAAGCGCCGCTTCGTCGCCTCCGACGGCGCCTGGGTGCGGCAGGTGAGCCGGCTGCTGCCCGCGCCGCTGGCCGCGCCCGTCACCCGCCTGGCCCTGCAGGCGCTGCCCGCGCTGCGCGCCGTCCCCGCCCCGGCGCTGCGGCCCATCAACCTGATCATCTCCAACGTGCCCGGCCCGCAGTTCCCCCTGTACCTGTGCGGCGCCCGGGTGCTCGGCTACTACCCGATCTCCGTGGTCACCGATATCAGCGGCGGCGTGAACATCACCGTGTTCTCCTACGACGGCAAGATCGACGTGGGCATCGTCGCCGCCCGCGACCTCGTCCCCGAACCCGCCGAGATCGTCGACCATCTGCGCGACGCCCTCAACGAGCTCAAGGACCTGGCCGACGTCGCCGGCCTAACCGAGGAGCAGGGCGCGGTGGTGCCACGCCAGGCGCAGGGCGGCGGCGCCGGCGGGCTGCATGGGGGACGGGACGGTACCGTCGAAAACGGCCATGCGCACGGCTCCCTCGGCGTTGACGGCGACCAGGCCGCCGAAGACCTCGGCGAACAGCGCGTCGTCGAAGACGGCCGCGGTGAGGACGTCGACGGCCAGGGTGAGCGGGTCCACGCCCAGGCCGAGGCAGTGCACGCGTAGGCGGCCCTCTGCGCGGGCGCGGGTGAGGGCCCGGTGAAACGGCCATGACTCCTGGTCGAAGCCGGGGCCGTAGTCCTCGGACGTGCCGAGCAGCTCCTCGCTGTACTCGCGCACCATGCACCGCCACAGGTCCAGGTCGGCGCGCTCGTCGGTGAGGGGCTGGAACACGCCGACCGGCATGACCTGGTGCAGCCCTCCGGCGTGGGCGACCTTCTCGGGGTCGCGCCAGTGCAGCACGTACGAGCCCGACCTCGTCAGCGTGAGCGTGGTGATGGCGACCAGCGCCGGGCGGCGCGTCAGGTCGCAGGGATCGCCGATGCGCGCCCTCAGAGGCAGGCCCGGGGGCGAGGCCGCCAGCTCATGGGCGACGGCCTCGCCGACGTTCACGCCGTCGAAATACCGCGCCGGCCCCAGCCGCAGTACGGCATCGCCTTTGAGGTCGGCGTGCAACAGCCGGTAGCTGGGGCGGTCATCGAACACCTTGGGGGGAGCCAGGGCGGCCATGGCCTGCGCGTAGGTGCGGAAGCCCGGCGGCAGCCCGTCGGACGGTTCCGCCACGGCGGGCGGGGCGGGCTGCGCGTCCCACTCCAGCCGCAGGTCCTCCAGGGGGATCGGCGCGGAGGGCACCCATTGCGGGCGGCACAGCAGCGAGGTGCCCGCGACGCGCGGCATGTCGTCCGGATACAAGCCGTCGGCCAGACGGCCCAGTTCGTGTCGGCTGCGGTTGAGGTGCGCGCGGACCTGCTCCCACACCCGCCCCAGCCTAGATCGCGGGCGTACGGCTCGGCTGTGCGTGCTCGCTCAGCCGGGCGTGCAGTTCAGGGACGTGCCGCTCGGTGCGGCGCCGCTGCCCTGGAAGCCGAAAGTCGTCGTGCCGCCGGCGGCGACCGCGCCGTTGTAGGCCGCGTTGACGGCGCGCACCGACTGCCCGCTCTGCGTGACGGTGGCGTTCCAGGCGTTCTGCACCTGCTGGCCGCCAGGGAACGTCCAGACGACGGTCCAGCCGTTCAGGGGCTGGGCGCCGGTGTTGGCGACCGTCACCGTCGCGGTGAAGCCGGTGTCCCAGGAGTTGTCGACGCGCAGGGCCGCGGTGCACGCCCGGTCGTCCGCCGGCGGGTCGGTGGGCGGGTCGGTGGGCGGGTCGGTGGGCGAGGTCGTGCCGCCGACGGTGACGGAGAACGCGTCGGTG
This sequence comes from Actinomadura sp. NBRC 104425, assembly GCF_030269545.1. GTDB lineage: Bacteria > Actinomycetota > Actinomycetes > Streptosporangiales > Streptosporangiaceae > Spirillospora > Spirillospora keratinilytica. Next base: position 98,109 of record NZ_BSTN01000009.1, on the reverse strand, counting down.
GCCAGGCCCGCGCCGCCCTGCCAGATCTCGAAGCCCGCCTCCACGTCGATCAGGTACCAGGAGTCCTGGATCTGGCCGCGGGCGACGGCGTCGCGGGTGAAGGCGCGCAGGTCCAGGTCGGACACGGACGTGGTGCCGGACGTGCGGACGTAGGCGATGTAGTTCCAGTCCAACCGGGCCGTCCACACGTCCCAGGTGGCGCCGGCGATCTGCACACCCGTCGCCACACGCGACCCTGCCGGCTGCACACCGCCGTTGTGGTTGAGCCAGATCATCACCTCGGCGCCGTCGGGTGCGCCGGTGGTGGCAGGCGTGGTGTTGTACCAGAGGTCGTAGGCGACGTTGTAGGCGCCGCTGCCGGTCTGCGTCGTGCTCCAGCTACTGGTCACCGCGGGCATCGAGCCGACCTGCACCGGAAGCCCGCTATCGGACGTGCACAGGCCCCAGTGGCATCCCTTGAACAGGGACGGGTACGCGGCGGGCGAGCCGCTTGTGCTGTTCTGGTGGCCGGAGGAGTCCACGCGGAACGACGTGCCGTCCACGGTGATGCACTGCGGGGTGGACGCGCCCCAGATGTTGTTCTGGGCGATGTACTGCCCGCCGCTGACGGACAGGGTGTCGGTGGCGCCGCACAGCTGCGTCGCCGCGTGCGCGGGGAGCGCGAGGCGCACCGCCAGGGCGGCGGTCAGCGCCAGCAGGCTGAGCGCTACGGCCACGGCGGCGGCCGCCCTCCTGAGCGGCGCTCCGGGCGCCGTGCCGGGCGGGGGAGAGGTTCTCGGCTTTGCGGACATCGTGGGATCGCTCACTCTCCGGGCCGGACGGGAAAGCGGCCCTCCAGGGGTGGGAGCGCTCCCAAATTCCGCGAACCGGCCTCCGGGTGTCAAGCGGAAGCCCATGTCCGCGGCGTGGTCGGCCCGCTGACCGGTGCCTGCGCCGCGCACGCCGGTGAAAGGCCGGTGAAAGACGGCCGGAACACGGCGTTCACCGAGCGGGCGAAAGGCTAGGTTATGGTGAGTAAACGTGCAAAACGAAAAAACCCTTACGCGTGCCCCGTCCTCGACCCCATCGCCGACCTCCTCGCACACCTCCCGGGACACCCGCGTACCCGCTCTCGCCTGGACGATCTGGGCGGTCGGCGTCGCCGCGTATGTGGTGGCCGTTTTGCACCGCACCTCCTTCGGTGTGGCCGGGCTGGACGCCGTCGACCGCTTCGGCGCCTCCGCCGGGATGCTCGCTTCGTTCACCGTCCTGCAACTGGTCGTGTACGCGGGTCTGCAGGTCCCCGTCGGGCTGATGCTCGACCGCCTCGGCCCGCGCCGCATGGTCGCCGGCGGCGCGCTGGCGATGGCCGCCGGGCAGGCGCTGCTGGCGTTCTCCACCGACATCGGCACGGCCGTCGCGGCGCGCGTGCTGGTGGGCGCGGGCGACGCCATGACGTTCATCAGCGTGCTCAGCCTGGTGACGGCGTGGTTCCCCGCGCGGCGCGTCCCGGTCGTCACCCAGCTCACCGGCCTGCTCGGGCAGAGCGGGCAGGTGCTCAGCGCCGTCCCGCTGGTGGCGCTGCTGCACGGCCCCGGCTGGAGCGCCGCGTTCGGCTCCGTCGCCGGGCTGGGCGTGCTGGTCGGCGTGCTCGCGCTGGCCGTGCTGCGCGACGCCCCGGCCGGGAGGGAACGTTCCAAAACGTCCGGTCTGGCCGAGCTCGGCGGCAACCTGGTCGCCGCCTGGCGGCAGCCCGGCACCCGCCTGGGCCTGTGGACGCACTTCGTCACCCAGTTCTCGGGCACCGTCTTCGCACTGATGTGGGGCTACCCGTACCTGGTGTCCGGGCAGGGCATGGCACCGTCGACGGCCAGCACTCTGCTGACGGTGTTCGTGCTGGCCACCATGGTGTCCGGGCCGTACGTGGGGAGGCTGGTGGCCCGGTATCCGCTGCACCGCTCCTGGCTGGTGCTGGGAGTCGTCGCCCTCAACGCCGGCGCATGGGCGGCGGTGCTGGCCTGGCCGCCGCCCGCACCCGCCTGGCTGCTGGTGGTCCTGGTGCTGTGCGTGGCGCTCGGCGGCCCCGGATCGATGATCGGCTTCGACTTCGCCCGCACGTTCAACCCGCCGACCCGGCAGGGCGCCGCCACCGGCATCGTCAACATGGGCGGGTTCTGCGCCGCGCTGGTGACGATACTGATGATCGGTTTCGTGCTGGACGCGCTGTCGCCGGGCCGCGAGTTCACACCCGAGGCGTTCCGGGTCGCGTGGCTGGTGCAGGTGCCGATCTGGGTCATCGGGACGGTCTGCCTGCTGCGCAGCCGCACCCTGGCCCGCCGCCGCCTGACCGAGGAGGGCGTCACGGTGCCGTACATGCGGCACGCCGTGCGCCGCACCGTGCGCGCCGCCGTCCGCCGCCCCCGCCGCCGCGCCCCGGGCCGCCGCTCCACCCGCCGCTGACCGCCCCGCCGGCGCGCGCCTCCCGCCGGTGGGCGCGTGCCGGCGGGTTAGGCCGGAGTCTGGCGGGGGCGCAGTTCCAGCGTGCAGCACTTGGGGCCGCCGCCGGCCTTGCGCAGTTCCGACAGATCGACCGGAACGGGCTCGTACCCGTGCCGCCGCAGCGTCGCGATCAGCCCGGCGGCCTCGGCGTTGATCACCACGTTGCGGCCGTCGCAGACCGCGTTCAGGCCCAGCACGGCCGCGTCCCGCTCGTCGGCGATGATCGCGTCAGGGAACAGCCGCTCCAGCACGGCGCGGCTGCCGGGGGAGAACGCGCCCGGGTAGTAGGCCACGTTGTCGTCGCCGAGCGGAAACAGCGCCGTGTCCAGGTGGTAGAAGCGCGGATCGACCAGCCGCAGCGTCACCACGGGCATGCCGAGGTACTCCTGCGCCTCCTGGTGGGCCGCCACCTCGGTGCGGAACCCCGTCCCGGCCAGGATGAGGCGGTCCAGCACCAGGAAGTCGCCCTCGCCCTCGTTGGTGTGGGCGGGCTCGCGCACGTCCGGGAAACCGTTGGCGCGCAGCCAGGCGGCGTACGCGGGGCCCTCGGCCGCCCGCTGGGGGTGGAAGAACCGGGCCCCGTACGCCCGGCCGTTCACCACCAGCGCCCCGTTGGCGGCGAACACCATGTCGGGCAGGCCCTCGATCGGGGTGATCAGGCTGACCCGGTGGCCCAGGCCCAGGTACGCGGCGCGCAGCGCCTCCCACTGCGCCACCGCGCGGGCCGCATCGGCGCCCGCCGCCGGGTCCATCCAGGGGTTGATGGAGTAGGTGACGGCGAAGTGCTCCGGGCGGCACATCAGGAAGTGGCGCGGCCGCGCGACGCGTTCGCCGCACCGCACGCTCTGCGGCAGCGGCGAGGACGCCGGTTCCATCGCCGGGGACAAGGTCATGCGCAGCTCCCGAAAGGCTTCCCGGAGCGGATCGGATGATCGAAAGCCTAGGGAGCGCACGGGCCGCGACCAAGCCGCCGACCTTGCGTTGACCTGCGCATTCGTTGCGTCTTACCGCCCTGCGGCGGCGATTCGTTGCGCGCCGCCCCGCACCGGGACCGGCGGCCCGGCAGGCGGCGCCCGGTGCGCCGGGACGGGACGCACCGGGCGGGCCGGTCGGACGGCGTGCCGATCAGAGATTGATCATGTGCCCGGCGGCGCCGTGCACCGCCTCCTTGATCGCCTCGCTGAGCGTGGGGTGGGCGTGCACGTTGCGGGCGACCTCGTGCACGGTCAGGTCCCAGCGCTGCGCCAGGGTCAGCTCGGGCAGCAGCTCGGTGACGTCCGGGCCGATCATGTGGGCGCCCAGGATCTCGCCGTACCGGGCGTCGCTGACCACCTTGACGAACCCGTCGGAGTCGCCGAGGCCGAGGGCCTTGCCGTTGGCGCTGAAGGGGAACTTGGCCACCTTGACGTCGAAGCCCTGCTCGCGCGCCTGCGCCTCGGTCAGCCCGAAGCTGGCGACCTGCGGCTGGCAGTACGTGGCCCGCGGGATCATCTCGTACTCCAGCTCCATGGTCTCGGCGCCGGCGATGGTCTCGGCCGCGATGACGCCCATCGCCTCGGCGGTGTGCGCCAGCATCAGCTTGGCGGTCACGTCGCCGATGGCGTAGATGTGCGGCACCGAGGTGCGGCAGCGGCCGTCGACCGCGATGGCGCCCCGGTCGGTCAGCGCCACGCCGGTCTTCTCCAGACCGTAGCCCTCCACGTTGGGCTGGAAGCCGATGGCCTGCAGCACCTTGTCGGCCTCCAGCACCTGCTGCGCGCCGTCCTTGCCGGTGACGGTGACCTTGACGACGTCGCCGGAGTCGTCGATCGCGTCCACCCGGGTGGAGGTCAGCACGTCGATGCCGAGCTTGCGGTAGCGGCGCTGCAGCTCCTTGGACACCTCGGCGTCCTCGTTGGGCACCATCCGGTCGAGGAACTCGACGATGGTCACCTTCACGCCGTAGTTGTGCAGCACGTAGGCGAACTCGACGCCGATCGCGCCCGCGCCCGCGATGACGATGCTGCGGGGCAGCTCGGAGCTGAGGATCTGCTCCTCGTAGGTCACCACCCGCTCCGACAGCGACGTGCCGGGGAGCAGCCTGGTGTGCGCGCCGGTGGCGATGATGCAGTGGCCGAAGGTGACCGTCTCGGACGAGCCGTCGCTCAGGGCCACCTGCAGGGTGTTGGGGTCGGTGAACGTGCCGCGTCCCTGGAACGTGGTGATCTTGTTCTTCTTCATCAGGAACTGCACGCCCTTGACCAGGCGCTCCGACACCTGGCGGCTGCGCTGGAACGCCTCGCCGTAGTCGAAGGTGACCTGGCCGTCCACCTTGATCCCGTACGTCTTCGCCTCGTGGGTGAAGATGTGCGCCAGCTCGGCGTTGCGCAGCAGTGCCTTGGAGGGGATGCAGCCGACGTTGAGGCAGACCCCGCCCCAGTACTTCTCCTCGATGATCGCCGTCTTCAGCCCGAGCTGTGCCGACCGGATCGCGGCGACATAACCACCCGGGCCGGCGCCCAGGACCACGACGTCAAAGTGATTGCTCATTCTTGAGACGATATTCGGCTTCGGCGGGTCCTCGCATCCCGACCCGGCACCTATGTGACCTGCGTCCATGCGCCGGCCGCGGTGCGGTCCGCCGGTGCGGGACGGCCCGCGCCGCGGCGGTCCGGCCGGGGCGCGCGGGGACGGTCTGCGGGGCGCCGTGCGCACGGGCGGTGGACGCCTGTTAGTGTTTCGAGCAGCCCCACGTGGTCACGATTCTTCTGCGTAGCGCGGGGGCGCGTGAGCTACGCGACCTCCGACCTGACCTGGAACCTCTCGCGTCGGCGGCATCGTTGTCGCCTCATCGGCCCGCCGGACGTGCGTGCCCAGTCCTCGCCGTCCGGCCCGCCCTGGGCACGCGCACGGCCGCGCCCAGGGCCCCGCCCCGGCGCCCGGCCCGGACACCATCCGGCGCGGGCGCGGCAGGCCGGCCCCGCAGGGACGACGCCGAGCGCAGGACGCCGACGCCCGGGACGCCGCCCAGGCCGGGTGCCGAGGGCGGCCGGGGGACGCGGCGCGCGGGGTGCCGGGCGGATCACTGAGCGGCAGAACCGGAGGAGAGAGCCGAGTGAGGATTCCCAAGCGCGTCAACACCGTCCTGGACCGGGCGGAACAGCACCTTGGCGCTCTTGCGGCCGTCGCCGCGCTGGTGGCCGCGGCCGCCGCGGCGATGTGGATCCCCGTGCTCGCCGCTTTCATCCTCGGCGTCGCCGTCGGCGGCTTCCTGGTGCATCTGCGCAAGGCCCGCCGGGTGGCCCGGCTGCGCGCCGAGGTCGACGACCTGCTGCGCCAGAACGGCGCGCTGCGGCACCGCAACAACGTGCTGGCCAGCGGTGTGATCACCAAGGAGGCCCAGGTCACCCAGGCGCTGCTGCAGATCCCCGAGGACGGGCTGCTGAAGATCGAGGGCGACCCGGGGCGCACCCAGCGGCTGCCCGAACTGCCCGACGACCTCGACGTCTCCGGCTCCCCGGAGGACACCCTGGAGGAGGGCGCGGGCGGCGACGCCAAGGGCGCATCGTCCGGCTAGAGCCCCGCGCGGCGTGGTAGATCCGCCGCATCCCGGGGATGTGTAGCGGCCGGAGGTGCTCGTGCCGATCTCAATGAGCAAGCCGCCCCGAGCCGGCGGCGAATCCGGCGACCCTACCGAACCGGGCGGACCCGCCGAACCGGGCGGACCCGCCGGACCTGAGGACTCCCCGGCGGACGAGGGATCGGGCGCCGACCCGGCCGCGGTGAAGAAGGCCGTGGTCGCGTCGGTGATGGGCAACTGCATCGAGTGGTTCGACTTCGGGGTCTTCACCGCCGGGGTGATGACCTCGATCATCGGTACGGTGTTCTTCCCGGAGGACGCCGCGGGCAGCGCCACCCTGCGCTCGTTCGCGCTGATCGCGGCGGCGTTCGTGGCGCGCCCCTTCGGCGGGCTGTTCTTCGGGCCGCTCGGCGACCGGCTGGGCCGCAGGCGGGTCCTGGCCGCCACGATCCTGCTGATGTCCGGTTCGACGTTCTGCATCGGCATCCTGCCCGGCTACGCCACCATCGGCGTCGCGGCGCCGATCCTGCTGCTGCTCGTCCGGCTGGTCCAGGGGTTCTCCACGGGCGGCGAGTACGGCGGCGCCGCCACCGTCATCGCCGAGTACGCGCCGACCCGCAGGCGCGGCTTCCTCGGCAGCTTCCTGGAGCTCGGCACGCTGACCGGCTACATCTGCGGAGCCGGGCTGGTGCTCGCCGTCGATCTGCTGCTCAGCCGGCAGGCCATGCACTCCTGGGGCTGGCGCGTCCCGTTCCTGATCGCCCTGCCGCTCGGCCTGGTCGGCCTGTACCTGCGCAGCCGCATCGAGGACACCCCCGCGTTCCGGCAGCTGGAGCGCGCCGGGGGCAAGGCGCGCTCGCCGCTGCGCGAGACGCTGGCGCGCAACCGGCCCATGGTCCTCAACCTGATCGGAATCGTGTTCCTGCTGAACGTGGCCGACTACACGCTGCTGACGTTCATGCCGTCCTATCTGACCGACAACCTGGCGACCGGCGAGATCACCGCGCAGCTGATCACCATCGGCGTGGAGCTGGCGATGATCGCGGTGATCGTGCCGCTGGGGGCGCTGTCGGACCGGATCGGGCGCCGGCCCCTGCTGCTCGCCGCGGCCGCGGGGTTTCTGGTGCTGTCCTGGCCCGCGTTCGCGCTGATGCAGACCGGGCGGGCGCTCGGTGTGGCCGCCGGTTACGCGATCATCGGCGGGCTGCTGGTGCCGATGCTGGCGGTGATCGGGGCGACGTTCCCGGCGATGTTCCCGACGCGGGTGCGCTACGGCGCGTTCGCCATCGGCTACAACGTCTCCACCTCGCTGTTCGGCGGGACGTGCGCGGTGCTCGTCGGCTCGCTGATCAAGGTGACCGGCACCAACTACATCCCGGCGTACTACCTGATGCTGGCGGCGGTGGTGGCGCTGGTGCCGATCATGCTGATCCCCGAGACGGCGGGCGTGCCCATCCAGCGCGCCGGACAGCCCCGTCCGCGCCGCGCCGCCGTCCGACCCCGCCGCCTCGACCTCGGCACCGGCTGAACCGGGGCTCAGCCCCAGTCGGCGTCCGTCCAGAACCGGGCGCGGCGCCACGCCTCCTCGAATTCGGCGGCGTCGATCACCATGGGGACCAGGGCCGGGTCGTACAGGTCGATCGGCGGGTTCAGGGGGAACACCGTCTCGTCGGAGGCCACGGCCTCGCCGTCCGGGCGGATCTCCACCTGCCGGATGCGGCGCCCGTCCGGGCCGTGCTCGGTGAGGAAGACATAGTCGGCGAACCCGTCGTCGCCGGCGCCGTCGGGCTCCTCGGCACTCGGGTCCCAGTCGCCGGGGGTGCGCAGGTAGACGCGCTCGTGCCCGGCCAGGGCGCCGAAGCCCGGCCGGCGGCGCTGCCGGTCCCGTCTGGCGCGCATCTCGCTCAGCGAGACGTCGTCCTTCGCCGGGTCGTCGACGTCGGCCTCGTGCAGGTCCCACTCCCGGGCCCGGGCGATCAGCTCGGGCTCGGTCACCACCTCCGTCTCGGCGAAGGTGGTGACGACCTCCTCGGGCGACGCCGCCCAGACCCACCACCACATGCCGCCCATGCCGTAGTCGTGGCAGACCAGGTGGCGTGTCCTCCCGTCCCGGGTGCTCATGGTCATGACGCCCGGCTGTCGGCGGCCGCCAGGCGTTCCAGGGCGCCGTCCAGCAGGTCCCAACCGTCGATCTCGGCCCGGCCGGTGTCGAACCCGTGGCCGCGGTGCAGCGCCTCGTCCAGCAGCGCCCGCACCACCCCGGGACGGTGCAGGTTCAGGTAGGCGTCGTCGTCGGCTCGTACGACGGCGCCGTTGTGCAGCAGGCCGTCGGCGACGAGACGGCCCGGACCCGCGCGGAAGACGATGTCCAGCCGACCGGGCGAACCCTCCCGGCCGATGGTGAGCACCTCCCGGCAATCGAGCAACCGGGGGCGGCCCATGTCGTCCTGCCCGCGCGTATGGGCGTGGCCCGCCCCCCAGCGGTAGACGTCGGCCCCCACCAGGAGGCGTCGGATGCGGCGACCCATGATCCGCAGTCAACCAGCACTTTCCAGACATGCGCGACATGTTTGTGAGCCCGTGCCCTTTCAGGGGCTGCCCCCATCCGCGCCCGGAGGGCCTGCGCGCGTGGTGGTGGCTGGTGCGTGGACTGTGCGGGCAGACGTTCGGCCCGGGTGGGGCCGCTGTGCGTACGCGGGCGGTCCGACCGGTGGGTGCCTCAGCGCGGACGGCCTGTCGTCAAGGGCTCGGCTGGGTCGAGTGGTGCATGGGACCGGGGTGGTCGGTCGCTCGTCGCTATCGATGGGCGCGCTATCGATGGGCGCGCTCCAGCGGCTGGCCGGGCAGGCGTTGCGCCTGGACGGGGCCGCCATGCGCGTGGGGGCGGCGCTTATCCGGCTGACGCCGGTGAGCTCGCTTGGCCAGCCGTGGGTGAAGGGGGAGCGGCGGCATGTCGGGTTTCGGGGGAGCGGGCGTGCAGGAAATGTGCGCGTCGCGCCTCGGTCTCGACGTTGAAGTGCGGAAATTCGTTCGGCTGCGTCTCGTGCCGCCGCTGGTCGTATTCGGTGCGCTGGTATCCGGTCGGCTCTTTCACACGTTCCCGTGGGATGTTGCGGCCGTCGATCCGCCCCTGGGGCGCGCGGGTCGTCCGGATCGGACTGGGGGACGGTGATGCGGAACGGTTGGATCCCCGGTCTGGTCCATGGCCGAAATGCGGGGTGCGGCGGCGGTCGCGGGCGTCCGCCATGGTCGGCGGGATGCCGCCCGAGTCGGGATCCGGCATCGCGGCGCAGGTAAAGCGGGGGTAAGGAAAGTCTCCCGTTGCATTTGGATGATTACGATGGGTAGCGTCGCTGGCGGATGCGGGCCGCGCATTCCGAAAGAAGCGTACGCGGCGATTTCCCATGCGTTTTCCGTGGTTGTGCCGTGCGCGTTCCGGTGATTCGCGGTTCTTATGACGGCGACAACGGATCGGTGGTGGACCGTGACCGAACAGCAGTTCAGCCTCGCCACAGCTGCTGCACGCAACCTGGCGACGACGACCAAGTCCGTCCCGCAGATGCAGGGCATCACCTCGCGGTGGCTGTTGAAGCTGCTGCCGTGGGTGCAGGCGTCCGGCGGGACGTACCGGGTGAACCGCCGCCTCACCTACACCGTGGGCGACGGCATCGTGACCTTCGTCATCGAGGGGTCGGACGTGCGGGTCGTCCCGCGGGAGCTGGGCGAGCTGCCGCCGCTGCGCGGCTATGAGGACGAGGAGGTGCTGCGGGCGCTGGCCGACCGGTTCACCCAGCGCCAGTACGCCCCGGGCGAGACGATCGCCGAGGCGGGGCAGCCCGCCGACCAGGTGTTCCTCATCGCGCACGGCAAGGTCAACGAGATCGGCGCCGGCGAGTACGGCGGCGAGGCGGTGCTCGGCGTGCGCAGCGACGGCCGATACTTCGGCCATACCGCGCTGCTGGACGAGCAGGCCCGCTGGGAGCACACCTACCGCGCCCTCACCCCCTGCACGGTGCTGGCGCTCAGCGCCGACGAGTTCCGGCAGGTGCGCGACAACGCCGAGTCGCTGCGCGAGCATCTGGCGCGCACCCGCGACGAGACCGAGCCGGCGTACGACGAGAACGGCGAGGCCGCCATCGTGCTGGCGTCCGGCCATGAGGGCGAGCCCGTGCTGCCGGGCACGTTCGTCGACTACGAGCTCAAGCCGCGCGAGTACGAGCTGAGCGTGGCGCAGACCGTGCTGCGCGTGCACACCCGCGTCGCCGACCTCTACAACAAGCCGATGGACCAGGTCGAGCAGCAGCTGCGGCTGACCATCGAGGCGCTGCGCGAGCGGCAGGAGCACGAGCTGATCAACAACCCGGACTTCGGCCTGCTCGCCAACGCCGACCTGCGCCAGCGCGTCCCCACCCGCAGCGGCCCGCCCACCCCCGACGACATGGACGAGCTGCTGTCGCTGGTGTGGAAGGACCCGGCGTTCTTCCTGGCCCACCCGCGCGCGATCGCCGCGTTCGGCCGCGAGTGCAACCGGCGCGGCATCTACCCGGGCACCGTCGACGTCGGCGGCCACAAGATCCCGGCCTGGCGCGGCGTGCCGATCTACCCCTGCAACAAGATCCCGGTCAGCGCCACCCGGACCAGCTCGATCCTGCTGATGCGCACCGGCGAGGCGGCGCAGGGCGTGATCGGCCTGCACCAGACCGGAATCCCCGACGAGTACCAGCCGGGTCTGTCGGTGCGGTTCATGGGCATCGACGAGCGGGCCATCATCTCCTACCTGGTCAGCGCCTACTACTCGGCGGCGATCCTGGTGCCCGACGCGCTGGGCGTGCTCGACAGCGTGGAGGTCGCGCACGGCGACGGCGCGGCCGCCTGAACCGTCCCGTGCCCGTTGAGGCGGCGGCGCGGCGAGCGGAGGCGCGGGCGGGCGCACCGCATCAGGGGCCTCGCCGCGCCGCCTCCCGGCCCGCGGGGCCGGACTCGTCCATCCGTGAAGGCGGGAGGAGCAGGCCGTGACGGTCGAGCAGTCGAGCCTGAGCACGGCGGCGGCGCGCAATCTGGCGACCACCACCAAGTCCAGGCCGCAGATGCAGGGCATCACGCCGCGGTGGCTGCTGCGCGTGCTGCCCTGGGTGAACGCGCCCGGCGGGACGTACCGGGTGAACCGCCGCCTCGCCTACCGGGTGGGCGACGGCCGGGTGACGTTCGCGGTCACCGCCGGGCGGGTGCGGGTGGTGCCGCCGGAGCTGGCCGAGCTGCCGGCGCTGCGCGGCCTGGACGACGACGAGGTCCTGGACGGCCTGGCCGAGCGGTTCGCGCAGCGGGGTTACGAGCCCGGCGACACGATCGTCGAGGCCGGCGGGCCGGTCGACCGGGTCGTGCTGATCGCGCACGGCAAGGCCGTCAAGCTCGGGCCGGGGGAGTACCAGGGCCTCACCCGGCTCGGGGTGCTGGCCGACGGCGAGTTCTTCGGCGACCGCGCGCTGCTGGGCGGTGACGAGCGCTGGGAGTTCACCGTCCGGGCGCTCACCCCCTGCACGGTGCTCACGCTTGCGCGCGCCGACATCGACGAGCTGACCCGCCGGTTCGGCGCGCTGCGCACCCACCTGGAAGAGCGGCGGTCGGCGGCGCCGCCTCCGCACAACCGGCACGGCGAGGCCGACATCGCGCTGGCGTCCGGGCACGAGGGCGAGCCGGTGCTGCCGGGCACGTTCGCCGACTACGAGCTCAACCCCCGCGAGTACGAGCCGGCCGTGGCGCAGACGCTGCTGCGCGTGCACACCCGCGTCGCCGACCTCTACAACGGACCCTACGACCAGGTGGGCGAGCAGCTGCGGCTGACCATCGAGGCGCTGCGCGAGCGGCAGGAGCGCGAGATCGTCAACAACCGCGACTTCGGGCTGCTGCACAACGTCGACCTGCGCCAGCGCGTCCAGACCGACGGCGGGCCGCCCACCCCCGACGACCTGGACGAGCTGCTGAGCCGCCGCCGGGGCACCCGGGTGCTGCTGGCGCATCCGCGGGCGATCGCCGCGTTCGGCCGCGAGTGCACCCGGCGCGGCGTGTACCCGCGTCCGGTCGAGCTGGACGGGGCCCGCGTGCACGCCTGGCGCGGCGTGCCGCTGCTGCCCTGCGACAAGATCCCGATCAGCCGCCGGGGCACCACCGCGATCCTGGCGATGAGGCTCGGCGAGGACAAGCAGGGCGTGGTCGGGCTGCGGCAGACCGGCATCCCCGACGAGGTGTCGCCCGGCCTGTCGGTGCGCTTCACCGGAATCGACCGGCGGGGCATCCTGTCGTACCTGGTCGGCACCTACTTCTCGGCCGCGGTGCTGGTGCCGGACGCGCTGGGCATGCTGGACGATGTGGAGATCGGCCGGTGAGCGCCGCCATGCCCGCCGCCCGGCCCCCGGCCGCCGGGCAGCAGGGCGGCGCGCCCCGTCCGGCGGCGGAGGTGCTGGCCTGGAGCCGCGTCCTGATCGACCCGGGGCTGCGCGCGGTCGTCGACGGCCTGCCCGACGAGGTGCGGGCGGTCACCGCCTACCACTTCGGCTGGCTGGACGAGCACGGGCGGCCCGTCACCGGCGACGCGGGCAAGGCGCTGCGCCCGGCGCTGGCGCTGCTGTCGGCGGAGGCCGTCGGCGGCGCCGCCGCCGACGGCCTGCCCGCCGCGCTCGCCGTCGAGTTGACGCACAACTTCTCGCTGCTGCACGACGACGTGATGGACCGCGACCGCACCCGCCGCCACCGGCCCACGGCGTGGAGCGTGTTCGGCGCCAATCCGGCGATCCTGGCCGGGGACGCGCTGCTGGCCTGCGCCTTCGAGAGCCTTGCGGGGGCGCCGCCCGCGGAGGACGCGTCGGCGAGGCGCGCCCCGGCCGAAGGGGTGCTGGCCGCGGGCGTGCGGACGCTCAGCCGCACCGTGCTGGACCTGGTGGAGGGCCAGTGCGCCGACGTGTCGTTCGAGACCCGCACCGACGTCGAGGTGCCCGAATGCCTGCGCATGGCCGAGCACAAGACCGGTGCGCTGCTGGCCGCGTCATGCGCGCTGGGCGCCGCGTACGGGGGTGGGACGCCGTCGCAGGTCGGGGGGCTGCGGCGGTTCGGCGCATATATCGGCCTGGCCTTCCAGCTCGTCGACGACCTGCTGGGCATCTGGGGCGATCCGGCCGTCACCGGCAAGCCCGTCCATGCCGACCTGCGCCGCCGCAAGAAGTCGCTGCCCGTGGTGGCCGCGCTGGCGTCGGACACCCCGGCGGGCGGCGAACTGGCCCGCCTCTACCTGCGCGACGGCCCGCTGCCGGAGGACGCCGCCGCCCGCGCCGCCCGCCTGGTCGAGGAGGCGGGCGGCCGTGCGTGGGCGCGGCACCGGGCCCGCCGTCTGAAGGCCGACGCCCTCGCCGAACTCGACGCCGCCGCCCCGGCCGAGCGTCCCCGCGCCGAGCTGCGCGCCCTGGCCGACCTTGTCCTCGACCGCGACCACTGACCGTCTTCGCCGCCGCCTCGGGCACCAGCGCCGCCTCAGTCCCCCCACGGGCGGCGCTGGGGCGGCGGCGTGGCCGCGGCAACGCCCATCGTGTGGGCTGTGCGGCGGCTGCGGGCAGTGCGGCGGGGGCGCGGCGCATCTGAGAGCGGACGTGCGGGTTGCGGTTCGCGGACCGGCGTCCGACGCGTCATCGGCCGGATTGCTTTCCGGGGAAAGTGGTATTGACCACTTCGGCGGCTGATCGTACCGTGGACGGCGATGGGAACGACGGCGAGAGGTACGGGCGGCCTGCGATCCGGCGACGGAGGGAAGACGGCGCCGACGAAACGGCGGGCGGTGCGGCGGGAGTTGCTGGCGATGCTGGACGGTCTGGAGGTCGGCGACGCGCTGCCGTCCGAACGGCGGCTGGCCGAGGAACTGGGCGTGTCGCGGCTGACGCTGCGCGCGGCGATCGACGGGCTGGTCGCCGAGGGGCGGCTGGAACGGCGGCACGGCAGCGGCACCTACGTCGCCGAACCCCGGATCGCGGTGCCGCTGACCATGACGTCCTTCACCGAGGACATGATCCGGCGCGGGATGAAGCCCGGCGGGCGGGTGCTGTCGTTTCGGGTCGAGGCGGCCGGCGCCAGGATCGGCCGCAAGCTGTCGCTGTCGCCGGTGGAGGAGGTCTTCACCATCCGGCGGCTGCGGCTGGCCGACGGTTCGCCGATGGCCATCGAGACGCTGCACATGGCCCGGGCGCTGCTGCCCGGCCTGCGCCGCGAGGACCTCGAAGGCCGGTCGTTCTACGAGCTGCTGCGCGAGCACGGCGTCGTGCTCGGCACGGGCACGGAGACGATCGAGCCGACCGTCACCACGCCCGAGGAGGCGGAGCTCCTCGGGGTGCCGGTGCACGCCCCGGCGTTCCTGTTCGAACGGCTGACGCGCGACGACCGGGGGAGTCCCGTGGAGTTCGTCCGCTCGGTCTACCGCGGTGACCGGTACCGGCTTGAGCTGGAGCTCAGACCGCCCGGCGACTGACCCCCAATTGGTCAATACCAGTTGATTCGTCCGCGCCGTCCCGGGAGGCGCAGCGCCCGAGGAGAGGGAGGGCACGCCTTGAGGAGATGCTTGAAGGCCACCGTGGCGGCCGCGGGGGCGACCGCAGTGGCGGCCGCCCCCGCCGTGCGGCCGGTCGCCGCGGAGTCCGAGTCCGGCGCCGGACGCGAGGGCTGGAGGCTTGTCGCCCGGGAGGACTTCGACCAGCCGCTGCCCGTCGACCGCGCGCCGTGGCGGCGGGATCCCCATGGCCCGCGCAGCCCATGGCACGTGGACGCGTTCGACGACGACGGCGAGGCGTGGAAGAAGATCAGCGGGCCGGCGTTCGAGCGGCAGCTGGCGACGCTGAACGTGTACCGCAAGCGCGTCCCGTTCGGCCGGGACGGCTGGCTCACCGCCGAGATCGCCGCCGTCGACAAGGACCGCGACGGCCGTCCCGACTCCCGGCCGGGCCTGGCGAACGCGACGCTTCCGGACGGCGGGCGGGTCGCACGCATCTTCGAGCCGAGCTGGGACGCCGGGGTGCTGATCCGCCCGACCCGCCCCCTGCCGCGCCGCTACCGGGTGGAGATGACGCTGCGCGGCATCGACTTCGGCGGCAAGCGCGGCGGAACCTTCGACTACGGCGGCAAGCACAACGGCTACACCAGACAACCGTGCAAGACCCGCTTCCCGTGGACGTTCTGGGGCGCGCTGCCCGGCAAGACCAGGTGCGAATACCCCGATGTCACCAGGGAGAACGGGTTCTACTACCTGACGATCCTCGACTACCCGACCCCGGCGCCGCACGGCAACCCCGGCATCCACTTCCGGCGCAAGGTCATCATGGACGGCTACTACAGCGACGACGACCGCTGGAAGAACGCCGGCACCTGCAATCCGAAGACGCGGCAGATCTACCGCACCTTCGACGGCACCTTCAACGGCGTCAACGCCCTGTTCGTGCGCGGCGACAAGTTCCGCGAGGCCGCCAACAACAACGTCAGCAACGAGTACTACATCAAGACCCCGTGCGGGAACGTGTCCATGGACCGCCCGTACGGACCGGGCGGCCGTTTCCAGGGCCACCTCACCAGTGTCGAGCTGCGCCCGGAACTGCTGCCCCGGGCCGCCTACCGGTTCGCGGTGGAACGCGACAACTCCGGCTACACGCTGGAGATGAGCGGCCCGTTCCTGCACACCGGCCCGACGACGCTGCGCGTCCGCCATGAGTTCGTCGAGGACGGCCGTCCGATCTGGCACTACAACCAGACGCCCGGCGAGTACGACGGCCGCTTCGACCGCAGGCTCGTCCACACCGGCCCCGCCGGCACCCACATCACCGAGCACACCTGGCCCAAGGGTTCGGCCTACCCCGATTCGTTCATCATCGGCGATCCCCACCTGAACTATTACGAGGGGTCGGCGCTGGTGGATGACATCCGCCTCTACGTCCCCGACAACGCGAGGTGACACCCCCCATGGACATCGTCAAAGACGTCCTCACCTTCCTGGCCGACAACGTGTTCGGCCAGGTGCCCGTCCTCATCGGGCTGATCACGCTGATCGGCCTGCTCCTGCAGCGCAAGCGCCTGGAGGACGTGCTGGCGGGCGCGCTGCGCGCCACGATCGGCGTCGTCATCCTGTTCATCGGCGTGGAGGTGTTCACCGGCGGCCTGACCAGCTTCCAGACGGTGCTGGCCAGTGCCATGGGCACCGAACCGCCCAAGGCCGACCACACGCTGACCGAGTTCCTGTCCCGTCAGGGCGGCACGGTCGCACTGGTGATCACGGTGGCGTTCCTGCTGCACGTGGTGATCGTCCGGCTGTTCCCGGCAGCCCGGTACCTGTACCTGACCGGGCACCTGATGTTCTGGATCAGCACCGTCACGGTGGCGGCGCTGGTCACCATCGCGCCGGACGCCGACCAGCTCACCCTCGTGCTGTGCGGCGCCGGGTTCGTGGCCGCCTACTGGACGCTGCAGCCGCTGTGGATGCGGCCGCTGATGCGCCGCGTCATGCCGGACGACCGGTTCGGCTACGCCCACACCAGCTCGCTGGCCGCGCTCGTCACCGGGTACGCGGCCCGCCCGTTCGGGGACCGCGAACGGCACGACACCGAGAAGCTCAAACTGCCCCGCCAGCTGTCGTTCTTCAAGGACATCAACGTCAGCACCGCCCTGGTCATCACGGTGATCATGCTGGCGGCGGTGGCGTTCGCCGACGACGCGGTGGTCGCCAAGCTGGCCGCCGAGATGGACGACAAGCTGTCGCCGTGGGTGTGGGGCCTGCTGGTGGGGCTGCGCTTTGCGGGCGGCATCGCGATCCTGCTGTTCGGCGTGCGGATGTTCCTGGCCGAGATCGTGCCCGCGTTCAAGGGCTTCAGCGACCGGGTGATCCCCGGCACCCGGCCCGCACTGGACGCCCCGACCGTCTTCCCCGTGGCGCCCACCGCCGTCATGATCGGGTTCGTGTCCGCGCTTGCGGTGTTCTTGGCCTGCCTGGCGGCGTTCGCCGCGGCCGGCTGGTTCACCCTCGCCCCGCCGATGATCATGCTGTTCTTCGTGGGCGGCGCGGCCGCGCTGTTCGGCAACGCGGTGGCGGGCTGGCGCGGCGCGGTCATCGGCGGCGTGATCAGCGGCCTGACGCTGGCCGTCGGGCAGGCCGTCACCTGGGACCTGTTCGACCGCACCGCGCCCGAGCTGGCCACCCTCGCCGACCCCGACTGGTACGCGATCGCCTGGCTGCTCAAGGCCGCCGACCCGCTGGTGGGCGGCGCCGCCGTGTGGGCCGTCCCGGTGGTGGCGCTGGCCGCGACCGCGGTGACCCTGGTCGTCCTCGGCCGCCGGGAGAGCCGCCGCGCGGCGGTGCAGGACACCGCCGGCAAGGACACCGGCCCGGGCAAGGGCGCCGAGGCCGTCTCCGGCGCGTGAACCGCCGGCACCGACGAGAAGGAGAACGAACATGGCACTGGACCGCAGGCTCGAAGTGCTCGCCGTCTGCGGCGTCGGCATGGGGTCGAGCCTGATGCTCAAGATGACCGCCGAGGACGCGCTGCGCTCGCTGGACGTGGACGCCCGGGTGGAGAACACCGACATCTCCACCGCCCGCGGGATGAGCCCCGACGTCGTCATCGGACAGGGCATGCACACCGCCGAGATCGGCGACCTGGCGCCCGTCGTCATCACGGTCACCGACTTCCTCGACCGGGACGGCCTGGAGAAGCGGCTGCGCGAGGCGTTCACCGCGCAGGGCTGGCTCTGACCCCGCACCGACCACACCCCCCGAAGGAGGCTGCGCCCGATGCCTGAAGGGCATCCCGCCCTGGTCCGCGCCCTGCTCGACGAGCTCGACGAGCGATCCGCCAAGCCGATCGGCGACGCCGCCGCCCTGGTGCTGGAGGCCGTCGCCGCCGACGGCCTGGTGCACGTCGGCGGGGCCGGGCACTCCCTGGCCCTGGTGTGCGAGACGTTCTACCGCGCCGGCGGCCTGGCGTGCGTGCGACCGCTGTGGGACCCCTCTGTCCTCCCCCTGCACGACGCCACGGCCAGCACCGGCGCCGAACGCCGCCCCGGCCTGGGCCTGTCGGTGGTGCGGGCGGCCGACCCGTCGCCCCCGGACGTGGCGGTGGTGTTCTCCACCAGCGGGCGCAACCCGTACCCCGTGGAGATCGCCCGCGAGTGCGCCGCGCGCGGCGTCCCCGTCATCGCCGTGACGTCGCCCGAGGCGTCCCGGCACGCCGCGGCGCGCGCGGGCAGCCGGCTCACCGACCACGCCGCGGTCGTCGTGGACACCGCCGTACCGCCCGGCGACGTCGTCCACCCGCCCGGCGCGGCCCGCACCGCCGCCGTCTCCACCGTCCTGGCCGCGTACGCGTGGAGTCGGCTGCTGGCCGAACTGCACGACCTGGCCGCCGCGCGCGGTCTGGACCTGCCGTGCTGGACCAGCGCCAACGTCCCCGGCGGAGACGAACGCAACCGGCACCTGCTGGAGCGCTACCGCCACCGCGTCCCCGAACTGGGCGGCCCGCCGGACTGACCGGCCGGTTATACGCTCGTCGGCATGGGACGACCGCCGCGTTACGACGCCGACCGGCTGCTCGACGCCGCCGCCGACCTGGTGGCGGCGTCCGGTCCGCGCAACGTCACGGTCGCCGCGGTCGCCCGCACCGCCGGTGCCCCCAGCGGCTCGGTGTACCACCGCTTCCCGGGGCTGCCGGCGCTGCTGGCGGCCCTGTGGGTGCGCACCGTCGAGCGCTACCAGGAGGGACTGTACGACGCGCTGCGGCTCGACCCGCCGGGCCGGGCGATGATCGCCGCGTCCCGGCACACGCTGGTGTGGAGCCGGGAGAATCCGCGCGACGCGCGCATTCTGCTCTATAGCCCCGCCGACTTCGACGAGCCGGAGTGGCCGCCGGAGACCCGCGAGCGGCTGCGCGCCGCCAACCGCCGCGTCCTGGCCGAGGTGCGGGCCCTCGGCGGCCGGATGGGCCTGGACACCCCCGAGGGGTTGGAGCGCCTGTACCAGATCGTCGCGGACCTGCCGCTCGCGGTCGCCCGGCGGCACCTGTCGGCGTCCGGCACCATCCCCGGGTACGCCGAGACGATGCTGGTGAAAAACCTGGAGGCGCTGCTGGCGGGCGATCCCGTGGCATCGTGACCGCATGTGGTCAGATAATTACGTAACGGTCGTCCGTCGGGAACGATCAGGCCGTGACCGATGTGATCGTGGTCGGTGCGGGACCCGCGGGCTCGGCGGCGGCCTGCCACCTCGCCCGCGCGGGCCTGGACGTCCTGCTGCTGGAGAAGGCCGCCTTCCCGCGCGAGAAGGTCTGCGGCGACGGCCTGACGCCCCGCGCGGTCCGCGAGTTGATCACCCTCGGCGTCGATCTGGACCGCCCCGGCTGGATGCGCAACCGCGGCGTCCGCCTGGTCGCCGGGGGACGCGCGCTCGACCTGCCCTGGCCGGACGGCACCGTGTTCCCCGCCTTCGGCCTGCTGCGCACCCGCCGCGACCTCGACGAACTGCTGGCCCGCCGCGCCGTGGCCTGCGGCGCCGTGCTGCGCGAACGCACCCGGGTGACCGGCCCGCTGCTGGACGACCGCACCGGCCACGTCGTCGGCGTCACCACCGACGCCGGCCCGCACGAGGCGCGTCTCGTCATCGCCGCCGACGGCGCCTCCTCCCGCCTCGCCGTCGCGCTCGGCCTGCGCCCCCGCGCCGACCGCCCCGTCGGCGTGGCGGTGCGCCGCTACTTCCGCAGCTTGCGCCACGACGACGACATGCTCGAATGCCACCTCGACGTCGTCCCCGCCGGGTACGGCTGGGTGTTCGGCATGGGCGACGGCACCTGCAACGTCGGCGTCGCCCTGCTGCGCCGCACCCACCGCGACCCGCGCCGCCTGATGGACTCCTGGCTGGCCGCGCTCCCGCCCGCATGGGGCCTGACCCCGCGCAACGCCACCGGCCCCGTCCGCGGCGCCGCGATCCCCATGGGCTTCTCGCGGCTGCCGCACTACCGTCCGGGCCTGCTGCTGGTCGGCGATTCGGGCGGCATGGCCAACCCGATGAGCGGCGAGGGCATCGGCTACGCCCTCGAATCCGCCCGCATCGCCGCCGACGTGATCGTCCAGGCCCTGGCCCGCCCGACGGCGTCCCAGCGCGAACGCGTCCTGCACACCTACCCGCGGGCGTTGCGAACGTCCCTCGGCGTCCCCTTCACCCTGGGCCGCTGGTTCACCCAGGCGATCGAGAACCCCCGGATCATGCGCCTGGCCACCCGCCAGGGCCTCACGCACCCTTCCCTCATGCGCCTGGCCGTCCACATCCTGACCGGCCACACCGACCCGTCCCCCCGCACCCTCACCGACCACCTGGCCAAAGCCTTGACCCGCCTGACCCCCGCCCCCTGACACCGCCGGTGCAAAAGTCCGGCACACCGTCAGCGGCGCTTGTACTGCGGAAGGAACCACCGCCACGACCCCGGTGGCGCGCATTGAGTCGTCCGGTGCCCGGGTGACGCGAACGCCTCCGCCGTGACCCCGCGAATCCGCTAACGAGCGCCTGCGACTCGTCGCGGATCTCGGCTGCCGTGGGCACGTGCGGCACCGGTTTCCCGCTCACGCCGCAGTCCTGGACCGCTGCTCCTGTCTTTGCGGGCCGGGCCGTCCCTTGGTGCTCGGCACGACCGCCGCGGCGGACGGAGCCGTGCCTCCCGCCGCTTCCACCAGGCAGCGGCCGTGGTCGGCGAGGAACACGACGAGCAGACTGAGTAACCGGCTGCGGCTGATCTCCGGCGGGGTGCGCCACTTGTACGTGCGAAGGTCGTGCATGTGCTGCTCATGCGCGTGGGCGTAGGAGATCGGCGCTACGACGTCGGCCATGCTGTCCGGGGCCGCCCGCAAGTGCTTGTCGCACGGTATGCAGCGCAGGAACGAGGAGCCGGCGGGACCTCTGCACGTCATGCAGATTCCGGCACCGACCGGGAGCGGGTTGCGAAGGTATTGGGCGTGTTCGGCGAGCCATGTGCGCAGCGGCGCGACAGGGTCACGTCCAGGCAAAGGGGGACGCCTCCGAAAGCGAGTCCGGCGATATCCCGGCCCGACGGATCAGTGTGTTGGCGACGTCGAGCATCTCCGCCGCGCTGTGTACCACGTGAACACCGGGGCGCCGAGCGAAGTCGCGCGCCCAGTCATGCTCCAGCAGCCTGTCGGTGATGATCACCGGTCGGCCGAGTGCGAGGGCGAGCCCCGCCTGGCTGCGCGCGCCACTGCGCCATGGCGCTTCGACGACCAGAGTGGCCGCAGCATAACCGCTCATAACGGCGTTGCGCATCAGAAAACTGCGCTTGTGCGGCGGTGCGTCCGGCCAGAACTGGCTGATCACCAGGCCCTCGCGGGTGATCTGCTCCTGAAGCTCGCGGTTCTCCGCCGGATAGTGCCGTCGGATCCCGGTTCCGATCACGGCGACGGTGCGGCCGCCCGCCCTCAGCGCAGCGCGGTGTGCGGCCGTGTCGATGCCTCTGGCCAGGCCACTGACCACGGTGACTCCGTCGGCGGCCAGTTCGCTGGCCACGGTGTCGGCGATCCGCAGGCCCTCCGGGCTGGCCTGCCGGGTGCCGACCACCGCGATGGCCCGGCGGTCCTCGGCGAGTGCGCCCCTGGTGAACAGGATCGGCGGCATCTGGTGGATCTCGCGCAGCTGCGCCGGATAACGCGGGTCGAAAAAGGCGTGCACGCCCAGCCCCTCGGCCTGCCAGGCCGTCACGTCGCGGGCGGCCTCCACGATCGCCTCTTCGACCGGGTCTCCTTCGGTGAACAGGACCTCCTGTGGGCGGAGCCGTCGCGCCAGCACATCCACGACACTGTCGGCCAGGACCTCCTGGGCCGTCTCTTGCCACCGTGCCCCTGGCAGACGCAGCAGGGCGACGAGAGCGCTCCGTTCTCGCAGCTGGGGGTCCATGTCCCCGAGGCTAACCCGGGGCACCGTCGAAGCGGAGGGATAGGCCCCTGTTTTATCGAAAGTATGTGCGAACGTGGTCGTCCGGGGTGGTGGCGGAGCGGAGGTTCAGCCTTGGATGCCCGGTAGCGCGCCTTGTGGGCCCTCGCGGCGACTCGAGCGACTGGACCGCTCCCGTGAGGGCAGCCCCTTGGCCACCTCCTGGCGGTACCGGCAGTGGTTCAGGGCCAGAGGCCGCGGCCTTGGAAGGTGTCGGGCGCGGCTGCGCTGGCCGCCGGGGGCTGCTCGTCGGTGAGCGTCATGGATGGGGGCGTTGTCGCGAATCCCCCGAGGCGTGCGGTGCTGTGGTGGGGGCTCACATGCTTAGCGGGGTGGGGGTGGGTAGGGGACGGGGCATGGTGAAGCAGGCACCGCAGGAGGTGCTCGACCAGAGCGTGGCGATCACGCGGGATGTGGCCGAGGCGGCGCAGCGGGAGATGTGGGACAAGGCGCAGCGCCGGCTGCCGGCCGTGCAGATGGGCATGGTGGCCGGGACGCTCGGCGCGCTGGCGACCGCGGCCTCGTACCGGCTGAGCGTGCTGCTGCTGGAGAAGAAGCTGCGGCCCGAGCTCGCCGCGGCCGTGGCGGCTGCCGCATACGGCGGCGGGGCGGGGGCGGCGGCGATGGCGGCGGTGCGGCGCTGGCGGGGGCACCCGGTGCCGCTGCCGACCGAGACCGCCCGCAAGGTCGCCGAGATTCTCGCGGACGCGGCCGCCGGCGACTAGGCCGGAGGTGGCTGCGTGCGGCCCGACGTGGTGGTCATGGTCGGGTTGCCGGGAAGCGGCAAATCGACCTGGGTGGCGGCGCATCTGGCCCGGACTCATGCGGTCGTGAGCAAGGACCACTGGCCGAACGCCCGCGGGCGGGAGGCGCGCCAGCGGCGGGTGCTGCACGAGCTGCTCGGCCGGGGACGCGACGTCGTCGTCGATAACACCAACCCGTCGCCGCGGGAGAGGGCGCCGATCATCGAGATCGCCCGGCGGCACGGGGCGACGGTGCGGGCCGTGTTCGTCGACGTGCCGCCCGAGGTGTGCCTGCAGCGCAACGCCGCCCGGACGGGGCGGGCCCGAGTACCGGAGGCCGGGATGCTGCACGCGAGAAAACGGCTCGTTCCCCCGGCGGTGAATGAGGGGTTCGACCGCGTCGACGTGATCAGGTTTGAGTCGGTTAGGGCGGATATTTCCGGGTAGCCGATACCCGTCGTCCAACACCGGGAGTGAGGGCCATGGAGTACGAGGCCAGCCGCACCATGCCGGCCGACGGCCGCGTGGTGTTCGACATCGCCGCGGACACGCAGACCATGCACCGGTGGCTGCCCGGCGAGATCGACGTGCACGAGGTCGCCCCCGGTATCGCCGAGGCCGAGGACCACGCCCGCGGCGTCGACCGCGAAGGTGTCATGCGCACCTCGCCCGAGCGGTTCCGGCTGGAGTGGGGAACCCGGGGCACGCCCGACTACACGGGCTGGCTCCAGGTCATGGACAGCCCCGGAGGCACCAGCGAGGTCGTGGTGCACCTGTCGTTCCTCGGCGACCAGCCGGAGGCGACGGGCGAGGCGCAGGCGCACGACCACGCCGAACGCGAGCTGCGGCAGGCGCTGGACCGCCTGGCGCAGGAGGTCGCCCGCCGCGCCGGGCAGCCCGGCGGGGGCTGACCGCCGCCCGGACATGGAGCCGGCCCGGGCGGCGGGGCGGATCCCGCCGGCCGGGCCGGACGTCGCAGGCGTGCCTACTTGCGGGCGACGAGGTGGTACTGCCGTTCGATCTCCCAGGCGGTCAGCGGGCGGTCGAACAGCATGACGCTGTCGATGCGGCAGTTGCAGGGATTCTGCTCCCGCGTGTTCTGCGGGAAACTGCCGCCGATCTTGATGCCGCGCGGGTCGGTCGCGCTGGTCGTGTGCGGGCCGGGGGTGCCGCCGATGGCCCACGGGTCGTCGTTGCGGGTGTAGAAGCCGGACAGCGGCTTGCCGTTCTTGTACAGGGCCATGGTGCCCTTGTCGAAGTCGAACGTCGCGGCCAGGAACACCCAGGTGTTGAGCGGCAGGATCTTCTGCCAGTCCTCGTCGGCGGCGAACGTCTGGGAGTTGCCGCCGTCAATGCGGCGGCCGAGGGCGACGACGCGCTGCTCGCCCTGCACGTCGATGATCTCCAGGAGGGCGCGCACGTCGTGGCCGTTGGAGTCGCCGCTGAGCACGCCCGCCAGCCCGGTCGCGTTGTACTTGTCGTTCGGGTCGGCGGTGTTGGAGTTGGGGCTCGGGTTGGCGCCGGTCATCTTGAACCAGCCCAGGACGGTGGCGCCGCGCGTGGCGTTGAACGCGCGCAGCGTCGGCACGCCGGTCTCGGAGTAGATCCCGGCCTTCCAGTCGTCGTTGCCCGCGACGGTCGGGTTGACCTGCCCGAGCTGGATCGAGCCCTTGCTGCCGCGGTGCGCGCCGTCCGGCACGCGCATGGCGGCGCCGCCGTTGACCAGGTCGATATCGGTGCCGGACGGACCGAGGTCGCGTTCGCGCGCCGGGTCGCCCTTGACGGGGTGCTCGAAGTCGTAGTGCGCCACCAGGCCGTGCCGGAGGCTGGGGAACACGTCCGGGCGGCCCTTGCCCGACGCCGCGTCGGCCTGGGCCTGCGCCGGGACCGCGGCGAGCGCACTGCCGAGCAGCGCCGCCACCGCGATACGGCGAACGATCATCGTTTTCTCCTTGGGGCGGGGGAGGTGTCCAGGGACGAAGGGGGCGGCCCGGGCGGGCGAGGGAGGTCTGGCGCCCGCCCGGGGCCGGCCGCACGGCCGCCGGAGCGTCGAAAAGCGGCCGTGCCGGTCACCTGCTGATCAGCCGGCGCGGGTTCCGGTGACGGTCAGGTTGCGCAGGCTGCCGACGTTGTCGAACGAGCCGAAGCCCACCCTGCCGGAGCGGAACGTGGTGTCGACGGCCGTCATCAGCGGGCGCTTCGAGCCGTCCATGTAGACGGCGATCTCGCCGGTGTCCGCGCAGTGCTTGATGCGCACGTCGTGCCACGCCTCGTCGGTGACGGCGGGCGGTGCGCCGTGCGGGACGAGCCGGTTGCCGTTCCACTGCTGGTCGATGCGCGCCCGGTCGGCGTCGTCCACCACGAAGATCCCGTTGTGCGGGTAGATGGTGTTGTCGCTGGACAGATGCGCGTAGTAGAAGCGGGTGTCGGACTGGTAGCCGAAGAGGAGGACCACGTCCCGGTTGCTGACCGACACCGGCGTGTCCAGCCGGACCTTGGCGGTGATCTCGGTGGAGCCGAGCTCAGGGCCCTTGCTCAGCACGGCGTACTCGTACGGGCGGCGCGGGCCGGGACGCTCGGTGCCGGCCTCGGCCAGCACGGCCTCGCGGCCGTTGAACCGCCACTTGGACGGGGTGACCGGCGTCCAGTCCTTGCCGGACGTGGCCTGCACGCGGACCGGCGTGGTGCGGCAGTCGGCGAAGGTCTTGGTGCCGACGACCTTCCAGATCTTGCCGTTGGCCTTGGCCAGCAGGTACGGCTCGCCCTGCGCGTCCTGGCCGAACCGGGCGTCCACGCGGGTGTCGCCGGCCAGCTGCTGCAGCGTGACGGGGTTGCCTTCGGTGTCGTAGGCGGCCATCGAGTAGAGCTGCGCGCGCTTCTGCCCGGTCGGGTCGCGCTGCATCTCCTTCTCCTCGGCGTACAGGAGCCGGCCGTTGACGATGTCGGTGATCAGGAACTTGCCGCGCAGGGCCGCCAGCTTCCCGCCGCGGTAGACGAAGCCGGTGGAGATGGCGTTGCCGCTGTCGGCGGTGCAGGACAGGTTCGGCGGACGGTCGTGGTCGTAGGCCGCCAGCGGGTAGGTGTAGCCGTACTTGGCGTCGTCCTCGGGCAGCGGGTGCAGGTAGCAGCGGTCGTTCTTGTCGAACCGGAACGCGCCCTCGCGCTCGCTCCAGCCGAAGTTGTCGCCGGGGCGCACGTCGTAGACGGCCTCGATGGCGTGCTCGCCGATGTGGCCGAGGAACATGCGCTTCTGCCCGCCGGTGTCCCAGCTGAACCGGTGCGGGTCGCGCATGCCGATGGCGTAGATCTCCTTGACCACGCCGTCGCGGCCGGCATACGGGTTGTCGGCGGGGATGCCGTACTTGCCGTTGTCGCTGTTGTTGCCGGCCGGGTCGATGCGCAGGATCTTGCCCTGCGGGACGGCGAGGTTCTGCGGGTCGCCGCCGTTGTCGCCGACGTTGCCGTTGCCGCCGTCGCCGACCGCCAGGTAGAGCTTGCCGTAGTCGGCGCTGCCGGGCCGGGCGTTGGGGTTGAAGTCGATCTGCTGGATGCCGTGGATGCGCCCGGAGAACCCGATGCGCAGCAGCTCGCGGTGGGTGCCGCTGAAGGTCTGCGCGGACGGGTCGTCGGCCGTCCACTCGGTGATGATGCCGTGGTAGGCGGTGTTCGGCTGCGGTGTCAGGTCGGGCTTCTTGGTGGTCAGCGCGTTACCGGACTCCACGTGCACGGTGTAGAACTTGCCGTTGCGCTTGAAGTCGGGGTGGAAGGCGACGAAGCCGAAGCCCTGGCCGAGGCCCTGGGCGGAGAAGAAGTCGGGGAACTGGGCCTTGACGTCCAGGTAGACGTGGTACCGGTAGGTCTTCTTGTCCAGGAAGTACAGGTTGCCGTTCAGGTCGGGCACGTACAGGCGGCCGGAGCTGTCGGGCACCTCGCCGACGTAGTTGATGCGGTTGTGCCGCACCAGCCGCGGGTCGGTGACCATGTCGGCCGGGGTGGGGGTGGATTCGGGGAGTTGGGCGACCTCTTTGAGGACCAGCCCGATTCCGGACGGTACGGGGTCTTCGGGAATGGGGTCGATGATCGGGTCGTCCGCCCTCGCCTGCGGCGGGGCCGCCAGCAGCACGGCGGCCAGAGCCGTGAACAGGGCTGTGACGAGTGCGACCAGTTTCGGAGGAGACCAGCGGATTTCTGTCATTCCGGCCCTCCAGGGGGGTGGGGGTGGGATGAAAGCGCTTTCTGTAAGCGCTTTCCTAGAACGTACGAGCGTCGATCCGGTCCGTCAAGAATGAACTTATGGCTGATGGTGTGGCCGGTTTCGGACGAAGTGCTGTCCCAACGTCAGCACAGCCGAAACCAGGAGTCCGGCCGGGGCCGCCGCCGCGAACCCGGCCAGCGTGAGCACCAGCGCGGCGCCCGCCGCGGGCGCCCACAGCCAGGTGGACACCGGCCGCGCCGGACGCCCCCGGCGCCGCCGCGCCGCCTCGGCCGCCAGCGGGGGGATGAGCGCCGGCAGCGCCGCCGCCAGCAGGGTCAGCCAGGACAGCAGCATCTGGTCCACGCGCAGCGCGGCCAGCACCGAGCCCGGCACCGCGATCGCCAGTACCGCCGCTGCGTGCGGCAGCGGCGGGGCGAACCGCCGGACGGCGAACACCCCCGAATGCACCGTCGCCAGCGTCGGAGCGATCACCGACGCGGCCACGAACAGGTTCGCCACCGGCAGCCCGTGCGGCCCGGCCAGCACCGCGACCACGTCGGTCGAGCCGCTGGAGGCCGCCAGCCCGGCCCCGACCACCGAGGCCGCCAGCGCCGGGACCACCAGCAGGCCCACGCACCAGGCCAGGTCGCGGCGGTCGCGCAGCCCCACCGTGAAGTCGGGCGCGCGCACCGCGAACACCGACACGTAGCCGACGTAGCCCGCCAGGTCGGTCGCCAGCGTGACCGGCGGTCCCGCGCGCGACCACGCCACCGGCGGGTCCGGCGGCGCCAGCCGCACCGCCACGATCGCCACCAGCGCGATCGCGGTGAGCGTGGTCCCCACCGCCACCGCGTTCCAGCGGCCGCTGCCGCCCAGCAGCACCGTCACCAGCGGCACCGCCAGCAGCGCCACCCCGACCGGGTCGGCCAGCCCGGTCAGCTCGCCAAGCGCCGCCCCGCCCAGGCCCACGTTGAACCCGAACCAGCCGACCATCGCCACCGCGAGCAGCCCGGTCAGCATCCGCTCGGCCGGGCCGGGCAGGTACCGCGGCATCAGCGCGGCCACCGCCACGCCGTCGCCGCGCGGCGGCCGCAGCCCCAGCCGTCCGCCCGCCGCCAGCAGCAGCGCCATGACCGCGCCGCCCGCCGCCAGCACCAGCACGGGCAGGACGCCGTCGTGCCGCCCGCCGATCTGCGCACCGAGCACCAGCGCGCCCGGCGCCGTGCCGATGCCCAGCCACGCGCCCGCCGCGCTGCGCCACGTCCGCTCGGGGACGCCGGCGGAGCCCGCGGGCCCAGACCGGTTCGACGATCCTGCCATGCCAGATCAGCGGCCCAGCTCGGGGATCTCGATGCGGCGCCCCTCCCGCCAGGACCGCAGGCCCAGCTCGGCGAGCTGCACGCCGCGCGCCCCGGCGTAGAAGTCCCAGGTGAACTCCGCGTCCTCGGCCACGTGCCGCAGGAACATCTCCCACTGCACCTTGAAGCCGTTGTCGAAGTCCTCGTTGTCGGGGACCTCCTGCCACTGGTCGCGGAACTTCTCGGTGGCGGGCAGGTCGGGGTTCCACACCGGCTTGGGCGTCATCGCGCGGTGCTGGACGCGGCAGCGGCGCAGCCCCGCGACGGCGCTGCCCTCGGTGCCGTCCACCTGGAACTCCACCAGCTCGTCGCGGAACACCCGGGTGGTCCACGACGAGTTGATCTGCGCGATGATCCCGCCGTCCAGCTCGAAGATGCCGTACGCGGCGTCGTCGGCGGTGCAGGTGTAGGTCTTGCCGTTCTCGTCCACCCGCTCGGGGATGTGCGTGGCGCCCAGGCACTGCACCGACCGCACCGGCGCGACGATGTCCTCCAGCACGTACCGCCAGTGGGCGAACATGTCGAGGATGATGCCGCCGCCGTCCTCGGCCCGGTAGTTCCAGCTGGGGCGCTGCGCCTCCTGCCAGTCGCCCTCGAACACCCAGTAGCCGAACTCGCCGCGCACCGACAGGATCCGGCCGAAGAACCCGCCGTCCACCAGCCGCTTGAGCTTGCGCAGCCCCGGCAGGAACAGCTTGTCCTGCACGACACCGTGCTTGACACCGGCCTCGTCGGCCAGCCGCGCCAGCGCCACCGCCTCGGCGGTGTCCTCGGCCAGCGGTTTCTCGGTGTAGACGTGCTTGCCCGCGGCGACCGCGGCGCGGATGGCCGCGGCCCGCGCGCTGGTCACCTGCGCGTCGAAGTAGATTTCGACGTCGGACCGTTCCAGCGCCGCGTTCAGGTCGGTCGTCCACTCGGTGAGCCCGTGCCGGTCGGCCAGCGCGCGCAGCTTGCCCGCGTTGCGCCCGACCAGCACCGGCTCCGGCCACAGCACGGTCCCGTCGGCCAGCCGCAGCCCGCCCTGGTCGCGGATCGCCAGGATCGAGCGCAGCAGATGCTGCCGGTACCCCATCCTGCCGGTCACGCCGTTCATGACGATCCCGAGGGGCCTGCGTGCCATCCGTTCCTCCTGTGTCCGTCGAGGACGCGGCGCCGTTCGCCGCGTCCGCGGCCTCGGTCCTCGCCGGGCGGCTCGATCGCCTGGCGGCTGTCTTCTTCGCTCCCACGGCCCCCGGGCCCGCCCCGGGTGGCCCACCCCGGCCCGGGCCGGGCCCGGCCTTGGCCCGGCGGCCTGGCCTTGGCCCGGCGGCCTGGCCTTGGCCCGGCGGCCTGGCCTTGGCCTGATGTCCGGCACCCGGCCTGGTAGCCCGGCCTCGGCCCGGTGCCCGGGACCTGGCCCGACGGTCCGGTCCCGGCGTCCGGCACCTGGCTCGGCGGCCCGGCCTCGGCCCGGTGACCTGGCCTTTGGCCTGGCGTCTGGCACCTGGCCTGGTGGCCCGGCCTCGGCCCGGTGGCCTGCACTTGGCCCCGTCCCTGGCCTGGCGTCCGGTACCCGGACCGGTTGCCCGCTGCTGACCCGGTGGTCCGGTCCCGGCGCGGTGACCTGCCCCCGGCCCGGCGCTTCGGCCCTGGCCTGGTGCCCCGCTCTCGGCCCGGCGGCTCGGCTCCGCCTGGCGGCCAGGATCGGGACGCCATTGCGGCGAGCGCGGCGCGCCGTCCAAGCCCGATGCCGCGCCGGCTCGGGTGGCGCGCGGTGTCGTCCCGCGTGCCCGGCCCGAGCCGCTTTCGCGCCCGGACGGCGCGCTCGCGCTCTCCGGCGGGCGGCCCGCGCGCCGCCCGGGACCGGTCAGTCGGCGGCGGCGCCGGCGCCCAGCAGCTCGCGGATGCGGGCGGTGACCCGCGCGAACTCCGGGGTGGCCACCGTGGTGGAGTACTCGCGCTCCGCCGGCAGGTCCACGTCGATGACCTCCGCGACCCGGCCCGGCCGGGACGTCATCACCACCACCCGGTTGGCCAGGTACGCCGCCTCGGCCACCGAGTGCGTGACCAGCAGCACCGTGGTGCCCGTCTCCCGCCAGATGCGGTTGAGCTCGATGTTGAGCTGCTCGCGGGTGAGGGCGTCCAGGGCGCCGAACGGCTCGTCCATCAGCAGCACCGGAGGCTCGTGCAGCAGCGCCCGGCACAGCGCCACGCGCTGCTGCATGCCGCCCGACAGCTCGTGCGGATAGGCGTCCTCGAAGCCGGTCAGCCCGGTCATCTCCATCAGCTCGGCGGCGCGCCGCCGGGCCTGCTCGGCGGGCATGCCGCGCATCTCCGCCTGCAGCAGGATGTTGCGCTTGGCCGTGCGCCATTCCAGCAGCGCCGCCCGCTGGAACACGTATCCGATGTCGTGCCGGGGCCCGGTCACCGTCTGGCTGCGCAGCCGCGCCGTGCCCGACGACGGCTTCAGCAGCCCCGACACCAGCTTCAGCAGCGTCGACTTGCCGCAGCCCGACGGCCCGACGATCGCCACGAACTGGCCCATCGGCACGGTCAGTGAGACCTCGGCCAGCGCCGTCACGTCGCGCTTTCGGGTGCGGAAGCGCACGGCCACGCGGTCGAGCTCCACGGCGTTCTTGGTCGCCCGGGCCGGTGCCCCGGCCGCTGTCTCCGCCTTGCTCATGATCCTCATCGCTGCTCGTCCCGTCGCTCGTCGGTGCGGGCACCGCCACGCGGCTCGCTCATCCGCGTCTCCCGCTCGCCTTCGGGGCGCCGGGAAGGCGGCGCCTTCCCTGCTCGCCCGTGCCTCGCTCTGCGGTGCGGGCGCCGGTGCGCCCCGCCGACCCGCTCATTTGCGTGTCACCCCTGCGGCGCGGTGTCGGCCAGCCAGTACTCCGACGGCGGCTGGGCCTTTTCGATCACACCGGCCTGATGGAAGACGTCGATCGTCTGCTTCCAGTCCGCCTCGGTGTTGACGCCGGGCGCCTTGCCCTGGGTGCTGGGCGTGTGCAGCAGCGTCAGCGTCGTCTTGAACTGCTCGGTCAGCACCGACACCGGCGGCAGCTGCTCGGAGGCGCCCTGCATGGACGCCACCGCGCCCGCCTGGTCGGACTGCGCCGCCGTCCACGCCTCGCTGGTCGCGGCGACCATCTTCTTCACCAGGTCGCGGTCGCTGCTCAGCTTGCGCTCGCCGACCAGCAGCCCGTTGGAGTAGAAGTTCAGCCCGTACTCCGAGAAGCGCAGGTACGACACCGGCTTGCCCGCCTTGTTCTGCATGGTCGGGCCCTGGTCGCTGGCGTAGCCGAGCAGCCCGTCGGCCTGCCCGGAGATCACCGCCGACATCTTGCCCGCCGGGTCGGTGTTCTGGATGCGCACGTCGCTCTCGCTCAGCCCGTTCTTCTGCAAGAAGACCGGGAAGGTGCGCGACAGCGCGTCGCCCGCGGTGCCCGCGATGCGCTTGCCCTTCAGGTCGGCGGGCGTCTTGATGCCGGTGGCGGTGAACGACTGCACCGACGCCGGGGTGGTCTGCAGGAACACGCCGATGCTCTTGACCGGCATGCCCTTGTCCACGGCCGCCAGCAGCGCCGGGGTGTCGGCCCAGCCGAAGTCGGTCTGGCCCGCGCCGGTCGCCTGGACGGTCTTCTGCGAGCCCTGGCCCGCGTTGATCGTCAGGTCGATGCCGTACTTCTCGTAGATGCCCTTCTTCTTGCCGTAGTAGAACGGCGCGTGCTCGCCGTAGGGGTACCAGTTGAGGGTCAGGGTGACCTTCTTCAGCTTCTTGCCCGAGGCGCTGGTGGTCTCCTCGCTGTCACCGCCGCCGCACGCCGACAGCGCCAGCGCGGGGATCAGGGCGGCGGCCGCCAGGGTGGCAAGTCGTCTCATTTCTCCGGCCTCCGAGGATGGGGTGGGTCACGCCGCTGGGGTCGAAGCGGGGTGCGGCGGCATGGGGGTGGGATGCGGACGCGGCGTCCGCTCAGAAGGTGGTGGTCGTGGCGTCCGCCCGGCGGCTGGCGTGCCAGGGCAGCAGCAGCCGTTCGGCCAGCTCGATCAGCACGAACAGCACGACGCCGAGCGCCGACATCACCAGCAGCGCGGCGAACAGCATCGGAGTGTCCAGGTTGCCGTTGGCCTGCTGGATCACATAGCCCAGGCCCTCGTTGGCGCCGACGAACTCGCCCACCACGGCGCCGGTGACGGCCAGTGTCACCGCCACCTTCAGCCCGGAGAACAGGTGCGGCAGCGAGGCCGGGAAGCGAATCTTGGCGAAGGTCTTCCAGGGGCCGGCGCCCATGGTGGCCGACAGCTGCAGCATCTCCGGATCGACCGACTTCAGACCGGTCACCATGGCGATGACCACCGGGAAGAAAGCGATCAGCACCGCGACGAAGATCTTGGGCGTCACCCCGAAGCCCAGCCAGACCACGAACAGCGGCGCGATGGCGATCTTCGGGATGACCTGCGCGAACAGCAGGATCGGGTAGAGGGTGCGCTCCACCGAGGAGGAGTACACCATCACCACGGCCGCGGCCACGCCGATCAGCGTGGCCAGGATGAACCCGGCCACCGTCTCGTACGTGGTCACCCAGCTGTGGTGCCAGATGTAGCCCCACTTGTCGACCATCAGGTCGAGCGTGGCCCCCGGCGAGGGCACCAGGTAGGACTCCACCAGTTCGGCCGCGGTGACCGCCCACCAGGCGGCCACGCAGGCCAGCAGCATCGCCACCGGCCGCCAGGACCGTTCCAGGGCCTCTCGGGCCCGTTCGCCCAGGGGCGGGCGGCCGCGTTCGACCACCGCCGCGTGCGGCGAGTTCTCGGCCGCGGGCGTCGCGGACGCCGCCGTGGACGTCGACGTCGTGCCCTGGCTCACCATCGGGGCCACCTCCGTGGTCGGCTTGGAAAGCGATTTCAGAAAGCGCTTTCTGATGTACCGTAAGAACGACGCAGCGCGCGGTCAAGAGGCGGTTCGGAAAGTGACCGCGCGACCGGGGCGACCGAGAGGGCGGCGATGGGAGAGCAGACGGGACCTGGGCGTTCGCACGTGACCCTGCGGGATGTGGCGCGGCGGGCAGGGGTGTCGCTGGCGACGGCTTCCCGGGTGCTCAACGGCACCGCGCAGGTGCGCGCCGACCTGCGCGAGCGGGTGCTGGCCGCGGCCGCCGAGCTGGCGTACGCGCCGAACGCGCACGCCCAGGCCCTGGCCAGCTCGTCCAGCAAGGCCATCGGCGTGATCTGCCACGACGTCAGCGACCCCTACTTCGCCGCGATCTCCCGCGGGGTGATGCGCACCGCCGCCGAACACGACCTGCTGGTCATGCTGGCCAGCACCTTCCGCGACCCCGACCGCGAGATCGAGTACATCGCGATGCTGCGCGCCCAGCGCGCCCGCGCCATCCTGCTCATCGGCTCCGGCTTCGAGGACCGCGCCTGGGAACGCGCCATGGCCGCCGAACTGGACCCCTACGTGCGCGCCGGCGGCCGCGTCGCGGTCGTCAGCCGGCACCGCAGCCTGCGCGTCGACACCGTCCAGCCGCAGAACCGCGAGGGCGCCGCCGCCCTGGCGCGCGCCCTGCTCGACCTCGGCCACCGCGACTTCGCCGTCCTGACCGGCCCGCGCTCGTTGACCACGGTCGCCGACCGGCTGGCCGGCTTCACCGGCGCGCTGGCCGACGCCGGGCTGCGCCCCCGCGTGGTGGAGGGCGGCTTCACCCGCGACGGCGGCTACGCGGCCGCCACCGAATTGCTCCGCCTCGACCCCCGTCCCACCTGCGTGTTCGCGGTCACCGACGTGATGGCGATCGGCGCGCTGACCGCCTTGCGCGACCACGGCGTCGACGTGCCCGGCGAGGTGTCCCTGGCGGGCTTCGACGACATCCCGATCGTCGCCGACCTGACCCCGCCCCTCACCACGGTCTCCCTCCCGCTGGACGAGATGGGCGAACGCGCCATGCGCCTGGCCCTCAAGGAACCTCGCGCCAGCCGCAGCCGCATCGAACGCATCGCCGGCCGGGTCGTCCTCCGCGCCAGCACCGCCCCGCCCCCCAGCGCCCCGACCCCGCGCGCGCCCCGCCCGGCAGCCCCCGCCGACCGCCGCCGGCACGGCACTTCCGCCCCGCGCCGAACCACCGCCCCCGGCAATTCCGCCACCCCCGCCCGCTAACGCGTGTCGGGCCCGCCCCCGAGCACCCGGCCGCCTGTATCTGCCGGGCCTCGATACCGGTGCCGCAGCCGACGCCCAGAACATCGGCTGCGGCACCACCGTCCACCGCCGATTAACGTTGTGGCGGTCTCATGACTGCCGTCCGGTGACTATGGTTCCGTGGCCGGAGCCACGGGTGGGCCGTCGGGGCCGGTGGCCTGGTGCGGCCACTTCGCCGAGTCGTCGCGTCGCAGCTGGGCCACCTCCTCCATGCGGTCGCCCGGGATGACGACCTGCGTGACGTCGACGGCCTTCTCGTCTCTTGCGCTGTAGCTGATGCGCACGATCTCCCACACCGGCAGGCCGGCCGGGATGAGCAGGAGTTTGCGCTCTTCGACGGTCGGCATGCGCACGCGCCGTCGCTCCAGCCACTCCAGGGGCCCGTGCCCTCGGCTCTCGATCGCGTCGATCCAGGCGCCCGGCCCGGTGCCGTAGGGGTCTTCGACCTCCGGCACCTCCTCCGAGATGCGGGGGTGGATCCACGTCGTCGAGATCTGGAAGGCCGGTTCGCCCTCCGGCCCGGTGACCCGGAGACGGCGCGTGACGACCTCCCCGACCGGCACGTTCAGCAGGTGCGCCAGTCGTGGGTCGTTGAGCGGAGCCTTGCCGGTCTTGGGGGTGATGTGGTGGGTCCACAGCTCGTTGCCCATCGCGGCCGGAAAGCTGTAACCGCCCGCGATCTGTTGGCCATCCTTCACATGCCGCGTGTTGCGCCTGACAATGTCCGTCCGCATGATGACTTTGCGGTGCCTCGGGCGCACGACGGTGCCCCTGCGCGGCACGGAGACCAGGCGGCCCTGCTCGGCCAGCTTACCGACGGCCCGCGCGACCGCGTTGCGGCTGACGCCGTAGTGCTCGGCAAGCCGCTCCATCGGCGGCAAGGTCTCGCCGGCCTGCCACTCGCCCTCATCGATGCGCCGCCGCAGATCCTCCGCGATCTCGCGATACCGCGCTGACCCCACCTACCGCCCCCTTCGCCGATGCATGTCGAGTCGTGGGGCCTCCGCCGGTGGACGGCGGAGGCCCACAAGGAGTCAGGGGAGCCTCAGCTCAAGTCGTGTTGGCCCGTCTTGATGTTGTGCAGGAAGGTGGCCCACTCGTCGGGGCGGAAGCTCAGAGTAGGGCCGGTTGGGTGCTTGCTGTCGCGTACGGCCACTCCGTGGTCTGTGGTGGCGAGTTCGACGCACTCGCCACCGGCGCCGTTGCTGCGGCTGCTCTTGCGCCACGTGATGCAGGACGGCACGGCGTGGACATGCCGTGCCATCCTCTCGTTTTTCGGACGCGCTTCCGAGGGGTTAAGTCAGGCGTCGAATTGACCTGTCTTGATGGCACTGGCCAGGTTTGCCCACGCGACAGGAGAGAGGAGCAGCTTGGGACCCTCGGGGTCCTTGGAGTCTCGGACGGCTACGGCACTCGGCAGCGCGGCGAGCTCGACACACGTGGCCGGCGCGGAGTTGGATCGGGAGCTCTTCCGCCAGCGAGCGCGTGTTAGGGCTGCTTCCGTCATGGTGCGATCTCCTTAATGAGGTGCTCTATCAGCTTATGTGACTCTTCGCCGAATGTCGCTACACGTTTGATGTCCGCCCAGTCTGCTCGGAACAGCGCCACGTCTTCGGCTTCTTCGAAGTAGCGCTCGCCGCATCCCTCCACCAGGACCACGTCCGGGTCACGGGGATCAGTGAATCTCAGGATCGCGAACGGTATGCCGAACGACGGGTAGGCCTCTGCGCTCAGTGGGATGACGCCGATCTCGATGTTCGGGCGCCGCATGGCATCGCAGAGCGCCTCAAGCTGGGCCCGCATGACGGCAGGGCCTCCGATGCAGCGGCGGAGTGCGGCCTCGTCGATAAGCGCGTGGAGCGTCAGCGACGGAGTCTCGGCCCAGAGCCGGGTCTGGCGAGTCATCCGAATTTCGACGAAGCGAGGAACGTCCTCGCTGTGAAGACGGCGATCTGTGCTGATCAAAGCCCGTGCGTAGTCGGGAGTCTGCAGCAGGCCGGGAATGAAGCTCGTCTCGTAATTGAAGATCTTGGAGGCTTCTGCCTCGAGTGCGACGTACTTGCCGGGCAGGAGATCGCGGTAGCTCGACCACCATCCGCCGCGCTTGCGCGCGTTACGGGCGAGGTCGATCAACTGCTCCTGGTCCTGGGCGGGGACCTCGTAAAGCGCCAGAAGGGCGCGTAGATCACCTACTGAGACCGTGCTCTGCGCGTTCTCGATGCGCACGATCTTGGATACGGCGGCGCTCAGGTGTTCGGCGACTGCCTCCTGTGAGAGCCCCGCTTTGTGACGCAATGCCCGAAGCTCTGTCGCCAGCCTGCGTCGCAGCACGATGGAGGTGCTCATTTTCGCAGTTCCTGCCTTGTGAAGTCGCAGAGTTGTGTCTACTGTCTTGGTGCGTCCGGTCACAGAATGCCATGACTTCAACGCGCAGCGTGGCCGGATGGGCGAAGTCGTGCAGGGCGAGAGGGCATCGGTGGTGATCTCGATGGGGCCGGAGACGAGGGTGGCTCAGGCGGAAGCCGGGTGGGAGCGGTTCAGACTGCTCTTGCAGCTCATGCTCGATCTGCGGGAGGTCGGACGGGGATCGTCCCTGGTACTTCCTGCGATCGGACAGCCCGTGCTGTACATGCGGGTTCGGTCGGGGCGGCGGTCGCTGGCGGTGCTCGGGGGCCAGGAGCCGCGGGGCGGGTGGTCGTATCTGTGGGACGGGCGGTGTCAGGCGCCGGCGGACGGGACCAAGCGGGCGGCTCGGCAGATCGCGGCGGTGGAGTGGTGATCGTGTGGGGCCGGGTGGCGACGGAGCGAGTGACCGGCGTTCCGGGGGTGGATGTCCGGGCGGTGCGCCGGTTCGTGCGGGAGGCGGTGTCCTCTGGCAGCTCGGTCGATCTCGGTGACGTGGATCTGTTGACAGCGGAGATCGCCACCAATGCCGTGCGGCACACCGCGAGCGGGAAGCCCGGCGGTGGGGTGTGGGTGACGGTGCTCAGCGCGCCCGAGCGTGTCCGGGTGGAGATACAGGACGACGGCGGCGCGGACACTCTCCCGGAGATCCCGGCCGGTGACGAGTGGGGGGAGTCCGGGCGGGGGCTGCTGCTGGTGAGCGAGCTGGCCCATGCATGGGGTGTCAAGGTCACCGGCGACGGGCAGCGGCAGGTCACCGTTTGGTTCGAGGTGGCGGGTTGACTTCCTCCCCCGCCTGAAGGCGGGGGTCTCCTCGGAGGCTTCCGATGACCCGTGCGCGGAAGACGGCCTACCGGCTCTGGGCCGCGATCGTCCTGACTCTGTACGGGCGGGTGGCGGGTGCTCGCGGCCGCTCCTGAGCAGAGGTCGGCCGAGGAGGCGGTGCTGGGACGGGGGCGGGGGCCACTCGGCTCGCGCGGAGGCGTACACGGCCGCGGCCTGCGAGGTGGAGGACGCGCTGTCATGGCTCGGCCCGTGTTGAGGGCAGTACATGCGGTGGGACGAGCGGCCGCGCCGGTGGCGGTGGGTACTGCGCCTGCTGTTGGACCGCGTCACTCGGTGAGCACCTCAGAAGAGGTGGGCGCGTTCGTCGGTGGCGTGGGTCGGGGGAGTCAGGAAGATATTGGGTGGGAATGCGTGACCGTAGGCGATGTTGAGGGTGTCCTGCCTGTACGACCAGCCGTAGTTGCCGCTGAAGCGGTAGTTGATCTTCCAGCGGAGGGTCTCGCCGGGGGCCAGGCGGATGTTCTTGCGAGGTCCTTGGCGCCAGGGGTTGCCGAAGGGGCACGGCCTGAGTTCGACGTGCAGCAGGCCGTCATGCTCGCGGACGTGCACGAGATCGCGGTGCGGCGGGCCCTCGGTGACGGTCTCATGCGGGGCGAAGTCGTGTTCCTCGCGCATGTGGACCGTGTGCACGAACGGCGGGTCGACCGAGGGGAGCGGAAACGCCTCGGGGCAGGCGTTGCGGCGTGCGGCGCCCGGGCCGCCGCGGGACGCCTTCGTCCAGGAGACGCGAACCAGCTGAATTGTGACATCCACCCCTCAATGATCGCGCGCTGAACCCGCCGGGGGCGCCTCCGGAGCGCGGAGGTGCCCCCGGGTCCCGTGTTCGGACGGACGACCGGTGTGGATGTCGGCCGACGCGGTGTCTCCGTGCATCGGCCATGGCCGTCCGCGCGTGTCACTCGGTGGTGTACGGGGTGTTCTGGCCAGCGACGATCTTCCAGCCGTCGTGCTGCTTGGCGATGATGTGGAAGGCGGTGCCGTGGGTTCCCTTGACAGGGGTGCCCGCGCTGTCGGTGGGGGTTTGCGTCACGTTCACCGCGATCACGTCAGGGGCGAGTTCCAGCAGTTTGACGACGTCGTAGCGGGCGTAGGCGTCGCGCAGGAAGGTCTGCATCGCCGGGGCGCTGAACTCGGCGATCGCCTCGCGGCCGTCCAGGCGCTTGCCGGCGGCGTTCGTCCAGGACGTCTGCTCGGCGAACTGCTCGCTCAGGGCGATCGGATCCTTGTCGTTGAACGCCTTCTCCAGCGCCTTGACGACGTCGTTGACGGCGGCCTGGGTCTCCGCCGGGATGTTCCCCACCACGAGGATGTCGTGTGCCATGGCCGTGCCCTTCTTCCGGTTCGGTGATCACTGCCATGGCCTACTCAACAACCTCGAGAAAGGTTGAGGTCAACTGGGAGCGGGCCGGCCGGGGGCGCCTTCACGAGCGCGGGCGCCCCCGGCGGGCACAGAGGTTGGGGGTGGGAAGCCCGTGGTCTGACGGGCCCATCGAGCAACCTGGATGTCGGCCGATCAACGATCGGCGCGCTCTGCCGCGGGCGCCGGTGACGTGGACTCGGCAGGCTTGGCGTCCTGGTCGGTCCGTACGTCGACCGTGCGCTGCTTCGGCCAGGCGTCGAGCCTGGTGCGGCGAGGGTTGGCAAGACGGCTGCTCATGTTCGCGGTTTTCCTCCCATGGGGCCGCTGACGCGGCCGATGATCTTGTACGTTGGACCGATCGTCCTTGCGGTACAACACCAGCAAGTGGACAGATCTTCTCCGATAACCCGGCCCCTACCGCAAAATGGTCTAGACCGTTAGGCGCCGCCCTACCCGGCGCAACGACCGTTATGCCTGGTCAGTCACGTTTATTGGGCTTTGCCCAGTCGAACGTCCGTTCAACCGCCCGCCGCCAGTTGTCGTACTCGCTCTCCCGCCGCCGCGGGTCCATCGACGGCACCCAGCGGGCGGCGCGGTGCCAGTTGCGGCGCAGGCCCTGCAGGTCCGGCCAGTAGCCGACGGCGAGCCCGGCGGCGTAGGCGGCGCCCAGGGAGACCGTTTCGACGACCATGGGCCGTTCGACCGGCACGTTCAGCACGTCGGCGACGAACTGCATGAGCAGGTTGTCGGCGGTCATGCCGCCGTCGGCCTTCAGCTCGCGCAGGCTGAGCCCCGAGTCGCGGTTCATCGCGTCCACCACCTCGCGGGTCTGCCAGCCGGTGGCCTCCAGCACCGCGCGGGCCAGGTGGCCCTTGGTGATGTAGGAGGTCAGGCCGACGATGATGCCGCGGGCCTCGCTGCGCCAGTGCGGGGCGAACAGCCCGGAGAACGCCGGGACGATGTAGCAGCCGCCGTTGTCCTCGACGGTGCGGGCCAGCGTCTCGATCTCCGGGGCGGTGGAGATCAGCCCGAGCCGGTCGCGGAACCACTGCACCAGCGCGCCGGTCACCGCGATCGAGCCCTCCAGCGCGTACACCGCGGGCTCGTCGCCGATCTTGTAGCCGACGGTGGTGAGCAGCCCGTTGGCCGACCGGACGGGGGTGGTGCCGGTGTTCATCAGCAGGAACGCGCCGGTGCCGTAGGTGCACTTGGTCTCGCCGGGGGAGAAGCACGTCTGCCCGAACAGCGCGGCCTGCTGGTCGCCGAGCGCGGCGCCGATGCGCACGCCGGGGAAGATCCGGCGGGCGGTGGCGTAGGTCTCGGTGGACGAGCGGATCTCCGGCAGCATGGCCCGGGGGATGCCGAAGAACGCCAGCAGGTCCTCGTCCCAGCTCAGCGTTTTGAGGTCCATGAGCAGGGTGCGGCTGGCGTTGGTGACGTCGGTGACGTGCACGCCGCCGTCGACCCCGCCGCTGAGGTTCCAGATCAGCCAGCTCTCCATGGTGCCGAACAGCACCTCGCCGCGTTCGGCGCGTTCGCGCAGGCCGGGGACGTGGTCGAGGGTCCAGCGGATGCGCGGGGCGGAGAAGTAGGTGGCCAGCGGCAGGCCGCTGCGCTCGGTGACGATCCCGGCGCCCGGGGCGCGCGACAGCTCCTCGACGAGGGCGTCGGTGCGGGTGTCCTGCCAGACGAGGGCGCGGCCGACGGGCGCGCCGGTCAGCCGGTCCCACAACACGGTGGTCTCGCGCTGGTTGGCGATGCCGACGGCGGCCACCTGGGCGGGGGTGGCGCCGGCCTGGGCGAGGGCCTCGGGCGCGATGCGTTCGAGGTTGCGCCAGATCTCCACGGGGTCGTGCTCGACCCAGCCGGGCCGGGGGAAGTGCTGGCGGTGCTCGCGCTGCGCGACGGCGACGAGGCGGCCGCTGTGATCGAACAGGATGCAGCGGGTCGACGTGGTGCCCTGGTCGATGGACATCACGTAGCGTTCGACCACGGCCCCTCACCCCCTGTCGTCGCCGGCGCCGTCACCAGCGCGATCCCCCCAGGTCGCGGGAGACGGCGCGGGCCGCGTCCCGCACGAATCCGACGAGCTTGGCGGCCGGGACGCGCTGGGCGTCGCAGATGCGCTCGACCGCCCCGGACACCCCGATCGCCCCCACGACCAGGCCCCCGTGGCCGCGGATCGGCGCGGCGATGGCGGCCTCGCCGATCGACAGCTCCTCGATCTCCGCCGCCCAGCCGCGTTCGCGGACCTGGGCGAGGGCGCGGGCCAGCTGCCGGGCGTCGGTGACGGTGCGGCGGGTGAACGCCTCCAGCGCGACGCCGCGCACGCAGGCGGCGGCGTTGGCGTCGTGGGCGAGCAGCGCCTTGCCGAGCGCGGTGGCGTGCAGCGGCAGCAGCGAGCCGACGTCCAGCGCCTGGAGCGTGTCGTCGGGGCGGAACACGTGGTGCACGACGAGGACCCGGCCGTCCAGCAGCGTGCCGATGCGCACCGCCTCGCCGCTGCGGGCGGCCAGCGCGTCGGCCCAGTTGATGGCGCGCGAGCGCAGCTCGTTGACGTCCAGATAGCTGGTGCCCAGGTGGAGCAGGGCGGCGCCGAGCTGGTATTTTCCGCTGGCCTTGTCCTGCTCGACGAACCCCACGCGCTCCAGCGTGCGCAGGATGCCGTGGGCGGTGCCGCGCGCCAGGCCCAGCGACTGGGCGATCTCTCCGACGCCCAGCCGTCCCGAGCTGCCGGCCAGCAGCCGCAGAATGGCCGCCGCCCGCTCGATCGACTGCACTGGTCCCGGCATGGACGCGAGCGTAGTTCATCTTCACCCCGGGTGCCGACATTGTCGACATGGGTCGGCATCACCGTCATTTCCGCTGCGAGCTGCCCTAATGATGTGATCCGCCGCACAGCTGGGAGGGTAACCGGCCGGGGGAGACGGGGGAAGTGTTCGACATTGTCGGCACCCGTCCGTTGCCGGTCGCCGAGCGCCGTTCTAGCGTCCACGGCACCGAGGAGCGCCACGCCCTCCCCCTTGGCCGCGACCCGGCCGCCGACGCGGCGCCCCTCGCCCCGGCGTGCGGTCGCCCTCACCACCCGCGGCCGCACGCCTGTGCCCGCCCCGTCCGAGGAGGTCAGCATGGCGGTACGCAGCAGGGAGCCGGGACTCGCCGGGGAGGTCGCCGCCGAGTTCGCCGGAACCATGATCCTCATCCTGTTCGGAGTCGGAGTGGTCGCGCAGGTCGCCGCGGCCGGAATCGGCGACCACGACAGCATCGCCTGGGCCTGGGGCATCGGCGTCACCCTGGGCGTCTACGTGGCGGCGCGCATCAGCGGCGCCCACCTCAACCCCGCCGTGACCGTCGCCCTGGCGGTCTTCCGCGACCACCCGTGGCGCAAGGTCGCGCCGTACGTGCTGGCGCAGACCGCCGGCGCGTTCGTCGCGGCGCTGGTGGTCCGCTGGAACTACAGCGAGGTGCTCGCCAAGGTCGACCCCGGCCACACCATCAAGTCGCAGGGCGTGTTCTCCACGCTGCCGGGCAACGGCGAACTGCCCGTGACGATGTGGGGCGGACTGCGCGACCAGGTCATCGGCACCGCCATCCTGCTGTTCGTGATCCTCGCCCTCACCGACGTCCGCAACCGGCCGCCGCTGGCCAACCTGACCCCCGTGGTGATCGGCCTGCTGGTGGTGGCGATCGGCATGGCCTGGGGCACCGACGCCGGGTACGCCATCAACCCCGCCCGCGACTTCGGCCCGCGCCTGGCATCGTTCCTCACCGGTTATGAGACCGCCTGGCGCGACCAGCACGGCGACCTGTACTTCTGGGTACCGATCGTGGGTCCGCTGGTCGGCGGGGTGCTCGGCGCGGGGCTCTACAAGGCGCTGATCCACCGGTTCCTGCCGGGCGACGAGGAGAGCGCCGCGGCCGCCGTCCCGGAGAAGGCCGAGCACCAGCCCGCCTGACCGGCCCCCCGACAATCCCGCCCCACCACCTGGAGACAGACACATGGCTGACTTCGTCGGAGCGATCGACCAGGGCACCACCAGCACCCGGTTCATGATCTTCGACCACGGCGGCAACGAGATCGCCCGCCACCAGCTGGAGCACGAGCAGATCCTGCCGCGCGCGGGCTGGGTCGAGCACAACCCCGTCGAGATCTGGGAGCGCACCCGCGCCGTCATCGAGACCGCCCTGACCAAGGCGAACCTGCAGTACGGCGACCTGGCCGGGCTCGGCATCACCAACCAGCGCGAGACCACGGTGGTGTGGGACCGCCGCACCGGACGGCCGTACCACAACGCGATCGTCTGGCAGGACACCCGCACCGACGCCATCGCCGCCGCCCTGGACCGCGACGGACGCGGCGACGTGATCCGCCGCAAGGCGGGCCTGCCTCCCGCCACCTACTTCTCCGGCGGCAAGATCCAGTGGATCCTGGAGAACGTCGAA
Source organism: Actinomadura sp. NBRC 104425 (assembly GCF_030269545.1). Classification (GTDB taxonomy): domain Bacteria; phylum Actinomycetota; class Actinomycetes; order Streptosporangiales; family Streptosporangiaceae; genus Spirillospora; species Spirillospora keratinilytica. Next base: position 54,549 of record NZ_BSTN01000009.1, on the reverse strand, counting down.
GGGGTGCGCGAGGCCGCCGAGGCCGGCGACGCGCTGTTCGGCACCACCGACTCGTGGCTGCTGTGGAACCTCACCGGCGGACGCGACGGCGGCGTGCACGTCACCGACGTCACCAACGCCGGCCGCACCATGCTGATGGACCTGGAGACCCTCGACTGGGACGACGAGCTGCTGTCGTTCTTCGGCATCCCCCGGGCGATGCTGCCGGAGATCCGCCCGTCGTCCGACCCGCGCGGCTACGGCACCACCCGCGCCGGCGGCCCCCTCGGCGGCGAGGTCCTGCTGACCGCCGCGCTCGGCGACCAGCAGGCCGCCACCGTCGGGCAGGTCTGCTTCGAACCCGGCCAGGCCAAGAACACCTACGGCACGGGCAACTTCCTGCTGCTCAACACCGGCGAGGAGCTCGTGCGCTCCGAGCACGGCCTGCTGACCACCGTCTGCTACAAGTTCGGCGACGCCAAGCCCGTCTACGCGCTGGAGGGGTCGATCGCCGTCACCGGGTCGGCCGTGCAGTGGCTGCGCGACCAGCTCGGCATCATCTCCGGCGCCGCGCAGAGCGAGGCGCTGGCCCGCCAGGTCGACGACAACGGCGGCGTGTACTTCGTGCCCGCCTTCTCCGGGCTGTTCGCCCCCTACTGGCGCAGCGACGCCCGCGGCGCCATCGTCGGCCTGTCCCGCTACAACACCAACGCCCACCTGGCCCGCGCCACCCTGGAGTCCATCTGCTACCAGTCGCGCGACGTGGTCGAGGCCATGCGCCAGGACTCCGGCGTCGCCCTGGAGGTGCTGCGCGTGGACGGCGGCGTCACCGCCAACGAGCTGTGCATGCAGCTGCAGGCCGACATCCTCGGCGTCCCGGTGTCGCGGCCCGTCGTCGCCGAGACCACCGCGCTCGGCGCCGCCTACGCCGCCGGCCTGGCCACCGGGTTCTGGAAGTCGACCGCGGAGCTGGAGAGCAACTGGCAGGAGGACGCCCGCTGGCTGCCGGAATGGGACGACGAGCGCCGCGAGAAGGGCTACGCCGGCTGGAAGAAGGCCGTGGCCCGCACGCTCGACTGGGTCGACATCTGAGTCGAGAACTGACACGTCTGATCGGGAGCGACACGTGACATCCATAGCCCTCGGACCGGGGTACCGCGAGAAGGCCCTGGACGACCTCGGCGGGACGGAGTTCGACGTCCTGGTGATCGGCGGCGGCATCGTCGGCGCCGGCACCGCGCTGGACGCCGTCTCCCGGGGCCTGTCGGTCGCGCTGGTGGAGGCCCGCGACTGGGCGTCGGGCACCTCCAGCCGGTCCAGCAAGCTCATCCACGGCGGCCTGCGCTACCTGGAGCAGCGCGACTTCGGGCTGGTGCGCGAGGCGCTGCGCGAACGCGGCCTGCTGCTCAGCCGCCTCGCCCCGCACCTGGTGCGCCCCGTGCGGTTCCTGTACCCGCTGCGCAACCGCATCTGGGAACGCGCCTACGTCGGCGCGGGCGTGACCCTGTACGACACGATGGGCGGCGCCCGCATCCTGCCCTGGCACAGGCAGCTGTCGCGGCGCGCGGCACTGCGCGAGGCCCCCGCGCTGCGGCACGACGCGCTGGTCGGGGCGATCCAGTACTACGACGCCCAGGTCGACGACGCCCGCTACACGATGATGGTGGCCCGCACCGCCGCTCTGTACGGCGCGCGCGTGGCGACCCGCACCGAGGTGACGGGCTTCCTGCGCGAGGGCGCACGCGTCACCGGGGCCGCCGTCCGCGACCTGGAGAGCGGCCGGGAGATCGCCGTACGCGCCCGCAGGGTCGTCAACACCACCGGGGTGTGGACGGACGGCACGCAGAAGATGACCGGCGCGCGCGCCGCGTTCACCGTGCAGGCGTCCAAGGGCGTGCACATCGTCGTGCCCCGCGACCGCATCCCCATGGACACGGGCCTCATCACCCGCACCGAGAAGAGCGTCCTGTTCGTCATCCCCTGGGGACGGCACTGGATCATCGGCACCACCGACACGCCCTGGGAGAAGGGCCCGGACGAGCCCGTCGCCGACCGCGCCGACGTCGACTACCTGCTGGAGCAGGCCAACTCCTGGCTGCGCGTCCCGCTGACGCACGACGACATCGAGGGCGTCTACGCGGGGCTGCGGCCGCTGCTGTCGGGCGACACCGACGACACGACCCGGCTGTCGCGCGAGCACACCGTGGCCGAGCCGGTGCCCGGCCTGGTGGTGGTCGCGGGCGGCAAGTTCACCACCTACCGGGTGATGGCCGAGGACGCGGTGGACGCCGCCGTGCGGGGCCTGGAGGAGAAAGTGCCCGCGTCGGTCACCGCACGCCTGCCGATCATGGGCGCCGAGGGGTTCGAGGTGCTGTGGAACGACCGCCGCCGCCTCGCCGCCGCCTCCGGGCTGCACGTGGCGCGCGTCGAGCACCTGCTGCGGCGGTACGGGACGTGCGTGCGGGAGGTCCTCGACCTGGTCGCGGCGGACCCCGCGCTCGGCGAGCCGATTCCCGGCGCGGCCGACTACCTCAAGGCCGAGGCGGTCTACGCGGTGTCGCACGAGGGCGCGCTGCACCTGGAGGACGTGCTCTCCCGCCGCACCCGCATCTCGATCGAGGAGTGGGACGGCGGGGAGGCGGCGGCACGCCCCGTCGCCGAGCTGATCGCGCCGTTCCTCGGGTGGAGCGAGGACGACATCGCCGCCGAGGTCGACCGCCACCTGCAGAGGGTCCGCGCGGAAAGGGGCGGTGCGGAAAGGGGCGGCGCGGAGGCCCCGCCGCGGTCCGCCCCCTCCCGTCCGTCACCGGCCTCGGCCGCCTGACCGGCGCCGGATCGGGGACGCCACGAGTCGTCGGCCCGGGTACCGGGCCGACGACTCAGGCGTTGAAGGGAGTGCCGTAGCGCTCGTCGAACACGATCTCCTCGACCGGACGGCGCGACAGCTTGGCGGGGAAGCCGCGCTCGGGGTAGCCGACGGCGATGTGCGCGGCGGTGATGACCCCGTCCGGGATGCCCAGCAGCTCCTTCACCTGGGGCTCGCTGTGGCACAGCAGCGTGGTGAGGGCGCTGGCCACGCCCTGGGCGCGCAGGGCGAGGCAGAAGTTCTGCGCGGTCGGGTAGATCGAGCCGCCGCCCACGACGCTGAGCCGCCCCAGGTCGGCGTCGGTGGGGTGCAGCCCGTCCAGCTCGGCGCACAGGACGACGATGGCCGGGACCTCGTGCAGGTGTTCGGCGAAGTGGTCGGCGTCGGCGACGGTCTTGGGCAGCGCCCCCACCGCGATGTCCCCGGCCCCGATGCCGTCCAGGTACGCCTTCCACGGGCCCAGGTACCACTCTTGGAGCTGCCGCTTGCGGTCCTTGTCGCGGACGACGACCCAGCGCACCGGCTGGCGGTTGCCGCCCTGCGGCGCGAACCGGGCCGCCTCGAACGCGGTCAGCAGCACTTCGTCCGGCACGGGGTCGGGCCGGAAGTACCGGCAGGTGCCCGTGGTCTTCATGGCCTCGATGACGTCCATGTCATCCTCCGGTGGCACGTGGCAGGGCGAGGCTGGCAGGGGGCTGCGGTCGGGGGCGGCGCGGGCTCAGGGCTTGCGGCCCACCGCGCCGTACATCCACACCAGGTCGAGGTCGGCCGTCACCGGACCGTCGGGCCGCCACAGCGACGTCTGGACGATGCCGGGCTCCAGGATCTCGAAGTCGCCGAACATGGCCTCGATCTCGGCCTTGGTGCGCGGCACGGCCGGGGCCTTGGCCTGGGTGTAGGTCTGGGCCACCCCGAGGACCTTGTCCGGCCGCAGGTCCTGGGTGGGATGCGAGATGACCAGGTGGCTGCCGGGGACCATGGCGGCGCGGAGCGGACCCACGATCTCCTCGGGGTCTGTGTCGGGCACGAACTGCAGCACCGACACCAGCATCGTCGCCAGCGGCTCGTCGAAGTCGATGACCGCGCGCACGTCGGGATGCGCCATGATCGCCTCGGGGTCCCGCACGTCGGCCTGCACCACCCGCGTCTCGCCCTCGCTCCGCGACGCCAGGAGCGCGCGGGCGTGCACGAGCACGATCGGGTCGTTGTCGACGTACACCACACGCGTCTCGGGCGCGATCTCCTGCGCCACCTGGTGGACGTTGTGCTGGGTGGGCAGCCCGGCGCCGAGGTCGAGGAACTGGCGGATGCCGGCGTTCACCAGGTACCGGACGGCCCGCTGGAGGAAGGCGCGGTTCTCCCGGGCGAGCAGGCGCAGTTCCGGGGCGATCGCCAGGGACTTCTCGGCGGCCTCCCGGTCGGCGGCGTAGTTGTCCTTCCCGCCGAGGTAGTAGTCGTACATGCGCGCCGGATGGGCGATATGGATGTCCAGGTCGGTCGGTAGTGGATCGTCCATCGCGTGCCCTTCTCTACGGCCGCGCAGTCGCGGCTCAGCGCAGACGGAAGGATCTTATTACTGTTTCGTGATAAGGGTGCGGACAACGTTGCATGGAACAGATGTGAATTCGTCAGGAGCTGAGCCGTGCGCCGGCAAAGGCTGCCGCACCGCGCGTCGCCTCCGCCGCCGTGGGATCTGCCCCGCCAGACCCGATCCGCAGGGGGAGACGCGCGGCGCGGAGATGCAGTCAGCGCAGCGTCACGGTGGAGCTTTTCGGTCTCCCGTAATCGCCGGCCGCGTCGATCGCCCGGTACTCGACGGTGTGCCTGCCGCGCGGCGACTCCCCAATAGACCAGGTAGTCGATGGTGGTGCCGTCCGGATGAACAGGAACGGCGCATTCGAGTCGGCCGACCGACCGTGATCAGGCGTACCGGCCGTCTCCGTCGACGCGGAATTCGCTCACGATGTGTTATCCGTTCTGGTCGTCCTTAGAGGGAGGCGGAGCGTGAACAGGTCGTCGAAGGTGTCATGCCCGCCCCGTTGCGCGGCGGGCCGGAAACCTCGTGACGGGCGGCGTGGCGCCGATGGTCCGGATGCAGGCAGGCGCCCGCCCCACAACGCCGTCTTCAGCGGCGTGTACGGGCATAGGGACGACGGGACGCGTTTCCGGGTGCGGTGTCCGCCGCCGCGCCCTGCGCGGGCGCGGCGGCGGACACCCGGACGATCGATGACGAGACGAGCGCACGGAGGGGCGCGTTTCCGCACGCGACGACACCGTCAGCCGATCACGCACGTCGGCAGGCCCGTCCTGCGGCGGACGGGGCGCGTCAGGTGCCCGCGACCGCCGGCGGGGTGGTCTGCTCCGCGCGGCTGCTGATCAGGAACCGCACCAGCGACGTCAGCACCTGCTTGGCCGAGTCGCGGCTGCGCGCGTCGCACAGCAGCACCGGGATCCGCGGAGACAGGTCCAGCGCGTCGCGGATCTCCTCCACCGTGTAGTCGTAGCCGTCGTCGAACCGGTTCACTCCGATGATGAACGGCAGCCCGCGCTGCTCGAAGTAGTCCACCGCGGGGAAGCTGTCGGCCAGCCGCCGGGTGTCGGCCAGCACCACCGCGCCCAGCGCGCCGTGCGACAGCTCGTCCCACATGAACCAGAACCGGTCCTGCCCCGGCGTGCCGAACAGGTAGAGGATCAACCCCTCGCGCAGCGTGATGCGGCCGAAGTCCATGGCGACCGTGGTGGTCGTCTTCCGGTCCACACCGCTGGTGTCGTCGACGCCGACACTGCGCTCGGTGAGCAGTTCCTCGGTCTGCAGCGGCCGGATCTCGCTGACGGCGCCGACGAAGGTCGTCTTGCCGACCCCGAACCCCCCGGCGACCAGGATCTTGACCGCGAGGGGCATGTCGGCGGCGGCGTCAAAGCGCCTCGAGTCCATGGAGTACTTCCCTGAGCAGTTCCTCGGTGACGGTCTGGTGCTCCTGCTGGGGGCGCCGGACCACGATGAAGCGATGGCTGAGCAGGTCGCCGAGCAGCACGCGCACCACGACCAGGGGCAGCCCGAGCTGCCCGGATATCTCGGCGACCGAACGCGGCCGCACGCACAGTTCCAGGATCGACATGTGCTCGGGGCCCAGCCCCGGCGTCGCATAGGCGGGCGTCGAGACGGTCGCGATGATCGCGATCATCTCGAAGTCCTCGCCCTGGGTGGCGGGCCGCGCCCGGCCTCGGGTCAGCGCGTAGGCCCGCACCAGGGGACCCGCCTCTTCGTCGAGCCATTCGGTGCTTTCCTGATCGTCCCGCCCGATCATCGTCCGTCACGACTCCTCACCGGGGCCCGCGGTCTCCGACCGGCCGCGTCGGGTGCCCCGCTGGATCGCCGACATCATGGCACGGGCGGCCTCGGGGGACCGCTCCGGACGGACACGCCCCTGGTCGGGGGGCGGTGCGGCCGACGCCGCGTCCTCGCGCAGCTGCGGCGCGAGGCTGGCCTGCCGGACCCGCTTGGGCAGCACGGGCCTGCCGCCCTTGGCGCGCCGCCGCGGCGCCGGCTCCGTGCGCTCCTCCTGCGGCGGCTCCTGCCGCGCCTCGGCGGGCGTTTCGGCGGCCGCCTCGGGACGCGGCTCCGACCACGGGTCCTGCGGCCGCGCCGGCGGGGACTGCGGCTGCGCCGCGGGCGGCGCCGGCAGCGGACCGGTCAGCGGGTCGCCCAGCGGATCCTCGGACGGAACCTGGGGCGCCCCGGGACCCCCGCCTGCGGGCGGGGCGGTGCGCGCGTGCCGCGGCGGCCGACCCGCCCCGGGGACGTCCCGCGGCGGCTGCGCGCTGTCGGACGCGGGCAGCACCGGCGGCCGGTCCACCAGCGGCTCGCCGCCGAAGCCGCCCGCGCCCCCGACCGCGCCGACGGCACCGCCCGACGTGAGCGCCGGACGCTCCCGGCGGCCGTGCACGACGCCCGCGGTGACCAGGGCGTCCTCGGCGCGGCGGGTCAGCGCGAACGGGGCGTCGCCCGCCGGGGTCCCCTGGCCCTCGTGCACGACGATCTCCTCGGGCAGCAGCACGATCGCGGTCATGCCGCCGAACGGCGAGGTGCGCAGCGTCACCTTGATGCCGTGCCGCTGGGCCAGCCGACCGACCACGAACAGGCCGAGCTGGGTGCTGTTGGACAGGTCGAACTCCGGCGGGTTGGCCAGCCGCTCGTTGGCCTCGGCCAGCTCCGGCGGCTTCATGCTCAGCCCGCGGTCCTCGATCTCGATCGAGAACCCGTGCGCCACCGCCTGCCCGGTCACGCTGACCGTGGTGTGCGGCGGCGAGAAGATCGTGGCGTTCTCGATCAGCTCCGCCAGCAGGTGGATGAGGTCGGCGACGGCCGCGCCGGCGACCGACGCGCGCGGCATCGGCGACACCTGGACCCGGGTGTAGTCCTCCACCTCCGACGCGGCGGCGCGGGCCACGTCGATCACCGCGACCGGGTTGCGCCAGCCGCGGCCGGGCGCCTGCCCGGACAGGATGATCAGACCCTCGGCGTGCCGGCGCATGCGGGTGGCCAGGTGGTCGATCCGGAACAGGTCCTCCAGGTCGTCGGGGTCGGAGATGCGCCGCTCCATCGCGTCCAGCAGCTTCAGCTGCCGGTGCAGCAGGCTCTGGCTGCGCCGGGCCAGGTTGACGAACACCTGGCTGATGCCCTGGCGCAGGCTCGCCTCCTCGACGGCGCCCTGGATCGCGGTGCGCCGCGCGGCGTTGAACGCCTGGCCCACCTGGTCGATCTCGGGGGTGCCGAACGACAGCGGCGGCGCCTCGGCGGCCACGTCCACCTTCTCACCGCGCCGCAGCCGCGAGATCACGCCGGGCAGCCGGACGTCGGCCAGGTCCTGCGCCTCGCGCCGCAGCCCGGCCAGGTCGCGCAGCACCGAGCGCGCCACCCACACCGCCAGCAGCACCGAGATGACCACCGCGATCAGACCCAGCGCACCGGCCAGCGCGACCCGCGTCAGGATCGCGTCGGCGATCGGCTCGGCGCGCTGCTCGGCCTCGGCGGTCATGGTCAGCTCCAGGCCGCGCAGCCGGGTCAGGTTGGAGTTGGCGGTGATCTTCCACAGGGTCGCCGCGTCGGCGGCGCGCAGGCCGCGGAGCGAGTCGACGTAGCGGTCCTCGAGCGCCCGAAGGCGGGCGTACTCGGGCGTCGCGGTGATGCGCTGGTAGTAGGTGCGCTCGTTCGGCCGCAGCTCCTGGGAGGCCATCTCGTACATGTTGCGCTGGGCGCCGACCAGCTTGACGAAGTCGGAGTGCTCGGACTGGGTCATCCGGCCCGCCGCCAGGGCGCCCGCCAGCAGCGCGTCCTCCTGCGCCAGCATCTCATGGGCGCGGGCCAGCGCGACCTGGTTGCGGGCGTCCAGCGCGACCTCGGGGTTGTCCAGCGTGGACAGCGCGCCGCGCAGCGTGCCGAGGCGCTCCAGGATCTGGGTGTACTCGGCGAACGCGCGGTTGCGGTCCAGGCGCAGGTTGTCGATGGCACCGCGGCGGGCAGGCAGGCCGTCCAGGCCGCTGATGATCTCACGGGCCAGGCGGCGCGCCGACGCGGGCGCGGCCTCCTGGGCGTCGGGGTCGCCGGCGAGCCGGCGGAACACCTCCGCCTGCCGGTCGGTGATGAGCCGCACACCTTCCATAGCGGCCCGGTCGGAAGTCGTCCTGCTGCCCAGGAAGACCAGGGAGGCGCGGCGCTCGGCCTGCAGCGCGCTGGCCAGGGCGCCCGACGGGTACTCGAAATGGTCCTGGACGCTCTCGATCTTGCGGAGGTTCAGGCCCTCGCCCAGGGTGACGCTGGCGGCGAATGTCCACAGCGCACCCAGCGACACCAGCGAGACCAGCACCAGCAGGACGACCTTGAAGCGGACCGTCCGGAAACGTCCGGTACCTGCTCTGCGCCGCCGGTGGCCGGTGGACGACGGTTCCGCTCGACGGTCGGATTCACGCACGACGAAGCTCTCGGTTAGGTAACGGCCACTGATCGCAGCAGAGGGTACTACCGCAGGGTGTGATTTGGGGCCAGAAGTGGCATGAACTATGAATCCGCCGGAATCTCCTCGTGTGGTGGTCCCGGACCCCTAGAATCACCCGATCGTGATCTATGTGAGTCCGCCTCCGGGTCCCCAGGTACGGCGTCCGGCGTCCCCCGCGCCCGCGCTCCAGCCCCGCGACCAGGCCGAACGTCCGGCCGCTGTGCGGCCGAGGCGGGGGGTGCGGGCACGACGGCCGCTACGGCGGCTGGCGGCCGCGGCGGCCACCGCCGTGCTGACCGCCGCCACCGCCGGCGCGTGCAGCGGCTCGTCCGACGACGGTCGCAACGGCGGACTGCCCCAGGTGCAGATGCAGCAGGCGATCGGCGCCACCGAGGGCCGGCTCAACCTGGTGGTGTGGGCCGGATACGCCGAGGACGGCTCCAGCGACCCGAACGTCGACTGGGTCACCCCGTTCGCCAAGGCCACCGGCTGCAAGGTCAACGCGAAGGTGGCCGACACCTCCGACGCGATGGTCGCGCTGATGAAGACCGGCCAGTACGACGGTGTGTCGGCGTCCGGCGACGCGAGCCTGCGCCTGGTGTACGGCGGCGACGTCGCGCCGGTCAACACGGGGCTGCTCACCAACTGGGACGACATCGCCTCGTACCTGAAGAACCAGCCGTACAACTCGGTGAACGGGCAGATGTACGGCGTGCCGCACGGCTACGGCGCCAACGTGCTGATGTACCGCACCGACAAGTTCTCCCAGCCGCCCACGTCGTGGGGGGTGGTGTGGGAGGACAACTCCCCGGCGGGCACCAACGTCACCGCCTACGACTCGCCGATCTACATCGCCGACGCCGCGCTGTACCTCAAGGCCAAGCGGCCCGACCTGAAGATCAGCGACCCGTACGAGCTGGACGAGAAGCAGTTCAACGCCGCCGTGGAGCTGCTGCGCAAGCAGCGCACCAAGGTCAGCAGCTACTGGCACAACTATCTGGACCTGGTCCAGTCGTACCGGGTCGGCGACACCCATGCGGGCACCGCCTGGCAGGTGATCGCCAACCTGGCCCGCGACCAGAAGGTGCCGGTCGCCACCACCATCCCCGCCGAGGGCTCCACCGGCTGGTCGGACACCTGGATGATCTCGTCCAAGGCGCAGCATCCGAACTGCATGTACCGGTGGATGAACTGGATCACCACGCCCAAGGTGCAGGCCCAGGTCGCCCAGTGGTTCGGGCAGGCCCCGGCCAACCCCAAGGCGTGCCGGTACACCGCCAAGGGCTTCTGCAACGACTACCGCGTCGGCGACGCCGAGTTCTACCGCAAGATCGCGTTCTGGAAGACCCCCGTCGCCGACTGCGGCGACGGACGCGAGTGCGTCGACTACGACCGCTGGGCGCAGGCGTGGACCGAGATCAAGGGCTAGGAACCCGCCTGGAGAACCCCCCCGAACGCCCCGAACCCCCTGAACCCCGCTCACACTCCTTTCCCCGAGAAGACATCGAAGGAGATGCTTCGCCCGTGAAGTTCAGCTACGCCATGCTCCCCGACTACCCGCTGAACGAGTCCCTGGCTTCCATCAAGCTGGCGGACGAGCTCGGCTTCTACGCCTGCTACGCCGCCGACGAGCCCTGGCACAAGGACCTGTGGCTGCTGTTCGCGGCCGCCGCCGCCCAGACCTCGCAGATTCGCCTCGGCCCGTCGGTGTCGGCGGTCACCCTGCGCGAGCCCACCCTCATCGCCCAGGCCGCGGCCACCCTGGACGAGCTGACCGGCGGCCGCGCCGAGGTCGTGCTGGGCAGCGGCAACTTCGGCGTGCTCGCCCAGTACAAGATCGACTGGAAGGTGACCAAGCCGCTCACCCGGGTCAAGGAGGCCGTGCAGGTCGTCCGCACCCTGCTGGACGAGGGCACGATCACCCGCGACGGCGAGTTCTACTCCTACGACGGCCTGTTCACCTTCGCCCGCCCCGTCCAGGAGCGGGTGCCGGTGAAGATCGGCGCGATGCGCGGGCCCAAGTCGTTCGAGGCGGCCGGCGAGCTGTCCGACGGCGTGCACCACGCCCTGTCCTACTCGCGCGAGGCCTACGAGTACGCGGTCAAGCACTTCCGGATCGGCGCCGAGCGCGCCGGCAAGGACCCCTCCGCCCTGGACATCGGCGCCTGGGTGGTGTTCTCCGTCGGCCCCGACTCCGAGGCCGCCAAGCAGGCCGCGCGCAGCATGGTCGGCCTGTACGCCTCGTCCATGCCCGCCGAGCAGCTGGAGCGCAACGGCGTCAGCCCCGCCGACGTGGCCCCGATCATCGAGGCGATCGGCGCCGGCGACCTGGCCAAGGGCATCGAGCTGACCACCCCGGAGATCACCGAGAAGCTGTCCATCGCGGGCACCCCGGAGGAGGTGCGCGAGAAGATCCAGCGGGACATCGCCCCGACCGGCGTGAACCACATGATCTGCGCCATCACCGACTCGTCGCTGGTCAAGACGTTCACCGGCCGCGAGGTCGAGAACGTCGCCGACGTGAACACCCAGCTGCGGCTGATCGCCGAGGAGATCATGCCCGCGTTCAAGTGACGCGCTGACGGGCCGGGTACCCCCGCCGGGGGTGCCCGGCTCTGCCTTTTTCTCGGGGGACGGGTCAGGGGCGTGCGGTCAGGGCCTGCCAGTGGGCGCGGGCGGGCCCCTGCCAGGCGGTGTGACGCTCGTCGAACAGCTCGCGGGCGCGGCGTCCGATCCACCCGGGGGGAAGCAGCTCGTCGGGGAGCTGGGGGTCCAGGAACGGGAAGCGGCGCCACTCGTGCACGAGCCGGACCTGAGCGAGCAGCGTCTCGTCGCCCGGCCCGGGGCGCAGGCCGGAGAACTCCTCCAGGAACGCGGCGTAGCGGGAGTCGACCTCGGCCAGGTCCCAGGCGCGGGCGACCAGCTCGGCCTCGGAGCCGATGCCCGCGAACGGGCCGGTGAACGAGAACGCCGACGCCTCCAGGCCGAGATCGCCGACGATCTGCTTGACCTCGCCCTCCCGCTCGGGATGCGGGCTGACCCACAGGCCCGCGGTGGGGTTGCCGAAGCCCGCCCAGGCGAGCCGGGTGTGCAGCCGGTGGCGCAGCCGCCGGCGCGTCTCGGGCACCGACACCATGACGATCAGCCAGCGGCCGTCCCAGGCGCGGCGGCCCGCGCCGAAGGAGTAGATGCGCTGCGCGCCCTCGGTGAGCAGGCGGCGGCCGGGCGGGGTGAGGTCCCAGCGCACGCGGCGGCCGTCGCGCGCGGAGACGATCCAGCCGTCGGCGGCGGTGCGGTTGACGGCCTGCCGCGCCGACTTCTCCTCCACGCCCAGGCCCGCCAGGACGTGCAGCAGCGTCGAGGTCCACACCGGCTCGCCGGACGGCAGGACGAACTCGCCGAGCACGGTGAGCAGCAGCGAGCGCGCGCTGGTCCCGCCGACGTTGTGCCGGCGGGACAGCAACGGCTCCGTCGTGGCCATCCAGCCTCCCTCGGTCGGGTGTGGCCCCAAGTATCCCAGCGTCCGACGTGCTACAGAGTATTGACGCAAATGAAAGTTAGCGTCGAAGATGTCGCGTGACGGAGGACACTCCCCCCAGGAGGACCGATATGCCCCTCACCGCGGCGGCCGAGCCCCACCCCCCGACCGACCTGCCGCGGGCCGTCCGCCGGCGGAATCCGGCCCTGGAGACCGACGCGGAGAAAGCGGCCGCCCCGGGGCTTGTGACCTTCGCCTGCGACGGCATCGACTTGAAGGACGAGGTCCGCATCGCCCTGGAGGAACGCGCGCCGCTCAGCCCCGGCGCGCCGACCGGAACGGAGGCCGACCACCGCTTCGTCCACCTCACCTGACCGCGCGGATGCTGGAGCCGACCATGCCCGAGTCCCTGCCCCGAACCGGCCCCGCCCCCTTCAACGCCTGCCGCTACCTGGTGGACCGGCAGATCGAACTCGGCCACGGCGACCGGATCGCCGTCGCCGGGCCCGGCGGCACCCTCACCTACGCCGGGCTCGCCGACCTCGTCCGGCAGGCGGCCGCCGGGCTGCGCGCCGCCGGGGTGCGCCCCGAGGAACGGATCGTGCTGTTCGCCGCCGACGGCCCCGAACTGCTCGCCGCGCTGCTGGCGGGAATGCGGATCGGCGCCGTGCCCGTGCCGGTGTCCACCATGTACAACGGGGACGAACTGGGGGCGCTGCTGCGCGACTCGCGCGCCCGCACACTGCTGGTGTCGCCGCAGTTCGCCGACGTCGCCGCCGAGGCGCTGCCCACGGCGCCCGAAGTGACATCCGTGGTGCTGACCGGCGGTGCGAAACCCGACGTCCCGCCCGGTGTGCGGCCCATCGACTGGGACGAACTGCTCGCCGGCGGCGAAGGCCACGACACCGAACCCTATGACACCTGGGACGAGTCCCCGGCGTTCTGGCTGTACACCTCGGGCACCACCGGCACGCCCAAGGCGGCCATGCACCGGCACGCCGGCGTGCGGCATGTCGCCGAGACCTACGCCGCCCAGGTGCTGGGCATCACCGCCGAGGACCGCTGCTTCTCCGTCGCCAAGCTGTTCTTCGCCTACGGGCTGGGCAACGCGGGCTTCTTCCCCCTGTCGGCGGGCGCCGCGACCATCCTCGACCCGGCCCGCCCCACCCCGGCCTCCGTGGCCGAACGGCTGCGCGAGGACAAGCCGACGCTGTTCTTCGCCGTCCCCACCTTCTACGCGGCGCTGCTCGCCGCCGACCTGCCGCCCGAGACGTTCGACTCGGTGCGGCTGGCGGTGTCGGCGGGGGAGGCGCTCCCGGTCGACCTGTACCGGCGGTTCACCGAGCGGTTCGGCGTGGAGCTCCTCGACGGCATCGGATCGACCGAGGCGCTGCACATCTTCCTGTCCAACCGGCCCGGCCGGGTGCGGCCCGGCACGTCCGGCACGCCCGTCCCCGGCTACCAGGTGCGGGTCGTCGACGAGCACGGCGCCGACGTGCCGCCCGGCACGCCCGGCGACCTGCTGGTGCGCGGCCCGTCCCTCACCACCGGCTACTGGTGCCGCACCGGCGTCACCCGCCGCGCCTTCGAAGGCGAGTGGCTGCGCACCGGCGACAAGTACAAGGTGGACGACGACGGCTACTACACCTGCCTCGGCCGCTCCAACGACATGATCAAGGCGGGCGGCATCTGGGTGTCGCCCGCCGAGGTCGAGGAGGTGCTCGCCGGGCACCCGTCGGTCGCCGAGGTCGTGGTGGTCGCGGTGCCCGACGACAACGGCCTGGACAAGCCCGTGGCATGCGTCGTCCCGGCCCCCGGCGCCACGGTGGACCCGGACGCGCTGATCGCCCTGTGCCGGGAGCGGCTGGCGGCGTTCAAACGGCCCCGCCACGTGCTGCAGATCGACGCCATCCCCAAGACCGCCACCGGCAAGCTGCGCCGCTACGCCGTCCGCGCGCTCGCCCGCGAACGCCTCGCGCCGCGGCCGGCCGACGCGGCACCCGCCGCCGGCGAGGGCGTCGCCGCCCCCTAACCTACGGAACGGACCACCTGCAAGGAGGACGGACGGATGCTGGACGGCCGGCTGCTCGTCGACGCGCATGTGCACGCCGCGCGCCTGCCCACGCTCAGCCCCGCGTGGCGGCGCTGGGCCGAGGAGTTCGGCCGCGCCAACCCCTGGCCCGACCTCTACGACGACGACGGAACCCCCATCCCGGAGCGGTTCGACGCGCACTTCGCGGCCGAGGGCGTGGACGCGGCGCTGCTGTTCACCGAGTACAGCCCCAAGACCACCGGCATCCAGCCGATCGAGGACGTGCTGCCGCTGGTCAAGCACAACCCGCGCCGCTTCCGCGCCGTCGCCAACGTCAACCCGCACCTGCACTACCCGATCGACGCGGAGCTGTCCCGGCAGCTCGACCTCGGCGCGGTCGCCCTGAAACTGCATCCGGTGCACGGCGGGTTCAGCCCGTCCGACAACGCCCTCTACCCCGCGTACCACCTGTGCCGCGAGGCGGGCATCCCCGTCATCGTGCACTGCGGGACGAGCACGTTCCCGGGCTCGTCCAACAAGTTCGCCGACCCGATCCTGCTGGACGACGTGCTGCGCGACTTCCCCGACCTGACCGTCGTCCTGGCCCACGGCGGCCGCGGCTGGTGGTACGACGCGGCCGCGTTCCTGGCCCTGTCGCGCGACAACGTCTGGATCGAGCTGGCCGGCCTGCCGCCGCGCCGGATCCCCGAGTACTACGCCCGGCACGACCTGTCCCGCCTGGCGCGCAAGTTCGTGTTCGGCACCGACTGGCCCGGCATGCCCGGCGTCGCCCGCAACGCCCGCGCCATCGCCGCCCTCGGCCTGGACGAGGAGACCGTTTCGCTCATCCACGGCCGCAACGCCGTGCACGTCTACCCGGCCCTGCGCGACCTGCTGCCCTGAGCACCCCGCCGCTCGCCGTCGTACGGACGGGCCGATCCGTCCCGACCGGGGCCGGATGGGGTTAATCGGTTGCCGGTCGTCCGCCGTGGTCCTAACGTGCGGTGGCGACGGCGGCGCGTAGCTCAGTCAGTAGAGCGCCGGGCTCGGACCCGGAGGGCGCAGGGGCGGAACCTGCCGCGCCGACATGAGCGGAATCGGGCCGGGCTACCCGCGGCGGCAGCTGGCGAAGGCGTTCGTCACGGCGCTGACACACCAGGACGAGGACACCAGGCGGCGAGCCGAGGAACGCATGCGCCGCTGGGACCGAGTGCTGGACGGCATGCACGACGGCACCCTCGACATCGGCTCCCGCACCCCGGTCGAGGGCCTGCCCGCGTGGGTGACGCCGGAAGTCGTCCGCGGCGGCTTCGCCACCGGCGCGGCGGAGGCGGGCGGCCCCCTCACTCCGCACGAACGCGACATCGCCCGCCGGGCCGGGCTGCCCGCCGACCGGCAGGCGATCTTCTACCACCATCTGACCGACGCGGGCCTGGCCGAGCTGAACGCGCTGCTGGACAGCGGCCGCTACGACGTGACCGTGCCCGAAGAGGCGGCGCTGCTCACCGTCGCGTGGCTGGTGCGCGCCGGCGACACGGCCGCGGCGCTGAAGCTGCTGGAGGCCATCGAACCGTTCGCCGACAGGCTGCGCTTCGTGCCGGTGCCGACCGACGCGCCCCCGCCCGACGGGGCGATGGTGCGCCGCCAGAACGTCGGCGCCGTCCGCGACCGGCTGGCCGCGCGCCGGCCGAACCCGCGCATCGCCGCGATGAACGAGGCGCTCACCGTCTGGAACCCGTTCGCCGACCGGCTGCTGGCGCACTGGCTGGAGACCGTCCGGGACGGGAAGGTCGCCGCCGCCGAGCCCGACGGCTGGCGCCGCCGCGGCGCCGAACTGCTGGAGCAGTACCGGCGGCTGGCCGCCGAGCACACCCTGTGCGGCCGGCATCGCAAGCCGCGGGAGAACCTGGCGGTCCTGCGGACGGCGCTGGAGGAGCAGGTGGAGGGCGACGGCCTGAGCCCGCGCCTGCGCGGACGGCTTCAGCACGCCGTCGACTCGATGGTGCGCAAGCGCGGCGCCCCCGGCGCCCCGCCGCATGCCGAGCTGCGCGCACGGCAGGCCGCCGACGCCGCCCGTCCCACCTACCACGCCCTGGCGCGGCTGCTGGTCGAGCGGCTGTCGCAGCAGCCGGACGACGCGGGTCTGCCGTCGACCGACTGGGTCGTCGCGCCGGTCACCGACGAGGAGGAGAACCGCACCGGCATCCCCGCGGGCACGCCGATCCCGCCCGCGCTGCGGCGCGTGGTGGACCGCGCGCTCACCGCCCCCGTCGACATTCTGGTGGACCGCGGCGTGATCCCGTCGGCGGAGGTGCTGGGGGAGCTGGTGCCCCAGCTCGTGGCGTCCGCCACCGCCGACGCGTACGCCGACGAGGCGCTGCGCACGCTCATGGCGGCCGTCCATCGGGCGTTCTCCAGGCGCCGTTCGCTGCTGCTGCTCGACCTGCGGCACCAGGTGCGCATGGACGAACTGCCGTGGGTCGCGGCCGTGGCGCGGCACCGCCGCCAGGACGAGGGGGGCGACGCCCGCAGCGTCCTGGTCCGGCTGGGGGAGCTGACGCTGTGCGGCTTCCCCGCGACGATCCTGCCGAACCCGCTGATCCGGCAGCTCGGGGCGCTGGCGGCGCGCGCGGGCGTGGACGTGCCGCTGGTGGAGGAGCTGGCCGCCGACATCTTCATGGGCGCGTTCTCCGGCAAGTTCCTGCGCGCCGCCAAGCTGGCGGCCGACGTGCTGGAGGGCACCCTCTACGAGCGGTACTACGGCATCGACTACGCGGAGGTGCGCGCCATCGACGACGTCGCGCGGCGCCGGTTCGCGGCGGCCACGTCGGAGGGGTTCGCTGCGCTGTGCTGGGAGCGCGCCGGCAAGCCCCAGGGCTGGGTTGCCGCCAACGGCATGGTCATCGAGCAGGCGCAGATCCTCACCACCCACAACCTGGCCGTGTTGGTGCACCCGGTCGGCGTGGACCCGGCGCCCGGCTGGCCCGAGCTCGCCCGCCGCGCGTTCACCGGCGTGTGCCGCCGGGTGAGGAAGGTGCACAAGAACCCCCGGCCGCTGACCGCCATCAAGGACGCCGCCTACGCCTGGCGGCAGGCGCTGTTCTTCCTGTCGCTGTGCGCGCTGGAGGACCAGATCTCCGTCGTCGCGTGGATGCAGGACGAGGCGAGGCGGCAGCCGGAGCACGTCGCGGGCCGGCTGGCGCCGGTGCTGGCGGGGCTGCGGCACATCCTGGTCGGCGGAAGCCTGGACGACGGGTCGGCGCCGCCGGACGCCCGCCGCCTGCTCGGCTGGCAGGCCGGGCACCACTGGATGCGCGACGACCCGGTGCCCGCGAAGGCCGTGCGCTGAGCCGGCGGCGGGCGTCCGCCGGGCGTCGCCCGGCGCGGCCGTCGCCATTGGCGGCCGGATCAGGCTCGGCGTCCGCCCTCCAGTTCGGAGACGGCGCAGTCCACGCCCTGGGACGGCATGCCGTTGACGAAGTACGCCAGGTGCACGATGACGTTGCCGGTGCCCTGGCAGACGAAGTCGTCCTATGGATGCCTTCCTGTCGGGTGGGATGGACGATCCGAGTCTGCGCACCGCTCGGGCGGCGGGATACGCAGCAGGCTGAGTGATTCGCGGGTGTGATTCGTGCGGTTCGGTGATAGGCGCGGGGGACGCGGGGTTCGTACGGTGCGGGCGCAGGAAAGTCCGATCGACTCGCTGTTCCGCCCCCTCTGACCGATCGGAGGAACCCCCATGAGACGCGTCCGACTGCTTCTGGGACTGGTGGCCGCGCTGGTCCTGCTGGCCGGTTTCGTCCCGGCCGCCGACGCCGCCGCCCGCGCGCCCGCGCGCAAGGCCGCACCGCTGCCGATGATCTTCGTGCACGGGTTCTTCGGCTCCGGCGCCCAGTTCCAGACCCAGGCCAAGCGGTTCGCCGCCAACGGCTACCCGGCCGACCGCATCGAGTTCCAGGATTACGACTCGACGTTCCTGAACAACTCCTTCGAGGACGTGTACGCGGCGCTCGACCAGCGAATCGCGCGGCTGAAGGCGGCCACCGGCGCATCCCAGGTGGAGCTGCTCGGCCACTCGCTGGGCACCGTTATCTCGCAGGGATACCTGAACAGCTCTGCGGCGCGGGCGGCCAATGTCGCGCACTACGTCAACATCGACGGCGCCACCGCCTCCGCCCCGCCCGGCGGCGTCCCCACCCTGGCGATCTGGGGCGAGGGCAACGGGAGCCGTTCGATCACCGGCGCGACGAACGTCTACCAGCTCGACGAGTCGCACGTGCAGACGGCGTCGTCCGCCGCCACCTTCCGGGCCGTCTACCGGTTCTTCACCGGCTCGGACCCGCAGACCACCGACGTCGTCCCGCAGGCCGGGACGATCCGGCTTGCCGGGCGGGCCGTGCTGTTCCCCTTCAACCTCGGCCCCGAGAACGCCCGGCTGCGGGTGTACGCGCTGGACGCGGCCACCGGACGCCGCACCGGCCCGCCGGTCGCCTCCTACGACCTGTCCGGGGACGGCTCGTTCGGCCCGTTCGACGCCGACGGCTCGACCCGCTACGAGTTCGAGCTGTCCAAGACCGACGGCAGCAACCAGGTGCACCACCAGTACTTCGAGCCGTTCCGCCGCACTGACCTGGGCATCCGGCTGCTGTCGTCCGACCCGGGCAGCGCCGTGGACTGGCTGATCGAACGCAACCGGCGGCATGTGGCGCTGCTCGCCTACCGCAACAAGGAGTGGTGGGGTGACCAGGGCGCCGGCAGCGACACCCTGACCATCAACGGCACCGGCGTGCTGAACGCCACCACGGCGCCGCGCAGCAAGCGCGCCATCGGGCTGTTCGCCTACGACTGGCACTCCGACGGCGCCACCGACACCGGCGCCGCGGTCGGGCTGTTCCCGGCCCTGCCGTTCATGAGCGGCGTGGACCTGTTCATGCCCGCCTCTCCGCAGGGCGCCGGCAGCGTCACGTTGGAGACCGGGCAGCGCGGCGGGGACGGGCTGACGGACCGGATCACCGTGCCGAACTGGCCGTCCGACACCCACACCGTGACCGTCTACTTCGACGACTTCAGCTGACCGAACCTTTCGGAAAACGGCCGCCACCCCGAACGGCGTGGCGGCCGTTTTCCTATTCGTCTGCGGCGCGCCTGCCCGCATTTGCGGCCGGGCATTGCGTGACAGGCGGTACTGCGGCCTGTATCCGACTCATCCGAGTGAGCGGGTACGGCCCGAGAATTTGCGAGTGACGCCATTTCCGGGGAGCCCGTGACAGCCGATCATCGCTGCACGAGTCGCGGTCGAAAGCGGCCGCACAATTCCCACCCGAAAGGCGTCTGCAATGCGTTTGCTCCCACGTCCCGCCATCCGCCGGCTCGCCGCCAGGATCACCGCGGTGACCTCGCTGGCCGCCGGCGCCGTCGTCGCCCTCCAGCCCGCCCTGCCCGCCTCGGCCGCCTGCGCCGACATCGACGTGGTCGTCGCGCGCGGCACCGGCGAGCCGGGCACCCTCGGCCTGATCGTCGGCGACCCCGTGTACTCGGCGCTGCAGCGCAAGATCCTGTTCCGCTCGCTGAAGTCGTACGCGGTGGACTACCCGGCCAGCGTCATCCCCGGCTCGGCGTCGGAGGGCAACACCGACCTCGTCGACCACGTCACGGCCGAGGCGCGGTCCTGCCCGAACCAGAAGTTCATCCTCGTCGGGTACTCGCAGGGCGCCAACGTCGTCGACAACTCCATCGGCATCAGCAGCGACGGCGCCCTGGTCGGCGGGCCCATCACCAAGACGATCCCCGCCTCCGTCGAACCGCGGGTCGCCGCGGTGCTGCTGTTCGGCAACCCGATCCGGGCCATCGGCCGCCGCGTCACCGGCACCTACGAGAGCCGCACGCTGGACATCTGCGCGGACGGCGACCCGATCTGCGGCGGTGGGCTGAACATCCTGGCCCACCTCAGCTACGGCAACAACGCCGACCAGGCCGCCCAGTTCGCGGCGGGCAAGGTCTGACCCTCCGGCGCACCGCCCGGGCCGCCGGACGCCTCCGCGGCCCGGGCCAGCCGGACCGCCTCAAGGGCCAGGACGACCTCGGCCGCCTCCCGCGGATGCCCCAGCCTGCGCCCGGTCAGCCGCTCGACCCGCCGGATCCGCGCCAGCACGGTGTTGCGGTGGCAGAACAGCCGCCGCGCCGCCCGCGCCGTCGACCCGCCGCAGTCCAGCCACACCGCCACGGTCTCCAGCAGCACCTCCCGCTCGGCCCGCTCCAGTGCCAGCAGCGGCCCGAGCACGATCTGCCGCACCTGCCCGGCCAGCTCCGGCTGCGCCGCCACCAGTGCCGCCGGCAGCCGCTCGTCCAGCCGCACGACCCGCGGCGGACCGCCCGCCCGCGCCTCGGCCGTCGCGCACCGCAACGCCAGTTCGGCGGAGCGCCGCGCGCAGCCGAGCGCCGCCAGCCCGTCCACCGGCAGGCCGATCCCCGCCGGGCCGCGCACCAGCGGACGCAGCGACGCCGCCACCTCGCCCAGATCCCCCTCCGCGAGCGGCACCACCCCGAGCCCGACCCCGTCCCGCACCCGCCAGACGGCCCTGGCGGTCGCGGGCGGCGCCGTCGAGGGGACCGCGACGACGACGTAGCGGCCGGACTCCGGCAGACCGAGCCTGGCGGCCGCTCGGGCGATGCGAGGGTGGTCGGGCGTGCGGCCGTCCAGAAGGGCGTCCAAGGTCCGGCGGGCGCGTTCCAGGTCGGTGTCGCGCAGGTCGCGTTGGGCGCGGTGGTAGGACTCGGTGACCGACGTGGACAGCTGGTCGATCATCGCCAGGGTGCGGTGCGCCCCCGCCACCAGCAGCGCCACGTCCTCGGGGTGGCGCTCGGCGATGACCTCCGCGACGCCCTCCCACAGCAGAGCCCCCGCCAGCCGGTAGGCGCGCAGCGCCGTCTCCAGCGGGATGCGCCGCTCGGCGTAGCGGCGGCCGACGCGGCGGGCCAGCCGCAGGTCGGTGCGGTCCCGGCCGACGCTGGCGACGGCCTGCAGGGCGGCGTCCAGACCGGCGTGCGCGGCGGCCCGGAATCCGGGGGCGTCGAACAGCCGCCGCTCCTGCGGGTCGGCTCCCTCCCGCAGTCGCTCGATGAGCCGGTCGGTGAGCTCGGGGAGCCGCCCGGCGAGCTCCCTCACGGCCTCCTGGATGACGGTGTGCGCGTGCGCGCCGGCCGGTGCGACCACCATCGACGTCTCCGTGGACGCGGGGTCAGCCGGCCGCGACGCCCAGGGCGTCCATCATCAGCGGCCAGTACCGGTGCATCTCCGGCTGCCAGGTCGCCCAGTCGTGCCAGCCGTCGGTGTAGATGTGCGCGGTGACCGGGATGCCGAGGGCGCGCAGCCGCGCGACGAAGTCCACGGAGGTCACGCCGGTGACCACCTCCTGCGGCTGGACCAGGAACTGCTGCCCGGGCGCGGGGTCGTCGTACTCGCCGGGCAGCCCGGTCGTGCCGGAGGACACGTACAGCCCGGTGCCGCGCAGGCCGGCCGCCAGCTCGTACGGGTCGTGCGCCCGCCAGTTGGCGTCGTCGATCCCGGGGATGCCCCACACGCGCAGCGGGTCGTCGGTGTCGGTGAAGAACGCCTGCGTGAACATGACCGTCGTCGGGACGCCGGGCCTGGTCATGTGCTGGATGCCGCTGGAGGCCGCCGCGTACCGGAACATGCCCGGATGGCGCGCCGCGTACGTCGTCGCGCCCGTCGCCCCCGAGGAGATGCCCATCGCGGCGCGCGTCGTGCCGGCCCGGTAGTTGCGTTCCATCAGCTGGAGGACCTCCTGGGTGTGGAAGGTCTCCCACTTGGGCGTGCCGCCCCTGCCGTAGTTCCACCAGTCGGTGAACGCCCCGTCCGCGCATTCGGGCATGACGACCATCACGTCGTAGCGGGCCGACACCTCCTCGATGTCGG
Organism: Actinomadura sp. NBRC 104425; assembly: GCF_030269545.1. Lineage (GTDB taxonomy): Bacteria > Actinomycetota > Actinomycetes > Streptosporangiales > Streptosporangiaceae > Spirillospora > Spirillospora keratinilytica. The sequence continues at coordinate 32,262 of NZ_BSTN01000009.1, read as the reverse complement.
TGCTGCGCGTCCACGACACGTAGGAGTCGCGGCCGCCGTGGTAGGCGTAGACGACCGGCCATGTGCGCGCCGCGTCCCGCGACCATCCGTGCGGGACGAGCACCCGCACCTTCACCGACTGGCCGAGTGCGGGCGACGACACGGTCAGGTCGTAGGTGCGGTCGTCCAACTGCTCCTCGTCGGTGACAGTGGCGCCGTCGTCCGCGGCAACCGGCGCCCCGGCGGGGGCGGACGCGGGCTGCGCCGCCGAGGCGGGCGGGACGGGCACGACCGTGCCGAGCGTCACGGCGCACACCGCCGCGAGCAGGAAACGGGCAGTGCGCATGCTGGGTCTCCGTGGGCCGTCTCCGTGAGCCGGGGGGTGGCGCTGCGAGCCTAGGACGGATCGGCGCGCGCGCCATCGGCCCCCGCCAACAAGAACCGGCCGGTTTTTGTCAGCCGGCCGAGTTGCGTCCGCCGCCGCAGGCTCACCCGGCGGCGGACCCGCCAGTGCCGCCGCCCAGTGCCGCTGTGCGCGCGCACCGGCCTGCGCCGCCGCCCTTGACCGGGCCGCGTCCCGCACCAGACTGGCCACGTCGAGAGACCGACGGGGGTGAACCGCGAGGAGCGACGCCTGTGGCCACCGAGCAGCACGCACCCGTCCGACGGCGCCACCGCCCGCAGCGGCGGCGGCCCGGCCGGCACCAGCGGCCGAGACAGGGGGACGCGGGGCTCGGGGAGCTTCTGCGCCCGCACCTGGACTCGGTGATCGACGAGATCGCCCGGGAGATCCGCGCGCAGGTCCCCGAGTACGCCCAGCCGCCCGACAGCGACCACGGACGGCGGATGCGCGCCACCATCGCCATGAGCATCGAGCACTTCGTCGGCCTCGTCGCCGGCGCCGCGCCCGACCGGGAGGCGCTGACCGCGGCCTACGCGCGGCTGGGCGCCCGGCAGGCGCGGCGCGGCGGCGGCCTGGACGGACTGCAGACCGCGATCCGGCTGAGCAGCCAGGTCGCCTGCCGCCGGTTCATCGACCAGGCGTACCGGCTCGGCTGGCCGCGCGAGACGCTGGCCCTGCTGACCGACTCGCTGTTCGTGCTGCTGGGCGAGGTCGCCGACGCGGCCGCCGAAGGGTACGCCGCCGCCCAGGAGGACATGGCGACCGAGCGGGAGCGGCTGCGGGGGCGGCTGCGCGACCTGCTCGTCAACGACCCGCCGACCAGCCTGGAGGCGCTGGCCGACCTGGCGCGCGCCGCCGGCTGGGGCGCCCCTCGGACCATCGGCGTGGTGGCGCTGCGCACACCGGTCGGCGGCGCCCCGCGCGTCGTCTCCCCGACGGTGCTGGCCGCCTGGGACGACCCCGCGCCGTACCTGGTGGTGCCCGACCCGGACGGCCCCGGCCAGGAGCGTATGCTTGCCGCGCTGCTCGACCGCCACCCGGGCGTGCTCGGCCCGACCGTCCCGCTGAACGAGGGGGCGGTGTCGCTGCGCTGGGCCCGGCGCGGTGTCACGCTGATGGAGCGCGGTCTGCTGCCCGCCGCGGGCGTCGTGCGGTGCGTGGACCACCTGGCGACACTGGCGGCGGCGTCGTGCGAGGAGCTGATCGGCCCGGCCGCGGCCCGCCATCTGGGGCCGCTGCTGCGGCTGCCGCCGCGGCGCCGCCGGACGATGGCCGAGACGCTGCTGGCCTACCTGGACAGCGGCGACAACGCGGTCGCCGCCGGGCAGGCGCTGCACGTCCACCCGCAGACCGTGCGCTACCGCATCCGCGTCGTGCAGGAGCTGTACGGCGGCGACCCGTGGGGCGCGGGCTCCCGCCTCGACCTGATGATCGCGCTGCACGCTTTCCTGCGGTACGCGGACCAGGCGCCGTCCGGCCACTCACCCGGCTGACGATCTCAGCCGCCGACTTTGGCGGCGGCCGTATTACGGCCCGGTGCCCGCGGGCGGATGATCGGCACAGCCGAGCTGGTCTCGCATCGGGGCGGACGCTTCCCGCGGTTCCGCTCCGAGCTCCCGCGAAAGGGACCGACATGCGACTGCGATCGATCATGCTGCTGACCGCGGCCGGGTTCACGGCGGACGCGCTGTGGCGACGGGCGAGGGCCGCGAAACTGACACCGCTGACACCGCCGTCCGGTGACGAGGCCGATGCCGGCGCTTGCGGCGGCCACCGCTTCGTCACCGCCGAGGGGGTGCACCTGGACGATGCCACTCGCCGGGCCGCCGCCGCCCACGCCCGCCGCCACGGGCTGCGGGTGCTCGACCTGGTGCCGTCCGGGCTGGACAGCCTGCGCGCGCTGGAGCTGGTGCGGCGCGTCGACCCCGCCACGTACCGGTGGTCGCGCCTGGCGGTCGGCGGGGGCGGCGCGCACGCCGTGCTCGTCGACGCCGACGTGGCCGAGCGGGCCGGGATCTCCCGGTTCGAGGGGCTGAGCCCCGCCGAGATGGACGAGCTGATCACCCGCCTGAAGTGCTACGCGCCCACCGCGACCGACCTGTGCGTGGCCCCCGGCATCGCGCCGGTCGGGTGCCCGCCCGCCGACCGCCGCCGGATCCTGCGCCGCCGCTGGCCCAGCGACCTTCCCGTCTACCTCACCGGCAACATCCTCGGGCTCGGCGTGCTCGGCGCGGCGCTGGCGCGCTGCCTGACGAGACGCGGCGGCTCGGCGCGGCGGGACGCGGCGGCCGCGCTCGCGGTGCTCGCCGCAGCGTGCGCCCAGCCGTACCTGGCGACCGCCGGAACCCCGCTGCGGCCTTGCGACCGGCTCCGGTTCGCGCTGACGCGCCCGGTCGCCGCGCCGCTGCGGTGGCTGCGCGTCGCCGCCCAGCGCGAGGACCCCGACCCGCGGCTGCCCGCCCTGCGCGCCGAGTACGCCGCCGACCTGGCACAGGGCGTCGACCGGTTCTTCGAGCAGCGCCGCGCCGACTGCCCCTGGTGCGGCGGCCGCGACCTGCGCCACCTGCTGACCAGCGGCGACCGCCAGCACCACCGGCCCGGCAGGTTCGTCCTGGAACGCTGCGCATCCTGCGGGCACGTCTTCCAGAACCCCCGGCTCAACGCGGCCGGCCTGGACTTCTACTACCGCGACTTCTACGACGGCTCCGGCGGCCCGGAGGTCGAACGCGGCTTCCGCCTGGCCGCCCCGCACTACCGGGACCGCGCCAGGATGCTGCGCGGCCACGCCGAACCCCGCGCGTGGCTGGACGTCGGCGCGGGGCACGGCCACTTCTGCAACGCCGCCCGCGACATCTGGCCGCACACCCGCTTCGACGGGCTCGACATGGGCGTGTCCATCCGGGAGGCCGAACGCCGCGGCTGGGTGGACCGCGCCTACCAGGGCCTGTTCCCCGACCTGGCCGACAAGCTCGCCGGCGAGTACGACGTGGTGAGCATGCACCACTACCTGGAGCACACCGTCGATCCGCGCGCGGAGCTGGACGCGGCCGCCCGGGTGCTGCCGCCCGGCGGGCATCTGCTGATCGAGGTGCCCGACCCCGAGTGGCCCCTGGGCCGGGTGGCGCGCGGCTGGTGGCACTCCTGGTTCCAGCCGCAGCACCTGCACTTCGTCACGGTCGGCAACCTCGTCCGGGCCCTGGAGGAGCGCGGCTTCCGGGCGGTCGCCGTCGAACGCGGCCCCGCGCACCAGCCGGTCGAGCTGCTGATGATCGTGATGCTGCTGGCGCACCGGATCGTCCCGGACCCCGGCAAGCCGTGGCGGGACCCGCGCGCCCGCCGGCTGCGCGGCGCGGCGCGCACCGCCGTGTTCGTGGCGGCGGGCCCGCTGATGTTCGCCGCCGCCGCGGCCGACCAGCTGCTGCTGCCGGTCATCCGGCGCGGGAACCGGTCGAACGCCTACCGGGTGCTCGCCCGGCGCGTGGCCGACGACGCCCGGTCCGAGTGAGGGCGCGGGTGTGTCAGTCGGTGGCGGCCGGGCGCCAGGGGGACCTGGGGTCGGTGGGGCGCGGGGAGGCGCTGACGCGCAGCACGTAGCAGGGGGTGCCGGGCCGGTCGGGGAGCGGGCCGAGGTAGGTGTGGCCGGTCAGGTGGCACCAGGCGGCCAGATCCACGGGCGCGGCCGGGTCGGACGCCAAAAGGTGCACGATCGTGCCCGCCGGCAGCTCGGCCAGCTGCCCGCGCAGTTTGAGCAGCAGCCGGGTGCACGACTGGTCGCCGCCGTCGATCACCACGGGCTCGGCCGCGGGGGACTCGAAGGCGCCGGGCTCGGGGGTGGACGCGCTCATGGCGCCTTCCGCGCGGGGGCGACGCCGGTGTCCTCGGGCATCGGGGCCCTCCCTCATGGCGTTGGACCGTTCTGCCCCGACTGTAGCCGCGCCACCGCCCCTGATCATGTCGTTTGCACCACATCTGGTGTTTGGGGGACGGCTCGCCGGGGACCCCGACGCCATGACCGAGACCGGGGAGCGCCCCCGCGTGGGTTTCTTCACCGACACGTCGGTGTGCATCGGGTGCAAGGCGTGCGAGGTCGCGTGCAAGGAGTGGAACGCCATCCCCGAGGACGGGCTGCTGCTGACCGGGATGTCGTACGACAACACCCAGGGACTCGGGGCCGACACATGGCGGCATGTGGCGTTCATCGAGCAGCGCAAGCCGGTGGACGTGTTCCAGGCCGCGGGGCAGGCCGACGCCGGGTCAAAGCTGGTGGACGGCGCGGGGCCGGAGCTGCGCTGGCTCATGGCGTCGGATGTGTGCAAGCACTGCACGCACGCGGCATGCCTGGACGTGTGCCCCACCGGATCGCTGTTCCGCACCGAGTTCGGCACGGTCGTCGTCCAGGAGGACATCTGCAACGGCTGCGGCTACTGCATCCCCGCCTGCCCGTACGGGGTCATCGACCAGCGCAAGGGGGACGGCCGCGCCTGGAAGTGCACGATGTGCTACGACCGCCTTGGCGCAGGCATGGAACCGGCCTGCGCCAAGGCGTGCCCCACCGACTCCATCCAGTTCGGCCCGCTGGACGAGCTGCGCGAACGCGCCGAAATTCGCGTGCGGGCTTTGCACGACGCCGGGCAGCCCGAGGCCCGCCTGTACGGGCACGACCCCGGCGACGGCGTCGGCGGCGTCGGCGCGTTCTTCCTGCTCCTGGACGAACCCGAGGTGTACGGGCTGCCGCCCGACCCGGTGGTGACCACCCGGGACCTGCCGTCGATGTGGCGGCACGCCGCAGCGGCGGCGGTGGCGATGGCGGCGGGGGTGGCCGCCTGCTTCCTGCGGACGGGCCGGAGGCCGCGATGACGCACGCGGAACACGGGGCACGCGCGGGACGCGGCGGGCGCGGCAGGAGGCGGCGCGGCGAACAGGCCATGGTGCCGGAGGCGCGCTTCACCTCCTACTACGGCCTGCCGGTGCTGAACCCGCCCGTGTGGAAGCCGCTCGACATCGCCGGATACCTGTTCCTCGGCGGTCTGGCCGGAGGCTCGTCGCTGCTGGCCGCGGGCGCCCACGCCACGGGGCGGCGCGAACTCGCCCGCACCGCCAAGGTGGGGGCGCTCGGCGCCATCTCCCTGTCGCTGGCCGCGCTCGTCCACGACCTGGGGCGGCCCGCGCGCTTCCTCAACATGCTGCGCGTGGCCAAGCCGACCTCCCCGATGAGCATGGGGTCGTGGCTGCTGTTCGGCTACGGCCCGCTGGCCGGGGCGGCCGCCGTGACGGAGATGACGGGACGGTTCCGGCGCCTGGGCGCGCTGGCCACGGCGGGCGCGGCCGTCCTCGGCCCCGCCGTCGCCACCTACACGGCGGTGCTCGTCTGCGACACCGCCGTACCGTCCTGGCACGAGGGATACCGGCAGATGCCGTTCCTGTTCGCCGGGTCCGGAGCCGCCGCCGCGGCGGGCCTGGGCCTGGTCTTCGCTCCCGCCGAACCCGCACGCCGCGCCGCCGTCCTCGGCGCCGCCGCCGAACTCGGCATGACGCGGCTGATGAAGCGGCGCATGGGCCTGGCTGCCGAGCCCCTGGAGCAGGGCAAGGCGGGGCGGCTCATGCGCGTCTGCGAGGCGCTGACGGCGGCGGGCGCGGGGCTGGCCGCGCTGCCGGGAACCGTCCGGTCCAGGGTGCTGTCGGCAGCGGCGGGCGCCGCGCTGATCGCCGGATCGGCGGCGCTGCGGTTCGGCGTCTTCCACGCGGGCGTCGCGTCCGCCCAGAACCCCGAGTACACCGTCGTCCCGCAACGGCAACGCCTGAACGACCGGGAGTTTCCGGCCGCCCGGCACGGGTAGCAGCCACCAGACCGACGAAAGAGTAGAAAAGGGACTGACATGGGCGTCCGCACATGGATCGAGTCCTGGCCGGTCTACCGGCAGCTCACCGGCGACGACCCGCTGGGACGCGGCGCCGCGGCCAAGAGCCGCCGCAGCGAACGGCTCGACCCCCGCGTGACCACCGCCGACCGCGTCGTCAAGTCGGTGTGCCCGTACTGCGCGGTCGGCTGCGCACAGAACGTCTACGTCCAGGACGGCAAGGTCACCCAGATCGAGGGCGACCCCGACTCGCCCGTCTCCCGCGGCCGCCTGTGCCCCAAGGGGTCGGCCAGCCTCCAGCTCACCACCGGCCCGGCCCGCGAGCACAGGGTGCTGTACCGGCGCCCCTACGGCACCGACTGGGAGCACCTCGACCTCGACACCGCCATGAAGATGATCGCCGACCGGGTGATCGCGGCGCGCCGCGCCGGCTGGCAGTGGGAGGTCGGCGGCAGGCGGGTGCGGCGGACGCTCGGCCTGGCCTCCCTCGGCGGCGCCACGCTCGACAACGAGGAGAACTACCTCCTCAAAAAGCTGTTCACCGCCCTGGGCGCGATACAGATCGAGAACCAGGCGCGCATTTGACACTCCTCCACCGTTCCCGGTCTGGGGACCTCGTTCGGACGCGGCGGCGCCACCACCTTCCAGCAGGACCTGGCCAACGCCGACTGCATCGTCATCCAGGGCTCGAACATGGCCGAATGCCATCCGGTCGGGTTTCAGTGGGTGATGGAGGCCAAGGCCCGCGGCGCCAAGGTCATCCACGTCGACCCGCGGTTCACCCGCACCAGCGCCATGGCCGACGTGCACGTGCCGCTGCGCGCGGGCAGCGACATCGCCTTCCTCGGCGGCATCATCAACCACGTCCTGCGCAACGACGCCTACTTCCGCGACTACGTCGTCGCCTACACCAACGCGCCGGTCATCCTGCGCGAGGACTTCCGCGACACAGAAGACCTCGACGGCCTGTTCTCCGGCTTCGACCCCGGCAGCCGCGCCTACGACAACGCCACCTGGCAGTACGCGGGCCTGGAGGTGCAGGCGGCCGCGGGACAGCGCGACCAGGAGTACGACCGGCGCACGCAAGGCGGCGGGCCCGAGGTCGCGGAGGCGGCGCGCGGCGAGACCGCCGGATCCGGCGGTTTCCCCATCGCCGCCGGTTACCCCCCACGCGACCCGACGCTGCAGCACCCCCGCTGCGTGTTCCAGGTGCTCAAACGGCACTACGCCCGCTACACCCCGGAGATGGTCGAACGCGTCTGCGGCGTCCCGCAGGACGTCTTCCGCACCGTCTGCGACCTGATCACCGGCAACTCCGGGCGGGACCGCACCACCGCCTTCGCCTACGCAGTCGGGTGGACGCAGCACACCGTCGGCGTCCAGTACATCCGCGCGGCGGCGATCCTGCAGCTGCTGCTCGGCAACATCGGACGCCCCGGCGGCGGCATCCTGGCGCTGCGCGGGCACGCCTCCATCCAGGGCTCCACCGACATCCCCACCCTGTTCAACCTGCTGCCCGGCTACCTGCCCATGCCGCACGCGCACGAGCACGAAGACCTCGACACCTACGTGCAGGCCGAGGCGGCGCGCAAGGGCTTCTGGGGCGACATGCGCGCCTACATGGTGAGCCTGCTCAAGGCGTACTGGGGGGACGCCGCCACCGCAGCCAACGACTACCGCTTCGACTACCTGCCCCGCCTGACCGGCTCCCACAGCACCTACGAGACGGTCATGGCCCAGCTCGACGGCGTCTGCAAGGGCTACTTCCTGCTCGGAGAGAACCCCGCCGTCGGGTCCGCCGACGCCAAGATGCAGCGGCTCGGCATGGCGAACCTCGACTGGCTGGTCGTGCGCGACTTCTCCCTCATCGAATCGGCCACCTGGTGGAAGGACGGCCCGGAGATCGAAACCGGCGAGCTGCGCACCGAGGACATCGCCACCGAGGTGTTCTTCCTGCCCGCCGCCGCGCACACCGAGAAGGACGGCAGCTTCACCAACACCCAGCGCATGCTGCAGTGGCACCACGCCGCCGTCGAACCGCCCGGCCAGGCGCGCAGCGACCTGTGGTTCGCCTACCACCTCGGCCGCCTCGTCCGCGCCGCGCTCGCCGGGTCCACCGACGAGATGGACCGTCCGATCCTCGACCTGACCTGGGACTACCCGGTCAAGGGGGAGAACGCCGAACCCGACGCCGAGGCCGTCCTCGCCGAGATCAACGGCCGCGCCGCCGACGGCCGCCCGCTCAGCGCCTACACCGAGCTGAGCGACGACGGCTCCACCTCCTGCGGCTGCTGGATCTACTGCGGTGTCCGCGCCGAAGGCGTCAACCAGGCCGCCCGCCGCAAACCCGGCCGCGACCAGAACTGGGTCGCCCCCGAATGGGGCTGGGCGTGGCCCGCCAACCGCCGCATCCTCTACAACCGCGCGTCCGCCGACCCGGACGGCAGGCCGTGGAGCGAACGCAAGGCCCTCGTCTGGTGGGACGCGGCCCAGGGCCGCTGGACGGGCCACGACGTGCCCGACTTCGTCCCCGACAGGCCCCCCGGCTACACGCCCCCGGAGGGCGCGCGCGCCGCCGACGCGCTCGCCGGCGACGACCCGTTCATCATGCAGGCCGACGGGAAGGCGTGGCTGTACGTGCCCACCGGACTCGTGGACGGCCCCCTGCCCGCCCACTACGAACCCCAGGACTCGCCGTTCACCAACCCGCTCTACAGGCAGCAGCGCAACCCCGCACGGCACCTGCCGTCCCCGCACCCCGACAACCGCTACCAGCCCGTCGGGTCGCCCGTGTACCCGTACGTGGCGACCACGTACCGGCTCACCGAGCACCACACGGCCGGAGGCATGTCGCGCTGGCAGCCCTACCTCGCCGAACTCCAACCCGAGTTCTTCTGCGAGGTGTCCCCGGAACTGGCACGCGAACGCGGCCTGGAGCACCTGGGCTGGGCCACCATCATCTCCGCCCGCAACGTGATCGAGGCGCGCGTCCTGGTCACCGAACGCATGACGCCGCTGACGGTGGACGGCCGCACCCTGCACCAGATCGGCCTGCCCTACCACTGGGGCCCCAACGGCTACAGCACCGGCGACGCCGCCAACGAACTGCTCCACATGGCGCTCGACCCCAACACCCACATCCAGGAGAGCAAGGCCATCGCCTGCGACATCCGCCCGGGCCGCCGCCCGCGCGGCCCGCAGGCCGCGGCCCTGGTCCGCTCCTACCGCCGGCGCGCCGGCATCACCGGCGCCACCGGCACCGAGGTGTGACGCCCTACCGGACGACGAGCACGTGCTCCCGCCGGGGCACCAGCTCGCCGATCACGGGCGCGCCGGGGATCTCACCCGCGACGAGCAGGCCGCCCGACGTCTGCGCGTCCGCCAGCAGCAGCCGCGTCTGTTCGTCGGCATTCCCGAAGTCGGTGTGCGGGGCGACCCAGGCCAGGTTGCGCCGCGTGCCGCCGCTGACGAACCCGTCCCGCATCGCCTGCCACGCGCCGTCCAGATACGGGACTGCCGAGGCGTCGACGACGGCCGTGACGCCCGACGCCCGCGCCAGCTTGTACAGGTGCCCCAGCAGCCCGAACCCGGTCACGTCCGTGGCGCACTCGACGCCCGCCCGCAGCGCGGCCTCCGCGGCGTCCCGGTTGAGCGTGACCATCGCCTGCACGGCCTGCGGGAACACCTCGCCCGTCGCCTTGTGCCGGTTGTTGAGCACCCCGATGCCGAGCGGCTTGGTCAGCGACAGCGGCAGCCCGGCGCGGCCCCGGTCGTTGCGCAGCAGCCGTTCGGGGTCGGCGACGCCCGTGACCGCCATCCCGTACTTGGGTTCGGCGTCGTCCACGCTGTGCCCGCCGCCCACATGGCAGCCCGCCTCCGCGGCGACGTCCAGCCCCCCGCGCAGCACCTCCCGCGCCAGGTCGAACGACAGCACGTCCCGCGGCCACGCCAGCAGGTTCACCGCCACCAGGGGACGGCCGCCCACCGCGTACACGTCCGACAGCGCGTTGGCCGCGGCGATGCGCCCCCAGTCGTAGGGGTCGTCCACCACGGGGGTGAAGAAGTCCGCCGTCGCCACCACGGCGGGACCGTCGTCCGCCACCCGCACCACGGCCGCGTCGTCGCCGGTCTCCAACCCGATGAGCACCTGCGCACCGGACGCGGCGGGCGCGGCGGCCAGCCCGGCCACCACGTCCTCGAGCTCACCGGGCGGGATCTTGCACGCGCACCCGCCGCCCCGCGCATACCGCGTGAGCCGGACGGTCCCTCCGGTCGTCGTCATCTGCTCCCCCTTCTGTGTGATGGCCGCCGGCCCGGGTATGCGCCGGTGCTGGAGGCGTCTGGGTGCCTGGTGGCCCCCCCGACCTTCAAAGTCGCGGTGTCCGAGGTCCTCGGACAGGCGGGTTCGATTCCCGTCCGCCTCCGCTGCGAACCTTCCCCGCACGGCAGATGCCCGGCCGCGCCGGAGGAGCGGCCGGGCACCTGTGCGCCGGTCAGGGGGATATGGCGGTTGCAAGGGCGGCGGTCACGTCGGGGTGCCCGAAGGCGAACCCCGCCTCCTCCAGCCTGCGGGGCAGCACCCGCTGGCTGATCAGCGCCCCCTCGTCCGCGAACTCCCCGAGCGCCAGCCGCAGCGCCGTCCCGGGCACCGTGAGCACCGCCGGACGCCCCACGGCCCGCGCCAACGCCCGAGTGAAGTCGGCGTTGGTCACCGGCCGCGGTCCCGTCAGGTTGACGGGACCCTCCAGATCGCCCTCCAGGAGGAACCGGAGCGCCGCCACCTCGTCGTCAAGGGAGATCCAGCTCATCCACTGCCGCCCGTCGCCGAGCCTGCCGCCCAGGCCCAGCCGGAACAGCGGCAGCAGCCTGCCGACCAGCCCGCCCCGTCCCAACACGAGCCCGGTGCGCGCGAACACCACCCGGACGCCCGCCTCCCGGGCCGGTGCCGCGGCGGCCTCCCAGTCCCGGACCACACCGGCCAGGAACCCGCTGCCCGCCGGTGCGGTCTCGTCCACCTCGCGGGTGCCGGTGTCCCCGTAGAAACCGATCGCCGACCCGCACACCAGCACGCGCGGACGCGTTCGCGCCACGGCCTCCGCGACGGTCCGCGTCCCGCGCACCCGGCTCTCGCGGATCACCCGTTTGTAGGCGGCGCTCCACCGGCGGTCGCCGATCCCGGCCCCGGCCAGGTGGACCACCGCGTCCACACCGGCCAGCGCCTCAGCGTCGAGCGTGCCGCCCGGCTGCCACGAGATCTCCCTGGGGCCCGCGGGCTGCCGCCGGACCAGCCGCACCACCCGGTGCCCATCCGCCTCCAGGCTCCGGACCAGCGCCGTCCCGATCAACCCGGACGCCCCCGTCACCGCAACCCTCATCCGCCCACCATAGGCGAGCGGCTCCCAGGAGTCAGGGACGCGCGCCCAGCCGGTAGCCGGCCCACCGCCGGGTGGGCCGCGCCTGCAGGGCCACCCACCCCGAAGTGCCGACCCGGGCACCGATCCGCCGTCTTCCGGCGAACACGCACACGGAACACTCTGGGTGTCAGACCGATGAGCAAGACGTACTGGTGGGCGTCCACGGTTCTCCGTGTGACCGACACCCGCACGTACGGGACCGCCCGGATTTTCTCTTACTCGCCTTCACCTGGCTGTCGGGGTGGGTGATGATGAGCGGGCGGGTGACGGCATCACACGGATGCCCGGGCCGCTGCGTGGTGGCATGAGAACGACACCAAGAAGGCTCAACGTGAGTGGCGTCCGTGCTCTGCGTGGAAGGGGTCGGGTCAGGAGTGAGTGATCGTCTCGACTGCCCGGACTGCGGCGGTTCGGGCGAGCAGCGCATGGGGCCGCTGGTGCTGGCGTGCAACTTCTGCGGTGGACGCGGCTACGTCGGCGATGACAGCGGGCCCCCTTCGGAGCCCCCGCCGGTCTGGGCGGATGTCGGCACGGCGAACTTCCCGGGCTGCCGGGTCTGCCTTGGCGCTGGGCTTGTGGTGACCCGCACCTTGCAGCAGATCCCGTGCCCGGCGTGCTCGGGGGAATCGCCTACCTGAGCGCCGCGGCGTCTCTTCTCGCGGGCAGGGGCGGGGCCGAGCGACTGCAGGGAGAGTAAGTCGGCGCCGTTGAGACACCGTCACAGGCGTCGTCGTGATGGAGTCACCGCCCGGCACTGCGGCATGTGCTGGGTGGCGGCGGTGGCGTGTGGCGGCCGGTGCCGTGTGCGGACGCGGGCCCCCGAATGCGGCGGCGCGCATGTGACCTGGGCCGGTATCGCGTTCCGATCAGAAGCTCGGACGTGCTTCGAAGCGGCGGTCGGTCGGCTGGTGGGGGCAGCTGAGGGGGCCTCTGAGGGGCGCGGTCGGCGAAGGTGGCGGCGGCGCGGTGGGAAGGGGCCGCGCCGCCGCCGACCGGGGTCCCGGCCGGCGCCCTACGGTCCCGGGGCCCCGGTGTCTAGTTGTCGCTGACCTTCAGCAGTAACCGGCGCAGTTCCTCGGGGGTGTCGGCGTCGAGCGCCGACTCGCCGTTGTTGACCTGCTCGCCCGGCTTGGGGCCGCGCGTGGCCCACCACCGACGCCGGTCCGTGTAGAGGATCGACCACCCGGGGAACTCGTCCCGGAGCGCCGCCTTGATCCGCGAGACGTCACCCATCGCAGCCGCGCACCCCCGGTCTCGCCACCGCACCCGCCGACTGCCGCCAGGTGTGCATGACCCGGTAGGCCGGCTGCTCGGGCGTCGGGGCGTAGAACGTCCGGCCCGCGAGGTCGAAGATGAACCACTCCCGGCTGTAGTCGCCGTAGCCCGTGATCGCCCCGGGGAAGCGCCGCATCAGCTCGTACTCGATCCGCACGCGGATCTCGTTCCACGCGCGTGCCTTCTCGGCGGACGAGCCGGACCAGCGTCCCGCAGACGCGGCGGCCATGGCTGAAGAGATGCACTGCGTCACACATCACAGACTCACGGTGACGCGCCGGGAACACCAGGGGCAGGTTGTGCGGTTCTTACCGTCCGCATCCGGTCACGCTAGGGCACCATGTCCTACTCAAAGTGACCTCAGCTGCCGATCAGAAGCGCATTGTCCTAGTCATCGACGCCGAGCGCCCTGGTCAGCCTGCGGGTCGCCGGGCTCAGGCGCTTCTCTGTCTCGCGGATGTCTCTGACCAAGGCCTGGGCGATTCGCTGGTGCCGGAACCACACCGGTGACACCTGCTGGGCCTCTAGCAGCGTCGTTGTAGCCGCATTGAGGCGTCCGGCGTCGAAGTGGGCTTGCGCGACGTCCATCAGGTGCGCGCCCCACGAGATGCCTCGTAGATCGCCCGGATGGTCCTTGGACGGCGGCCGGATCCGCTTGGCGGCCTTCAGCGCCTCAGCCGGCTTCTTCAGGACGCTGTAGGCGTATGTCGCCTGCATCGCCACGGTGGGCGGGGCGAAGGACGTGTGATAGACGCGCACACGACGCCCCAGCCTCTCGGCGCCCGCTCCGGCCAGCCGCAGATACTCCTCGGGGGTGCGGTCCTGACCGACGGCCGGGGCGACGGCGGTCATGAGGAGATTGCCCCACGCGGCGATCTCCTTCTCGCCGTCCCCGAACGACGGCTCGATGCGAGCCGCCATGTCGGCGGCGACCTTCTCCGACTCGGCGTAGCGGCCCTGGTGGAGCAGGACCCACGCGTACTCGGCGTGCATGGTGGCCCACAGCAGCATGTCGTCGCCGGTGTGCGCCACCGTGATGGCCCGCTCGGCCGCCACGAGACCGAGGTCCGTCCGTCCGATCTGCGCCATGAGGTTGGACGCCAGCGCGTAGGCGAGTGCCAACGGGCGGACGGCGGGTGCGCCGAGGGACGTGTGGGTGGCGCGGGCCTCGCCGATGAGGCCGGGGAGGGCGGTGAGGACTTCGCCGAAGGCGCCTGCCCAGTAGTGGTCCCATGCCCGGGATACCGATCGTTCGAGTTCGTCGAGTGGTGTCGGTGTGTCGTCGTCGTCGGTGTCCATTCCCGGGAGGAGGGAGGGTGACAGGAGCACGTTGCGAACTGCCAGGACGCTGCCGCCGTCGCGGTCGGGGCCGAGGCGGTCGCGTTTGTCGAGCAGGTGGGAGATTTCCAGGTCGAGGGCGTTGGCGAGTTTTGCCAGTGTGGTGATGCGTGCCGATTCGCGGCGGCCTTGTTCGAGTTTGGAGATCAGGTCGACGCTGACACCGGCGGCGCGTGCGAGGTCCTCCTGGGTCATGCCGTGTTCGCGTCGGGCGCGTCTGAGGCGTTCGCCGATCGTGCCGGACATGGGCGCTGCACCTTTCCTGGGCGTCTCGACCTTCCCCAGGCTAAGACGCGGAACTTGAACGCGTCATGGGTCTTTGTCGGGACGGCGGGCGTGCTCAATCGCTTCGGGCCCGCATTTCTCGCATTCCGGCTGATTTTGCTGACCTGATTTCGTCAGCGGCCGACTGCGGTCCGGGTGGCGTCACCGGGGTGGGCAGCGGCGGTGGGTGTCGTCCACTCGGACGGTGTAGCCGCGGCGGTCCAGGTGCTCCAGGAGCGGGACGGCGACGCGGCGGGTGGTGTCGAGGGCCTGGCGGGCCTGGCTGAGCGTGAACGGCTGCGGCAGGCGGGCCAGGATCGCCGCGGCGCGGGTCTCGCAGTCGGGCAGCAGGACGATCCCGTCGGAGATCTTGCGCAGGGCGCCCGCGGCGGCCGCGGCGGCGAGCAGCTTCGGGGTGAGGCCGAGTTCGGCGAGGCGGCCCGCCTCCGGAGCGCGGAACGGGGCCGCGGCAAGGTCGCGGCGCACGGCGTCGACGGCGCGTTGGACGTGCGGGGGCAAGTGGGGACGCGTCGTCGCCCCGTAGAGCCTGCCGTCGCGTCGCTGCAGGCCGTCCCCGGCCAGCGCCTCCACCAGGGCGCGGTCGGGCAGGCCGAGGACGCGGCGGGCCGCCTCGGCGGGCAGGCCCGGGTCGGTGGGGTGGCGGGCCGCGTGCTCCTCCACTGCCTCCACCAGGCGGCGCCGCAGGTCGGCCCAGTGGCCAGGGTCGGCGAGCCAGTCGCCGGCGACGGGGGTCGACGGCGGTGCGAGGCCCATGGCCAGCAGCTCCCCGCGGCGGACCAGGCCGCGTCGGCGCAGCTCGCAGGCGCCGTCCGGGACGCCGGGCAGGGCGGCCAGCTCGCGGGCGCGGGCGGCTGCGGCGCCGCGCCGGGTGAAGCGGGGCGGGCGCACGTCCAGCACGGTGATCCCGGCCGGGACGCGGTGCGCCCCCGGGTCGCGCAGCAACGCGATGTCGCCGACGCGCAGCGCGAGCGGACGCGACAGCGCCAGCCGGGCGGTGTCGTCGCCGAGCGGGCGGACGGTGACCGGCACGGCCGCCGAACCCGCGTGCAGGGTCAGATGCCGCGGCAGGTCGCAGGCCGCGTCCCCGCGCAGGCGCACATCGATCAGGTCGGTGGTGAGCCAGCGGCCCGGCGTCAGCAGCACGTCGCCCCGTCGCAGCGTCTCGGGGGCGCCGCGCAGGTTCACTGCGACGCGGGCCACCGCGCCTACCCGCGTGCGCGTGCGTTTCAGCGTCTGCAGGCCGCGCACCGTGACGGGCGTGCCGTCCGCGAGCGCCAGCTCGTCGCCGACGCTGACGGTTCCGGCGCGCAGGGTGCCGGTGACGACGGTGCCCCGGCCCTGCACGGTGAAGACCCGGTCGATCCACAGGCGCACGTCGGCGCCGGTGTCGGGGGAGGGCAGCGCGCCGGTCAGGTCGGCCAGCGCGGTGCGCAGCTCGTCCAGGCCCTCGCCCGTCGCGCCGCTCACGGTGACGGCGGGCACCCGGCCCAGTGACGTGGCGGCGATGCGCTTCAGCGCGTCGTCGCGGACGGCGGCGGCGGTGGCCGCGTCGGTGAGGTCGCGGCGGGTGATGGCGAGCAGGCCGTGCCGCACGTCCAGGGCGTCCAGCACCGCCAGGTGCTCCTCCGACTGCCGCTGCCAGCCCTGGTCGGCGGCGACGACGAACATCACGGCGGGCACGGGACCCACCCCCGCGAGCATGTTGCCGACCAGGCGTTCATGCCCGGGCACGTCGACGAACGCCAGGTCGGCACCATCGGGCAGGCGCGTCCAGGCGAACCCGAGGTCGAGGGTCAGGCCGCGGCGGCGCTCCTCCTCCCAGCGGTCCGGCTCCATGCCCGTCAGCGCCCGCACGAGCGTGGACTTGCCGTGGTCGACATGCCCGGCGGTGGCGACGACGTGCATCACACCGCCCCCCATCACACCGGCCCGGCGGCGCGGACGGCGGCGGTGAGCGCGGCGTCCTCGTCCGGCGGGACGGCGCGCAGGTCGAGCAGGCAGCGGCCGTCCTCGACGCGTCCCACCACCGCGGGCGAGCCGAGACGCAGCGCCGCCGCGTAGCGCTCCGGCAGCGAGACCGCGGCGCTCGGCAGGGCGACCCCCGGCGCGCCCCCGCCGCCGACCGTTGCGGAGCTGTCGACGGCGTAGGCGTCCACGCCCTCGGCGCGGAGTTCCGCCGCGATGTGCCCGGCGCGTTCGCGCAGCCCCTCAAGCTCCGCGTGCAGGGCCGCGAACGTGGGCGTCTCGGGGCCGCGCAGGGTCGCCTCCAGCGCCGCCAAGGTGAGTTTGTCGACGCGCAGGGCGCGGGCGAGCGGATGCCGCGCAAGCCGTTCGACCAGGCGGGCCTCGCCCAGCACGAGGCCGCACTGGGGGCCGCCCAGCAGTTTGTCGCCGCTGGCGGTCACGAGCGAGGCCCCGGCCCGGAGCATGCTCGCGGCGTCCGGCTCGTCCGGCAGCAGCGGGTCGGGGGCCAGCAGCCCGGAGCCGATGTCGGCGACGACCGGCACGCCCAGCCCGGCCAGCTCGCCCGCGTCGACGGACGCGGTGAAACCGGTCATCCGGAAGTTGGACGGGTGCACCTTCAGCACGAACCCCGTGTCCGGCCCGACGGCCGCCGCGTAGTCGGCCGGGGACGTCCGGTTGGTGGTGCCGACCTCGCGCAGCCGGGCACCGGTCGACACCAGCAGGTCGGGGATGCGGAACCCGTCGCCGATCTCCACCATTTCGCCCCGGCTGAGCACGATCTCCCGGCCCGCGGCCAGCGCCGTCGCGGCCAGCACCAGGGCGGCGGCGCCGTTGTTGACCACGTGCGCCGCCTCGGCGGCGGGCACCCGCCGCAGCAGCGCGGCAACCGCCGAGCGGCCGCGCCGGGAGCGGGCGCCGGTGGCCAGGTCCAGCTCCACGTCGGTCGCGCCGCACGCCGCGAGCACCGCCTCCCGGGCGGCCCGCGACAGCGGCGCCCGGCCGAGGTTGGTGTGCAGCAGCACGCCCGTCGCGTTGACCACCGGGCGCAGGCCTCCGGCCGTGTCGGGGAGGGCGGCGACGGCCGCGTCCGCGACCGACTCGGGCGCGATCTGGCCGCGCCGGGCGCGGTCCTGCGCCGTGACGATCACCGACTTCACCAGGTCGCGGCCGAGCCGCCGCGCCGCCGCCGCGAGCCGGGGCTCGGCCAGCAGCGCGTCCGTGCGCGGAATGCGGCGGACGACCTGGTGATCCATCGAGCGACCTCCTGGCCGGGCGTTACCCTCCGGCCGTCCGGGCAAACGGAAGGCCCGCGCACCGGGCGGTGCGCGGGCCTCTTACCTGCTCGGGTCAGCCGGTCACCGGAAGGTCACCGGTGACGGGCCTGGGCGCCGGGGCCTTCACCACCGACCGCGGCTGCGCCGCCGACCCCGGGTGCGCCGGCCCGTTCGGCTGCGCACCCGCACCCGGGTGGCCGACCGCCGACCCGTGGCCGCCCGCCGCCCCCGGACGCCCGGGCTGCGCGGCGCTGGTGGGCGGCGCGCCCTGCTGGT
The DNA here is from genome assembly GCF_030269545.1 of Actinomadura sp. NBRC 104425. GTDB lineage: Bacteria > Actinomycetota > Actinomycetes > Streptosporangiales > Streptosporangiaceae > Spirillospora > Spirillospora keratinilytica. The sequence goes on along the minus strand of NZ_BSTN01000009.1, from coordinate 14,195 downwards.
CGCGCGGCGCGGCGGCCGCGGGCGGGGCGCACCGCACCGAGGCGATGCTGAGCTTCTCGGTGCGGCCCTTGCCGAGCGGCACGGTCGCGTCGATCGCGGTCACGTTGAGGCGGCCGCGCGAGTCTCGGGTCTGCTTGTTCAGCACCACCTCGGCGGTGCCGAGCCCGGGCACCGGGACCGCCACCGAGCTGTTGGGCTTGGCCCGCAACGCGAGGGGACGGCCGGCCAGCCGGGCGTCCGCCAGCTCCGAGACGCCCTTGCCGTTCACGCACTTGGCGGTGACCGAGCGGGCGGTCAGGCCCAGCCGCTCCGACTTGACGTCGGCGACCGAGGCGCTGCCCTGACCGGGCCGGGCGGCCGCGTTCAGCCCCGACGCCTTGATGAGCGAGTTGCCCGGCAGCCGGACGAGGCTCTCCCGGACCGGCCGCCCGTCGGTGGACGTCACCGACGGCACCGCCGGAACGGCGACCGGCCCGATGGCGCGGACACCGTACGCCGAGCCGTGCGCCTCGCTGTCGGCCAGCGCGGGCGCGGTCGGCGCGGCGAGCACCGCGGCGACCGCCCCGGTGCCGATCGCGAACGTGGTGAGCTGCTGCAGTCGCACAGTTTTCTCCTCTGGAAATGGTTGTGGGAAGGAATGTCAGGGTTGCGGGAAGAAACGGTCAGGCCGTGACGATGACAGGGCTGCCGAGAGGCACCTTCGCCAGCCGGGCCAGCGCGTCCTTGGGGACCCGCACGCACCCGTGGGTGACCGCCTTGCCGAACACCGAGGCATCCGGCCAGCCGTGGAACGCGACCGTGCCGGGACCCCCGCCGAAGGTGTCGAGCGTGTCGGAGTGCGCGCCGACCGGCAGGATCAGCGGGCTGAACGTGGGCTTGGCGGGCGCCAGCGAGGCGAGCAGGAACGTGCGGCCGGTGGGCGTGGGCGTCTTGGCCGCGCCCACCGCCACCGTCCACGCGCCGACCCTGCGGCCCGCGTCCTCGATCGTGAGCCTTCGGTCGCCGATGTCCACCCTGACGACCTGGGTGCTGCGGGCGGTGTCCAGCGCGCCCGGCGTGTCGGGGATCCAGCCGGTCACGCGGTTGGGACGGCTCGGCAGCAGCACCCGCCGCCAGCCCGGCCTGCTCTCCACGACGGGCACCCAGGTGGGGCCGCCGAGCTGCGTGTCGGGCAGCGTTGCGACCGGCTGCCCGCCCGGCTCGGCCGACACCGGGACGGGCCTTCTGGGATGCACCACGGTCCCGTCGTTCGTGGCGAACGGGGCGGTGTCCCGGGGCAGGCCGGTGACCGTGGTGGCGGTCGTGGCCTGCGGCAGCCGCGCGGCTTCGGTGGCGGCCGGGCGGCCGCCGGCGACCGGTCCGGCGCCCGTGCGCTGCCCGCCGCCGCACCCGCCGGCGAGCAGCGCGGCGGCCATGGCGGCCGCCCCGGCCACGAGCCCGCGCGGCACCGTGCGGCGGTCGTGCTCGGATGGTTGCTTCACTGAGGCTCCAAGGGTTCGTGCCACCGGAAGGACGTGGGATCCGCACTTCGGCGGACCTACTCTGTCCTTCGTTTACGCGTGTGTCGCGCCGGTGGGCGCACGCTTTTCGAAGCCTTCGCGCGGCATTGGGTTTGCCTTGGCCGGTAGGTTCGGCCGTTATGGAGTGGACCGCGCAGATCGTCACCGCCGCGGCGATGTTCGCCGGGACCAACGTCGACGACCTGCTCGTGCTCACCGTGCTGTTTTTGACCGCGCGGGCGGGCGGGGCGCCGCGGCCCTGGCAGATCTGGGCGGGCCAGTACACGGGCATCGCCGCGCTCGTCGCGGTGTCGGTCGTGGCGGCGCTCGGCCTGACCGTCGTCCCGGACGACTGGGTCGGGCTGCTCGGGCTGGTGCCGCTCGCCCTCGGGGTGCGCGGGCTCGTCGGCGCGATCCGGGCGCGCGGGGAGGACGACGACCCGCCCGCCGTGGCGACGGGCCTGCTGTCGGTGGCCGGGGTGACCGTCGCCAACGGCGCCGACAACATCTCGGTCTACACGCCGGTGTTCCGCACCATCGGGGCGGGCGCCACGGCCGTGTCGGTCGCCGTGTTCGCCGCCGGGGTCGCGGTGTGGTGCCTGGCCGCGTCATGGCTCGGTTCGCACCGCCGCGTCATCGCGGTCGTGGAGCGGTACGGGACGTGGCTGGTCCCCGGCGTGTTCGTCGCCATCGGCGCCGTGATCCTCGCCGAGGCCGCCCTCGGCTGACCGGAAACAACGATGAGTGTCGTAGTGGATACGTAGAGTGGTCTTCCGTGGTGGTCTGGCCGTGTGCGCACGGCGTGAGATCGTCGAGGAGAGCCATGTCCCTACGCGTGACCTTGAGAAGCATCCGACGCCTCGTTACGGCCGTCCTGCTCGTCGTGCTCGTGGTGTCGGCGCAGGTGGCGCCCGGCCCGGTCGTCGCCCTCGCCGACGCGGGCGGCGACTGCCCGGGCGCCAGGCCCACCGCGCCCGCGGACCATCACTGCGTGCCCGGTGACGAGGAGGAAGCCGACGAGAACGAGATCGGCGACGGCGGGAACAAGCACACACACCACGGCAAAGGCCGCAAGAAGCACCGCAGGGGCGGAGAAGGCAAGAACTGGAGCACAACACACGCCAGCGCACACCACACCTGATCCACCTCGCCGCCCCGCCGAGCCCGCCGCCCCGCCCCGGCCATGACCGCGCGCCCGGTCACGGTCGGCGTGCGGGCATTCGCCGCGTCGGTATCCGGTCTCCTGAGGGGCGAAGGAGTCGGGGTTTCCGGGGCGCCCGGGCGGAGTCGGCCTGACCGTGCATGCGCGGCCGCGCACACGAGCCCGCCGCGCCGCCCAGCCCAGGGGCGGCGCGGCGGGACGGGTCAGGTGTCCTTGGACTTCTGCGCGGGCTTGGCCTTGCCGGAGGGCTTGCCGGGGGCCTCGCTCGCGGTGTCGGCCTTCTCCTTGGCGGCGGCCAGGGCGGCGTCGCGGCGGGCTCCGGGGTCCCAGCCGGTGAGGACGACCCGCTTCTGCACCCAGATCGCCAGCGCCAGCAGCGCGACCACGAGGACCAGCAGCACCAGCAGCCCGCCGACCGGCCCGGCCTTGACCGCGTACCCGCTGGCGATGCCGAACCAGCCGAAGTCCGCGTCGCCGAACGTGGTGTTGGCCTTGCCGAACGAGCCCAGCACGTCCAGCAGCAGCGCGGGCAGGAACGTGATGATCACGCCGTTGACGAACGCGCCCGCGATCGCGCCGCGCCGTCCGCCGGTGGCGTTGCCGAACACCCCGGCCGCGCCGCCGGTGAAGAAGTGCGGCACCAGGCCGGGCAGGATCAGCGCCATCCCGAACGCCGGGTCGAAGATCCAGGCCAGCAGGCCCAGGCTGACCAGGCCGCCCACGAAGCTGGAGATGAAGCCGATCAGCACCGCGTTCTGCGCGAACGGGAACACGATCGGCGCGTCCAGCGCGGGCACCGCGCCCGGCACGACCCGCTCGGCGATGCCCTGGAAGGCGGGCACCAGCTCGCCCAGGATGGTCCGCACGCCGAACAGGATGACCGCGACGGCGATGCCGAACTGCAGGCCCTGCATGACCGCCTGCATCAGGTAGTCGCCGACGCCGGTGGAGCGGTCGCCGAACGCGGCGAACGCCTCGTCCTGACCGGCGCGGCCCAGGAACACCAGCGCCACCACCACGTAGATCAGCACCATGGACAGCGCGGTGGCGACCATGGAGTCGCGCAGGAACCGCAGCCCCTCGGGGATCTTCATCTCCTCGGTGCTGCGGCTGCGCCTGCCGACCAGCTGCCCGGTGGCGCCCGCGGCGATGTAGCCGAGGGTGCCGAAGTGACCGACGGCGATCTTGCCGTCGCCACCGACCCGCCGGGTCCACGGCTGGGCCAGTGCGGGCATCGCCACCAGCATGACACCCATGAGGACCGTTCCAACGGCGACCACCTCAAGGGTCGGCATGTCGGCCGTGGCCAGCACCATGGTCAGCAGCGTGGCCATGAACAGCATGTGGTGGCCGGTGAGGAACACGTACCGCAGCGGGGTGACCCGGGCCAGCACCAGCGCCAGCGCGAACCCCAGGATCATGATCCACGCCACCTGGGCGCCGAACCGGTCCTGGGCGATGCCCACGATCGCCTCGTTGGTCGGCACCACGCCGTGCGCGCCGGTGCTGCCCTGCACCATCTTGCCGAGCGGGTCCAGCGCGGCGGTGACCAGCGTGGCGCCCGCGCTGACCAGCAGGAAGCCGAGTGCGGCCTTCAGCCCGCCGCCGACCACCTGCCCGGTCGAGCGGCGCAGCGCCAGCAGCCCGACCGCGGTGATGATCCCGACCAGGTAGGCCGGGACGCTGAGAATCTCGTTGACGATGAACTGCGCGACGTCGACGACCCAGTCCATGGCGTCCTCCTGCCGGTCAGCCGCGGGCCTGGATGGCGGCCGACAGCTTGCCGGTGATCTCGTCGACGTCCACGAAGTTGTCCACCACGACGACCTGGGCGGGCACCTCGCCCAGCTCGGCGGCCAGTTCACCGGAGGTCAGCACCACGTCGGCGGTGACCGCGGCACCGCGTGCGGTGCCGATGTCGGCCACCTCCACCTCGCCGTCGACACCGAGGTTCTGCAGTGCCTTCTCGGCGTTGGTCTTGAGGATGATGCTCGTTCCGATGCCCATGCCGCAGACCGCGAGCAGCTTCACTCCTGGCCTCCTTCGTATTCGGAGATGAGCCGCCGGACCTCGGCGGCGGAGGTGGCGTCCTGCAGGGCCCGCATGCGGCCCGCGTCGGCGAGCATGCGGGCGAGCTTGGCCAGGGCGCCCGAGTGCGCGTCGTGGTCGACCGCGGCCAGGCCGATGACCAGCCGGACCGGGTCGTTGGCCTCGTGGCCGAACGGCACGGGCGCGGCCAGCGCCGCCCAGGACAGCCCCGTGCGCAGCACCGACGGCGAGGGGCGCGAGTGCGCCAGCGCCAGCCCCGGGGCCAGCACGATGTAGGGGCCGAGGCGTTCGACGGTGTCGATCATCTCGGCGGTGTAGGCGTCGGTGGTCGCACCGGAGGCCACCAGGAGATCGCCGGCCGCGGTGATCGCCTCCCGCCAGTCCGCCGCCCGTACCCCGACGGCGACGGCCGTCTCGGGCAGTGCGTCCAGCAGTGCGATCTGTTGCGAGTTCGCGGTCATTGCGCGTTGTCCTCCTTCGGCGGCATTCAACAGGTCAAAGGGCACTTATGTCCAGCATCATTCCTAAGCCGGAGCGTGCGCGGTCAAAAGCGCGCCGCCGGGGCGGGTGCGGTCCGGGGCGGCGGCGCGCTCCCCGCGGCAGTCCGTGGACGCCCAGGTCAGAGGGCGAACACGGCCGTCAGGTTATGCGCAGGCGACCGGTGCTCCGGGCACGGCGGCGCGGACGCGCGCAACGGGTTTCGGTCAGCCGAGGGCGGCGCTGATGCGGTCGGCGTCGTAGAGGCGTTCGTGCACCAGCAGGGCGGCGCCGATGGTGCCCGCCCGGTGGCCGAGCGTGGTGGGGACGATCTGCAGGTCGCGCGAGGCGAGCACCTGCGCCCGCTCGTACACCACCTCGCGGATCCCGGCCAGCAGCGGCTCGCGGGCCTCGGCGAGATTGCCGCCGACGATGATGTGGGACGGGTTGAACAGCCCCACCACGTCGGCGAGCGCCTCGCCGATCAGCCGCCCCGCCTGGCGCACCAGCCGGACCGTCTCGTGGTCGCCGCGCCGGGCCAGCCGGGCGATGTCCTGGCTGGTGCGCACGTCGTAGCCGAGCTCCACCAGGCGGCGGCGGATCGCCCAGCCGCCCGCGGTCGCCTCCAGGCAGCCGCGGTTGTCGCAGCGGCACGGCTCGTCGGTGCCGCGGCGCAGATGGCCCAGGTCGCCGGCGGCGCCCTGCGCGCCCCGGTAGATCTCGCCGCCCACGATCAGCCCGGCGCCGATCCCGATGCCGATCTTGACCACGACCATGTCCGCATGGTCGTGCCCGCCCGCCTTCTGCTCGCCGAGCGCCATGATGTTGACGTCCCGGTCGACCACCACGGGGACGTCCTCGCCCATCTCCTCGGCGCCCTTGAACAGGGCGCGGGACACCCGCTCGGGCACCGACACTCCGTCCCAGTCGGGCATGATCGGCGGGCTGACCAGCCGTCCGGTGCCGTCCACCGGCCCCGGCACGCCCACGCCGACGCCGCGCACGTCGGAAATCTCGCGGCCGACCCGCGCCAGCAGCCGCGCGAACGCCTCGGTCACCCAGGACAGCACCGCGTCGGGGCCGTCGGCCACGTCCAGGTCGGCCTCGGTCTCGGCGAGCACGTCCGCGGCGAGGTCGGTGACGGCGACGCGGGTGTGGCTGCCGCCGATGTCGGCGCCCAGCAGCACCCCGGCGTGCCGATTGAACGCGAACGTCTCCGGCGGGCGCCCGCCGGTGGAGCCCGCGTCCCCGGCCGGGACGATCAGCCCGGCCTCCAGCAGGGCGTCCAGCCGCTGCGCCACGGTGGACCGGGCGAAACCCGACAGCCGGACCAGGTCGGCCCGGGTGCTCGCGCGGCCGGTGCGGATGAGGGTCAGCAACGTCCCGGCACCGGCGCGCGGTACCGCCGCTCGCTTCTTGACCACCCGTCCAGGTTACTTTTGTTTGTCAATCACCATAAGTTTGTCTAGCGTCGTACAGAAGCGCGGGGAGGGGCAGATGATGCGGGACCTGGACAGGGCGGCGGTCGACGTGGCGCGGGTGCTGGCGCTGGACGTCGTGGAGGCCAAGGGCAACGGCCACGCGGGCACCGCGATGGCGCTGGCGCCGGTGGCGCACGTGCTGTTCCAGGAGATGATGCGGCACGACCCCGCCGATCCCGGCTGGCGGGGCCGCGACAGGTTCGTGCTGTCGGCCGGCCATGCGAGCCTGCTGCTGTACATCCAGCTCTACCTGACCGGCTACGGCCTCACCCTCGACGACCTGCGCCGAACCCGCGCGTTCGGTTCACGCACCCCCGGCCACCCCGAGTACGGCCACACCGCGGGCGTGGAGATGACCACCGGCCCGCTCGGCCAGGGCGTCGCCACGGCGGTCGGCATGGCGATGGCGCTGCGGCACGAACGCGCCCTGCTGCGGGCCGGCGCCCCGTTCGCCGACCGGACGGTGTGGTGCGTGGCAGGCGACGGCGACCTGCAGGAGGGCGTCAGCGCCGAGGCGTCCTCGCTGGCGGGCACGCTCGGCCTCGGCGAGCTGGTCGTGGTGTACGACGACAACGGCATCAGCATCGACGGCCCCACGTCGCTGTCGTTCACCGAGGACGTCCCGGCCCGCTACCGCGCCTACGGCTGGCACGTCCAGGTCGTGGACGACGGCGACGACCTGGGCGCGCTGCGGGCCGCGCTGGCGGCGGCGCGGGACGAACGCGACCGCCCGTCCCTGGTCGCCGTCCGCACCGTGATCGGCGCCCCGGCCCCCAGCCGCGGCGGGACCTCCGCCGCGCACGCCGGACCGTTCGGCGCCGACGAGACCGCCGAGGTCAAGCGGCTGCTCGGCATGGACCCGCAGGCGTCCTTCGCCGTCCCCGAGCACGTCCTGGACCACACGCGGGCGGCACTGGAACGCGGCGCCCGCCTGCACGCCGACTGGGACAAGGCCCACGCCGCCTGGCGCGCCGCCGCGCCCCCCGACCTGGCCGACCTGGACGAACGGCTGGCCACCGGAACCCTCCCCGCCGACTGGGCGGACCTGCTCCCGGCGCCGGGCGGCGGCCCCCAGCCGACCCGCAAGGCGGGCGGGGCCGTGCTCGCCGCGCTCACCGAGCACCTGCCCCAGATCTGGGGCGGCTCGGCCGACCTGTCGGAATCGACCAACGTCGCCTTCCCCGGCCGCCGCCCGTTCTCCGCCGCCGACCCGGCGGGGACGGCGCTGCACTTCGGCATCCGCGAACACGCCATGGCCGCGGTCCTCAACGGCATCGCCCTGCACGGCGGGTTCCGCCCGTTCGGCACCACCTACCTGGCGTTCTCCGACTACCTGCGGCCCGCGCTGCGGCTGGCGGCGATGATGCGGCTGCCGGTCGCGCTGGCGTTCACCCACGACTCGGTCTCGGTCGGCGAGGACGGACCCACCCACCAGCCCGTCGAGCAGCTGTGGGGGCTGCGCGCCGTGCCGGGGTTGGACGTGGTGCGCCCGGCGGACGCGGCCGAGACCGTCGCCGCCTGGCGGCGCGTACTGGAGCGGGCCGACCGGCCGGTGGCGTTCGCGCTCGGCCGCCACCCCGCCCCCGCCCTCGACCACACCGGACGGGACGTGGCGGCCGACGTGGCGCGCGGCGGATACGTGCTGGCCGACGCCCCGTCCCCCGACGTGCTGATCATGGCGACGGGGTCGGAGGTGGCGCTCGCCGTCGAGGCCCGCGCCCGGCTGGCCGCCGACGGGATCTCCGCCCGCGTGGTGTCGATGCCGTGCCTGGAGTGGTTCGCCGAGCAGGACGAGGCGTACCGCGACGCCGTCCTGCCGCCCGACGTGCCCGCCCGGGTCAGCGTGGAGGCGGGCGTCGCCCAGGGCTGGTGGCGCTACCTCGGCACCCACGGCGAGGCCGTGTCGGTCGAGCGGTTCGGCATGTCCGGGCCGGGCGACCGGGTGCTCGCCGAGCTCGGCGTCACGGCAGACGCCGTGGTCGCCGCCGCACGCCGCTCGATCGCCCGCGCCCGGCGCGGCCGCTGATCAGGCGGACGGCCCGGCCCGGTCGGCCGGGGCGGCCCGCGTCCGGGCGGGCCGCCCGAACCCGCCCGGCAGCAGGAACAGCGTCAGTACCGGCACCAGGTACAGCAGCCACACCACGACCTGCAGCACGGTCGGATCCGGCTGGAAGTTGATCGTGCCCTTGAGCAGCGTGCCGTACCAGCTGCCCGGCGGAATCGCGTCGCTGACGTCGAACGCCAGGGTGCCAAGGCCCGGCAGGAACCGCGCCTCCTGCAGGTCGTGGAACCCGTAGGCCAGCACCCCGGCCGCCACGACCACCAGCATCGCGCCCGTCCAGGTGAAGAACCGGGCCAGGTTGATCTTCACCGTGCCGCGGTAGAACAGCCAGCCCAGCAGCACGGCCGTGGCCAGGCCGAGCAGCGCGCCGGTCAGCGGCCGCGCCCCGTCGCCGGTGGCCTGCACCGCCGACCAGATGAACAGCGCGGTCTCCAGGCCCTCCCGGCCCACCGCCAGGAACGCCGTCACCACCAGCGCGCCGGTGCCCATGACCAGCGCCTGGTCCAGCTTGCCGTGCAGTTCGGAGCGCAGGTGCCGGGCGGTGCGGCGCATCCAGAACACCATCCAGGTGACCAGCCCCACCGCGATGATCGACAGGGTGCCGCCGAGGAACTCCTGCGCCTCGAACGTCAGCGTGGTCGAGCCGTACTGCAGCACCGCGCCGAACGCCAGCGCGATGCCGACCGCGATCGCCACGCCCGTCCAGATGGGGCGCAGCGCGTCCCGCCGCCCCGTTTTGACCAGGTAGGCGACCAGGATGCACACGATCAGGCTGGCCTCCAGGCCCTCGCGCAGCCCGATCAGGTAGTTGGCGAACATCAGGCGAACAGCTCCTTGCCCCACCAGTCGGACGCGTCCCGGACCCCCGGCGGGATCGCGAAGACCGCCGAGCCGACATGGCGGATGTACTCGTTCAGGGCGTCACTACGCGCCAGGCGCGTCTGCACCGGCAGGAAGCCGCGGCGGATGTCGCGCTGGTAGGCCAGGAAGAACAGCCCGGCGTCCAGCCGTCCCAGCCCGTCGGTGCCGTCGGTGTAGGAGTAGCCGCGGCGCAGGATCCGGGCGCCGCCGTTGCTGTCGGGATGGGCCAGCCGCACGTGCGCGTCGGCGGGCATGGCGGCCAGGTCCGGCTCGTCGTGCTCGCGTTCGCGGCCGTAGGGCGCGCCCTCGCCCTTGGTGCGGCCGAAGATGTCCTCCTGCTCCTTCAGCGGGGCGCGGTCCCAGGTCTCGATGTTCATCGCGATCCGGCGCGCCACCAGGTACGAGCCGCCGACCATCCACGGCGGGCCGTCCTGCGGCTGCACCCACACGTGTTCGTCCAGCGCGGCGGTGTCGGTGCCGGAGATGTTGCGGGTGCCGTCCTTGAACCCCATCAGGTTGCGCGGGGTCTGCGCGTTCGGCGTGGTGGACGACGTCTTGCCGAACCCCAGCTGCGACCAGCGCACCGACACCTTGCCGAACCCGATCCGCGCCAGGTTGCGGATCGCGTGCACCGCCACCTGGGGGTCGTCGGCACACGCCTGCACGCACAGGTCGCCGCCGCTGCGCGCCGGGTCCAGGGCGTCGCCGGGGAAGGACGGGAGATCGACCAGCGCGGGCGGGCGGCGGGCCGCCAGGCCGAACCGGTCCTCGCCGTCCTTGGTGAACAGGGTCGGGCCGAACCCGACGGTGAGGGTGAGGCGGGACGGTCTGAGACCGAGGGCCTCGCCGGTGTCGTCCGGCGGGGCCTCGGGCAGGCCGCCGACCGCGCCCTCGCCGACCGGATGCCCGGCGGTCATCCGCGCCGCCGCCCGCGTCCACTCCTTGAGCAGGGACGCCAGCGCGTCGCGGTCGCCGGTGGTGACGTCGAAGGCGGCGAAGTGCAGGCGGTCCTGCACGGGCGTGGCGATGCCGGCCTGGTGCGGCCCGTAGAACGGCACCGCGTCCCCGGTCTGCGGCCCGGAGTCGCCGCTCATACCGACCGCGGCCGCCGCGGCGCCGCCGGCCGCGGTCGCGCCGAGCGCCAGGCCCGCGCCGCCCCACCGAAGCAGCCTGCGCCGCGAGACCTTCACGGCAGCGGCCGCGGAGTCAGCGTTCATCGGACCCGCCTTTCACTTGGCGACGGCGGCGGCGAGCTTGGACAGCGGCTCGGCCAGTGCGTTGACGCCGTCCGACAGCTTCTTGCGGTCGTCCTTGCCGACGGTGTCATAGGAGACGAACCCGTCGGGGGAGCCCTTGTCGCGGTGCTCGTCCAGCAGGTCGAACAGGTCGGCGAACCGCCCGTCCAGCTCCTTGGCCAGCGCCGGGTCCTTCTCGGACACCACCGGCTTGAGCAGCTCGTAGGACTTCTGGGCGCCCTCCACGTTGGCGTGGAAGTCCACCAGGTCGGTGTGGCTGTAGCGCTCCTCCTCACCGGTCACCTTGCCGGTGGCGACCTCGTCGAGCAGCTCCTTGGCGCCGTTGGCCATGCCGGTCGCGGTGATGTCGGCGGTGCCGACCCGCTTCTGCCAGTCCTTCAGGTCGGTGATGAGCCGGTCGGCGAGCTTCTTGTCCTCCTCGCCGATCCTGCTGTCGCGCCACAGCGCCTTCTCCAGGCGGTGCCAGCCGGTCCAGGTCTGGCCCTGTTCGAGGCCGTCCTCGCGCACGTCGACCTTGGGGTCGATGTCGCCGAACGACTCGGCGACCGGCTCGGTGCGCTCCCAGCCGATCCGGGACTGCGCGTAGGTCTTCTTGGCCTCCGCCACGTCACCCGCCTTGACGGCGGCGGCGAACTTCTCCGCCTTGGGCAGTGTTTCGTCGGCCTGCGCCTGGACGTACTTGCGGTAGGCGGCGATGGCACGATCCAAACGCGGATCGTTCGGACGGGGCGCGCCCTGACCGGTCGCGGTCACCTTCTGCCGGATGCCGTCGCCCTTCATACCGGGCTTGCAGGCGATCTCGTACGACCCGGCCTTCACCTCCGCGGTGATCTCGGCCCGGGTGCCCGGCCCGATGTTCTCCCGCTCGGTGACGATCCGGTCGCCGGGCGCGTAGACGTAGACCTCGGTGACCTTGGAGCCGGTGTTGCGCACCGCCAGCCTGACGTGCCCGGCCGGGAACTCGGTGCGCGACACCTTGCACTCGCTGTCGCTCGCGGTCACCTGGATCGCGTCCGACCCGCCGCCTCCGCCGTCCTTCTCCGCGCAGCCGGAAACGTAGACGAGGGCGACGGCGGCGGTGACGGCCACCGCCGCGCCGCGGGGGAGAGGGACGGCTCTCATGGTCGGCTCCAAAGGGGGTTGTGTTGGTCGTCGAGTCTTCCTCGTCGGACCAGGGGGCCGACTCAATTTAGCTAAGGCTTGCCTTAGTCGCCAGAGGGGCCCCTGTGATTGCGACCGCAGTCTGAACAGCGAAGATCATCTCAGCGGGGTCGGTGCTCGTGCCCGGCCGGCGGGCGCGGCGGGCCGCCGGAGCCCGGTGGCTGCGACGGCCGCGCGGGTCACAGTTCGGCGAGGATGCCCTCGATCAGTGCCGCGGTCTCGCCCGGGACGCACGCCTGTGCGCACAGCGTGTCCATGGTGCGGCCGTAGGTGTCCAGGTCGGCGCGCCGCTCCAGGTAGGCGGCATTGTCGAGCTGCTCCAGGTACACCACGTCGGGCACGTCCGGCTCCTGGAAGCGCAGGATGGTGAACGGGCCGCCCGGCGCGCTCACCCCCCGGTCGAACGGCAGGATCTGCACGGTGACGCTCGGCAGCGCGCTCACCTCAAGCAGGTGTTCGAGCTGGCCGCGCAGCACCGCGGCGCCGCCCAGGCGCCGCCGCAGCGCCGCCTCGTCGATCACCGTCCACAGCTTGGGCGCGTCCGGCCGGGTCAGCAGCCGCTGCCGCGCCATCTCCAGGCCGACGCGGCGCTCCAGCTCCTCCCTGGAGGCGTGCGGATGGCGCATCCGCGCCACGGCGCGGGCGTAGTCCGCGGTCTGCAGCAGGCCCGGCACGAACTGCGTCGCGTACGTGCGCAGCCGCACTGCGGCCTCCTCCAGGCCCACGTACTGCTCGAACCAGCTCGGCATGATGTCGCCGTACGGCTGCCACCACTGCGGCTCGTTGGCGCGCTGCGCCAGCGACAGCAGCCCCGCCCGCTCGGCGTCGTCGACCACCCCGTACATGGTCAGCAGGTCGGCCACGTCGCGCTCCTTGAAACCGACCCGGCCGAGTTCCAGACGGCACATCTTCGACACCGACGCGCGGATCGCGTACGCGGCCTCCTCGCGGCTGATGCCGGCGGTCTCGCGGAGGCGGCGCAGTTGCGCGCCGAGCTGCACGCGCAGCACCGTGGGGCCGCCGCGAGAGGACGCCGACAGGGGACTCACCGGCCGGTCGGCCGCGGACTGGGCCATGGTCATCGTGCTCCTCGACCCCCGGCCACCCGCGCGCACCCGGCCGGAATCGCCGATCTGAGATTCTCGTGCGCCGGCCAATCCTAGTCCGCTGCCGCGCCGAGATCATCCGCGCCATGCGGAAAACGCCGTGGAGCGTTCCGGAATGTTCCGCTGCAAGATCGTCACGGAATCGCTGCGCACGGTGATCTCCGCACGTGAATGCCTTTGTGGAACGTATCAATCGGCCCGCCGCGGGCGGCGGGACGCGGAAAGGGCCCGCATCGTGCGGCCGGCACGATGCGGGCCCTTTCCGGGTGGCCCGGGAACGACGCTCTCGGACGTCAGTCCTTGTTGAAGTTGACCGCGCCCTCGATCGGCGGCGGGCTGTCGGGCACGCCGGTCGGCTTGGGCACACCCCGGAAGGTGAACGTGGCGTCCTCGCCCTCGCCCTCGGTACCGACGATCACGATCTGCCCGGCCCGCAGCTCGCCGTACAGGATTTTCTCCGACAGCGCGTCCTCGATCTCCCGCTGGATCGTGCGGCGCAGCGGACGCGCACCGAGCAGCGGGTCGTAGCCGCGCTCGGCCAGCAGTTCCTTGGCCTCGGGCCGCAGCTCGATGCCCATGTCGCGGTCGCGCAGCCGCTCGTCCACCTTGGCGATCATCAGGTCCACGATCTGGATGATCTCCTTGGGGGTCAGCTGGTGGAACACCACGATGTCGTCGACGCGGTTGAGGAATTCCGGCCGGAAGTGCTGCTTGAGCTCCTCCTGCACCTTCGCCTTCATCCGGTTGTACGACCCCTCGTCGTCGCCCTGGCGGGCGAATCCGACCGAGACGCCCTTGGAGATGTCCCGGGTGCCCAGGTTGGTCGTCATGATGATGACGGTGTTCTTGAAATCGACGACGCGGCCCTGGGCGTCGGTGAGGCGCCCCTCTTCGAGAATCTGCAGCAGGCTGTTGAAGATGTCGCCGTGGGCCTTTTCGATCTCGTCGAACAGGACCACCGAGAACGGCTTGCGCCGCACCTTCTCGGTGAGCTGGCCGCCCTCCTCGTACCCGACGTAGCCGGGCGGGGAGCCGAACAGCCGCGAGACGGTGTGCTTCTCCATGAACTCGCTCATGTCCA
>NZ_BSTN01000008.1 GCF_030269545.1 Actinomadura sp. NBRC 104425 | reverse complement strand
GGGGCACGAGGACCTCCCGGCGGGTGGTGCGAAGTTTCGTCGACTCACACCACGCCAGGAGGTCCTCCCCATTTCAAGATCATCCAGCTGTGTCGCCGTCACCAACGTCCATGGTCAGTACAGCTAGCCCTCGCCCGATACCTCCCGTTCGTAGGCGCGCAGCGTGTCGACGACCAGGCGGCGCTGCTCGGCGGTCAGCGGCTCCAGGACGGTGCGCCACGCCTGCGCGCCGCGCGCCAGCCAGGCGTGCACGGCCTCGCGGTGGGCCGGGGCGACGCTGACGATGGTGCGGCGGCGGTCGGCCTCGTCCTCGCGGCGCTCCACCACGTCCTTGCGGCTCAGCTCGCTCACCATCAGGCTCACCGTGGTCGGCGCCACCTCCAGCCGGGCGGCCAGCTCGTTGACCGTCAGCGGCCCGTCGAACACCAGGTAGGCCAGTAGCGACAGGTGCCGCGGCGCCAGCTCCAGCGACCGCAGCGGCTCGGGCGGCGGTGTCCGCTTGGCCCGGCCGACCAGGCGCGGCATCAGCAGCAGCAGCGTGCGGACCCCGTCGTCGACGGACAGCCCCTTTGACATTATCTTTGTCTCCAAATTAGTTTTGCCTCTAAAGCAATACCTTCCCGTCTGGAGGTCATCGTCCCATGCCCGGCTGGAACGACCAGGTCATCGAGGAGTTCCGCAGCAACGGCGGCAGGGTCGGCGGCGCGTTCGCAGGCACGCCGCTGCTGCTGCTCACCACCACCGGCGCCCGCACCGGCCGCCGCCACACCACCCCCCTGACCTACCTGCGCGACGGCGAGCACCTGGTGGTGTTCGCCTCCAACGCCGGCGCCGACCGCGACCCCGCCTGGTACGGCAACCTGCTGGCCGACCCGAAGGTCGCCGTCGAGATCGGCGACGGCACGTCCATCGAGGCCTTCGACGGCCTGGCCCGGCCCGTCGAGGGCGCCGAACGCGACCGGCTGTACGGCCAGATCGCCGAACGCTTCCCCGCCTACGCCGAGTACCAGGCCAAGACCGAACGGGTCATCCCCGTCGTCGCCCTGTACCGCTCCGGCCCCCGCACCCGCGCCCTGGGCGACGAGCTGATGCGCATCCACCGGGAACTGCGCCGCCAGATGGATGACCTGCTCGGCGCCGTCGACGCCCGCCTGACCGGCGACCGGCCCGCCGGCGCGCCCCCCACCCTCGACGGGTGGCTGCGCGAACGCTGCCTGCTGTTCTGCGAGGCCGTCCACGGCCACCACACCAACGAGGACGAACGCGGCTTCCCCTTGCTGGAGAAGAACTTCCCCGAACTGGCGCCCGTCCTGCAGGAGCTGCGCCGCGAACACGAAACCCTGGCCCGCATCCGCGCCGAGATCGAACAGGTGCTGGCGCGCCTGGACGCCCCCGGCCGTGACGCCGCCGGCCTGCGCGACCGGTTGCACGCCCTGGCCGGACGGCTGCGCGAGCACTTCGACAAGGAGGAACGCCGCCTGCTCGACCACCTCAACCGGCTGTAGTCGGCCCGGCCCCGCGACCGTCGGACGCGCGTGTGCACCGTCGCGGAGGCGCGGCGGTCAGCGGCGGGGCCAGGCGGTCAGGGCGGGGGCAGGCGGTCAGGGGCAGGGGGTCAGGGGCGAGGGCAGGGGGTCAGGGGCGAGGGCAGGGGGTCAGGGGCGAGGGCAGGGAATCAGGGGCGTGGCCAAGGGCGTCCGCCGAGGCGTTCGAGGTCGGTGTTGAACCGCTGGAGGTAGTCGGCGAAGGCGGCGACGTCCTCGCGCGACCAGTCGGCCAGCACCTTGTCCAGGCTGCGGACGATGCGGGCGCGGTCCTCGTCCAGCCGGCGCTCGCCCTCGGGCGTGATGCGGAACTTGCGGGCCAGGCCGCCGTCGGGGTCGGGGATGCGCTCGACCAGTCCGGCGCGCATCATGGCGGCGGTCTGCCGGTTGACCGTGGAGGCGTCCAGGTCGAACGCCTCGCTGAGCTGCCGGATGGACATCGGCCCCTCCATGCGGACGCGGCTGAGCAGCAGGTAGGCGCTGCGCTCGAGCAGGCCGCTGTCGCGCCGGGCGCGGCGCGCGGCCAGGCTGTGCCGCGACAGCAGCATGGTCTCGAACTCGATCATCTGCGTGAGCCGGTCCATGCCTTCATTCTCCCGGCCTGCGGCGACCGCCCGTATCCGCCCGCCCCGACGCACGCGGCGGCGCCGTGATGTGCATCATACACAACTTGTGTGTATGACACACAGTATGTAGCGTACACATTGCTACTGATCGGAAAGGAGAACCACGTGGAGGACTCCACGTCGGCCCGCCGCTCCGGCGGAATAGTCAGCGTGCTGGCGGTGGCGGGCATCGTCGCCTCGCTCATGCAGACCCTGGTGGTCCCGCTGATCGGCGAGCTGCCGCGCATCCTGCACACCACCCCGGCCAACGCCTCCTGGGTGGTCACCGCCACGCTGCTGGCGGGCGCGGTGACCACGCCGATGATCGGGCGGCTGGGCGACCTGTACGGCAAGCGCCGCGTCCTGCTGGCCTGCTCGGTGCCGCTGATCGCGGGCTCGGTACTGTGCGCGCTGGCCGGTTCGCTGGCCCCCATGGTCGCCGGGCGGCTGCTGCAGGGCATGGGGATGGGCATGATCCCGCTGGGCATCAGCGCGCTGCGCGACCTGATGCCGCCGGAGCGGCTGGGGTCGTCGATCGCACTGGTCAGTTCGTCGCTGGGCATCGGCGGCGCGCTCGGCCTGCCGTTCGCGGCGGCGGTCGCCGAGCAGACCAGCTGGCGCGTGCTGTTCTGGACGGCGGCGGGACTGAGCGTGCTGGTCGCGGTGATGATGTGGCTGCTGGTGCCCGCCACGCCGGCGCGCGCCGCCGGGCGCTTCGATCCGGTCGGCGCGCTGGGGCTCGGCGCCGGGCTGGTGTGCCTGCTGCTGGCGGTGTCCAAGGGCGCCGACTGGGGCTGGACGAGCGGCACGACACTGGGCCTGCTGGCCGCCGCGGCGGTCGTGCTGGCGGTCTGGGGCTGGTGGGAGCTGCGCACCCGCGACCCGCTGGTCGACCTGCGCACCACCGCCCAGCGCCCGGTGCTGCTGACCAACGCCGCCTCGATCGTCGTCGGCTTCTCCATGTACGCGCAGTCGCTGATCATCCCGCAGCTGCTGCAGCTGCCCGAGGCCACCGGCTACGGGCTGGGCCAGTCGATGCTGGCGGCCGGGCTGTGGATGGCCCCCTCGGGCCTGGTGATGATGCTGGTCTCGCCGCTGGGCGCCCGGCTGTCGGCCGCCCGCAGCCCCAAGTTCACCCTGGTCGCCGGCGCCCTGGTCATCGCGGTCGGCTACGGGTCGTCGATGCCGCTGATGGGGTCGACGTGGGGCCTGCTGGTCGTCACCTGCCTGTGCAGCATGGGCGTGGGGCTGGCGTACGGGGCCATGCCCGCGCTGATCATGAGCGCGGTGCCGGTGACGGAGACCGCGGCGGCCAACAGCTTCAACACCCTGATGCGCTCGATCGGCACGTCGGTGTCGGCGGCGGTGGTCGGCGCCGTGCTCGCGCAGATGACGATCGACCTGGGCGGGCACGTCCTGCCGTCGGAGGACGGGTTCCGCGCCGGCATGCTGATCGGCTGCGGCGTCGCGGTGCTGGCCGCGGCGATCGCGCTGACCATCCCCAACCGTTCGTCCGGCCGGCCCTCGTCCCCGCACGAGAAGGCCCCGGCGGAGCCGTCGGCCGCGCCCGCGAGCTGACACCCGCCCCGCGCCGCCGTCGCCCCCGCCGTCCGCGCCGTCCGCGTCCCGCCCGCCCGGAACGCGGACGGCGGCGGGGTTAGGGTGATCGGCATGGCACGGAAGTGGAACGCCGCCGACGTCCCGGACCAGCACGGCCGAGTCGCCGTGGTGACCGGCGCCAACACCGGGCTCGGCTTCGACACCGCGCGCGTGCTGGCCGAGCGGGGCGCGACGGTGGTGCTGGCGGTGCGCGACACCGGCAAGGGCGGGCGGGCCGCCGCCCGGATCGCCCAGACCGCCCCGCAGGCGGACGTCTCGGTGCAGCACCTCGACCTGACCTCGCTGGAGTCCGTGCGCGACGCCGCCCGCGAGATACGCTCCCGGCACCCGAAGATCGACCTGCTGATCAACAACGCCGGGGTGATGTTCACGCCCAAGGCGGCCACGCGCGACGGGTTCGAGCTGCAGTTCGGCACCAACCACCTGGGGCACTTCGCGTTCACCGGGCTGCTGCTGGAGGCCCTGCTGCCGGTGCCCGGCTCCCGGGTGGTGACCGTCAGCAGCGCCATGCACCGGGTCCGCGCCCGGATCGACTTCGACGACCTGGGATGGGAGCGGCGCCGCTACGACCGGGTGGCCGCCTACGCCCGGTCCAAGCTGGCCAACCTGCTGTTCACCTACGAGCTGCAGCGCCGCCTGGCGGCGGGCGGCGCCGGCACGATCGCGGCGGCGGCCCATCCGGGGTTCGCCGCCACCGAGCTGATCCGCAACTCGCCCGCGGCGGTGCGGCTGGTCGTCTCCACGGCGGTCGCGCCGGTGTTCGCGCAGAGCGCCGAGATGGGCGCGCTGCCGACGCTGCGCGCCGCCACCGACCCGTCCGTGCGCGGCGGCCAGTTCTACGGCCCCGACGGGCCGTTCGAGGGACGGGGGCATCCCAAGCCGGTCTCCTCCAGCAGGCTGTCGCACGACACGGCCCTTCAGCGCCGCCTGTGGGAGGTCTCGGAGGAGCTGACCGGCGTCCGCTACCCGCTGTGAGAAGGCCCGCCGCGACGGGCCCGGGGCGGTGGGCCGTCGCGGCGGGGCGTGCGCCCGGGCCCGTGCGCCCGGGGATGCGGGGCCGCCGGTCAGCCGATGCGGACGGGCAGGGTGCGGGGCCCGCGCACCTGGCCCGCGGCCCAGGTGACCGCGGACGGGTCGGCCAGCGTGAACTCCGGGATGCGTTCCAGCCAGACCTCCAGCGCGACGCGCAGCTCCATGCGGGCCAGGTGCGAGCCGACGCAGCGGTGCACGCCCAGGCCGAACGCGGCGTGCCGGTTGACCCGCCGGTCGATGACGACCTCGTCGGCCCGTTCGAACTGCGCCGGGTCGCGGTTGGCGGCGGGGAACGACAGCAGGACCCAGTCGTCGGCCTTCATGTCCACGCCGCGCCAGTGCATGTCCTGCTTGACCAGCCGCGCCATGGTGACCGGCGCGTAGGCGCGCAGGAACTCCTCCATCGCGGTCGGCAGCAGGCCGGGTTCGGCGACCAGCCGCTTGCGGTCGGCGGGCGTGCGGGCCAGGTGCCACAGCGACGCGCCGATCGCGCTCCAGGTGGTGTCCACCCCCGCGATCAGCAGCAGCGCCATCATGCCCGACACCTCGGAGGCGTCGAGCCTGCGGCCGCCCAGCTCGGCGTTGATGAGGTAGGTGGTCAGGTCGTCGCGCGGGTGGTCGATGTGGTCGTGGATCTGCTGCAGCAGGTAGTCGAACAGCCGGTCCACGCGTTCAATGCGCTCGTCGGTCGGCAGGTTGATGCCCTCGAGCACGTTCTCCACGAACTCGCGGAACCGCGGCCCGTCCTCGGGCGGGAAGCCGAGCATGTCGGCGATCACCCGCGTGGGGATGTGCTGGGCGTAGTCCTGGGCGGCGTCGACGACGTCGCGTCCCTTGAACCCGTCGACCAGCTCGTGGCAGAACGCCCTGGTGCCGGGCTCCAGCCGCCGGACGGCGCTCTTGGTGAACGCCGGCAGCAGCAGCCTGCGGGCCTCGTGGTGGAACGGCGGGTCGGAGGAGATCGGCGGACTGACCCCGACGGGCTCCAGATCGCGCGGCGGCCGGAAGTTGCCGACGATGACCGTCCGGGAGGTGAACCGCTCGGTGTCGTAGGCGATCGCCGCGACGTCCTCGTAGCGGGTGGGCAGCCAGGCGCCGCCGAACCGCTCGGTGTGCGCGATCGGGCAGCGCCGCCGCAGGTCGTCCTGGATCGGGTACGGGTCGGCGGCCCACTCGGGCTCGACGTGCGAGAAGTCGGTCGCCCAGTCGGCCACCGGGCCGGTGACGATCTCGCTGCGGGTGCCGCCGGACCGGGTGTCGGGCAGGTCGCCGACCCGTCGGGGGAAACGGTCGTCGACCGCCATGTCAGGACTCCTCGGCCAGTTCGATCGCGCGCTCGGGGCAGTTGGCGGCCGCCAGGTGCGCCTGCTCGCGCAGCCCCGGGGGGACGGTCCCGTCGCCGAGGACCTTCCCGTAGCCCTCGTCGTCCTCGCCGAACAGGTCGGGGGCAAGGTCGTAGCAGCGGCCGTGGCCCATGCAGCGGCCGGTGTCGATGTGCACTTTCACTGCGTGTCTCCCGTCTTCGAGGTGCCTTCGCTGAGGGGGGATCGAGGCGGGGCCGCGCCGCCGGGGGCTCCCCCGGCGGGTGCGGCGTCGGCGGGGACGACGACGGAGGACGCCAGGCGGGCCAGCAGCGCGGCCCACTCCTCCTCGTCGACCGCGAGCAGGTCCCGCGAGACCAGCGCGCCCCCCACCGCCAGCAGGAAGCACAGGTAGGACACCGCGCGCGGGGACAGCTGCGGGTCGAGCCGGGCGCCGCCGCGGGGCTCCCGCAGCAGGTCGGCGACCCGGTCGACGCGTTCGCCCACGTAGTCGCGCACGGGCTTGGCGACGCGGCCGTCCCGGCGGGCCGCCGCCAGGGCCTCGACGATGAGGTCGCCGCGGGTGTCGCGGGGATCGCGGGGATGCTGCAGGCGCCGTCCGGCGGCCAGCAGCACGTCGGCCGGCGACCGGTCGGGTTCGGCGTCCAGCAGATCGGCCAGCACCTGCCGCGCGTGCGCGCGCAGCGCCGCCACCAGCAGCTCGGCCTTGGACCCGAAGTGCGCGTACAGCGCGCCGTTGCTGACGCCCGCGGCCGCCGCGATGTCGGCGACGCGGGTGCCGTCGTAGCCGCGTGCGGCGAACGCGTCGGCGGCGGCGCGCAGCAGCCGCTCGCGGGTTTCGGCGGCGGTGACGCCGGCGACACGGCCCATACGCGGAATTAAACGAGCGTTCATTTGCCGGGTCAAGGGCCCCCGCGGCGGCCGGGCCGCGCCGTCCCGCACGGCCCGGCCCCGCCGGCGTCGCGCCGGGCGGGACCGGGCCGTGCGGAGGCTACTGCGCGGCGTCCTCGATCCGGATGGCCATGGCGGGGCACAGCGACGCGGCCAGCCGCACGTCGGCGGCGGCCTCGGCGGGCGGCTCGGGGTCGAGCAGCTCCACGATGCCGTCCTCCTCGCTCTGGTCGAACACCCCCTCGGCGGTCATCACGCACTGCCCGGAGCCGACGCACTTGTCCCGATCCACGATGATCTTCATATGGTTCCCCCTCGGCGGCGCGTCACCACGTGACGGGCAGCTCGTAGACGCCGTAGACGGCGCCGTCGTGCTTGAACGGGATGTCCTCCAGGTCCGCGGCGAGCGCCAGCGTGGGCACGCGCCGGTACAGGATGCCGTAGACGACCTGCAATTCGATGCGGGCCAGCGGCTGGCCGAGGCACTGGTGCACGCCGAACCCGAACGCCACATGCCGGCGGGCGTCGCCGCGGCGCAGGTCGAGCCGGTCGGGCTCGGGGAAGGCGTCGGGGTCGCGGTTGGCGATGTCGTTGGGCAGGACGATCCCCTCGCCCGCGCGGATCACCTGGCCGCCGATCTCGAGGTCGGCCAGCGCGATGCGGCGCCGCCCGACGTGCGTGATGGTCAGGTACCGCAGCAGCTCCTCCACCGCCGACTCGACCAGCGCGGGGTCGTCGGACTCGCGCAGCAGCGCCAGCTGGTCGGGGTGGCGCAGCAGCGCCAGGGTGCCGAGCGCGATCATGTTGGCGGTGGTCTCGTGCCCGGCGACCAGCAGCAGCACGCCCATGCGGGCGGCCTCGGTCCTGGTCAGCTCGCCGGCCTTGACCCGTTCGCCCAGGCCGGACAGCAGGTCGTCGCCGGGGCGGGCGAGCTTGTCGGCCATGAGGCCGTCGAGGTAGTCCAGCAGCGCCCGGCGGGCCTCGGCGCGGCGTTCGGGGGCGATGCTGCGCCGGATGAGCGTCTTGCTGTTGGCCTGGAAGAAGTCGTGGTCGTCGTAGGGCACGCCGAGCAGCCGGCAGATGACCAGCGACGGCACGGGCAGGGCGAACGCCTCGACCAGGTCGGTCGGCTTGGGGCCGGCCAGCATGTCGTCGATGAGGCCGTCCACGATCTCCTGGATCGCCGGCCGCATCGCCCGCACCCGGCGGATGGCGAACGGCGCGGTCACCATGCGGCGCAGCCGCCGGTGCTCGGGGTCGTCCATGGTGACGAAGCTGAGGCCCGAGGCGCCGTCGGGCGGGAGCGGCGCGACGTTCGGGAAGCCCGGGCGGCGGACGTCGGCGCTGACGCGCGGGTCGCTCATCACCGCCCGCTGGTCGGCGTAGCGGGTCACCAGCCAGTGGGTGCTGCCGTCCCACAGCCGGACCCGGGTGAGCGGCCCCTTGCGCTGCCGCTCCCGCAGGCCCGGCGGCGGGTCGAACGGGCAGCCCGCGGCCCGCTCCATCGGGTAGTGCGGGACGGCTGCGGGGTCTGCGGCCGGTTCGGACGCGGTGGTCATCGGTACCTCCCTCGGAAAGGGGATGCGGGGTCCGCGGGCGCGTCGACCACCTGCTGCCTGCGCCCGCGTTCCTGCCGGGCGTGGTCCGGCCGGGCCCGCCGACGACCGCAACAGACCGGCCGGATCTTCGTCAGGAACTCTGTTAATTGCATAACACATATAATGCGGAGAATCAAGGCATTCGCCGCAACGGACGGCGCAAGATCCCCGCCGGCCGTAGAACTTTCCCCGCACAACCGCAGGTGAGGCGCGTTCTGCGGGACCCCGACGCCGGTTCCTTGACCGGGTGTGACGCGGCTGCCTACCGTTCGGGCGGGTTCGCAGCGATCGGCGAAACGCTCTGCGAGTACGGCGCCTGGGTGATTTCGGCCCGGCCGGGACCTGTCCCCGGCCCCTCCAGGTGAGGAGGAGCAGAAGGTGAGATCAAGGCTTGCGGCGGCGCTGTTCGCCCTGGCCCTGGCGGTGGCGGGCGCGCTGGCGCCGGCCCGGCCGTCGGCGGCGGCGACGCTCACCGAGGTGACCGACTTCGGGTACAACCCGAGCGGCCTGCGGATGTACGAGTACGTGCCGGCCGGCGTGGCGCAGCGTCCGGCGCTGCTGGTGGCCGTGCACTACTGCACCGGTTCGGGGCCCGACATGTACGCCGGCACCGAGTACGCGTCGCTGGCCGACCGGTACGGCTTCATCGTCGTCTACCCGTCGGTGACGCGCAGCAGCAAGTGCTTCGACGTGTCGAGCCCGGGGGCGCTGAGGAACGACGGCGACAGCGACCCGGCGGGCATCGTCTCGATGGTCCGCTGGGAGCAGCAGCACCGCGGCGTCGATCCCGACCGCGTGTACGTCACCGGCATCTCCTCCGGCGCGATGATGACCAACGTGCTGCTGGGCGACTACCCCGACGTGTTCCAGGCGGGCTCGGCGGTCGCCGGGGTGCCGTTCGGCTGCTTCGCCACCACCGACGGGTCGGAGTGGAACAGCGCGTGCGCCAACGGGACCGTGATCAAGACCCCGCAGCAGTGGGGCGACCTGGTCCGCGCCGCCTACCCCGGGTACGCCGGGCCCCGGCCGCGCATGCAGATCTGGCACGGCACCGAGGACGACGTGCTGCGCTACCCCAACTTCGGCGAGCAGATCAAGCAGTGGACGGACGTGCTGGGCGTGGGCCAGACGCCCAGCTCCACCGACCGGCCGCAGGCGAACTGGACCCGCACCCGCTACGGCGGCACCGGCACCACCGCCCCGGTGGAGGCGATCAGCATCCAGGGCGGCGGCCACAACATCATGGCGGCCGGCATGGCGGCGCGGATCCTGGACTTCTTCGGCCTCACCGGCGGCGGCACCACGCCGACCGACCCGCCGGAGGGGGCGTGCCGGGTCGCCGTGACGGTCAACGCCTGGAACACCGGGCTGACCGAGAACATCACGATCACCAACACCGGGTCGTCCGCCCTCGACGGCTGGTCGCTGGTGTTCACCCTGCCCGCCGGGCAGACGATCACGTCCGGGTGGAACGCCGTCTTCTCCCCGGCAAGCGGGCAGGTCACCGCCGCCAACGTGTCCTACAACGCCTCGCTGCCGCCCGGCGCGTCGGTCGACATCGGCTTCCAGGCCACCCACACCGGCGACACCGGCGAGCCGACGTCGTTCACCCTGAACGGGGCCGCCTGCACCGTCGTCTGACGACCGCGCCGCCTGCGCCGCTCCCCGACGCGGGCGGCCGGTCGGGTCAGCCGACGACGACCAGGTCGCGGGTGACGTTGTTGAGGCGCTCGTACCCGTCGTCGGTGCACACGACGATGTCCTCGATGCGGGCGCCGTGCGGGCCGGGGTAGATGCCCGGTTCGACGGAGAAGGCCATGCCGGGCTGGAGGGGCTCGGTGTTGCCCGCGACGATGTAGGGGTCCTCGTGGCCTTCGAGGCCGATGCCGTGGCCGGTGCGGTGGAAGAAGTGCTCGCCGTGCCCGGCGGCGGCGATGACGTCGCGTGCGGCGGCGTCCACCGCCTCGGGGGTGGCGCCGGGGCGGACCGCGTCGCAGGCCGCCTGCTGCGCCTCCTGCAGGACCCGGTAGTAGGCCAGGTAGTCCTCCGGCGGCGCGCCGATGCAGTAGTTGCGGGTGGCGTCGGAGCAGTAGCCGCTGGGCATGGCGCCGCCGATGTCGACGACGATCGGCTCGCCGGGCCGGATGACCCGGTCGGACAGCTCGGCGTGCGGGTTGGCGCCGTTGGGGCCGGACCCGACGATGACGAACTCGACGGTGGCGTGCCCCTCGGCGAGGATCAGGTCGGCGATGTCGCGGCCGACCTCGCGTTCGGTGCGGCCGGGCTTGAGCAGCTCGGGGACCCGCCGGTGCACCCGGTCGATGGCTTCGCCGGCCTCGCGCAGCGCCTCGACCTCGGCGGCGCTCTTGCGCATCCGCAGCTCGCGCATGACGTCTCCGGCGGGGACCTGCTCGGCGCCGGGCAGGGCGGCGCGGAACCGCAGCGCCATGACCGCCCACATCCGGTCGGCCAGCGCGACCCTGCCGATGCCGCGGGGCAGGCGGGAGGCGACGAGCGCGTAGGGGTCGTCGGTCTCGTCCCAGGGCACCAGCTCCACGTCCAGGCCGCCGGCGGGGGACGCCTGGGCGGCGGGCAGCTCCAGCCGGGGCACCACGAGGAAGGGGTCCCCGGAGGCGGGCACGACCAGGCAGGTGAGCCGTTCGAGCTGCTTGGCGTCGTAGCCGGTCACATAGCGCAGGTCCGGCCCGGGCGTCAGCAGCACGGCGTCCAGCCCCGCGCGTCCGGCCGCCTGCTGGACCCGGCCCAGCCGCTCCCGTGGATACAACCTCGTCGTCACATCCGTCCCCATGTCCGTGAGCCGCCTCGTCCGTCAGCTGTCCGTGAGCATGTCCGTGAGCATCGTATGCCCGCAGGCCAGAACGGGGCGCCCCGGCGGAGCCGGCACCGGGCGGGGGAGAGCCGGGAGCAGGCGCCGCCGACCCGGGGGGTGGGGTTCGGCGTGGCGGCGCCTGCGCCGTGAGAGTTGCGGCCGCGAACTCTGCGCCGATCGTGAACGCGCCGTGGCCGCCGTGCAACACCGCGGATTTCAGATGGTGATCCGCCGGCGGGCGCCGGCGGCGCGCCCTCGCCCGCGGGGGCGGGGGAGGGTCGTGGGGTTAAGCTGTCCGATGATCAAAACGGGGTGTATGTGCCTGTGCGTCCGGGGGACGGCGCATCGCGCCCGACGGTTGCGTCACGAGTGTCATAGGTGAGGAGCGGCAGCCCGATCGCGCAGGCACAGCAGTTCGCGGGGCCGGCGATGCGCGGGCCCGGACGGCCGGGGAGACGAGTGAAGCGAGCGACCATACGGGAGCGCCTCCGCTACTGGTTCGACAACACCATGGCCAAGGGCACGCCGGCGCTGATCGGCTGGCTCGGCCTGGCGTCGGGGGCGCTGATCCTGGCTGTTGCGACGGCCGCGGTGCTGTTCGCCCCCCGCGACTCGGCCGAGAACGGGCACTGGCCGGGGGTGCTGTGGCGCAGCCTGCTGCGCACGCTCGACCCGGGCACCATGGGCGGCGACGAGGGCAGCGCACCCTACCTGGCCATGATGCTGACCGTCACGGTCGGCGGGATCTTCATCGTCAGCTCCCTGATCGGCGTGATCACCACGGGCCTGGAAGGCAAGATCGCCGAGCTGCGCAAGGGCCGCTCCCGCATCATCGAACGCGACCACACGGTGCTGCTCGGCTGGTCGGACCAGGTGTTCACGGTGATCGCCGAGCTGTCGGAGGCCAACCGCAGCCGGCGCGGCTCGTGCGTGGCGGTCCTGGCCGACATGGACCGGGTGGACATGGAGGACGCCATCCGGGCCCGGGTCGGCGACACCGGCCGCACCCGGGTGATCTGCCGGCACGGCAACCCGCTGAAGGTCGCCGACCTGGACCTGGTCAGCCCCGGCACGGCGCGCTCGATCGTGGTGGTGTCGCCGCCGGTCGACGACCCGGACGTGCACGTGCTGAAGGTGCTGCTGTCGTTGGGCGCCCGGGAGTGGGCCGAGCGGCGCCCGCACGTGGTGGCCGCCGTGCACGACTCGGCCAATCTGGCCGCGGCCCGGCTGGCCGGCGGCCCGGACGCGCACGTCATCGACGCCGACGACATGGCGATCCGGCTGATCGTCCAGTCGCACCGCCAGTCCGGCCTGTCGGCGGTGTTCACCGAGCTGCTCGACTTCAGGGGCCACGAGCTGTACATCCGCCCGGAGCCCGCGCTCGTCGGCTCCACCTACGGGGAGGCGCTGTTCGCCTACCGGCTCGGCGTGCCCATCGGCCTGCGGCACGCCGACGGCGAGGTGTCGCTCAACCCGCCCGCCGGAACCGTCATCGCCCCGGACGACGAGTTGATACTGCTCGCCGAGGACAACACGCTGATCGAGCCGGCCGCCTCCCCGCCGCCCATCATCGAGGAGGCGATCGGCACCCCCGAGCCCGACCGCAGGGTTTCCGAACGCACCCTGGTGCTCGGCTGGAACCACCGCGCCCCCAGGATCCTCGAACTGCTGGACGACTTCGTCGAACCGGGCTCGACGGTGCTCGTCGCCGCCGACCGGCCGGACCCGACGCCCGCCGTGGGCGACCTGGCCAACATCACCGTCGGCTTCTCCCGCTGCGACCCCACCGACCGCGCGTCGCTGGAACGCCTGGACGCCGCCTCCTTCCAGCACGTCATCGTGCTGGCCGACGCCGGGCACCCGCCCGACCACGCCGACGCCCGTACCCTGGTCACCCTGCTGCACCTGCGCGACATGGTGACCGGCCGCGCCCCCTACTCCATCGTCAGCGAGATCAACGACGACGCCAACCGGGAGATCGCCCAGGTCACCGAGGCCGACGACTTCGTGGTCAGCGACAAGCTGATCAACCAGGTGCTCACCCAGCTCAGCGAGGACCGGCACCTGCACGAGGTCTACATGGACCTGCTCGACCCCGAGGGCTCGGAGATCTACCTGCGGCCCGCGGCGGGATACCTGCGCCCCGGCGCCGTCGCCAACTTCGCCACCGTCATCGAGGCGGCCCGGCGCCGCGGCGAGACCGCCCTCGGCTACCGGCTGCGCGCCCAGTTCCACCAGCCGCCCGGCTACGGCGTCATGCTCAACCCCGACAAGACCGCGCCGCTCACCCTGGCCGCCGACGACACGGTGATCGTCCTCGCCGAGAAGTAGCCCGGCCGCCGGCCGTCCGGTCCGCGGCGCGGCGGCGACCGTCGGTGCCGCCTGCCATGATCGTGCGCATGCTGGTAGAACTTCCCTCCGACCTGTCGTCGTCCGCCCTCTACCTGGACTGGGTGCGCGCCCACGCGCCCGCCTGGGAGAAGGACGCGCAGACGCTGCTCGACGCGATCCGACGGGAGATCGGACGCGCCCGCGCCAAACCCGGGCGGTTCCTCGACGACATGCAACGCCGCGCCCGGGGCCTGCCCGCCGAGCACCTGCCCTGGTTCTGGGACACCGTGGGGCACCGGCTCTCCAGGGTCGCCCCCCGACACGCCGCGACGGCCTACGGCGTGGCGCGCGAGGCCGAGAACACCCACGGGCTGCCGATCGACCCCGAGTACCGGACGGCGAACGCGCTGCTGTACGCCCGGGCCGGGGCGCTGGCGGGCAAGGAGATGCGCGCCCACCAGCAGTGGCTGGCGTCCGCCTTCCCGGCGCAGCGGGCGCACGAGGAGTTCCTGCGGTTCGTCCGGGCGTGGAGCGAGGGCGGTGCCCCGCCGGCGGCCGACCTGCACACGCGGCTGCGCGCGTCCGCCAAGGCCGCCGGGCTCGGCGACGAGGACGCGGCGCGCGTGCTCGGCGAGGTGCTGGCCGCCGCCAAGGGCGTCGAGGTCCCCAACGGGCTGCTGGACGGCGCCGCCAAGCTGCTCGCCAAGCACCCGCCCGCCGACGAGGTGCGGCAGGCGCTGGCCGACATGTTCCCGCCCACCAACACCGACGGCGCCGCGTTCCTGCGGCTGCTGCGCGCCGCCGGCGTCATCGACGCGATGGCCGACGGCCGCGTCACCCCCGACGGCGGCCTGGCCCGCTGGCTCGGCCGCTACACCTACCTGTACTCCTACCGCCGCGAATCCCTCGGCGGGGTCATGCAGCACCCGCTGCCGGACGAGCTGTACGAGGTGCTGCCGCTGCTGGCGCCGCGCCTGCGCGCCGCCGGCAAGCCCGTCCACCTGCACGAGGGCCGCTACCGGTGGACCAACTTCGACGCCGACCTGGTGGACGCCTGCCTGGCCGAGGGCATCCCCGTCCACGACCCCGGCCCGGACGTGCGGCTCGACTACTGGGGCGACCGCTCCCGCCGCGACCTCAAGGCCCTGGCCGCCCACCCCGTGCTGGGCAAGCGCCTCGAGGGCACGGTGCACGCCCGGCACGTGCGGGAATCCCCCCGGGCGGGCGGCACCGCCATCACCCGTCTGGTCGGCACCCCCCAGATCGCCGACAGCGTCCGGGAACGCATCACCGGCCTGATCGACCAGGTCGCGGGCGGCGGCCTCGGCACGGCCGACGAGGCGGTCGCGGCCCTGGACGGCCTGCTCGACACGCCGACCGCCGCCGCACTGGACGGCATCGACGAAGCGCTCGCCGCGCTCGACCTCACCGGCCCGCTGCTGCGCACCCTGCGCACCGGCCTGCCGGACGAACTGGGCTGGCCCGCGCTGGACGAGGCCCTCGCCGAGCTCACCGAAGGCGGCGCCGACATCGAAGGCGTCACCTCCACCTGGCCCGTGCTGACGGTGTTCACCGCCGACCGCGCGATCGCCGTCGACCACAACGGCAGGCGCGCCGAGTGCGCGTTCACCGTGCCCGGCGACGCCGCCGTGCGGGTGGTGTTCTACGCCGGCGGCGACTTCCTGATCGGATGGGGGAAGGGGAGCGAGCACGCCGACCGGGCGTACTGGGCGAGCGACCCCGGGACGGTGTTCACGCCCGACGACCCGCATGGCATGGCGCCGCTGTCGCAGCGCTACCGCCTCACCCTCGGCTACCAGCTCGAGACCGCCGACGGCGGCGGCCGCCACGACGGCCGCCGCGTCCTTAGGCCCGGCGACCGCTGCGCGCCGCACTGGGACGCCGGTGAACTGCTCGGCGACGGCACGGGCCTGTGGACGGCGTCCGGCAATGATTACCAGCCGGCCGCCTGGCACCGGATCGACCCCGCCACCGGGGAGGCGACCGAGACGCACTCCCTGCCCGCGTTCTTCGCCGACCCGCTCCCCGACGGGACGGTCCTGGACTACGAGAACCTGTCGCTGATCCGGCTGCCGGACGGCGTGACCGGCTCGCCGCTCGGTCAGAACGCCCACGGCCTGGCCGGGTTCCGCGTCACGCGTACACGGGACGAGCGCTACTACACCCTGGAGGGCGTCGACGGCCGCCGCGCCGTGCTGAGCCGCACGCACCGAGGCTACCCGTGGGGCGTCATCCGCATGCCCGACGGGCCCGACCTCGTCGTCACGTGCAGCAACGGCTCCGATATGCACATGTACTGCTACGACGCCGAGGACGGCTCGCTGCTGTGGCGGGTGCGCGGCTTCACCGGCCGGGCGCCGCGGCACGGCCGCACGGTGTTCCCGCCGCCCGCGTTCTGGCACTTCCTGCGCCCGCGCGACCCGCAGTCCTCCCGCGCCCTGCGGCAGGTGGACCGGGACGCCGCGCGCGCCCTGCTGGACGCCGCACGCGACGGCGACGCGGCCGTCCGCGCCGCCCTGGCCCGCGTGCTGCCCGAGGTCGCCGACCCCCGCGTCGCCGACGGCGTGGCCGCGGTGGCGCAGTGGGCCGCGCGGGTGCTGGCGCGCCGCGAGGAGCTGTCGCGGCGGGTGGCGGTGGTCCGCTCCGGTGCGCTGGTGCGGCCGCCCGCCGAGACCCCCGACGCGCACCTGCTGCCCGCGCTGCGCGGCCTGATCCTCGGCAAAGTGCCGCACGATCCGACCCGGCAGCCCGCCTTGGTCACCGCCGTCGCCGCCGACGGTGCCTACCTGGCCGGCCGGGCCGACGAACAGGTGCGCTGGCTGAGCCGTCCCGCGCCCGCCGAGGACTGGACGGTGCTGCTCGGCCGCATCGACGCCGCCGCCTGGCGCCTGCTGGCCGCGCCGACCTCCGACCGGGACCGCGCCGCCCTCGCCGCGCTGCTGCGCACCTGGGCCGAGCAGCCGTTCGCCCGGTCCGGCCGGTGGCGGATCGGCCGGGCCGCCGGCGCGCAGCTGCGGCCGCTGTGCGAGTCCGGGCGGGCCGTCGTGCCCGGATCGGCCGCCGACGCCCTCGACCCCGACCGCTCCTACCGCTTCGTCCAGCCCGCCGACACGCCGCCGCCCGCCGGCGCCGAGGACGTCGAGACCGTCGCCGTCGCCCGCGACGACGCGTCCCGGCTGCGGCGCGTGCTGGACCTGCTGGACGAACGCGGCCCGCTGCCGCTGGACGAGGCGGCGGTCGAGGCGTTCGCCCGCCGCACCGGCGTGCGGCGCTCTATGGCCGCGCTGGCGCTGGCGGGGCTGCCGAGGAAGGCCGACTTCGACGGCGACCTGCTGTCGCGCTGCCAGGAGCACGAGAAGATGCTGCGCGCCAAGCCCTACCAGGCCACCAAGCAGGGCGTCAGGGAGGCCGAGGAGCTGTCCCGCGAGCTCGGCGTGGACGGGCGGCTGCGGGTGCTGGCCGCCGCGATGCCCGACGACCCCGCCGAGCTGTGGGCCGACGGCGGCCCGGTCGCCGCCGCCGAACGCATGGCCGCCGAGTGGGCCCGGCTGCTGGGCACCCGGCAGCGCGTCGACGAGGCCACGGCCGTGCAGCTGGAGAAGGACCTGGGGCTGGGCGACCGGTGGGCCGCCGCCCTCGCCGATCCCGCGGGCTCGGATGTGGCGGCCGCCGACCCCCGGTACGTCCTGGCGGTGTCCGATTACGGCCGCATCGAGGCGCACGAACTGGACGAGGACGGCCGGATCTCCTACCGCACCCGAAGGGAAGGCGCGCCGTACACGACGCTGGCCGCCGTGCTGATCTGGGCGCTGACCCAGCGCCCGGTCGGCGACCCCGCGCTCGCCGGGGTGCCCGAACTGCACGACCGGTTGCGCGCCCGGCTTGACAGCCCCGACCTGTTCCTGCCGCTCGGCCTGGTCTCCCTGCGGATGAGCGCGGAGGAGAAGCGGGAGCTGTTCGGCCCCCGCACCATCCCGGTCCGGCCCGCCGAGAACGCCAAGAAGGACCGTGCGCGCGGCCCGCTGGCCTACGACGACGGCCTGCTCATCATCGACGGCCACGAGAACCTGCAGTGGCCGCACCTGCGGCCCGCCGGGTTCGCCGACCCGGCCGCGATGGAGCGCGTCACCCGGCTGTGCGCCGAGCACGACCTGCCCGGCCTGCTGCGGCAGGTCCGGCAGTACAAGGTGATGTACGACGACGGTTTGGCCCGCATGGTGGCCCGCGCCGCCGACACCCCGGTGCCGCCCGGCGGGTACGAGGCCAACCCGCTGCTGAGCGTCCCGGACCTGGTGGACGAGGTGGCCGAGGCGCTGCGGGCGAGCCGGGACGCGGCCGCCCTCTACCTGCAGCTGCTCACGCTGGCGCGGCCGACCGACCGCAACGTGCGCACCTGGAACGGCTGGACGGCGGCCCGGCACAAGGCCGCCGAGGCGGAGCTGGTGGAACGCGGGGCGGTCGTGCAGGAAAAGCGCCCGCGCGCCGGACGCACCGCGTTCATCCCCGGCGACTGGACCGAGCTGAAGGCCCCGCACCTGCCCTTGGAGACCTACAAGCTCGACCTGCACCTGGCCGCGGCGGACCACCGGCGCAAGGAGGTCGACGCGCCCGTCACCCGGCTCATGCCGCCCAAACCGCTGCACGAGATGTTCGCCGACGCCTGGCACGGCCGCTGACGCCTCCGCGGTCATCCGGGCGGTTCGCCCTCGGGTGCCAGGGCCGGCCCGCCGTAACGGGCGGGTGGCGTCGCCGTACCCGGCCGCGACGAACCGGATGCCCTTGCCCTCGGCGGCGTCCGGCAGGCCGCACTTGGCGCATCCGCCTGCGGCGGCTGGACATTTCCGCGACTTCATGCGCAGTATCGCGCTTGTACGCACAGTAGTCGTCCGTGCGGGGGAGGGGCGACGCATGAGCCGTGCCGTGAGTCGGCCGCCAACGAGCCGATCGCGTCCAACCTGTCGGTCGACTGGGACGGCATCGACGCGCTGACCCGCGAGAAGGCCGACGAGCGCCGCCGCGCCGGGAAGACCACCACGTTCTACGTCTACGGCCGCCCGGCGCACCCCAACGTGCTGTCCTTCTCCCCGGCGATCGAGGGCCGGATGCTGCCGTGGGTCGCGGCGTCGCGGTACCTGGACGGACTGCTGCGCTGGTCGTACAACAGCTGGCCGCGCGACGTGTTCCGCGAGCCCGTGTTCGTCTTCACCCAGGGCGACGAGTACCTGGTCTACCCCGGCCCGGACGGGCCGATGTCGAGCATCCGCTGGGAGCAGCTGCGCGAGGGCGTCGAGGACTACGAGCTGATCGCCCAGGCGCGGCGGCGGCGCGGCGGCGACACCGACGGCCTGCGCAAGGCGCTCGCCCTGGCCATCCGCGACCTGGACGGCCGCACCAAGAACCCCGCCGACATGGCCGAGGCGCGCCGTCTGCTGCTGCGGGAGCTGACCGGCTGAACCGGCCCGCGCAGCCGCACGACCGCGGGAAATCCGGGGTGGACGGGCGGCGGTATGTCCGCTATGTTGTTCTCAAGCTGAGATGAACTCAGGTTGAGAATGACTGGAGGCGGGTTGATGGCCGGGCCGGACGAGCAGGACGAGCGGGCGTTCCTGGAGGGCTACGACCCGCGGGCCTACGACCCGGTCGCCGTGACCGTCGACGTGGTCGCGCTCACCATCCGCGACGGCGCCCTGCACGTGCTGCTGGTGCGGCGCGGCGAGCCCCCCTTCGCGGGGATGTGGGCGCTGCCCGGCGGGTTCGTGCGCGGCGTCCGCGACGCCGAGGACCTGCCCGAGGCGGCGGTGCGGGAGCTGGCCGAGGAGACCGGGGTGTCCGCCGAGGGCGGCCCGCTGGAGCGCGTCCACCTGGAGCAGCTCGGCACCTACGGCGCCCCCGGCCGCGACCCGCGCATGCGCGTCGTGTCGGTCGCCTACCTGGCGTTCGCGCCCGAGCTGCCCGACCCCGAGGCGGGCGGCGACGCGGCCGACGCGGCGTGGACGCCGGTGGACGCGCTCGGCCTGACCGAGGCGGGGGACCAGCGTCCGGGCACCACCCGCAGACTCGCCTTCGACCACGCGCGGATCGTGTCCGACGGGCTGGAGCGGGCCCGGTCGAAGCTGGAGTACACGCCCCTGGCCACGGCGTTCTGCGCCCCCGAGTTCACCATCCCCGAGCTGCGCGCGGTGTACGAGGCGGTGTGGGGCGAGGAGCTGCACGCGGGCAACTTCCACCGCAAGGTCCTGTCGGTCCCCGGCTTCGTGGAGAGCACCGGCGGCACCGCCGACAGGGGCGGGCGGCGCGGCGGCCCGCGTCCCAAGCTCTACCGGGCGGGCGACGCGCGCCTGCTGCATCCGGCGCTGCTGCGGCCCAGCCGGGAGGAGGAGATCCGATGACGACGCTCGACCTCGACGAGGCGCTGGCGCTGCTCGACCGCGCCCGCACCCCCGCCGAGCTGTTCGGCGACGACCCCGCCGAGGCGCCCCGCGTCTACCGGCGCCTGGCCCGCGCGCTGCACCCCGACGCCGCAGGCGGCGGCACCGAGGACGCGTTCGCCCGGCTCCACGCGCTCTGGCGGGGCTACCGCGGGGCCGACCCGCACACGATCACCACGCCGCGGCACACCTACCGGCTGCTCGGCCGCGCGGCGCGCGGCGACCTGGCCGACCTCTACCGCGCCCACGACGGGGCCGCCGGGCCCCGGGACGGCGAGGTGCTCGTCAAGATGCCGCGGGACCCGGGCGACAGCGACCTGATGGAACGCGAGGCGGTGGCGCTGCGCCGGCTGCGCGAACACGGGGAGCGCCGGTTCCGCCCGTACG
The DNA here is from genome assembly GCF_030269545.1 of Actinomadura sp. NBRC 104425. Classification (GTDB taxonomy): domain Bacteria; phylum Actinomycetota; class Actinomycetes; order Streptosporangiales; family Streptosporangiaceae; genus Spirillospora; species Spirillospora keratinilytica. Next base: position 296,881 of record NZ_BSTN01000008.1, on the reverse strand, counting down.
TGCCGAACCTGGTGGCGACGTTCCGGCACCAGGACGCGGCCACCGGCGCGGTCCGCCGCGTCAACGTGATCGACCGGCTCGCCGGCTTCCACAGCCTGGCCGAGGTGCGGGCGGCCCACCCCGGCGGGGTGGACCCGCGCGACGCGGCCTGGATGTGGCGGCGGCTGCTGGTCGCGCTGGGGTTCGCGCACCGCGCGGGCGTGCTGCACGGCGCGGTGCTCCCCGAGCACGTGCTCATCCACCCCGAGCAGCACGGGCTGGTCCTCGTCGACTGGTGCTACTCGGTGACCGCCGGGCACGCCGCCGGCGGCCGCGTGCCCGCGATGGTGGACCGCTACGCCGACCGGTACCCGCCGGAGGTCCCGGCCCGCCGGGCGGCGAGTCCCGCCACCGACATCCACATGGCGACCGGGTGCATGACCCACCTGATGGGCGACCGCGCGCCCAAGGCGATGCGGCTGTTCGCCCGGGGCTGCCGGCTGCCCGCCCAGAACCGCCGCCCCGGCGACGCCTGGCGGCTGCTGGCCGAACTGGACGAGCTGCTGGAACGCCTGTACGGCCCGCGCAGGTTCCGCCCGTTCGCGATGCCCCCCGACCGCTGACAGTCCCCGCGCACTGAGAGTCCGTACGAGAAGGAGTACCCATGGGAAGCGGAAGCTGGTCCACCGACGTCTACGCCGCCGCAGCCGAATACCGCAGGGCCACGGGCGCCAGCGCCTTCGCCTACAGCGACGGCGGCGCCACCACCGTCCACCCCGACCTCGACCCGTCCGGGGTGGTCGTCCGGGAGAGCCGCGACTGCGACGAGCACCCCGAGTCCCTGGCGATCGCGGTGCTGTTCGATGTCACCGGCTCGATGCGGCGGGTGCCCCGCACGCTGCAGACGCGGCTGCCCGACCTGCTGGGCCTGCTGCTGCGCAAGGGGTACGTCGAGCACCCGCAGATCATGTTCGGCGCCGTCGGCGACGCCACCTGTGACCGGGCCCCGCTGCAGATCGGCCAGTTCGAGTCCGACAACCGCATGGACGACGACCTCGGCAAGATCCTTCTGGAGGGCGGGGGCGGCGGCCAGATGACCGAGTCCTACGAGCTGGCCATGTACTTCATGGCCCGGCACACCGCCCTGGACTGTGTGGAAAAGCGCGGCAAGCGCGGCTACCTGTTCATGATCGGCGACGAGCTGGCCTACCCGGCGGTCAAGCGCGCCGAGGTCGCCCGGCTGATCGGACGGGCGCCGGAGCAGGACATCCCCGTCGCGGACATCGTCCGGGAGCTGCAGCGCAAGTTCGAGGTGTTCTTCATCATCCCCGAGGGCGGCTACCACGCCGGCGACCCCAGGCTGCGCGAGTTCTGGCAGGACCTGCTCGGCCAGAACGTGCTGTACCTGGACGACCCGGCCGCCGTCTGCGAGACGATCGCGCTGACCATCGGGCTCGGCGAGGACGCCATCGACCTGCAGGAGGGCCTGGACCACCTGGAGGAGTTCGGCTCGACCGCCGGCCCCTCGGTGTCGCGCGCCCTGGCCCGCCTCGACGCGTCCCGGGCCCCGGCCGCGGTGTCGTCCGCGCCCGCCGACCTGGGCACCGGCCCGGCCCGCCACACCCGCCTGTGACACCGGAGGGCGGCAGACGATGCGGCACGTGATCGTGGCCGACCTCGGGTTCGGCGACGCGGGCAAGGGCACCGTCGTGGACTGGCTCTGCGCACGGGGGCCGGAGCCGGTCCACGCGGTGGTGCGGTTCAACGGGGGCGCGCAGGCGGCGCACAACGTCGTCGCCCCGGACGGGCGGCACCACACCTTCGCCCAGTTCGGCTCGGGGACCTTCACACCGGGGGTGCGCACGCACCTGTCGCGCTTCATGCTCGTGGACCCCCTGGCGCTGGCCGCCGAGGCGGCGCGGCTGCGGGCGCTGGGGGTCCCCGACGCGCTCGACCGGCTGACCGTCGACCGCGACGCGCTGCTGACCACGCCCTACCACCGGGCCGCCAACCGGGCGCGGGAGGCCGCCCGGGGCGCGGACCGGCACGGCTCCTGCGGCATGGGCATCGGCGAGACCGCCGCGTACGCCCTGTCCCACGCCGACGCCCCCCGCGCGGGGGACTGCCTGTCGCCCGTGCGGCTGCGCCGGCGCCTGGCCGCGGTGCGCGACTGGTACCGCGACCAGTTCCCCGGCGGTGAGCCGGTCCCCGGCGTCGCGGACTGCGCGGACGCGTTCGCCGCGTTCGGCGAACGCGTCCGCCTCGTCGGGGGCGAGCACCTGCACCGGTTGCTGCGCACCGGGAACGTCGTGTTCGAGGGCGCCCAGGGGGTGCTGCTGGACGAGTGGCACGGCTTCCACCCCTACACCACCTGGTCGACGACGACGTTCGCCAACGCCGAGACGCTGCTCGCCGAGGCGGGCGGCCAGGACGCCGTCCGACTGGGCGTGCTGCGGGCCTACGCGACACGGCACGGCCCCGGCCCGTTCGTCACCGAGGACCCCGTGCTGACGGCCGAACTGCCCGACCCGCACAACGGCACGGGCCGATGGCAGGGCGCGTTCCGCGTCGGACACCTGGACGCGGTCGCCCTCCGGTACGCCCGCGACGTGACCGGCGGGGTCGACGCGGTCGCCGTCACCCACCTGGACGTCGCCCGCGACCGCTCCGACCTGCTGTGCTGCCGCGCGTACGACATCGGGATACGGCGCGTGGACCGGCTGCCCGCGGGCCCGGCGGGCGACCTCGACCGCCAGGCCGCGCTCACCCGGCGGCTGCTGACCGCCCGCCCCGTCTACACGCCCCTGACGGACCCCGTGGCGGCCGTCGAGGAGATCCTCAAGGCGCCCGTAGTGCTGCGCTCCTACGGCCCCACCGCCGCCGACAAGGAGACGACTTTCGCGGCACCCGCCGCCCCGCGCTGAACCCGCGCAAAGGAAAACAAGCGCAGAAAGAGACCTGTGAGACGCTCTCCCTGCGCCGGCATTGCCCGGTTCAGGTTCAAGGGGTCGCCGCCCCACTCGCGTAGTCGCGGCCTCTCAGCCTTTCCGTCGGTTCTTCCGTTGGATCTCTCCTTCAGAGAACCTCCGGTCCAGCTCCCTCGCTCGTCTCACAGGCCTGTATCCAATATCGCGCGGCCGGTGATCCGGCACCAGAGGCCGGTGGGTGTTTTTACGGGACACCGAACCACTCTTTGCCGAAATTCGCGTATACGGCGCCCCGCCGCCCGCACCGAAAAAAGGAATGACGCTGAGATAACGGCCGGGGACGCAGGGTAAACGGTCAGCGACCCGGGGCCGGCGTGGTGGCGGGGAGAGGAGAGCGGTGGTGGACGGCGGCGAGGCGCGTGGCCTGCTCCACCCCTTCCTGCTGCTGCTGATCTGCGAGCAGCCGGGGCACGGCTACGAGCTCATCGACCGGCTCGGCTGCCTGGGCGTGTCCGGCGTGGAGCCCGGCCACGCCTACCGGGTGCTGCGCAGCCTGGAGCGCGAACGGCTGGTCACATCCACCTGGGTGACCTCCGACACCGGGCCCGCCCGCCGCCGCTACGAGCTGACCCGGCAGGGGCACGCCGACCTGGAGGCGTGGATGACCCGCCTGGCGCGGCTGCGCGAGGTGCTCGACTCCTGCCTCCTGCGGTGGAGCAGGGCGGCCCAGGCGCCGCCCGGGTCGCCGAACGGGCGTTACGGGTCGTACACGGTCTCGTGAGCGGGAGGGGAGCATGCGGATGGCCGAGAAAGGGCCGGTGGCGCCCGCGGTCCGGGCCTCGTTCGAACGCCGCGCCGGACCCGGCCGGGCGCTGGCCGAGCAGGCCGACGGCGTCGCGCGCGCCTGCCGCGACATGGCGGGGCGCTTCCGCGGCGGCGGCAAGCTCATCGTGTTCGGCAGCGGCGGCGCGGCGGCCGACGCCCAGCACATCGCCGTGGAGTTCGTCCACCCGGTCATCGTGGGCAAACGGGCGCTGCCCGCGGTGTCGCTCACCGACGACGCCGCGGCCCTGACCGGGATTGCGGCGGCCGAGGGGCTGGAAGAGGTGTTCGCCGCGCAGCTGCGGCTGCTGGGCGGCCCGCACGACATCGCGCTCGGCCTGTCGGCCGACGGCCGGTGCCCCGAGGTCCGCCGCGCACTGGCGGCCGCACGCGACCTCGGCATGCTGACGGTCGCGCTGGCCGGCGCCGGCGGGGGAGACGTCGCCGCGGAGGCCGACCACCCGCTGACGACACCCTGCGGCGACCCTTGCGTGGTGAAGGAGATGCACGTGACCCTGTACCACCTGCTCTGGGAGCTGGTGCACGTGTTCCTGGAGCACCCCGCGACGGCGGAGCACGGCGATGGGCACGGCGATGGGCACGGCGATGGGCACTGACGCCGGCGGGCCGCGCTGCCACGACGAGGTCTGCGTGACCTGCTCCGACCGCGCCGTCCCCGCCAGGATCCGCGAACTGCTGGGCGACGGGCTCGCCGTCGTCGACACCGACGCCGGGCCGGAGGAGATCAGCGTGGCGCTGGTGGACGCCGGGCCGGGAGACGTCGTCCTCGTCCACGCCAAGGAGGCCATCGCCGTCGTGGAGGACGCCCCATGACCGTGCCGGACGACACCGGGATGCAGACGCTCTACCCCTTCCTGTACTCCGGTGGCGCGAGCGCCGACGCCCTGCTGGCGGACGCGGCCCGCTCGGCCGCGGAGAAGACCGCCGAGATCGCCGAACTGCGCGCCCTGCTGGCCGAACGGCACGGCGAGGCGCTGCTGCACTGCGCCCGCCGGCTGGCGGAGGCGTTCCAGGCCGGCGGCAGGCTGCTGACGTTCGGCAACGGCGGCAGCAGCACCGACGCGCAGGCGGTGGCGCGGCTGTTCGCGTGCCCGCCGCCGCCCGCCCGGCCGCTGCCCGCGATCTCGCTGCCGCACGACGTGGCCACGCTGACCGCGCTGTCCAACGACGTCGGGTTCGAGGTCGTCTTCGCGCGCCGGCTCGCCGCCCTGGGGCGCCGCGGCGACATCGCCCTGGGCCTGTCCACCAGCGGCGGCTCGCGCAACCTGCTGCGCGCCTTCGAAGAGGCCGCCGGGCGCGGCATGGTGACGGTCGGGCTCGCCGGATACGACGGGGGCGCGATGGCCGAGGCCGGGACCGTCCAGCACCTGTTCGTCGTGCCGTCGTCGTCGGTGCACCGCATCCAAGAGGCCCAGACCACCGTCTACCAGGTGCTCTGGGAGCTGACCCGGCGGGCGCTGGAGGGGGACCTGTGACCTCGGCCGCCGATCCGGTGCCGAGCACGCGGATCCGCATCCGCGTCGAGGGGATCGTCCAGGGGGTCGGGTTCCGGCCGTTCGTGCACCAACTGGCCGCAGAGCACGGCATCGCGGGTTTCGTCGGCAACGACGCGGCCGGCGTGTTCGCCGAGGCCGAGGGGGCCCCCGCGGCGTTGGAGCGTTTCGTGGCCGACCTGGAGCGGCGGGCACCGCCCCTGGCGCGGGTCGAGCGGGTCGTCACCGAACCGCGCGAGCCGCGCGGGGAACGCGGGTTCCGCATCGTCGCCAGCGTCGACGGCGCCGCCCGGCAGGCGCTCGTTCCGCCCGACGCGGCGACGTGCGCCGCCTGCGTCCGCGAGGTCTTCGACCCGTCCGCGCGGCGGCACCGCTACGCGTTCACCAACTGCACCGACTGCGGGCCGCGGTTCACGATCGTCACCGACGTGCCGTACGACCGGGGCAACACCACCATGGCCGCGTTCCCCATGTGCGGCGACTGCGCGCGCGAGTACGGCGACCCGCGCGACCGCCGCTTCCACGCCCAGCCGGTGTGCTGCCCGGCGTGCGGGCCCGCGCTGCGCCTCCTCGGACCGGACGGCCGGACGGCGGCGCGGACGGACCCCGTCGAGACCGCCGCGCGCTGGCTGCTGCAGGGCAGGGTCCTGGCGGTCAAGGGGCTCGGCGGATACCACCTGGCCGCGCTCGCCGGGCACGAGGAGGCTGTGGCGGCGCTGCGCGCCCGCAAGCACCGCGAGGACAAGCCGTTCGCGGTGATGGCGCCCGACGCGGCCGGCGCCCGCGCCCTCGTCCACCTGGAACCCGAGGCCGAGCGGCTGCTGACCGGCGCCCGCGCCCCGATCGTGCTGGCGCCCCGCCGGGCCGGCGCCGCGGTCGCCGCCGCGGTGGCGCCCGGCAGCCGCTGGCTCGGGGTCATGCTGCCGTACACGCCGCTGCACCATCTGCTGCTGCGCAGGGTCGCCCGGCCCGTCGTGCTGACCAGCGGCAACCGGTCCGACGAACCGATCGCCCACCGCGACGACGACGCCGTGGACGGGCTGGCGGGCATCGCCGACGGGTTCCTGCTGCACGACCGGCCGATCCATGTGCGCGCCGACGACTCGGTGGTGCGGGTGTTCCGCGGGCGGCCGTACCCGGTGCGCCGCTCCCGCGGGTACGCGCCGTCGCCGGTGACCGTGCGCGGCAGGTTCCCGCGGCCCGTGCTGGCCTGCGGCGCCGAGCTGAAGAACACCTTCTGCGTGGCCAAGGACGACCGGGCGTTCCTGTCCCACCACATCGGCGACCTGGAGAACTACCAGACGCTGCGCTCCTACGTCGAGGGCATCGCGCATTTTCGCCGGCTGTTCGACGTCCGGCCGGAGGTGGTGGCGCACGACCTGCACCCGGAGTACCTGTCCACCAAGTACGCGCTGGAGCAGGCCGACGCGGAGCCGGTCGCGGTGCAGCACCACCACGCGCACATCGCGTCCTGCCTGGCCGACAACGGGGCGTGCGGCCCGGTGATCGGCGTGGCGTTCGACGGGCTCGGCTACGGCGACGACGGCGCGCTGTGGGGCGGCGAACTGCTCGTCGCCGACCTGGCCGGGTACGAGCGGGCCGGGCACCTGGCGGCCGTGCCCATGCCCGGCGGGGCCGCGGCGGTCCGCGAGCCGTGGCGCATGGCCGCCGCCTACCTGGACGCCCTCTACGGCGACGACCTGCCCGACCTGGACGTCGTCCGGCGGCACCGCGACCGCTGGGCGGCGGTCGCCGCGATGGCGCGCACCGGCACCAACGCCCCGCTCACCACCAGCGCCGGCCGGCTGTTCGACGCGGTGTCGGCCCTCGCGGGCGTGCGCGACGCGGTCACCTACGAGGGGCAGGCCGCCGTCGAACTGGAGCAGCGGACCTACCTCGGCGAGCACGGCGCCTACCGGGCCGGGCTGGACGAGCGGCCGCGGCTGGTGATCTCGGGCCACGACCTGGTGCGGGCCGCGGTCGACGACCTGGCGGCCGGGGCGGACGCCGGGCGCGTCGCCGCCCGGTTCCACAACGGCCTGGCGCGCGCCGTCGTCGACGCCGCCGACGTGCTGCGGCAGCGGACCGGCCTCGGCACGGTCGCGCTGTCCGGCGGGGTCTTCCAGAACCTGGTGCTGCTCGAACGGGTGGTGTCCGGGCTGGAGGAGGCCGGGTTCGCGGTGCTCGTCCACTCCCGCGTGCCGCCGGGCGACGGCGGCATCTCGCTCGGCCAGGCCGTCGTGGCCGCCGCCCGCGACCGCCGCGCGGCACCCTGACCCCCTGACCGGCGGGGCCGCTAGCAGATCCGCGGGAGCGGGTCGCCGACGAGCATGTCGATGATCCGGGTCCCGCCGATGGAGGTCTCCAGCAGCACCAGGCCGGCCGGCTCGTCCTCGACGCGCCCCACCACCGCCGCGCCCGCGCCGAGGGGATGCGAACGCAGCGCCTCCAAGGCGGCGTCGGCGCGGCCGCCGTCGACCACGGCGACGAACCGGCCCTCGCACGCCACGTACAGCGGGTCGATGCCCAGCAGCTCGCAAGCGCCGTTCACCACCGGCCGCACCGGCAGCGCCGGCTCCCGCAGCACGACCGCCGCGCCGGCCGCCCGCGCCACCTCGTTGAGGACCGTGGCGACCCCGCCCCGGGTGGCGTCGCGGAGCATCCGCACCCCGCCGGGCACCGCGTCCAGCAGCGCCGCGACCGGACCGTGCAGCGGCGCGGTGTCGGACGCCAGCTCGGCCTCGATCTCCAGCTCGCCCCGCGCGACCATGATCGTGACACCGTGCTCGCCGATCGGGCCGGACACCAGCACGGCGTCGCCCGGCCGCACCTGCGACGGCCCCAGCGCCGCGTCCCGCTCCAGCACGCCGACGCCCGCGGTGGTCACGTAGCAGCCGTCCGCCTTGCCGCGCTCCACCACCTTGGTGTCGCCGGTGACCACGGCGACGCCCGCGCGTTCGGCCGCCGCCGCCATCGACGCCGCGATCCGCCGCAGGTCCTCGACGGGGAACCCCTCCTCCAGGATGAAGCCCGCCGACAGGTACAGCGGCCGCGCCCCGCACATCGCCAGGTCGTTGACGGTCCCGTTCACCGCCAGGTCGCCGATGTCGCCGCCGGGGAAGAACAGCGGCGACACCACGAACGAATCGGTGGTGAAGGCGAGCCGCCCGCCGCCGGCGGCCAGCACGGCGCCGTCGCCCAACGGCTCCAGCGCCGGGTTGCGGAAGTGCTCCAGGAACAGCGCCTCCACCAGAGTCTGCGTCGCCTTGCCGCCCGCGCCGTGCGCCAGCGTGATGTTCTTCTCCCGCACCCGGGGGCGGTGCCGCCGCACGCGCTCGATGCGTTCGAGCACCTGCTGCTCCCTCGACTGCTGCTCCCTCGGCTGCTGCTCCCTCGGCTGCTGCTCCCTTGACGAAGGCACCGTGCCCGGCCCGCTCACGCTCATGCCGGCGACACCTCCCGCGCGCGGCGCCGCGTGAACCGCCCGAAGTTGTAGTACGCGGCGCACGCCCCCTCCGACGACACCATGCACGTGCCGATCGGCGTCTCGGGCGTGCACGCGGTGCCGAACACCTTGCACTCCCACGGTTTGAGCACGCCCTTGAGCACCTCGCCGCACTGGCACGCCTTCGGATCGGCCACCCGCACGCCCGGCACCTGGAAGATCCGCTCGGCGTCGTGGGCGGCGTAGGCGTCCCGCAGGCGCAGCGCCGACTGGGAGATGAACCCCAGGCCGCGCCACTCGAAGTGCGGCCGCGGCTCCATCACCTCGGCGATCGCGCGCAGCGCGCGGGGATTGCCGTCCCACGGGACGACCCGGCCGTACTGGTTCTCCACCTCGGCCCGCCCCTCGGCGAGCTGCTGCAGCAGCATGGCGACCGACTGCAGCACGTCCAGCGGCTCGAAGCCCGCGCACACCAGCGGCTTGCCGTGCTCGCGGGCGATGAACTCGTACGGGCGGCAGCCGATCACCGTGGACACGTGCCCGGGGCCGATGAAGCCGTCCAGCCGCAGGTCCGGCGAGTCCAGGATCGCCTTGATCGCCGGGATGATCGTCACGTGGTTGCAGAAGACCGAGAAGTTGGCCACGCCCTCGCGGGCCGCGCGCAGCACGGTCATCGCCGTGGACGGCGCCGTGGTCTCGAACCCCACGGCCAGGAACACCACGCGCCGGTCGGGATTGCGCCGGGCCAGGGCCAGCGCGTCCAGCGGCGAGTACACCATCCGGATGTCGGCGCCCTCGGCCTTGGCGTCCAGGAACGAGCCGCTTCCGCCGGGCACCCGCATCATGTCGCCGAACGACGTCATGATCACGTCGGGGTGGCGGGCGATGGCGATGGCGTCGTCCACCCGGCCCATGGGGATCACGCAGACCGGGCATCCCGGGCCGTGCACCAGCGTGACGTTCTCCGGAAGGTGGTCCTCCAGGCCGTGCCGGTAGATGGTGTGCGTGTGGCCGCCGCACACCTCCATGAACTTGTAGTGCCGTCCCGGCTCGCACAGCGCGGCGATCCGCGCGGCCACCGCCCGCGCCCTGCCCGCGTCGCGGTACTCGTCGACGAACCGCATGTCGTCAGCCGCCTCGTCTCGGTGATGGGGGACGTCCAGGTGATGCCGGACGCCCGGGTGACGTCGGATGTCTAAGTGATGTCGGATGTCTAGGTGATGTCGGATGTCTAAGTGATGTCGGACTCGGTGAGCGCCGCCACCTCGTCGGTGTAGGCCTGGCCGAGGCCGTCGAGCAGGGCCAGCGTCGCCGCCGCCTCCGCCTCGTCGATCTTGGACATGGCGAAGCCGACGTGCACGAGCACCCAGTCGCCCGGGCGCACCTCGCCCTCGCCCAGCAGCCCGATGTTGATGGCGCGGCGGACGCCCGCCACCTCGACCCGGGCCAGGTCGGTCCGGTCCGGCAGGATCTCCACGATCTCACCGGGGATGCCGAGACACATCCGCCGCCCCTCCGCTCACATCCGCGCCATCTTGTAGTAGCGCCGCATCGCCGGGAACTCCTTCCACAGCAGTGCGAGCAGCCCGATGCCGCCCAGGAGGGCCAGCCGCGTCCACGGCCGCCCCGCCTCCCTCGCCTCTCGTCGTTCGTAGCGTCGCCACATGACCTGCTCCCTCCTCGTCCGCGGGCGCCCCCGCGCCCGCCTCGCCGCCCGTATGCCGCCTCATCCCGGCGGCAGGTTCGGCATGACCGGCAGGATCGGCTCGTGCTTTCTCGGGTTCACCCCGGTCGAGCGCCGCGCGTCGGCGGTGCCGTCCATGTGGTGCCCCATCTGCCGTTTGAAGGCGCCCTTCTTGTTGCCCTGGTGCACCCCCTTGGTGTGCGAGGGCGTGTCGGGCTTGACGTGCGGTTTGCCCACGCGGATCTCTGCCATCGTCGTCGCCTCCCTTCACGTCCTTTCACGTCGCCGCGGCGCGGTGGCGGTGCGCGCCGCCGGGGCCGCCGCGCCCGGCGAGCCCGGTGAAGAACCGGTCGATCTCCGGCCAGACCTCCCGTCCGCCCGACAGCCCCTTCCAGGAGCCGCGGACGGCGGCCACCAGCCGGTAGCAGTCGTCGATGGGGACCAGCCACTGCTCGTCGGCGCCGCGCGCGGTGTTGACCAGCAGGGCCTCCACGGCGGGACGCATCGACCGCAGCGGCTCGCACGCCTCGGCGACCCGCCGCCACCTGCCGGGGTCCACCTCGCAGCGGGTGGCGCCCGCCGGGCTCGGGTAGTGCGCGCGGACGGCGCCGTCCGTCCCGAGGACGAAGAACGCCAGCCCCACCGGGACGCCCAGCTCTTCCGTCGGCACCCCGCTGAGCCGGACCCGCCGGTCCGGAACCAGCCGGTAGCGGCCGCGGCCCGCCGCCTCCCGCTCGAACAGCAGCCCGCACGCCCGGCACGCGCACAGCAGGTTCCCCTGCCGCTCGTCGAGCAGATGGGCGTGCGCGTCGGGGACGGCGGCGCCGCACAGGTCGCAGCGCTCGCCGGCCTCGCGGCCCAGGCCCTCCGCCCGCCTGATCGCCCGCCGGAGCGCACCGGCCGTCACCTCGCCCCCTCGCGGGGAGCGCGGCGGGTGCGCAGCACCGCCTCGACGGGCACGAACGCCTTCGGCGCCGCGGGCCGCCCGCCGGGCGTGAACGCCGCCGGGGCAGGGCCGTCCGGGCCGGGAGGGACCTGCTCGACCGCCGTCACCTCCGGGACCGCCGCCAGCACGGCGTCCCTGACCGCCGTCTCCAGCGTCCGCGCCGACGACGCGCACGACCCGCAGCCGCCGGTCAGGCGCACCCGGGCCACACCGCCGTCGACACCGCTCAGCTCGACGTCCCCGCCGTGCGACCGCAGGTAGGGGCGCACCTGCTCCAGCGCTCCCCGCACCCGCTGCTCGACGGTCGCCGGATGCAGGCCGTGCAGGGCCAGCAGGTGCCCGACCAGCTCGTCGTCGGCGAGCGCGGCGGCCGGCCCGGGCCCCGTGCGGTCCAGGACGCGGGCGAGCGCCTCCCCGTACACCTCGGTGAGCACCGCCACGGCGTCCAGCGCCGTCTCGGCGGTCGGCCCCGGCGTCTGCTCCAGCCGCGCCAGCAGCCGCTCCAGCAGCGCCAGGCGCTCGGCGGCCGCCGCGCCGCCGAGCCGCCGCGGACCCGGCCCCTGCGCGGGCGGCCCGTCCGCGGGCGCCGCGGCCTGCGGCGCCCGCCCGGCGGCCTGCCGCTCAGCCATGCGCGGAACCGAACATGGGCGAGTGCAGCTTGCGCACCTGGCGGCCCTTGCCGAGGTACATGTGCACCCCGCAGGGCAGGCACGGGTCGAAGCTGCGCACCGTCCGCATGATGTCGACGCCCTTGAACTCCTCCGGCCCGTTCTCCTCGAAGATCGGCGTGCCCTGCACGGCGTCCTCGTACGGGCCGGGCGTGCCGAAGCTGTCGCGCGGGCTGGCGTTCCACGGCGTCGGCGGGTACGGGTGGTAGTTGGCGATCTTGCCGTCGCGGATCACCATGTGGTGGGACAGCACGCCCCGCACCGCCTCGTGGAACCCGCAGCCGATCGCCTCGTCGGGCACGTCGAAGTCCTGGAAGACCCGGGTGTCGCCCGAGCGGACCAGCCGCAGCCCCTGGTCGATGAAGTGCATCGCCATCGCCGCCGCGTACGCCACGAAGTAGGCCCGGGCCCGGTCGCGCTCCAGCGTGTTGGACCACTTCGGGATGTGCCACTCCAGCGTCTGCTCCGGCAGCCTCTCGCCCTTGGGCAGCGTGATCTGCACGCTGGAGCCGGTCGCCTTGACATAGGGCGTGTCGACGAGGTTGGACAGCGCCGTCACGTACAGCCGGGCGAAGGCACCGCCGCCGGTGTCCAGCGCCAGGTGCTTGCCGCTGCCCGGGTCCAGCCAGCGCGGGCTCATCACCCAGGAGTACTTGTCCTCGAAGTCCCGCTTCTGCGGCACCGGAAGCGTGGTCTGGTTCCACGGGTGCCGCATGTCGATCGGGTTGCCCAGCGGGTCGCGGGTGACGAACGGCTCCTCGTTCACCCAGTCGTCGTAGTAGGAGCTGCCCAGCAGGATGCGCATGCCGAGGTTGATGTCCACCAGGTCGTTGGTCAGCAGCGCGCCGTCCACCACGATGCCCGGGGTGACGAACATCGCCTTGCCCCAGCGGTTCATCGTCTCGTACCGGTAGTCGGTGACGTCGGGATCCTGGAACGCCCCCCAGCACCCCAGCATGATCCGGCGGCGGCCGACCTCCTCGTAGCCCGGCAGCGCCTCGTAGAAGAAGTCGAACACGTCGTCGTTCATGGCCACGGACCGCTTGATGAAGTCGACGACGCGGATGAGGCGGCTGAGGTAGTCGGTGAACAGGGTCGGCTCCGGCATCGTGCCCACCCCGCCGGGATACACCGTCGACGGGTGCACGTGCCGCCCCTCCATCAGGCAGAACATCTCGCGGGTGACGCGGCTGACCCGCAGCGCCTCCTGGTAGAAGTCGCCCTCGAACGGGTTGAACGCCGCCATGATGTCGGCGATCGTCCGGTAGCCGTGCAACCGCGCGTGCGGCGCCTCGGTGGTGCGCGCCCTGGCCAGCAGCCCGGGGTTGGTCTCCTTGACCATGGCCTCGCAGAAGTCGACGAAGACCATGTTGTCCTGGAACAGGGTGTGGTCGAACATGTACTCGGCGGCCTCGCCGAGATTGATGATCCACTCGGCCAGCGGCGGGTTCTGGATGCCGTAGGCCATGTTCTGCGCGTACACCGAGCAGGTGGTGTGGTTGTCCCCGCAGATGCCGCAGATCCGACTGGTGATGAACCCGGCGTCGCGCGGGTCCTTGCCCTTCATGAACACCGAGTAGCCGCGGAACAGCGACGAGGTGCTGTGGCACTCCACGACCTGCCGGTTCGCGAAGTCGATCTTGGTGTAGATGCCGAGGTTGCCGATGATCCGGGTGATCGGGTCCCACGCCATCTCCACGAGCTGGCCGGGTTCGGCGGGTGCGGGTCTGCGCTCCGTCGTGGTCATCCGCCCGATTCCTTTCGTCCCGTTCCGCTGGTGCCGTCCGCCGGTGCCGTGAGCGCCTTCGCCCGCCCCGCCGGCTAGGGCCGGTAGCGCGGGTCGTAGCCGCTGGTGAGCACGTCACGGTTGTGGTGCCACTTGGGTTCCTTGTTCGCCGTGCGGTTGGTGATCGCGCGCAGGCGGCGGATGGCCGCCCCGTACGGCTTGATCGCCAGGGAGGAGAGGCTGCCGCCCGGCGGCTGGTCCATGAACGGCATGAACTTGTCCGGGAAGCCGGGCATGGTGCAGGCGATGCAGATGCCGCCCACGTTCGGGCAGCCGCCCAGGCCGCCCATCCAGCCCCGCTTGGGCACGTTGCAGTTGACGACCGGTCCCCAGCAGCCCACCTTCACCTGGCACTTGGGGGAGTTGTAGTCCTTGGCGAAGTCGGCCTGCTCGTAGTACGCGCCGCGGTCGCAGCCCTCGTGCACCGTCTTGCCGAACAGCCACTGCGGCCGCAGCATCGAGTCCAGCGGCGGCGGGGGCGCCGAGCCGGCCGCGTGGTACAGCACCCACGTCAGCGTCTCCATGAAGTTCTCCGGCTGGATGGGGCAGCCGGGGACGTTGACGATCGGCAGCCCCCCGGCCGACCGGAAGTCCCACCCGAGGTAGTCGGCCAGCCCCATGCAGCCGGTCGGGTTGCCCGCCATGGCGTGGATGCCGCCGTAGGTGGCGCAGGTGCCCGCGGCCACCACCGCCCACGCCCGCGGCGCGAGCACGTCGATCCACCGGTTGAGGGTGATCGGCTCGCCCGTCTCGGGGTCGTTGCCGAACGAGGTCCAATAGCCGTCGCCGTTGATGTTCTCGTTGGGGATCGATCCCTCGATGACGAGGATGAACGGCTCCAGCTCGCCGCGCGCGGCCGCGCGGAACGGGGCGAGGAACTGCTCGCCGCCGGCTGCCGGCGACAGCACCTTGTTGTGCAGGTTCACCTTGGGCAGCCCCGGGATGATGCCGTTCACCACGTCCTCGATCGCGGGCTGCGCCGAGGCGGTCATCGAGACGGTGTCGCCGTCGCAGCTCATCCCCTCGGAGATCCACAGGATCGTGATCTCGTCGATGCCCTCGCGGGCGGGGGCGGTCGCTTCCTGTGCCTTGGTCATGTGCGTGGCCTCCCCTGGATCCGGTCGCGGACACGGTCGTGGACGGCGGCCGCCGGGGCGGCCCCCGTCGGTACGGGCGGCCGGTCGGGGGCGGCCGGATGGCCGCGGGACGGCGGCTCGGCCGTCCGGCGGTCATGGGCGGACGGGGCGGCGTCCATCAGGCACCGTCCCGGACGGAGCCGTCCATGGTGATCGACTCCAGCACGACGTCGTCGTGCCCGGTGACCTCGACGTCCACCCCGCCGCAGTTGGGGCAGGCGACCAGGCGGGCGGCGTCGTCGACCGGCGAGCGGGCGCCGCAGCCGCCGCAGCGCGCCGTCAGCGGCACCACCACCAGGTCCAGGGCGGCGTCCTGGGCGACCGTGCCCGCAGCCGCCATCCGGAAGCCCTGCTCCACGACGCCCGGGTCGACGGCGTGCCCGCCGACGCGCACCCGCACGCCGCGCACCCGCCGCCCGCCGGCCCGGCGCACCGCCGCCTCGACGATCGCCTCGCACATGCCCATCTCATGCATACGCCCGCACCCCTTCCCCGGTCGCGTCCGTCCGGGCCGCCTCTGTCCGGGCCGCCTCTGTCCGGGCCGCCTCTGTCCGGGCCGCCTCTGTCCGGGCCGCCTCTGTCCGGGCCGCCTCCGCGCGGGCCACCTCGGTGACCAGGCGGACGGCCTCCGGCACGGCGGCGGCGACGGGCGGCGACAACCCCATGCGCTCGTCGACGCTCTCGGGGCGGCACCCCACGACCAGTGCGCGGTCCACGGCGCCGCCGAGGCGGTGCAGCAGGCGCAGCACCGTCAGCGGGTCCATGCCGTGCCCGTCGACGACCGGTGCGCAGGTGTCCGCGGCAGCGCCGCCGGTGCCCGCGGCGCCATCGCCGGTGTCGCGGCCGGTGTCGCGGCCGGTGTCATGGCCGGTGTTGTGACCGGTGTCCGAGGCGGTGTCGCCGACGTCGAGGACGGCCAGGGTGCCGGGCGGCCCGTCCAGCGGCACCGCGTCCACCATGATCAGCGTGTCGTGGCGGCCGTCGAGCAGCTCGTAGGCCAGATGCAGGCCGCGGATGCCGTAGTCGGCGACGTCCACGGCGGGCGGCAGATCCGCGGCGTCCAGACGGCGGACCACCTCGACGCCGAAGCCGTCGTCGCCGAGGAACACGTTGCCGATGCCCGCGACGAGGACGCGGCGCGGCCGGTCGCGGCTCATGCGCCCCTCCCCTCGCCGGGCAGCGGCTCGACCTCGTCGGGGCGGAAGTAGCGGAACCGGCCGTACCAGCGGTGCAGGTCGGCGCCGGGGTCGTCCTCGACCGTCACGGCCAGGTGGCGGGCGCCGTCCACGTCCAGCAGCACCGCCTCGACCACGGCGGTCCGGCCCTCAAGGAACGCGTCCTGCGGGTCCGTGCCCTGGGCGCGCGGCCGCAACCGCACCCGGGAGCCCCGGGACACCGGCACGCCGGACACCATGACCTGGTCGTTCTCCGGGGAGACCGAGTCGTCGGCGCCCGGATCCCACCACGGTGCGGACGGGCGCTCCACCGCCGCGCCACCGGACGGGGCGTGGGCGTGCGGGACCGGCCGCCGTGACCGGATCGCGCCGTGCAGCCGCGACAGGACCGCCGGGGGCATCCCCTCGACCTGGTCCAGGATCCGCGCGGCCCGCGGATCGGTCGCCCGCGCCTCCCGCTTCTCGGCGTCGGTCAGGGTGCGCGTGCGCAGCGACAGAATCTCGTCGATCTCGGTCGCGTCGTGCAGGTCGCCGGGGCTCTCCGGCGCCACGCGCGGGTGGTCGTACAAAAGGATCGGCGACGACAGCACCACCTCGCGCCCGCCGGGCTCGCCCGCCAGGACCGGGAAGGTGTGCTGGTTGGTGCACGCGCGGACCGCGTCCGCCGCCCACGCCGGAGGGTCCAGCAGCGACACGAACGCGCCGTCCCGCACGGCGAGCAGGACGTGCGAGGCGATCGGCGACACCCGCAGCGCCTCGTCCCGTGTCGCCTCCACCCGGAAGGTGTCGTTGAGGTTCTCCACGCGCACCCGCAGGCGGAACAGCGGGGGCCGCGTGCGGCACGGCACGGCCGACAGCGCCAGCAGCGCCGTCACCGGCCACCGCCTGCGCACCACGCGCCCCACCGGGCGGCCCGCGTCGTCGGTCAGCGGCTCGACGTCCTCGCCCTCGTCGGCGTGCAGCGTGACGCGGTGCTCCCCGGAGAGCAGGTCGCCGAGGGGCGCCGCCGCGTCGAACTCCCTGGGGACCGCCTCGTCGAAGCTCAGCTCCGGCCGGGAACCGGCGTCCAGGGCGTCGGCGGGCCGGTAGGAGCCGTCCGGCAGCAGCCGCTCCACCGACCGGTGCTGCACCTGCAGGAACCTGACCCGGCAGTCGACGAGGGCGTCGCCGGCGGTCTCCACCAGGCAGTCGGTCTGCTGCCACCAGGTCTCCGCGGACCCCGCCACACCCGCGTCGGCCGGGCCGCGCGCCAGCGTCCACGTCCGCGGCGTGAGGACGCCGAACTGCCAGCGCACCCGGTTCTTGATGGACGAACGGCGGTACGGGTACAGCAGGTAGCCCTCGTAAAGGATCGCGTCGGCCACCGCCCGCGCGGCCTCGAACCCCGCGGTGGCGGCACCGGCCTTCCCCATACGATCGTCCTCCGTTGCGCTGGATTCGCTCGCGGACGGCAGGCGGGGACTTTCCCGGTATAGCAACGGCGCACCGGGGCGGGTAAGTGGCGCCGGACGATAGGTGACGGGCGCACATAGCGGCATATGCGGGAATGCCGAAACGCCGCAGCCGTCCGCGGCGACCGCCCGTGAATCCGCTGATTCCCTTTCCGGGGCGGGCCGCCCAGCGCGCCGCCCGGAGGGCCCTTCCACGTCGACCTCTCGGACTGCTCCGCACGAGGTAAATCGCCAGGCCGGACGGGGGTTGCGCCGGTGAGAAGCGGCACGGGACGGGTACGACGGACCCCATGATTCCGGCGGG
The DNA here is from genome assembly GCF_030269545.1 of Actinomadura sp. NBRC 104425. Classification (GTDB taxonomy): domain Bacteria; phylum Actinomycetota; class Actinomycetes; order Streptosporangiales; family Streptosporangiaceae; genus Spirillospora; species Spirillospora keratinilytica. Next base: position 279,044 of record NZ_BSTN01000008.1, on the reverse strand, counting down.
GGGCCGGTGAGCACCGTGCTCGCACTGGCGGCGGCCTGCTTCATCGGTGCGGGGTTCGTCGCCCAGCAGCACGTCGCCTACCGCGAGCCGCTGGACGAGATGCTGCACCTGCGGCTGCTCACCCACCTGGTCCGCAAGCGGGTGTGGCTGCTCGGCATCGCCGCCATGGTCTGCGGCCAGGTGCTGGGCGCGCTGGCGCTGACCGGCGCCGACCTCGGCAGCGTGGAGCCGCTGCTGGCCACCAACCTGATCTTCGCGTTCCTGATCGCGCACGCGGTCTACCAGGAATGGCTGAGCCACGCGGCGTGGTGGGGGGCGGTGCTGGTCACCGGAGGGGTCACCGGCTTCCTGGTGTTCGGCCGGCCGCAGGCCGGGCAGGCGGCGGGCCCCACGTCGCCGCGCTGGCTGGCCGCCGGGGCGGTGCTGGCGCTGGCCGCCGCGCTGGCGCTGCTCGCCGCGCCGTGCTCGCTGCGCACCAAGGCCCTGCTGTTCTCCGCCGCGGCGGGCATGATGTTCGGCGTCCAGGACGCGCTGACCCACGGCACGCTGCAGGCCCTCGAGCGCGGCGGCCTGGCCGCCGGCCTGTGGAACTGGCAGCCGTACACCCTGGTCGCCGTCGCCGTGGTGTCGCTGCTGCTGGCGCAGAGCGCGTTCGACGCCGCCCCGCTGGCGATCTCACTGCCCGCCATCACCGCCGCCGAGCCGATCATCGGGATCGTCCTCGGCGTCTTCGTGTTCGCCGAACGCCTGCAGATCACCGCGGGGGCGCTGGCGGCCGAGGTCGCCGGGCTGAGCATGGTCGTGCTCGGCATCGTCGTGCTCGCCCGGGCCCGCTATCCCGGCAAACCGGCGACCACCGGGGACGAACCGCCATGATCATCGCGATCGTGTTCGCCCTGTGCGCCGCGGCGAGCAACGCCCTGTCGTCGGTGCTGCAGCGGCGCGCGGCGCGCTCGGTCGCGCCGGGGGACTCCTTCCAGATGTCGGTTCTGCTGCGCCTGGTGCGCGACACCGGCTGGCTCCTCGGCATCGGCGCGCTGATCGCGGGTTTCCTCTTCCAGGCCGCGGCGCTCACCGTCGGCCAGCTCGCCCTGGTCCAGCCGATCCTGGTGACCGAGCTGCCGTTCACCATGGCCTTCATCTGGCTGCTGCTGGGACGTCGGCTCGACCGCGAGGCGTGGACCGCCGTCGGCGCCATGACCGTCGGCCTGGCCCTCCTGCTGGCCGCGGCCGACCCGGGCCACGGCACCCGCACGCCCCACCGGATCGAGTGGGCGATCGCCATCCTCGTCACGGTCGGGCTGATGGCGTTCCTGGTGTCGTCGTCGCGGGCGGTCCGCGGCCCGCGACGCGCGGTGCTGCTGGCGGTGGCGAGCGGGCTGGGGTTCTCCTTCACCGCCGCGCTCATGAAGGAGGCCACCCTCGCCATCCCCGGCGGCGCGGTCGCGGTGCTGACCTCCTGGGCCTTGTACGCCATGGTGGCGGCGGGGCTGGCGAGCCTGGTGCTGCTGCAGGACGCCCTGCGCAGCGGCACGCTGGTGGCCGTGCAGCCGGGGCTCAACGTGACCGACCCGGTCGCCAGCATCGCCTACGGCGTCGGCCTGTTCGGCGAGTCGATCCGCCTGGGCGGCTGGGCGGTGCCGGAGCTGCTGGGCATCGGCCTGATCCTCTACGGCAGCATCCACCTCGCCCGGCCGCTGCGCGACCACGACGGCGGCGCCGACGCCTACGACTGAGGCGCGCTCGGCGCCGCCGCGAAGGCACCGCCGAGCAGCAGCGCCTCGGCGGACGGCGCGGCGAACAGGGCGGCGCCGGCGGCGACCAGCCGGGCGCGTTCCGCGGGATCGGCCAGCCGGTCCAGCGCGGCCAAAAGGTCCCGGGGGCCGCCGGCGTGGACGCTCAGCCCGGCGCGCGCCATGGCCAGCGCGCCGTCGCGGCCGTGGCCGGGGATCGGCCGGTAGGAGACCACCGGCAGCCCGGCCGCGAACGCCTCCCGGCAGGTCAGCCCGGCGGCGTTGTCGACCAGCGCGTACGCGTCCGCCATCAGCGCGGGCAGGTCGTCGCGCCAGCCCAGGGCCAGGCCGGGCCGGACCGCGGCCAGGCGGCGGCGCAACCGCTCGTTGCGGCCGCACAGCACGACCGGCAGATACCGCCCCGAACCCGCCAGCACGCGCGCGGCCTCGGCCACCTCGCCGACCCCCCACGATCCGGCCGAGACCAGCACCAGCCGGTCGTCCGGCCGCACGCCGAGCCGCTCTCGGACCCGCCGGACCGCCGCCCGCGCGGCCGGCGGGCGGCGGAACGCCGGGCCGGTGAGCGGGGCGCAGCACGCCGCCGGACGCCCGGTCAGCGCGGTCACGCGCCGCGCGGTCGCCGGGGACGGGCACAGGTAGCGGTCGTTGCCCGGATGCAGCCACATCCGGTGCACGGCGAAGTCGGTCAGCAGCACCGTGCTCGGCACGGCGAGCAGGCCCCGGCCGCGCAGCCGCCCGGCCGCCTGCGCGGCCACGTGGAACGTGGTGACGACCTCGCCCGGACGGCGGCCCGCCACCAGCCGCCGCAGGCGGGCGGCGGCCAGCACCGTCAACGGCGAGTCCCAGGCGCAGGCCCGCCGGTGCCGCCGGGGCGGCGGGGGAGCGAAGAACACCCGGTAGATCAGCGCGTACAGCCACGGCGCCGACCGCATCATCCAGCCGTACCAGCGGCGCAGCCCGCCGCCCAGCCCGAGCGGCAGCAGCTCCAGCAGGTCCACCACCTCGGCCGCGCCGCCGGCCGCCGCGAGCCGCCGGGCCAGCTCGGCGGCGACGCCGTCGTGCCCGGCGCCCATGCTCGCGCTGACGATCAGCACGCTGTGTCGCGCTGGCGTCACCGTCCGGCATGGCGCAGACTGGGGAGGGTGGCCCGCGCCGCGCTGACGCTCACCGGCCTGGCCCTGCTGCACGCGGGGCCCGCCGCGTCCTGGCTGCCCGCCGTGCGCCGCCGCCTGCCGGGGCTGGCGGGCGTCGGCCGCGCCGGGCACGTCGCGCTGACCTTCGACGACGGGCCGGACCCCCACTCCACGCCGCTGTTTCTGGACGAGCTGCGGCGGCTCGGCTGCCGGGCCACCTTCTTCCTTCTGGGCGACATGCTGCGCCGCCACCCCGAGCTGGGCCGCCGGATCGCCGCCGAGGGCCACGAGACCGCCGTGCACGGCTGGGCCCACCGCAACGCGCTGGTGACGCGCCCCGGCCGGGTGACCGCCGAGATCGCCCGCGCCGCCGACCTCGTCGCCGCCGTCACCGGCGCCGAACCGGTCTGGTACCGGCCCCCCTACGGGGTGCTGAGCGCCGAGGCGCTGGCGGCGGCCCGCCGCCGCGGGCTGCGGCCGGTGCTGTGGACGGCATGGGGCAGGGATTGGACGCGCACGGCGACGCCGGCGTCGGTGCTGGCCGCGCTCGCCCCCGGCCTGCGGGGCGGGGCCACCGTCCTGCTCCACGACTCCGACTGCACCTCCGCTCCGGATTCCTGGCGGGCGGCGCTCGGCGCCCTGCCCGGCCTGGTGGCCCGCTGCGCCGACCTCGGCCTGCAGGTGGGGCCGCTGCGGGAGCACGGCGTCCGCTGAAAAGGGCCGCCCGCGCACCGGACACGGCGCGCGCCGGTCCGGTGGCGGTGCGTCACCACACGTTCCACCCGTCTGCCCGGTGGACCGCCCGGCCAAACCACCCCGGCCCGCGGGCGCGGGGCCGGGTCAGTCCGGAGGGACCGCGCTGTGCGGAGCGGAGTCCCGCCGCTGCTCGGGGAGCACCGGTTCCATCCGGTACATCGACGGCGTGCACGAGCCGCGCGTGCGGTCGGGGCCGGGGACCCCGGCCAGCGCCGCGACCAGGTCGCGGGCGGTGACCAGGCCGACGAGCTCGCCGTGCTCGCCGATCACCGTCACGTAGTCGCGCTCGACCGCCAGCATCGCGGCGGCGGCCTGCGCGAGGGTGGCCTCGGGCCGCACGCACATGGGGCCCCGGCGCGGCAGCAGGGTCGTGACCGCCCTGCGGGCGCCCAGCGGGCTGGACGGCTCCCACGTGGCCGTGAGCGTCGCCGCGTCGACGACGCCCAGGCAGTGTCCGCCGCCGTCCACCACCGGCAGATGGTGGACGCGCGCCCGGCACATCAGCTCCCAGGCCATCAGCACGGTCTCCTCGGCGGTGACGGTCAGCAGGTCCGTCGTCATCACCTCGGCGACCGTGCGCAGGTTCGGCGGCCTGCGCGTGTTCACGACTCCTCCCCGGCATGGGCGCAGACGGCGTCCCGCTGGGGCGGCCGCACGATGCGGCGGCCGCTGACCTGCCGCGCGGTGACGCGGATGAAGTGGTCCCGCATCCCCGGCGACCACGGCGTCAGCGGCAGCCGCGCCAGCCGGTCCCGCTCGGCCGGCGACGTCACGGCCCGGGCGGGCCCGATCAGGGTGACCGACCAGCCGGTGCGGCTCGCCTCGTCGAAGTCGTCGGCCTCGAACGCGACGATGGCGCCCCGGGTCGCCGCGGCCAGCTTCGACCCGGGCACTGTCCGGATGATCACGCTGTCGTCGGCGTCGAGGACGAAGTTCACCGGCTGGATCGCCGGCAGCGCACGGTCGGTGAAAACGATCCTGCCGATCGGCACCGACCGCATCAGGTCCAGGCACTCGCGCGTGCCGATGACCTGAAGCCCGCAGCGGGCGTCTGTTGTGTCGTGCCTCATATCGTGCCTCACGTTCTCCGTTCCGGCGCTGCCCTCATTCCTCCACTGTCGGCCCGCGCACGGGCGCTTGGGCAGGGTCGAACGTCACCGGATGCGGGGACGTCGGCGCCCGGACGGATCCCCGGGTGCGGACCTTCGTCCCTGTCGCCGCCGGTGCGGGCGGTGGTGCGATTGCCGTGCCCGGCCGCGGGGAGGTCGTCCAGATGCGGAACGCTCCGCGGACCTCAGGCGGCGGACCGGTCCCCGCCGCAGGCACCGACAAGGCGAAGGAACCGCCATGAAGCAAGCCGAAGCGCTGACCGACCACGACGTGCGACTGATCGACGCGTACTGGAGGGCCGCCAACTACCTGTCCGCCGGGCAGATCTACCTGCTCGACAACCCCCTGCTGCGCGAGCCGCTGCGCCGCGAGCACATCAAGCCGCGGCTGCTCGGCCACTGGGGCACCTCCCCGGGGCTGAACTTCTGCTACGCCCACCTCAACCGCGTGATCAAGGCCCGCGACCTGGACATGATCTACATCATGGGGCCCGGGCACGGCGGCCCGGCGGCGGTCGCCAACGCCTGGCTGGAGGGCACCTACAGCGAGGTCTACCCGCACGTGCCGCAGGACGCGGCCGGCATGGCGCGGCTGTTCCGGCAGTTCTCCTTCCCCGGCGGGGTGCCGAGCCACGTCGCGCCCGAGACGCCCGGATCGATCCACGAGGGCGGCGAGCTGGGGTACGCGCTGGCGCACGCCTACGGCGCGGCGTTCGACAACCCGGGCCTGGTGGTGGCGTGCATCGTCGGCGACGGGGAGGCCGAGACCGGCCCGCTGGCGGCCGCCTGGCACTCCACCAAGTTCCTCGACCCGGTGCGCGACGGCGCGGTGCTGCCGATCCTGCACCTGAACGGCTACAAGATCGCCAACCCGGCGGTGCTGGCCCGCATCCCCGAGGACGAGCTGGTGTCCCTGCTGCGCGGCTACGGCCACCGCCCGATCCTGCTCAGCGGGGACGACCCGGAGCAGATGCACCGGGCGATGGCGGCCGCGCTGGACGAGGCCCTGGACGAGATCGCCCGCATCCAGGCCGCGGCCCGCTCCGGGACGCTCGCCGGACGGCCCCGCTGGCCGATGATCGTGCTGCGCACCCCCAAGGGCTGGACGGGCCCCAAGGAGGTGGACGGCGTGCCCGTGGAGGGCACCTGGCGGTCCCACCAGGTGCCGCTGGCGGGCGTCCGCGACGACCCCCGGCACCTGGCGATGCTGGAGGCGTGGCTGCGGTCCTACCGGCCCGAGGAGCTGTTCGACGCCGACGGCCGTCCGCTGCCCGAGCTGCGCGCGGCCGCGCCGGCGGGGGAGCGGCGGATGAGCGCCAACCCGCACGCCAACGGCGGGCTCCTGCTGCGGCCCCTCGTCCTGCCCGACTTCCGCGCCTACGCGGTCGCGGTCGACCGGCCGGGCGCCGGCTCCGCCGAGCCGACCCGCGTCCTGGGCGCGTACCTGCGCGAGGTCGTGGCGGCCAACCCGCGCAACTTCCGCATCATGGGCCCGGACGAGACCGCCTCCAACCGGCTGGGCGCGGTGTTCGACGTCACCGACCGCGTCTTCACCGGGGACCGTTACCCGACCGACGAGCACCTGGGGCCGCACGGCCGGGTCATGGAGGTGCTCAGCGAGCACCTGTGCCAGGGCTGGCTGGAGGGCTACCTGCTGACCGGGCGGCACGGGCTGTTCAACAGCTACGAGGCGTTCGTCCACATCGTCGACGCCATGTTCAACCAGCACGCCAAGTGGCTGAAGGTCGCCCGGCAGCTGCCGTGGCGGCGGCCCGTCGCCTCGCTGAACTACCTGCTGTCGTCGCACGTGTGGCGGCAGGACCACAACGGGTTCACCCACCAGGACCCCGGCTTCCTGGACGTGGTGATGAACAAGAAACCCGAGATCATCCGGGTCTACCTGCCGCCGGACGCCAACACCCTGCTGTCGGTGGCCGACCACTGCCTGCGCTCGCGCGACTACGTCAACGTCGTCGTCGCGGGCAAGCAGCCGTCCCCGAACTGGCTGTCGGTGGACGAGGCCGTCCTGCACTGCACCCGCGGCATCGGCATCTGGGAGTGGGCCAGCACCGACGGCGGCGCCGACCCGGACGTGGTGCTGGCCTGCGCGGGCGACGTGCCCACCCTGGAGGCGCTGGCCGCCGCCGACCTGCTGCGGCGCCACTTCCCCGAGCTGCGGGTGCGGCTGGTCAACGTGGTGGACCTGATGCGGCTGCAGCCGGACTCCGAGCATCCGCACGGGCTGAGCGACGCCGAGTTCGACGCGCTGTTCACCGCCGACAAGCCGATCATCTTCGCCTTCCACGGCTACCCGTACCTGATCCACCGGCTCACCTACCGCCGCGCCGGCCACCGCAACCTGCACGTGCGCGGCTACAAGGAGGAGGGCACCACCACGACCCCGTTCGACATGGTCATGCTCAACGACCTGGACCGCTACCACCTGGTCATGGACGTCATCGACCGGGTGCCGTCGCTGGGCGGGCGGGTGGCGCACGTCCGCCAGCGCATGATCGACAAGCGGCTGGCCCTGCGCGCCTACACCCGCGAGCACGGCGAGGACGCGCCCGAGGTCCGCGACTGGACCTGGCCCGGCTGAGCCCGCGAGGAGGCAGCGAAATGCGGATACTGACCGTCAACCCCGGGTCCAGCAGCCTCAAGCTGAGCCTGCTGGACGACGACGCCCCGCCGACCCGCGCCGAGATCGCCGCCGGCGACGGGGGACGGCAGTCCGAGCGCCTGGCCGCCGCGGTGGCGCGGATGCCGCGGCCCGACGCGGTGGGGCTGCGGTTCGTGCACGGCGGCCGCGACCTCGTCGAGCCGGTGGTCGTCGACGACCGGGTGACCGAGCGGCTGTACCGGCTGGTGGACCTGGCGCCGGTGCACCAGCCGCTGTCGCTGTACGCGCTGGGCGAGATCGGCCGGGCCCTGCCCGGCGTCCCGGTCGTCGGCTGCTTCGACACCGCCTTCCACGCGCACCTGCCCGAGGCCGCCGCGACCTACGCCGTCCCGGCGGAGTGGCGTGAGCGCCACGGCCTGCGCCGCTACGGCTTCCACGGCCTGTCCTACGCCTACGCCACCCGGCGCGCGGGCGAGCTGCTGCGGGCCGATCCCGCCGCGCTGCGCATGGTGGTCTGCCATCTGGGGGCGGGCGCCTCGCTGGCGGCGGTCGCCGGCGGCCGCTCGGTGGACACCACGATGGGCTTCACCCCGCTGGAGGGGCTGGTCATGGCCGAACGCGCCGGGAGCATCGACCCCGGCATCCCGCTGTGGCTGATCCGGCACGGGCTGTCCGCCGAGGAGGTCGGCGACGCGCTGGAGCACCGCTCCGGCCTGCGCGGGCTGGCGGGCACCGGCGACATGCGGCGGCTGCGCGCCCGGGCCGCCGACGGCGACGAGACCGCCGCCCTCGCGCTGGACGTCTACCACCACCGGCTGCGCGCCTGCGCCGCCGCGATGGCCGCCGCGCTCGGCGGCATGGACGCGCTGGTGTTCACCGGCGGCGTCGGCGAGCACGATGCCGAGACGCGGCGCCGCCTCGCCGCGGACCTGTCCCACCTCGGCGTCGCCGTCGACCCCGAGGTGAACGCGGCCGCCCGCGGCGACGCCGAGATCACCGCCGCGGGCGCCCCCGTCCGCACCCTGGTGGTCACCGCGCGCGAGGACGTGGAGATCGCCGCGGGTGTGCGGGCCGCCCTCGGCTCCGCCTGAGGGCCGGGCGCCGCTCCTACCGGGAGGCCGCCTGGTCTGCCGAGTCGGGGGAGGGGACCGGGATGCGGCGCCCGGAGTACATCTGCGGACGGATGCGGACGAACTTCTCGCGCTCTCCCGGGGCCCACGGCGTCAGCGGCAGCCGGCGCAGCTCCTCCAGCTCGCCGGGATCGGTGACGACGCGGGCATGGCCGACGACCACCACCGACCAGCCGGTGCGGGTGGCGGCGTCGAAGTCGTCGGCCTCGAACGCGACGACGGCGCCCCGGACCGCCGCGGCCAGCTTGGACCCGTTGGACGTGCGGATCACCACCTCGTCGTCCACCAGCGCGAAGTTGACCGGCTGCACCGCGGGCAGGGCCCGGTCGGTGAACACGATGCGGCCGACGGGAGCGCTTGCCAGCAGGGCACGGCACTGGTCGGCGTCCAGGATCTCCAGTCCGCTGCGATCGAGAGGCATGCCCCTCAGCCTCTCGCCGGTCCGCGCGCCGACACCAGGGACGAAGGTCCCTGGACGAAGCCGGGGCGGCCGTGTCCGGAACGGTTTCATCGCCGCAGCCCACCGCCACTGGACGGTTCGGAAAGGGGCTTTCGGCCCTACGGCGGCGCGCGCGGACGAGGGTCGATGGAGATGAGAGGACGAGGAGGGCGCCATGGCGCACGGTTCGCACGTGCTCGTCGGCTACGACGCGACACGGGAGAGTGAGCGGGCGCTGCGGTGGGCGGCCGAGGAGGCCCGGCTGCGCGGGCTGCCGCTGCGCGTGTGCCACGCGTGGCGATGGCCGTACCCCGTCGGCTACGTCGACCACGAGTGCATGGCCAGGGTCCGCCGGATCGGCGAGCACATCCTCGACCGCGGGGTCGCCCTGGCCGGCGACGTCGCGCCCACGGTGCGGACGCAGAGGCAGCTGGTGGACGGCCCTGCCGACGCGGCGCTGACGCACCACGCCCACGGCGCGGAGCTGATCGTGGTGGGCTCGCGCGAAGGCGGCGACGTGTCCGCCGGGTCGATCGCGCTGCGGCTGCCCGCCCGCGCGCGCCGCCCGGTGGTGGTCGTGCGCGCCACCGGCACCCGGTCCGGCGAGGTGGTCGTCGGCGTCGACGGTTCGGCGGCCGGCGACGCGGCGCTGGCGCTGGCCTTCGAGGAGGCCGAGCTGCGCGGCTGGCGGGTGCGGGCCGTCTACGGCTGCTGGGAGCCCGGCGCGGCGCGCGACTGCGACCTGGGGCTGTTCAACGACCGGGAGAAGCTGCGCCGGATCTGCCGGGAGCGCCTGGACCGCGCGGTCGCGCCCTGGCGTGCCCGGCACCCGCGGGTCGAGGCCGAGACCGCCCTGGTGGTGGAGCCGCCGCGGCAGGCGCTGTTCGCCGCCGCCGAGACCGCCGACCTCGTCGTGGTCGGCAACCGCGGTACGGGCGGGCTGGAGCCGTCGGAGCTGGGGACGACCAGCACCGCGCTGCTGCGGCAGGTGCCGTGCACGGTCGCCGTCGTGCAGGCCGGCGGGTGGTTCGCCGAGTACTGACGGGCCGGGCCCGGCGGGGTGCGGTTCAGCGGTCGCGTGCGGCGTCGGCGCGGGACCCCTCCGCCCGAAGCTGGGCGGCCAGCGCGGCGGCCTGCGTGCGGCGGCTCATGCCCAGCTTGGCGAACAGGTTGGAGACGTAGTTCTTGACGGTCTTCTCGGCCAGGAACATCCGCTCGCCGATCTGCCGGTTCGTCAGGCCCTCGCCGATCAGCTCCAGGATCTGCCGCTCCTGGTCCGACAGCGCGGCCAGGGGGTCCTTGCGCTCCTGCCGTTCGCGCAGCCGCTGCAGCATCCGCTGGGTGCTGCGGGGGTCCAGCAGCGACTGCCCGGACGCGACGGTGCGCACCGCGCCGACCAGGTCCGAGCCGTGGATCTGCTTGAGCACGTACCCGGCGGCGCCGGCCATCACCGCGTCGAACAGGGCGTCCTCGTCGTCGAACGAGGTCAGCATCAGGCAGGCGATCTCGGGCTGACGGGAACGGACCTCGCGGCAGACGCTCACCCCGTCGCCGTCCGGCAGCCGCACGTCCAGCACGGCCACGTGCGGGCGCGCCGCCGGGATGCGGGCCAGCGCCTGCTCGGCCGAGCCCGCCTCGCCGACGATCTCGATGTCGTCCTCGGCCGACAGCAGGGCGGCGACGCCGCGGCGCACCACCTCATGATCGTCCAGGAGAAAGACCCGGATAATCTGGTTTTTGTCGGCCGTTGGGTCCGTCATGACATCAGTCCCCTAGTCTCGTGGTGTCGTCCATTGTTCGACGCTAGCCGCAAGGCGAGGGGGCGAACGGCGCCAAGGTCCCCGATCCGGGGGACCAAGGTCCCGAAATGGACGCCGGACCGCAGACGAGAAATGCTGAACGGGTGATCCACGACAACGGCTCCGGGGAAGAGGCCCGGCCCATGCTGCCCCATCTGCGGCTGGACGACCTGCTGGCCGAGCTGCAGGCGCGGCTGGAGGCCGCCCGCGGCACCCGCGACCGGATGCACGCCCTGCTGGAGGCGGTCGTCTCCATCGGCGGCGAGCTGGACCTGGAGACGGTGCTGCACCGCATCGTCGAGGCCGCCACCACGCTGGTGGACGCCCGGTACGGCGCGCTCGGCGTGATCGGCGAGGAGGGCGAGCGGCTCGTCGAGTTCATCACCGTGGGCGTGGCGGACCGGCGGATCGAGGAGATCGGGCACTGGCCGCACGGCCACGGCATCCTCGGCCTGCTCATCAAGGAGCCGCGGCCGCTGCGGCTGGCCGACCTGACCACCCACCCCGAGGCCTACGGGTTCCCGCCGGGCCATCCGACGATGCGCACGTTCCTGGGCGTGCCGATCCGGGTCCGCGACGAGGTCTTCGGCAACCTGTACCTGACCGAGAAGACCGGCGGCGCGCAGTTCGACGAGGAGGACGAGTCGGTCGTCGTCGCCCTGGCCACCGCCGCCGGGGTGGCGATCGAGAACGCCCGGCTGTACGAGGAGACGCGGCGCCGGGAGCGCTGGCTGGAGGCCTCGGCGGAGATCTCCACCGCGCTGCTGTCGGGCACCGACCCGCACGAGGTCACCGACCTGGTCGCCCAGCGCGCCCGGCAGATCGCCGACGCCGACCTGGCCGCGGTGTGGCTGACCGACGAGCCGGGCGGCGAGCTGCGGATGGAGGCCGCCGCGGGCGCGCACGCCGAACAGCTGCGCGGTCTGTGCGTCCCGCTGGACGACGGCACCGCCGAGCAGGTGCCCGCCCGCGTGTTCCGCACCGGCGCCACGCTGCGCCTGGAGGAGGGCGGGGCGGCGCCGTGGAGCGTCGAGCCGCCCGCCGGACTGCGGGACGGCGCCGTGCTGGCCGTGCCGCTGGGGCTCGGCGACTCCGCCCGCGGCGTGCTCGTCCTGCTCAACGCGCCGCTGTCGCAGGCGTTCGACGCCGCCGCCCAGCGGCTGCTGGAGGCGTTCGCGGGCCAGGCCGCGGTGGCGCTGGAGCTGGCCGGGCGGCGCCGCGACGCCGAGCGCCTGGCCCTGCTGGAGGACCGCGACCGCATCGCCCGGGACCTGCACGACACGGTGATCCAGCGGCTGTTCGCCACGGCCATGACGCTGATGAGCGCGAGCAAGATCACTCAGCGGCGGGACGTGGCGGTCCGGGTGCAGCGCGCGGTGGACGACCTGGACGACACCATCCGGCAGATCCGCTCCACCATCTTCGCCCTGCAGACCGCGCCCGACGAGGAGAGCCTGCGCAGCCGGCTGCACGCCGTCGCCGACGCGGCGACCGCCAACCTCGGCTTCGCCCCGTCGGTGCGGCTGGACGGCCTGCTGGACACCGCCGTCCCCGAGGGCGTCGGCGAGCATCTGCTGGCCGTCGCGCGGGAGGCGCTGTCCAACGTCGCCCGGCACGCGCAGGCCACCGAGGCGAAGGTGACCGTCGAGGTCGGCGACGAGGAGGTGGTGCTGCAGGTGGAGGACGACGGCGTGGGCATCCCCGAGGGCGGCCGCCGCAGCGGGCTGCGCAACATGGCCGAGCGCGCCGAGGGGCTGGGCGGCTCCTTCTGGACCCGCACCCGTCCCGGGGGCGGAACCCTGCTGGTGTGGCGCGCGCCCCTGGACGCAGCGGACTGACCGCCGCCGGCGGCCGCCCGCGTCAGCGGGCCGCGCGGATGAGGTACGGCCGCATCCTCTCGTGGTCCTCGTGCTCCAGCAGGTGGCAGTGCCACACGAACCGGCCCGCCCGGTCGAACCGCGCCTTGACGCGGGTGATCGTGTCCGGGAGGGCGAGCACGGTGTCTTTGTAGCCTCGTTCCCACGCCTCCGGCGACCGGGCCCGCCGCCCGCGCCGCTGCCGGTCGACGACCTGGAAGTGCACCTCGTGGATGTGGATGGGGTGCGCGTCCGCCGTGGTGTTGTGGATCTCCCAGATCTCGGTCGTCCCCGCCACCGGGTCCTCGGTGACGGGCGCGTCCCAGGCAAGGGGGACCGGCCTGCCGCCGCGGTCGAGGGTGCCGAGGAACACCGCCCTGGGGCCGATGCCTTTCAGCCGGGCGGAGCCCGCCTCGCTCAGGGAGACCCGCCGGGTGCGGCGGGCCGCGCCCAGCGGCTGGAACGCCGGGAGCGTGAGCTGCTCGGGAGGCGTCGACCGGTCCGGGCCGGCGAGGGGGCGCACCGTGAACTTCATGACCTGCCCGGTGGTCCGCGGGTTCGCGGGCGCGAAGTCGGTTCCGGCCGTCCCGCCCCGGAAGGCCGTGTCCGGCCCCTCGTTGATCAGGTACAGCTCGGTGCCGGCGGGCAGGCCCGTGAAGTCGATGATGACGTCGGCGCGTTCGGCGGGCGCGATGAGCAGCCGGTCGAGCCGGACGGGCGCCGGCAGGAAGCCGCCGTCGCCGCCGATCTGCCACGGGGTGAGCGCTGCGGACGCGGGGCGCCGCGCCAGCGGATCGGTGACGATCTTCAGGATCAGGGTGCGCCCGTTGCAGCCGTTGAGGAGGCGGAACCGGTAGCGGCGCGGTTCGACCGGCAGCACCGGCCAGGTCCGGCCGTTGGCGAGCATCGCGTCGGCGAAGAACTCCGGGTTCCAGATGGGGGAGATGTCGCTCGCCGGGACGTAGGGCCCCTTGAATCCGTCGAACGCGGCCCGGCTCGCCGGATAGGACAGGCTCCCGTCGGCGTTGAACGACCGGTCCTGGATGACGATGGGGATCTCGTAGTACCGCGTGCCGGGCGGGTCGCCGAGTCTCGGCGCGGGACCGGGCAGCACGCCCCGGCCGAGGTCCGCGGGCCCGCCGCGCAGAAGGTAGAAGCCCGCCAGGCCGGCGTACACGTTGAGGCGGGTGATGCCCAGGCAGTGGTCGTGGAACCACAGCGTGGCGGGCGGGTCGTGGTTGTCGTAGCGGAACACCGCGTCCCCCGGCCCCAGCGGGTCGCGTGTCTGGCCTCGGATCTCCGTCTGAATTCGTCGTAGAAGGATCCGACGGAGGCGTAGCCCCGGGGGATGTCGCGCGCGGCCGGCAGATACCACGCCTCGGTGTACCCGTCGTTCTCCTCGCCGTTCAGCCCTCCGTGCAGGTGCGTCACGATGGGCACCGGCCCGGTGTACGGCCCCGGGGTCGAGGTGAAGGAGGGGCGGGAGTCGCGCCCCGACGCGCCTCCCGGCGGGTTGGCCCAGTGCAGCGTGGGGTCCACCGGCAGCAGGTGCGGCAGGTACCTCCCCCGGGCGTCCACCAGCTCGTTGACCCATCGGACCTCGACCGGCCGGTCGGCCTGCGCCTCGATGGTGCAGGCGGGGAAGTGGAACGTCTCCGGGTGCCGGGGGGACCCGTACCCCCACACGGTCGTGGCCGGGCTGCCCGGCGGGAGCAGCCGCTGGCGGAACTGGCGCACGGCGATCGTGTACCGGTCGGTGCCGCCGCGGCGGTCCGGCGGCATCACCGGCGGTATCACCAGCTCGGCCGCGTATTTCTTGATCTTCGCGGGGTCGAGCGGGGCGGCCCTGCCCGCACCGGTCCGCGCGGCCGCCGGGGCGGGCAGGAGAAGGCCCGCTCCGCCCGCCGCCCCCGCCTGCAAGATGCGCCGCCTGCTGATCATCTTCCCCCCGTTCGCCGTCGCGTCGGAATGGGCGCCATGGCGTGTGAAATTGCGCGTACCCGGACGAAGTTGGCGCATTCTCTGCCGGGCGGCGCCGGGCGGCCCGCGAGGCCGTGTCAGCCGCCCGGAAACCGGGCATCGCGGCTTTGGGAAGGAGGCGGTGATGCGGGCGTGGAGCGTGCAGGAGCCCGGGCCGATCGCGACCCGGCCGCTGCGGCGGGTGGACCGGGACGTCCCCGAGCCCGGCCCCGGCGAGCTGCTGCTGCGGGTCCGCGCGTGCGGGGTGTGCCGCACCGACCTGCACGTGGCCGAGGGCGACCTGCCGGTGCACCTGCCGGGCGTGACACCCGGGCACGAGATCGTCGGCGAGGTGGTCGCGGCGGGCCCGGGCTGCCGCCGCGCGCCGGGCGACCGGGTCGGCGCGGCGTGGCTGCGCGGCACCTGCGGCGCCTGCCGGTACTGCCGCCGCGGCGCCGAGAACCTGTGCCCCGACTCGACCTACACCGGCTGGGACGCCCACGGCGGATACGCCGAGTACACGGTCGCGCGCGACGCCTACGTCTACGACCTGCCCGAGCACCGCACCGACCTGGAGGTGGCGCCGCTGCTGTGCGCCGGGATCATCGGCTACCGGGCGCTGCGCCGCGCCGCGCTGCCGCCGGGCGGGCGGCTGGGCATCTGGGGCTTCGGCGCATCCGCGCATCTGACGGCCCAGATCGCGCTGGCCGAGGGGGCGGCCGTGCACGTGTTCACCCGGGCGGAGGCCGCCCGCACCCTGGCCAGGTCGCTGGGCGCCGCGTCCGCGGGCGACTCGTTCGACCCCTCGCCGGAGCCGCTGGACTCGGCGATCGTGTTCGCCCCGGCGGGCGGGCTGGTCCCGGTCGCCCTGGAGCGGCTGGACCGGGGCGGCACCCTGGCGATCGCCGGGATCCACCTTTCGGACGTGCCGCCGCTCGACTACCGGCGCCACCTGTTCCAGGAGCGGCAGGTCCGGTCGGTCACCGCCAACACCAGGGCGGACGGGGAGGAGTTCCTGCGGCTGGCGGGACGGCTGCCGCTGCACGTGACCTGCACGCCCTACGAGCTGTCCGACGCCGACCGGGCCCTGGCCGACCTGGCCGCCGACCGGGTCCAGGGCGCCGCCGTCCTGGTCGCCGGCTGACCGCCCCGGGGGCTCACACCCGGCGGTAGGACTCGGGAATGGTGTCGTCCTGCTTGTAGTAGAGCAGTTCTTTCACGTTCACCACGCCCTCCGTGGCCGCGGCCAGCCGGACCAGGACCGGGATCATGCTGCGCCGGTCGACCCGCCCGGTCAGCTGCACCACCCCGTCCTGGACGCGGACGGCGACCTGCGACGGGTCCTGCCAGAGCCGGTCCACCAGCACCTCGCGGATGATCTCATCGCGGATGTCGTCGTCGGAGCGCAGGAACACGCGCAGCAGGTCGGCCCGGGTGACGATGCCGGCCGGGCGGCCGTCGTCGTCCACCACCGGGGCCTGCTTGAACTCGTGCCGGGCCAGCAGCCGGGCGGCCTCGGCCACCGAGGCGTCCCGCGGCACCGTGACGGCGGGGGCGGTCATCAGGCCCCGGGCGTCCACGGCGTCGGCCTTGGCGTGCACCCGGCGGCGCCGCAGCGCCTCCAGCAGCGTCCGCGGGCCTTCGGCGTCCTTGTACTCCTGCTTGCGCAGCAGGTCGGCGTCGGTGACGATCCCGGTCACCCGGCCGTCCCGGCCGACCACGGGCACGGCGTGGACGCCGTGCTCGGCCATGGCCTCCACGATCTCGATGAAGGGCGTCTCCTCGGCGACGGTCACCACCCGCGTGGTCATGACGTCGGCGACCTTGCGTCGTCGCATGTCCCCTCCCGGGGCCTGTCGTAGGTGTCCGGCCCCGCCGGCGGATCCGGGCGGCCTGGTGCAAGTGCCGGGCGGCCCGCCGCGCGGGCCCTTCGGCCGGCGGCCCGCCCGCCGGATCACCTTCCCGGCGGGCGGGCGGCCATGCGCCCGCCGCGGCCCCGGCGTCACTCCATGAACCTCCCGATCGCCATCCAGCCTCGCGGCGGCGGCGACCCGCCGACAGTGCCGGGCGGCCCCGGCTCGCGGGACCTTCGCCCCTTCGGACGGGGACCGGCGGCGGGAAGCCTGGAATTACTGCTCCGAAGGCACCGTTGGGGGTACGCCATGAACGAGATCACCGTGGTCCACCGCTCCGGGGACGCGTTCGCCGTCCTGGTGCGCGGGCACGTCGTCTGCGTGGACCAGCCGTTCGCGCTGGGCGGCACGGACGACGGCCCGACGCCCGTCGAGCTGTTCGTGGCGAGCCTGGCCGCCTGCGCCGCCTACCACGGGCGGCGCCATCTGCGCGACCGCGGCATTCCCGCCGACGGCCTGGAGGTCAGGGGGCGGTTCGTCATGAACGCCGGAACACGACCGCACGTGGCCCGCATCGACCTGGCCGTGCGCCCGCCGCAGGGCCTGTCGCAGGCGAGCGCGGCGGGGCTGCGGGACGCCATCGACCGCTGCACGGTGCACAACTCGCTGCTGGACCTGCCGCGGATCACCGTGGATGTCGAGAGCGCCGCGGGCGCCCCCGTGATCTGACCCGTGATCTGAACCCCCGGCGCCCCTCCGGGCGGTCAGCGCCGGGTCGTCGGCGCGTGCACCGGGCGCTCCGGCGGGGTGCCCGGTTTCGGTACGACGCGCAGCCGGGGCCTGGGCGGGGTGGCGCGGGAGCCGCGCGCGGCCCCGGCGTGGTCCGGTGGCGGCGGCACCAGTTCGAGACGGCGACGCGGCGGCGCGGCCGTCTCCTCTTCCCGCGGGTCCGTCGGCGGGACGCCGGCCCTGCCGAGGTCCCGCCAATGGACGGCCAACCGCCTGAGCCAGCCGTGCGGGTGGGGGAAGAGGACGGCCGTGATGACGGTGAGCACGGCCCGGTCGACCAGGTCCCGGAGGCCGTCGCCGACGCCGCGGACGCTCCTGGCGTTGCGGTTCATGCGTGCCTTCTTCCCCTTCTCTTCCCTCCCGCCCCGGCCGTCGGCGGGCGTCAGCCCGTCCGGGCGGCGGCCGCCCCGACCGCGAACCGCTGCTGCAGCCCGGTGATCCGCAGCAGCCGCACCAGCAGGGGCCGGGCGTTGACGATCGTGACCCGGCCGCCGAGCGCCTCGGCGAGGTCGGCGGCGGCCGTCAGCGCGCGCAGCCCCTGGGCGTCGCAGAACTCCAGGTGCTCGGCGTCGACCACGACATTCGGGTGGTCGAGGTCCAGGGCGGCCAGCAGCAGGTCGCCGAAGATGTCCGCGGTGGCGATGTCCACCTCGCCGGACACGCCCACCACCCTCGTCCCGCCGGGAACGGTCATGAGCGACATCGCGAAGCGGGGCGGGTCCTGCGTCGGAGGGCCGTCCACTACGGTCACCGTCTCTCCATCTCTGTCCGCTGCCGTCGTCGCATCGGTTCTCATGCTCCTCGGCGCCGCCCGCGGCACCGTAGAGGCAAAGGTCCCGGCGGGGACGGCCGTCGGTCAGCCGAGGGCGCGGCTGAGCGGGGACGGCGCCGGCGGGGGAGGGGCCAGGCGGATCCGCACGTCCACGGCCGCCGCGCCGCGCGGCGTGACGATCACCGGGTTGAGGTCCAGCTCGGCGATCTCGGGGTTGTCGGCGACCAGCCGGGACACCCGCGCCAGCTGGTCCTCCAGGATGGGCACGGCGGCGGCCGGGCGGCCCCGGTGGCCCGACAGCAGCGGGGCGCAGCGCAGCGAGCGGATCAGCTCGCCGGCCTCGCCGTCGAGCAGCGGCGCCGCCCGGAACACCCGGTCGCCGAGCAGGTCGGCGGCGATCCCGCCCATGCCGACCATGACCAGCGGGCCGAAGCGGGGGTCCTCCACCGCGCCGATGATGATTTCGACGCCCTCGCCGGCCATGCGCTGCACGACGGCGCCGGTCATCGCGTCGCCGAGGGCGGCGGCCATGTCCCGGTAGGCGTCCCGGACCTGCTCGGGCGTGCGCAGGTCGAGCCGGACGCCGCCGACGTCGCTCTTGTGGACCAGGGTCGGCCCGACCGCCTTGAGCGCGACCGGGTAGCCGGTCAGCGCGGCGGCCTCGACGGCGCTCTCCGGCCCGTCCACGCCGATCGTCTGCGCCACGGCGATGCCGTAGTGCCCCAGCAGCCGGTGCGCCGTCTCCGGGGCCAGCCAGCGGCCCGACGGAGCCCGGCGCAGCTCTTCTTCGATCAGCGCACGCGCCCGCTCCCGCCGTATGCCGGTCGGCGCGGCCGCCGGGGACGCGGGCCGGGCGCGCCACTCGGCGTGGTCCACCGCGTGCCGCAGCGCCGCGACCGCCTGCTCCGGGTAGGCGTACGCGGGCACCTGCACGGTGCCGTCGTCGATCAGGGAGTCCTCGCCCAGCACGCAGGCCAGCACCGGCTTGTCCGCGCCGCGCGCCGCCGCCGCGACCGCCGCCTTGGACGCCTCGGCGCCGGAACCGAACGGCGGGGTGTAGACGGCGATGACCGCGTCGACGCCCGGGTCGTCCAGCACCGTCCGCAGCGCCGCGGTGAACTGGGCGGCGCCGCCGTCGGCGGTCAGGTCCACCGGGTTGGCGACCGCCGCCGACGGGCTCAGCGCCTCGCGCAGCGCCCTGCGGGTGGCCTCGGCCAGTTCGGGCACCTCCAGGGCGTGCGCGGCGCAGGCGTCGGCGGCCAGCGCGCCCGGCCCGCCGGAGTTGCCGACCACGGCGACGCGGCGGCCGCGCGGCAGCGGCTGGCAGGCCAGCAGGCGGGCGGTGTCCAGCAGGTCCCGCACCGTCTCGACGCGCACGACCCCGGCGCGGCGCAGCAGTGCGTCGACGGCGATGTCGGAGGTGGCCGCGGCGGCGGTGTGCGACCGGACGGCGCGGCCGCCCGCGTCCGAACGGCCGGCCTTGAGCACCACGATCGGCTTGCGGCCCCCGATCCGGCGCGCCAGCGCGGCGAACTTGCGGGGGTTGCCGAACGACTCCAGGTACAGCGCGATGACCGAGGTGTCGGGGTCGTCCTCCCAGTACTGCAGCAGGTCGTTGCCGCTGATGTCGGCCTTGTTGCCGGCCGACACGAAGCTGGACACCCCCAGCCCGGTCGCGCCGGCCTGCTCCAGCAGCGCCGAGCCGACCGCGCCCGACTGCGACATCACCGCCAGCCGCCCGCGCGCCGGGATGGCGGGCAGGAAGCTGGCGTTCAGCTTCTCCGCGGTGTTGACGATGCCCAGGCAGTTGGGCCCGACCAGGCGCATGCCCGCGTCGCGGCAGATCGCCAGCAGCTCGGCCTCCCGGCGGGCGCCCTCGGCGCCCGTCTCGGCGAACCCCGCCGACACCACGACCAGCGCCTGCACCCCGTGCTCGGCGCAGTGGCGGGCCACCTTGGGCACCGCCTCGGCGGGCGTCGCCACGACCGCCAGGCACACCCCGCCGGGGATGTCCGCCACGGTGGGGAACGCGGGGAGCCCGAGGATCGCGTCGGTGTGCGGGTTGACCGGGTAGATCGCCCCGGAGTAGCCGCCGTCCAGCAGGTTGCGCAGGATCCGGTGGCCCACGGTCCGCGGGTCGCGGCTCGCGCCGATCACCGCCACCGACCACGGCTGCAGCACCCGCTTCAGCGACGCCACCCCGGCGGTGTGCTCGCGCGCCTCGATCGCGGCGACCAGCTCGCCGGTGCACTCCAGCGGGACGCGGACGTCGTACTCGCTGCCGCCGAACCGCCGTTGCAGCCGGAACCCGGCCGTGACCAGCAGCTCCATCATCGCCCGGTTCTCCGCCAGCACGGTCGCGGTGAACTCGGCGATCCCCCGGGCGTCCGCCTCGATCGCCAGCTGCTCCAGCAGCAGCGTGCCCAGGCCCCGCCCGTGCATCCGGTCGTCGACCAGCACCCCGAGCTCCGCGCTGCCGCCGTCGCCGGCGGGGATCATCTCCGCCAGCCCCATCGCCTGCCCGCCCATGAAGGCCACCAGGGCGTGCCCGTGCCAGTCGCCGCCGGTGAGCAGGTCGACGTAGGCGTGCGGTGTGCGCCGGCCGCCGGTGAAGAAGCGCAGGTAGGCCGACTGCTCGGACAACCGGTCCACCAGGGCGTGCAGCGCCGCGCGGTCCGACGGCGCCAGCGGCCGGATATGGACCATCGAGCCGTCGCGCAGCAGCGCGTGCTCGCCCGCGTCGGTCATGGGTGCCGACATCGATCTCCTCCCGGGGGCGCGAATGCGGCCCGAGCCGTCCCGGACCGCAAGCCGTAGCGGTCCTAACGACATCAGCCGGAGGCGGCACTGCGGCAGGGGCGAAGGTCCCCGAGTGGCAAGAAAGAGAGGTCCCCAGAAGACGGGATCGGCGTCCCGACGGGACCGGCTCCGCAAGCGGCACCCACCGGCGGTCGCTCGTGGGGCGCCTGGAATCCGGGTCATCCGTCTTGACGACGGAGGGTCTTGCGGCCTCGGCGGCCGTCTCGTCCCGGCCCGGTCCGGCGGTTCCTCCACGCCGTCGGTGGGTGTCACCTGCATGCTGCCCGCCTCCCGCCCGAGGCGCGACAGCCATTGGCCCTGTGCCGCAGGGACGAAGGTCCCGGCCTGCCCGCACACCGCCGTCCGCGGGCGCCGACGGCGTGCGGAGGTCCCCCCGCCTCGGGCCTTTCGCCTCTGGGACGGCGCTGGAACGCGAGGATGCGATGGGACGAGGACGTACGGAGACCGCGTACCGGACCGGGGAGGGGCCATGGGCAGGGGTTCGTACGTGCTCGTCGGCTACGACGGCACCAAGCAGAGCGCATACGCGGTGGGCTGGGCGGCGACGGAGGCCCGGCTGCGGAGGCTGCCGCTGACCGTCGTGCACTCCTGGCACTGGCCGTACTCCATCAGCCACATCGACTACGAGGGCGCTGCGACCGTCAAGCGCATGGGCCGGCACATCCTGGACCGCGGCGTGGCCCTGGCCGAGCGCTCCGCACCCGGCGTGCGCATCACCGGGCGGCTCATGGACGGACCGGCGTACGCGGCGCTGCTGGCGGCGGGCGACGACGCCGAGGTGATCGTCATCGGCTCGCACGAGCAGGCCCGCCTGCCGGTGGCCTCGACGGCGCTGCACCTGCCGGCCCGGGCGCACCGTCCCGTGGTCGTCGTGCGCGGCCCCACCGCCGGGCACCGGCGCGTCGTCGCCGGGGTCGACGGCTCGCCGGGCGGCGACGCGGCTCTGGCGTTCGCGTTCGAGCAGGCGGCCCTGCGCGGCTGGAGCCTGCTGGCGGTGTACGGCTGCTGGGAGCCGGGCGCGGTGCCGCGCGAGGAGCTGGACATGTTCCACGACGACGACAAGCTCAAGCGGGTCTGCGGCGCCCGGCTGGAACGGGCCGTGGCCCCCTACCGGGTGCGCTATCCGCAGGTCGACGCGTGGACGTCGCTGGTGCTCGACCCGCCCCGGGAGGCGCTGTTCGACGCGGCCGACAGCGCCGATCTCGTCGTGGTCGGCAACCGGGGCCGGGGGACGGTGGATCCGCTGCTGCTGGGCGCCACCAGCAGCGCCCTGCTGCAGCACGCACCGTGCTCGGTCGCCGTCGTCCAGCCCCTCTTCGCCGGGGAGGGCGGGACGGGCGAGGATCAGCCGGCGTAGCGCCGGTCGAGCCGCTCCCACGCCCGGTCCCACGACGCGGCCCGGCGGCGGTCGCACACCCGCCGGGTCACCGCGTACACCAGCGCCAGCGGCGCGCCCACGCCCAGCACGGCGAAGCAGGCGCTCAGCACCGCATTCACGACGACCTGCTCCCGCCGCAGCGGCCGGCCGACGACCTTTCCGGACGCGTTCACCCAGATGCGCCGGGTGCCGTCCCTGCCGGCGGACGGCCAGGCCGGGATCTCCCCGGTGCGGGGCGTTCCGTCCGGTGCGTTCCAGCGCGCCCACACCGTGGACGGCGACTGGTCGCCGGCGCCCGCCGTCGCGTCCGCCGGACGCCGCGTGACCGTGGCGACGACGGGGTACCGGCCGGCCTTCTGGGCGGCCTCGTCGCGCAGGCCCGTCCGGTAGGAGCGCTCCGCCGCCCAGGCCGCCAGCGGCACCGCCAGCGCCAGGAACACGACAACGAGCGTGACGCCGACGGCGCGCTGCACGCGGTCGACGGGACGCCGCAGGTCGCTGCGGCCGAATCCGAGCCTCCGGACGAGCCGCAGGACGAACGGGCGCACCCGGGAGAACGGACGCGGCCGGGCTCCGTCGCGCGCCGGATGTGATCGTCGCATGCACTCCTCCCTCGGTCCCCACCGACGCTAGAAGCCGGAGGCACGGTCCGGGAGGGGCTTTGTTCCCTGCCCGGGCGGACCGAAAGCCTTCTCCGCCGTCCTCGGGCCGGGCCGCTACGCGGACGTCCCGCCCGGGCGGAGGTGCTCGACGCGCACCCCGCCCGGATGCAGGGGGAGGCGGCGGCCGGACACGCGGCGGATCGCGATGCGCACGTAGACGGGCTTGGGCTCCGGCGCCCACGGCGCCAGCCGCAGCGACTCCAGCCGGCGCAGCTCGCCGGGGTCGGTGACGACCGCGCCGAACCCCTCGGCCACGACGCTCCAGCCCATTTTCAGGGCCGGCTCCACGTCGTCGGCCTCGAAGGTCAGGGGACGTCCCGCCGCGACGGCGGCGAGCTTGCCGCCCGCGGCGCTGCGGAAGACGACGGTGTCGCCGTCCAGCAGGAAGTTCACCGGCAGCACCGTCACCCGGCCCCGGTCGTCGGCCCAGGCGACCCGGCCGATCGGGACGCTGCCCAGCAGCGCCAGGCACGTCGCGCGGTCCAGCACCTGGACCTGCTGGCGTCCGCCGGGCATGGTCACAAGTCCTCGACCATGGATCGCTCGACCGCCCGGCGGACGTCCTCCGCCGGCGTCTCGGAGACGTTCCGGACCGGCGGCCGCCGCGTCGGTTCCATGGTGCCTCCTCGTGCCGACATACGCCCAGTACACCGGCGGGCCCCCAGGGTGGTAAGGGCCGAACGGCTCGTCTCGGCTGCCGGACGTCCCGCCCCCCGGGGGGCGGCCCGCCACGGTGACGGAGGAACATCCCCCGGCAGAACGGATGCACACGTCTATTTCCGACCTGGCGTGAGATGCCGGAGTTCGGGGGTAGGGGGTGCGGACGCGACCGAACGTCCCTAGGGGGAGGCCATGACAGGCGATACGGCGGGCGCACGGTCCGGCGACTCCGTGACCTTCGTGGGCAACGCCACCACCATCATCCGCTGCGGCGGTTTCACGCTGATCACCGACCCGAACTTCCTGCGCCGGGGCGAGCGCGCCCACCTCGGCTACGGCATCACCGCCACGCGGCTGCGCGACCCCGCCCTGGCCGTACACGAGCTGCCCGACCTCGACGGCGTGGTGCTGTCGCACCTGCACGAGGACCACTGGGACCGGGTGGCCGAGCGGAACCTGGATCGGGCCCTGCCCGTCCTCACCACCGTCGCCGCCGCGCGGACCCTGCGCGCCCGCGGATTCGGCGAGGCGATCGGGCTGCGCACCTGGGAGCCGCACGAACTGGTCAAGGGCGACCGGATGGTGCGCGTCACCGCCATGCCGGGCCGGCACGCGCCCGGCCAGCTGCGGCGCCTGCTGCCGCCGGTGATGGGCTCGCTGCTGGAGTTCGGCCCCCGCGGCGGCCCGCCCGGCCTGCGGCTCTACATCAGCGGCGACACGCTCATGTACGACGGCATCGCCGAGATCGCGCGGCGCCATCCCGACATTGACGTCGGCATCGTGCACCTGGGCGGGACCCGGCTGATGGGCCTGCTGACGGTGACCATGGACGGCCGGCAGGGCGCCGAGTGGCTGGAGACGGTGCGGTGCGCCGTCGCGGTCCCCGTCCACTACGACGACTACAGCGTGATGAAGTCGCCCCTGTGGGACTTCGAGCGCGAGGTGGAACGACGCGGCCTCGAACACAGGGCCCGCCACCTGCGCCGCGGCGAGCGGCTCAAGCTCGTCCCCGCGCACCGCTAGCGCACCGCCGTCACGCCTCCGCGGCCGATGCGGGGCTGCGCGGCGGGATGCGGCCGTCCGGCCCCCGCCATTCCAGCAGCAGCACGGTGGCGTCGTCGTCGAGCTGCCCGGCGTGGTGGTCCAGGATGCTGCGGACGAGGCGGCGCAGCGTCTCGGGGACGGGCAGCCCGTCGGCGTTGCGGCGGATGATGAAATCGATGAAGCGGTGCAGGCCGAACTCCTGGCCGCTGCTGTTGCGGGCCTCGATGATGCCGTCGGTGTAGAGCAGGATGCGGTCGCCGGGCTCCAGCTGCTCCTGGCACAGCACCGCGTCGTCGCCCAGCCCCGTGCCCAGCGGCGCGGCCGGCGGGCATTCCAGGGTGGTGACCCAGCGGCCGTTGCGGATCACCACCGGCGGCGGGTGCCCGTGGTTGGTCCACGACAGCATGCCGGTGCGCGAGTCCAGCTCGGCGAGCAGCGCGGTGACATAGCTGGTGGCGGCGAACTGCTGCTCCAGGATCTTCTCGATCGCCTTGCCGACCTCCAGCAGGTCGGCGCCCTGCAGGCGGCTGTTGCGGCAGGTCGCCACGGCCAGGTTGGAGGTCAGCCCCGAGGTGGTGTTGTGGCCCATCGCGTCGAAGATCGCCAGGTGGACGGTGTCGCCCGCCAGGCCGTAGTCGAAGGCGTCCCCGCCGAGCTCGTAGGCCGGCTCCAGCAGTGCGCCGATCACCACCCGGTCGTTGGCGAAGGTCCGCGGCGGCAGCAGCCGCCACTGCATCTCGGCGGAGACCGTCATGGGCCGGGTGCGCAGCAGCCGCGCGTAGGTGTCGCTGAGCGCCCGCTTGCTGACGACCATCAGCCCCACCAGGCCCGCCAGGCGCCACAGGAAGCGCATGACGTCCCGGTCCGTGGGGGGAACGACGACCTTCAGGACGCCCAGCCGCTCGATGCCGTCCAGTAGCGGCACCCACCACACGGTGCCGCCGTCGGCCGCGGGGCCCTGCACGCCGGTGACATTCTGGAACGCCCGCCCGGCCAGGGTGCCCTCGACGCGGATCTCGTCCGGCGCGCACCTGAGGTGCGGCGGCGCCCCCGCGTCGCGTCCCCGCAGCGGGCGCAGCACGTTCTGCTGGATGTCGGCGAGGTAGATGACCGTGTCCCGGTAGCCGGCCCGTCCGGCGGTGTCGGCCACCACGACGGGGATCTGCTGCATCGAGATGGCATGGCTGCTGTCGAGCAACTCGCCGAGCAGCTGGTCGTCCCGATTCGGCTCCATCGGTCCTCAGTCCCCCGGGCGGGCGGCCGAAGCCGGGCGCGGCGCCCGCCTTTGTCGTACATTCCCGGCATTCACCGCGCCATGCGGCCCCTCGCAGCCGGTGTCCCCCGCCGGTGACCGGACGCCGCGCGCGGCCCAGCGGTCACCGGCGGGGGAGGGCGTCGACCCGGTCGGTCGGCCTGTCCAGCGCCCGCAGCACGGCGCGCAGCTCCTGGCGCTCGGCGGCGGTGACCGGCGCCTCGCACCGGCACAGGGCCGCCACCAGGTGGTCGACGGCCGCGTCCCAGCGTCCGCCGGCCGCGGCCCGCGTGACCTGCCGCAGGGCCGGGGGGCCGAGCCTGTCGCGGTAGCGGTCGGGCAGGCGCCGCAGGGTCTGCTCCAGTCGGCGCCGTCCCACCGCCGGTGCCGCCGCCGGTCTTTCGGGGGCGGCGGCCGGCGCTGCGGCCGGTGCCCGGGGCGCGGGCCGCGCGGCGTCGCCGGCACGCGCGGGGTCGGCGTCGCCGGTCAGCCCGAGGAGCCGCAGGAAGTCCTCCATCGCGCCCATCACACACCTCGCGCTCCCGTCGGCCGCGGTGCGACCTCCTGACCACAGCGACACACACATCGTAATCAGATCGTTGCAGTACGTCGCCGGCAGGGTGGGGTATCCCGGCAGCGACATGACGGCGACCCGCGGGCCCCCACCCCCGATTCCCGACCCCCGATTCTGACCGTGGGCCTCGCCGGCGCTATGCCAGCCGGGCCAGCAGCTGGTCGGGACGCGCCACCGTCACCGTCGCCGTCGGATGGCCGATCAGGTGCAGCGGGTCGATCGCCGGCACCGGGGTGCGGAAGCGGACGCACACGCCCCCGTCGCGGTTGGTGGCGAAGGTGATGCCGCGGTCGGCGAGCGAGAGATGGGCCGGACCGGCGGTCTTGACGAAGGCGTAGGGGCCGCGGACCTCCTCCGCCTCGGCGATGTTGTCCAGGTCCGTGGTGAGGCGCCACGGCCCGAACCGGATGTGCAGCGCGACGTCCGTCACGATGACGCACGCGGTCGACGACGTGACGCCGAACGGCAGTGCCGCCAGCCGGTATGCCGGGCTGAACCGGAAGGGGAAGACGTGGCGTTGCGCGGTCATCGCTTCGAACCTCCTGCGTGGGCCCGCCGCTGCTCGGCCAGTGCGGCGCTGGTCAGCTCCGCCATGCGGCGGCAGGCCCGCCTGTAATACCTGACCTGCGTGGCGCGGCCGAACAGCACGAACCCGAGCCGCACGACCGGGTTGGGGATGTCCGCCATCTGGGAGTAGGCGTGGATGCGGAACTCCACCTCACCGGTGTCCAGCCACTTGCGCACCTCCTGGTCCATCTGGCCGCGTTCGAGATGCCCTTGGAGCGTCCGGTAGTTCCACCCCCACACCCGCGCCCGGCGCCCGTCCTGCTCGACGACTCCGTCGACCACCGCCCCGATCCGTACCCCGAGGTAGAACCGCAACCCGTAGAACCGGCCCTGGAGCAGCATGTCCCGGCCCGGCTCGGGAGGGCCTTCGCCGTAGGCGTGCCGGATGAAGGCCGGGTCGGCGAACTCGTAGTCCCGCACGAGGCGGCGGGCGATCTCCCAGCTGCCGCCGGGGAGCGGCGGGCCGGGCGGCTCGGCGGGCAGGGGCTGCCGGTAGTCGTCGATGTGCCAGCCGGGATCCGCGTCGCCGCCGGGCGCCTCGCCCGGATCGAAGTTGACCGGCCGGTGCCGCAGCTCGGCGTGCAGCCGCCGCAGTCGTCGCCGGATGCGCGTGTTCTCGCCCATGACATCGAGCTTCTCCGCCTGGCGGTGTGCGGAACGCTCAGAGCGCGACGCGGTCGCGGGGGCCGGCGGCCCGGTGGACGGCGGCGTAGACGGGGCCCCGGATCTGCTGCAGCGTCCCGGCCGGCGGCAGCCCGGGGACCTGGTGCCCGGCCGGGTCGAAACGCATCGGTGCGCCGTCGTCGCCGCGCGCCGGGCCGGTGAGCAGCAGCTCGCCGAACGGCTCCCACGCGCCGAACTCGGTCGCGATGACCAGGTCCAGCGGCAGGGGGCTCTCGCCGAGGGCGCGGGCGAGCGAGACGGCGTCGGCGGAGACGACGCAGGGCCGCCGCGCGACCGCGCCGAGGAGGACGCGGCGGTCGCCGGCCGCGTACGGCAGCAGGGAGCCGTAGAAGCCCGGGCTCCACCTGAACGCCGGCCGCGGCAGGTGGCGGCCGAGCAGGCCCTGCCCGGTACTGGCCAAAAGCAGCTCCGCGGTGTCCGGTTCGCCGCCCGGCGGGACGGTTGCGGGTTGCCTCCACCGCAGCGCCAGCCCCAGCACGTCCGGCAGCGGGGGAGGCAGTCCCACCGACCGCGACAATCGCGCCACTCCCCGCAGCTCGGCGGTGTCGTCCAGGAACGGCACGCCCCAGGGCTTCGAGGCGCCGTGCAGCAGCAGGACGGCGTCGCACACCAGCCCGTCGGGGTGCAGCGGACGGCCGCCGCGCAGCCGCGCCGCCGTGGTGAACATCCGCGAGACGGCGGCGGCAGCGAACCGGGTCAGGTGCTGCGCGTGGAGCCGGCTGTCCCCGGCGACCTCGGCCCTGTCGGTGTGGACCTCCACCTCGCCGGCCACCCGGCCCCCGGCCAGGTCCGCGACGCGCGAGCAGAAGTGGGTCCACATGTGCAGCTGCATCTCCTTCGCGATGCGCAGCCTGTCGTACAGCAGGTCCGCCAGGCGGCTGCCGCTGCGCGCCCACGACTCGATGGTGAACACCACGTCGCCGTCCGGGGCGTCCGCCGCCCGGAACTCGATCTCCCCCGCCTCGATGTGGCCTTCCAGCGTGGCGAACCGGAAGGACCGCGGCCGGCGTTCCACCACGCGCACCGGGCAGTTCCACGGGCCCGGCATGTGCACGTCGTACTCGTCGCCGATGTCCAGGCACCGCGCGCCGCCCGACGTCTTGTCGAAGACGGCGATCTCCACCGGCGACGCGGCGTTGATGTCCTCGCACAGGCGGTCGATCAGCTGTTCGGCGTTCAGCGGGGTGCCGGTGATCCGGACGGTGTAGCGGCGCTGGAACGCCGGCCCGGCGCCCTGCCGCGGATGCTGCAGCCGGTCTCCGCCGCGTTCCGGGAGGCGCTCGATCTCGGCGACCACGCTGCTGCGGAGCCGCCCCCGCGCCACCCCCCGGGAACCGCGCAGCCACCGCCACGCGGCCAGGCCCATACCCGCGGGCCAACGCATCATCCGTATACGCTGCCGCCAGCGAACCCGCACGGCGCCCCCCGATGATCGTCTCCCCGTCGCCGCGCCCGCCCGCGGACGCGACGGCCGTGCCCGCCATGAGTACCCCCGGCCGCCCGCCCCCAATCCGCCCCGGGCCCGGACATACGCCCTGATCGGCCGGTTGACCGCCGACGCGTCCGGAGGGGGAACGGGCGTCGGCCCGGACCCGGCCGGGGTCCGGGCCGACGTGAGCGGCCGGCGGACGGGGGTCAGTCCGCCTTCCGCTGCGCCGGGCCCCAGCCCTGGATTCCCGCGCCGTACGGGTAGAGCGGGTCTCCGTATCCGGTGGGGACGGGGCGTCCGGCGTCGATGTGGGCGCGGATCTCGGCGCGCTGCGCCTCGCTCGCGCCCAGGTCGTAGGGGACGGTCCAGTCCTCGACGGCGTCGGCGGGGTCGTCCCTGCCGCCCGGCGTGAGGATCTGGTCGAGGGAGCGGGGCATCTGCCAGGGCAGCCGTCCGCCGGGGGCGTAGTCGCCGAACAGCAGGGCGGCGGTGGCCGTGCCCGTCTTCTCGCCGCCGCGGTAGGTCAGCACGATGGCGTCGACCAGCTCGTGCCACTCGGTGATGACGGTGGGCCGGGGCAGCGTCATCACCACCACGACCGGGACGCCCTGGTCGTGGAACCGGCGGATGATCTCCAGCTGCTCGGGCGGCAGCTGGGGTCTCGTCTGCTCCCAGGCGGTGGCGTGCGTGTAGGTGGGCTCCCCGACGGCCACGACGGCCAGTTCGGGGTCCGCCGCGGAGTCCTGGTGCACGTCGACGCCCGCGGCGGCGGCCCGGTCCCGGATCGCCTGCAGCAGCGTCTTCGAGCCGTGCTCGGCGTGGAAGTAGCTGGTCCAGATGCAGCAGGCGGTGCCGTCGGCGGCGGTGGGCCCGGCCACCACGATGTCGTCGCCGGGCCGGAGCCGGACGGGCAGCACGCCGTCGTTCCTGAGCAGGGTGTTGACCTCCCGCGCGGCCCGCTCGGCCAGGGCGGCGTAGGACGGCTGGTGGAACCGGAAGGGCCCGTTCACCGGGTCCCCGTACGGGCGCTCGAAGATCCCGAGCCGGAACTTCAACCGCAGGATCCGGGTGACCGCGTCGTCGATGCGGGCCATCGGGACGTCGGCCAGGAACCGGGACATGTCGAACCCCTCGGCGCCCGGGTCGGCGCCGCCCATCACGTCCGAGCCGGCCTTGGCGGCCTTCGTCCACACGCCGGACGGCAGCCAGTCCGTGGTGATCAGGCCCGTGTAGCCCAGGTTGTCGCGGAGGTAGTCGAGGATGGGCTTGCTGTCCCCGGCGCCCGACCCGCCGGGGTCGAGGTACCGGCTGCCGGCGTACCCCGGCATGATGTTGACGGCGCCCGCCTCGATCGCCGCCCGGAACGGGATCATGTGGTACTTGATGGTGACCTCGTCGTAGGTGATCTGGGACTCGCCGCCGGCGCCCTCGCCGGGCCAGTGCTTGACCGTGGCCAGCACCGAGCCCGGGTTCAGCTCCGGCCCGCCCTGCAGGCCCGTCACCAGCGCCCGCACCTGGGCCGCGGCGACCTGCGCGTCCTCGCCGTTGCCCTCCTGGATCCGCGGGTAGAGCACCTTGGTGCCGACCTCGGCGAGCGGCCCCAGCACGCCGCGGGTGCCGACCTCCAGCTGCTCGCGCCGCTGCATGTCGCCCAGTTCGCGGTCCAGCGGGTAGTTCCTCGCCGCGGCCAGCGCGCTCTGCAGCGGGTAGGTGGTCTGGTACCCGGCGATGGTGTCGCCGGCGGACACCGGCGGGATGCCGAGGCGGGTCGCGGCCGAGCCGAGCAGCACCTCGTGCAGGTCGCCGGGCTGCGCGGGCCCGAAGTGCCAGCCCGACCGCGGGTGCTTCTCGGCGCCGTAGAACATCTGGTACGCCTTCTCCTCCGGCGTCATCCGGCCGAGCAGGTCGCGCACCCGCTCCTCCACCGGCCGCCGCCAGTCCTCGTACGGCTCGATCGTCCCGTTGCGGTTGAGGTCGCGGGCGCCGTCGACGATGGGGACGCCGTCGTCGACCCGCTCGATCTCGGGCAGGTAGACGCTGAAGGTGCGGACGGCCGAGGCGGTCCGGTTCCCCGACCCGTCCACCGCGACGACGAACCACCGGTACGTCCAGCGGTCGGAGATGTCCCAGGTGGGCGTGTACGTGGTGGCGGCCGTCTCGGCGACCTTGGTGTAGAGGTCGAGCAGGCTGCCGGAGGCGGTGAAGTCGTAGTCGGTCCGGCTGACGTTGATCCACACCTCGTAGCGGACGGTGCCCGGCACGGCCGCCCATGACAGGGCTGGCCGCCGCGTGTCGGTGACCATCGCGCCGTCGGGCGGGGAGGACAGCGCGAACCGGCCGGTGTCCTCCGGTGCCTTGGTAGGCGGCGACAGCAGCGGCGGGGTGTCGGCGGTGGTGTCGAGGGTGCCGTGGACCTGGAACTCCCACAGCGAGTACCCGTAGCCGGTGGCGCGGGCCGTCCCGGTGAACCGGACGTAGCGGCCCTTGCCCGAGACCGTCAGGTTCTCCACGCCGCCCTTGCCGGTGGTGGTGCTGTAGAGGGTCCGCCAGGTGGAGTCGTCGTCGGAGACCTCGATGCGGTAGCCGGTGGCGTAGGCCGCCTCCCAGTTCAGGGTCAGGCCGGTGATCGTTCCGACGCCGCCGAGATCGACCTTCAGCCACTGGTCGTCGCCGGGGAGGCTGGCCCACCGGGTGGTGGTGCGCCCGTCCAGGGCCGCGGCGGGGGCGTTGCCGCCCTCCCAGGACGAGGCCGAAACCTGCTTGAACGCCGAGATCGGCGCGTCCGCCGGGACGGTGCCGTCGGCGGTGTGGACGGCCAGCTCCCACAGCGAGTACCCGTAGCCGGTGCCGCGCGCGGTGCCGTACACGCGCAGGTAGCGGCCGGTGCCGGTGACATCGAGGGACTGGGTGCCGCCGGTCGCGGTGGCGGTGGTGTGAATCGGCGTCCAGGTCGATCCGTCGGCGGAGACCTGGACCTGGAAGGCGCGCGCGTAGGCGGCCTCCCAGGTGAGCACCACCCGGCAGACCGTCTTGGCTGAGCCGAGGTCGACCTGGATCCACTGCGGGTCGGAGAAGGAGCTGGACCAGCGGGTGCCGGGGTCGCCGTCGACGGCGGCCGAGGCGGGGAAGGCGCCGCTCTCGACGGACGAGGCGGTCGCCGGGCGGTTCAGGGCCGCGTTGGCGGTGCCGCAGGCGGCGGCCGCCGCTGGGCGGGCGGTGGCGGTCACGGCGCAGGCGGCCAGCAGGGACAGCGCGGCCAATGTCGCGGGCAGGGGGCGGGGGCGGTGTTTCATGGGCGTCCTTCAGGGGGGTGGGGAGCCTGGCCCGCGGGGCCCGGCGGCCGTAACCCGGCGGCGGCGTCCGTCGGCGGTGTCCGCCGGAAGCGCCCGCCGGGCCCCGCGGGGACGCTGTCATGGGTAGGAGACCACCACGGACGGGATCGTGGAGGTGCCCGACGTCGGCGCGCCGGTGTCGTTGATCACGTGGTTGTACTGGCCGTTGCCGCCCAGCGACACCACCAGCGCGTGGTGGAACCTGACGCCCGGCTTGACGGGGGTCTGGAAGCCGTGGTCCTGCCGGATCGTCGGGTCGACGTTGTAGTTGCAGTACGAGCCGACGCCCCACGCCTCGTGGACGTCCACCGAGTCGGCGACCCGGTAGGCGGCGTAGCCCTTGATGGAGCCGTTCTGGATCGCCGCCTGGTTCGGCGCGTCGTAGGCCTTCTCGTTCTGGAAGAAGATCGTCCGGCCGCGCTCGCCGGACCACTGCACGTCGTACTTGTTGAAGTGCTCGACGAACAGGCCGGTGGCCAGCACGTCGTCGCCGTTGACGACCAGGCCGTGGTCGGCGCGGTTGGTCTGCCAGCCGACGCCGTCGCCGTGGTCGGCCCGCCAGATCCAGGTGTGGTCGATGAGCACGTCGTCGCTGTTGACGATCATGCTGGTGGCGGCGCGGCCGGGTCCGGCGCCGCCGATGCGGATGAACACGTCCTGCACGCTCGTCGGGTCGGCGGAGTGGTCGGCGGCGGAGCCGGGCGGGCCGATCTCGACGAGCGCGGCGGACTCGGTCGGCCCGGCGTCCACCAGGAACCCGGCGAGCCGCACCCCGTCGACGTCGGCCACCTTCACCGCGGTGACGCCGCCCTCGGGGATGAGCGTCGCCAGCCCGAGCCCGAGCACGACGGTGCCCGCGCGGTCGATGTCGATGGGCTGCTCGAGGTGGTAGATGCCGGGGGTCAGCAGCAGGTGCAGGCCCTGGTCGAGGGCGGCGTTGATGCGCGCGGCGCTGTCCCCGGGCCTGGCCACGTAGAACCGGGTGAGCGGGAGGGACGTGCCCGGGGTGGAGCCGCCTTCCCAGGACGTGCCGCGGGCGTCGGTGCGCTTGGCGGGGACGAACACGCGGTAGTCGTCGCCGTCCAGGTAGATGTAGGGCTTCTCGCGGCTGATCGGGGTGGTGTCCAGGTCGGTGTACGGCGGCTCGGGGAAGGTGTCGCCGGGAGACCCCTGGACACCGGAGAACACCATGTTCCACACGCCGTTGAGCCACCCGCCGATGGAGCTGTCGCGGGTGTACCACTGCTGCTGGGAGTACGGGCTCACGGTGCCGTCGATCTTGCTGTCGGCGATGTAGCCGCCGCTGGCCCACCCGTATCCGGTGGGCGCCAGGTTGAGCCCGCCGCGCACGTGCATGCGGCGGAAGGGCGCGGCCTGCGCGACGGCCCACCGGTTCGTGCCGTTGACGGGGGTGATCGACAGGTTCTCGGCCGAGCGCCAGAAGTTCTGGGTGGCGTTGCCGTTGAACCAGCCGGCGTCGACGGTGATGTCGCCGTCGATGGCCACGTCGTCGGGGTTGCGGCCGAGCCCGTGCACGGAGGTGTAGAAGCCGATCTGCGCGTTCAGCCCGCTGTAGCGGCCCGGCTTGAAGAAGATCGCGTGCCGTCCGGTGCCGAACTGCGCCGACTCCTGCTCCCGGAAGATCTGGTCGAGCCGGGACTGGATGGCCGACGACGGCATCGACGGGTCGAATACGTGCACGTTCGGGCCGAGGTCGCCCCCGCCGGTCGGCGGCGGCTCGTCGCCGTCCTCCACGTGCACGGCGAACTCCCACAGCGAGTACCCGTAGCCGGTGCCGCGTGCCGTGCCGTACATGCGCACGTACCGGCCCGAACCGGTGACGGTGTAGGCGGCGGTGCCGCCGGTGCCTCCGGTCACGGCCGTCAGGTCGGTCCACGAGGTGCCGTCGCGGGACGCCTGGATGCGCAAGTCCTTGCCGTAGGCGGCCTCCCAGTTCAGCTCCACCCGGCAGATGTCGCGGACGGAGCCGAGGTCGACCTGGATCCACTGGGGGTCGGAGAAGGCGCTGGACCATCGGGTGCCGGAGTCGCCGTCGAACGCCGCCGACGCCGGGGTGCCCGCGTGTTCGACGGACGAGGCGGTGGCGGGCCGGTTCAGGGCGGCGTTGCCGGACCCGCACGCGGCGGCGCTCGCGGGGGAGGCGGGGACGGTGAGCAGCGCCGCCAGCACTGCCAGGGCCGGCAGCGCCGTGCGGGCGGGGTGGGATCTCATCACACTCCTCCTCGTCAGGGGTGGCGGTGGGTGCGGATGATCTCGGCGTAGCGCTGGCCGCTGGCCTTGATGGTGCGGGCCTGGGTCGCGTAGTCGACGTGGACCAGCCCGAACCGCTTGTCCCGGCCGTCGGCCCATTCGAAGTTGTCCAGCAGCGACCAGGCGAAGTAGCCCTTGACCGGCGCGCCGGCGCGGGCGGCGCGGGCGACGGCGGCCAGGTGGTCCTCCAGGAAGGCGGTCCGCTCCCGGTCGTCGACCGAGCCGTCGGCGCCGACCTTGTCGTCCCACGCCGAGCCGTTCTCGGTGACGTAGATCTGCGCGGCGCCGTACTCGCCGCTCAGCCGCAGTAGCAGCTCGGTGAGCCCGTCGGGGTGCACCTCCCAGCCCATCGCGGTGGTCTGCACGCCCGTCACCGGGAGCTGCCGGAAGTACGGGGCGGGCCCGTCCGGGTCGTCCGCGACGATCTGCCGGAAGTAGTAGTTGACGCCGTCGTAGTCGAGGGGGGCGGCGATGGTCTCCAGGTCGCCCGCCTGCACGGGCGGCTCGACCCCGTAGACCTCGATCATGTCGGCGGGGTAGCCGCGGCCGTGGACGGGGTCGAGCCACCACCGGTTGATGTGGCCGTCCGCCCGGGTCGCGGCCCGCACGTCCTCGTCCCGGTCCGACGCCGGCACGATCGGGCTGAGGTTGTTGACCAGCCCGATCGACGGGGTCGCCGCCGCGTGGGCGCGCACCGCCGCGGCGCCGAGGCCGTGCGCGAGCAGCAGGTGGTGCGCGGCGCGGACGGCCTGGTGCAGGTCGCGCACGCCCGGGGCGAAGCGTCCCTCCAGGTGCCCGATCCACGCCGTGCACAGCGGCTCGTTGACGGTCGTCCAGTCGGTGACCCGGTCGCCGAGCCGGGCGGCGACGACGGCGGCGAAGTCGGCGAAGTGCGCGGCGGTGCCCCGGGCGGGCCAGCCGCCCCGCTCCTGCAGCGCCGACGGCAGGTCCCAGTGGTACAGCGTGACGAACGGCCGGATGCCCGCCTCGAGCAGCGCGTCGACGAGCCGGTCGTAGAAGTCCAGGCCCGGGGCGTTGACCGCGCCCGTGCCCTCCGGAAGGACCCGGGGCCAGGCGACGGAGAACCGGTAGGCGTCCAGGCCGAGCCGCCGCATCAGCGCGACGTCCTCCCGCCAGCGGCGGTAGTGGTCGCAGGCCTCGTCGCCGCTGTCGCCGCCCGCGACGGCGCCCGGGACGCGGCAGAAGTCGTCCCAGATGGACGGCAGGCGGCCGTCGGCGGAGACCGCGCCCTCGATCTGGTACGCGGAGGTGGCGGCTCCGAAGAGGAAGTCGGCAGGAAGGTTCACGGCGGTCTTCTCCCAGAAGGCGTGCGCCGGCCCGCCGCCCGGGCGGGCGCCGGCGTCGAACGGCCGCCCGGCGGGGGGCGAATGGCGGACAGGGGGGCGGACAGGGGCAGGTCACTTGACGGCGCCGGCGGTGAGGCCGGCGACCAGGTAGCGCTGCAGGAGCAGGAAGCCCGCGACGATCGGCACCGACACGATCAGCGAGGCGGCCATGACCTGGTTCCAGTAGACCTGGACCTCGGTGGAGTACTCCTGCAGGCCGACCGCGAGGGTCCGGGTGCCGGAGTCGGTCATCACCGACGCGAACAGCACCTCGCCCCAGGCGGTCATGAACGAGTAGATGGCGACGGCGACGATGCCGGGCATGGCGGCGGGCACCACGATCCGCAGCAGCGTGCCGATCGGGCCGTTGCCGTCGACCAGCGACGCCTCGTCCAGCTCCTTGGGGATCGAGTCGAAGTATCCGGCGAGCATCCAGATGGCGAACGGCAGCGAGAACGTCAGATAGGTCAGCACCAGCCCGAGCCGCGTGCCGTACAGCGCGACCCCGGTGCTGTTGCCGATGTTGACGAAGATCAGGAACAGCGGGAGCAGGAACAGGATCCCGGGGAACATCTGGGTGGACAGCACGCTCACCGAGAACAGCCGCCGGCCGGGGAAGCGGTACCGGCTGATCGCGTACGCCGCGAAGATCGCGATCGTCACCGACAGCACCGTGGCCGCGCCCGACACGATCAGGCTGTTGAGGAAGTAGCGGCCGAGCGGGATCGTCGTCCAGATGTCGGCGAACGGGCGGAACGTGATCTTTGAGGGGAACCAGCGCCAGTCGCGCTGCACGTCGCCCAGCGGTTTGAGCGCCGAGGTCGCCATCGCGTACAGCGGCAGCCCGGTGAACACGATCAGGAACCCCAGGACGGCGCGGCGCGTCCAGCGCACCCCGCGCGGCTCACGCATCGACCCTCCTCCTTCGCGACGCGACCGCCAGATACCCGGCGGTGACCAGCAGCAGGAACAGCAGCAACAGCACCGACATCGCCGAGCCGAGCCCGAAGTTCCAGGTCACGAACGAGCTCTGGTAGATGTGCACGGAGATCAGCGACGCCTCGCGCGGCGCGGACTCGCCGAACAGCACGTACGGCGTGTTGAAGTCGTTGAACGTCCACAGGAACAGCACCAGCAGCAGCACCTGGTTGACCGGGCGCAGCAGCGGCTGGGTGACGCTGCGGAACCGGCGCCACCAGCCCGCCCCGTCCAGCGCGGCGGCCTCGTACAGGTCCTGCGGGATGTTCTGCAGCCCGGCCATGACGATCAGGAACGCGAACGGCCAGGTCCGCCACACCGACACCACCACCAGCGACCAGAAGCTGTTGCCGCCGATCAGCCAGAACGGCGCGTCCGGCCCGTCCAGGCCGAGCAGCCCGTTCACCAGGCCGGTGTCGCGCTGGAGCATGAACGCCCAGGTGATCACCGCCGCGTACATCGGCAGCGCGTACGGCACGAGGAAGAACGCCCGCAGCAGGCCGCGGCCGCGGAACACCGGCTGCATCAGCACGGCGGCCGCGGTCCCCAGCAGCCATGCCGCCCCGACCGACACGACCGTGAACGCGACCGTCACCCCGAACGAGTGCAGCAGCTCGCGGCCGACCGCCGAGTCGAGGTCGAGCACCACGCGGTAGTTGCCCAATCCGGCGTTCGGGGCCGCCGACCAGTTGCGGATGTAGAACTGGGTGAGCTTGCGGAAGCTCATGGCGATCCCCACCAGCATCGGCACGATGTGCACGAGCAGCTCCAGCGCCAAGGCGGGCAGCAGGAGCAGATACGGCAGGGCGATCCGGCGGCGCCGGGCGCGGACGCGCCGGCGCGGGGGGCGGGCCCCGGCCGCCGGGGCGGCCGGGGGCTGGTCGACCAGTGTCGTCATGGGGCGTCAGCCTCCGGCGGCCAGCTGCTGGTCGGCCTGGGCGAGCCTGCCCTTGATGGTCGCGGCGTCGACCGTCTGACCGGCGGCGATGTCGGCGAACATCGTCTTCATCGCGGTGCCCACGGCGGTCTCGAACTGGCTTTCCTGCGGCACCTGCGGCATGGGCTCGGCGGTGCCGCTGAGCACCTGCTGGAACACCTTGGCGTGCTCGGTCTGGAAGGCGGGGTCGGCGTAGG
Source organism: Actinomadura sp. NBRC 104425 (assembly GCF_030269545.1). Lineage (GTDB taxonomy): Bacteria > Actinomycetota > Actinomycetes > Streptosporangiales > Streptosporangiaceae > Spirillospora > Spirillospora keratinilytica. The sequence continues at coordinate 240,944 of NZ_BSTN01000008.1, read as the reverse complement.
CGTCCTTGACCGTGGGCAGCGAGCCGTAGGCCTTGTTGAGCGCCACCTGCTGCTCGGTGCTGGTCATGAACCGCACGAACTTCAGCGCGCCGTCGCGGTTGCCGGTGTCGGCGAACACCGCGAGGTTGATGCCCGCCACGAAGCTGTTGACCTTGCGGCCGCCCGGCGGGAACCGGTCGGGCATGGGGATCGGGGCGACGCCGAGATCCTCCATCTTCATCCCGACGGCCTGGAACGAGCCCGCCGACGCCTGGTTCATGAACATCGCGGCCCTGCCGTCGGCCAGGTCCTTCAGCGACTTGGCGGTGTCGGTGTACTCGGCGTTGCCGGGGTTGACGATCTTGTGTACCTGCATCAGGTCGAGGTACTGCTTGATCGCGTTGGCGGCGGGGTCGGACGCCAGCGTGGGCTTGGTGCCGTCGAAGAACCGGGCCCCGTGCTGCGCGCCGAGGATCGCGGCGTGGTGGGCGTTCTCGGTGACCTGCCCGGCCTGCAGGGTCAGGCCCCACCGGCCCGGCCGGGTGAGCCTCTTGCCGATGTCGACCAGCTCGCTCCAGGTGGCGGGCGGCTTCTCGATGCCCGCCTCCCGGAACAGCTTCTTGTTGTAGTAGAGGCCGTACGCCTGGCCGTAGAGGGGGACGGCGGTCGGCGGCTTGCCCTCGGCCCCGGTGGCGGCCAGGCAGGGGCCGAGGAACCGGTCCTTGCCGCCGACCTTGGCGAGCGTCGCGTCGTCGAACGGCAGCAGCGCCCCGGTGGCCTGCAGGGACGCCGACCAGGTGTTGCCGATGTTCAGCACGTCCGGGCCCTCGCCGGAGGTGGTGGCGGCCAGGATGCGGTTGAGCAGGTCGGGCCAGCCGATCACCTCCAGCTTGACCTTGATCCCGGTCTGCCGGGTGAACTCGGCGAGCCGGGGCTCCAGCACCCGCCGGTCGTGGTCGAGGCTGGTGCCCTGGTTGGAGGCCCAGTAGACGAGCTCCTTGGGATTGCCGGCGGACGAGCCGCCGCCTCCGCAGCCCGCGGCGGTCACGGCGAGCAGGGCCAGCGCGGCCGCAGATGCGATCTGTCTGATGCCCATGAACGGGTCCCTCACGTTCGGGGTGGGACGACGGGAGTGTGGCGTACGCCACATTTCCTTTTTTTCAAGGCTTGATTTAATCCCGTGGACAGGTGGGCGTCAACACTTCGAGATGACTTTCTTCACGCCGTGAAGGAAGATGGGGGCGGACAGGGGGGAGGAGCCACGATGGCGCAGCGCAGGCGGGGCACGGTGCGTGACCTGCGCCGGGACAACCGTTCGGCACTGCTGCGGGCGCTGTACTTCAGCGGCCCGCGCAGCCGGCAGGAGCTCGCCGAGGCGACCGGGCTGAGCCAGGCCTCGGTCAGCAACGTGACCCGCGAGCTGATCCGCGACGGGATCGTCGCCGAGATCGGATCGGTCGACTCCGAGGTCGGCCGGCCCAGGGTGCTGCTGCAGGTGAACCCCGAGCACGGCTACGTCGTCGGCGTGGACGTGGGGGAGACCCGGGTGCAGGTCGAGCTGTTCGACCTGGCGATGACCGAGCGGGCCAAGGCCGCCTTCCCGCTGGACCCGGCCCGCCATCCCGCGCCCGAGGTCGTCTCCCGGATCCTGGCCGGCATCGAGGCGGTCCTCGCCGACGGCGGCGTCCCGCACGAGGCGATCCTGGGCGTGGGCATCGGCGTGCCCGGCGTCGTCCAGCAGCGTCCCGAGGTCGTCGTGGACGCCCAGACGTTCGGCTGGGACCGGGTGCCGCTGGAGCGGATGCTGCGCGCGGGCACCGGCCTGCCGCTGCTCATCGACAATGGCGCCAACACCATGGGCCAGGCCGAGCTGTGGTTCGGTGCCGGCCGCGGCGCCCAGAACACCGTGGTCGGGCTGATCGGCTCCGGCGTCGGCGCCGCGATCATCGCGCAGGGCACCGCCGACCGGGGCCTGCCCGCCTCCGCCGGGGAGTGGGGCCACACCCCGGTCGTCGTCGGCGGCCGGACCTGCCGCTGCGGCAACGTCGGCTGCCTGGAGGCCTACGTCGGCGCCGAGGCCATGCTCGCCCGCTACGCCGAGGCCGGCGGGACGGTCACCGCGGCCGACCAGGAGTCGGCCCTGGCCGCCATGATCCTGGAGGCCGGCACCCCGGGCACCGTCGGCGCCCTCGTCGTCGAGGAGACCATCTGCTACCTCGGCGCCGCCATCGGCGGGCTGATCAACCTGCTCAACCCCGAGCGCGTCATCCTCGGCGGCTGGGCCGGCCTGCTCCTCGGCGAGACCTACCTGGACGCCATCCGCGAGGCCGCCCGCGGGCACGCCCTGCGGCACCCGTTCGCGACCACCTCGATCGAACTGTGCACCCTGGGCCCCGACGCGGTCGCCCTGGGCGCCGCCACCCTCCCCCTGGAACTCTTCCTGAACAGCGGAGGCGGCTAACGCGGGCCGGCGGCAGAACAGGGCTCGCTCCCCGGGACCGGCGAACTCCGGCGAGCGGGCCCTGAACGCGGACAAGATGTCCGGTCACACCGACAGGTGAATCTTCTCGGCCGAGCGGAGCCTTCTGGAACACCGGCGCCGTCCGCCGAGTAATCGGCGTCCTACCCGGAACGGCTCGCAAATAGCGCTGCTCACGCCAATATTCGGGTCAATGTCCGGCATGCAGGACGATGAGCGGCATCGCCGCACATGACGTGCACGAAGGTGTGGTTCTCCCGCCGGCGGCCGGCGCGCGCGATCGTCCACCGAGCGGCGACCCGCCGGACGGGCGCCCGCCGGGCGGTGCTCCCGGGCGGTGCTCCCGGGCGGTGCTCGCGGGCGGAGCGGGCGCGTCCGGCCGTCCCGCCGAGGCCGCACGGGAGCAGGCGGCGGCCCCGGGCGGTCGTCTCAGCCGCGCCGCAGAAGCCGAATACCGTTCTTCCGGCGCGGTGTCCAACAGAACGGAAGCCGATTCAATGACCACATGCGGTCATGTGTTCGAGTGGGGGCGGCAAAGGTCGTGCGCACGTTTGCTGGCCTCTTTTCACAGAACGTATGAGAAGCCTTACGCGGGGCGTTGTCCCGCCGCGGGACATGGCGCCCGCCGGCTCGGCTTCACCGCGATTGACCCGTGATCATTCGCGTGGCTATCCTGCGTTTCCGATGAGCCGACCGCTGTAGTCGCCAATTCTTCGGGAATCGCCAATGAGCAAGGAATCCGCGATTATCGCCGGACCGCGGCCGGACGTGATTCCGTTGTCGCCGGGGCAGCAGCGGATGTGGTTCGCCAATAAATTGGAGCGCGACGGCGCGGTTTACCGGCAGGTGTTCTGCGTGCGGCTGCGCGGTCGGCTGGACGTTTCCGCCCTGCAGCGCGCGCTCCACGACGTGGCCGAGCGGCACGAGGTGCTGCGCACCGTGTACCCGGAGGTCGACGGCGCGCCGCGCCAGCAGGTGCGCACGGACCCGGACGCCCTGCCGGCGCTGCGCACGGTCCGCGTCCGCGAGGACGAGATCGGTGCGGCCGTCGGCGCGGAGCTGGCGCAGGGCTTCGACCTCGGCGGCGAACTGCCCTGGCGGGTGACGCTGTTCGACGTGCGCGAGGACGAGCGGGTCCTGCTGGTGGTGCTGCACCACATCGCGTGGGACGGCTGGTCGTCCGTAGTGCTGGTGCGTGATCTGTGCACCGCCTACGCGGAGCGCGTGCACGGGCGCGCCCCCGGGTGGAAACCGCTGAAGGTGCAGTACGCGGACTTCGCGGTGTGGCAGCGCGAGCTGCTGGCCGACGAAGATGCGCTGGCGGGGGAGCTGAAGTACTGGCGTCGGGCGCTGGACGGGGCGGCGGAGGAGCTGACGTTGCCGGCGGACCGGCCGCGGCCCGCGGTGGCGTCCCACCGCGGCGCGGTGGTCCCGCTGCGCATCGACCCGCGGCTCCACGCCGCGTTGCACGAGCTGGCCGCCCGCCAGGGCGTCACCCTGTTCATGGTGGTGCAGGCGGCACTGGCCCTCCTGCTGAGCCGGATGGGCGCGGGCGCGGACATACCGCTGGGCACGGTGACGCCCGGCCGCCCCGACGCGGCGTTGCACGACCTCGTCGGGTTCTTCGCGAACACTGTCGTGCTGCGCACGCCGCTGCACGGTGATCCGACTTTCGTCGAGCTGCTGGCGCGCGTACGCGAGGCGGACCAGGCGGCTTTCGCCCATCAGAACGTCCCCTTTGATTTCCTGGTGGACGAATTGCGGCCGAGGCGGTCGCTCGCGCGCCATCCCCTTTTCCAGACCCTTCTCGTCATCGACGACTTTCCCGAGCCGGCCTGGAATATGCCGGGCCTGGCAGCGGCCCCCGAACGGCTCGACGCATTGGTCGGACGGCCGGAGTCGTCCTTCCAGATGTTCGACCTGTCCTTTTATCTCACCGAGCGCCGGGACGCCGGCGGCGCCCCGGCGGGCCTTGACGGCGACCTGCTCTACGCGGTCGATATGTTCGAGGAGCGCACCGCGGCGGCGCTGGCGGAGCGTCTCGTGGGGGTGCTGGAGCAGGCCGCCGCCGACCCGGGACGCCGTGTCGGCGCATTCCAGGTGCTCACCCGGGACGAAGTGGACCTGTTCGACGAACGTGCGAACGCGGTCGGCGGCCCCATGAGCGCGGCGACGGTGCCGGAGATGATCGCCGCTCAGGCCGGCCGGTCGCCCGGCGCGGTGGCGGTCTGCGACAGCGTCCACTCGATGACGTATGAGCGGTTGGACACCACCGCCGGAGGGTTCGCCGCTCGGTTGGCGGATCTGGGAGTGAGGCGCGGGGACCGTGTCGGCGTGCTGATGCCGCGTTCGGTGGACGTGGTGCCCGTGCTGTTGGGGGTGTGGAAGGCGGGCGCGGCTTACGTTCCGGTGGATGTGGCGTATCCGGCGGAACGCATCGGCTACGTGCTGAACGATGCCGGATGCTCGGTCGTGGTCTGTACACCGGCGACGCGGCGGCAGGTTCCCGACGGTTTGCCGGTGGTGGTGGTCGAGGATCTGGCGTTCGCAGGCGAGCCGCGCGCTGTGCCGGTGGGGCCTGGTGATGCGGCGTATGTGATCTATACGTCGGGTTCGTCTGGTGTGCCGAAGGGTGTGGTGGTGCCGCACGGCAGTGTGGCCGCGTTGGTGGGGGCGTCGGGTTGGTCGTGTGCTGATGGTGCGGTGTTGATGCATGCGCCGCATGCGTTCGATGCGTCGTTGTTCGAGGTGTGGGTGCCGTTGGTGCGTGGCGGCCGGGTGGTCGTGGCCCCCGAGGGCGTGGTGGACGGCCGGGTGCTGCGCGAGCAGATCGACACCCACGGTGTGACCGCGGTGCATGTGACAGCCGGTCTGCTGCGTGTGCTGGCGCAGGAGTCTGCCGAGTGCTTCGCGGGTGTGCGTGAGGTGTTGACCGGTGGCGACGTGGTTCCGGTGCAAGCCGTGGAACGCGTCCTGGAAAAGGTGCCGGGTGTGCGGGTGCGGCATTTGTACGGGCCGACCGAGGCGACGCTGTGCGCCACCTGGCGCGTGGTGGAGCCGGGTGAGGACCTGGGTGAGGTGGTGCCGATCGGTGGGCCGCTGCCGGGCCGCCGGGTGTTCGTCCTGGACGAGGCGTTGCGGCGCGTGCCGGTCGGCGTGGTCGGCGAGCTGTACCTGGCCGGAGAAGGGCTGGCGCGCGGCTACTGGAAACGGCCGGCGTTGACCGCCGAGCGGTTCGTGGCGTGCCCGTGGGGCAAGGGGGAGCGGATGTGCCGCACCGGGGATCTGGTGCGGTGGACCGCCGATGGCGAGTTGGTGTTCGTGGGCCGGGCCGACGACCAGGTGAAGATCCGCGGTTTCCGCGTCGAGCCCGCCGAGGTGGAGGCCGTACTGGCGCAGCTTCCAGGAGTGGCTGAGGCCGTGGTGGTGGTACGCGGCGACGAGACCGCCCGCCGCCTGGTGGCCTACGTGGTGGGCGATGTGGACGGCGCCGACATCCGGCAGGCGGCCGCCGAGCGGTTGCCCGAGTACATGGTTCCGGCGGCCGTGGTCGTGCTGGACGAGCTGCCCGTCACCGCGCACGGCAAAGTGGACCGCGACGCGCTGCCGGACCCGGTGTTCGCAAGCGGAGGCGGACGCGCGGCGGGCTCCCCGCAGGAGGAGATCGTGTGCGGGCTGTTCGCCGAGGTACTGGGGCTGCCCGCGGTCGGCGCCGACGACGGCTTCTTCGACCTCGGCGGAGACTCCCTGCTGGCGATGCGGGTGGTCGTGCGGCTGCGCGAAGCCCTGGGCGCCGAGGTGGACATCGGTGACCTGTTCGCGGACCCCACACCGGCCGGGCTCGCCCGCGCCGCGGCCCAGGGCAGGCGCGCACGGCCGCCCGTGGAAAGGACGGCGCGGCCGGACGAGATCCCGCTGTCGTTCGGCCAGCGGCGGATGTGGTTCGCCAACCAGGTCGAACACGCGGGCGCCGCGTACAACATGACGCTGGCGGTGCGGCTGCGGGGGCCGCTGGACGTGCCGGCCCTGCACGCCGCGCTGGAAGACGTGGTGACCCGCCACGAGGTGCTGCGGACGACCTATCCCGACACGGACGGAGTGCCGCGCCAGCGGATCCTGCCTCCCGAGCAGGCGCCGGTCCGGCTCGTGCGCAGCAGCGTCACCGAGGACGAGCTGCCGGGTGTGCTGTCGGCGAGGGCGACACGGGAGTTCGCCCTCGCCGACGAACTCCCCTTCCACGCCGAGCTGTTCGACCTCGGCGCCGACGACCGGGTCCTGCTCCTCGTCGTCCACCACATCGCACTGGACGGATGGTCGTCGGGCATCGTCGCCGCGGACCTGTCGACCGCCTACGCCGCCCGCGCGGCCGGAGAGGCCCCGGCATGGCCGGACGAGCCGGTCCAGTACGCCGACTTCACGCTCTGGCAGCAGCGCCTGCTCAGCGGCGGCGGCAACGAGGACGGAGGCGAGGACCTGCTCACCCGGCAGCTGGCGTACTGGCGGGAGACGCTCGCCGGGGCCCCGGAGGAACTGCCGCTGCCCACCGACCGGCCGCGCCCGCCCGTGCCCAGCCACCGCGGCGGAACCGTCCGGCTGTCGCTGGGGCCGCGCACCCATGCGGCACTGGTGGAGCTGGCCCGGCGGGAACGGGCGACGGTGTTCATGGTGGTGCACGCGGCGGTCGCGGCCATGCTGTCGCGGCTGGGCGCCGGAACCGACATCCCCATCGGCACGGTCACCGCCGGACGGACCGACGCCAACCTGCGCGGGACGGTCGGGTTCTTCGCCAACACCCTCGTGCTGCGGACCGACCTCGCCGGGAATCCGGCCTTCGCCGAGCTCGTGCACCGGGTCCGGCGCACCGCCATCGACGCGTTCAGCCGCCAGGACCTGCCGTTCGACCAGCTCGTCGACGACCTCAACCCGGCCAGGGCGCTCGCCCGCAACCCGCTGTTCCAGGTGGCGGTGATCTTCCAGGACGCGCCCGAACCGTCCTGGGACCTGCCCGGCCTGCACGCCGAACCGCTGCGCGTCCACGGCGACGCCGCCCGGCTCGACCTGTCGTTCAGCCTCACCGAGAACCGCACCGAGGACGGGGCGCCCGCCGGCATCGACGGCGACATCCACTACGCGGCGGACCTGTTCGACCACGCGACCGCCGACGCCATCGCCGTCCGGCTGGCCGGCCTGCTGGAGCAGATCGTCGCCGACCCGCAGGTGAAGATCGGCGACCTGGACGTGCTGACGCCCGCCGAACGCGAACTGCTGCGGGAGGCGAACGACACGGCCCGGCCCGTGCGGGCGGCGCCCTTCGCGCGGCTGTTCGAGGAGCAGGCGGCGCGCACCCCCGATGCCACGGCGGTCGTGTTCGAGGACCTGGAACTGAGCTACCGGGACCTGCACGCCCGCGCCGCGCGCCTCGCCCGCCACCTCATCGGCCTGGGCGCGGGCCCCGAGCGGCGCGTCGCCGTCGCCGTTCCGCGCTCGGCCGACCAGCTCGTCGCCATGCTCGCGGTGTCGCTGGCGGGCGCGGTGTACCTGCCGATCGACCCCCGCTATCCGGCGGAGCGGATCGCGTTCATGCTCGCCGACGCCCGCCCGGTCTGCGTGGTCACGACGGTGCGCCAGGCGGCGGCCCTCCCGGACGGCGCCGCACCGGCCGCGGTGGTCGCACTGGACGACCCCGACTGCGCCCGGGCGGTCGCGTCACGCCCCTCCGGGCCGGTGACCGACGGCGAACGGCTCGCACCGCTCGACGTCCGCCACCCCGCCTACATGATCTACACGTCGGGGTCGACCGGGACGCCCAAGCCGGTGCTGGTCACCCACGCCGGACTGGCCGGGCTGGCGGCCGACCAGATCGAACGGTTCGCGGTCGGCCCCGACGCCAGGGTGCTGCAGTTCGCCGCGCTCGGCTTCGACGCGGCGATCTCCGAGGTCTGCATGGCGCTGTTCGCCGGCGCGACGCTCGTGCTTGCCGACCCCCGCGACATGCCGCCGGCGGCCCCGCTCGGCGACCTGCTGCGCAGGCGGCGCGTCACCCATGTCACCCTGCCGCCCTCGGTGCTGGCGGCGGCCGCCGAGGACGGCGGGCTGCCCGCCGAACTGGCGACCCTGGTGGTGGCGGGCGAGGCGTGCCCGCCGGCGCTGGCGGCGCGCTGGTCCCCCGGACGCCGGATGATCAACGCCTACGGGCCGACCGAGACCACCGTCTGCGCGCTGATGAGCGGCCCGCTGGCGGGCGACGACCCGGTGCCCGTCGGGCGGCCGCTCCGCAACACCCGCGTGTTCGTGCTGGACGGGGCGCTGCGGCAGGTGCCGGTCGGCGTGGTCGGCGAACTGTACGTTGCGGGCGACGGGCTGGCCCGCGGATACGGGGACCGCCCTGCGCTCACCGCCGAGCGGTTCGTGGCCTGCCCGTGGGGCGACGGCGAACGGATGTACCGGACCGGGGACCTGGTCCGCTGGACCCGCGCCGGCGAGCTGGTGTTCGTCGGCCGCGCCGACGACCAGGTGAAGATCCGCGGCTTCCGCGTCGAACCCGGCGAGATCGAGGCGATGCTGGCCGCCCACCCGCGGGTCGCGCAGGCCGCCGTGACCGTCCGCGAGGACCGGCCCGGCGACCGGCGGCTGGTCGCCTACGTGGTCGGGGAGGCCCGCCCGGCGGAACTGAAGGACTTCCTGGCCGAGCGGCTCCCGGAGCACATGACGCCCTCGGCCGTGGTGCGGATGGACGCGCTGCCGGTCACCGCCAACGGCAAGCTCGACCGGCAGGCGCTGCCCGTCCCGGACCACACCCCGGCCCCGTCCGGGCGACGCCCCGCCGACGCCGCCGAGGAGATCGTCTGCGGACTGTTCGGCGAACTCCTCGGCCTGCGCGACGTGGGCGCCGACGACCGGTTCTTCGAACTCGGCGGGGACTCGCTGCTGGCGATGCGGCTGCTCGCCCGCCTGCGCACCGCCCTCGGCGTGGAGGTGCCGATCGGCGACTTCTTCGACGACCCGACCCCGGCGGCACTGGCCCGGCTGGGCAGGCGCGGCCGGGCGGTGCGCCCCCCGGTCGAAGGCACCGTACGCCCGTCGAAGGTCCCGCTGTCCTTCGGGCAGCGGCGCATGTGGTTCCTCAACCGGCTGGAGGAGGCTGGCTCCGCCTACAACATGGCCCTCGGGGTGCGCCTGCGCGGCGAACTGGACGTACCGGCGCTGCAGGCGGCGCTGCAGGACGTGGTGGACCGCCACGAGGTGCTCGGCACCGTCTACCCCGAGACCGACGGGGTGCCGTACCAGCACGTCCTGCCCCCGGAGCAGGCGCGCATCCGCCTGGTCACGGCCCGCGTCGGGGAGGAGGAGCTGGACGCGGCGGTCCGCGCGGTCGCCGGACAGGGCTTCGAGGTGGGCGGCGAACTGCCCTGGCGGGTCATGCTGTTCGAGGTCGCCGCGGACGAGTGGCTCCTGCTGGTGGTGCTGCACCACATCGCGTGGGACGGCTGGTCGTCCGGGGTGCTGGTGCGCGACCTGTGCACGGCCTACGGCAACCGGGTGCGCGGCGCCGCACCGCAATGGGAACCCCTCGCCGTGCAGTACGCCGATTTCGCCGTGTGGCAGCGGGAACTGCTGGAGCGGCACGGCGTCCTTGAGGAGGAACTGGCGTACTGGCGCAAGACGCTCGACGGCGTGGTCGAGGAGCTGCCGCTGCCGACCGACCGGCCGCGGCCCGCGGTGGCGTCCCACCGCGGCGACGTGGTGCCGTGGTCGGTCCCCGCGGACCTCCACCGGCGGCTGGTCGGACTGGCGGGCGAGCAGGGCGTGACCGTCTTCATGGTCGTGCAGGCGGCGCTCGCCACCCTGCTGCACCGGATGGGCGCGGGGGAGGACGTCCCGCTCGGCACGGTGACGGCGGGCCGCTCCGACGCGGTGCTCGACGACCTGATCGGGTTCTTCGCCAACACGGTGGTGCTGCGCACGTCGCTGGCGGGCGACCCGACGTTCACGGACCTGCTGGACCGGGTGCGCGAGGTGGACCTGGAGGCGTTCGCCCACCAGGACGTGCCGTTCGAGCTCCTGGTCGAGGAGATCAACCCGGCGCGTTCCCTCGCCCGCCACCCCATCTTCCAGGTGATGCTGACCGCCCTGCACTTCCCCGTCGAGGAATGGGAGCTGCCCGGCCTGACCGTCACCACCGAACCCGTCGCCCCCGACACCGCCGAGTTCGACCTCGTCTTCGGCATCCGCGAACGCCGCACCGCCGACGGCGACCCGGCCGGAATCGAAGGCGAGGTGCTGTACGCCACCGACCTCTTCGATGAGAGCTCGGTGGTGGGTCTGGTGGAGCGTCTGGTGGGGGTTTTGGAGCAGGCGGTGGGTGACCCCGGCCGTCGTGTGAGCGGTTTTGAGGTGTTGACGGCGGCCGAGGTCGGGTTGCTGGAGCGGGCCGGTGTGGGTGAGGCCGCTGATGTGCTCGGCGGTTCGGTGGTGGATCTGCTCGGTGGTCAGGTGGAGCGGTCGCCGGACGCGGTGGCGGTGGTCGATGGGGACCGGTCGTTGTCGTATGCCGAGTTGGACCGCGCGGCGGGGGTGTTCGCGGCTCGGTTGGCGGCTTTGGGTGTGGGCCGCGGGGATCGGGTCGGCGTGGTGATGCCGCGTTCGGTGGACGTGGTGCCCGTTCTGCTGGGCGTGTGGAAGGCGGGCGCGGCCTACGTCCCGGTGGATGTGGCCTATCCCGCGGAACGCATCGCCTTCGTGATGGACGACGCCGGGTGCAGGGTCGTGGTGTGCACGCGGGCCACCCGGCAGCAGGTCCCCGACGGTCTGCCGGTGGTGGTGCTCGAGGATCTGGTGTTCGACGGCGAGCCGCATGCCGTGCCGGTGGGTGCCGGTGACGCGGCCTATGTGATGTACACGTCGGGGTCGTCGGGTGTGCCGAAGGGCGTGGTGGTGCCGCATGGCAGCGTGGCCGCGCTGGTGGTCGCCTCAGGTTGGTCGTGTGCTGACGGTGCGGTGTTGATGCATGCTCCGCATGCGTTCGACGCGTCGTTGTTCGAGGTGTGGGTGCCCTTGGTGCGTGGCGGCCGGGTGGTCGTGGCCCCCGAGGGTGTGGTGGACGGCCGTGTCCTTTGCGAGCAGATCGACACCCACGGCGTGACCGCGGTGCACGTGACAGCGGGTCTGCTGCGCGTGCTGGCACAGGAGTCGCCCGAGTGCTTCACCGGGGTGCGTGAGGTGTTGACCGGTGGCGACGTGGTTCCGGTGGGAGCCGTGGAACGCGTCCTGGAAAAGGTGCCGGGTGTGCGGGTGCGGCATTTGTACGGGCCGACCGAGGCGACGCTGTGCGCCACCTGGCGTGTGGTGGAGCCGGGTGAGGACCTGGGTGAGGTGGTGCCGATCGGTGGGCCGCTGCCGGGCCGCCGGGTGTACGTGCTGGACGAGGCGTTGCGGCGGGTCCCGGTCGGCGTGGTCGGCGAGCTTTACCTGACCGGGGAGGGGCTTGCGCGCGGCTACTGGGATCGGCCCGCGTTGACGGCCGAGCGGTTCGTGGCGTGCCCGTGGGGCAAGGGGGAGCGGATGTATCGCACCGGGGATCTGGTGCGGTGGACCGCCGACGGCGAGCTGGTGTTCGTGGGCCGCGCCGACGACCAGGTGAAGATCCGCGGTTTCCGCGTCGAGCCCGCCGAGGTGGAAGCGGTGCTGGCGCAGCTTCCAGGAGTGGCTGAGGCCGTGGTGGTGGTCCGGGGCGACGAGGCCGCCCGCCGCCTGGTGGCCTACGTGGTGGGCGATGTGGACGGCGCCGACATCCGGCAGGCGGCCGCCGAGCGGTTGCCGGAGTACATGGTTCCCGCAGCGGTGGTCGTGGTGGAGGAGCTGCCGGTCACCGCACACGGCAAGGTGGACCGCGACGCGCTGCCGGACCCGGAGTTCACCGCCGGCGGACGCGCCGCCCGCACCCCCCTGGAGCAGCGGCTGTGCGACCTGTTCGCCGACGTGCTCGGCGTCGAACGGGTCGGCGCCGACGACGGCTTCTTCGAACTCGGCGGCGACAGCATCGTCTCGCTGCGCCTGGTGTCCCAGGCCGCCAAGGCGGGCATCGGCATCACCACCCGCGAGGTGTTCCTGCACAAGACGCCCGAGAAGCTCGCCGCGCACGCCGTCGCGAAGCAGGCACCGGCCCGGCGGGCGCACGACGAAGCCACCGGCACCGTGCCGCTGACCCCCGTCATGCACGCCGCCCGGCAGCGCGGGGAACTCGCGCACCTGCACCAGGCGATGCGGATCTGGACGCCCCCCGGGCTGGACGAGCAGCGGCTGGCCCGGGTGGTGGAGGCCGTCCTCGACCATCACGGCATGCTCCGCGCCAGGCTCGTCGACGGCGACCGCGGCCCGGTTCTCCAGGTCCCGGCCGCCGCCACCGTCCCGGCGAGTGCGCTGATCCGCCGGATCGACGTGGCGCCGCTGGGCGACGACGCCGTCGACGACATGGCCGCCGAGCACCTGCGGGCCGCCGCGGCCCGGCTGGACCCGCACGCCGGGGTGATGCTGCAGCTGGTCTGGTACGACGCCGGCCCGCGGAGGAACGGGCAGCTCCTCCTGGTCGCGCACCACTTCGCGGTGGACGCGGTCTCCTGGGGCATCCTGCTCCCCGACCTCGACGCCGCCTGGCGGGCCGTCTCGGCGGAACGCGCCCCCCAGCTCGAACCGGTCGCCACGTCCTTCCGCACCTGGGCGGAACGGCTGCACGCCGCCGCCCGCTCCGCCGAGCGGCGCGCCGAACTGCCGGTGTGGCGATCGATCCTCGACGCCGGCGGACCGGGCGCCGCGGCCGCCGACCGGTGGCGGCCGCGCCCCCCGCGCACCGGGCCCGCCGCCGTGCACGAGGTCACCGTCCCGCCGCACGTGACGGAGCGGCTGCTGCGCGACATCCCGGCGGCCTTCCACGCCACCGTCGAAGAGGTGCTGCTGGCGGCGCTGGCCGTCGCGCCGGACGGCGGCGGCGCGCTCGTCGTGGAACTGGAGCGGCACGGCCGGGACCCGGCGGCCGGGCTGGACCTGAGCCGCACCGTCGGCTGGTTCACCGGCACCCACCCCGTCAGGCTGGACCCGGGGCCGGTCGACCGGGCCGAGGCGCGCACCGGCGGCGCCGCCCTGAGCCGGGTCGTCAAAACGGTCAAGGAGCAGGTGCGCGCCGTGCCCGGAGACGGCCTCGGCTACGGGATCCTGCGCCATCTCGACGAGGACGCCGCCGCGGCGCTGGCCGAGCTCGGCGCGCCCGCCGTCTCGTTCAACTACCTGGGTCGGCCCGCCGCGGACAGCGGAGCGGCCCGGCGACCGTGGACCCCGGTGACCGGCGGCCCGGAGCGCCCCGCCGCGCCGGTCACCGGACGCCCCCTGGAGATCGACGTGGCCGCCGTGCCGGACGCGGTCGGGCCGAGGCTGACGGCGGTGTTCGCCTGGCAGCCGGACGAGCTGTCCGAACCCGAGGTGCGCCGCCTCGCCGACACCTGGGTGCGCGTCCTGGCGCTCCTCGCCGACGCCGCGGACCGACCCGACCTGGGCGGCCGGACGCCGTCCGACCTGCCGCTGGTGGCCGTCACCCAGGACGACATCGACCTGTTGGAAGAGGAGTGGGGGACCTGACATGAGGAAAGCCGGGGTCGCCGACGTGTGGCCGCTGTCGCCGATGCAGCAGGGCCTGCACTTCCTGGCCCGCTACGACGGCGAGGGACCCGACGTCTACCTGCTCCAGCTGGTCTTCGACCTGGACGGCGCACTGGACGCCGGCGCCCTGCGCCGCGCGGCCGCAGAACTGCTGCGCCGCCATGGCAACCTGCGCGCCGGCTTCCGCACGCTGCGGTCCGGCGAACCGGTGCAGGTCGTCCCGCGCGGCGTCGAGCTGCCCTGGCAGGAGATCGACCTGAGCGACCGGGCCGGGGCCGCGGCCGACGAAGCGGTCGAGGAGATCCTGACGGCGGACTGGAACCGCCGGTTCGACCTCGCGCGGCCGCCGCTGCTGCGGTTCACCCTGCTGCGGCTCGGCGACCGGCGCCACCGCCTGCTGTTCACCGTGCACCACATCCTGGCCGACGGCTGGTCCACCCAGCTGCTGGTCGGCGAGCTGTTCGAGCTCTACCGGCGCGGCGGCGACGGCACCGGACTGCCCGCGCCCCCGCAGTACCGCGACTACCTGGCCTGGCTGGCCGAACAGGACGAGCAGAAGGCCATGGCCGAGTGGGCGCGGGTGCTGGACGGCGCCGAACCCACCCTCGTCGCGCCCACCGAGGCCCCCCGGCGGCTCGGCCAGGCCGCGGAGATCGAGTTCGAGCTGCCCGCCGACCTCGCCGCCGCGCTGCGCGACCACACCCGCCGGTACGGCCACACCGGCGCCACCCTCGCCCAGGGCGCGTGGGCCGTCGTCTTGGGCCTGCTCACCGGCCGGACCGACGTGGTGTGCGGGGTGACCGCCGCCGGACGGCCGCCCGAGCTGCCGGACGTGGAGGACATGGTCGGCCTGTTCATCAACACCGTGCCGCTGCGGGCCCGGTGGAACCCCGGCGACACCGTGCTGGCCCTGCTGGAGCGGTTGCAGCGCCAGCAGGGCGAACTCCAGCCGTACCAGCATGTCAAGCTGGCCGACCTGCACCGGCTCAACGGGACCCGGCAGCTGTTCGACACCCTCACGGTCTTCCAGAACTACCCCGTCGGCGCGGGACCGGTGCCGCGCGACCTGACCCCGGACCTGCGGCTGACGGCCATGCGCGGCCGGGACGCCACCCACTACCCGCTGACTTTGATCGCCACCCCGGACCGGTTCCGGCTCGGCTACCGGTCCGACCTGTTCGACGAGGCGGCGGTCAGGACGCTCGGCGTGCGCCTGATGCACGTGCTGGGGCAGATGGCCGCCGACCCGGACCGGCCGATCGGCCGCCTGGAACTGCGCACACGAAAGGAGCGCGAGGCGCAGCGGGCCGCCAACGACACCGCCCTCGACGTGCCGGTCGCGACCATCCCCGACCTGTTCGAACGGCAGGCGCGGCGCACCCCCGACGCGGTCGCCGTCGAATGCGACGGCCGCACCGTCACCTACCGGGAACTCGACGAGCGCTCCAACCGGCTCGCCCGCCACCTCATCGCCCTCGGCTGCGGTCCGGAAAGCCGCGTCGCACTCGCGCTGCCCCGCTCGGCGGACCTGATCGTGGCGGTGCTCGGCGTGCTGAAGTCCGGGGCCGCCTACCTGCCCATCGACGTCGCGCACCCCGCCGAACGCATCGCGTTCATACTGGACGACTCGGATGCCGCCCTGCTCGTCACCACCACCGGCTTCCGCAACGCGCCCGAGGGCCTGCCGCGCGTCCTGCTGGACGACCCCGCGACCAGGGAGGCGATCGACGCCCGCGGCGCCGCCGCGGTCACCGACGAGTGCCGCCTGCGGCCCCTCCTGCCCGCCAACGCGGCCTACGTCATCTACACCTCCGGTTCCACCGGCACGCCCAAGGCGGTCGTGGTCCCGCACGCCGGCGTGGCCAACCTCGCCGCGTGGGCGCGCCACGAGTTCGGCCCCGCCGGGCTGGCCCGCACCCTGTTCTCCACCTCGCTCACCTTCGACGTCTCCGTGTTCGAGATCTTCGGGCCGCTGCTGTGCGGCGGCTCCCTGGAGGTGGTCCGCGACCTGCTGAGCCTGGTCGACCGGCCCGGCGTGTGGAACGGCAGCCTCGTCAGCGCCGTCCCGTCCGCCCTGACGCAGGTCATCGGGCAGGGCGAGGTCCGCGCCCGGGCCGGCGCGGTGGTGCTCGCCGGGGAAGGGCTGACCGAACCGGTGGCCCGCGCCGTGCAGGATGCGATGCCCGGCGCCCGCCTCGCCAACATCTACGGCCCCACCGAGGCGACGGTCTACGCGACGGCCTGGTACGCCGACGGCCCGGTGGAGCGGACCCCGCCGATCGGCACGCCGATCGCCAACATGCGCGCCTACGTTCTGGACGCCGCGCTGCGGCCGGTGCCGGCGGGCGCCGTGGGCGAACTGTACGTGGCCGGTGCGGGCCTGGTCCGCGGCTACGGAGGACGCCCCGGGCTGACGGCGGAGCGGTTCGTGGCCTGCCCGTGGGGCGACGGCGAGCGGATGTACCGGACCGGCGACCTCGTCCGCTGGGACGACCAGGGCCGGATCGTCTTCGTCGGCCGCGCCGACGACCAGGTGAAGATCCGCGGCTTCCGGGTGGAGCTCGGCGAGGTGGAGACGGCGCTGGCCCGGCACCCGGCGGTGGCGCGGGCGGCGGCGACCGTCCGCGACGGCCGCCTGGTCGCCTACGTGGTGACCACCGGCCAGGCGCCGGACCTGCGCGAGTACGCCCGGCGGTGGCTGCCCGAGCACATGGTCCCGGCGGCCGTGGTGGAACTGCCCGACCTGCCGCTGAACCCCAACGGGAAGCTGGACCGGCGGGCGCTGCCCGCGCCCGAGTTCGCCGCGTCCGCCACCGGACGCGGCCCCCGCACCCTCCGGGAGGAGCTGCTGTGCGGGCTGTTCGCCGAGGTGCTCGGGCTGCCCCGGGTCGGCGTCGACGACGGCTTCTTCGACCTCGGCGGGGACTCGCTGTCGGCCGTCCGGCTCACCAACCGCGTACGCGGCCTGCTCGGAGCGGAACTGTCGGTGCGGGCCGTCTTCGAGACTCCCACCGTGGCCGGCCTGGCCGCCCGCCTCGACGGCGCGGCCCCTGCCCGGCCCGCGCTGACGCCGCGGCACGGTTCCGGACCGCTGCCGCTGTCCCTGCAGCAGCGCCGCCTGTGGATCCTGCACCGCATGGGCGGCCCGAACGCCGCCTACAACATCGCGATGGCGCTGCGGCTGACCGGTGACCTGGACGTGCCCGCCCTGCGCGCGGCCCTGGCGGACGTCACCGGCCGCCACGAGACGCTCTGCAGCACCTTCACCGAGACCGACGGCGAACCGCGGCAGGACACCGCGCCGGCCGGCCAGGTCCTGACCGTCCGCGACGCGGCCGAGGAAGACCTCCCCGAACAGTTGAGCGCCGCCGCCCGGCACCCCTTCGACCTCGCCGCCGGCGAGCGGCCGTTCCGCGCCGAACTGTTCGTCCTCGGCCCCCGCCGTCACGTGCTGGCGCTGGTCATGCACCACATCGTGGCGGACGGCTGGTCCCTGCGGCCGCTGCTGCAAGACCTCGCCGCGGCCTACGCCGCCCGCAGCGCCGGGCGCGCCCCCGACTGGGAGCCGCTTCCGGTCCGGTACGCCGACTACATTCTCTGGCAGAAGGAACTGCTCGGCGACGCCGAGGACGCCGGCAGCCTCTTCGGCCGCCAGCTCGCCCACTGGACCCGAGCCCTCGCCGACCTGCCCATGGCGCTGCAGCTGCCGACCGACCGGCCGCGCCCGGCGGTGATGAGCCACCGGGGCGACGCCGTCCGCTTCGCGATCCCGGCGCCGCTGCACCGGCGGCTGCTCGACCTCGCCGCCGCCAACGGCGTCACCCTGTTCATGGTCGTCCAGGCCGCCTTCGCGACCCTGCTCACCAGGATGGGCGCGGGAACCGACATCCCCATCGGATCGCCGATCGCCGGCCGCACCGACGAGGCCCTCGACGACCTGGTCGGGTTCTTCGTCAACACCCTCGTGCTGCGCACCGACACCTCCGGTGACCCCGCCTTCCGCGAGCTGCTGACCCGGGTGCGGGAGACCGACCTGGCCGCGTTCGGGAACCAGGACGTGCCGTTCGAGCACCTGGTGGAGGTGCTCCGCCCCGAACGGTCGATGGCGCACCACCCCCTGTTCCAGGTCTCCCTGGCGGTGCAGAACGCTCTCGACGACGTCCACGACTTCGGCGGGGGCGTCCAGGGCCGGCCGGAGCCGATCTCGATGGGCACGGCGAAGTTCGACCTGTCGGTGATGCTCCACGAAGGCCGCACGGCCGACGGCACCGCCGCCGGCCTCGACGGCTACCTGGAATACCGCACCGACCTCTTCGATGAGAGCTCGGTGGTGGGTCTGGTGGAGCGTCTGGTGGGGGTTTTGGAGCAGGCGGTGGGTGACCCCGGCCGTCGTGTGAGTGGTTTTGAGGTGTTGACGGCGGCCGAGGTCGGGTTGCTGGAGCGGGCCGGTGTGGGGGAGGCCGCTGATCTGCTCGGCGGTTCGGTGGTGGATCTGCTCGGTGCCCAGGTGGAGCGGTCGCCGGACGCGGTGGCGGTGGTCGATGGCGACCGGTCGTTGTCGTATGCCGAGTTGGATCGGGCGGCGGGGGTGTTCGCAGCTCGGTTGGCGGCTTTGGGTGTGGGCCGCGGGGATCGCGTGGGTGTGGTGATGGCGCGTTCGGTGGACGTGGTTCCCGTGCTGTTGGGAGTGTGGAAGGCGGGCGCGGCTTACGTTCCGGTCGATGTGGCGTACCCCGCAGAACGTATCGGCTATGTGCTGAACGATGCCGGATGCTCGGCCGTGGTCTGCACGCCGGAGACACGTGATCTGATTCCCGATGGGCTGTCGGCGGTGGTGGTGGATGGGTCGCCGACGGCCGGTGAGCAGACATCGGTTCCGATCGGCGCGGACGACGCGGCGTACGTGATGTACACGTCGGGTTCGTCTGGTGTGCCGAAGGGTGTGGTGGTGCCGCACGGCAGCGTGGCCGCGCTGGTGGTCGCCTCAGGTTGGTCGTGTGCTGATGGTGCGGTGTTGATGCATGCGCCGCATGCGTTCGACGCGTCGTTGTTCGAGGTGTGGGTGCCGTTGGTGCGTGGCGGCCGGGTGGTCGTGGCCCCCGAGGGCGTGGTGGACGGCCGGGTGCTGCGCGAGCAGATCGACACCCACGGCGTGACCGCGGTGCACGTGACAGCCGGCCTGCTGCGTGTGCTGGCACAGGAGTCGCCCGAGTGCTTCACCGGGGTGCGTGAGGTGTTGACCGGTGGCGACGTGGTTCCGGTGCAAGCCGTGGAACGCGTCCTGGAAAAGGTGCCGGGTGTGCGGGTGCGGCATTTGTACGGGCCGACCGAGGCGACGCTGTGCGCCACCTGGCGCGTGGTGGAGCCGGGTGAGGACCTGGGTGAGGTGGTGCCGATCGGTGGGCCGCTGCCGGGCCGCCGGGTGTTCGTCCTGGACGAGGCGTTGCGGCGCGTGCCGGTCGGCGTGGTCGGCGAGCTTTACCTGACCGGAGAAGGGCTGGCGCGCGGCTACTGGAAACGGCCGGCGTTGACCGCCGAGCGGTTCGTGGCGTGCCCGTGGGGCAAGGGGGAGCGGATGTACCGCACCGGGGATCTGGTGCGGTGGACCGCCGACGGCGAGCTGGTGTTCGTGGGCCGCGCCGACGACCAGGTGAAGATCCGCGGCTTCCGGGTCGAGCCCGCCGAGGTGGAGGCCGTCCTGGCATCCCTGCCGGGAGTCGCTGAGGCCGTGGTGGTGGTACGCGGCGACGAGACCGCCCGCCGCCTGGTCGCGTACGCGGTGGGGGAAAGCGCAGGGGTGGACGGCGGCGCCATCCGTGCGCAGTCGGCCGAGCGGCTTCCCGAGTACATGGTTCCGGCGGCCGTGGTCGTGCTGGACGAGCTGCCCGTCACCGCACACGGCAAAGTGGACCGCGACGCGCTGCCGGACCCGGAGTTCACCGCCGGCGGACGCGCCGCCCGCACCCCCCTGGAGCAGCGGCTGTGCGACCTGTTCGCCGACGTGCTCGGCGTCGAACGGGTCGGCGCCGACGACGGCTTCTTCGAACTCGGCGGCGACAGCATCCTGTGCCTGCGGCTCGTCGCCCGCGCCGGCAGGGCCGGAGTGGCCATCACCGCCGCCGACGTGTTCGAGCACCGCACACCGGAGAGACTCGCCGCCGTCGCCACGGTCACGGCGCCGAGCACGGCGGGGGACCGCCGGTCCGCGCCCGCCACGCCGGGCACGCGACGGTTGATGGAGCTGATGGGCGCCCAAGCCCTGGACGGACGCTCCGCCGTCTGGCGGACGGCCGCGGTGCCGCCCGGCCTCGAGATCGGCCAGGTCGCCGCGGCGGTGGAGGCTCTGCTGGTCCGCCATGACGCCCTGCGGACGGCACTGGTCCGCGACGCGGACGGCGAACCGCGCTACGAGGTGCGCGACCCCGGCCGGCGGTTGCGGCGCGTGGACGCGCAGGGCCGCGACGCCCTCGCCCTGGCCGCCGAGGAGGCCGTCGGCGCAGCGGCCAGGCTGGAACCGGGGGCGGGGCGCACCTTCGAGGCGGTATGGCTGGACCGCGGCTCCGCCGAGCCGGGCCTGCTCGTGCTCGTGGCCCACCACCTGGTGGTGGACGAGAAGTCCTGGAGCATCCTGCGGGACGACCTGGCGGCGGCATGGGAGGGCCGCGCCCTCGGCCCGTCGGCGTCCTTCCCCGACTGGGCGCGGATGCTCGCGGAGCGGGCGGCCGACCCGGAGGTGGTCGCGGAACTGGACGCATGGGCCGACCTCCTCGACGGAGCCGTCCGGCTGCCACCGGGCACACCCGGCGCGGACATGCGCACCGCGTCCGCCGCGCTCCCGCCGGACACGGCGGCGGAGCTGCTGACGGACCTGTGCGGCTCGTACCACCTCGAACCCGCGGAAGCCCTCCTGGCCGCCTTCGCGACCGCGTTCTCGCACTGGCGGCGGCTACGCGGCGAACCCGGCGGCCCGCTGGTCGTCGAGACCGAGTCGTGCGGCCGGGCGCGGTTCCGCGGCGACCTGGACGTGTCGGCCGCCGTCGGCCGGTTCACCGGCCCCCATCCCGTCCGGCTCGACGTCGGGGACGTCGACCACGACGAGATCCACGCCGGCGGATCCGCGGCCGGAAGCCTGGTCAAGACGCTCAAGGAGCAGATCAGGGCGGTGCCCGGCGGCGGCCTCGGCTACGGGCTGCTGCGGTACCTCAACTGCGACACCGCCCCGCGGCTGGCGGCGCTGCCGGCCGCGCAGGTCGGGTTCCGCTTCGCCGACCTCACCGGCGGGGGCGGTGACCTCACCGGGCCGCCCGCATGGTCCCTGCAGGCCTGCGCCGCGGTCGGCGGCACGCCCGCCCACCCGGCGGTGACGGTCTCGCTCACCTGGCCGGACGGCCCGTTCGACGAGCCGGGCATGCAAGCGCTGCTGGCCGCCTGGACGCGGACCCTCACCGGTCTGGCCCGGCACGGCGCCCGGCCCGACGCCGGCGGGCACACCCCGTCGGACCTCCCGCTCGTGGAGCTCAGCCAGACCCAGCTCGACGATCTGGAGGCCGAGTTCGAGACGGATCTCAAGGACGGGAACGGGTCATGGTGAACCGTGTCAGGGACGTCTGGCCGCTGACCCCGCTGCAGGAGGGCCTGCAGTTCCACGCCCTCTACGACCAGGACGCACCGGACGTCTACCAGGTGCAGAACTTCTTCGACCTGCGGGGGCGGCTGGACGCGGCGGTGCTGAAGGCCGCCTGGGAGGCGCTGCTGGACCGGCATGCCAGCCTGCGGGCCTGCTTCCGCCAGCCCGCGCGGCTAGACGCGCCGGTGCAGATCATTCCGGACCGGGTGGCGCTGCCGTGGCGCGAACGGGACCTGTCCCACCTGTCCGAGGCGGACGCCGAGGCCGAGGCGGACCGGCTGGCCGCGCAGGAGGCGGCCCGCCGCATCGACCTGACCAGGCCGCCGCTGCTGCGGCTGCTGCTGCTCCGCCTCGCCCCTGAACGGCACCTGCTGGTGATGACGAGCCACCACCTCCTCATGGACGGCTGGTCGCTGTTCGTGCTCAGGCGCGAACTGGCGCAGATCTACGCGGCCGGAGGGGACGCCGGCGGCCTGCCGCCCGCCGCGCCCTTCGCCGACTACCTCGCCTGGCTGGCGCAGCGGGACAAGAACGCCGCGCGTGCGGCGTGGCGGGCGGAACTGGCCGGAGTGGACGAGCCCACCCTGCTGGTGCCGTCCGGCCCCACGGCGCCGACCGTCGACGGCGGCTACCTGGAGAGGACGGCGAGCGCAGAACTCACCCGCGCCCTGGAGGCGCTGGCCAAGTCCGCCGACACCACCCTCAACACGGTGGTGCAGGCGGCATGGGGCGTCGTGCTGGGACGGCTCACCGGCCGCGACGACGTGGTGTTCGGCACCGTGGTCTCCGGCCGCCCGCCCGAGCTGCCCGGGGTGGACGAGATGGTGGGGCTGCTCATCAACAACGTGCCGGTCCGCGTCCGGCTCGACCCGGCGGGCACGGTCGCCGACCTGCTCGCGCGGCTGCGGGCGAGCCAGGCCGCGCTGCTGCCGCACCAGCACCTCGGACTGGCCGAGATCCAGCGCTGCGCCGGTCCCGCGGCCCGGTTCGACACCCTCCTCGCCTACGAGAGCTACCCGCGCGACGACCCGGGCCAGAGCCCCGGCCGCGACGCGCTCGACATCCGGATGAACGGCAGGTCGCTCACGCACTACCCGCTCAGCCTCGCCGTGTTCCCCGGCGAGCGGCTGAGATTCGGCGGCGCCTACCGGACGGACGCGCTCACCGAAGGGTTCGTCGAAGACCTGCTGGAGCGGCTGCTCGACGTGCTCGGCCAGATGTCCGCCGCCCCCGGGCGTCCCGTGGGCGACCTGGACGTGCTGACGCGCGGCGAGGCGGAACTGTTCCGCCGGGCGAACGACACCGGCGCCGCGGCCGGGGCGGGCGTCGTGGTGGACGCGTTCGAGGCCGTGGCCGCCCGCCATGGCGGCCGGGTCGCGGTGGAGGGCGACGGAGCGCGCCTGACATACCGGGAGCTGCGGGAACTGGGCCGGGCGGCGGCGGGCGGCCTGGCGGAACGCGGCGTGACCGCCGAGTCCCGGGTCGGGGTGCTGCTGCCGCGCGGCGTGGACGTCGTAGTGGCCTGGCTGGGTGTGCTGATGGCGGGCGGCGTCTTCGTGCCCCTGGACGCGTCCGCTCCGCCCGACCGGGTGAGGTTCGCCGTGGACGATGCCGGGGTCGGCGTGGTGGTGACGACAGCGGAACTGGCGAGCCTGGTGCCGGCCGGAACGCCGTGGGTTCCGGTGGACGAGCTCAAGACCCGCACGGCGTCCCGCCCGCCGCAGGTCGCCCTGCACCCCGAGAACGCGGCCTACCTGATGTACACCTCCGGGTCGTCGGGCGTGCCCAAGGGCGTGGTCGTCACGCACCGCGACCTGGCCGGGCTGGCGTTGAACGGCGGATGGGGCGACGCGGACGGCGTGCTGTTCCACGCCCCGCACGTGTTCGACGCGTCCCTGTTCGAGGTGTGGGTGCCGCTGCTGCGCGGCGGCCGGGTCGTGGTCGCCCCCGACGGCCAGGTCGATGGCGCGGTGCTGCGCCGGATGAAGGCCGACTTCGGCCTGTCGGCGGTGCATCTGACGGCCGGCCTGTTCCGGGTCCTGGCGGACGAGGACGTCGGCGTGTTCGCCGGACTGACGGAGGTGGCGACCGGAGGCGACGTGGTCCCCGTGCGTGCGGTGGAACGCGTCCTGGAAAAGGTGCCGGGTGTGCGGGTGCGGCATTTGTACGGGCCGACTGAGACGACGTTGTGCGCCACCTGGCGCGTGGTGGAGCCGGGTGAGGACCTGGGTGAGGTGGTGCCGATCGGCGGGCCGCTGCCGGGCCGCCGGGTGTTCGTCTTGGACGAGGCGTTGCGGCGCGTGCCCGTCGGCGTGGTCGGCGAGCTGTACCTGGCCGGAGAAGGGCTTGCGCGCGGCTACTGGAACCGGCCGGCGTTGACGGCCGAGCGGTTCGTGGCGTGCCCGTGGGGCACGGGGGAGCGGATGTACCGCACCGGGGATCTGGTGCGGTGGACCGCCGACGGCGAGCTGGTGTTCGTGGGCCGCGCCGACGACCAGGTCAAGATCCGCGGTTTCCGCGTCGAACCCGCCGAGGTGGAAGTGGTGCTGGCCGCGTGCCCGGGCGTGACCCAGGCCGCGGTCGTGGTGTGGGGCGAGGGCGAAGCGCGGCGCCTCGTGGGCTACGTCGTGGGCGAGGTGGACGGCTCCGCGGTCCGGCGGTTCGTCGCCGACCGGTTACCCGAGTACATGGTCCCGGCCGCCGTCGTCGTGGTGGAGTCCCTGCCTTTGACGGGCAACGGCAAGGTCGACCGGGACGCCTTGCCCGCGCCGGTGTTCGCAAGCGAAGGCGGACGCGCGCCGAGCTCCCCGCAGGAGGAGATCGTGTGCGGGCTGTTCGCCGAGGTGCTGGGCCTGCCCGCGGTCGGCGCCGACGACGGCTTCTTCGACCTCGGCGGAGACTCCCTGCTGGCCAGGCGCCTGGTCGCGCGGCTGCGCACGGCGCTCGGCACCGACATCGGCATCCGCGACCTGTTCACCCGGCCGACCCCGGCGGAGCTCGTCCGGTTCGCGTCCCGCGCCGCGGCCGCCCCGCCGGCGGTCCCGCCGCCGCGCCCGCCCGAGCTGCCGCTGTCCTTCGGCCAGGAGCGGATCTGGTCGGCC
This sequence comes from Actinomadura sp. NBRC 104425, assembly GCF_030269545.1. Taxonomy (GTDB): domain Bacteria; phylum Actinomycetota; class Actinomycetes; order Streptosporangiales; family Streptosporangiaceae; genus Spirillospora; species Spirillospora keratinilytica. Next base: position 216,109 of record NZ_BSTN01000008.1, on the reverse strand, counting down.
GCACGCCGGAGCGGCCTGCGCTTCACCATCCCGCTCGCCGTCCACATGCGCGGACGGCTCGACGTGCCCGCCCTGCGGCTGGCGTTCCAGGACGTGGTGAACCGGCACGAGGCCCTGCGCACGCTGTTCCCCGAAGTCGACGGGGTGCCGCGCCAACAGGTCCTGCCGCCCGGACCGGCCCGGGTGCCGCTGCGCGTGGTGCCGTCGAGCCCGGCCGACTTCGAGGAGCGGCTGGCCGCCGCCGCGCACGACGACCTCGACCCGGCGGCCGAGCCGCCGATCCGGGCGACCCTGTTCCGGCTCGGACCCGACGAGCACGCGCTGCTCATCGTCGCGCACCATCTGATCGCCGACGGCTGGTCGATGGGCGTGCTCGCCGCCGACCTGTCCAAGGCCTACGCGGCGCGGCTGGCCGGGACCGGCCCCCAGTGGCCGCCGCTGCCGGTGCAGTTCGCCGACTACGCCCTGTGGCAGCGGCGGCTCCTCGGCGACCCCGCACCGGACGGCGGCGCCCCGGACGGTGCCGCGGCCGGGGAGCATTTGGCGTTCTGGCGGCGCGTCCTGGCCGACATCCCCGAACGCCTGCCGCTGCCGATCCGGCCTCCCCGCCCGCCCCGGCCGCCGCAGCCGCCGTCGCCGTTCGGGCTGCCGGCACCGCCCGCCCGGCCGCCCCTGCCCGCGCAGCCGGCGCTGCCGGAACCGCCGTCGCCGCCCGCGCTGCCCGCACTGCCGACACCGGCGCCGCCGCAGCCGCGGAGGGCGCCCGAGCCGTCGGCGCCCCGTCCCGTCCCGCGCGGGGACACCGTGCCGCTGCACGTCGCCCCGCAGGTGCACGCCGCGCTCGCCGAACTGGCCCGGCAGGAGCGGGCGACGCTGTTCATGGTTGTCCAGGCCGCCCTGGCGACGCTGCTGCACCGGCTGGGCGCCGGCTGCGACATCCCGATCGGCACCGTGACGGCGGGCCGCACCGACGCCCGGCTCAGCGACGCCATCGGCCTGTTCGCCAACACCCTCGTGCTGCGCACCGACGTGAGCGGCGACCCCGCCTTCGCCGAGCTGGTCCGCCGCGTCCGCGAAGCCGACCTGCGGGCCTTCGCCCACCAGGACCTGCCGCTCGACCCGCTGCTGGACGCGCTGCGGCCCGGCGGCGGCCCCCTGGCCGAGGTCATGCTCGGCGTCGACAACCTGCCCGCACCGCCCTGGCGGCTGCCCCGCCTGCAGACCAGGCCGCTGCTGCCGGTGGACGGGATCCGGGCGGCCGAGTCCGACCTGGCGTTCCACCTGCGCGCGGCCGCCGGCGGCGCGCCGTCCGGCCTGGACGGGGCGCTGTGGTACTCGACCCGCCGCTTCGACCGGCCCGCGGCCGAACTCCTCGCCCGGGGGTTCGTGCAGGTCCTCCGGCAGGTCGCCGCCGACCCGCAGCTGCGCGTGGGCGGCGTCCGCGTCCCGTCCCCGCAGGAGACGGGCACCGAACCGAGTCCCGAGATCCACCCACGACCGTGAGGACACCGATGACCGAGATCGCCTGGATCGCCTCCTACCCCAAGGCCGGGAACACCTGGCTGCGCTTCATGCTGACCGCCTACCTCAACGACGGGCCCGTGACGTCCATCGACCAGCTGCAGACCGCCGTGCCGGACCTGCACAAGATGCTCGGCGGCGGCGAGACCCTCCCCGTGGGCGACGGCGCCGACCGGCTCCTCGCCAAGACCCACTTCCTACCGGACGTCGGCCTCATGCAGCTCTACCGGGAGCAGACCGCCAAGGCGGTCTACCTCATCCGCAACCCGCGCGACGTGATGCTCAGCGCGATGCGCCACATGGGCATCCCCCGCACGGACCTGGCGAGCTGCCGCAGGTTCGCCGAGGACTTCATCGCCAACGAGGGGCACTCCTTCTGGCGCGACCACTTCGGGCAGGGGTCGTGGACGACCAACGTGCGCAGCTGGACCGACCGGGACACGATCCGCACCCACTTCCCGAACATCGAGGTGCTCCCCGTCAAGTACGAGGACATGCGCGCCGACCCGGCCGGATGGCTCCGGCGCATCCTGGAGTTCCTCGACCTGGGGCGGCCGCTCGGCGACGACGTCATCGACAAGGCGGTGGCCAACTCCACCTTCGAGGTGATGCGCGACCTGGAGCGGCGCAGCGCCCTGGACGCCCCCGGGTTCAGCCCGTTCGGCGGGCAGGGCGAGTTCGTCGGCAAGGGCCTGCACAACCAGTCCCTCGACTTCATCGGCCCGGACGTCGAGGCCGCCTACCGGCGGCGGGCCGAGGGCGGCGGCGACTTCGCCGCGTGCCTCCGGGAGTTCGGGTACGAGCGCGGCTGACGCCGCGACACGCATGCCGAAGGGAACCCACATGTCGAAAGCCCCACCCGAAGCCCCCGTCTACGTCCGGCGGGACGGCCTGCGCCCGGTGCCCGAGCTGGACCGCATGCGCGCCGAAGAACCGGTCAGCAGGATCGAGGTGACGCTCGGCCCGGTTCGCTTACCCGCCTGGCTCGTCGCCCGCCACGAGGACGTGCGCACCGTCTTCGGGGACTACACCCGCTTCAGCAGCGCCATGCTGGGCCCGCCGCCCGGCACCGCCGACGACACCGGCGACGGGCCCGGCGAAGGAGGCGGCGAAGGAGGCGGCAAACCCGCGGGCCTGGCCGCCGGCCTGCTGCACAGCGACCCGCCCGAGCACACCCGGCTCCGCAACATCCTCAAGGCCGAGTTCACCATGGCGCAGATGCGGCGGCTGGAGCCTCGCGTCCGGGCGATCATCGATGAGCACTTGGACGCCATCGAGGAGTGGGAAGCGCCCGCCGACCTGATGGAGGCGTTCGCCCGGCCCGTCCCCCTCGCGGTGATCAGCGAGATCCTCGGCATCCCCTACGCCGACGGCGCCGAGTTCCTGCGCCTCAGCAACCCGCATCTGGACTTCGACAAGGACGAGGCCGAACGCACCGCCGCCGTGATGCAGTCGCACGCCATGCTGCGCGACCTGGTCCGCAAGCAGCGCAAGGGGCAGGGCAGCGGCGGCGGGCTGCTGGCCAGGCTGGTCGCCGAGCACGGCGCGGACTTCTCCGACGACGAGCTCGCCGGGATGGCCGCCCTGATCGTCCTGGCGGGCCACGAGAACATGGCGAACATGCTCGGCCTCGGCACCGTGCTGCTGCTCTCCCACCCCGACCAGGCCGCCATCGTCCGCGACAAGCCCGAGGCGGCGGCCGCCGCGGTGGAGGAGATCCTCCGCTACATCTCCGTCGTGCCGACCTCCACCCCGCGCACCGCCGTCCACGACGTCACGCTGTCGGGCCGGCTGGTCCGCGCGGGCGAGCTGCTGGTCTGCTCGCTGGTGTCGGCCAACCGCGACGAGGCCCTCGGCGACGGCCTGGCCGAGTTCGACGTCACCCGGCCGCCGGTGCCGCACCTGGCGTTCGGGCACGGCATCCACCACTGCCTGGGCGCCGGCCTCGCCCGGATGGAGATGCGGCTCGCCTACCCGGCGCTGCTGCGCCGGTTCCCGGACCTGCGGGTGGCGGTGCGCGAGGAGGACCTGGTGTTCCGCGAGCACTCGGTCAGCTTCGGGCTGCGGTCGCTGCCCGTGACCTGGTGACGGGAGGAACGATGCCCACCGAATCTGTGACCACCGGCTCCGCGGCCGCCGACGCCGTGGCCTCCGACGCGGCGGCCGCCGGGCCCGTCCCGCCCGCCGTCCGCGCCGTGGACCTGCGCAAGACCTACCGGGGGCGCAGGCAACCGGTCGAGGCCGTCCGCGGGCTGGACCTGACCGTGCCGCGCGGGGACTTCTTCGGACTGCTGGGCCCCAACGGGGCCGGCAAGTCCACCACGATCGGCATGCTCACGACGCTGGTGCGCCCCACCGGGGGACGCGCGGAGGTCCTCGGCCACGACGTGACGGCCGCCCCCGTCGAGGTCAAACGGCGGATCGGCGTGGTGTCCCAGGGCGGCACCCTGGACCGGGACCTGACCGTCGCGGAGAACCTGGAGTTCCGCGGCCGCTACTTCGGCATGGGCGCCCGCGCGGCGCGCCGCCGCGCCGGGGAGCTGCTGGAGCGGTTCGGCCTCGCCGGCCGCCGCGACGCCATGCCGCACCAGCTGTCCGGCGGGCAGCTGCGCCGCGTCATGATCTGCCGGGCCCTCGTGCACCGGCCCGAGATGCTCTTCCTGGACGAGCCGACCGCCGGACTCGACCCGCAGACCCGGCTCAACCTGTGGGACCTGCTGCGCGAACTGCACGCCGACGGGCACACGCTGCTGCTCACCACGCACTACCTCCAAGAGGCCGAGGCGCTGTGCCGGCACCTCGCCGTGATCGACCGCGGCGAGGTGCTGGCCTGCGACACCGTGGACGGGCTCAAGGCCGCGGTGGAGGCCGAGACCGTGGTCACCGTGACCTACGACGGCCCGGTGCCCGAGCTGTCCGGCGTCCGCGCGCGGCGCGGCGTCGAGCGGGTGGAGCAGGCCGGCGGCAGCGTCCGCGTCTTCACCCGGGACGCCGACGGGCTGCTCGGCGAGCTGGTGGCGCTCGGCGCGGCCGCGGGCGCGACGGTCGCCGACGCGTCGCAGCAGCGGCCGAGCCTGGAGACCGTCTTTTTGACGCTGACCGGACGGGAGTACCGGGAATGACCGCGATCGAGCACGACGCCGGGCCCGCCCGGGCCCTGACCGCCACCGTGGCGCGCGACCTGCGGGTCATGCGCCGCAGCCTGGTGTCCAGCGTCATCCGGATCGTCCTGCAGCCGCTGCTTTTCGCCTTCGTGTTCGCCTACGTCCTGCCGGAGGCCGGGCTCATGGGGCGGGGCACCGTGCCGGGCGACGCGGCGGGGGACACGCCGTTCTCCACCATCCTGGTGCCGGGCCTGGTCGGCTCCACCGTCATCACCCAGTCGCTGATGGCCGTGGTGTTCCCCCTGGTGATGGAGCTGACCCCGCCGTCGTCCATCGAGGACCGGCTGCTGGCCCCGCTGCCCGTCCGGATGATCGCCCTGCAGAAGATCGGCTCGGCGATGGTGCAGGGCCTCATCGGCGGGCTGCTGGTGTTCCCCGCGGTGCTGCTCGTGCACGCCGAGGGCCAGGCGCCCGACGTCCGCGTGGACGACGGGATCCTGCTGGCCGCCGTCGTGCTGCTGGGCGCGCTGACCGCGTCCGCCGCCGGGCTGCTGCTCGGCACGCTGCTCAAACCGCAGCAGACCCAGGTGCTGTTCACCGTCGTCATGCTGCCGGCCATCATGCTCGGCTGCGTCTACTTCCCGTGGGAGGCCCTGGACGAGGTCCGCTGGCTGCAGGCCGTGGTGCTCGCCGACCCCATCGTCTACATGAACGAGGGGCTGCGCGCCGCGCTGACGCCGCAGGTCGCCCACATGCCGACATGGGTGGTCCTGCCGGTCCTCGGCGTCCTCGCAGCGGCCCTGACGGCGCTGTCGGTCCGCGTGTTCACCCGCAAGGTCGCCAAGTAGCACGGCACCGAACGGGCCCCGTCCTCGCCCGCTGTCTGCTCCCGCAGGCGGCGGGCTTTCGCCTTCCCGGGAGCGGCCCGCTGCCGCCCGGGGCCTCGCGTCCGCGGGGCCGGTCGTGTGAGGGTCGGGCCTGACGACGAGACGTCCGCCCCACGCGGTGTTCGCGCGCGCCGGGGCCGAACCGTTCGCCCAATCGCCGCTACCTACAGGGTGACAGCGGGAGTTCCCGGGAGGTGTACCAGTTGGAGGACACACGGTGGAGCCCATCCGATACGACGCCGGACCTCACCTCGTGATGCTCGGGCCCTCCCAGGCGGAGCTGTCCGAGCGAGACGACCGGGAACTCGTCCCGGCGATCGCACGCGGGGACCGCGCCGCACTGGTGGCCCTGTACGAGCGGCACGCGGGGACGGTCCTGTCCCACCTCGTGCTGCTCACCGGCGACCACGGGTTCAGTGAGGAGATTCTGCAGGACACGATGCTGGCCGTCTGGTGCGGCGCCGGACGGTTCCGCGGCGAGTCGTCGGTGCGGTCGTGGATCATCGCGATCGCCCGCCGGCAGTGCCGGGACCGGCAGCGCCGGCGCCGGCCCGGCCTCGTCGCCCAGGAGGCGCTGGCCGACCGCCCGGCCACCGAGCCGGGACCGGAGGAGCAAGCCCTGGACCGGGTGTCGGCCCAGGCGGTGATGGACCGGATCAAAGACCTCGCGCCGCACCACCGCGAGGTCCTCGGCCTGGTCTTCGGGGCCGGCCTGTCGCTCGCCGAGACCGCGGAGGTTCTCGAGATCCCCGTCGGGACGGTCAAGAGCAGGCTGTCCGCGGCGCGGGCCGCACTCATCCGCTCGATGCCCGAAAGGGGGCGCACGTCATGACCAACGCCTCGGCTCACCTGAGCCTCGAAGAGCTCGTCGCCGCGAGCCGTCCGGGTGTGGCGGGGCTCGCCAACCCGCACCTGCAGCAGTGCCCGGACTGCCGGGCCGAGGTGGAGCAGTGGCGCGCGACGGCGCAGGCCGTCCGCCAGGCCGCCCCGATCGCCGCGCCGCCGCCGCACGTCCTGCGGGGCGTGCTCGACGAGATCGACCGGCCGCTGCGCGGCGCGTCCGCCCGGCGCGGCCGGCGCGGGGTGCTGCTGCTGGCGGCGGCGGCCTCGGCGGGCCTGATCGCCGCCGCCGGGTACGGGCTGTGGCCGCAGGGCTCCGGCACCGGCCCGGCCCAGACCCCCGCCTCCTTCGACGCCCAGCAGGTGGCCGCGATGGGCCTGCTGTCCACCGAGTGCCAGAGCCTGAAGGTGGCCGCGGGGACGCTGCGGTCCAAGGACGGCTCGACCCTGGTGGTGGAGACGGCGGAGGGCAAGCAGATCAAGGTCGACGCGTCCGCGGCGTCCAGGGTGACCCGCCAGGTCGCCGGCAGCCTGTCCGACCTGTCCGACGGCACGCGCGTCATGGTGCGCGGCGAGGGCGACGAGGCCGGCAAGACCATCACCGCCGAGACCGTGCTCGTCGCCTCCGCGCAGATGAAGCTGCCCAAGCTGCCCGAGGGCATGGGATCGGGCATCGCCTCGATGATGGCCTCGAACGGCACGGCCATGGGCACCGTCAGCGACGTCGGCTCCGACGGCTTCACCGTGACGGGCACGGGCGGCACCCGCATCCGGGTCGCCGCGTCGGGCTCCACCAGGGTCGTCAAGCAGGAGCAGGCGCGGCTGGACCAGCTGGAGACCGGCAAGTACACCGTCGTCGTCGGAACGCTGAACAGCGACAAGAGCCTGAAGGCCACCACCGTCCAGCAGGACTCGCTGACCAACGGCGCCCGGCCGTCGCTGCGCAACGGGTTCAAGCTGCCCGAGGGGTTCGGCTCCGGCGGCCCCAAGGACCTGCCGAGCCTGCCGGGCAACCTCGGCGACAAGCTGCCCAAGGACCTGTTCTCCGGCCTCGGCTGCGACAGCGAGGCCATCGCCAACACCGCGCTCAACGGGACCACGCTGTGACGCCGAAGGGCGACAACGCGGCCGAGGGTGGGAACGCGGCACCGTCCCCACCCTCGGCCACCGGTCGCGGGGCCGTCCCGGCGCGGCGCACCCGCCGGACGCCGGCCGCCGATCGGGCTCGGAGCGGTCGGGGCGACAGGGCTCAGGCCGATCGGGCGGGGCGCCTGCCCGCGTCACGCGGCCGGGCGCTCCGCGGCCGGGACGCCCGGCCGCAGCCGACCGCCTCGGCCGTCCCGGCAGGCGGCCGAGCGGCGGCGTCCAGGATGCTGATGATCCACTCGTCGAGTTCGCGTCCCTGGTGCGTGGCGGCCGCCCGCCACTGCGAAAGCCGATCGTCGTCGACCGGCAGCCGGACGCGCGCCGGGGCGGCGCCGGCCGCCCCGTGCCGCTTGACCGCCGCCCGCAGCCGGTTGCGCGACCAGCCGTACCGCTCCGCCCTGGCCAGCCACTTCTCCTGCTCCGCGGCGGGCAGCGCGGCGACCTCGGCATGGTGCTGGAAGCTCAGCCGCGGATTGCGCTGCGCGGGCCGGACGCTCCCCGCGACCCAGGCGTAGTTCCGCAGCGTCTGGTAATCGAGGCAGACCGCTTCCAAAGCGTGTTTGTAGCCGTTCGGAAAGCGTTCCTTCCCGTAGTTCAGCCAGTCCCCCAGCCACCAGAGGGACGGCCGCCCCATCCGGTTCATCCGCAGGGCGATGCGCACCCACTCGTCCAGGTCCAGATCCCCGCGAAGGGACAGCGAGGTCCGCTCCGGCGCAGGTTCCCGGCCGGGCGATAAAAGGGGCGGCTGTTCCTGGTCCCCGAGAGCCGGCTTCCGGGCTCTCCGCGACACATGTGTCATGAGCGCTCCTTGGGCACGGCGGAGGAGATCCGCGCCAATTCGTTGCCGTACGCGAATGCTGCCACACCGTATCCGTCAAGAGAAGTGACCGACATCATGGACGGCAATTCGAACGCCGGCCCGCACGCCCTTGCCGGGCCGCCGCGCCCGGTCGCCGGCTGTGACGGCGCGGCCGCACGGAGCACCCGCGCGGCCGCCGCCGTGAATTGCGTCACCCGGAAGATTCATGCGAACCGTCCGCGGACCCGCTGCTACTTACTCGGCGAGGGCGTCGCGCCGGACGTCCACCACCGCGGCAGAAGGAGTCCTGGAGTGCAGAGGCCTCGTATGCGAGTGCTGCCGGCCGTCGCGCTTGCGGCGGCACTGACCGTGTCCGCCTGCGGTGGCTCCTCGGAGAAGCCGGCCGCCGCCAAGTCCGCCAACCGCCAGGACCAGATGCTCGCCTATTCCCGCTGCATGCGCCAGAACGGCGTGCCGGATTTCCCCGATCCGGTGAACGGCCAGCTGCAGATTCCGCTGGACGGGGAAGGGGCGCTGGCGCTCGACAGCCCGCAGATGAAGGCCGCGCGGGAGGCGTGCAAAGGGCTGATGTCCGGGGTGGTCGACACAGAGAGGACGGTGAGCCCGGAGGACCAGCGGCGGGCGATGGAGTTCTCCCGCTGCATGCGTGAGAACGGCGTGCCCAACATGCCGGACCCGGGGCCGGACGGACGGCTCCAGATCAATCCGGACAAGGACGGGGTGGACATCACCTCGCCGCAGTTCCGGGCGGCGTCGCGCGCGTGCCGGAACCTGCGCCCCACAGAGTTCCCCTCGCCGTGATCCGACGTCTCCCGGCGGGTACGTCCCCCCGCGTCACCGGTGCCCGGTCCCCCGGCACCGGGCCCGCCGGGAGACCGCTGCGGCCGGCGCCGACGGATTGACCGGCACCCGCCGGCGAAATGTTCCGGCACGCCATTCATTGCCATGTCAACATGCCATGACTTAGTGTAGCCATCACCTTTACGGACCGAATCGGAAAAGCAACGTCCCTGGGATTCTGGCGCGATCCGGCCATGAGCACACGGGATTCGGCTGGGTAGCATGCCGTCGCATGGACTCTTCTCGGGGGAGTCGAGGGTCCTCGCATTCACCGCACCTGTAGGAGCGCCCAGGGGCACGGGGATGTTACGAGACCTTGTGGAACGCGACAACGAGTATTCGGTCCTGACCGGCATGGTGGACGCCTGCGCGTCCGGCGCCGGGGGAGTGATTTTGATCAGCGGTCCCGCGGCGAGCGGGAAGACCGCGTTGCTGCACCGCCTGGCCGCATATGCCGCCACCGTGGACGCGCAGGTGCTGAGCGCCGCCGCGGCGGCCGGCGAAAGTGAAATGCCGTTCGGCGTGTTCGAACAGCTACTGCTCGACGCGAATCTGTCCGCGCCGCCGAATCCCGCCGATCCGCGGCCGGCCGAGGACGATGTGAGAAGCATGCTTCCCGGACTGGTCCGCATTCTGCTGTCCCGGGCCAGAAAACAGCCGCTGGTGGTCATCGTCGACGATGTCCACCATGCCGACCGCGGCTCGTTGGACGGCGTTCTCTATCTGATCAGGCGACTGGAATCCAGCGGTGTCCTGGTGGTGCTCACCCAGAGCACCAGTTATCTCGGCGACCATCCCGGGCTGCGGGCCGAACTGCCGCACCGGCCGGATTTCCGGCTGCTGCGCCTGGCGATGCTCACCCCCTGCGGGGTGGCCAGGATGGCCGCGGCGGCGATCCCCGAGCGGCGGGCGCGTCCCGACGCGGCGGAGCTGTACCGGCTCAGCGGCGGCAACCCGCTGCTCGTCCGGGCGCTCCTGGACGAGGCGCTGGACGGCCGGACCCGCGGTGCGGCCGGGGACGCCTACCGCCAGGCGGTGACCGTGTGCCTGCACCGGTGCGACCCCGCGCTGCGGCGGACCGCCGAGGCCGTGGCGGTGCTCGGCGGGCGGGCGGGGCGCGCCGAGGTCGCCGAGGTCCTCGGGATCACCCCCGAGGCGGCCGACTCGCGGCTCGCGGGCCTGGCGGAGATGGGCCTGGTCGGCCCCGGAGGGCTGCGGCACCCGGCGGCCCGCGAGGCGGTGCTGCGCGGCCTGGACCCGGACCGCCGCGTCCGGCTGGAGACCCGCGCCGTCTGCGTCCTGCACGAACGCGGCGCCCCCAGCACCGTGCTGGCCCCGCACCTGCTGGTGGCCGAGGACGTGGACGCCGCCTGGGCCGTGCCCGCGCTGCTGGAGGCGGCCGAACGGGCCCTCGCCACCGGCGACGCCGCCCTGGCCCTGGAGTACCTGCGCACGGCCCGGGACGCGGGCCCCGACCCGGTCACCGCCGACGCGATCAAGGCCGCGACGCTGCGGGCCTCCTGGCGGGCCGACCCGGGGTCGGTGTCCCGGCAGCTGCCCGAGCTCACCGCCGCCGCCCTGGCCGGGCGGCTGCCGCCGAGCGACGCCGTCGCGCTCACCGGCTACCTGCTCTGGTTCGGCCAGGTCGAGCAGGCGCTGGCCGTGCTCGACGTCGCGGAGCGGCGGCCGGCCGGCCGCCCCGGCCCGGTGCCGGCCGACATCGTCAGGCCGTGGGCGTCCTGCGGCTTCCCGGGACTGGCGCCGGACGGCCGGAGCGCCGCCGGGAACGTCTCGGACGACCGCCTGCCGCCGGGGGCCGGCGGCGCCCGACGCGCGGCCGCGCTGGCCCGCGCGGTGCTCGGCGGCGCCCCGGACGACGACGTCGCGGTCCGCGCGGAACGCATCCTGCAGAGCGCCCGGCTCCCGGACGGCGAGCTGATGGCGATCGTCACGGCACTGGTGTCGCTGGCGCTGGCCGACCGGCTGGACCGCGCGGCCTTCTGGTGCGACACGCTGGCGCGCACCGCCGCCGGCCACGGGGTGGCGATCTGGCAGGCGCTGATCACGGCGGTCGGCGCATACGTCGACATGAGGCGCGGCCGGACCGCCGAGGCGCAGGAGCGGGCGAGCGCCGCGCTCGCCCTCGTCCCGCCCGAGGGATGGGGCGTCGCCGTCGCGTTGCCCCTGGCCGTGCTGCTCTACACCGGCAGCGTCTCGGGACGCCCCGGCCAGGCCGCGCGGCACCTGGCCGTGCGGGTGCCGGACGCGGCGTTCGACACCCTCGCCGGGCTGCTCTACGTGTGGGCCCGCGGGCACCATCACGCCGCCGCCGGCCGCCCCTACGCCGCGCTCGACGACTTCCACGCCGTCGGCGACCTCATGACCCGGTGGGGGATCGACCTACCCGCGCTGGTGCCCTGGCGCACCGACGCCGCCCGCGTCCACCTGTCGCTCGGGAACCGGCGGCGCGCCCGCGATCTCGCCGAGGAGCAGCTGGCCCGGGTCGGCCCCGCGCCGACCGGGACGCGCGGCGCCACCCTGCGCGTGCTGGCCGCGGCGCTGTCCCCCCGGTGCCGCCTCGGCCCGCTGGAGGAGGCGGTGATGATCCTGGAGGAGCGCGGAGACCGCCTCGAATACGCCCGCGCCCTGGAGGACCTCGGCCGGGCCCGCCACGATCTCGGCGACGAGTCCGCCGGGCGCGGCCTGTCCCGCAGGGCCCGGCGCCTGATGCTCGAGATCGGCGCCGCCGGCGGCGGAGCCGCGGGCGCGCCGGCCGGCGCCGCGCCCGGCCCGCGGGATGGGGCGCGCAACCCCGCGGGCCTCAGCGACGCCGAGCTGAGGGTCGCGGCGCTGGCCGCCCGCGGGCACACCAACCGCCAGATCGCCGCCCGGCTCTACATCACCACCAGCACGGTGGAGCAGCACCTGACCAGGGTCTACCGCAAACTCGACGTGCGCCGCCGCTCCGAACTGCCGGCCAGGCTCGACTCGGCCGCGGGCGTCCCCTAGCCGGAAGGCGGCGGATAGGGGGACGGCATCGCCGGCCGCCGGACCGGCGATAGGGGGGTGTAGGGGTCCTCGCCCGGAGATCGCGGTGTTAGCTTCCGGTGTCCAGAGGGGTCATTTGTTCTTGCGGAAAGTCGGCCCGGGGGACAGGGGATTTCATGGTGAATGCAATTCGGTTGCCTCTCGGTGTGCCGCGAGGTGACTCACGCAATTTCTCGGAAACGTGGAAATCAAGCCGGTGGGGCACCGTCCGGCAGACGGTGGAGACGGTCGACCTGGACGCACTGGCGATGGACGACTCGCCGCGGTGCTCCGGAGTGGTCGCCGAGCACGTGGCGGCGCTGGCCGAGACACCGCATCCGCTGCCGCCCATCATCGTGCACCGGGCGACGATGCGGGTGGTCGACGGCAGGCACCGGCTGCTGGCCGCCCGGATGCGCGGCCGGTCCACGATCGACGTCCGGTTCTACGAGGGGGACGAGGCCGATGCGTTCGTGCTGGCCGTCAAGTCGAACATCGCGCACGGCCTGCCGCTGACGGCGGCGGACCGCAAACGCGCGGCCGCCCGGGTCATCGCCTCGCACCCCCAGTGGTCGGACCGGCTGATCGCGTCCGTCACCGGGCTCGCGCCCGCCACCGTCGCCGACATCCGCCGCAAGAGCGCCGCGGGGTCGGCGGAGCGGGTCCGGATCGGACGGGACGGACGGGTCCGGCCGGTCGACGCGACGGAGGGGCGGCGGCGGGCCGGCGAGCTCATCCTCGCCGACCCGAGCCTGTCGCTGCGGCAGATCGCCCGGGCGGCGGGCATCTCGCCGGAGACGGCGCGCGACGTCCGCAACCGGTTGCGGCGCGGCGAGGACCCGCTGCCCTCCCGGCGCCGCCGCAGGCGCACCGCCTCCGCCCGACCCGACGCCCCGAACCCGAAGCCTGCCGGCGCCGGCGGCGCGGAACCGGCCCGGTCCGAGGCCGCCGATCCCGCTCCGACCGCCGGGCGGGGTGCGCGGATCGACCACCTCCCGGTGCGGGACCGCCTCGTGGCGGTGGAGCGCCTCAGGGCGGATCCGGCGCTGCGGTTCAACGAGGCCGGGCGGGCGCTGCTGCGGCTCCTCGCGGTGCACACGATCAGCGCGGAGGAATGGAACAAGATCGTCGAAGACGTTCCGGCGCACTGCGCGAAGGGGGTGGCCCGAGCGGCCGCCGAGTGCGCCCGTGCGTGGTCGCAGTTCGCCGACCGGCTGGAAGGCACCGCCGACCGGCTGGAAGGCACCATGGCCCGGGGCCGGTCGGCCTGAGCGGAGGCGCGCTCGCGGATCAGGCGCGGAGCGAGTCGATCAGGGCGTCGACGGCGGCGAGCGCGGCGGCCGTGTCCAACCCGGTGCGGGAGATCAGGGAGAAACCCTGGACGGTGAACAGCAGCAGCTGCGCCTGGGCCTCGGGGGCGGCGTCCTTGGTGACCTCGCCCTCGGCCTGGGCGCGCCGCAGGGCGTCGGCGACGATCCGGATGAAGCGGGTGTGGGCGCGGGTCACGATCTCGCGGGCCTCGGCGTCGTGGGGGACGAGTTCGGCGGTGGTGTTGCCGATCATGCACCCCTGCGGAACGCCGACGTCTGAGGCGTACTCCTTCACCCGGGCCGGGGTGGCGAGCACCTCGCGCAGCGCCGGCAGGACCGGCCCGCTCTCCAACGCCGCGGCCAGTCGGCGCTCGTAGGTGTCCCAGTACAACCGGACCGCAGCCAGGTAGAAGCTCCGCTTGTCACCGAAGGCGCCGTACAGGCTCCCCCGCTCGAGGGCGAGCGCGTCGACGAGGTCCTGGACGGAGGTCGCCCCGTAGCCCCGGGACCAGAACAGCATGAGCGCGCGCTCCAGGGCCTGGTCCTTGTCGAATGCGCGGGGCCGCCCCGTCCGTGCCATGCCCCCAGGCTACCGACTTTTTGACCGCCTGCACAAAAGACCGTATGGTGAAGCCCGGGCAACTTCTTGAACGCTCGCACAGAAGTCGCGCGCATGGGCGCGACGACCCGCGGAGGGCAGGGCCACATGAACTTCACCGGCAGGACGGCGCTGGTCACCGGATCGGGCGCCTTCGGCGGGCTCGGGCACGCGACGGCGCGGACCCTCGCCGCCGGCGGGGCGCACGTGATCGTCACCGGCACCGACCCGGACCGCGGCGCCCGGGCCGCGGACGACGCGCGGAGCGCGACCGGCTCCGCCGGCACCGTGCGCTTCGTTCCCGCCGCCTGCCGTGGCGCCCGGCCCGATGACCTCCGCCGAGGCGATGGCGGCCATGGGGTCCGACCTCGGCGGCATGGGCCTGACGACCGCGCTGAAGCGCGCGGGCACCCCGGACGAGGTCGCCGAGGTGATCGCCTTCGTCGCCGGTGACCGGGCCGGCTACGTGACCGGTGCCGTCGTGGCCGCCGACGCAGGCCGGACCGCCATCTGACCGGAACGCGCCGGCCGCCGACACGGCAAAGGCCGTATGGCGTTCTCCGAGATGGCGGGGACGGCCCGTCATCGTTGCCAGAACCACTGTCACCACAACCACTGCCACTGCAACCACTGCCACTGCAACCACTGCCACTGCAACCACTGCCACTGCAACCGCGCGTCTCGGCGCGAGTGAGGAAAGACTCCAATGGGTCGTCTTGCAGGAAAGTACGCACTGATCACGGGCGGGACGGCGGGCATCGGGCTTGAGACCGCCCGCGAGTTCCTCGCCGAGGGAGCGACCGTCGCGATCACCGGCCGTTCGCAGGACCGGCTGGACCAGGCCGCCCGGCAGCTGGACGGCCCGCTGCTGCCCGTCCGCGGCGACGCCGGCGACGTGCCCGGCCAGGCGGAGCTCGCGGCGCGGCTGCGGCAGGAGTGGCCGCGGCTGGACATCCTGATGTGCAACGCCGCCGATGTCACCCACCTGCCCATCGAGGCATGGACCGAAGAGGCGTTCGACAAGCTCGTCGCCACCAACCTCAAGGCACCGTTCTTCCTGATCAAAGCCCTGCTGCCGCTCCTGTCGCAGCAGGCCTCGATCATCCTCGTCGGCTCGGTCTCCGCTTTCATCGGGCACGAGAACGCGGCGGTCTACGGCGCCGCCAAGGCGGGCCTGCTCTCCTTTGCCCGCGGCCTGACCTATGAGCTGAAGGACCGGGGTGTCCGGGTCAACGGACTGAGCCCGGGGCCGACCGTCACCGACACGTTCAAGCCGCTCGGCCCCGAGCGGCAGGCCGCCATCTACGAGGAACTCCGCCGGACGGTTCCCCTCCACCGCCTCGGCACCCCCACCGAGCTGGCGAAGGCAGCCGTCTATCTCGCCTCGGACGAGTCCGCGTACACCGCCGGCACCGTGCTGCGCGTTGACGGCGGCATCGGGGAGCTTGCGTACTGAGCCTGCATCGCGAGCCGCAAGAGACCGGCCGCGATGACACCGGTCGCGGCGCCGGCCGCATCGGGCGACTCCGCCGCCTGCTGCGGCCGGCGCGGGGCTCACTCACCATCGGCGACGGGAAGCAGGCCTGCGGTGATGCATGGTGGGCGATACTGGGATTGAACCAGTGACCTCTACCGTGTCAAGGTAGCGCTCTCCCACTGAGCTAATCGCCCGAGCCCGCGCCTACCTCGACACGGGGGTTGAGGTGGAGACGGGATTCGAACCCGTGTACACGGCTTTGCAGGCCGTTGCCTCGCCTCTCGGCCACTCCACCAGGGAGTTCAGCCCAGCCGCATACAGGGCCTCTCAGAGCGGACGACGGGATTCGAACCCGCGACCCTCACCTTGGCAAGGTGATGCTCTACCAACTGAGCCACGTCCGCCTGCCTTTCCGGGGGGCCTCCCCCCCGGGGCGCAGTGATTACTTTAGCGGAAACTCCGAGTGCTTGCGTACTCGTCGCCGCGGGACAGCTCGGCGTGCAGGGAGCTCCAGAAGGACAGCTCCTCGTCCTCGCGCAGGTGGGCGATGCGGCCCCAGAACTCGCGGTCCTCGGCCTCCTGGGCGGCGGCCGCCGACAGCGCGGGCATCACGGTGGTGCCGGCGTCGGCGGCGTCCAGGTCGGCGGGGGTGATGTCGGCCGGGAGGGCGACCGGGGCGGCCGGGCGGTGGTGCTTGCCGCGCTTGCGCAGCCGCACGGGGGGCGACGAGGGCGCCTTGGCGGCCGCGGTGCGTCCGGCGGCCAGGGCCAGGGTGCCGCACAGGACGAAGGCCAGGACGCCGCCGAGCACCGTCTCCTGAGCCGGGAGGTGGTGGTCGGAGGAGGACGGCTCCTGCTTGCGCGTCTCCGCGCCGGCCGTGGCGGGGGCGCCGTTGAGCTCCTCGACGGACGGCGGGGGAGCGGCGTGCTTGGGGGTGTACTTCTTGCCGACCTTCACCTTGCCGGGGAGGCCGAAGCCGACGACGGTGTCCATGCTGCGGACCTTGCGGGTGAGCTTGTAGCCGTCGGCGTTGGCCTCGATGGTGTGGAGGGTCTTGCCGTCCACCTTCTCCACCAGGCCCACGTGGTCGATCTGGTCGATGTCCTTCGAGCCGCTCCAGTCGAAGAACACCAGGGCGCCGGGTTCGGGCTCGGTGGTCCAGGCGTCGTGCTTGCGGAACCACTTGGCGTGCTGGACGGTGGCGGCGAACTGCCCCGCCTGCTCGGTGACGCCGGCCTTGTCCGCTGCCCAGGCCAGGAACATGTCGCACCAGGGCGCGGTCTTGAAGTAGGCGTCGCCGTCCTCGACGTTCTCGGCGTACCAGTCGCCGTACTTGGTGTAGCCGTCGCCCTTCTCGGTGTATCCGAGCTCGTCCCTGGCGATCTCGAGCAGCTTCTTGCCGATGGGGTCCATGACGCTCCCTGTGCCGCCGGTCTGGCCGGCTGACGGGCCGGGACGCGCGCCCCCGACCCGGTCGACATCCAACACTGGGCTTCAAGGTCACGTGTTGGTCTCGATGGAATGTAGCGAAGGTAAAGAGGTATGGACAAGCGGCGGCGGAAAAACGGTTGATCCGGACTATGTGCCCCTGACCGGGCGGAGTCGGGTCACGTGTAGCCCCTCGGGAGCACCGCCACGGGGCACGGTGCGGCGCGCAGCACCTTCAGCGCGTTCTCGCCGAGGAAGACGCGGTGGGCCGCGGCGTCCTCGCTGCTGGCGCAGACCAGCAGCTCGGCGCGGCTCCAGCCGGCGTCGTGCAGGGCGTCGGCGATGTCGTCCCCCTCGCCCAGCTCGGCCTCGACCGCCTCGGCGGCCAGGCCGGAGGAGCCGCGCGCCAGCCGGATCGCCAGGGCCAGGTCGTCGCGGAGCCGCTCGGCCTCGTCGCCGTCCACGGCGAGGGTGAGCAGCCGCAGCGGGATGCCGAGGGCGGCGGCGACCTGGGCGGCCCGGACGACCGCCTCGTCGCACTGGGGGCGGCGGACGTAGGCGACGGTGATGCGGTCGAGTTCCTCGCGGCGCTCGTATCCGGCGGGGGCCAGCATCACCGCCTCCGTGGCCGAGTGCAGCAGGTGGTCGGCGGTGCTGCCGACCGCGATGCGGCCGCGCGCGCCCCCGGCGGGGGACCCGATGACGATGACGTCGGCGCCGGCCCTGCTGGCCAGGACCGACAGCCCCCGTGCCACGCCCCGGCTCTCGTGGGCGACGAACTCGGCGGGCTGGTCGTCCAGCAGCGCCGCGACCTGTTCCAGGAGCGCGTGGGCCTCGCCGGCGGCGGCGGGGCGGCCGGGCGGATGGACGGCGGCCACGGTGAGCCGTCCGCCGGTGCGCGCCACGACCTCGCGGGCCAGTTGCAAAGCCTCGCGGCCGCCGACGTCCGGGGTGAAGCCGGCCAGCACGTGTTCGCCGATCACACCCGGGTCATTCCCTCGAGCGGCGGCCGGTCACCGAAGCGGCGGTTTCACCCGGTCGCAGAGGGCGCTGAGCAGGGCATTCGCGGACCCGGGAGGGGGCGGGGCACCAAACTTGCGGTACATTCACGTGCTCCGACTGCTTTGTCGCCTTTAGGGGGGTTTGTGGCTCAAGCGACGGAAGCGCCGGACCTGGTCGCCGGAAGGTGGACCATCGATCCGGCGCACTCGGAGGTGACCTTCGCGGTCCGCCATCTCATGACCACCGTCCGCGGCAGCTTCGCCGAGTTCAGCGGCGAGATCCTGGTCCGCCGGGACCCGCTCGCCTCGACCGCCGTCGCCGAGATCGCGCTGGCGTCCGTGGACACCCGCAACGCCGAACGGGACGCGCACGTGCGGTCGGCCGACATCCTGGACGTCGAGACGTACCCGTCCATGACCTTCGTCAGCACCCATGCCGAGCGCGCGCAGGTCGGACGGCGGGCGCGCCTCCCGCGCTACCACGTCGACGGCGACCTGACCATCAGGGGCGTCACGCGGCCGGTGCGGCTGCTCACCGAGTACCACGGCGTGTCCAGCGACCCGTGGGGCGGCACCCGCGCCGGGTTCACCGCCACCACCTCCATCAGCCGCAGCGACTTCGGCATCGAGTTCAACATCCCGCTGCAGGGCGACAAGGTCGTCCTCGGCGACTCCATCGCCGTCGGGCTGGAGATCCAGGCCGTGCTCGCCGACGCCTGATCCGCCCCGGCCCGTGAGCGGCGCGCAGGACCGGCCGTGCGCGCCCCGTCCGGCTGCGTGCGATCTGCCTGCGATATCGAACACCGCTGCCGGGGCGACGGGCCGGGTGGACCGCCGTCCGGCGCGTCCACCCGGCCACCCCCTTCCAGCGTGGCGGCGACCTCCCCGGTCGGTCATGCCGCTCGCCCCCTGGTACGCGCCCGGGCGCCCCCCGGTTCAGCGGCCTGCCCGCCGCCCTACGGGATCATGAAAAGACCGCGCCGCGCGCGCGGTAAGATAGTTGAAAGTTCTATAAAGCTGAGAGGTCGGGGCATGCAGTTCGGGATCTTCAGCGTCGGCGACGTCACGCCCGACCCCACCAACGGCCGGACGCCGACAGAGCACGAGCGGATCAAGGCGATGGTGGCGATCGCCCTGAAGGCCGAGGAGGTCGGCCTGGACGTGTTCGCCACCGGCGAGCACCACAACCCGCCGTTCGTCCCGTCGTCCCCGACCACGATGCTCGGGTACATCGCCGCGCGCACGGAGCGGCTGATCCTGTCGACCGCCACCACGCTGATCACCACCAACGACCCGGTGAAGATCGCCGAGGACTACGCGATGCTCCAGCACCTGGCCGACGGCCGGGTCGACCTGATGCTGGGCCGCGGCAACACCGCGCCCGTGTACCCGTGGTTCGGCAAGGACATCCGCGACGGCATCTCGCTGGCGATCGAGAACTACCACCTGCTGCACCGGCTGTGGCGCGAGGACGTGGTCGACTGGGAGGGGCGCCACCGCACGCCGCTGCAGGGCTTCACCTCCACCCCGCGTCCGCTGGACGGGGTGCCGCCGTTCGTCTGGCACGGCTCCATCCGCAGCCCGGAGATCGCCGAGCAGGCCGCCTACTACGGCGACGGCTTCTTCGCCAACAACATCTTCTGGCCGAAAGAGCACTTCCAGCGGCTGATCGGCCTGTACCGGCGGCGCTACGAGCACTACGGGCACGGCAGCGCCGACCAGGCGATCGTCGGCCTGGGCGGCCAGGTGTTCATGCGCAAGAACTCCCAGGACGCCGTCCGCGAGTTCCGGCCGTACTTCGACAACGCCCCGGTGTACGGGCACGGGCCGTCGCTGGAGGACTTCATGGCCCAGACGCCGCTCACCGTCGGCAGCCCGCAGCAGGTGATCGACCGGACCATGAAGTTCCGCGAGTACTTCGGCGACTACCAGCGGCAGCTGTTCCTGATGGACCATGCGGGCCTGCCGCTCAAGACCGTCCTGGAGCAGCTGGACATCCTGGGGGAGGAGGTCGTCCCGGTGCTGCGCAAGGAGTTCGCCGCGCTGCGTCCCGCGCACGTCCCCGAGGCGCCCACGCACGCGTCCCTCGTCGCCGCGGCCCGCGCCAAGGCCGACGAGGCGGAGGCCGCGCGATGACGGCGCGTCCGGCCGGCGGGCGGACGGTCGCGGTGGTCTCGGCCGGGCTGGGGCAGCCGTCCTCGACGCGGCTGCTGGCGGACCGGCTCGCGGCCGCCGCGACCGCCGCCCTGCGCGACCTCGGCGCCGACACCGAAGTCGTCACGGTGGAGCTGCGCGACCACGCGCACCGGATGGTGGACGCCGCGCTCACCGGGTTCGCGGCGGGTGCGCTGCGCGACGCCGTGGAGACGGTGACCGGCGCCGACGGCCTGGTCGCGGTCACGCCCGTCTTCAACGCCTCCTACAGCGGCCTGTTCAAGATGTTCTTCGACCTGCTGGAGCGCGGTTCGCTGGAGGGCATGCCGGTGCTGATCGGCGCCACCGGCGGCACGGCGCGCCACTCGCTGGTGCTGGAGCACGCCGTCCGGCCGATGTTCGCCTACCTGCGGGCCGCGGTCGCGCCGACGGCCGTCTACGCCGCCTCGCAGGACTGGGGGTCCGGCGGGTCCGACGGCGCGGACGGGCTGACCGAGCGCGTCGCCCGGGCCGGGCGCGAACTGGCGTCGCTGGTCGCCGCGCGTCCGCCGGCGAGGGACCGCCGGGGCGCCGGGGACGCCGACCCGTACGAGGACCCGGTCCCGTTCGAGCGGCTGCTGGCCTCCGGTGGGCAGTGAACGCCCTTCCCGCCAACGCCCTTCCGGATAGGGGATCAGGAGCCGGGGCGGTACGGGACGATTCCGGCCGCGAGCGTTCCCTCGGCGGCGGCGCCGCGCAGCCGGTCCTCGAAGTCGCCCCGGCCGTCCGCGACGCCGATCGTCCCGGCGAGCACCATGAGGTAGCCCAGGACCGCGGCCCGCTCGGCCCACCCGGGCGGCGCAGCGACGTTTTCGGCACGGCAGAACGGCCGCCCGGGAGGGTCGAGCGGGGACCGGACGGTGAACGTGCCGTCGCGGTCGAGCGACGCGCTCCACTCGGGGGCCAGCGGCACGTGCAGGTCGGGCGCGTCCGTGGCGAGGCCGAGACCGCCCCGCAGGCACGCGGCGACCAGCGCGCCGGTCGGCTCCCGGCCGTGCGACCCGGCAGCGGGCGTGCGGTCGGGATCGTCCAGCAGCGCCAGCGGCACCGCCCCGTTCGGCGTGGGCAGCGCGCTCAGCAGCACGTCCAGCCGGAACCCCTCGGTGCCCCGGTGCCCCTCGCCGGGCGTTTCGTTCATCCCTTGCGCTCCGGTTTCGCCGCGTTGCGGGAACGCGACCGAGTTGAGAGGCAGCCGGGCCCGGGGCGGTGCAAGGGGAGTGGCTTTCCCTTGGGGCCCGGCGGCCTCGGTCCCTCTCGTCAGGGATCGCTGCGGGGCCGCGGCCGGGGGCGAGAGGCCGAAACCCCTGGGTGAGGAGAGGGACTATGACCATAACTCCGCAGGTCAGCGGCGTGAAGTGACCTGGTCCTTACAGTTGTTCCCTACTCTTGTCAGGATTCAGACGTGACTAATCGCCATTTGCGGACAAAGATCCATTGGGGGTGACGGGCCGCCGGGGCGCCCGTGCGGCTCGCGGGCCGGCGGCACGGCTCACTCGAAATCGTCCGGGCTGAACTCCTCCGGACGCTGCCCGCGCGGCTCGCCGGGAGAGCCCGCCATCTGCTTCGGCTCCGGCGTGTCGGCCGGCGTCGTCGTCTGCTTCTCCGCGGCGGTCGCCTCGCCGGTGGCGGCGGGCCCGGGTGCGCGGGCGTCCTCGCGTCCCCTCATGATCCGCTCCTGATCCCCCGCTTTTTTCGTGACACTCCGGTGTACCCGTTCGGGGACGGTCCATTCGCGCTGGTCATCACCCTCTGCGGCGCTCCTGTGACTCAAGGCGCACACATCCCTTTCCGTCGCGCCAGTCATTGACCGCGCTCCGACATCTCACCTTCCTCTACCGACAGTGATAGAAGTCACACGCAAGGTCATGAATCGGTTCGGGTGGTGCACGGTGGGAGACGGGGATGCTCTTCTATTTCGCGGCCGGGATATGCGCGATCGGCGTGGTGGTGATCGCGGCACTGCTGTTCCGGCGGCTGGACCGGCTCACCGACGACGCCCAGCCCGACGGCCCCACCGGCGGGCACACCGGGGCGATGCTGTCGGCGCTGTTCCTGCTGGCGTTCGCCATCGCCATCGTCGTGCCGTGGACCACCAGCGACGCCGCCCGCGCCAACACCTGCACCGAGAGCCAGGCGATCGCCGAGGCCTACTGGGCCGCCACCCGGCTGCCCGCCCCGGCCGCCGCGCGCGTCCAGACCGGGCTGCGCGAATACGTCGGCCTGGTGCGGGGCCGCGAGTGGCGGATGATGGCCGACGGGCGGCTCAGCCCGGAGGGCTGGCGGCGCCTGGAGGCCTTGCGGCGCGAGGTCATGACGCTGCCCGCCGCCGACGACCAGGCCGCCGACGACCGTGACGCCGTCGCCGACCGGCTCGAGGAGATCACCGCCGCGCGCCGCCTGCGCGCCATGGACGCCAAGGCCGCCCCGCCGCCGGGCCTGCTGGTCACCACGGTGGGCACCGGCATCGCCGTCGTGCTCTTCCCGTTCCTGGCCGGCGCCCGCCCGCGCGGCATGACCATCGTGCCGCTGGCGCTGATGGCGGCGATGCTCGGCCTGGGCGTCTACCTGACGTTCGACATCCAGCACGCCTTCACCGGCGGCCTGGCCGTGGGCCCCGACGCCTTCACCGACCTGCTGCCTGAACTGGACCGCATCCCGGGAGGCGGCTGACCGTGCGCGCCGCCGCGCTGCTGCTGGCCGGAGCCCTGGCGGCTCTGACGTGCACCGCCGACGCCCGCCCGGCCCGCACCGACGATCGCGCCGCCGTCCCGGCACGTCACCATGGCCGCTGGGCTCCGGCCCGCACCGCCGAGGCCGTGGTCGCCCTCCCCGCGGCGGCGCGGGTCCGGCATCCGCATCCGCCGCACGACCCGCCCGGCCTCGGCGTCTGCATCCAACTCGGCGGCCTGACCGTCCAGGCCGGGATCGGAGACTGGCCATGCCCGCCGCCTCCTGAGCCCCCGAAACCACCCAGGCCGCCGAAACCCCCCAGGCCGCCGAAGCCCGAGCCGCCGGAGCCCGAGCCGCCCGAACCACCTCCGCCGCCGACGCCCTCACCCACCCGGCGCCCGACACCCCCACCGACGGCGACACCGACGGCGACACCGACGGCGACACCGGCACCGACGGCGACACCGACGCCCGTCCCAAGGCGGCCGCGAGCATCATCACCGGCCACCCGACCGGCGTCCGCGACAACGCGGCCACCCCGCCCCGCGGCCGAGCCGCCCGCCGCGGCCGAGCGCCCGTCGCCGACCCCGACCCGGGCGACCCGCCGCGCCGTCCGCCGCGCGCAGCCGCCGCGGCGGAAACGGCCGCTGCCGACGCTGGTGGTCGTCGCGGTCCTGGCCGCCGCGATCGCCTCGGGCGCAGCCTTCGCCTTCGCCCGCTGACCGGCCGGCCACCGCTGCTCGGTCCGTTGCGGGTGACGCCGCGGGGCGTCGCCCGCAGGTACGGGAGCGCCCCCTCATGCGACCGCCCCCGCCCAGCCCGCGAGGCGGGAGGACGGGGGCGGCTCACGTGCCGGCCGGGGCCGGTCGGCGCAGTCCCGTTCGGCGGCCGGTCAGCGGCTGCGGTCGTCGACGACCACGTCGCTCATGATGTCCACGGCGAAGGCGATGATGCCGCCGAGCACCACGATGCCCGCGCCGACGAGGAACACGGGCCAGTTCGGCCCCATGGCGAGCGCGACCCCGCCGACGATGAAACCGATGAAGATCACCGCCACCGCGGCCCACGACTTCGGCCGTCCGGCGTGGCTCCCACTCGACATGCGTCTCTTCTCTCTCAGACCTTCGATCAGGGACGTACTACGACGCTGAACACTAGCAACGCCACGCCCGGAGCGTGCTCCGGGGTGCCTTTCCGCGGCGGCTCCGCGGCGTCCGGTTCCGCCGCGGACACGGCGCCTGCACCCGGAAACGCGCAGGACGCCCCCCGCGCGTTTCCGGGGGTAGGCGCTCGCTTACCATCCAGGGCATGACGGTGCCGCCTGAGGAACTGGAACTGGCCGCCGTCTTCCCCCCGGTCCAGCGGGACCGGTGGCGGGAGATGGTCCGAACGGTGCTGCGCAAGTCCGGCGCCGCCACCGACGAGACGCCCCTGAGCGAGGTCGAGGGCCTGCTCACCCGAGAGTCGTACGACGGCGTGCGCATCGCGCCCCTCTACACCAAGGACGACACCGTCCCGGGGCGCCCCGGGCTGGCGCCGTCCGTGCGCGACGTGCGGCCGGACGGCGAGGGCCTGGCGGGCTGGGACGTGCGGCAGCGGCACGCCCACCCGGACCCCGAGACGACCCGGCGGGCCGTCCTCGCCGACCTGGAGAACGGCGCCACCTCCGTATGGCTGGCGCTGGGCGGCCACGGAGTGCCCGTGGCGGCGCTGCCGGAGGTGCTCCGCGACGTCCACCTGCACCTGGCGCCCGTGGTCCTGGACGCCGGCGCGCAGACCGCCGAAGCCGCCGAGTCCTTCCTCGGGCTCGTGGCCGAACGCGGCCAGGCCGGCGAGGCGCTGGGCAACCTGGGCGCCGACCCGCTGGGGTTGACCGCCCGCACCGGCGTCGCGGCCCCCCTGGAACCCGCGGCGCAGCTGGCGGTGCGGTGCGCCCGCGAGTTCCCGCGCCTGCGGGCGATCACGGTCGACGCGACCGTCTACCACGACGCCGGGGGGAGCGACGCCGAGGAGCTGGGCGGCGCGATGGCCGCCGCCGTCGCCTACCTGCGGTCTCTCACCGACGCCGGACTGGACGTCGGCACCGCCTTCGGGCAGCTGGAGTTCCGCCTGGCCGTCACCGCCGACCAGTTCATGTCCATCGCCAAGCTGCGCGCCGCGCGCCGCCTGTGGACGAGGATCGCGCAGGTGTGCGGGGCGGAGGAGGCCGTGGCGCGGCTGCACGCGGTGACGTCCTCGCCGATGATGACCCGCCGCGACCCGTGGGTGAACATGCTGCGCACCACCGTCGCGGCGTTCGCGGCCGGGGTCGGGGGAGCGGACGCGGTCACCGTCCAGCCGTTCGACGCCCGCCTGGGGCTGCCCGACGACTTCTCCCGGCGCATCGCCCGCAACACCCAGACGCTGCTGCTGGAGGAGTCCAGCCTGGCGCGCGTCGTCGACCCCGCCGGGGGCTCCTGGTACGTCGAACGCCTCACCGAGGACCTGGCGCAGGCCGCCTGGGACTGGTTCACCCGGATCGAGAAGGCCGGGGGGCCGGCCGCCGCCCTGGAGTCGGGCATGGTGGCCGAGCGGCTCGCCGCCACCTGGGAGCGCCGCCGCCGCGACATCGCCCGCCGCAAGGCCCCCCTCACCGGTGTCAGCGAGTTCCCCAACCTGGACGAGGAGCTGCCCGAGCGTGACCCCGCGCCCATCCCCGACGCCCCGGGGGGCGGGCTGCCGGTCGTACGGTACGCCCAGGACTTCGAGGCCCTGCGCGACCGCGCCGACGCGCACGCCGAACGCACCGGGGCCCGCCCCAGGGTGTTCCTTGCGACGCTCGGCCCGGTCGCCGCGCACACCGCGCGCGCCACGTTCGCCGCCAACCTGTTCCAGGCCGGCGGGATCGAGACCGTCGCCGGGCCCCCGGAGGAGTTCGCCGCCAGCGGCACCACCGTGGCGTGCCTGTGCTCCAGCGACGCGCTGTACGAGGAGCGGGCCGCCGACGCCGCGCGGACGCTCAGGGACGCGGGCGCCTTGAAGGTGTGGCTCGCGGGTAAGGGTTCCTTTGACGGGGTGGATGCCAGGATCTTCGCCGGCTGCGACGCCGTGGACGTCCTGGAGACCACCCTCGGCGATCTGGGAGTGAACTGATGATCCCCGACTTCTCCGAGGTCGAGCTCGGCGCCCCCGTCCCCGCCGACGAGGCCGCCAAGCGGTGGCGGGCGGCGGCCGAGGCGACGGGGCAGGACCCCGACGCCCGGCCCTGGGAGACCCCCGAGGGCATCGCCGTCCGGCCGCTCTACACCGCCGACGACCTGGCCGACGTGGACTTCCTCGACACCTACCCCGGCATCGCCCCGTACCTGCGCGGCCCGTACCCCGCCATGTACGCCACCCAGCCGTGGACCATCCGCCAGTACGCGGGGTTCTCCACGGCCGAGGAGTCCAACGCCTTCTACCGCCGCAACCTGGCCGCCGGGCAGAAGGGCCTGTCGGTCGCGTTCGACCTGGCCACCCACCGCGGCTACGACTCCGACCACCCGCGCGTGCAGGGCGACGTCGGCATGGCGGGCGTGGCGATCGACTCCATCTACGACATGCGCCGGCTGTTCGACGGGATCCCCCTCGACCGGATGAGCGTGTCGATGACCATGAACGGCGCGGTGCTGCCGGTGATGGCGCTGTACATCGTCGCCGCCGAGGAGCAGGGGGTGCCGCCCGAGCGGCTCGCCGGGACCATCCAGAACGACATCCTCAAGGAGTTCATGGTCCGCAACACCTACATCTACCCGCCCGGGCCGTCGATGCGGATCATCTCCGACATCTTCGCCTACACCTCCCGGCGGATGCCGAAGTTCAACTCGATCTCGATCTCCGGCTACCACATCCAGGAGGCCGGGGCCACGGCCGACCTGGAGCTGGCCTACACCCTCGCCGACGGGATCGAGTACATCCGCGCCGGGCTGGACGCCGGGCTGGACATCGACGCGTTCGCGCCCCGCCTGTCGTTCTTCTGGGCGATCGGCATGAACTTCTTCATGGAGGTCGCCAAGCTGCGCGCCGCGCGGCTGCTGTGGGCGCGGCTCGTCCGGGACTTCGAGCCGTCCAACCCCAAGTCGCTGAGCCTGCGCACGCACTGCCAGACCTCCGGCTGGTCGCTGACCGCGCAGGACGTGTTCAACAACGTGGCGCGCACCTGCATCGAGGCGATGGCCGCCACCCAGGGCCACACCCAGTCGCTGCACACCAACGCCCTGGACGAGGCGCTGGCGCTGCCCACCGACTTCTCCGCCCGCATCGCCCGCAACACCCAGCTGCTGCTGCAGCAGGAGTCCGGCACCACCCGCACCATCGACCCGTGGGGCGGCAGCGCCTACGTCGAACGCCTCACCCGCGACCTGGCGCTGCGCGCCTGGGGCCACATCCGCGAGGTGGAGGCGGCCGGCGGCATGGCGCGGGCCATCGACGACGGGCTGCCCAAGCTGCGCATCGAGGAGGCCGCCGCCCGCACCCAGGCGCGCATCGACTCCGGCCGCCAGCCGGTCATCGGCGTCAACAAGTACCGCCCCGACGCCGACGAGCACATCGAGGTCCTCAAGGTCGACAACGCCGCGGTGCGCGCCCAGCAGATCGACAAGCTGCGGCGGCTGCGCGAGGAGCGGTCGGCCGAGGAGGTGGACGCCGCCCTGGCCGCCCTGACCCGCGCCGCCGAGGCCGCCGTGCGCGGCGACCGCGGCCCCGGCCTGGAGGGCAACCTGCTCGCCCTGGCCGTCGACGCCGCCCGCGCCAAGGCGACCGTGGGGGAGATCTCCGACGCGCTGGAGCGGGCGTTCGGCCGCCATGCCGCCAACATCCGTACCATTTCCGGCGTGTACCGGGAGGAGGCAGGCCGCGTGAGCGCCATCGAACGGGCCCGCGAGGCGACCGACGCGTTCGCCGCGGCCGAGGGCCGGCGGCCCCGCATCCTGGTCGCCAAGATGGGCCAGGACGGCCACGACCGCGGCCAGAAGGTGATCGCCACCGGCTTCGCCGACCTGGGCTTCGACGTCGACGTGGGCCCGCTGTTCCAGACCCCCGAGGAGGTCGCCCGCCAGGCCGTCGAGGCCGACGTGCACGTCGTCGGCGTCAACTCGCTGGCCGCCGGGCACCTGACGCTGGTGCCCGCGCTGCGCGAGGCGCTGGCCGACCTCGGCCGCGACGACATCATGATCGTCGTGGGCGGGGTCATCCCGCCGCAGGACTTCGACGAGCTGCGCGCCGCGGGCGCGTCGGCGATCTTCCCGCCCGGCACCGTGCTGGCCGAGGCCGCCCTCGACCTGCTCGAGCAGCTGTCGGCACGGCTGGGACACCGGGCGGCGTGAACGGCGACGGGAACCGGCGGCGAGGCCTGCCCGGGCTGGACGAGTACGTCACGGGCGTGCGCAAGGGGTCGCGGGCGTGGATCGCCCGCGCGATCACCCTCGTGGAGTCGACCCGCCCCGACCACCGCGACCTGGCGCAGCGGCTGCTGGTGGAGCTGACCCCGTTCGCCGGCGGCGCCCGCCGGGTCGGCATCACCGGCGTGCCCGGCGTCGGCAAGTCGACGTTCATCGACGCGCTCGGCACCAACCTCACCGGGGCCGGGCACAAGGTCGCCGTGCTGGCCGTCGACCCGTCGTCCACCCGCACGGGCGGCAGCATCCTCGGCGACAAGACGCGCATGCACCGGCTGGCCGCCGACCCGCAGGCGTTCATCCGCCCCTCGCCGACGGCGGGCACGCTCGGCGGCGTCGCCAAGGCCACCCGCGAGGCCATGGTGGTGATGGAGGCCGCCGGGTACGACGTGGTGCTCGTCGAGACGGTCGGGGTCGGGCAGTCCGAGACGACCGTTGCGGAGATGGTCGACTCGTTCCTGTTCCTCACCCTGGCCCGCACCGGCGACCAGCTGCAGGGCATCAAGAAGGGCGTCCTGGAGCTGGCCGACGTCATCGCCGTCAACAAGGCCGACGGCCCGCACGAGATGGAGGCGCGCAAGGCCGCCCGCGAGCTCGCCGGCGCCCTGCGGCTGCTGCGCAGCGACGAACGCGCCCGCGCCGTGCCCGTCCTGACGTGCAGCGCCCGTGAGAACCGCGGCCTGGACGAGATCTGGCGGCACCTGGTCGAGCACCAGGACCGCCTGGCGGCCTCCGGCGAACTGGAGGCCCGCCGGCGACGCCAGCAGGTCGGCTGGACGTGGGAGCTGGTGCACGACCGGCTGCTGACCGAACTGCGCGACCACCCCGCCGTCCGCGCCATCGCCCCCGAACTGGAACGCGAGGTGGCCGAGGGGCGGCTGACCCCTGCCCTGGCCGCCGAGCGCATCCTGTCCGCCTTCACCCGCTGACCGCGCGTCCTCCGCCTGGTCGCGGGGTGCCGTCTTCGCACGGCGCGCCCGGCGGAGGCGTCCTCGGTCGTCGAGGCCGTGCGGGGGATAGGGTTCACCGTCCGGTCCGGATCGCCTCGAACGGCGCCGGCGACCGCGATGCGCGGCAGACGGCCGGGTGTCCGCCGCCCGGGGAGCGGCCGGCGTACCGAACCGCATTCCAAGGGGATGGGTTGGGACGGGCGGGGCCTGCAGCGCTCCGGGATCCGGTACAAAAGGCTGATGGACGTCATCGCGCTCGATGATCCGGCCCAGGGGGAGATCCGGCGCTGGCACGCGGTCCTGGCCGCCGCGCACGCCGCCGACCTGCGCGACGAGCCCGCACCGGACCCCGAGCAGACGGCCGCCCGGCTGCGCGCCCCCGGGCGGCGGCTGTGGGCCGCCGTGGACGGCGGCGAGATGGTCGGCGTCGCCGAACTGCGGCTGCCCGGCGGGCCGGGCGCCGACCGTCCAGCGGAGATCGACATCCAGGTCCGCCCCGACCGGCGCCGCCGCGGCATCGGCACGCGGCTGCTGGCCTTCGCCGCCGAGGGGATGCGCGCCGACGGCCGCACCAGCGTGATCGCCCAGGTCATGGCGGGCACCCCCGCGATCCCCTTCCTGGAGTCGCACGGGTTCGAGTGCGTGCTGACCCTGCGCGGGCTGCTGCTGCGTCTGGACGACGTCCCCGTCCGCCGCGTGGAGCAGCTCGTCGCCTCCGGACCGCCCGGATACCGGCTCGTGCGCTGGCGAGGCGCCGCCCCCGACGAGCACGCGCTCGCGCTGGCCCGCGCCAAGCACGCCATGGCCGACATGTCCGCCTACGAGGGGCTGCCGTGGGACGCCGACCGCGTCCGCGAGATGGCCGAGCTCGTCGCCAAGCGCGGCGACGACCTCTACACCGTCGCCGCCGTCCAGGGCGACGGGATCGCGGGGTTCACCGAGGTGGTGGTCTCCGCGGAGAGCCCGGAACGGGCCGCCCAGTACGACACCGCGGTGGTGCCCGAGCACCGGGGGCGGCGCATCGGCATCTGGGTCAAGGCTGCCATGCTGCAGTGGCTGCGCCGGGAGCGTCCCGAGGTCCGCGAGATCGAGACCGACAACTCCGGCGACAACGTGCACATGCTGGCCGTCAACGAGGAGCTGGGGTTCCGCCGCCAGCGGGAGTCGCGGGAGTACCAGGCCTCCGCCGCCGACCTCCCGTCGCTCTGACCCGGCGGTTATCCACAGAACGGGATTCTGTCGCCTCGTGTCCGGGGGCCGCGCCAGCCTGGACGCATGACTTCGCTCCCCCCGGGACCCCCGGAGACGGTCGCCTCCCGCTTCCTGGTGTCCACCGACGAACCCCTGTCCGCCGACCTGTCCGCTGTCCTGGCCGACACCGGCGGCGGCCCGGCCGCCCTCGCACGTGAACTGCACGCCCGGTCGGTGCTGACGCTGCGCGAACACCGCCCCGAGGCCGGCTGGCTCGCCTGTCTGGGCGGCGCCTCCGGCCGCCTGGAGCGGTTGAAGAAAGCGCGGCACCACCTGCTGGTGCACGTCCGGGGCGCGCCGGACGACGCCCCGCGGTACGCCCAGGCGGCGCGGCAGGCGGCCCGCCTGCTCGCGGCGGCCGCCGGCGGCCTCGTCGTCGACGTCGACTCCTGCCAGGTCGTCCACACCTCGCCGACCGAGCGCGAGCGGTTCGTCCTCGGCGACCAGTGGATCGGGGTGTTCGTCGCCGGCGACCGCAGGCTCGTCCGCGCCGACACCTGGGGCCTGCACCGGTTCGGCCTGCCCGAACTGGTCGCGCGGGACGTCCCGCTCGGCCACCTGCTCACCGCCGTCAATCTCCTGCGCGTCCTGGCCTTCCGGCTGTTCTCCCGGCGCAGCACCGGAACCATGCCGGGCACGCTGCTCGTGGACGGAGCCGACCTGCCGCGTTTCTGGGGCGCCCGCCCGGCCCCCGCCGGACGTTTCATGGTGCGCCTGTCGCCCGCCACCGGCGGCTGCCACGGCTGCGGCTCCGCCCTGGAGGCCGCCGCGACGGGCCGCGGCGCCGACTGGTGGGACGACGGACCCGGACGCGGCCTGCCCAAGCTGCTGTCGGTCCGGCCCGTGCCCGAGCCCGACCCGCCGGAAAATGCGTTGCCCGCCCGCGACCCCGATCGGCACCCTTGACGACATCCGGAAATCCCGGAAACACAGTGAATTCCCGGCCCATTCCTCTGTAGTTCGGTGGCAGAACGCCGCAGCGTCAATGCGGATATCCAGGTTCGTACCCTGGCGGAGGAGCGGCGAGGAGGTGACCGATGACCGTTCTCGTGCTGAATGCCTCGTACGAGCCGCTGCAGCGTGTCAACGTGCGGCACGCCATCCGCATGCTCGTGCGCGGCGTGGCCGTCGTGGAGGAGGCCGAGGAGGACCGCACCATCGGCCCTTTCCCGGTGCCGCGCGTCCTGCGCCTGGTCAAGTACGTGGTCATGCGCTGGCGGCACGGCAGGCGCCCGCCGTGGAGCAAGCGCGGCGTCTATCTGCGCGACCGCGGGCGGTGCGGCTACTGCGGCCGCCGCGGCGACACCATCGACCACGTGGTGCCGCGGTCCCGCGGCGGCGGCGACACCTGGGGGAACACCGTCCTGGCCTGCGGCAGGTGCAACAACCGCAAGGGCGACCGCACCCCCGCCGAGGCCGGAATGCGGCTCCTGGCCGCTCTCCGCACCCCCCGCTGGGACGAACTCGTGGACCTGTGACCAAGGCCCCCGCCCTCGACGGGCGGAGGCCTTGGTCACTCCCCGGGCGGACACCTCCCGACAGAAAGGCACAAGCCCAGGCCTCTCCGCCACTCGCAAGCCTCGAACAGCCATCGACCACACCCCACCCGACAAACCCGTCGCCCCAAAAGCCCACCGCCCCGCAGATTCGCCGGCCCGCGGGTTCGCCGGCCCGCGGGTTCGCTGGCCTGCAGGTTCGTCGGCCCGTAGGTTCGCTGGCCTGCAGGTTCGTCGGCCCGTAGGTTCGCTGGCCTGCAGGTTCGCTGGCCCGTAGGTTCGCTGGCCTGCAGGTTCGCTGGCCTGCAGGTTCACCGGCCCGCGGGTTCGTCGGTCTGCAGGTTCGTCGGTCTGCAGGTTCGTCGGCCCGTAGGTTCGCTGGCCTGCAGGTTCGTCGGCCCGCGGGTTCGTCGGCCCGCGGGTTCGTCGGCCCGCGGGTTCGTCGGCCCGCGGGTTCGTCGGCCCGCGGGTTCGTCGGCCCGCGGGTTCGTCGGTCTGCAGGTTCGCTGGCCCGTAGGTTCGTCGGTCCGTAGGTTCGTCGGTCTGCAGGTTCGCTGGCCCGTAGGTTCGTCGGTCCGTAGGTTCGTCGGCCTGCAGGTTCACCGGCCCGTAGATTCGCTGGCCTGCAGGTTCGCTGGCCCGTAGGTTCGTCGGCCCGAAGGCTCACCGGACCGCAGGTTCACCGGCCCGCCAAGTTCGCCGGACCGCAGGTTCGCCGGACCGCAGGTTCGCCGGACCGCAGGTTCGTCGGCCCGCCGGATTCACCGGCCCGACAAGCCTGCCGGTCCGACGAGTCCGCCGGCGTGATGAGTGCGCCGATCGGTTCTCGTCGGGTGCATTTGCGTTGAACGGTGGCCGGGCTCATGGTGTCGGATACCCCGGCGGTGGTGGTGCGGTGGGCGCGCGTGGGGGCGTCGATGTCGCCGTTCGGCGCGTATCCGGTGTCGGGGGATTCATAACGGGGTTGTTCTGGGTGGTGAGGTGTTTATCACGATGTGCTACCGCGGAGAGGCGGCGAATGTGGAAATCTCTGGCGGAGAGCGGGAACTCCGTGCCGAACACGGCTCTGACCTGGGTAGACGTCAACTTCGGAGGAGTCGGTGATCTTATCGTTATGGGCGCTTTGTAGTTTCTGTGTGACGCTAAGTGTTTGTTGGATGGGGCGGGAGCAATTGGGGGTTTGTGGTAGCGTGCCGCCAATCTTCTGACGGTCTCTAAGGAGAGTTCTGTGGCGGCCCACCATCCCCTCGACCGGAAGCGGCGATCCGGCGGCGGACGGACAGCGGCGCGGCGGTGTCTGGCCGTGGCGTTCGCGCTGGCGGTGACGGCGGCGCTCCCCGCGGCCCCCGGCGTCGCGGCTCCAACGGAGCCGAAGAACTCCACGACCGAACTGGCCAAGCTGCGCAAGCGGGCGGACGCGCTGGCCAAGGAGTACCGGGGCGAGCTGATCACCCTGGAGGAGGCCAAGGAGGCCGCGCAGCAGGCCGCCCAGGACGCCGAGCGGCTGTCCGAGGAGTACCAGACCCGGCGCGGCGACGTCAGTCGCCTGGCCGCCACCTCGTACATGACCGGGCGCATGGACACCATGGCGATGGTGACGGCGGACGACCCGGGCGCCGCCATCCGCGACGCCGCCGTGGTGGAGCACCTGGCCCGCAGCAACGACCTGCGCATCAAGAACCTGCAGACCCTGGCGGCCAAGGCCGAGCAGTCGCGCAAGAACGCCGAAGCCAAGGTGGCGCAGGTCCGCAAAGAGGTGGAGGACCTGGAGTCCCAGCGCGCGCGGGTGAAGAAGCTGCTCGCCAAGTACAAGCCGGAGCAGCCGTCGAGCTCCTCGGGCGGCACCACGGCGGGGCGGCCCGACGGTGCGACCGGCACCAAGTCGCCGATCGTCGGCAACACGATGACCGCCAGGATGCGCACGCTCATGCAGGTCATCGACAGCAAGTTCGGCCCGTTCCCGACGATCGGCTGCTATCGCGGGGGCGACCCGCAGGACCACGGCTCGGGCCGGGCGTGCGACTTCATGGAAAGCACGGCGGGGCGGATGCCGAGCGCGTCCGCGCAGGCGCACGGCGACCGGGTGGCCCAGTTCGTCATCGACAACGCGAGCCGGTACGGGGTCAAGTACGTCATCTGGAAGCAGCGCATCTGGGACACCCGCAGCAGCGGCGGCTGGCGGCAGATGGAGGACCGCGGCAGCATCACCCAGAACCACTACGACCACGTGCACGTCTCGGTGCTCTGACCACCGCGCCGCCCGCCGCTGATCGCTGGCGCCGGCCTGGAGCGTCCGGGCGTGGTACGGGTCGCCGCGGCCTGACCGCTGGGTGGCGTTCGTCGTCCGACGCGCGATGGGCCCGCTGCGCCTCCGCGGGGCCGCTCGAGGCGGGTGGCCGGGGTTTTCGGTCCGGTTGTGGCGTGGCGGAGTCGGTCACCCGGTGCACCGCGCGGTGCGCGGCATCGAGCGGCTGTACGGGGTGCTGGTTGCGGGTGGTGGTTCAACGCGTCTCGGGACGGGGGCGTAACCCGAAGGGCGGGAGGTGGAGCGTCGCCCGGCGCGGTGCTGGGGCTGCTTCAGCGGGCTGCCCGGGCGGGTGGCTCTGGTTCTGGTCTGGTTCCAGTGCGGTGGTGCCGGCCACCCGCGGGGTGACCGGCACCTGGTCAGGGTGACGTTCCGCCGTTCGGCCGGCTCGCCGCGGCGGTTACTTGAGGGAGACGACGCGGGATTCCCGGGCGGCGGTGACGGCCGCTTCGATGATCTCCAGGCCGGTGATCGCGTCGGTGAGGGTGACCGGGGGCGGTGCCTCGCCGCGTAGGGTACGCACCACGTCGGCGTAGAAGTCCTGGTAGGCGCCGGGGTCGGTGGGTTCGGCACGTTCGGCGCCGGGGGTGCCGAGGCGGCCGTACGCCCGCGGCGGGGCCACGCCCCAGTCGGCGTCCAGGGGGGTCAGGCCCCGGTGCAGGGCGTCCTCCTGGACGTCCATGCCGGACACCGTGTAGGCGGCGCGGTCGCCCAGCACGCGGAACCGGGGGCCCAGCTGGGCGGCGGTCGCGCTCATCCACAGGTGGGAGCGCACGCCGTCGTCGTGGGTGAGCGCCACGAACACGTCGTCGGCGGTCGAGGCGTCGCGGCGGCGGACGTCGATCTCCGCGTAGACCTCCCGGGGCCGTCCGAACAGGTGGACCGCCTGGTCGATCAGGTGCGAGCCCAGGTCGTAGAGGATGCCGCCGGCGTCGCGGGGGTCGGTGCTCTCCTTCCAGCCCGGCTTGGGCCGCGGCCGCCAGCGTTCGAACCGCGACTCGAACCGCAGCACATGGCCGAGCGCGCCGGAGCCGACCAGGCGGCGCACGGTGCGGAAGTCGCCGTCCCAGCGCCGGTTGTGGAACGGGATGACCGGCAGGCCGCGGACCGCGCTCAGCGCGGCCAGGGACCGGGCCTCGGCCGCCGACGTCGCCGCGGGCTTGTCCACCACGACGGGGATGCCCGAGGTCAGCGCGGCGCGGGCGAGGGGGACGTGCTGCCGGTTCGGCGTGGCGATCACCACCAGGTCGTAGGTGCCGGTGGACTCCCAGAGCCGGTCGGTGCTGTCGAGCACGCGGGTGTCGGGGTAGCGCGACCGGACCGCCTGCTGACGTCCGGGGTCGCGGGTGACCACGGCCGCCAGCCGCAGCTCCGGGACCGAGGAGATCAACGGGGCGTGGAACACCGCGCCCCCCGTGCCATATCCGACCAGTGCCACCCGAAAAGTCATGGGTCCGATGATTTCGGATGCGCTCCGACCTGCGGCGACCGGGGGTGGCGCACCGCGTGGACCCGAGCGGCGCCCCGGGGGCCGCACGGTTCCCGGAGACGGCGAGAACGAGGGGACGGCGCCGTGACCAAACCTGTGATCATGACGGTCGACGACGATCCGGGGTGTCCCGGGCGGTGGCGCGCGACCTGCGGCGCCGCTACGCCGGGACGTACCGGATCGTGCGGGCCGAGTCGGGGTCCCAGGCGCTGGCGTCGCTGCGCGGGCTGAAGCTGCGCGGCGACGACACGGCGGTGCTGGTGGCCGACCACCGGATGCCGGGGATGACCGGGGTGGAGTTCCCGGAAGAGGTGCTGCCGCCCCTCACCGAACCGGACTCCGCTCCCGACGCCGAGCCGGAGCCCGGCGCCCCGGCCGGCTGAGGCCGCGGCGGCTTATCCCGGCTTTCGGTCTTTCTTGATCGGGTTGTGCCCGACCCGCACAGTCGATCAGGGAGGCACGCATGAGACGTCCCGTTCTGACCGGGATCGCCGCCGCCGCGGTGCTCGCGGCGACCGCCGGACCGGCGGTCGCCGGCACCGCGCCGCCCGACCCCGCGCCCGGCGGCCCGCAGCGGCCGTACGAGCCGGACGTGGACGGTCCGCGCAATCTCGACACGCTGTCGGTGACGGCGACCAAGGGCGCCGGCCGCAGCGTCACGATCGCGTTCGACCGGCACAGCCGCACCGCGTCCGGGCAGGTCCCTGCCGCGGCCCGCCGCTTCGTGTTCCTGTTCGACCGCTCGGTCCGCTTCAACCCGCAGGCGTTCCCGACCTGCGCCCACGAGACGATCGAGGAGAAGGGTGCCGGCGCCTGCCCGCCCGGCTCACGGATCGGCGGCGGCCGCGCCACCTACCTCGACGGCTCCCGCTACGAGGTGCAGGCGTTCAACACCAGGGTCGGGAGGCTGCCCGGCGTGCTCGTGGTGATCCCGGCGGCCGGCGTGATCCTGGAGCAGACCTTCGAACCGGTGTCCGCCCCGTACCGCGGGGACTACCGCTGGGCCCTGGACGAGATCCTGCCGCCCACCCCCACGCCCCCGCAGGACCGGCTGGGCACGTCCCGCTTCGAGCTGTCGTTCGGCGCCACCACGGTGCGCGGCGGCCGGACGGTCGGCTTCGCCGAGACGACCGCGCGCCCGGGCACCAGGCTGCGCTTCGGGCTGTGGAGCGAGTTCGTCACCGGCCAGGTCGTGCTCCCCACCTCCGGGACCCGGCTGTCCTGAGACCCGGCCGTACCGGAGACGGGCCCCGCCGCCGAATTGCCGGATTGCCCGGCGGCGGGGGACGGCCAGTCGATAGGTTCACCCGGTGATCGTCGAACGGGGGAGGTGCCGCTCCTCCGCGCGGCACCCCTCCCGGAAGGAACCACCCGAGAACCATGAACCAACCCCCCGCATGGTGGGCGGCCCTGACCGGCGACCCGGTCGGGGAGCGGCTCGGCATCGACTGGCGCGCCCCCGACCAGTGGGAGCCCGCCGACGCGCACGGCGACGCCGACGGCCGCGAGTCGCCCGGCACCGTGAGCATGGAGCACCTGGACGACGACGATTCGGAGCTGCGCGAGGGGAAGGTGCTGGTGGGCACCGGCCCGGCGGTGCCGCGGCGCGGCATGGGGTACGAGGTCGAGGCCGCCTGGTACCTCGACCCGTCCGAGCCCGACCGGCTGTGGTGCGCGCTCGGCTCGTTCTACCCGGCGTGGCTGTGGATCCCCGTCGAGCCCACCGCGGACGGCGTCGCCGAGGCGCTGGAGGGCGTGTTCCCCCGCCCCGCGCTGCGCCGCGCCGAGCTCACCTCCTTCGCCCGCGGCTTCCTCGGCTTCCGGCACGAGGTGCTGGTGCCCGACGTCTACGACGGCACGTTCGTCGAGATCAACGGCCCGGACCTGGACCGCTACTTCGCGCTCGTGCAGTACGTCGAGCCGCAGTCGTGGGGCGGCGACCACCTGGACGACCCGCTGCCCGACGACGCCGGACCCGTCCGCCCCCTCGACACGCCCGCCGCCGACCGCGGCGGCGCGCACAAGCGGCAGCGGCTCGGCCGCGTCCCGTCGATGACATGGCGGACCCTGCACTCGCGGTCCTACCTGTCGTTCGAGATCCACACGCAGGGCATCGTGTGCGCGGCCGTGCGGTACCGGCCCTCGCCCAAGTCCCACCAGGCGGTGGTGCGGCGGCTCAACGACACGCACGAGGAGGGCTTCCCCCTCGACCTCCCCCTGGACGTGGTGGGCGCGCTCACCGGGTTCGACTACTGCGCCGAGGACGACCTGGTCGACCCCGACGAGATGGAGCTCGACACGCACGTCGGCGGCGCGCTGCGCATCCGGGCGGCGCTGTGGCACGGCGACCTGCGCCGCACCATGCGGCTGCGCGAGTACGCCGGCCGGCCCGAGCCCGGCCTGCGCCGCCACCTGGTGCAGATCGCCGGCTGGTACAACTACCGGTTCCTGCTGCAGGAGCTCGCGCTGAGCGAGACCGACCCACAGCTGCTGGCGCAGATCGAGGAGCGGCTCGACCGGCCCGCCGCGGACGCCTTCAACGTCTTCGCAGACGACTTCGGCGCCGACCCGGTCATGGTGGACGGCGCGGGGAACCCGGTGGAGACCTGGGACGACCCGGACGGGGAGGACGAGGAGTGACCGAGACGTTCGGCTGCGAACGCGGCGCGGTGCCGGCCGACCACGCCGACCGGGAGGCGCTGGAGGCCCTGGCGGCCGCACGCGGCTGGATCCGCGTCGACGAAAGGCCCCCCGGGTTCTTTGAGACGGGCCGGCAGGTCTGGCGCGCCGGCGACGCGGTCCGCGTCGTCTACCTGGAGTCGACCGAGCTGGGCGCCCGGTACGTCGGGGCGGAGGGCGCGGCGGCGGAGCCCGTCGAGGAGGTGTTCGCCGCGGTCGCGGCCGTGCTGCCGACCGTGTCGGCGGACGAGGTCCTGGCGGGGCTGCTGGCCGAGCCCATGCCCGCGCCCCGCGACCTCGTCCGCGGGCTGAACCGCCTGGCGGCGTTCGACCTGCCGGCCGTCGAGTCCGGCGGGCGCCGCCCGGAGGACCCCCGCTACCGGCAGGTCGCCGAGCGGCTGGCCGGCCATCCCGACCGGCAGGTGCGCCGCGCCCTGCTGTCGGCGGCAGCCGGCCTGGCGGCGGTGCGTCCGGAGCTGGCCGAGCCGATCCTGGCCCGCCGCGGTGAGGAGACCGAGCTCGCCCACCTCGTGGACGCCGTCGCCGCGGCCGTCGAGGCCCGCCGCTGAAGGACGGCGGGCGGCCTGCCCGCCGGACCGGATCCGGCCTGTCGGCCTCCTCCGGCCGCGGCCGCCGCGTCGAGCCCACCCGATGCCGGCGACGGCATGGGATGATCACCGGGGGCGCAGAGAGGGGAGCACCGGTGACGGCACCGCGGATCAGCACGGTGATGTGGCCGACCGAGTCGTGGCCGGAGGCGGGCCGGACATGGCGGCGCGCCGAGGAGCTGGGGTTCACGACCGCGTGGGTGTACGACCATGTCGCCTGGCGCGGCACCACCCCGTGGCACGACGCGTACACGACGCTGGCGGCCGCCGCGGCCGTCACCTCCCGCATCCGGCTCGGCACCCTCGTCACCTCGCCGAACTTCCGGCATCCCGTGCCCGCCGCGCACGCGATCAAGACGATCGACCACATCAGCGGGGGACGGCTCACCGTCGGCATCGGCGCGGGCGGCGGCAACCGCCGGTCCGACGCGGGCATCCTCGGCGGCCCCGACTGGTCGCCGCAGGAGCGCGCGTCCCGGTTCGAGGAGTGGGTGCGGCTGCTCGACCTGGTGCTGCGCGGCCCGGAGACCACCTTCACCGGCACCTTCTACTCGGCGCGGGAGGTGCTGACCGAGCCCGGCTGCGTGCAGCGGCCCCGGGTGCCGTTCGCGATCGCCGCCACCGGCCCGCGCGGCATGCGGCTGGCCGCCCGGTACGGCGCCATGTGGGTCACCACCGCGGGCGGCGCCGAGGACCCGCGCGCGACCGTGCGCGACCAGCTCGCCCGCCTGGACGAGGCGTGCGCCGCCGAGGGACGCGACCCCGCCGGGCTGCGGCGGCTGTTCGTGACCGGCTTCACCGGCGAGCCGTGGCTGCGGTCGCCGCAGGCGTTCGCAGACCTCGCCGGGGTCTACGCCGAGCTCGGCTTCACCGACATCGCCGTGCACTGGCCCCGCCCCGGCACCGACTGGGACGCCGACATGGAGGTCTTCGAGGCCGTGGCCGCCCATGGCGGGTGAAGTCGCCAGGGCGCGGCATCGCGGCCGTCACAGGTGGTACCGGCCGCCCTCCACGCCCCACTCGCCGAACGGGGGAGCCCTGCCCGAGTCCATCGCCGCGCACGCCTGCTCGTCCAGGTGGACGAAGACGAGCCTGCGCACCGACAGCCGCCGTGCCGCCTCGACGGTCCGCCGCATTGCGGGCGTCCCGGCGAAGACCAGGTCGGCGTCCTCGGCCCACAGCGGCAGCCCCCGGCATTCGGGCGCCCAGACCGCCGTGCGGCGGCCCGCCGCTATCCGGTAGCCGACCGGCGCGTCCCCGGCGAGCGGCAGCGGCTCCACGCGCAGCGCCCCGTGCCTGAACGACGCGACGGACGGGCGCGGCATGCCGCTGTCGGCGGCGATCCGGCACAGCCGGAGGTAGCCGGGGCCGTCCCGGCGGCGCACCAGCCACGCCTGGACGGTCTCCGGCGGCTCCGAACCCGGACCGCCGTCGAACCCGACGTGCGTGCGCCCGTACTCGACCAGCAGCCCGGCGGGCGCGAACCGCGGCGACCCCGCCGTGCCGACCCCGAGCAGCACCAGACGCACACTCCGATCGTCGCCCCGGCCGCCGCCGCGGGGGAACCATGCCCGGTCAGGGGTTGGGGATGGCGGTGGTCAGGGGCACGGCGGCGGTCCGCGCGGCGAGCAGCTCGGTGGGGGTGCAGCCCGCCAGGGCGCGGAACTCGCGGATGAGGTGGGGCTGGTCGTAGTAGCCGCAGGCGTGGGCGACGTCGGCCCAGGGGCGCCGCGGGCGGCGGATCATCATGCACAGGGCGCGGTGGAAGCGCAGGACCCGGCTCATCACCTTGGGCGGCAGGCCGACCTGCTGCTTGAACCGGTCGTTGAGGTGCTTGCGGCTCCACCCGACCTCGTCGGCGAGGTCGGCCACCGGGACGGCGCCGCCGGACGCGGCGAGCAGGTCGAAGGCGCGGCGCACCTCGGGGGCGGGGGACGGGCCGGCGTCCAGGCGGCGCAGCAGCAGCCCGTCCAGCAGGTCGAACCGGTCGGCCCAGGCGGGGGTCTCGGCGAGTCGGCCGACGAACGGCGCCGTGCCCGGGCCCAGCAGGTCGGCCAGCTCGACGGCCGCGTTGGTCAGCCGCGCCATGGGGACGCCGAACAGCGTGTAGGCGCCGAGCGGGGTGATGTTGAGCTGGACGCCGCGCAGCCGGCCCGCATGCCGGTAGGCGCCGTGGCCGTCCTGCATGCCCGCCGCGAACGAGGTGTGGCCGCCGGACCCGTCGCCGGGCACGTCCAGCTCCAGCGGCGCGCCCAGGTTGACGATCACGACGGCGGTGGGCAGGGGGAGGGTCCGCACGGTGCCGGGGCCGGAACCGTAGTCCCAGAAGCCCTCGTACCGGCGGAGGAACGGGCGCAGCACCGGGTGGGGCGGCGCAAAGACGCGCCGCCATCCGCCGGCGTCCTCGACGACGACCTGCCTGCCCTGCACGGCGCCATTGTCGCATCCGCCCCCGGCGATCCGCCCGGCGGCTACTCGTAGACCTGCCCGCAGACGGCGATGCGGGCCAGGTCCGCCCAGGACATGGAGGTCAGGGGGCGCACGTACGAGCGGGCCGGCGGGTCGCCGGAGCCGGCGGGCAGCGGGACGCGGGCGCCGTCGGCGGCGTCCCAGCCGCCGAGGCTTCCGGCGACCGCGCACTCCAGGTAGGTCGCCAGGTCGAAGTTGTACCAGCGGGCCGGGGTGGCGCGGCGGCCGCCGCCGGGCGGGCGCGGCGCGTCCACGCCGAAGCGGGCGTGCGGGCCGGGCGGCGCGGCCAGGAAGTCCTCCAGGTCGGCGAGCTGGGACAGGATGACGCGTTCCCAGTCGGCGTGGCCGCGCGGTTCGCCGCCCGGCAGCGACAGGTCCGCGGTGCTCCACGCCGGGTCGTAGTCGGGCGGCGGGGTGGTGGCCGCGGCGGAGAACATGGCCGCGACCTCGTCGGGGGAGAGGGACTCGCGGTCGCTGAGCGGGGTGCTGACCTTCCACAGCGCCCGCAGGAACGCCGGCAGCGACCAGGACGCCGCGCGTGCCTCCTGCCCCAGGTGCAAAAAGTGCAGGTACAGGTCGCGGTTGGTGCGCACGGCCGGCCCGGGCGGGCCGGACACCCGGTACACCCGCCCGTCCGGCGTGCCGCTCTGCAGGGCCAGCACCTGCGCCAGGGCCGCTATCCGCGAGTCGTGGGCGGCGACGCGGAACTCGCTGCCGTCGTCGTCCTGGCGCATGACGTCCCACGTCTGCATGCGGCCCTCCACCTGCTCGGCGTCGTTCACATCCCGGGCAGAGAGTCTCGCATCCGGGCAGGTACCCACCAGGTATCGAAAGGTCACTATCTTGCAGCGAAACCCTGTTCACCGCATAGGCGGATGAAACGGTGCGAGGCCCCCGGTGCGCCCGGGAGCCCCGCACGCGCGGCGCCGTCGCAGGGTCAGCGCTTGGCGCGGTGGATCACCTGGATCTCGGTGAACCCGTACAGGCCCCACGGGCCGTTCTCCACGCCCACGCCGCTCCACTTGAACCCGCCGAACGGCTGGTGGGGGGCGAGCGCCAGGTGCGTGTTGACCCAGGCGGTGCCGCACTCCAGCCGGGCGGCGACGTCGGCGGCGCGGTCGGGGTCGGCGCCCCACACCGAGCCGGACAGGCCGAAGTGGGTGCCGTTGGCGCGGGCGATCGCCTCGTCCAGGTCGCGGTACTTCACCACCGGCAGCGCCGGGCCGAACTGCTCCTCGTCCACGATGCGGGTGCCGTCGGACAGGTCGGCCAGGATGGTCGGCTCGAAGAAGTAGCCGGGCCCGTCGACCGGGCGGCCGCCCGCCGCGGCGCGCGCGCCGCCCGACAGCGCGTCGGCGACCAGCTCCTTGACCCGCTCGTACTGCGGCGCGTTGTTGACCGGGCCGTACTCGACGCCCTCGGCCATGCCGTCGCCGACCTTGGCGGCGCGGGCCTTGGCGGCCAGCGCCTCCACCACGTCGTCGTAGAGGCTCTCGGGCGCGTACACCCGCTTGATCGCCGAGCAGACCTGGCCGTTGTTGGCGAACGCCGCGCCGAACAGCCGGTCGGCGACGGTGGCCGGGTCGGCGTCGTCGAGCAGGATCGCCGGGTCGTTGCCGCCCAGCTCCAGGGTGACCCGCTTGAGGTCGGGCGCGGCGGACGCCGCCACCCGCTTGCCGGTGGCCACGCTGCCGGTGAAGCTGATCTTGCGGGGCGTCGGGTGCGCGGTCATCCAGGCGCCCAGCTCGTCGCCGCCGGTCACCACGTTGACCACGCCGGGCGGCAGCACGTCCCGCAGCAGCTCGCCGAGCCGCAGGCTGGACAGCGGCGTGAACGGGGACGGCTTGAGCACCACGGTGTTGCCGGCCAGCAGGGCGGGCGCCAGCTTCCAGATCGCCAGCAGCAGCGGGAAGTTCCACGGGGTGATGGCGGCCACCACGCCCAGCG
Source organism: Actinomadura sp. NBRC 104425 (assembly GCF_030269545.1). Classification (GTDB taxonomy): domain Bacteria; phylum Actinomycetota; class Actinomycetes; order Streptosporangiales; family Streptosporangiaceae; genus Spirillospora; species Spirillospora keratinilytica. The sequence goes on along the minus strand of NZ_BSTN01000008.1, from coordinate 172,639 downwards.
GGCGGCGCACCACCTCCACCAGCGCGTTGTCGTCGTCCTGGATCACCTCGCGGGGCAGCTCCAGGTCGGCGAAGTACTTCAGCCACACCCCGGCGCCGAGCACCTCGGTGGTGGCGTCCTTGAGCGGCTTGCCCTGCTCCAGGGTGATGATCCGGCCGAGCTCCTCCGACCGGGCGAACAGCAGGTCCGCGGCGGCATGCAGCGCCTTGCGGCGGGCCGCCTCGTCGCCGCGCCAGCCCGGCAGCGCGGCCTGCGCGGCGGCCATGGCCCGGTCGAGCTGCTCGCGCGTGCAGTCCGGGGCCTGCGCGGCCACCTCGCCCGTGGCGGGATTGACCACCCCGAACGTGTCCGGCGCGGAGACGGCCTCGCCGTCGATCGTCATGGTGTAGTCGGACACCCTGGGTCCTCCTTGGCAGCGGTACCGAATGAGGTTCAGTATCGCTTTCCGCGGTGCCGCGGGCCAGCCCGGGGCGGGCCCCGCGCGCGGATGCCGGATTTCGGACATGGTCCGGCGGGGGCGGCAGAGGCGGAACCGGTGCGCGTTACGGATGTGCGTGATGTGATGGAACGGTACGGGCGTCCACCGGCCCGCCGCCCCCCGCGGGCCGTGCGAAGGATGTGATGTGCGATGCGCCATGCGTTCGGACTGCTGCTCGGCGTCGTGCTCACCCCGGCGCTGCTGTACGGCGCGGCCTGGGGATACGCGCAGGCCGCCCGGTCGTTCGACGTGGCCGGGCAGGAGATCACCGACCGCACCCGCATCCACGGGTCCTTCGCCCTGCTGGCCGCGGTCGGCCTGGTGGCGGGCGTGATCATCGTCGCGCGCTGGGCCTCGCCGCTGGTGTCGCTCGTCCCGGCCCTGGTGCTGCTCGGCCTGTCGGCCTACTTCCTCCTCGACCCGGGGAGCGCCCTCGACCTGCCGAGCCGCGTCCCGCCGGCGGGCGAACTGGACGCCGGCCTGCGCAACCTGCTCGGCTCGGGCCTGTACGCGATGCTCGGCTTCGCCCTGCTGGCGCCCACCTGGGCGCCGCGCCGCTGGTCGAGCCGCCCCGACGACGTCCCCCCGTACTGACGACCCCGGGCACCGGCGACCCCGGGCACCGACGGCCGGGCCCTACCGGCCGGCGGCGCGGTCGTCGCGCGCCCGGCCGTAGAGCCGGGTCACCAGCTCCTCGATGTCGGTCTCCCGCAGCGCGATGTCCACCACCTCGAACCGCTCGGCGACCGCCGCCACCACGGCCGCCGCGTTCGCCTCGCGCGGCAGCCGCAGCCACTGCCGCGGCCCGTCCACCCGCACCGCCTGCACCCCGGGCAGCGCGATCGGCGGCGCGGGACGGGCCAGGTCCACCACGAGCTGCCGGTCGGCGCCGACGGCGTCGCGCAGCCCCGCCAGGCCGCCGTCGTAGGCCAGCCGCCCCCGGTCGACGATCATGACGCGGCGGCACAGCCGCTCGATGTCGCCCAGGTCGTGCGTGGTGAGCAGGACCGTGGTGCCGCGCTCGGTGTTCAGCCGCTCCAGGAAGGCGCGCACCGTCGCCTTGCTCACCACGTCCAGCCCGATCGTCGGCTCGTCCAGCACCAGCAGCCGCGGATCGTGCAGCAGCGCGGCCGCCAGGTCGCCGCGCATCCGCTGCCCCAGGCTGAGCTGCCGCACCGGGGTGTCCAGGAACGGCTCCAGCTCCAGCAGCGCGCTCAGCTCGGCCAGCCGGGACCGGAACGCCGCCGCCTCCACCCGGTACAGGTGCCGGACGAGGGTGAGGCTGTCGCGCAGCGGCAGGTCCCACCACAGCGTGGTGCGCTGCCCGAACACCACGCCCAGCCGCCGGGCCAGCGCGGTGCGCTGCCGCGACGGGTCCAGCCCGCACACCCGCACCGTGCCCGACGACGGGCTCAGGATGCCCGTCAGCATCTTGATGGTGGTCGACTTGCCCGCGCCGTTGGGCCCCAGGTAGCCGACGAACTCGCCCGGCTCGACGCGGAACGACACGCCGTCCACCGCCCGCACCCGCGTCCGGCTCCACCGGAACCGGCCCGTCCTGCGGCGCACGGTGAACGACTTGGTGACGCCCTCGACCTCGATCATGCGCCTTCGGCTCCCCCGGTCAGCTTCCCGTCGATCGGTAGCGGCGCAGCCCGGTCCGCCACGCCGCCGCCGCCGGCGCGCACAGCAGCAGCGCGACCAGCGGGGAGGCGAACCGGAACGCCGCGGGCAGCCCGAGCGGGTCGGGCCGGTCCAGCACGTACAGCGCGGGCTGCCAGTTCACGAACGCCAGCGGCACCGCGAATGTGACGCCGCGGACGAAGTCGCGCGCGAACACGGTCGGCGGATACTGGGTGAGGAACGCCCCGCCGTAGGTCACCGCCTTGGTGGCGCCGTGCCCCTCGATCAGCCAGAACTGCACCGACGCCGTCAGCACCCACAGCCCCGCGAAGATCGCGACGCCGGACGCCACCAGCACCGGCACCATGGCGACCCGGCCGGGCGTCCAGTCCGCCTCCAGCCGGGGCGGCACCAGGGCGAGCACCGCGATCCCCGGCAGCAGCTTGCCCAGCCGGCGCGGCGAGAAGTCCTCCGTGGCGATCTGGATCAGCGGGCTGACGGGACGAACCAGCATCGTGTCCAGCGTCCCCATCCGGATGTGCCGGCCCAGCCGCTCGGCGGTGCCCAGCAGCACGTCCGCCACGGCGAACGACAGCGTGCTCGTGCCGTACAGGAACAGCACCTCGGGCGCGGTGTACCCGGCGATGCGCGTCGCGTGCGCGAACATCAGCATGATCGCCACCATGTCCAGCGCGCTCACCACCGCCGTGGCCAGGGCCAGCAGCAGCATCGACACCGGGTACTGCGCGGCCGCGCGCAGCCACGTCCAGGCCAGCAGGGCGTACACGCGGACGCCGAGGCCGTGCCCCGGCGGCGCGCCGTCACCCACCGTGGACCACCAGCCTTCGCCGCGCCGCCGCGGTGAGCAGCCGGCCCGCGGCCAGCAGCACCGCCGCCCACCCCGCCTGGAAGGCCAGCGCCGCCGCCAGGTCCGCCCCGGTGCGCTTGCCGAGGAACACGTCGGCGGGCACCTGCACCAGCGCCGCCCACGGCAGCGCCCGCGCGACCTCGCCCAGCAGGCCGGGGAACGCCACCAGCGGCAGGATCATCCCGGAGAAGAACAGCGACATCACCAGCGCCACCGCGGCCGGCCCCCGGTCGTCGTGCAGCCAGAACACCGCCAGCGCCACCAGGTAGCGCAGCCCGAACCCCACGACCACCGCCAGCACCAGCGACACCGCGAACGCCGCCGCGCCGGACGGGCCGGGCAGCCGCAGCGGGAAGACCAGCGCGCCCACCGCCGGCGGCAGCCCGCCGCGCAGCAGCAGCGCTCCCGCCGCGCGGCCCAGGTCGTCGGCCAGCCACCAGCCCTGCAGGCCCACCGGCCGGTACAGGTCGATCGCCACGTCGCCGTCCCGGATCCGCCGGGTCAGCTCCATGCCGCCGAAGATCTGCACCGGGCCGATCAGCGCCTGGGTCAGGAAGCAGAACGTGACCGCGTCGGCGACGTCGTAGCCGCCCAGCGCGGGACGCTCGCGCCACAGCGCCACCAGGATCCAGGCGCGCATGAACCCGAAAGCGGTGTTGGTGACCGCCTCGGCGGCCAGGCCGAGGGGATAGGCGGTGTGGCGGCGGAACGCGTACCACGCAACCCACGGAAGAACGCCCACTTGCCGGGAGCGTACGCCTGATCACGCAGCGGCACCGAGCATTCGCCGCGCAAAATGGCGGACCCCGGGGTTTACCCAGACCCCGGGGCCCTCGGTGTGGTTCCGCTCTCCTGCGCACGCCGGCCCTGTAAGGAAGACGGATCAGTCCTGATTTCTCGTGCTCTACCGGCTGAGCTACCGCGCCGCGAGAGGCGCGGACCAGATTCGAACTGGTGCCTCGAGACCGCGGTCCGCCTCCGATCGGTCCAGCGATGAGCGGAAAATGCTGATTCTGGAGCGAGAGTCTGAGCGTGAACCGCGCGGCCGCTCTACCACTGAGCTACCCGGGGCGCTAGTACCCGGGGGAGGATTCGAACCTCCGACGGACACCGCGACGGGTGGTCAGACTGAGCCTCAGTCTCAGCTTCACGCCCGGGTCGCCCCGGGCGCGCCCCCGCGCTCCAGCGGGGGAGCCTTGTTCAGTTGCAGGGGTTGTTCAGTTGTTGGAGGTCGGTCGCAGGGGTTCAGTTGTCGCGACCGAACAGGTAGGCGAACACCGCGTCGCCCACCTTGCGGTCGGTGACCTCGATGCTGTTGGCCTCCTCGCGGGCGAACTTGACCGCCGCTTGCAGGCGCTCCACCCGGTCGCGCAGCTCGTTGACGCGCCGCGCGGGCATGGCGCCGGAGAACGACACCTTGGTCCACGTGCCCACGATGACGTCCTCGTGGTACATCTCCACCTGCGCCGGGTGCTTGTCGGTCGCCTCGTACAGCACGTGGCTGCGCGGAACCTTCTTGGTGCGCGCGGTCTCCACCGGCTCGCTGCGCCACACGTCCTGGCCCTCGTCGTAGGTCCAGGTCTCGGCGGCGTCCAGCACCGGCAGGCGGTTGATCAGCGTGTGCACCTCGGCCAGCTGCTTCTCCAGGAACAGCAGGTACGTCACCGGGACATCGGACAGCAGCGTCCGCCCGTCGACCACCACGTCGGCGCGGGCGTCGCAGTTGGCCCAGTCCTTGGTGGCGACGACGTCGAACAGCCGGGTCAGCGACCGGGCCGCCTCGCGCAGCACGTCCTCGGCCTTGACCTGCACCTTGGTCGACTCGGGCGGCAGCGTCTCGCCCTCCTCGTCGCGCGGCCGGTAGGTGCGGGAAAGACCGGACAGCAGTGCCGGCTTCTGCAACTCGTGGAAGGCGTCGGACAGCTCCCGCTGCGTGCGCGACTTGACGCCCTTCTCCACGGCGATGATCTGGTTGAGCCTGGCCATGGGCCGGCGTCACCCCTCCCCGTTCGTGATCGTGCGTCACGGTAGTCGGTGAATGGGGCGCGCCGCATGTCATTTTTTTTCCGGCGCATTTCCGGGAGTGCTGCGGCAGTGAGGCGCGCACGGGAAGGCCCCTCCGGGTGTAGGGCGGAGGGGCCTTCACGCGCCGGCGAGCGGAGCCGGCCCGGTCCTCAGAAGGTGAGCCTTACGCGGACTGAGGACCACCGGAACGGGATCCCAGGGGCGAGACGAGGATCCCGGCTGGCGGGACTGCGGGGGCGCGTCCCCGCAGGCCGTCAGTGGAACTGCTGCTCCTCGGTGGAGCCCTTCAGGGCGGTGGTGGAGGAGTCGGGGTTGATGGCGGTGCTGACCAGGTCGAAGTAGCCGGTGCCGGCCTCGCGCTGGTGCTTGACGGCCGTGAAGCCCTTCTCCACCGCGGCGAACTCGCGCTCCTGCAGGTCGACGTAGGCGGTCATGCCCTCGCGGGCGTAGGCGTGCGCCAGGTCGAACATGCCGTAGTTGAGCGCGTGGAAGCCCGCCAGGGTGATGAACTGGAACTTGAACCCCATGTGTCCCAGCTCGCGCTGGAACTTGGCGATGGTGGCGTCGTCCAGGTGCTTCTTCCAGTTGAACGACGGCGAGCAGTTGTAGGCGAGCATCTGGTCGGGGAACTCGGCCTTGACCGCCTCGGCGAACCGGCGGGCCTGCTCCAGGTCGGGCGTGCCGGTCTCCATCCAGATCAGGTCGGCGTACGGCGCGTAGGCCTTGGCGCGGGCGATGCAGGGCTCGATGCCGTTGCGGACGCGGTAGAAGCCTTCGGCGGTGCGCTCGCCGGTGAGGAACTCGCGGTCGCGCTCGTCGACGTCCGTGGTGATCAGGGTCGCGGCCTCGGCGTCGGTCCGCGCGATGATCAGGGTGGGGACGTCCTCGATGTCGGCCGCCAGCCGGGCGGTGTTGAGCGTCTTGATGTGCTGGGAGGTGGGCACGAGCACCTTGCCGCCCAGGTGGCCGCACTTCTTCTCGGAGGCCAGCTGGTCCTCCCAGTGCACGCCCGCGGCACCGGCGGCGATCATGCCCTTCATCAGCTCGAAGGCGTTCAGCACGCCGCCGAAGCCGGCCTCGGCGTCGGCCACGATCGGGGCCAGGTAGTGCACGTCGCCCGACCCCTCCGACCACTGGACCTGGTCGGCGCGCAGCAGCGCGTTGTTGATCCGGCGGACCACGGCGGGCACCGAGTTGGCCGGGTAGATGCTCTGGTCGGGGTAGGTCTGCCCGGCCAGGTTGGCGTCGGCGGCGACCTGCCAGCCGGACAGGTAGATCGCCTTCAGCCCCGCCTTGACCTGCTGGACGGCCTGCATGCCGGTGAGCGCGCCGAGGGCGTGGACGTAGTCCTCCTCGTGCAGCAGCTTCCACAGGCGCTCGGCGCCGAGGCGGGCCAGGGTGTGCTCCTCGTGGACCGAGCCGCGCAGCCTGATCACGTCCTCGGCGGTGTAGGTGCGCTCGACGCCCTTCCACCGCTCGTCGGTCTCCCACCTGCGCCGGAGCTCCTCGGCGGCGCCCTTGAGGCGACTGTCGCTCATGATGTTGCCCTTCTGTGTCGTCCCCTGGGTGCTTGTTCCGACTATGCCCCCGATGTCCGGCCCAAATGAACTGGTGGGTAATAGAAGATGTGATGATTTTTCGCTAGCATGAAGCCATGACGACCTTGCGGTCAGAAGAATCTCTCAACTTGACGAGCGACGTAGACCTGGTGACGTTCGGGCAGCGGCTGCGCCACCTGCGCAAGGCCAGGGGGATGACGCTGTCGGACCTCGGCGACCGGGTCGGGCGCGCCCCGTCCCAGCTGTCCCTGCTGGAGAACGGGCGGCGCGAGCCCAAGCTGTCGCTGCTGCAGGCGCTGGCCGCCGCGCTGGAGGTGCCGGTGGAGGAGCTGCTGCGCCGCCAGCCGCCCAGCCGCCGCGCCCAGCTGGAGATCGCCCTGGAGGAGGCGCAGCGCGACCCGCTGTACCGGTCGCTCGGCCTGTCCCACCTCAAGGTCAGCAAGCGGCTGCCCAACGAGGTGATCGAGCACATCCTCACGCTGTACGGGGAGCTGCGGCGCGCCCGCACCAAGCCCACCGCCAGCCCCGAGGAGGCGCGCAAGGCCAACGCCGAGCTGCGCCGCCAGATGCACGAGCGCGGCAACTACTTCGGCGAGATCGAGCGGATCGCCGCCCAGACCCTGGACGCGGTCGGCTACCGGGGCGGCGCGGTGTCCCAGGGCGTGCTGATGGCGCTGGTGAGTCACTTCGGGTTCGAGCTGCGCTACGTCCAGGACCTGCCGCGGTCGGTCCGCTCGATCACCGACCTGCGCAACCGGCGCATCTACCTGGAGCGCGAGCAGCTGGGCATGCACACCCCCCGCACGATCCTGCTGCAGACGCTCGGGCACATCGCGCTCGACCACGAGGTGCCCCGCGACTTCGGTGACTTCCTGCGCCAGCGGGTGGAGGCCAACTACTTCGGCGCCGCCGTGCTGGTGCCCGAGCGCTCGGTCGTGCCGTTCCTGCAGGAGGCCAAGGCGGCCCGGGAGCTGTCGGTGGAGGACCTGGCCGACGTGTTCTCGGTGTCCTACGAGATGGCCGCGCACCGCTTCACCAACATGGCCACCCACCATCTCGGCCTGCAGCTGCACTTCACCAAGAACGACGAGAACGGCACGATCTACAAGGCGTACGCCAACGACGGCCTGGTGTTCCCGCAGGACGAGAGCGGCGCGATCGAGGGGCAGCGGATGTGCCGCCAGTGGGCGGGCCGCCACGTGTTCCAGACCGCCGACCGGTTCTCGGTGTACTACCAGTACACCGACACCCCCACGGGCACCTACTGGTGCCTGTCGCACATCGACCCCAGCCACGAGCGCGACTTCGCGATCACGCTGGGCGTGCGGTACGAGGACTCGCGCTGGTTCCGCGGCCGGGAGACCACCAACCGGCACCGCTCCGCCTGCCCGGACGGCGACTGCTGCCAGCGTCCGCCCGCCGAGCTGGCCGAGCGCTGGGAGGGCATGGCCTGGCCGTCGGCGCGGGCGCACTCGCACGTGCTGTCGGTGCTGCCGCCCGGCGCGTTCCCCGGCGTGGACGAGGCCGACGTGTACGCCTTCCTCGACCGCCACGCCGCCGAATGACCGGTGTGTTGTCGGGCTGTTAACTCTTCGGGTCGGCTGCCGTGAGGGTGTTCCAACGGCGGGTGAACTGCGGTGAGCTGGCGTTCTGCAGGTCAGCGGAGGCCCGCGCCGGGCTCCGCCGGGGGACGGGGGGCCGTCCTCTGCGACGAGACGGCCTGCGGAAGGGAGGACGCGTGCTGCCTGAGGTCGCGTCGTGGCTGCGTCGCCGGACCAGCGCGTCGGCGCAGTGGCCGCTGGAGACCCTGCTCGCCGCCAAGGGCGGCACCCGGATCAGCGTCGTGCTGCCCGCGCGCGACGAGGAGGCGACGGTCGGCGCGATCGTCGCCGCCATCCGGGAGGACCTGGTCGAACGGGCGCCGCTGGTGGACGAGATCGTGGTGGTCGACTCGCGGTCGACCGACCGGACCGCCGAGGTGGCGGCCGCCGCGGGCGCCGACGTGGTGGCCCAGGACTCGGTGCTTCCCGGGCACGGCCGCATGTCCGGCAAGGGCGAGGCGCTGTGGAAGTCGCTGGCCGCCACCACCGGGGACGTGATCGTCTTCGTGGACGCCGACCTGCGCGGCTTCACCCCGTCCTACGTCACCGGGCTGCTCGGCCCGCTGCTCACCGATCCCGCCGTGGGCTATGTCAAGGGCTGCTACGACCGTCCGCTGCTCACCGGGGACCGCCCGGTCGAGGGCGGCGGCGGCCGGGTCACCGAGCTGGTCGCCCGCCCGCTGATCAACCTGCACTGGCCGCTGCTGGCCGGGGTGATGCAGCCGCTGGGCGGCGAGTACGCCGGGCGGCGGGAGCTGCTGGAGCGGCTGCCGTTCGTCACCGGCTACGGCGTGGAGCTCGGGCTGCTGCTGGACGTGTTCCAGCGGGCGGGCCTGGACGCGATCGCGCAGGTCGATCTGGGTCGGCGGGTGCACTCGCACCAGAGCACCGAGGCGCTGGGCGCCATGTCCGGGCAGATCCTGCTCACCGCGTGGTCGCGGCTGCAGCGGCACGGCCGGATGCTGCCGCTGGAGGCCCCCGCGACCGCGCTCGCGCAGTTCCGCCGCGGCGCCGACGGCCACGACGTGCGGGTCAGCGACGTCGGCGTGGGGGAGCGCCCGCCCATGATCGAGATCCCCGAGTACGCCGAAGCCCGGCGCTCCCTGCTCTCCTGATCCCGGCGCCCCGGGCAACGGCGCCCCGGGCAACGGCGCCCTGGGACCGGCGTACTGCGAACCGGCGTCCGCCACCGGCCGGAAGGTGGCGGGCGCCGGTTCCGTTGTGCCCCTGTCCTGCGCGAACTCCGCGAGCACCCCTTCTCCGCAGCCCGCGCCGCCGCCGTCGCGCGGGTCAACCGGCGGTGTGAGTCCGGCCACGGGTGTTACCGGTGGTAACCCAAAACTGCTACCGTTGGTAACAGAAGATATTGGAGAAAGGGTCAATAAGATGACGAGTGCCGAGGCCGCACCGTTCTCCCTGGAGCCCGGCGAGGACATCCGCCAGGTGCGGGACTGGGTGCACGAGTTCGCCCGCGACGTGGTGCGCCCCGCCGCCGAGGAGTGGGACGAGCGGGAGGAGACCCCCTGGCCGATCATCCAGGAGGCGGCCAAGATCGGCCTGTACTCGCTGGACTTCTTCGCCACCCAGTGGCTGGAGCCGACCGGCCTGGGCATCCCGGTCGCCTTCGAGGAGCTGTTCTGGGGCGACGCGGGCATCGCGCTGTCGATCGTCGGCACCGGCCTGGCCGCCGCGTCGGTCGCCGCCACCGGCACCCCCGAGCAGGTCGGCGAGTGGGTGCCGCAGATGTTCGGCACCGCCGACGAGGTGAAGCTGGGCGCGTTCTGCGCCTCCGAGCCCGACGCCGGCAGCGACGTGGGCTCCATCCGCACCCGCGCGGTCTACGACGAGGCCAAGGACGAGTGGGTGCTCAACGGCACCAAGACCTGGGCCACCAACGGCGGCATCGCCAACGTGCACGTCGTCGTCGCCTCGGTGTACCCCGAGCTGGGCTCGCGCGGCCAGGCCAGCTTCATCGTCCCGCCGGACACCCCTGGGCTGCGGCAGGGGCAGAAGTTCCGCAAGCACGGCATCCGCGCCTCGCACACCGCCGAGGTGATCCTGGAGGACGTGCGCATCCCCGGCAGGCTCATCGTCGGCGGCAAGGAGCGGTTCGACGAGCGCATCGCCCGCGCCCGCGAGGGCAAGCGCACCAAGGGCCAGGCCGCGCTGAAGACGTTCGAGACCACCCGCCCGGCGGTGGGCGCGATGGCGCTGGGCGTGGCCCGCGCCGCCTACGAGTACGCGCTGCAGTACGCGTGCGAGCGCGAGCAGTTCGGCAAGAAGATCGGCGAGTTCCAGGCCATCGCGTTCAAGCTGGCCGACATGAAGACCCGGATCGACGCCGCCCGGCTGATGGTGTGGCGGGCCGCGTGGATGGCGCGCGCCGGGCACGACTTCGCCAACGCCGAGGGGTCCATGGCCAAGCTGATGGCCAGCGAGACGGCCGTGCACGTCACCGAGGAGGCCATCCAGATCCTCGGCGGCAACGGCTACACCCGCGAGTACCCGGTGGAGCGCATGCACCGCGACTCCAAGATCTTCACGATCTTCGAGGGCACCAGCGAGATCCAGCGCCTGGTCATCGGCCGCGCCGTCACCGGGCTGCCGATCCGCTAGGGCCGGTCGCCGGGCCCGCGCCGCCCGGCCCCCCGCGGCCGCGCGCCCGGCGCGGCCGCGGGGGAGCGGTGGCGCAACGAGCCCCGTGGTGCACCGGTGCAGGCGTGGGACCGGCGACCCGGTAGCGTACCGTTCTCGACATGGTGACGCGGGAGACGACGGGGCGGGGGACGCGGCGCGACCCCGATCGTCGGCGTGCCCTGCTCGAAGCCGCCGACCGGGTCATCCAGCGGGAGGGCCCCGAGGCGTCCATGGCCGCGATCGCGGCCGAGGCGGGGATCAGCAAGCCGATCCTGTACCGGCACTTCGGCGACAAGAGCGGCCTGTACCGGGCGCTGGCCGAACGGCACACGCTCAAGCTGATCGAGGGCATCCGGGAGGAGTTCTCCCGGTCCGACTCGGTGCGCGCCCGCACCCGCTCCACCATCGACACCTACCTGGCGGTCATCTCCAAGAACCTGGCGCTGTACCGGTTCCTCATGCACCGCGCCAGCGCCGAGGACCCGTCCACGCACAGCGCGATGAGCACGATGATCCGCGAGGTGAGCCGGGAGCTGGCCGAGGTCATGATCGCCGAGGGCCGGCTGCCGGACCGCACCCGCGCCTACGTGTGGGGCCACGCGGTCGTCGGGATGGTGCAGACCGCGGGGGACTGGTGGCTGGACCACGCCGACGAGGTGCCGCGCGAGGCGGTGGTCGACGGGCTGGTGGACCTGATCCTCGGCGGGCTGCCCGCCGCCGCCGGATACGACCTTGCCCAGGAGGGTTCGCACGACGATGGCTGACGAGGCTGAGGTGAGCGTTGACTGAACGGACGGTGTCGGAGTCACCCGCGATGGCGCCCGCGACCGGCGGGAGCGGGCCGCGGGACGAGCCGCAGGTCGAGGTGGACCGGCGGCCCTGGGGAAGCTTCGAGCGCTTCACCCACAACGAGCCGACCACGGTGAAGGTGATCCATGTGGCGCCGGGCCAGCGGCTCAGCCTGCAGCGCCACCGGCACCGCGACGAGCTGTGGGTCGCGCTCGACCCGGGCGCGGTGTTCGAGGTGGACGGCGAGCGCACGCTGCCGGAGGTGGGCGAGCGGGTGTTCATCCGGGCGGGGCAGACGCACCGGCTCGGCTCGTCCGGCCCGGCGGTGCGCGTGCTGGAGATCGCGTTCGGGCACTTCGACGAGGACGACATCGAACGCCTCGAGGACGCCTACGGCCGCGCCTGACCGGCGTCCGCCGGCATGGGCGTCCGTCAGCGCTCCTTCACCAGGTGCGCGTAGACGATGACGTTGTCGCGGTAGGACCGCTCCTTGCGGTCGTAGGCGCCCCCGCAGGTCACCAGGCGCAGCCCGGCGTACCGCACGTTCCCGTACACGCGGTCGCCGGGGAACCGCTTCTTCGGCACCTGCTCCTTGGCGTCCACGCGGAACGTCAGCCTGCGCCCGTCCCGCCGTGTCACCCGCACCAGCGAGCCCGGCTTGAGCTCGCGCAGCCGGTAGAACACGGCGGGACCGCGTTTGTCGTCGTAGTGGCCCAGCAGCACGGCCGGCCCCCGGCTGCCGGGGGCCGGGCCGTGCCGGTACCAGCCGGCGCGGTCGGAGTGCTCGAACGGCGGCACCTCCACCATGCCGTTGGGCTTCTGGCCGACGGGTGTCACCCGCGCGCGCACCCCGATGGCGGGAATCTCGAGCCGGACCGGCGGCGACGACGGCACCGCCGTCCCGTCGGGGATCTTCCAGAGCACGCGCGGGCCGCCCTGGTCGCGGTAGGGCGCGGACGCCGAGACGTTGCCGCGCACCCCGTTGCCGACCGCCACCGCGCCCGCGACCGCCAGCACGGCGGCGACGGCGTAACCGCCGCGGTCACGCCCGCCCACGGGCCCGCAAACGCATCAGCGCCGTCCCGCCCATTCCGGCAGCCGCGACGAGCAGCACCACTCCGGCGGGCAGCCACGGGGCGCCGGCGTCCTGGGTGCCGCCGCCTCCGGTCTCGGCCCAGCCGCGCGGCCGGCGGATCTTCTCGCCGCCCGGGCCGGGCGCGGGACCGGGGCCGCCGACCGGGCCGCCGCCGGGACCACCGCCGGGACCACCGCCGGGTCCTCCGCCGGGTCCTCCGCCGGGGCCGCCGCCGGGGCCGCCGCCGGGGCCGCCGCCCGGGCCGCCGCCGGGTCCTCCGCCGGGGCCGCCGCCGGGTCCTCCGCCGGGGTTGATCCACAGCTTCTCGTGCATGTACTTGCCGCGGTCGTCGAACTTGCCGCCCCAGCCGTCGTGGCCGAAGCCGTCGTGGCCCTCGTCGCGGCCGAAGTCGTCGTGCCCGTCGCCGTCGTCCGGGCCGCGGCCGAACCCGTCCGGCCCCGGTCCGTCCGGTCCGCCGGGCCCGTCCGGCCCGGGCTCGTCGTCCTTCGGGTTGTGCTTGAGGCCCTGCTTGCGGATCACGACCCGGCCGGCGTGGGACGTCTTGGACGTCGCGCACTTGGCCTCGAGCGTGTGCCGGCCCGGATCCGCCTCGACCACCAGGGCCTTGATCTCGAACCAGCCGTCCCGCACCGCGCCGGTGCCCCGGGCGGCGCCGGTCACCCGGACGAGGTCGTCGGCGTTCCCGCAGCTGCCGGCCACGGTGACGCGCTGGCCGGGACGGGCGACCGCCGGCTCGATCGCCAGGCCGTCGGCGTGGGCGGCCGGTGCGGCCGAGATGGTCGGGACGGTTCCGCAGAGCATGGCGCCCAGCGCCAGAGTCGTGCGGACGGCGGTTGTCGCGCGCACCCTTCCCTCCAAAAAGTCCGTGGCATTGGATACGCACGGTGCTTCCCTGGATACGCTGCGACACTTTCCATGTGAAGGAGGTATGGGCGGATCTTTGCCGGTGCTTGCGCGTGCCGCCGCCCCGGCCGCCGGCAGATCCCCTCCCGCACGCGCGACGGCCCGGCCGCCATGCGGCGGCCGGGCCGTCGGATCCGGATGCCCGGAACGGGCCGGGGATCAGTGGCTGGCGCTCAGGTCGAGCTCCTTGACCTTGGGGTCGCCCTCGTCGGCGAAGTAGTCGGCCGCGCGCGTGGCGTCGTCGCCGTCGGCCAGCTTGGCGGCCCGGCACACCAGCGTGCCGACCACGGCCACCACCAGGTTGACCGCCAGGGCCACCACGCCCACGTAGATCGTCATCTTGGTGTCCAGGCCGAAGTCGCTCAGCGCGAAGGCCGAGCTGCCGAAGTGCTCTTTGCCCTTGGCCGGGTTGGGGATCTGGTACAGCATCCACAGCCCGGCGGCCTGGCCCGCCGCCCAGCCGGCGATCAGGCCGCCGCGGTGGAACCAGCGGGTGAACAGGCCGAGGCCCACTGCGGGCAGCGTCTGCAGGATGATCACACCGCCGATCAGCTGCAGGTCGATGGAGAACTCGGGGTCCAGCAGCAGGATGCAGGCCACCGCGCCGACCTTGACGACCAGCGAGACCAGCTTGCTGACCGCCGCCTCCTGCTTGTCGGTGGCGTCCGGCCGCAGGTACTCCTTGTAGATGTTGCGGGTGAACAGGTTGGCCGCGGCGATCGACATGATCGCGGCGGGCACCAGCGCGCCGATGCCCACGGCGGCGAACGCGATGCCGGTGAACCAGCTGGGGAACATGTGGTCGAACAGCACCGGCACCACGGTGTTGGTGTCGGCCTTGTCGTCGGTGGTGATCGGCTTGATCCCGGCGGCGATGGCCATGAAGCCCAGCAGCGCGATCAGGCCGAGCACGAAGCTGTAGGCGGGCAGCGCCGACATGTTCCGCTTGATGGTGTCGCGGTTGCGGGCGGCCAGGATGCCGGTGACGCTGTGCGGGTACAGGAACAGCGCCAGCGCCGAGCCCAGCGCCAGCATGGCGTAGTTGAGCTGGTTGGTGCCGTCCAGCAGGATCCCGTCGCTGGGCGCCGGGGTCGCGGCGAACTTGGCCTGCGCCGAGTCGAAGATGTCGCCCCAGCCGCCGAGCTTGGCCGGGATGTACAGCACCGCGACGATGATCACCAGGTAGATCAGCAGGTCCTTGACGAAGGCGATCAGCGCGGGCGCGCGCAGGCCGGACTGGTAGGTGTAGGCGGCCAGGATGGCGAACGCGATGATGATCGGCAGGTGGCCCTCGATCCCCATCGCCTTCAGCACCGCCTCGATGCCCACCAGCTGCAGCGCGATGTACGGCATCGTCGCGACGATCCCGGTGACCGCGATGGCCAGCGCCAGGGTGGGGGAGCCGAACCGGGCCCGGACGAAGTCGGCCGGGGTGACGAAGCCGTGCACGTGCGACACCGACCACAGCCGGATCAGCATCAAGAACACCATCGGGTAGACCACGACGGTGTAGGGGACGGCGTAGAAGCCCGCGGCGCCGGCTCCGAACACGAGGGCGGGCACCGCGACGAAGGTGTAGGCCGTGTACAGGTCGCCGCCGACCAGGAACCAGGTGATCCAGCCGCCGAAGCTGCGGCCGCCCAGGCCCCACTCGTCCAGGCTGTCCATGGTGTCCGGCCGCCGC
Source organism: Actinomadura sp. NBRC 104425 (assembly GCF_030269545.1). Taxonomy (GTDB): domain Bacteria; phylum Actinomycetota; class Actinomycetes; order Streptosporangiales; family Streptosporangiaceae; genus Spirillospora; species Spirillospora keratinilytica. The sequence continues at coordinate 157,376 of NZ_BSTN01000008.1, read as the reverse complement.
CACCGCGCGGCGACGAAGCCCATCCCGCTGACCAGCAGGAACAGCGCGGCGAAAATGATCAGTTCGGTGAGGTGATCGGTCGACATCGGTCAGTCCCTCCGGCGCGTCATGCGGTACACGACCGTGGTGCAGGCCACGCCGAGCAGGATGAAGGCCATCTGCAGCCAGTAGAAGACGGGGAAACCGAACAGGCGGGGCTCGTCACGGTTGAACAGGAACGTCAGCAGCGGCACCACGACCGCGGGGAGCAGCAGCCAGTTCCACGGGCTGCGATCGGTTCCGCGCGCGGGCGGAGGGGACTGTGCGGGCAAGGGAGCCTCCTCGTCAAGGGCTATCGCCGCGCCGTCTCAGATGCTGAGACGGTGCGGCGCCAGGGGCGGTGCCGGAGCCTACCCCTGTCTCGGTCACAGGCTGATCTCGGCGACGGCACGAGTGTGTGGAGCGATCCAGAAGCGAAACCCCACGTCAGCGCGTGGGTTCGCGCCCGGCGGGCCGCGGGCGGCGGGCCCGGCCGGGCGCCTCGGCGCCCGCCCCGGCCGACCGGGCGGTGAGACGCCGTGCGCGGTCCGCGGCGCGCGCCGGAACGGTTGGCCGGGCGGGAGGCGGCCCGGTAAGCTCGCGGTATGCGATCCGGCCACGGTCACCCGTTCACCGCCACCCCGGCGGTGCGCGGATGCCCGAGCCGCCGCTGGTGGTGGCGCCGCTGAGGCGGCGCCGGTTCGTTGACGTTGACTTCCAGGCGACCGCCCTCATCCGGCGGTCGTTTCGTCGCTTCCGCGGATGAGGGCCCGACACGCGAAGGGCCACCCGGGTGGACACCGTCTCACAGCAAGCGCAGACCAGTCGGTTCGTCACGGCCGGGGGCGTACGGGTGACCCGTACGGCCACGCCGGTCGGGGCCGAACGCAAGTCCGAGGTGCTCGACACCCTCGTCGAAGCGGTGGGTGAGCGGCGCGGCGGCGTGCTCAGCTCCGGCATGGAGTACCCCGGCCGCTACAGCCGCTGGCACATGGCCTACATCGACCCCTGTGTGGAGATCGTCGCCCGCGGCCGCGAGGTCGAGGCGCGCGCCCTCAACGACCGCGGGCGGGTGCTGCTCCCGGCGCTGGCGGCCGCGCTGCGCGGCACCGGCACCGTGACCGCCGACGAGGGGGATCGGCGGTTCGCCGTGTTCGTCCCGCCCACCGAGGAGTTCTTCACCGAGGAGGAGCGCAGCCGCCAGCCCACGGTGTTCACCGCGCTGCGCGCCGTCGTCGGCCTGCTCCGCTGCGACGACCCGCACCTGGGGCTGTGGGGCGCGTTCGGCTACGACCTGTCGCTGCAGTTCGAGCCGCTGCGGCTGCGCCACCCGCGGCCCGCCGACCAGCGCGACCTCGTCCTGCACCTGGCCGACGAGATGATCGTCGTGGACCGCAAGCGGGAGACCCAGCACCGGCTGTGCTACGACTTCGAGGTGGACGGCCGCAGCACCGCCGGGCTGCCGCGGCTGACCCCGCCCACCCCCGTCCCGGACCCTCCCGCCGAACTGCCGCCCCAGCCGGTCCCCGGCGCGTACGCGCAGATGGTGCGGGAGGCCAAGGAGCGGTTCGTCCGCGGCGACCTGTTCGAGGTGACGCCCGGGCACGCCATGCACGGCCGCTGCCACTCGCCCGCCGCGTTCTTCGAGCGGCTGCGCGAGACCAACCCGGCGCCCTACGAGTTCATGTTCAACCTGGGCGAGGGCGAATACCTGGTGGGCGCGTCCCCGGAGATGTTCGTGCGGGTGACCGGCGACCGCGTGGAGACCTGCCCGATCGCCGGGACGATCCGCCGCGGCCAGGACCCGCTGGAGGACGCCGAGCAGATCCGCACCATCCTGGCGTCGGCCAAGGACGAGTCCGAGCTGACCATGTGCACCGACGTCGACCGCAACGACAAGTCGCGCGTCTGCGTGCCCGGCAGCGTCCGGGTGCTGGGCCGGCGGCAGATCGAGCTGTACTCGCGGCTGATCCACACCGTCGACCACATCGAGGGGCGGCTGCGGCCCGGGTTCGACGCCTTCGACGCCTTCCTCACCCACATGTGGGCCGTCACGGTCACCGGGGCGCCCAAGACGTGGGCCATGCAGTTCATCGAGGACCACGAGGACGCGCCGCGCCGCTGGTACGGCGGCGCGGTCGGGTTCGTCGGCTTCGACGGGTCGATGAACACCGGCCTGACGCTGCGCACCGCGCAGATCCGCAACGGCGTCGCCACGGTGCGGGCCGGGGCGACCCTGCTGTACGACTCGGTCCCCGAGGAGGAGGAGCGGGAGACGCACCTGAAGGCGAGCGCGCTGCTGCAGGCGCTGGCCGCCTCCCAGGACCCGCAGGCCGCCGCCGCGGCCGCCGCCGAACCCGAGCCCGAGCGGGCCGGGGAGGGGCTGAAGGTGCTGCTGGTCGACCACGAGGACTCGTTCGTCAACACCCTGGCCGACTACTTCCGCCAGCAGGGCGCCGAGGTGGTGACGCTGCGGCACGGCTTCCCGCCGCGGCTGCTGGACGAGCACGCCCCCGACCTGGTGGTGCTGTCGCCCGGCCCCGGCCGTCCCGAGGACTTCGACACCGCCGCGCTTCTGGACGCCCTGGACGAGCGGGGGCTGCCGGCGTTCGGCGTGTGCCTGGGGCTGCAGGCGATGGTCGAGCACCAGGGCGGCGAGCTGTCGCTGCTGCCCGAGCCCGCGCACGGCAAGCCGGGCACGGTCAAGGTGGTCGGGGGCGAGCTGCTGGAGGGGCTGCCGGACGAGTTCACCGCGGCCCGCTACCACTCCCTGCACAGCACGCCCGAGCGGGTGAAGGGATTCCAGGTGACGGCGCTGACCGGCGACGTGGTCATGGCGATCGAGGACCCGGAGCGGCGGCGCTGGGCGGTGCAGTTCCACCCCGAGTCGATCCTCACCGCGCAGGGGCGGGCCGGCCACCGCATCATCGGCAACGTGCTGCGCCTGTGCCGCCGCGCCCCGCGCTGAGCCGCACCCGTCCTGAGCCGCACCCGTCCTGAGCCGCACCCGTCCTGAGCTGCGCAGCCCGGGACGGACCCCCGGGGGAGTCCTTTCGGATGGCCCCGGGGGGCTAATCGGCCCGGTGGAAATAGGCCCCTGGGGCCTGTCCGAACCGTGTTCTGAGACGGGATACTGGCGGTGCGGCACGGGCATGTCGAGTTTCCCGGCATGGGTGCCGCTGCGTTATCCCCGCGGTCGGAGGGGGTTCGCCCCCTCCGTCCAGCATGCGCGCGCAAATTGCGGCAGATACCTGGGGCGTCACCGGCCCCGGTAGAGGGCGGCCAGCCGGGCCGCGCTGCGGGCCATGCGCTCGCGCAGCTCCGGCGGGTCCACAACCTCGACCTCCGGGCCGAGCGCGAGCAGCTCGGTCTCGGCGACCTCCGGGGACTCGACGGGCAGCGTGGTGGTCACCCACCCCTGCGCGTCGGGCTCCCCGGCCCGCTCGGCGGCCACGCGCGCGGCGTACGGCTCGACGGCGTGCCGCAGCCGCCGCATCCCCGCCGGGCTCAGCCGCACCGTCGCCTCCCCGCCCAGCATCGAGCGCAGGAACTCCTTCACCTGCCCGGCCCAGTGGCCGGCCAGGTCGAAGCCCGCGTCCCGCGGGAACGTCTCGCCGAGGGCCCGCACCGCCGCGACGCGGTCGACCCGGTACGTCCGGTACGGCCCCGGGCCCGGCCCGTCCGCGACCCGCGCGACCAGGTACCACACGCCGTTCTTCAACACCAGGCCGTAGGGGTGCAGCCTCCGGGTGACCTCGCGGCCGCGGCGGTACCGCAGCTCGACGGCCTCGTCCCGCCACACCGCCCGCGCCAGGTCGCGCAGCAGCGGCGGCGGCCCGGCGGCGCCGAACCAGCCGGGGGCGTCCAGGTGGAAGCGCCGGCCCGCGTGCAGCGGCGCATCGCGCAGCGCGGCCGGCAGCGCGGCCAGCACCTTCAGCTGGGCGGCGGCGACCGCGTCGGCCAGGCCCATGTCGCCGGCCGGGCCGGGCAGCCCGGCCATAAACAGCGCCTCGGCCTCCTCCCGGCTCAGCCCGGTCAGCCGCGTCCGGTACCCGCCGACCAGCCGGTAGCCGCCGTTCCTGCCCTGCTCGGCGTACACCGGCACCCCGGCCGCCGACAGCGCCTCCATGTCGCGGTAGACGGTGCGCTCGGACACCTCCAGCTCGCGGGCCAGTTCGGCGGCCGTCATCGACTCCCGCGCCTGCAGCAGCAGCACCAGCGAGATCAGACGGGACGCGCGCATGCCTCCATCCTGCCGCACCCGTTCTCCCACACCCCGGCCGTACGGGCCCCGATCACGCGCGCGGGTGTCACACCGCCGACACTTCCACGCGGGTGTCGTGGAACACCGGGCCGCCGCCGAGGTCGGTGTCGCGCTCGTCCACCACCGCGTTGGCGTTCGCCCCGCCCGACAGCTTGGGCCAGTGCCCCTTGCTCGTCGCCGCAACCCCCGGGCGGACCTCGTCGGTGACCTGGAGCACCGCCTCGAACGCCCCCCGCTCGTTGGCCACCCGCACCCGCTGCCCCGAGGCCAGCCCGCGCGCCGCCGCGTCGTCGGGGTGCAGCCGCACGGTCGGCCCGCCCGACCGCCGCCGCAGCTCGGCGTTCTCACCGAACACGGTGTTGAGGGAGTGGTGCGAGGCCGCCGACACCAGCGCCAGCGGGAAACGCCGCGCGCGCTCGGCGTCGGCCACCTCGCCGGGCGGGGTGTACCCGGCCACGGGGTCGAGCCCGAGCGCCTCGGCCCGCTGAGACCGGAACTCCAGCCGCCCCGAGGGCGTCGGGAACCGCTCCGCGTACGGCAGGAACGGCTTCGGCACGGCCAGGCGGACGAAGCCCTCCTTGCGGAGCCGGTCCAGGGTGACGCCCGTCAGCCAGGGATCGCCGGACGACAGGGCCTGCTCGGCCAGCGCCTCGTCGCAGTCGTACAGGCTCGGCTCGGTCAGCCCCATCCGCCGCGCCAGCCGCCGGAAGGTCTCGGTGGTCGGCAGGCATTCGCCCGGCGGCGCCACGGCGGGCTCGTTCCAGGCCAAGTACAGGTGGCCGTAGCCCTCGTGCAGGTCCGCGTGCTCGTGCTGCATCGTGGCCGGCAGGACGATGTCGGCGTAGTCGGTCGTGTCGGTCGGGAACTGCTCCAGCACGACCGTGAACAGGTCCTCCCGGGCCAGTCCGCGGCGCACCTTGTTCTGGTGCGGGGCGCTGGCCGCCGGGTTGGCGGCGATGACGAACAGCGCCTTCACCGGCGGGTCGTCCACCTCCAGCAGCCCCTCGCCGATCCTGCTCATCGGCAGCGTCCGCACCGGGCCGGGCCGCAGGTCGTCCCGGTACAGCGCGGCGCGGTTCAGCCTGATGTGGCCGGAGGTGGAGAACGTCAGCCCGCCGCCCGGCCGCGCCCAGTCGCCCGTCACGCCCGGGATGCAGGCCAGCGTCCGCAGCGCCTCCGCGCCGCCGCCGTGCCGCTGCAGCCCCTGCGTGGCGCGGATCGCGGTGGGACGCGTCCGCGCGATCCGCTCGCCCAGCGCGACGATCGCGTCCTTCGGCACCCCGGTGATCCGCGCCGCCCGCTCCGGCGGGAACCGCAGGATCCGCTCCCGGAACTCCGCCCAGCCCAGCGTGTGCCGCTCGATGTACTCCTCGTCCTGGGCGCCGAGGCCGACGACCACGTTGAGCAGCCCCAGCGCCAGCGCCGCGTCGGTGCCCGGCAGCGGCGCCAGATGCTCGTCGGCCTGCCGCGCCGTGCGGGTCGCGACCGGGTCGATCGCGACCACGTGCGCGCCTTCGCGCCGCGCCGCCTGGACGAACTTCCATACGTGGTGGCCGCTGGTCAGCGGGTTCGTGCCCCACAGCAGGATCAGCCGCGCGTGCGCGAGGTCCTCGGGGTCCATGCCGCCCGGCGAGCCGATCGTGCACTCCAGCCCGGCGGCGCCCGCCGCCGAGCAGATGTTGGCGTCGTGGGCCGAGGCGCCCAGCACGTTGAAGAACCGCCGCCCCGCCGCCCCTTCCAGGCCCTGGACGTAGCCGAGCGTGCCGGTGCCCCAGTACGGCCAGACCGCCTCGCCGCCGTGGTCGCGGACGATGCGGTCGAGCCGCGCGGCGATCTCGTCGAGCGCCTCGTCCCAGGAGATCCGCGCGAACCGGCCCTCGCCCTTGCGGCCCGTCCGCCGCAGCGGGTACCGGATGCGCTCGGGGTCGCCCGCCCGCTCCAGCCACCGGTTGACCTTGGTGCACAGCGCGCCCCGGGTGTAGGGGTGGTCCGGGTTGCCGCGCAGCCCGACCGCCTTGCCGCCGCGCACCGTGACCACCCACGAGCAGCCGTCCGGGCAGTCCAGCGGGCAGGCCCCCAGCACCTTCAGCTCGGCCGCCATCACACCCTTCCCTCGAAGCGGTCGGCACGATGGGCGCCGACGTCGGGGCCGTCCGGCCGGGCGAGCACGTGCCGCAGCCCGTACACCTTCGGCCGCCACCCGCCCGTGTCGTGCGGGCCCAGGAAGGAGATGGGCCGCTCGCGATGGGGCCCCCGCACCGTCGGCTCCGACTGCATCCCGTTCCTCCCCCAGACCTGCGGACCGTCCCAGTCTGCTGCATCCCCGACAGGAGTGTCACCTCGATTCGCCCGTGACACCCGCGTCGGTTCGCGGACCGCCGGGCGGAGCTGGTTTGCTAGGTGCGCAGGATACGACCGGTAGGGGGAAGTGCACGTGAAGAGCGTCGAGCCCGAGGTGTACCTCGTCGCGCGGCCCGAGCTGGACTACGACGAGGTGGCGCGCTATCTGCGCGACGTCGGCGGACAGAGCTGGCTGGAGCGGCTCGACCGCGGCGACCTCGACGCCGAGCTGAACGACCCGCAGAACCTCGCCGAGTTCGCCGGCCGGCTGTGCTACCGCTCCTGGGAGCCGGGCCTGAACCCCAACGTCACCCGCATCCGCACCGACCAGCACGCCTACCTGGAGAACATCCTGCGCAGCATGCACGGCTCGGTGCTGGAGCACGTCAGCTTCAGCTTCGTCCTGCACAACGTCAGCCGGGTGCTGACGCACGAGCTCGTCCGGCACCGGCCGGGCGTCGCCATCTCCCAGGAGTCGCTGCGCTTCGTGCGGCTGCAGGACATCCCGTTCTGGTTCCCCGAGTGGGCCCGCCGGGACGCCGAGCTGATGAAGCGCGCCACCGCGCTGCTGGAGCAGATGGAGGAGTTCCAGGGCTGGATGGCCCGGCACTTCCGCCTCGACGACGAGGGCGTGCCGTTCGCGGAGAAGAAGCACAAGACCTCGTTCATGCGCCGCTTCGCCCCCGAGGGCGTGGCCACCGGACTGGTGTGGACGGCCAACATCCGCACCCTGCGGCACACGATCGAGAACCGCACCGCCCCCGGTGCCGAGGAGGAGATCCGCCTGCTGTTCAACCGCATCGGCGAGGTGATGCGCCGCGAGGCCCCCGCGCTGTTCGGCGACTACGAGGTCGAGGACGGCGCCTGGATCCCTAGGTGGCGCAAGGTCTGACCGCCCGCCGCGGCCCCGGCACGCGGCGCTCCGGCACGCGGCGCTCCGGCACGCGGCGCTCCGGCACGCGGCGCTCCGGCGGGGCGGCGGTCAGCGGGCGAACTCGGCGCGGACGCCCAGCAGGCGCACCGGCCGCCGTTCGGTGAACCGGTCGAGGGCGGCGAGCGCGGCCTCCTCGATCCGGGCCGCCTCGGCCGTCGGCGCCTCCAGCGTCCGGCCGTGGGTCCGCGTGATGAACGGCGCGTAGCGGACCTTGACGACGACGCGTGCGGCGGGCCGCCGCTCGGCCGCGGCCTCGTCCGCGACCTGCCGCGCCAGGTTCGCCACTTCGCGGCGGACCTCCTGCCAGTCGCGCAGGTCGCGCTGGTAGGTGGTCTCCCTGCCGCGGGAGCGCGGGACGTGCGGTGCGCCGTCCACGGGGGAGTGGTCCCGCCCCTGGGCGAGCCGCACCAGCCACGGCCCGATCGCGGGGCCGAAGCGCTCGGCGAGGGCCCGCGGATCGGCCGCCGCCAGTTCGCCGACGGTGGCGATGCCCATCGCCCTCAGCCGTTTGGCGGTCTTGGCCCCGATGCCCCACAGCGCGTCGGTCGGCCGGCCGCCGAGCACCTCGAACCAGTTGCGGTGGGTGAGCCGGAACACGCCGGCCGGCTTGCCCAGGCCGGTCGCCAGCTTCGCCTGCAGCTTGTTGTGCCCGATGCCCACGGTGCACTCGAGGCCGGTCGCCGCGCGGATCCGCGCCCGGATCTCGCGGGCCGTCGCCTCCGGGTCGTCGCCTTCGACGGCCAGGAACGCCTCGTCCCAGCCGAGCACCTCCACCACGGCGTCGAACCCGCGCAGCGTCGCCATGACCCGGGACGAGACGGCCCGGTAGGCATCGGCGTCGACGGGCAGGAACACCGCCTCCGGGCAGCGCCGAGCCGCCGTGCGCAGCGGCAGGCCGGAGTGGACGCCGTGCGCGCGGGCCTCGTACGACGCCGTCGCGACCACGCCGCGCTTGGTCGGATCGCCGTCGCCGCCGACCACGACCGGACGCCCGCGCAGCTGCGGCCGGCGCAGCACCTCCACGGCGGCGATGAACTGGTCGAGGTCGACGTGCAGGACCCAGCGGGTCATGACCGGTTCCCGCTCGGCGCGCCCGGGCGCCCCGCCGATTTACGGATCTACAACGTAAAGGCGCCGGCCCGGCCGCCCGATCAGCCCTTCACCTGGCGCACCAGATCGCGGACGCGGTCCATCAGCGCCGCCAGCGGCCCGGCCGCCAGGTTCTTGGTGGCCGACTCCACGCCCGGGTGCGGTCGGGTCGGCGCGGTCGCCTCGGCGACCTGCACGACCCTCATCAGAGCCGACAGCTCCTTCTTGCCGAACGCGCCGCGCAGCCGCTCGAACTCGTAGCGCTCCTCGGCGCGGGCGTGGGTGAGCACCTCCAGGCGCAGCCGGTCGAGCTTGGGCAGGAACTGCGGGTCGTCGGTGTCCATGCCGTCGAGCTCGGCGAGCAGCTCCTTGGCCGAGCGCTCCTCGCCCAGGCGGTCGTCGACGATGCCGTCGCCGCCGTCCAGCTTCTGCCGGGCCAGCGGGTGCACGATCTCCTCCTCGGCGGTCTCGTGCACCGCCAGCAGCCGCACCAGCTTGCGGAAGGCGTCCCGGCGTTCGGTGCCGGTGCTGTCGGCGACCTGCGCGAACAGGTCGCGGATCTGGCCGTGCTGCGCGCACAGCAGGTCGATCACGTCGCGGGCCGGGGCCTGGGTGGTCGAAGTGCCCATGTGTCGCTCCTCGCGTCTGTCTCGTGTCCGTCGGCCGTGCGGGCGTCGCCGTACCCGGAGGTCACCCGGCTAAGCGGGACATTGCCGAAAGTTGAGGACGGCCGCCAGTGAAGGGCCCGTCTCGGTGGGTACGGCGCCATGGGCGCGATCTCCACACCGCGGCGATCTCGGCAGAAAGGGGAGGTTATGTCCTTCAATCCGTTGGAACACCGGGGCATCCCGCTGGACAGGCAGGTGCGGAACTGGCGGGAGATGAACGTCGTGCCGGTCGCCCCCGACCGCGCCGACCCGTACACCAAGTGCCGCATCATCACGATGAACGGCATCGAGGTGGAGGCGGTCTTCTTCAGCCACCACTTCTCCCGGGTCTGCCCCGACCCCGAGATCAGGCGGCAGCTCGCCCAGGTCCGCTACATCGAGCAGCAGCAGCAGAAGACCGTCAACTGGCTGCTGCCGGGCCAGGCCAGCGCGCTGGAGACCACCATCTCCTACGAGCAGGTCGCCGTGGACCTCACCGCCTGGGTGGCGCGGATGGAGCCCGACCCCTACCTGAAGCAGGCGTACGAGTTCGGCGTGCTGGAGGACTTCGACCACCTCTACCGGTACGCCAACCTCTACGAGATGATCGAGCACCGCCAGGCCGAGAAGATCGTCGACGACCTGACCGAGGTCATGCCCGGCCGGCCCACCAAGATCGAGCACCGCGACCCCGCCGACAACGTCCGCGACCCCTACGACCGGAACCGGGCCGAGCCGATCTCCAAGCTGCACGCGCTGACGATCACCGCGTCCGAGCAGCAGACGATGAACTTCTACATGAACGTCGGTCCGCAGTACATGGAGCCGATCGCCCGCCAGCTCTACCAGGAGATCGGGCTCATCGAGGAGGAGCACGTCACCCACTACGAGTCGCTGACGGACCCGGGCGAGACCTGGTGGGAGCGGCTGGTCAACCACGAGTACAACGAGTGCTACATGTACCACTCGATGATGGAGACCGAGACCGACCCCAAGGTCAAGGCCATCTGGGAACTGCACCTGAACATGGAGCTGGAGCACCTGCGCATCGCCTGCGACATGATGCGCCGGCACGACGGGCGCGAGCCGGAGAGCATCCTGGCGCCCGAGCTGCCCGCGCCGGTGACCTTCGAGCCCAACAAGGAGTACCTGCGCGACCTGCTGGCCACCCAGATCGACCTGACCACGCTGGGCGCCGGGTACGTGCGCGAGGCCCACGAGCGCTTCCAGCGCATGCAGGAGCAGATCCACGGCGGCGAGGAGCCGCCCAGCGAGCGCGTCATCGCCGAGCACCGCGAGCTGTTCGGCGATGAGTACCGCCACGAGCCGGCGGGCCCGCACCCCGTCAGCGAGATGCGCGTTCCCGCTCGTTCCAGGTGACGCCCCCCGCCGCCGGTCCGCGACGCGCGCCCATCACGCCGGGATGGGCGCGCGCCGGTCGTTCCGGGCGCGTCGCGCCGCGCCCGGGCGGCCCGCCGCGCCGGCGTGGAGCGGCGCACGCGGTCAGCGGGACAGGACGGCCTGGGTCTGGGTGACCTGGGCGACCCGGCGGCCCTCGGCGTCGTGCAGGTCGGTCTGCACGACGATCGAGGTGCGTCCGGCGTGCAGGGGCCGCGCCACCGCGCGGACCTCGCCGCCGCGCACGGCGCGGAAGAAGTTGGTCTTGGACTCCAGGGTCGTCGTCGAGGCGCCCGGCGGCAGGTTGAGGAACGCGCAGACCGCGCCCACGGAGTCGGCCAGGGCCATCAGGGCGCCGCCGTGCATGACGCCGCCCGCGGTGCAGCGCTCCGGCGCCCAGGCCAGACGCCCCGCGACCTCCTCCGGCGCGGCGGCGTCGATCCCGATGCCCAGGGTGCGCGCGAACGGCATGGCGTCGAGCAGGTCGTCGGTGGTCATGGGCGTCCTTTCCGGTCGGCGGGTTCCCCCGGCAGCCTGCTCGGGGCGTGGGAGGCCCGTCGATTACCTCCGGGGTAACCGGCGCGCCCGCCCACTTGCCGGGGGTTCCGGTTACCTGGGACGTAATCGTCCGCATGACCTGCCTGTCGGTAGCGTCGGGGCGTGACGACGAAGACGAGGTCTTTGGGCGAGTCCCTGGGTGACGTGCGGCCGGTGGGGGAGCAGCTGAGGGCCTGGCGGCAGCGGCGGCGGCTCAGCCAGCTGGAACTGTCCGCCCGGGCGGACGTGTCGACCCGGCACCTGAGCTTCGTGGAGACCGGGCGGTCGAAGCCGAGCCGGGAGATGGTGCTGCGGCTGGCCGAGCACCTGCAGGTGCCGCTGCGCGACCGCAACCTGCTGCTGGTGGCGGCCGGGTACGCCCCGGTCTACACCGAGACCCCGATCGAGGAGCCGCGCATGGACGCGGTGCGGGCGGCCCTGCGGCAGGTCCTGGCGGGCCACGAGCCGTACCCGGCGGTGGTGGTCGACCGGTTCTGGAACCTGATCGACGCCAACGGGGCGGCGGCGTTCTTCATGGAGGATGCGCCGGCGGAGCTGCTGGAGCCGCCCCTCAACGTGCTCAGGCTGAGCATGCATCCCGACGGGCTCGCCAGGAACATCGTCAACCTGGGGGAGTGGCGGGCGCACATGATCGACCGGGTGCGGCGGCATGTGGCGCTCACCGCCGACCCGGCGCTGGCCGACCTGTACCGGGAGCTGCGCGACTACCCCGGCGCCGAGGCCGCCGCCGAGCCCGCGCCGCCGCCCGCGGGCCACGAGGTGTTCGTCCCGCTGCGGCTGCGGCTGGACGACGGGCGGCGGCTGTCGTTCTTCACCACGATCGCCACATTCGGCACTCCGGTGGACATCACGGTGGCGGAGCTGGCCATCGAGTCGTTCTACCCGGCCGACGAGGCGACCGGCGCCTTCCTGCGGGAGCGCGCCGGGTGGTGACCGGGCGGCGCCCGCCGCCCTCTCGCCGGTGCGGTGCGGGACGGCGGCGGGAGCGCCCGGGTCAGGAGGAGGCCCGGGCGTCGTCCCGTCCCGCCTCCAGCAGGTCGTGGTGGATGCGGTCGAGCGGCACGCCGAGGTTCTGCAGCGCGCCCACCGTGGCCCTGATCATGCCCGGCGGGCCGGCCACGTAGACCTCGTGGTCGTCCCAGCGTTCGCGGATCTGCCCCAGCGCGTCGGCGACGGGCCCGCGCAGCCCGTCATGGGGCGGGGCGTCGCACAGCACCGGTACCACCCGCAGCCGCGGATGGCCGGACTCCAGCAGGCGCAGCTCGGGCAGGTCGTACAGGTCGAGCGGGGTGCGCGCGCCGACCACCAGGTGGACGCCGCGCTCCCCGCCGCGGGCGAGTTCCTGTTCGACCAGGGCCCGCAGCGGCGCCAGGCCGGTGCCGCCCGCGACCAGCAGCAGGTCGCGGCCGCAGCCGGGGTCGAGCGTCAGCGAGCCGGCGGCGGGGCCGAGCAGCACGGTGTCGCCGACGCGTGTGTGCCGGACGAGCGCGCCGCTGACCCAGCCGCCCGGCACGGCCCGCACGTGCAGCGACAGGGTGCCGTCGGGGCGCGGGGCGTTGGCGATCGAGTACCTGCGCCACACGCGCGGCCAGCGGGCGGTCTGCACCGGCACGTACTGGCCGGCGGTGAAGTCCAGCCGCCGGTCGGGGCGCAGGGTCACCACCGCCAGGTCCGGGGCGGGGCGGTGGTGGTCGACGACCTCGGCGACCCACCAGGGCGGAGCGGTGGCCGCGTCGCGCTCGGCCGCGGCGATCATGATGTCGGCGACGGTGCGGTAGGCGGCGGTCCAGGCCGCCTCGGTCTCGGGCGTCCAGCCGGCGCCGCAGAACCGGCGCAGCGTGGCGATCAGCGCGGTGCCCATGGCCGCGTAGTGCTCGGGCAGCACCCCGTACTTGCGGTGGTCGCGGCCGAGCCGTTCCAGGTAGTCGGTCAGCTCGTCGGGCGCGTCCAGGCTCCACACGATGCGGGTCAGCGCCTGGAAAAGGCGTTCGCGCTGCCCGTCCATCGCGGGCGGGAAAAGCGATCGCAGCCGCGGGTTCTCGGCGAATAGGCGACCGTAGAAATAGGCGATCGCGGTGTCCGCCACGGGCTCGATGCGGGTGAAGCTCTCTTTGACGATTCGGGGTACCGATGACATTTGCCAGATCGCCCCCCAGGGCTTTTCTCGCCGGGGCCGTCCGCGCCGCCGGCGCATGCCGGACGCCCCGCACGTCCGAGTTCGTGAGATTCTCGCATCGGAAGTCGCTGGTAATCAACCGGATCGCCGAAAAGGCGTACGGGGTGCGCGAAGAGTTGCGGAATGGTCATCAAGTGTGATCGGCGCAAGTTGCGACGGGAGGAGAATACTGCTCGGTACGTGCAGGTGCACGCCCCGATGATCATTTGCACTCATTTTCCGGTCGACTCAGGGTGAAAGCGGGAGTCGTGCTCGGCGCGGCGGCGGGCCGCGAATGACAACACGATTTACCGGACGGTGGATAAATCTCAACCCGGAGGGTAGATTTCGAAATCGGCCGGGCCGGTGCGCGGCCGTGCGGCCCGGCGCCGGCGCTCAGCGAGGGGGAGGGCATGGGAGAGGCGATCCGAGGGGCTCCCGAGCCCCGCGCGGCCGCCGTCGGGGCACCGCCGCTCATCGGCGTGACGACCTGTCTGGAACCGGCCCGCTGGAGCGAGTGGGTGCGGGAGGCCGCCCTGCTGCCCGTGACCTATCTGCGGTCGGTCGAACGCGCCGGGGGCGTGCCGGTCATGCTGCCGCCGACGGCGGGGCTGCGCGGCCTCGACGCCCTGGTGGAGGGTCTGGGCGGGGTGGTGTTCGCCGGGGGAGCCGACCTCGACCCGCAGCTGTACGGGATGCTGCGCCACCACCAGACCGGCCCGCCGCAGCCGCAGCGCGACCGGTTCGAGCTGGCCCTGCTGCGCGCCGTCATCGACGCCGACCTGCCGTTCCTGGCCGTCGGCCGGGGCATGCAGGCGTTGAACGTGGCGCGCGGCGGCGCCCTCGTCCAGCAACTGCCCGAGGCCGTCGGGCACACCGGGCACTGCCCGCCCGGCGGCATGTACGGCGGGCACACCGTGCAGATCAGCCCGAGCAGCCGGATCGGCAAGATCCTCGGCGAGACCGCCCAGGTGGTCACCGGGCACCACCAGGCCATCGCCCGGCTCGGCAAGGGCCTGGCCGCGGTCGCCTGGGCCGAGGACCAGGTGGTGGAGGCCGTCGAACTGCAGGGGCACCGGTTCGGCCTCGGCGTGCAGTGGCACCCCGAGGAGGGCGAGGACCGCCGGCTGTTCGACGCGCTGGTCGCCGAGGCCTGGGGCCGCTGACCCGCACGCGCGCGCCGGGCCGGCCGCCGCGCCGCGTGCGAAGGTCTCGGCCTGGATGATCTGGCCCGGATCATCGGGGTACGTTCGCCGCTGTCTTGTCCGTCGTTTCGTGGGTCCGGGCCGCGCCGCGGCCCGAGACCGGAGGCCGGCCATGCCCATGCATCCGCAGACCGCCCGCTACCTGGAGATGCTCGCCCCCCTGGCCGCGCTGGAGGGGCAGGAGCCGGCGCTGCCGGAGAGCCGCCGCGCCGCGGAGGCCGCGCTGGCGGCCCGGCCGCGCCGCGGCCGCGAGCTGCCGCACGTCGCCGACCTCGCCGTGCCCGGCGACGGCACCGACGTGCCCGTGCGGCTGTACCGCCCCGAGCCGCCCGGCGGGCCGCCGCTGCCCGCACTGGTGTACCTGCACGGCGGCGGCTGGGTGCTGGGCGGGCTCGACGGGGTGGACGACACCTGCCGCGACCTGGCCGCGGAGACCGGCTGCGCCGTGGTCAGCGTCGGCTACCGGCTGGCCCCCGAGTACCCGTTCCCCGCGGCGGTGCGCGACGCGTGGGCGGCCACCGCCGCCGTCGCCCGCGAGCCCGGGCGGTTCGGCGCCGACCCGGCGGCGGTGGCGGTCGCCGGGGACAGCGCGGGCGGCAACCTGGCCGCCGCGGTCGCCCTCATCGCCCGCGACCGCGGCCTGCGCCTGGCGCACCAGCTGCTGGTCTACCCGGTCACCGACACCGCCATGGACACCCCGAGCTATGCCGCCTACGGCCGGGGGTACGGCCTCGACGCCGCCGCGATGGCCCGCTGCCTGGCGATGTACCGGGGCGGCGCCGACCCGTCCGACCCGCTGCTGGCCCCGCTGCGCGCGCCCGACCTGTCCGGCCTCGCCCCGGCCACCGTGATCACCGCCGAGCTCGACGTGCTGCGCGACGAGAGCGAGGCGTACGCGCGCCGCCTGGCGGAGGCGGGGGTTGCGGTCGAGCTGCGCCGGTACGAGGGCGTGGTGCACTCGTTCTTCCTGGCGCCCGAGCACTTCGACGCCGCCGCGGACGCCCTGCGGTTCGCGGCGCGCCGGCTGCGCGCCGCCTTCTCGGCGGCCCGCGCGGCGGCCGGGGGAGGGCGTCAGGAGAAGCGCTTGCCGAGCGCCTCCAGCGCGGGGTGGTAGATGGCGGTGGCGATGGTCTTGCGCATGGCCTCCTCGTCGGCCGCGTCCACCGAGAACTCGCCCTGCCACTCGACGAACGACCCCCCGCTGTCGGTGACCGGCGCGACCCTGATGCGGCCGACGTAGTCGCGGATCGGCAGCGGCGACTCCAGCATCCCGTACCAGTAGGAGCGGTCGTCGTCGTCCATGCCGCACAGCCGCTCGCGGAACACCGTGTCGCCCGGGCCGATCACCCGCCGCACGCAGCCGACCCGGTCGGCGGGCCCGCCGTCCTCGATCGCGCAGGTGGCCACCCCGGGCATCCAGTCGGCCAGGTTCCCGAAGTCGCGCAGGAAGCCCCACACCTCGTCGGCGGGCGCGCTGAGCACGGTGCTGGCGTAGGACCTGGTGGGCATCGCGGTTCTCCTCGGCGGTCTGGGGGCGGGACCGGTCGCCCCTATGCTGCGCCGCGGATGTGATCAAGGCAACAGGCGGCGATCAAGAAATCCGGTCGCCGCGCGCTCCGCCGGTCGGGGCCAGGTAGCGGGTGACGAGGCGGGCGATGAGATGGCCGACCTGCTCGGGCGGCTCGTGCGGCAGCATCACGTGGCTCATCGTCAGCCGGATGGCGATGTCGGCCACCTCGGCGAGGGCGGCCGGGTCCAGATCCGGCCACTGGGCGGTGGCGTGGTCGATCAGGCGGGTGCGGGCGATGAACAGCAGCGGCTCGGCCTGCGTGGTCAGCAGCGGCAGCAGCTCGCCCCCGTCGGCGCCGGTGAGCACGGTCTTGTTGATCGGGTCGTCGGCGGCGGTCTCGATGGTGTAGACGACGGCCGCCGCCACCGCCGAGTACAGGTCGGCGTGCTCGGACAGCACCCGGTCGATGCCGTCCAGGTAACGGTCGTGGTGGCGCATGACGACCGCCTGGGCCAGCCCCCACTTGTCGCCGAACTCGTTGTAGACGGTCTGGCGGCTCACCCCGGCGGCCTCCGCCACGTCCCGCATCCGCAGCCCCCGGTACCCCTCGCGGGTGAGGATCTCGGCGGCCGCGTCGAGCAGGGCCTCCCGGACGGGGCGCCGCTCGGTCGTCATGCGCGTCTCGCTTTCGGCGTCGGCTCGTGGCGCGGCCTGGTCCGGCACGGCCACCCGTTCGCCGTCATTATCGCGGCACGCCCGGACGTCGGACGGCGGCGGGCGGCGCTGCGGGGCCGCCGACCGCCGCCGGGCGGGGCCGGCACGTCGCGCGCACCTCGAACGGCGAGCCGGACGCGACGATCCGGCCGCCGCGCAGCAGGTGGAGCTGGTCGCAGACGCCCAGCACCAGCTCCAGGTCCCGCTCGATCAGCAGCACCGCCGGGCCCTCGGCCGCCACCTCGCGCAGCAGCACCTCCAGCGCGCGCATCTGCGGCACCGACAGCCCCGCGGACGGCTCGTCCAGCACCAGCAGCCGCGGATCGGCGGCCAGCGCCCGGGCCAGTTCGACCAGCCGCGCCACGCCGGGCGGCACCCGGTCGGCGCGGCGCCCCGCGTACGCGGCGAGGCCGAGGCGCTCCAGCAGCGCGTCGGCGGACGGCCCGGCATTGCGCCACGCGGCCCGCCGGATCCGTCGCCGGTCGCGGCGGGCGCGCCCGGGCACCTCCCGCAGCAGCGCGTGCGCCCGCACCGCGACCAGCACGTTCTCCCGGACGGTGAGCCCGCGCAGGACCGCGGGGCGGCGGAAGGTGCGCGCCACGCCCCGGCGGGGGCGCGGCAGCGGGAGCCTGCGGGTGAGGTCGGCGCCGTCCAGCCGGACGCTGCCGCACGCGGGCCGCAGCAGGCCGCAGACCACGTCGGCGAGGGCGGCGGCGCCGGGGTCGTCCGGCCCGACCAGGCCGGTGACCGTCGCGGGCGGCGCCGTCAGATCCGCCCCGTCGAGGAGGGTCACCCCGCGGCGCCGCACGGTGACGCCGCACACGCGCAGCCCCGGCTCTGCGTCCCGCACGACCCACCGCCTTCCGGTGTGACGTGGATCACTAACGAGTCGTCACGATACTGACGCTCCCGGGGGCGGGCAAGACGACCGAAGTCGATCACGTCAGCCCGCAGCGCCTGCAGGTGTCCCTGGAGCTCATCGGCTGCGCCGCCTACGAGGCGGCCCCGCCGCCGCTGAGCCCCGCTCCCGTTCGCGGCGCACGTCCGTCTGCGCCCGTCTGCATCCGGAGGGCTTCTCCGCGAGGTCCCGCCAGATCATCGGGAACACGGCTAGGCTAGGTGGTTTCGTCTGACGGCGATCATGTCCGGGCGTCACCAAACCATCACACACGGAGGTGTACACGCATGCCCACCGACCCGACGGCCGTAGCGCGCGAATCGCCCGAGGAGCCGGACTCCGGCGAGGCCGAGCCCCCCGTACCCCGGCAGGCCGCGTCCCAACAGGCCGCGTCCCAGCAGGAGGAGCCCGCCGACGCCGACGCGGTGCTCGCCGCCGAGCGGGCCCACCTGGCCGAGTCGCGGGCGGCGCTACGGCGCATGCGCGAGCACGCCGGCTCCCTGTCGGCCGACGTGGCCGCCGACTGGGTGTCGCAGCAGTTCCTGGAGTCGCTGCTGGAGAAGCGGGTCGCCGCGCTGGCCGACCGGCCCGACACCCCGCTGTTCTTCGGCCGCATGGACGCGCGCGAGGACCGCGGCGACCTGCCCGCCACCATGTACGTCGGACGGCGCCACGTCCACGACGGCGACGAGGGCCGCCCCCTGGTGCTCGACTGGCGCGCCCCCGTCGCCCGGGCCTTCTACCGCGCCGGGCCCGCCGACCCCATGGGCTGGCGCCGGCGCCGCCGGTTCGGCTTCCAGGGCGGCGAGCTGACCGCCTACGAGGACGAGCCGCTCGACGGCCGCTCCCTCGGCCCGTCGAGCCTGCTCACCCGGGAGATCGAACGGCCCCGCACCGGGCCCATGCGCGACATCGTCGCCACCATCCAACCCGACCAGGACGAGATCGTCCGCGCCGACCTGGCCGGCACCGTCTGCGTGCAGGGCGCCCCCGGCACCGGCAAGACGGCCGTCGGCCTGCACCGCGCGGCCTACCTGCTGTTCGCCCACCGCGAGCGGCTGGCCCGCTCCGGCGTGCTGATCGTCGGGCCGAACCGCGCGTTCCTGGCCTACATCTCCGCGGTGCTGCCCGCGCTCGGCGAGATCAGCGTCGACCAGGTCACCGTGGACGACCTGCTCGGCGCGCCCGCCGCCGAGGAGCCCGCCGACGTCGCCGCGCTCAAGGGCGACGCCCGGATGGCCGAGGTGCTGCGCCGGGCCCTGTGGCGGCAGGTCCGCAAGCCCGAGGAGGGCCTGCTGTACACCCGCGGCGCCAGCCGGTTCCGGCTCGCCGACCGCGAGGTGCGCGAGATCGCCGCGTCGCTGCGCGGGACGATGCGCTATGCCAACGCCCGCGCCGCGTTCGCCCAGCGGCTGGCGCACCGGGTGCTGGTGCTGATGGAGCAGCGCGGCGAGGCGCCCGACGACCGCGTCCAGGACCAGGTGGCCCGGTCCCGGCCCGTCAAGCGGCTCGTCGACCGGGTGTGGCCCAAGGTCACCGCCGAGCAGGTGCTGCACCGCCTGCTGTCGGACGCCGACCTGCTGCGCGCCGCCGCCAGGGGCGTGCTCGACGAGGACGAGCAGGCCGCGCTGCTGTGGCGCAAGCCGCCCCGCTCGCACCGGTCGGCGAAGTGGACCGCGGCCGACCGGGCCCTGCTGGACGAGCTGAACGACCTGATCGAGCGCACCCGGTCCCTCGGGCACATCGTGGTGGACGAGGCCCAGGACCTGTCGGCGATGCAGCTGCGCGCGCTGGGCCGCCGCTGCGCCACCGGCTCGGCGACGGTGCTCGGCGACCTGGCCCAGGGCACCACCCCCTGGTCGGCGCGCTCGTGGGACGAGGTGCTGCGCCACCTCGGCCAGGACGGGCGGGTGGCGGAGCTGACGACGGGCTTCCGCGTCCCCGGCGCGGTGCTGGACTACGCGGCCCGGCTCCTGCCGCACATCGCACCCGGCCTGGCCGCGCCCCGCTCCCTGCGCGCGGGGGCGGACGCGCTGACGGTGCGCCGGGTGCCCGACCTGGCCGAGGCCGTCGTCGCCGAGGCACGCCGCGCGCTGGACCGCGAGGGCTCCGTCGGGGTGATCGTCCCCGACGCCGCGGCCGCCGCCCACGCCGAGGCGCTCGCCGGCGCGGGCGTGCCGCACGGGCTGCTCGGCCCCGACTCCGGCGACGGTGAGCGGCTGCTGGTCGTCCCGGCGACCCTCGCCAAGGGCCTGGAGTACGACCACGTCATCGTCGTGGAACCCGCCGGCATCGTGGCCGCCGAGCCGCGCGGCCTGGCCCGCCTGTACGTGGTGCTCACCCGCGCCGTCACCAGCCTGACGGTGCTGCACCGCGACCCGCTGCCCGCTGAGCTGGGCGAGGCCCCGGCCCGCTGACCGGAGGGGCCGCCGCTCCCGCCGAGACGGCGCGCCGGGCTCCCGAGGAATCCGAACGGGATTCCGGTGCGCCGTTGACGCGGTCGGCGCGCTGTTCCTAGGGTGACCGTACCGACCAGTTGGTATGTCGGGTACCGCGGCCGCGGCGCCGCTCGTCCCAGGGAGGTCCGCCCCTTGAGCTCAGCACCGCCGGACGCCGACGACCTGCGCGAACGGGTCCGAAGCTTCCTCACCGACCACGATCCGTCCGGCATGGAACGGCTGGCGTTCCTGCGGGCCCGGTTCGACGCCGGGCTGGCCTGGGTGCACTACCCGCCGGGCCTGGGCGGGCTCGGCGCGCCCCGCGCCCTGCAGCCGGTCGTGGACGCCGAGTTCGCCGCGGCCGGCGCGCCGCGCAACGACCCCGAGCGCAACGGCATCGGCCTCGGCATGGCCGCGCCCACGATCCTGGCCTACGGCACCGAGGAGCAGAAGAGGCGCTTCCTGCGCCCGCTGTGGACGGGCGAGGAGATCTGGTGCCAGCTGTTCAGCGAGCCGGGCGCCGGCTCGGACCTGGCCGCGCTCGGCACCCGCGCCGTGCGCGACGGCGACCACTGGATCGTCAACGGCCAGAAGGTGTGGACGTCCATGGCGCACGAGGCGCGCTGGGCGATCCTGGTCACCCGCACCGACCCGGACGTGCCCAAGCACCGCGGCATGACCTACTTCATCTGCGACATGACCGCGCCCGGCGTCGAGGTGCGGCCGCTGCGGCAGATCACCGGCGAGGCCGAGTTCAACGAGGTCTTCCTCACCGACGTGCGCATCCCCGACGAGCACCGGCTCGGCGAGGTCGGCGAGGGCTGGCGGGTGGCCACCACCACGCTGATGAACGAGCGGGTCGCCATCGGCGGCAACGCCGTCCCCCGCGAGGGCGGCATGATCGGCGTGGTGGCGCGGTTGTGGCGGGACCGCCCCGAGCTGCGCACCCCCGGCCTGCACGACGCGCTGCTGCGGCTGTGGGTGGAGGCCGAGGCCGCCCGGCTGACCGGCGAGCGGCTGCGCCAGCAGCTGGCCGCCGGCGCCCCCGGCCCCGAGGGCTCGGCCGCCAAGCTCGCCTTCGCCCGGCTCAACCAGGAGATCTCCGGGCTGGAGCTGGAGCTGCTCGGCGAGGACGGCCTGCGCTACGACGACTGGACGATGCGCCGCCCCACCGAGGTCGACTTCACCCGCCGCTCGCCCGGCTACCGCTACCTGCGCGCCAAGGGCAATTCGATCGAGGGCGGCACCTCGGAGATCCTGCGCAACATCATCGCCGAACGGGTGCTCGGCCTGCCCGGCGAGATCAGGGTCGACAAGGACGTGGCGTGGAAGGACCTGCCCAAGTGACGGGCCGCTCGAAACAGCGCCAGACCACCCCGGGGCCGACGGAGGGACGCCCGTGACGAACCTGCTGTACAGCGAGATCGAGGAGGACCTGCGCGGCGGCGTCCGCCGGGTGCTCGACGACCGGTGCCCCTGGACGGGCGTGCTGGCGGGCCTGGAGAAGGACGAGCCGTACGACGCGGACCTGTGGCGGGCCGTGGCCGTCCAGCTGGGCTGCGCCGGGCTGCCGGTGCCCGACGAGCGCGGCGGCGCGGGCGCCTCCTGGCGGGAGACCGCCGTGGTGATGGAGGAGCTCGGCCGCGCGGTGGCGCCCGTGCCGTTCCTGTCCAGCGCCGTCCTGGCCACCGCGGCGCTGCTGGCCGCCGGCGACGCGGGCGCGGACCTGCTCGCCGAGCTGGCCGCCGGAGAGAAGATCGCCGTCGTGGCGGTGCCGTTCAGCACGGCGCCCAAGGGCCCCCTCGGCACGTCCGTGCGGGTGGAGGACGGCGCGCTGACCGGCGCCGTCACCGGCGTCGCCGACGGCGCCGCCGCCGACGTGCTGCTGGTCCCCGCGCCCGGCGGCCTGTACGCGGTGGACGCCGCCGACGCCCGCCGCACCCCGGTGACCTCGCTGGACATGACCCGGCGCCTGTGCGACATCGCGCTGGCCGAGGCGCCCGCCCGCCGCGTCGCCGAGGGCGAGGCCGCCGTGCGCGCCGCCCTGACCGCCGGCGCCGCCATGCTGGCCTCCGAGCAGCTCGGCCTGGCCGACCGGTGCCTGGAGTCCACCGTCGAGTATTTGAAGACCCGCTACCAGTTCGGCCGCCCGGTCGGCTCCTACCAGGGCCTCAAGCACCGCCTCGCCGACCTGTGGACGGCGGTCGCGCAGGCCCGCGCGGTCGCCCGATACGCCGCGGCCTGCCTGGCCTCCGGCGACCCCGACACCGACGTCGCCGTCGCGATCGCCCAGGCCCACTGCTCGGCCGTCGCGGTGAAGGCCGCCGAGGAATGCGTGCAGATGCACGGCGGCATCGGCTTCACCTGGGAGCACCCCGCGCACCTGTACCTCAAGCGCGCCAAGTCGTCGGCGATCGCCCTCGGCACGCCCGACCGGCACCGGGCGGCGCTGGCCGGCCTGGTGGACCTGCCCCCGGCCTGACCCCGCGCCTGCGGGCCCGCCCCGCGCCTCCGCCGCACCGGTCGGGGGCGGGGCGGCGCCCAGGCCGGCGGCGGGGCGGTCAGGCCGTGTGCTGCCGGCCGCCCCAGCCGAGCATGCGGCGCAGGCGGGAGCGCTCGGGACCGTCGTCCTGCCCGGAAAGGCCGCCGAGCAGCGAGTCGAACGCCGGCGGCCGCACGCACACGAACGTGGCCCTGCTGCGCCGCGCGCAGTGCAGCCGCACCGACGGCCGCACCAGCCGCGACCACAGGCCCCGGGAGCCGTGCCCGACGACGAGGATGTCGTCCTCGCGGGCCAGCCGCACCAGGGCCGCGCCCGGCTCGCCGACCAGCGCCAGCGCCGACATCTCCACCCCGCACGGGGTGCCGTCGGCCACCTCGTCGAGCAGCTGTGCGATCAGCTCCGCACCCGCCGAGCGCAACGCCTCGGTGACCCCCGGGCCGAGCTGGCCCACCGCCGACACGTGCGGCGGCAGCGGCGCGGCGTGCACGATCAGCAGCGGCAGGCCGCGAAGCCGGGCCTCGCCGATGGCCCACGACAGGGCGCACCGGGCCCCGGGGGAGTCGTCGACCCCCACGACCACGCGCGGGCCGCCCTCCGGTCTCGCGATCATGGTGCCTCGCCTCCGCGCCTCCTCTTCGCACTGTGCCCCTCAGCTTGGCAGGCGAGACCCGCGCGTTAAAGGGGGCTCGCGGACGCGGAACGGGCGGCGCGAGAGCGGCCCGGCGGGCGCGCCGCGCGGGCGGCTACGCGGTGGTGCGGGGGTCCGGCGGCGCGACGACGTCGTCGGCGAGCGAGCGCACCTCCGGATGCATGTCCGGGGTGGCGCGCACCAGGAACGCCAGCGACTCCAGCACGGTGACGGGACGGCTCTGGCTCGCCTGGACGGCCGCCATGAAACGCCAGGCGACCAGCTCGGCGACGTCGGCGCGCACACCCGGATCGACCCAGGCGGTGGCGATCATCGCCGCGAGCGCCATCTCCGACACCCAGTCCTCGGGCCCGTACGCCAGGTCCACCAGCACGGCCCTGCGCTCGGACCGGTGCCAGGGCTGGTCGGCCCGGTAGTGCGCGATGCCCAGGCACGTCCACGCCTGCACCGAGCGGATCCAGTCGGGACGGTGCCGGCGGGGGACCTCCTGCGGCACCGGCGGATGCACCAGCAGCCCCAGCAGGTCGCCCAGGCCCAGCCCGGACAGCCGCACCGCGTCGTCGTAGGCGGCGGGCAGGTGCCGCCACCGGTGGCCCGCCAGCCCCTGGACGGCCTGCACGGCGGCCGGGGACGGAGGCGCCACCGCGGGCCGCGCCGCGGTGCCCTCGTACACCCACACGCTGCCGCGCACCGCGCGCACCGGCCCGTCGGCGAACACCTCGGGCACGGGGCGGCGCGCATCCGGCTCGGGCACCTCGGTGACGGTGACGCCGTCGGAGACCCCCACCGACGCCGCGAACGCCATCAGGGCGCTGGGCGGCTCCGGGGCCGAGACGGTCAGCGCGATGCCGCGGGCGTCCTGCGGGCCGTCGTCGGCGAGGACCTGGCGCAGCACGTTGACGACCGCCTCGCCCGGCGCCGGGATGTGCCCCAGCCAGTACCTCCGCTGCGAATGGTGGGTGAGCACGCCGTCGGCGTGGCCGTTGCCGGGGTTCTCGCGCAGGTAGTCCGACAGCGCCACCAGATGGGCCAGGTCGCCGTCGCGGTCGAAGCGCATTCCGCAGGCCGTGGGGAAGGCGCTGGGGTCGTGCGGGTCCTGCTGCAGTGCGCGCTCCACCCACGCCAGCCCCTCGGCCGGGCGGCCGGCGAGCGCCAGCAGCTCCCCGATGTCGGTGTACAGGGCCAGGTTGCCCGGGTCGAAGCGCAGCGCGCGCAGCCACGCCTGCTCGGCCTCCTGGTAGCGCTGCTCGGCGCGGTAGGCGTACCCCAGCGCCATCGCCGCGTGGAACGACGGCTCCACCGACTCCGCGCGCGCCGCCAGCCCGATGGCCTCGCCCGTGGCGCCCACGCGGCGCATCAGGATCGACGACGTCCACAGCATCGCGCCGTGCCCCGGGTACGCGGCGCACATGGCGCGGGCCAGGTCGCAGAACGGCCGCAGCGGCGGCCGCTCCTGCTCGGGCACCGGATCGCCCAGCTTGCTCGCCAGCCGCATGACCAGCATGCTGACGTCGTCGGGCGCCAGCCGGGCGGGCAGGGCGGGGTCGCGCATCCACGGCACGTCCGCCCAGGCGCTCCCCGGTTCGTGGCACTGCGCCGACACCAGCAGCGACAGCGCCTGCTGCGGCTCGCCCCGCGACGCCAGCACGTGCGCCCGCGCCACGACCGTGCCCAGGAACACCGGCTGCTCCAGGGGGAACAGGTCCGCGCCGCCCCGCGGGTGCGCGGCGAGCGCCGCCAGCAGCTCGTGCGTCTCGGGCAGGACGGGGTCGTGCACCAGCGCCCTGGCGACATGGTCGGCCGCGTGCCGCAGCTCCCCGTCGTCGAGCGCGAGCCGCGCCATGCTCAACTCGCCCTGCGCCTGCAGCCGGGGATCGGTCATCCCCTCGCTCGGATCCGTCACGTGCCCCCTCCAAGATCCGTGGATGCTGGATGAACCCTCCCACACGGGTCCGACGGAATGCGCGGGCATTACGCACGCAGGGTGCAGCGGACGGCACGCGCACCGCCTGCGAGACCACCGTCGGCACCGCGCCGCCCGCCGCGCCCGGCCCGCCGGAGACGCCGCTCGCGGCAGGCCCGGGTTTCCACTGAGCGGAAAATCGGCCCCCTTGCCGGGGCGGACCGCTGCCAGGGTGAGGGGAAAGGCGGCGGCCCCGGACCCGCTCCGGGCCCGCTGCGCACAACGGACCAGGCGGCGGCCCGCCGATGACGCCGACCCTGCCGGCCCCCGGCGGCGGGCGCACCGGCGGGCCGCCGCGCGACGCGGGCGGGAGGCACATGGACGAGGTCGTCGCCTCGGCGGCGCGGACCGTCGCCGGCATCGGCGACGGGGCCGGCGCCGACGCACCCGCCGACCCGCCCGCCGAGGGCGCGTCCTCCCGGACCCCTCCGTGGCATGACCGCAACGCAGACGCCCGACGAGAAGGGACACGGGCCATGACCCATCCCCCGTATCTGCATCCCGACTACAAGAGCACCGTCCTGCGCGCCCCCTCCAAGCCGCTGGTGATGCCCAAGCTCGGACCCGAGGCCGTGGAGCTGACCTCCCCGGTCTTCGGCCACCAGGAGCTGGGCAAGCTGGACAACGACCTGACCCGCCAGCACCGCGGCGAGCCGCTCGGCGAGCGCATCATCGTCACGGGCCGGGTGCTGGACTCCTCCGGCCGACCCGTCCGCAACGCCCTGGTGGAGGTGTGGCAGGCCAACGCCGCCGGACGGTACGCGCACGCCGGCGACCAGCACCCCGCGCCGCTCGACCCCAACTTCACCGGGGCGGGCCGGTGCCTGACCGACGACGACGGCCGCTACCGGTTCACCACCATCAAGCCCGGCGCCTACCCCTGGCGCAACCACCTCAACGCCTGGCGGCCCGCGCACATCCACTTCTCGGTGTTCGGCACGGCGTTCACCCAGCGGCTGGTCACCCAGATGTACTTCCCCGGGGACCCGCTGTTCCCGTTCGACCCGATCTTCCAGTCGATCCCGGACACCAAGGCCCGGGAGCGGCTGATCTCCCGCTTCGACCTGGACACCACCGAGCCCGAGTGGGCGCTGGGCTACCAGTTCGACATCGTGCTCGGCCAGACCCCGATGGAGGAATCGTGACGGCGACCAGCGGCGAGACCACCCCGGCCACCCCGGCGCTCGGCCTCACCCCGTCGCAGACGGTGGGGCCGTTCTACGGGTTCGCGCTGCCCTACGACGACGGCCCCACCCTCGCGCCGGGCTGGCACAAGGGCGCCATCCGGCTGCACGGCCAGGTGTTCGACGGCGCGGGCGACCCGGTGCCCGACGCGCTGCTGGAGATCTGGCAGGCCGACGCCGACGGCTCGATCCCCCGCCGCCCGGGCGGGCTGCGCCGCGCCGGGCACGACTTCTCCGGCTTCGGCCGCTGCGGCACCGACCCGGCCGGCCACTACTGGTTCAGCACGGTCAAGCCCGGCAGCACCGGCGACGGCGCCCCCTACATCGCGTTGCTGGTGTTCGCGCGCGGCCTGCTCAAGCCGGTCTTCACCCGGGTGTACTTCCCCGAGGACACCGCCGCCCACGTCGGCGACCCGGTGCTCGGCGTCGTCCCGGAGGACCGCCGCGCCACCCTGATCGCCGAACGCGACGGCGAGGCGTCGTATCGTTTCGACGTGCATCTGCAGGGCGAACGGGAGACCGTCTTCTTTGACCTGTGACCGTCCACGGCCCGCCGGGGCCGTCTCACCCGACGCGGGCCTGCTGTCGCCGGTGCGGGCGGGCAGCGAGGCCGAGGCGGCCACCGGCGACGCCGCGTGGCTGCAGGCGCTGCTGGACGCCGAGGCCGCGCTCGCCCGCGCGCAGGCCGACCTCGGCGCCGTGCCGCGGGAGGCCGCCGACGCCATCACCGCGGCCGCCCGCGCCGACCGGTTCGACCTGCCCGGCCTGGCCCGGCGGGCGCGCGGCGCGGGCAACCCGGTGGTCCCGCTGATCGCCGACCTGCGCGAGCTGGCGGGCCCGGCCGGGCGGCACGTCCACCGGGGC
This sequence comes from Actinomadura sp. NBRC 104425, assembly GCF_030269545.1. Taxonomy (GTDB): domain Bacteria; phylum Actinomycetota; class Actinomycetes; order Streptosporangiales; family Streptosporangiaceae; genus Spirillospora; species Spirillospora keratinilytica. The sequence continues at coordinate 130,045 of NZ_BSTN01000008.1, read as the reverse complement.
GCCACCAGCCAGGACATCGTCGACACCGCCGCGATGCTCGTCGCGTCCCGCACCCGCGGCGTGATCCTCGCGCATCTGGACCGGGCGCTGGACGCGCTGGCCGGGCACGCCGAGCGGCACCGCGACACGCCGATGGCGGCGCGGACGCTGGCGCGCCAGGCGGTGCCGTCCACCTTCGGGCTCAAGGCGGCCGGATGGCTGCTGGGCTGCCTGGACGCCCGGGAGCGGCTGGCGGCGCTGCGGCTGCCCGTCCAGCTGGGCGGCGCGGCGGGCACCCTGGCGGCGTTCGGCGAACGCGCACTGGACCTGCCGCCCGCCTTCGCGGCGCAGACCGGGCTGGCCGAGCCCGAGCTGCCCTGGCACACCCGCCGCACGCCCGTGGCCGAACTCGCCGGGGCGCTGACGCTGGTCGCCGGCGCCCTCGGCAAGATCGCCACCGATGTCGTGCTGCTCGCCCAGAGCGAGGTGGACGAGGCCGCCGAGGCGGCCGGGCCCGGCCGCGGCGGCTCGTCGGCGATGCCGCACAAGCGCAACCCCGCGCTGTCGGCGCTGGTGCGCTCGGCGGCGCTGCAGGTGCCGGCGTACGCGCAGATCGTGTTCACCGCGCAGGCCGCGCCGCACGAGCGGCCCGCGGGGGAGTGGCACGCCGAGTGGCAGCCGCTGCGCGAGATGCTGCGCCTGACCGGCGGCGCCGCCGAGACCGCCGCCGAGCTGCTGGAGGGCCTGAAGGTCGCGCCCGACCGCATGCGCGCCAACCTCGACGGCCTGCTGGAGCTGCTGGCCGAGCACGGCGGGCGCGCCGACGCCGGTGCCGCCCCGGCCCTGGTCGACCGGGCCCTGGCGCGGTACCGGGAACATCGGAGGAACCGCACGTGACCCTGTACTACCAAGCCGACGGGCCCGGCGACGCGCCCGTCGTCGTCCTCGGCCCGTCCGTGGGCACCACCACCGGCCTGTGGGCTCCCCAGCTGCCCGCGCTCACCGAGCGCTGGCGGGTGCTGCGGTACGACCTGCCCGGCCACGGCCAGTCGCCCCCGCCCGGCGGCGGGGGCACCCTCACGGTCGGCGACCTGGCCGCCCAGGTGCTGGAGGTCCTCGACGCCGAGGGCGTCGCCAGGTTCGCCTACGCGGGGGTCTCGCTGGGCGGGGCGGTCGGCGCCGAACTCGCCCTGGCCGCGCCCGACCGCGTCGCCAGCCTGGTCCTGTGCTGCACGTCCCCCCGCTTCGGCCCGCCGGAGCGCTGGCGCGAACGGGCCGCGCTCGTGCGCCGCGAGGGCGTCGGGCCGGTCGCCGACACCGCCGCCGCGCGGTGGTTCACGCCCGGCTTCACCGGCGCCGACCCGTACGTGGCGATGCTGCGCGCCACCGACCCGGCCGGATACGCCGCCTGCTGCGACGCCCTGGCCGCCTTCGACATCACCGACCGGCTCGCCCGGATCGCCGCGCCCACCCTGGTGGTCGCGGGGGCCGAGGACGCGCCCACGCCGCCTGCGGGCCACGGCGACGTGCTCGCGGGCCGGATCCCCGGCGCCGAGCTGGTCGTCGTCGACGGCGCCGGGCACCTGGCCAACGTGGAACGCCCGGAACCCGTCACCGGCGCGATCATCCGGCACCTGGACCGCACCTGGAAGGGAGCCCCCGCATGACCTCCGCGACGAACCAGCCCGCCGGCGAGCCCGTGGACGAGCCCGCGGGCGAGCCCGGGGACGACCGGCGGCGGCACGCCGCCGGCATGAAGGTGCGGCGCGAGGTGCTCGGCGACGCCCACGTGGACCGGGCGGTGTCCCGCACCACCGGCTTCACCGAGGACTTCCAGGACCTGATCACCCGGTACGCCTGGGGCGAGATCTGGACCCGGCCCGGCCTGGACCGCCGCACCCGCAGCTGCATCACCCTCACCGCCCTGGTCGCCCGCGGCCACCTGGACGAGCTCGGCATGCACGTGCGGGCCGCGCTGCGCAACGGGCTCACCCAGGACGAGATCAAAGAGGTGCTGCTGCAGAGCGCGATCTACTGCGGGGTGCCGGCCGCCAACTCCGCCTTCGCCGTCGCCCAGCGGGTACTGGCCGAGGAGGAGCAGGCGAGCGGGACGTCCGCGGCCGGATAGCGGCCGCACGAGGGGGGAGGCGGCGATGACGGACCGGACGCGGCCGCCCAGCGTGGCACGCAAGATCATGGCGATCCTGGACGCCTTCGCCCTCGGCGGCGTCCGCCTCAACCTCAGCGAGATCTGCCGCCGCGCCGGGCTGCCGCTGGCCACCGGGCACCGGCTGGTGGGCGAGCTGGTCGCCGGAGGGTTCCTGGAGCGCGTCCCCGACGGCACCTACCGCATCGGCACCCGCCTGTGGCGGATCGGCAGCCAGGCCCCGGCCGTCACCGGCCTGCGCGAGCTGGCGCTGCCGCACATGGAGGACGTCTACGAGGTCACCCACGACAACGTGCAGCTCGCCGTGCTGCGCGAGGGGCGGGCGCTGGTCGTGGAGCGGCTGCGCGGCACCCGATCGGTGCCCGTGGTCACGCAGGTCGGCAGCACGCTGCCGCTGCACTCCACCGGGGTCGGGCAGGTGCTGCTGGCGTTCGCGCCGCCGGGGTTGCTCGAATCGGTGCTGGCGGCCGGGCTGACCCGGCACACGCCGCGCACCGTCACCGACCCCGGCGAGCTGCGCGACGTGCTGGCCCGGGTGCGCCGCAACGGCTACGCCGTCACCCGCGACGACATGACGGTCGGCGCGTCCTCGGTGGCCGTCCCGGTCCGCGACGCCGACGGCGAGGTGGTGGCGGCCCTGTCGCTGGTGGCCCGCTCCCGCAGCGCCGACGTGCGGCGGCTGCTGCCGCCGCTGGTGACCGCCGCGCGGGCCCTGTCGCGCGACGTGGCCCTGCACTGGCGCGTCGAACCCGCGGTGCCGGGGGCGCCCGTGTCGGGCGACGCCCCGCCCGCCCCGCCCGCCCCGCCCGCGGCGTCGGGCGCCTGACCGGGTCGGCAGCCGGATCCGGCCGACGACCTGGGCCGCCGCCCGGCCCCGGGTTTCCGGTGGCCGGAAGAGCGGGTCTTGCACCGGCCGCGGCAGACGCCAGGATCGCTGGTGACACGAGAAGGAGGAGCCATGCGCACCCAGGTCGCGATCATCGGCGGCGGACCGGCGGGACTGCTGCTGTCCCAGTTGCTGTACCGGCAGGGCATCGAGTCAGTGGTACTGGAGAGCCGCGACCGGGAGTACGTCGAGCACCGCCAGCGCGCCGGGATGCTGGAGCAGGGCACCACCGACGTGCTGCGCGACGCCGGGGTGGGCGAGCGGCTCGACCGCGAGGGCCTGGTGCACCACGGGCTGGAGCTGCGGTTCGGCGGCGCCGGGCACCGGATCCCGCTCACCGATCTGACCGGCCGGACGGTCACCGTCTACGCCCAGACCGAGATCGTCAAGGACCTGGTGGCGCGGCGCCTGGCCGACGGCGGCGACGTCCGCTTCGAGGCCGAGGTCACGGCGGTCGACCCGTCCGCGCCGAGCGTGACGTTCCGCCACGGCGGCCGCACGCACACCCTGGAGTGCGACTTCGTCGCCGGCTGCGACGGCTTCCACGGGGTCTCCCGCAAGTCCGTGCCCGACGTGCGGACCTACACCCGCGAGTACCCGTTCGCCTGGCTCGGCATCCTCGCCGACGTCCCGCCGTCCACCGAGGAGCTGATCTACGCCAACCACGACCGCGGCTTCGCCCTGCACAGCCTGCGCTCGCCCAAGGTCAGCCGGCTCTACCTGCAGGTCGCGCCGGACGAGGACCTGGCCGCCTGGCCGGATCAGCGGATCTGGGACGAGCTGGCCGCCCGGTTCGCCACCGACGACGGCTGGGAGCTCACCCCCGGGCCGATCACCGACCGGGCGATCACCCCGATGCGCAGCTTCGTCGCCGAGCCGATGCGGCACGACCGGCTGTTCCTGGCCGGGGACGCCGCGCACATCGTCCCGCCCACCGGCGCCAAGGGGCTCAACCTGGCCGTCGCGGACGTCACCGTGCTGGCCGCCGCGCTGACCGAGTACTACGCGACCGGGTCCGAGACGCTGCTGGACTCCTACTCCCAGCGGTGCCTGCGCCGGGTCTGGCGCGCCGAGCACTTCTCGTACTGGATGACCACCCTGCTGCACGTCGACCCGGCCGCCGACGACTTCGACCGGCGCCTGCAGCGCTCCCACCTGGACTACGTCGTGTCGTCGAAGGCCGCGTCCGCGAGCCTGGCGGAGAACTACGTCGGCCTGCCCCTGGACGGTTTCACCGCCTAGCCGGCCCCGGGCCCTAGTAGCCTGCCGGTCACGTGGGAGGGGGCACGTGATCGACATCGGGTATCCGGCGGCGTTCCTCGGGGGCGTGCTCACTCTGGTCAGCCCGTGCGGCGCGATGCTGCTGCCCGCGTTCTTCGCCTACTCGTTCGCCGCGCCCGCGCGGCTGCTGGCCCGCACCGGCGTCTTCTACGCGGGACTGGCCACCACGCTCGTCCCGCTCGGCGTCGCCGGTGCGGCCGCCGCGCGGCTGTTCAACGGCCATCGCGGGCTGCTGGTCACCGCGGGCGGAGCGGTCGTCGTCGCGCTGGGGGCGGCCCAGATCCTCGGCCTGGGGTTCGCCTCGGGACGCGCGCAGGAGGCGGCCGGGCGGCTGCGTCCGGTGTCGGCGGTGTCGACCTACCTGCTGGGCACCGTGTACGGGCTGGCGGGCTTCTGCGCGGGTCCCATCCTGGGCGCGATCCTCACCGTGGCCGCCGTGGAGGGGGACCCGCTGTACGGCGGCGTGCTCCTCGCCGTCCACGCGCTGGGCATGGCGCTGCCGCTGTTCGTGCTGGCGCTGCTGTGGGACCGGTTCGACCTGGGGCGCCGCCGCTGGCTGCGCGGCAGGGCGTTCACCGCCGGCCCGCTGCGGCTGCACACCACGTCGCTGGCGTCGGGGCTGATGTTCGTCGCCGTCGGCGGGCTGTTTTTGGCCTTCGAGGGGACGGCCGCGCTGCCCTCGCCGCTCGGCGCCGACCGGGAGGTCGCGCTGGAGCAGTGGGTGCAGCGCATGGGACGGGCCGTGCCCGACGTGGCGTTCGTCGTCCTCCTCGGCGCCGCGGCCGCCGGGGCCTGGTGGGCCGCGCGCCGGACCCGCGGCTAGCCGGCGTCCGCCGGGCGGGGCTGGGCGCCCAGGGTGTGCAGCAGATCGGCGACCGGCTGCAGCTTCTCGTACAGCAGCAGCACCGGCTCGCCGGGGCCGGCGAGGGTCAGGGCCGTGGTCAGCGCGCTCTTCAGGTCGCCGGCCGCGACGTGCCGCACGTCCGGCCGGCGCTCCCGCAGCCCGCGGACGATCAGGTCGGTCATCTCGCCGGGCGCGCGGCCGCGCAGGTCCTCGTCCTCGTAGACCACGACCCGGCCGAACACCTCCGCCAGCGCCCGGGCGGTCTCGGCGACCAGGGCGTCCTCGCGGTCGCCGGGCAGCGTGACGGCGGCCACGCCCGGCCGGTCCCACTGGCGGCGCACGAACGCGCCGATCGCGGCGACCGCCGCCGGGTTGTGCGCGTAGTCGACCAGCACCGGGTTGTCGCCGACCCGGTAGACGCAGCCGCGGCCGGGGTTGCGGTCGTGCGGGGCGAACGAGCGCAGCGCGTCGGCGACCACGTCGGCCGGGGTGCCGAGGGCGCGGGCCGCGGCCGCCGCCGCCAGGGCGTTGGCGACCACGTGCGCGGCGCGTCCGCCGAACGCGCCGGCGACCTCGCCGACCGGCAGCAGCGGCGTGCGCTCCGCACCGGCCGCCTCCACCAGCAGGCCGCCGTCGACGAAGTACGCCACGCCGCCCTGCGCCACGTGCCGGGCGATGGCCGCGCTGCGCGCCGACGCGCCGAACAGCCGCACCACCGGGTCGCGCCGCCGCACGGCGGGACGCTCGGCCAGGCCCGCCGCCCGCGGGTCGTCGGCGTTGAGCACCAGGTGCCCGCCGTCCCGGATCTCCTCGGCCACCAGCGCCTTGATGTGCACCAGGTCGTCCACGGTGAGGGTGTCGTCGACGCCCAGGTGGTCGGCGGTGATGTTGGTGACCACGGCCACGTCGGCGCGGTCGTAGCCCAGGCCGCGGCGGACGATCCCGCCGCGCGCGGTCTCCAGAACCGCCGCCTCCACCGAGCGGTCGGCCAGCACCATCTCCGCCGACCGGGGCCCGGACGCGTCGGCCCGGTACACCAGGCCGCCCGCCCCGCGCCCCTCGACGTAGACGCCCTCGGTGCAGGCCATGCCGACCCGCAGGCCCCGCCGGGCGAGGATGTGGGCGACCATCCGCACGGTCGTGGTCTTGCCGTTGGTGCCGGTCACCGACACGATCGGGATGCGCGACGGCGTGCCCGGCGGGAACAACAGGTCGATGATCACCGCCGCGACGTCGCGGCCCTTGCCCTGGTGCGGCCGCAGGTGCATGCGCAACCCGGGGGCGGCGTTGACCTCCAGCACCCCCGCCGCGCCGGGGTCGGACGGCAGCGGCGCCGCGATGTCGGGCAGGCGCAGGTCCACCCCGCACACGTCCATGCCGATCGCCGCGGCCGCCCGCACGCACATCCGCGCGACCTGCGGGTGCACCTCGTCGGTCACGTCCCGGCTGGTGCCCCCGGTGGACAGGTTGGCGTTGCGGCGCAGCCACACCACCTCCCCGTCGGCGGGGACGGTGTCGCGGCGGTGCCCCTGGCGGGCCAGGTGCGCCACCTCCGCCGCGCCGAGCCGCAGCCGCGTCAGCGGCCGGTCGTGGCCCTCGCCGCGCGCCGGGTCGGCGTTGACGCGCTCGACCAGTTCCGCGACCGTCGCCGTGCCGTCCCCGACGACGTGCGCGGCGGTCAGCTCGGCCGCGGCCGCCACCCGCCCGCCCACCACCAGCACCCGGTAGTCGCGGCCGGGGATGTAGGACTCCACCAGCACCCGCTCGTCCACGCCCGCCGCGGCGCGGAACGCGGCCAGCACCTCGGCGGGTTCGGACAGCTCGACCCGCACGCCCTCGCCCTGGTGCCCCGACAGCGGCTTGACCACCACCGGCGGGCCGATCTCGCGCAGGGCGTCCAGCGCCTCGGCGGCGTTGGTCACCAGCCGCCCCTCGGGCACCGGGATGCCCGCCTCGGCCAGCACGACCTGCGCCAGCCGCTTGTCCGCGGCGATCTCCATGCCGATCGCCGACGTCGCGTCGGTCATCGCCGCCCACACCGTGCGGCGGTGCCGCCCGTGCCCCAGGTGCAGAAGGTTCAGCTCGCCCACCCGCCGCACGGGCACGCCCCGGCGCCGCGCGGCCCGCGCCAGCGCAGCGGTGCTGACGCCCAGGCGGGTGCGTTCGTACTCGGCGCGGAGGCGGGCCAGTTCCGGTTTCAGCGCCGGCGGCCGGCCGTCCAGCACCCCGGTCACCGTCCGCACCGCCAGGGCCAGCAGGGCGCCGGGGACCGGGCTGGCGGACGGCTCGTCGCGCGGGCACTCGAGAATCACGTCGTAGACGCCGGGGGAGCCCGCCCACACCGTCCGGCCGAAGCACACCTCGCGGCCGATCCGGCAGGACAGCTCCAGCGCCACGTGCTCGGTGACGTGCCCGAAGTAGGTGCCGCGGGCCATCGCGTCCAGCAGCCCGCCGGGGCGGCCGGCCGAGCAGTGGTGGTCGGCCAGTCCCGGCAGCAGCTCCACCAGCCGCTCGGCGAAGCCGGGCCGGTCGGTGGTCTCCCGCTCGGTCAGCTCCGCCAGCTCCAGCCGGGCCACCAGCACCGGGCGGGACAGGTACACGTTCGGGCCGCCGAGGCGGCGCAGCGCGTCGATGCGCATCGGTCAGGACTCCTCCCCGGGACGCCGGCCGATGACGGGCTTGCGCTGTTCCATGTCGAAGCGGCAGCCCGCCGGGAGCATGTGCAGGTCGACGTGCAGCATCGCCATCGGCTCGTCGTCGCCCGCCGCGTAGCCGACCGTGGCCCGCTCGGCGTCCACCACCGTGACCAGCCCGGAGCCGACCACCTCGAAGGAGCCGTCGCCCACCACGATCGCGGTGTCCTCGTCGATCCCCACGCCCAGCAGCCGGGTGTCCAGCGCGATGCCGCTGAGCAGGCGGGGCAGCCGCCCGCGCTCCAGAAAGTGCATGTCGATCAGGACGTTGTCCACCAGCGCCAGCCCCGGTCCGACCCGCACCGTGGACGCGGCGACCTCGTGCCCCTTGCCGCCCAGGATCATCCAGTGGCCCATCGCGGTGGCGCCCGCGCTGGTGCCGGCGATGACCAGGCCGTCCTCCTCCAGCCGGCGGCGCAGCAGCCGGTTGGTCTGGGACCCGACCAGGGTGCGGATGCGCGACTGGTCGCCGCCGCTGAACAGCACGCCGGTGGCCTCGTCCAGGGCGTCCAGCACGCCCGGGTCGTCGGCCGCGGCCCGGCCCAGCAGCCGCAGCTCGCGCACCGCGGTCACGCCGAGCCGCCCGAACGCGGCGGTGTACTCGGCGGTCACCTCCTCGGGGATCTCGGTGGCGGTGGTCACCACCACCACCCGCGCGGCCGAGCCGCCCGCCAGCCGCACGAACGTCTCCAGCGGCCCGGTGCCGCACGTGCGGTTCTCCGCGCCGCCGATGATCAGCAGCCGGCCCCTGCGGCGACGCCCCGCGGTGCTGTCTGTCACACCGGGTAGTTACCCTCGATTACAACAGGTAGTCATATGAGTGCGGATGGTGAGCACAGGGATGAGCGTACGAACTCCGGCCGCGATGGCATCGACCGGGACATCATCGACCGGGACGGCATCGACCCGGGCGGCGGCACGAACGGCGAACACAGGGGCCCCGGCGGGCACGGCCGTGGCGGGGGCGGCGGGCGCGCCGGCGCGGCCGCGCGTCGGCGCGCCCGGCCCGGACGCGGCGGCGCTCACGGCCGCCGCCGCGCACGTCCGCGAACGCTATGCCGGCAGGCTGGCCGAGCTGGTCGCGGTCGACAGCGGCACCGCCGACACGGCGGGCGTCAACCGGGTGGCCGGGCTGGTCGCCGGGTACGCCCGCGACGCGGGGATGCGGCTGGAGCCCGTCCGGCTGGACGACGGGCGGGCCGCGCTGGTCGCCCGCCGCCGCGGCCGCGGGCGCCGCAAGATCCTGCTGACCGGCCATATGGACACCGTGTTCCCCGCCGGGACGGCGGCCGCGCGGCCGCTGCGCGTCGACGGCGACCGCGCGTACGGCCCCGGCGTGTGCGCCGGCAAGGGCGGCCTGCTGGCGGGCCTGGCCGCCGTCGAGGCGCTGGTCCTGCTGGGCGCCGAGCGCTACGGGGAGGTGGCGCTGGTGTGCTCGCCGGACGAGGAGGCCGGCTCCCCGCTGAGCCGGATGCTGCTGCGGCGCGAGGCGCACGGCGCGGCGGCGGCGCTGGGCCTGCGGTGCGCCCGCCCGGACGGCGCCGTGGTCGCCGCCCGCAAGGGAGGCGCGGAGGTGGAGATCGTCCTGCGCGGCCGGGCGGCGCACACCGATCCCGGTGCCGCCCCGCCCGCCGATTCCGACCGGGCCGCCGCCGACCGGGGCGGCGACGCCGCCCTGGCCGCGGCCCGGCTGACCGTCGCCCTGCAGGAGCTGGACCGGAGCCGTCTCGGAGTGCGCGTCCGCGTGGGCGTCCTGCAGGCGGGCACGGCGCCCGGCATGGTCGCCGACTCGGCGCGCCTGGTCGCCTGCGTGCGCGCCGACCGCGCGGCCGACTTCGACGCTGTCCTGGGCGACATCCGCCGCCTGGCCCGCGGCCACGGGGTCGCCGGGGTGGCGGCCGAGGTCGTCCAGCACGCCCCCGTGCCCCCGTGGGAGGGCGGCCCGCGCACCGCCGCGCTGGTCGACACCGCCCGCCGGGTGGGCCTCGAACTGGGCCTGCACGTGCGGGCCGGCGCCGCCGGCGGCGGCTCCGGCGCCAACATCGTCGCGGCGTCCGGCACGCCCGTGCTGGACGGCCTGGGGCCGGTCGGCGGCGCCTGCCGCTCGCCCGGCGAATGGCTCGACCTCGCCTCCGTCGTCCCGCGCACCGCGCTGCTGGCCGGCCTGATCGACCGGATCGCCGAAACCGGCTGTACCGGTTTGGGGCGGCTCGGGGGCGGGAGCGCGATATGACGGGCGTTATAGCGCCCCGTGGCGGGGAACCGGGTGGGTGATCATGCGCCGGACCGGGCTGAGGCACCCCGGCGGCGCGGACGGGACGGGCCGCTGCGGAGGTGATCCCTGCCATGAGGTCTCGGAGCCGGCGTGCGGGCGGCGGGCGCCTCCGGCGTGTGCTGGTGCGCCTGGGCGTGGCGGCGGCGGTGCTGGCCGTGTCCGCCTTCGGGGTGGCGGTGTGGCGCGCCGACAGCTACGACCGGCGCATCCAGCGGCTGCCCGGGGCGCTGCCGGACCGCGCGGCCCGCCCGGCCGCCGAAACCGGGCAGAACTGGCTGCTGCTCGGCTCGGACCTGCGCGGCGTCCCTGCGCGGGACAAGTGGCGCCCCGGGGGACGCGCCCACGCCGACACGATCATGGTGCTGCACCTGCCGCCGGACGAGCGGCAGGCCTACGTCATCTCGATCCCGCGGGACCTGTGGACCGACATCCCCGGACACCCGCGCGCCAAGATCAACACGGCGTTCGCGCACGGCGGGCCGCGGCTGATGGCGCAGACCGTGCAGCAGTTGGCGGGCATCCGCCTCGACCACGTGGTCGCCGTCGACTTCGCCGGGTTCGCCCGGATGACCGATGCGCTCGGCGGCGTGGACATCTACCTGGACGCGCCGATCCACGACCCGAGCAACGGCTGGTCCTGGCCGGCGGGCCGCAACCACCTGGACGGCGCGCGGGCGCTGCGGTTCGTCCGCGAGCGCAAGGGCCTGTCCGGCAGCGACGTCGACCGGGTCAAGCGGCAGCACGCCTTCCTGCGGGCCATGGCCGGCAAGGCGATCGACGGCGGCACGCTGCGCAACCCGGTCAAGCTCGACGCGTTCCTGCGCGCGGCAAGCGAGTCGGTGGCGGTGGACGACCGCACCGGCCTGGGCGCGCTGCGCTCCCTGGCGCTGCGGCTGGCGCGGATCGGCCCCGACCGGGTCACCTTCGTGACGCTGCCGACCGGGCCGTCGGCGTGGATCGACGGGCAGAACGTGCTGCTGCCCGACCGGCGGCGCGGCAGGGAGCTGTTCGACGCGCTGGCCGCGGGCCGGCTGCGCGAGCACGTCCGGCGGCACGGCCTGGCGACCGACATCGACCTGTCCCCGCCGTCCTGACGCTCGCCCCCGCGCCGTCGCCGTGCCGTTCATCGGCGCGCCGGACGCCCCTCTCCGCCCCATGCCAGACACAGTCGTGACGTGTCTCACATTCCAGCGCCATGGTGATTGGGCCGCGGGCGGCCGTCGAGCATCGGGCGGAACGGTCACAGCGGGAGATACCGTTTATACGGTTCAAGCCAGAAAGCCGGTGTCAACAGGCAGGACGGTCCCACTGTGAGCGACATCCCCCGCCGGGCGGTGAGCCGGACCGCCAAACTGGCCACCCTCCCCCTCGGTTTCGCCGGCCGCACCGCCCTCGGCCTGGGCAAGCGGACGATCGGCCGCCCCGCCGAGGCGGTCGCCCTGGAGGTGCAGCGGCGCACCGCCGAGCAGCTGTTCGCCGTGCTCGGCGAGCTCAAGGGCGGCGCCATGAAGGTCGGCCAGCTGCTGTCGATCTTCGAGGCGGGCCTGCCTGAGGAGGTGGCCGGGCCGTTCCGGGCCGCCCTGACCCGGCTGCAGGAGGCCGCTCCGCCGATGCCCGCCGCGACCGCGCACCGCGTCCTGGCCGAGGGGCTGGGGGAGGACTGGCGGGAGCTGTTCGCCGAGTTCGACGACCGTCCCGCCGCGGCCGCCTCCATCGGCCAGGTGCACCGGGCCGTGCGGCACGACGGGCGCGCGGTGGCCGTGAAGGTGCAGTACCCGGGCGCAGGGCCGGCGCTGATGAGCGACTTCAACCAGATCGCCCGGCTGAGCCGGCTGATCGGGCCGCTGTTCCCCGGCGTGGAGGTGAAGCCGCTGGTCGCCGACCTGAAGCGGCGGTTGGAGAAGGAGCTGGACTACCGCGACGAGGCCCGCGCCCAGACCGCCTTCCACCGCGCCTACGCCGGCGACCCCGACTACCTGGTGCCCGCCGTCGTGGCGCAGTCCGGGAACGTGCTGGTGACCGAGTGGGTGGAGGGCACGCCGCTGGCGCGCGTCATCACGGACGGCTCCCGGGAGGAGCGCGACCGCGCCGGGCTGCTGCTGTTCCGGTTCATCCTGTCCGGCCCCGCGCGCTGCGGCATGGTCCACATCGACCCGCACCCGGGCAATTTCCGGCTGCTGGACGACGGCAGGCTCGGCGTGCTGGACTTCGGCGGCGCCGCCCGCGTGTCCGACGAACTGCGCTGGTCGCTCGGCCGGATGCTGCGCATCGGCACCCTCGGCGACGCCGAGGAGATGGTCGCCCTCGCCCGCGCCGAGGGCTTCCTGGACCCGGGCGCCGAGGTGGACCCCGAGGAGCTGCGCGCCCTGATCGCCCCGCACGCGGCGCCGTTCGCCGTCGAGCGGTTCCGCTACAGCCGCCAGTGGCTGCGCCGCGAGACCGCGCGGGGCATGGGTTTGGCCACCGACCTGCGGCCGGGCGGCCTGGCCCGGCACCTGCGGCTGCCCCCGCAGTACCTGGCCGTCAGCCGCGCCCTGGCCGGCTGCGGCGGCGTGCTGTGCCAGCTGGAGGCCGAGGGCGACTTCCGCGCCGAGGCGCTGCGCTGGCTGCCCGGCTTCGCCGACGACCCCGGCGCCGACCACCCCGGCGCCGAGGAGGCCGCCGGCGAAGCCCCCGGGGAGACCGGCGAGGCCACGGCCTGACCGGTCGCCCCGGAAGCCGCCGCGCTCAGGAGGCCGAGGCCAGCGCCTTGGCCTCCTCCTCTTCGATCATGCGGTTCCACTCGCGCTTGGACGACTGCCAGCCGTCCTCGTCGCGGCCGCGCCGCCAGTAACCGGAGATCGACAGCCGCTCCAGCGGGATACCGCGCTCGACCCGCAGGTGGCGGCGCAGGTCGCGGACGAAGTCCGCCTCGCCGTGCACGAACGCGTGCACCCCGTCGGCGGGCAGGTCCAGGGCGCGCACCGCCCGCACCAGCGCCTCGCCGACCTCGCCGCCGCCGCGGTGCAGCCACTCGATCCGCGCGTCGCCGGGCGTGGCCAGGTCCTGCTCCTCCGCGGGCCCCTCCACCTCGATGAACACGCGGGTGGGCGCGCCCTGCGGCACCCGCTCCAGCGAGGCGGCGATCGCGGGCAGCGCGCTCTCGTCGCCCGCCAGCAGGTGCCAGTCCGCCTCGGGGCTGGGCGCGTACCCGCCGCCCGGCCCGAAGAACCAGATCTGGTCGCCCGGCCGCGCGTTCGCCGCCCACGGCCCGGCCATGCCCCGGTCGCCGTGGTGGACGAAGTCGATCGTCAGCTCGCGGGCGTCCGGGTCCCAGGCGCGGACGGTGTAGGTGCGGGTGCTCGGCCACTGCTCGCGCGGCAGCCGGGCGCGGATCTCCTCCAGGTCGAACGGCTCGGGGTAGACGACGCCGGCCGGGGGGAACAGCAGCTTGACGTAGTGGTCGGTGAACTCGCCCGCCGAGAACCGGGCCAGCCCCTCGCCGCCGAGCACCACGCGGATCATGTGCGGGGTGATCCGCTCCGTGCGGACCACCGTGCCGCGGTGCGCGATCCGCGGGCGCCGTCCGCCGCCCTGCCGGGCCGGCCGTGCCGCCGTTTCCCCTGGTCGTTCCGTCGCCATCCGACCCACCTCCGAGGTCTTTGTTAGGTTAAGCTAACCTAACCTTACTCGGAAGTGCTCCGGTGCTCGTGGTGCGCCAGCAGCCAGCGCCAGATCTCCACCGGGTCGTCGGCCTGCCGCCGCGCGCCGCAGAAGCAGATGCCGGTCAGCAGGTCGGAGCCGGGTGTCCACTCTACGCGCAGCCTGCCGCCCTGCCCGCCGCTCACTGCGCCGTCATCCGCTGCAGCATCCGGCGCGCGGCCAGCCCGCCGGTGTCGATGTTGATGCTCAGCTCCTGGTAGCCCTCCGGCTCGGCGGCGATCACCTTCTCCAGCAGGTTCAGCGCCTCGACGTCCTGGAGCACGACGGTGCGGTTGCTGTCGGCCAGGAACCGCGACACCTCCTCGTCGTCGCGGGCGAAGTCGCGGGCGACCATCCAGAAGTCGTGCGTGCTGGTCTCGGTCTCCGGGGTGATCGCGTACACGATCTCGGCGTGGCAGGCCCTGGGGTCGTCGCCGTCCGGGCCCGGCTCCACGCCGGTCGGCGCGATCCGGCTGTGCAGCAGGTACAGGCACGGCGGGTGGTACTCGATGTCCTGCCAGCGGTCGATGCGGCCCTCGATGCCCGTGGACTTGGCGTAGAACGGCGGGCACTCGGCGTCCTTCATGCGGCGGCTGACGTAGACGACACCCGCCTCCTCGTCCACCTCCGTGGTGATGGGCGTCGCGGCCACCTCGGGGGTGCCGATGTAGCCGCCGTGCAGGTACGTCTCGTGCGACAGGTCCAGCAGGTTGTCGACCAGCAGCTCGTAGCGCGCGGCCAGCGGCTCCATGCCCCGCACGGTCACGTAGTCGGGGGAGTCGAGCCAGGGGGCGCGCGGGATCGCCGCCGGGTCGGCCTTGCCGTCCTCGCCGATCCACACCCAGATCAGCGAGTCCTGCTCGACCACGGTGTACCGGGGGACGCGGGCGGTGCGGGGCACGCGGCGCTGCCCGGGCACGGCCACGCAGGTGCCGTCGGGGTCGTAGGTGAAACCGTGGTAGCCGCAGACGATCCGGTCGCCGTCGCGACCGCTGGCCGACAGCGGGTAACGCCGGTGCACGCAGCGGTCCGCCAGCCCGACGGGCTTTCCGTCGCGAGTGCGGTAGAAGACGATGGGCTCACCGCAGATGGTGCGGGCCAGCAGGCCGTCGCCGACCTCCGAGCCGTACGCGGCGACGTACCACTGGTTGCGTGGGAAGGCCATGGGGTGCTCCTCGACGCGTGTCAGGACCGATGACCCCGACCTTCCCGGGCCCGCGCGCCGGCGGCCACCGCCGTTCCGTCCAATGGAAAAATCCCGCCGGGCTCAGACGCGGGCGGTGGCGCCGGCGGGACGGCGCAGCGCCCGCGGGGCGCCGAGCGCGCGCGAGATGCCGCGTGCGCTGGCGCGCACCGCCGGGATGAGGGCGCGCGCGTCGGACGAGTGGGACGGCACCACGATCGACACGGCCGCGACCACGGTGTCGTCCGGCCCGTAGACCGGCGCGGCCACCGACAGTGCGATCAGCTCCACCTGCCCGTCGCTGACCGCCACGCCGGTGCGGCGGACCTCGGCCAGCACGCGGCGCAGCTCGGCGCCCGAGCAGATGGTCTTGGGCGTGAACCGCCGCAGCGGCCCGGCGATCGCCCGCTCCTGCAGCTCGGGGTCGGCGTAGGCGAGCAGCGCCAGGCCCACGCCGGTCGCGTGCGCGGGCCAGCGGCCGCCGACGCGGGTGAACACGTGCACCGCGTTGCGGGCGCGGATGCGCTCGATGTAGACGACCTCCAGCCCGTCCAGCACCGCCAGCTGCACGTTCTCGTGCGTCGCCTCGTACAGGTCCTCCAGGAACGGCATGGCCGCCTCGCGCAGCGCCTGCCCGCGCGGCGCCAGCGCCGCCACCTCCCACAGGCGCAGGCCGATGCGGTACAGGCCGTCCCCGTCGCGCTCCAGCGCGCCCCAGCGGGTCAGCTCGGCGATCAGCCGGTGCGCGGTGGCGGGCGGCAGCCCGGCGCGGCGGCTGATGTCCGACAGCGACAGCGCGGGCCGCTCGGGGGAGAAGGCGTCCAGGATGCCGAGCACCCGGCGGGTGACCGACGGTCGCCCGGCGTCGGACTCGGCGCCGGGGGCGGTGCGCAGCCGGGGCGGGGACGCGGCGGCGACCGCAGGGGCGGGCCCGGTGGCGTTCATGGACGGCGGCTCCTGGGGCGGGTCACGGCTCCGTCGGGGGAGCCTGCTCGGCGGGACGGGACGCGGGCGCGGCGGACCCCGGCCCGGCCGCGCCGTACTCGGCGCGCAGCCGGGCCTTGAGCACCTTGCCCGCGGCGTTGCGCGGGATGGCGTCGGTGATCACCACCGACTTGGGGATCTTGTACTTGGCCAGCCGGTCCGCCAGCGGCGCCAGCACCCGCTCGGCGGTCAGCTCGGCCCCGGGGCGCGGCACCACGATCGCGCGGCCGACCTCGCCCCACGTGCCGTCGGGCACGCCGATCACCGCGCACTCCAGCACGTCGGGGTCGGCCAGGATGGCGTTCTCGACCTCGGCCGGATAGATGTTCTCCCCGCCCGAGACGATCATGTCCTTGATCCGGTCGACGATGTAGGCGTAGCCGTCCTCGTCGACCCGGGCGGCGTCGCCGGTGTGGAACCAGCCGTCGGTGAACACGCGGGCGGTCTCCTCCGGCAGCCCCCAGTAACCGGACATCACGTGCGGGCCCTTGACGACGACCTCGCCGGTCTCGCCCGGAGGCACCGCCCGCATGTCCGGCCCCACCACCCTGACGTCGCTGAAGAAGTGCGGCACCCCCGCCGACCCGGCCTTGGCGACCGCGTGCGCCGCGTCCAGGAACAGTACCCCGGGCGAGGCCTCCGTCATCCCGTATCCCTGCAGGAAGGTCAGCCCGCGCTCCTGGTAGGCGGCGATCAGCGACGTCGGCACGGGCGCGCCGCCGCAGGTCAGCAACCGCAGCGAGGACAGGTCCGCGGCCGGCCACCGCGGCGACCGGGCGATCTGCTGGAACATCGTGGGCACCCCGAACATGAACGTGATCCGGTGCCGCTCGACCAGGTCGAGCGCCGCGTCGGGGTCGAACCGCTCGACCAGCACGCAGCAGCCGCCCTTCAGCAGCACCGGCAGGGTGAGCATGTTGAGCCCGGCGGTGTGGAACAGCGGCGCCGACACCAGCGCGACTTCGTCGGCGACCAGGTCGTGGTCGACCAGGACGTTGACGGTGTTCCAGGTGATGTTGCCGTGGGTGAGCACGGCGCCCTTGGGCCGCCCGGTGGTGCCGGACGTGTACATGATCATGCACGGGTCGTCCAGGCCCACGGGCTCGTCGATCGGGTCGGCGGCCGCGGCGGCCAGCAGCTCCTCGTACCCGCCGCGGTCCGCCTCCAGCGGAACGTATGCCCGCACGCCGGCGCCGCCGCGGATGCCGTCGACCAGCTCGGCGTGGCTCGGGGCGTACACCAGCACGGCCGCGCCCGAGTCGGCCAGCTGGTAGGCGATCTCCGGTCCGGCCAGGCGGGTGTTGAGGGGCACGAACACGGCGCCGAGCGCGCCGGCGGCGAACAGCGTCTCCAGAAAGGCCGGGTGGTTGGGGCCGAGGTAGGCGACGCGGTCGCCGCGCCGGACGCCCAGGCCGCGCAGGACGTGCGCCAGCCGGGTGACCCGTTGGTGCATCTCGGCGTACGTGCGACTCTGGTCCTGGTAGACCAGGGCGGGGCGGTTCGGGGTCTTGCGGGCGCGGCGGGCCGGCCACGACCCGAGTCCTTCGTTGCGCATGATCGTCCCCCAGGGGCGAGGCGAAGCCGGTGGCGACAGCCCGAACATAGGCGTAGCATTGACGACCGTCAATAATCTGCCCAACATCAGATTGCGACAGGGGGCCGGGCCGGTGCGCGAGCGAACGTCCACGCAGAACCGCGGATCCACCGACGGCGCCCCCGACGCCGACCCCGGGCTCGCCCCGCCGAAGCTGCGGCCCCAGGCCCTCATGCTGACGTTCCTGGGCAACTACGTGCTGCGGCGCGACATCGCGGTGTTCTCCGGCAGCTTCATCGAGGTGTTCGACCGGCTGGGCGTGGGCGAGCAGGCCATCCGCTCCACGCTCACCCGCATGGTCGGACGCGACCTGCTGGCCCGCCACCGGCGCGGCCGCCGCATGCACTTCGGCCTGACCGAGCGCTCGGCGCGCATCCTGGTCGACGGCGAGCGCCGCGTCTGGCAGCGCGGCGCGGTCAACACCGACTGGGACGGCCAGTGGACGGTGCTGGCCTTCTCCATGCCCGAGTCCTGGCAGCGGCAGCGGCACGACCTGCGCTCCCGGCTGATCTGGGCCGGGTTCGGGCCGCTCGGCAACGGCATGTGGGTGACGCCGTCGCGGGTGGACGTCGCCCAGGTCATCGAGGGCCTCGGGCTCAACGGGCGGGTCAAGGTGTTCGGCGGCCCGGCCGAGCCGCCCACCGACGTGCCGGGGATGATCCGCGACGCGTTCGACCTGGACGGGCTGGCCGCCGGGTACCGCGCCTTCCTGCACCGCTGGGACCGCCCCGACCCGGTGCCGCAGGCGCCCGACGACCTGGCCCGCTACCTGTGGATGCTCACCGAGTGGCTGCAGCTGGTGCGGGTCGACCCCTGGCTGCCGGTGGAGCACCTGCCGGCCGACTGGCCCGCGGTGCGCGCCCAGGAGGTGCTGCACGAGCTGCGGTCCCGCTACGAGGCGGCGGCGCGCCGCATCGCCGACGGGGCGATCGAGTTCATCGAGGCGCCTCATGTCGCGACTGCGGAGCCCGGCCCGCAGGGCCCGTGACGTCCCCGCCGGCACTGCGCCATGTGTTCGTCCAAGCGCGTACCGTCATTCCGCTTATCACGCTGGGTTACGGGAATATCCGTCCTTCCTGGAGGGCCGTTCACGTGCGGTGACGGTGACCGCGGCCGGCGGGGGAGGAGGCGACCATGGCGCGACGAGCCCCGCTCCCGCCGTGGCGGCTCGCCCCGATCGCCGGGGAGCTGAGCGCGGAGTGCGCCGGGACGATGATCCTCATCCTCTTCGGCGCGGGCGTGGTCGCCCAGGTCGTCGCGGGCGGAATCGGCGACCACGACAGCATCGCCTGGGCCTGGGGCATCGGCGTCACCCTGGGCGTCTACGTGTCGGCGCGGCTGAGCGGCGGCCACATCAACCCGGCGGTGACCGTCGCGCTCGCGGTCTTCCAGGGCTTTCCCCGGCGGAAGGTCGCCCCCTACGTCCTCGCGCAGACCGTCGGCGCCTTCACGGGCGCGCTGCTCGTCCGGTGGAACTACAGCGAGGTGCTGGCCGCCTTCGACCCCGGCCACACGATCAAGAGCCAGCTCGTGTTCTCCACCCTGCCGGGCAACGGCACCCTGCCGGTGGGGCTGTGGGGCGGCTTCCGCGACCAGATCATCGGCACCGCGATCCTGCTGTTCGTCATCCTCGCCCTGACCGACCTGCGCAACATGCCGCCGATGGCCGGCCTCACCCCGGTGGTGATCGGCCTGCTGGTGGTGGCGATCGGCATGGCCTGGGGCACGGACGCCGGGTACGCGATCAACCCCGCCCGCGACTTCGGCCCGCGCCTGGCCCAGTACCTCACCGGGTACGGCGGCGCCTGGCGCGACCAGTACGGCGGCCTGTACTTCTGGGTGCCGATCGCCGGCCCGCTACTGGGCGGGCTCGCCGGCGCCGCGCTCTACCACCTGCTGATCGGCTGCCACCTGCCGCCGCAGGCCGGACGCGGCGCCGAGGGCGCCGGCCGCGAGCCCGAGCGCGATGCCACGCCGTGAGCGGCCCGGTGCGCCGCCGGCGCTCGGCGTCTGCCCGGTCCGTCGCGGGGATTCGAGAGCCGGTGGGCGGAGCGCGTCCGCCCGCCGGGAGAGGAGGGCCTGATGGGGGACGTCGTGGGGGCTCTTGACCAGGGCACCACCAGCACCAGGTTCATGATCTTCGATCACGGCGGCAACGAGGTCGCCCGCCACCAGCTGGAGCACGAGCAGATCCTGCCGCGGGCGGGCTGGGTCGAGCACAACCCCACCGAGATCTGGGAGCGCACCCGCGCGGTCATCGAGACCACGCTCAACAAGGCGGGGGTGGGCGGCGGCGACCTGGCCGCGCTCGGCATCACCAACCAGCGCGAGACCACCGTGGTGTGGAACCGCCGCACCGGCCGCCCCTACCACAACGCCATCGTCTGGCAGGACACCCGCACCGACCGCATCGCCGCGGAGCTGGAGCGCGACGGGCGCGGCGAGACGATCCGGCACCGCGCCGGGCTGCCGCCCGCCACCTACTTCTCCGGCGGCAAGATCCAGTGGATCCTGGAGAACGTCGAAGGGGTGCGCCGCGACGCCGAGGCCGGCGAGGCGCTGTTCGGCAACATCGACGCCTGGCTGCTGTGGAACCTCACCGGCGGACGCGACGGCGGGGTGCACGTCACCGACGTCACCAACGCCGGCCGCACCATGCTGATGGACCTGGAGACCCTCGACTGGGACGACGAGCTGCTGTCGTTCTTCGGCATCCCCCGGGCCATGCTGCCGGAGATCCGCCCGTCGTCCGACCCGCGGGGCTACGGGGTGACCCGCGCCGACGGGCCGCTGCACGGCGAGGTGCCGCTCACCGGCGACCTCGGCGACCAGCAGGCCGCCACCGTCGGGCAGGTGTGCTTCGCGCCGGGCGAGGCCAAGAACACCTACGGCACGGGCAACTTCCTGCTGCTCAACACCGGCGAGGAGCCGGTGCGGTCGAAGGCCGGGATGCTGACGACGGTCTGCTACAAGTTCGGCGACGCCGAGCCTGTCTACGCGCTGGAGGGGTCGATCGCCGTCACCGGGTCGGCCGTGCAGTGGCTGCGCGACCAGCTCGGCATCATCTCCGGCGCCGCGCAGAGCGAGGCGCTGGCCCGCCAGGTCGACGACAACGGCGGCGTGTACTTCGTGCCCGCCTTCTCCGGGCTGTTCGCCCCCTACTGGCGCAGCGACGCCCGCGGCGCCATCGTCGGCCTGTCCCGCTACAACACCAACGCCCACCTGGCCCGCGCCACCCTGGAGTCCATCTGCTACCAGTCGCGCGACGTGGTCGAGGCCATGCGCCAGGACTCCGGCGTGTCGCTGGACGTGCTCAAGGTGGACGGCGGCGTCACCGCCAACGAGCTGTGCATGCAGCTGCAGGCCGACATCCTCGGCGTCCCGGTGTCGCGGCCCGTCGTCGCCGAGACCACCGCGCTCGGCGCCGCCTACGCCGCCGGGCTCGCCGTCGGGTTCTGGCGCAGCACCGACGAGCTGCGCCAGAACTGGAACGAGGACAGGCGGTGGCTGCCGCAGTGGGACGAGGAACGCCGCGAGAAGTCCTACGCGGCCTGGAAGAAGGCCGTCGAGCGCACGTTCGGCTGGGTCGACGTGCAGTGACGGCCGACGTGGAGGCGGCCGCCGCCGGTGGCCGCCGCGGGGCAAAGTGCTTGCCCTGGCGCCACACCGGTCACGTCAGTCCTTGGTTTTCACATCCGGCACAGTGATGATCTTGTCGGTGCCGTTCCGTCTGAGAGGAGCCCGCATGACCAGCAGATTCGCCGGGGCCGCCCGCGCCGTCGCCGCCTGCGCCGCCGCCCTCGCGGCCGTGGGCGGCGCCGCGTCCGCACCCGCCCACGCGCAGACCCCGCAACCCCAGGCACTCGCCACCGGCGGGCCGGTGCCCGACGGCGCGCGGACGGCCACCGCCGCGGCCGTCGAGCCGGTGACGGCCCGGCAGGTCAAACGGGTCGATTTCGCCGGTGCCGTCGCGCTCGACAACTGCTCCGGCGCCCTGGTGCGCGGGCCGCGCACGCGTGACACCGACGCTGCCCTGGTGCTCACCAACGGGCACTGCCTGGAGACCGGCATGCCCAAGGCCGGGCAGGTGTTCGTCGACCGGCCGTCCACGCGGTCGTTCACCCTGCTCGACCGGACCGGCAGGCGCACGCTGGGCACCGTGCGCGCCAACCGCATCGAGTACGCCACCATGACCGACACCGACGTGGCGGTGTACCGGCTCGGCACCACCTACCGCCGCCTCGCCCAGCGGTACGGGGTGCACGCGCTGCGGCTGGCGCCGTCGCGGCCGCGGCTCGGCACCCAGATCCGGGTGGTCTCCGGCTACTGGCGCAAGATCTACTCCTGCAAGATCGACGGTTTCGTGCACCGGCTCCGCGAGGCCGAGTGGACCTGGCGGGACTCCATCCGCTACAGCCCCGCCTGCAACACCGTCGGCGGCACCTCCGGCTCGCCCCTCGTGGACGCCGCCACCGGCCTGGTCGTCGGGATCAACAACACCGGCAACGAGAACGGCGAGCGCTGCACCCTCAACAACCCCTGCGAGGTCGACGGCGCGGGCAGGGTGCGGGTCCGCCATGGCGCCGACTACGGGCAGCAGACCTACCTGCTCGCCCGCTGCCTGGGCCGCGGCGGCGTCGAGCTGACCGCCCGCTGCGCCCTGCCCAAGCCCGCCGCCCGCTGACCGCGCCGCCCGGCCACTGCCGGGCCCGCGCGTTTGGCTCCCCGCCCGCGGGAACGTTCGGCCGCATGCGCGTACTGGTGGTGGGGTGGCCCAGCTTCGTCCACGGCGAGGCGACCGCCGGGGACGTGCTGGCGCTGGAGGCGGTGCGGCGGCGGCTGGCCGGGGCCGGGCTGCCTTGCGACGTCGCCTGGAGCCCGGTGTTCCGGCCCGGTGCGCTCACCCTGGAGCAGGCCCGGCCCGAGGACTACACGCACGTGGTGTTCGCGTGCGGCCCGCTGCGCGGCGAGCAGGTCGAGGGGCTGCACCGCCGGTACGCCCGGTGCCGCCGGGTGGCCGTCGGCGTCTCGGTCATCGATCCCGGGGATCCGGCCGCCGCCGGGTTCCACGCCGTGCTCCCGCGGGACGCGCCCGGCCGGCCCGCCCGGTGCGACCTGGCCGCGTCCGTCGCGGTCCCCGAGGTCCCCGTGGTCGGGGTGGTGCTCGTCCGGCGGCAGCGCGAGTACGGCGCGCGCGGCCGGCACGAACGCGTGGAGCGGGAGCTGACCGGCTGGCTGGGGCGGCGCGAGTGCGCCCGCCTGCCCCTGGAGACCCGGCTCGACCCGGGGGACTGGCGGCTCGCCGGCACCGCCGCCGAGCTGGAGAGCGCGGTCCGGCGGCTCGACCTGGTGGTCACCACCCGGATGCACGGGCTGGTGCTCGCGCTGAAGAACCGGGTGCCCGCGCTGGCCGTCGACCCCGTCGCGGGCGGCGCCAAGGTGACGGCGCAGGCCCGCGCGTGGGCGTGGCCCGCCGTGCTCACGCCGCCCGAGCACGCGGCGGGCCCGCGCCTGCTCGACCCCGCCGAGCTGGAGCGGTGGTGGCGGTGGTGCCTGTCGGGGGAGGGGGCCGCACGTGCCCGGGCGTGCCCGGAGCCCGTGCCGCTCGCCGACGGCCTGCTGGCCGCGCTGGACCTCGAGCGGACGCGTTAAGACCGCCTCAAGCCGGGCACCCGCCTCGAAAGGCAACTATGCGGAATAGAGGGGTTGAAATGCGGCATAGCGAATTTCTTGGGCGTGTACAGAACCGGGGAAGGCTGCCGGACCTCGGATACGCCGAGCGGGCCTGCCGCGCCACCCTGGAGACGCTGGGCGAGCGGGTACCCGAGGGGCTGGCCGACAACCTGGCCGCCCAGCTCCCCCACGAGATCGGCGAGCACCTGCGGCGCACCGAGGTCTACGGCGGCGCGGGCACCGGCGAGCGGTTCGACCGGCACGCCTTCGTCCGGCGCGTCGCCGAGCGGGCCGGCGTGGACGAGCAGAAGGCCGCCTTTCTCGCCCGCGTGGTCCTGGAGGTGGTCGACGAGGCCACCCAGGGCAGGATCATGGACCGGGTGTACGACAGCCTGTCGCCCGACATCCGGCGCCTCGTCACCGCGGGCAGCAGGGGCTGACCCCGCCGGGCCGCCCCGCCGCCGGTCCGCGCGGCCTTGCCGGGCCTGCTCCCGGCCTTTAGGCGCTGCGGGGGACCGGCAGCTCGCGCGCGAACCACTCGATCGTCCGGCGCAGGCCCTCCCGCACCGGCACCCGGGGCTCCCAGCCGAGCGTCCGGTACGCCAGCGCGGTGTCGGGGCGCCGCACAGCCGGGTCGTCGGCGGGCCGGTCGATGAAGCGGATCCGCGACCGCGAGCCGGTCAGCCCGATGACCAGCCGGGCCAGGTCGAGCATGGAGGTCTCGAACGGGCTGCCGATGTTCATCGGCCCCGGATGGTCCGACAGCGCGAGCGCCACGATGCCGCGCACGGTGTCGTCCACGTAGCAGATCGACCGGGTCTGCGACCCGTCCCCGGTCACCGTCACGGGCTCGCCGGTCAGCGCCTGCCGCAGGAAGGTCGGGACGGCCCGGCCGTCGTCGGGCCGCATCCGCGGGCCGTAGGTGTTGAAGATCCGCACGATGGCGGTGTCCAGCCCGCGCGAATGCCGGAACGCCGAGGTCAGCGCCTCGCCGAACCGCTTGGCCTCGTCGTAGACGCTGCGCGGCCCGACCGGGTTGACGTTGCCCCAGTACGACTCGGGCTGCGGATGCTCCAGCGGGTCCCCGTACACCTCCGAGGTGGAGGCCAGCACGAACCGGGCCCGCTTGCGCTCGGCCAGCTCCAGCGCGTGCCGGGTGCCCAGGCTGCCGGCCTCCAGCGTCTGGATCGGCAGCCGCAGGTAGTCGGCGGGCGACGCCGCCGACGCCAGGTGGAACACGTAGCCGACCGGGCCGAGCACGTCCACCGGCTCGGTCAGGTCGCGCCGGCGGAACTGGAAGTCCGGCCGCGCGGCCAGGTGGGCGATGTTGCGGGCGGTGCCGGTCAGCAGGTTGTCAACGCAGACCACCGAGATCCCCCGGGCCAGCAGCGCCTCGCACAGGTGCGAGCCGAGGAAGCCCGCGCCCCCGGTCACGACCGCGCGCGGATGCCTCCGCGGATGCCTCATCGTGTCCCCCTTCGCGTTCCAGCACTCCGCGCGCCGCGTCCAGGACGTCGGGCACGGAGATCTCCAGCAGCCCCGGATCGGGGGCCGGCCCGTGCGGGTCGCCGCGCCGCCCCGCCCACAGCACGCGGTGCTCGGCGCGGCCGGGCGGCGGCCCCCACACGGCGGGCGGCGTCGGGCCGAACAGCAGCACCGACGGCGTGCGGTACGCGGTGGCCAGGTGCCCGGTGCCGGTGTCGCCGCAGACGACGAGCCGGGCGTGCGCGACGAGCGCGGCCAGGTCCAGCGGCCCGGTGCGGCCCGACAGGTCGTCGGACGGGCCGAGCCCGGCCGCCCCGGCGACCCGCGCGGCCAGTGCGGCCTCGCCGGGGCCGCCGGTCACCACGACGCGGTGGCCGTCGGCGCGCAACGCCGCGGCGACCCGCGCGAACCGCTCGGGCGGCCAGCGCCGGGCCGGGCTGCCCGCGCCCGGGTGCACGACCACGGCGCCCGGAGCGGGCGAGGGGCGGTCCGGCTCCGCCAGGCCGAGGTCGCCCGGATCCGGGTCGAACCCGAAGGACGCCAGCAGCCGGCACCAGCGCGCGACCTCGTGCTCCTCGCCGCCGCGCGGCGGGTCGAACGGAGGCCCGGCCACGTCGGGCAGCCCCGGATGCGCGAACGCCAGCAGCCGCACCGGATGCAGGCCGCGCAGCACGCGGTGGCTCTGCGGCCCGCGTCCGTGCAGGTTGACCGCGAGGTCCACCGGGCCGCACGGCGGCAGCGGACGCAGCCCGCGCGCGGGCAGGACGTCGTCCACCGCCCCGGTCAGCCCGGCCAGCGGCGCCAGCGCGGCGGGCGCGGCCAGGGTGATGCGCCGCCCGGTCAGCGCCCGCCGCAGCGCGCGCAGCGCCGGGACGGCGGTCAGCAGGTCGCCCAGGCCGAGCGCCCGCAGCACCAGCACGCGGCGCCCCGTCACGGCCACGACGGTTCGCGCGACGGGCACACCACCAGTTCCCGCACCTCGCAGCCGGGCGGCTGGGACAGCGCGAACACCACCGCGGCGGCCACGTCCTCGGGCCGGTTGAGCTGCGCATCCGGGCCCGGCTTGTACTTGTCGTCGCGTCCGTCGAAGAACGCGGTGTCCATGCCGCCGGGGATCAGCATCGTCACCGCGACCTGACCGGCCAGCTCGGCGGCCAGCGCCCGGGTGAACCCGATGACGCCGAACTTGGAGGCGCAGTAGGCGGTGGCGTCGCTGAGCGCCCGCAGCCCCAGCGTGGAGGCGACGGTGACGACCCGCCCGTGGTGCGCCGCCTTCAGATACGGCAGCGCGGCGCGCACGACGGCGGCGGTGCCCAGCAGGTTGACCTGCACGACCCGCTCCCAGTCCGCGGCCTGCACGTCGCACAGCCGCCCGCACGCGTCGGTGCCCGCCGCGGTGACCACCGCGTCCAGGCCGCCGGCGCCGCGGGCCAGGCAGTGCACGGCGCGCTCGGCGGCGTGCCGGTCGGCCAGGTCGGCCAGGCAGTGCTGCCACCCGCCGCCCTCCGCTGCGGGCGGCTGCCGGTCGATGACCAGCGGCCGGTGCCCGTCCTTGGCGACCCGCTCGGCGACGGCCGCGCCGAGCCCCGAGGATCCGCCGGTGACCAGGACGTTCATGACGGTATTCCCTTCGATGTTCCCTTGGACGCCGACATTGCGTTCGACGCCGACGGCATGGGCGGCGCCGGATGCGCCGGGGGGAGGCGCGACAGCAGGCGGGTGGTGGAGCGGCCCTCCACGAAGGGCAGCAGCACCACCTCCCCGCCGTAGCGGCGCACGGTGTCGGCCTCCGGCAGGGCCGCGCCGGCGTAGTCGGCGCCCTTGACCCAGATGTCGGGGCGCAGGCGCTCCAGCAGCCGCTCGGGGGTGTCCTCGTCGAACACCACGGCCGCGTCGACGTCCGACAAAGCCTGCAGCACCCGCACCCGGTCGGCGGCGGTCGTCACCGGGCGGGCGGGGCCCTTGCGGCGGCGCACCGAGGCGTCGGAGTTGACGCATACGATCAGGCAGTCGCCCAGGCGGCGGGCCTGCTGCAGCAGGCTGACATGCCCGGCGTGCAGCAGGTCGAAGCAGCCGCCGGTCGCCACGACGGTGCCGCCCGCGCGGCGGGTGCGCTCCACCACGTCCCAGGCGTCGGCGTCGCGCCCGGGAGCGACGTGCGGCGATCCGGTCTCGGCCAGCCGCGCGGCGACGGCGCCCGCGGCGCCCGCGCCGACGAACTCGGCGGCCCGGCGCACGCCCGCGGCCACGGCCTCGGGCAGGCGCCCGCCGTCGGCCAGCACCTGCGCGGCGCGCGCCGCGAAGCTGTCGCCCGCCCCGCACGCGTCGCCCCGGGCCGGTTCGGCCGGGGCGAGGAACGGGGCGCCCCGCGGGCCGCAGGCGCCCTCGACCAGCAGCGCGCCGTCCGCGCCGAGGGTGACGGCCACGCCGTCCAGCTCCCAGGCCTCGGCGAGGAACCGGGCCCGCCGGGTCGCCGCCGACAGGCCGCCGCCGTCGATGGCGGCGCCGCACGCGGCGGCCAGCCGGGCCGCCTCGTCCTCGTTGGGCGTCATCAGGCGCGTGCCGGGCACCGGCGGGTCGCCGCGCGGATGCGGGTCCCACACGACCGGCACGCGCCCGCCCGCCTCCTCCAGCAGGGCGCGGACGGCGGCGTGCCCGGTGACGCCGCGGCCGTAGTCGGACACCAGCACCGCGCCCGCGCCCGCGATGGCCTGCGCGACGCTCGGGCCGACCGGGCCGTCCACGGCCCGGCCCTCGCCGACGTCCAGCCGCGCCACCGGCTGCCCCTCGGCGTGGATGCGCACCTTGCGGGGCGTGGCGCCGTGCAGGCGGAACGCCGCGACCTCCACGTGCGCGGCCAGCATCGCGCGCAGCCGGCGCCCGGGGTCGTCGTCGGCCAGCGCGGTGACCAGCACGACCTCGCGGCCGTCGGCGGCCGCCAGCAGCGCGGCCAGGCCCGCGCCGCCGGGGCGCGGCCGCTCCTCGGCCTGCTCGATGACGGGGACCGGCGCGTCGGGGCACAGCCGCCTGCTGCGGCCCGTGATGTCGATGTCCAGCAGCACGTCGCCGATGACGACGAGCGGTGCCGTCATGATGCCCTCCCGGGACGGGTGGCGGTCGGTGCGGGCGGCGCGGTCATCCGCGGACCCCCAGGGTCTCGTCGACCACCCCGCACAGCAGGTGGATCGCGGCCAGGTGGATCTCCTGGACGGTGGCCGCGGACACCGCGTCGACGGTGATGGCGTCGTCGCACGCGGCGGCCAGCGGGTTGGGGCCCGGACCGGTGATCGCCCACGCGGTCACCCCCAGCCGCCGCGCCTGCTCGGCGGCGGCGACCACGTTGCCGCTGCGGCCGCTGGTGGACAGGCAGATCAGCACGTCGCCGCGGCGGCCGTGCGCCCGCACCTGGCGGGCGAACACGGTCTCGGCGCCGTAGTCGTTGCCGATGGCGGTCACCGCCGAGGTGTCGCCGTGCAGCGGGATCGCCGCGAACGGGCGCCGGTCGCGCTCGAACCTGCCGACCAGCTCGGCGGTCAGGTGCTGCGCCTCGGCGGCGCTGCCGCCGTTGCCGCAGGCCAGCAGGCGTCCGCCGGAGTCCAGCACCCGGGCCAGGCGGCGCCCCCACGCGGCGATGACGGGGGTCTGGCTGCGGAACCGCAGCGCCGCGTCGGCCAGCGCCTCGAGCTGGAGCTCCTGCCGCCTGGCCTGCCGGGACGCGGTGCGCGCGGGGACGCTCATGCCGGCACCTCGCTGCGTGCCATGGCCCGCCGGTAGACGGTGAGCGTCTCGTGTGCGATGCGGTCCCAGGAGTAGCGGGAGCGGGCGCGGTCCCCGGCGGCGAAGCCCATGGCCGCGCGGCGGGTGGGGTCGGCGAGCAGGGCGCGGATGACGCGGGCGGTCTGCTCGGGCTTGCGCGGTGCCACGTGCACCCCGGTGACACCGTCGATGACGGTGTCCAGGTGACCGCCGACGGCGGTGGCGACGACCGGCACGCCGCAGGCCATCGCCTCCAGGGGCACCATGCCGAACGGCTCGTACCAGGGCAGGGTCACCACCAGGTCCGCCGACCGCAGCAGCCGGGACGCCTGCGCCCGGCCGACGCGGCCGAGGAAGCGGACCCGGTCGGCGACGCCGCAGTCCTCGGCGACGGCGCGCAGCCTGCGCACCTCCGGGTCGCCGTCCAGCTCGGCGCGGCGCGGCCCGCCCGCCACCACCAGCTCGGCGCCCGGCACCCGCGCCAGCGACCGGATGGCGGTGTCCACGCCCTTGCGCTCGACCAGCCGCGACAGCGTCACCAGCCGCGGCCGCGCCCCGCGGGAGGCGCGCGGCCCGTCGGGGCGGAACACGGTCAGGTCCACCCCGCACGGCACGACGGTGATCCGGTCGCGCGGCACGCCCAGGCGCACCAGCTCCTCGGTCTCGTCGGCGCAGGTGGCGATGACGGCGTCGGCGGTGCGCCCGAGCGCGCGCTCCAGCTGCACGCGGCCGGGCGGGCTGGTGTCCTTCTCGCGCTGGTGGCGCCGCTTGACGCTGCCCAGCGCGTGGTAGGTCTGCACCATCGGGATGCGGCGCCGCCCGAGGTTCCCGGCCGCCTGCGCGGTGGCCAGGCCGCTCATCCAAAAGTGCGCGTGCGCCACGTCCGGCGGGTCGCCGGCCCAGCGGCGCTCCAGGTGGCGGCCGAAGTCCGGCATCAGCGGCAGCAGCTCGTCCTTGGGGATCGGCTCGGCCGGGCCGGCGGGCACGTGCTCGACGGTCACGCCGGGTGCCAGGCGCACCCGCGCCGGCAGCCGCGGGTCGTCGCGGCGGGTGTAGACGGTGACGTGGTGCCCCAGCGCGCCCAGGCGGGAGGCCAGGTCGGCGACGAACACGTTCTGCCCCCCGGCGTCGGCGGTGCCCAGGCCGCGGACCGCGGACCCGGCGGCGCGGGCGGCCAACGGGCTGGCGTGTTCGGACACCATGGCGATCTTCACGGGGTCACCTCCTGGAGCAGCCGTTGCCAGTCGCGCAGGAAGCGCGGCAGGCCGTAGCGGTCGGCGGCCGCCGCGCGGGCGTGCTTGCCGGCCTGCCGGGCTTTGGCCGGGTCGCCGGCCAGGTCCCGGGCCGCGGCGGCGAGGG
This sequence comes from Actinomadura sp. NBRC 104425, assembly GCF_030269545.1. GTDB lineage: Bacteria > Actinomycetota > Actinomycetes > Streptosporangiales > Streptosporangiaceae > Spirillospora > Spirillospora keratinilytica. The sequence goes on along the minus strand of NZ_BSTN01000008.1, from coordinate 100,205 downwards.
CGTCGACGCGGGTCGACAGCACGCCCGCCTCCGGCGGCACCGCCTCGACGGCCTCGGTGGTGGCGAGGGCCACCACGGGCATGCCGAGCATCATGGCCTCGATCAGCGCGAGGCCCAGCGAGGTCCACCGGTAGGGGTGGACGTAGACGCGGCGCCGCGCCAGCTCGCGGTGCAGCGCCCGCTGCGGCAGGTCCTCGAACGTCCACAGCGACTCGGGCGCGATGCCGAGCCGCCGGGGCACGTCGGCGACGTTCATGCCGAACAGGTCCAGCGGGACGGCCTCGGCCAGCCGCGGGAGCAGGTCGGTCCCCGCGACGCGTCCCCGGCGCAGCGGGTCGTTGACGACGACGGCGGCGCGCGGCAGGTCGCCCCGGTAGCGGTAGCCCGGGTCGACGACGCCGTGCTCGATGACGGTGGTGGGCGCCCTGCCGCAGTCCCAGAACAGCTCGTTGAAGTGCGTGACGTGGACGACGGGGATGTCGGACCGGTCGTGCAGGAAGTGCCGGCTGTTGGGCACCACCTCTTCGGGAAGGCCCGCGTCCGCCGGGGTGCGGCGCGGGGTGTCGTGTTCGACGTACACGGCGGGCACGTCGCGTCCGGGGCGGCGCCCCAGCCACTCCTCGGCGAGCCGCAGCTCGTGCGGCCGCTGCAGGACGACCACGTCGACGTGCTCGCCGCGCAGCCGGTCGTAGGGGATCTCGACGGCGCGGTCCGGCCAGGCGAAGGTCTCGGGCCGTCCCCTGCCATCGGGGCCGCGGTCGGGGGTGACGGGCACGAGCGTGGTGTACGGACCGTGCACGAACGACGTCGCCCACGAGCCGTGCACGTGCCACAGGAGGACTCTCATCAGGCGGCCACCCCCATCAGGTGCTCGACGGCCGCGACGACGTGCCGGCCGGTGACGGAGGACAGGCAGGGGTGCCCGGGGACGGGGCAGACCCGCGCGCGGGTGCCCTTGCAGGGGGCGTCCTGGTCGCCCAGCAGCACGGTCGGCACACCGTAGGGCGCCCACCGCGCGGCGGGCACGGTCGGCGCGAACAGCGACACCACGGGGGTGCCGACGGCGGCGGCCAGGTGGGCGGGGCCGGTGTTGCCCGCGACGACGACGCGGGCGCCCGCCAGCACCGCCGCCAGCTCCGCCAGGGAGGTGCGGCCGCCCAGGTCGACGCCGGCGTCGTCGGCCACGCGCGCCGTCAGGTCCTTCTCCTGGCGGTCCCCGGTGACCAGCACGCGGTGCCCGGCGCCGGCCAGCAGCGGGACGGCTTCGGCGCAGCGTTCGGCGGGCCAGGCGCGGGCCGGCACCGAGGTCCCCGGATGCACCACGACATAGCCGCGTTCGCCCGGCGGCGTCCCGGTGAGGGCGGACATGTCGGGCAGCGGTTCGCGCACCCGCAGCCGGGTGTCGGCGGGGGAGGGGAACCCGGCCGCGGCGGCGAGCGCCAGCATCCGCTCGGTCTCGGGGATGTCGCCCCGGCCCGGCTCGTCGGCCCGCAGGCGCAGGTCCAGCAGCGAGCCGGGGTAGTCGGCGCTGATGCCGCCGATCCAGCCGACGCCCGCCATGCGCAGCACCAGCGCCAGCGGCAGCGGCGACTGGTGGAAGGAGGTGAAGATCAGCGCGCGGTCGTAGCCGGCGGCCATCCGCGCCAGCCGGGCGATCTCGGCGGGGTCCACCGGTCCGGGGTCGGGGTCGATCCACGGCGCGCACCACTCCAGCACGCGGTCGACGCCGGGCAGCAGGTCGGCGGCGGCGCGTCCGCGCGGGCCGCACAGCAGCGCCACCTCGTCGGCGCGCGCGGCCACGGCGCGGACGGCGGGCCCGGCGAGCAGCACGTCGCCGAGGTTGTCCATGCGGGCCAGCAGCACCCTCATCGCGGCCGCCCTTCGGCGAGCAGCGCCAGGGCGCGGTCGACGGCGGCGCGCAGGTCCGGCGCCACCTCGGGGGCGGCGGCGACCTCCTCCGGCCGGGTGCGGCCGGTGGGCACCAGCACGCCGCGCGCCCCCGCGGCCTCGGCGGCCCGCATGTCGGCGCCGACGTCGCCGATCACCACGCAGGCGGACGGGGCGACCTCCAGCCGCCGCGCGGCCCGGACGACCAGGCCGGGCCGGGGCTTGCGGCACGGGCAGCGGTCGTCCGGGCCGTGCGGGCAGACCTCCCACACGTCGATGGGCCCGAGCAGTTCGTCGATGCGGTCGTTGACGCGCCGCACGTCCGCGCGCGTGACCAGGCCGCGCGCCACCCCCGACTGGTTGGACACCACGCCGATGCGCACGCCCCGGCGGCGCAGCCGGTCCAGGGCCCGGCGCGCGCCGGGCACCGGTTCGACGCGCGCGGGGTCGCCGTTGTACGGCACGTCGCGCACGAGCGTGTCGTCGCGGTCGAACAGCACCGCGCGGTTGCCGCACCAGGCCCCGGCGCGCGCGTGCGCCAGCAGGCCGCGCAGCCGGTGCCAGGTGGCGGCGGGCGGGATGGCGACGCTGGTGGCGAGCATGCGCGCCACCTCCCCGGGCGTGCGCGGGCCGGGCAGGACGCGGGCCGCGGCGAACTCGGCCGTCAGACCCGCCCAGGCGGCGAAGGCGGGCAACGCGACCCGCCGCGCGCCCGCGGCGTACGCGGCGGCGGCCAGCGCGCCGGAGGCGGTCGCCAGCAGGTGGCGGCGGAACCGCCCCGGCCCCTCGCCCGCGCGGCGCCGCCAGCCGGGGCCGTGCAGGCGCCGCATCAGCACGTCGTCGGCGTTGCCCGCCTGCGCCGCCACCGACGCCCAGAACCCGGCGGGCCGCACCGGGTGCGCCACGGTGCGGGCGCCGCGCACCAGGCGGTGGCCGGCCGCCATGACCCGCAGCGCCAGGTCGGCGTCCTCGCGGTAGGCGCGGCGGAACCGCTCGTCGAACCCGCCGACCTCGGCGAGCACGCGCCGCCGGTACGCCATGTCGGCGGTGATCCAGGACGCGTCGGCCAGTGCGGCGGTGGTGCGCTCCCAGTCGGTGGGGGCGCGCCCTTCCGGGGCGGGCACGGTGACCGTCCCCTGCGAGCCGGCGACCTCCTCGGGCTGGCCTGCGAGGTCGGCGGCGGCCTTGGCGGGCCAGCCGGGGGCGGGCACCACGTCGTCGTCCAGGAACGCCACCCACTCGGTCGCGGCGGCGCGCCATCCGGTGTTGCGGGCGGCGGCGGGGCCGCGGCCGCCCGAGCGCAGCACCGCGACCTCGTCCCCGGCGGCCGGCGGCAGCGGCAGCGGCGCCCCCGGCCGCGCCCGGTCGTCCACGACGAGGATCCGCTCCGGGGCGCACGCCGGGTCGGCGGCCATGCCGTCCAGCAGCGCGTCCAGGACGGTGCGCAGGCCCGCGCGGCCCACGGTGGGGATGACGACGGTGTAGCCCGCCCGCGTCATCGGGCGAACACCTCCCGGCGCCGCACCACGAACGGGCCGATGGCCAGCAGGTCCACGGGCGCGGAGCCGAAGCACTCCAGGGCGTCGCGGGGGTCGTCCACCATCGGGCGCCCCGCGGTGTTGAGGCTGGTGTTGACCAGCACCGGCAGGCCGGTGCGGGCGCGGAACGCCTCCAGCAGGTCGGCCAGCAGCGGCTCGTCGGCGCGCGCCACCGTCTGGACACGCGCGGTGCCGTCGACGTGCACCACGGCCGGGATCCGGTCGCGCCACTGCGGCCTGACCCGGTGCACGAACAGCATGTACGGGCTGGGCAGCGGCCCTTCGAAGATGTCGGCGGCGTCGTCGAGGGCGACCATCGGCGCGATCGGGCGGAACTGCTCGCGGCCCTTGACCGCGTTGAGCCGCTCGACGTTGTCGGCGTAGCCGGGGTGCGCCAGCAGCGACCGGTGGCCCAGCGCGCGCGGGCCGAACTCGCTGCGGCCCTGGAACCAGGCGACGATCTGGTCGCGGGCCAGCGCACCGGCCACCGCGGCGGCCAGGTCGCGGGGGCGTTCGTAGGGGATCCTCGCGGTGTCCAGCCAGGCGGCCAGCTCCCGCTCGTCCCACCGGCGGCCCAGGGCGGCGCCGGGCATCGGCTCGATCCGGTCGCCGGCGCGCCGCGCCACGTGCAGCGCGGCGCCCAGCGCGGTGCCCGCGTCGCCGGCGGCGGGCTGCACCCAGACCTCCTCGTAGGGGCCGGTCTCGGCGAGCCGCGAGTTGGCGACGCAGTTGAGCGCGACGCCGCCGGCGAGCGCCAGCCGCCGCGACCCGGTGCGTGCGTGCAGCCAGGCGGCCAGTTCGCACAGGACCTCCTCCAGGCGGGTCTGCACGCTGGCGGCCAGGGCGGCGTGGTCGTCGGTCCACTCGTCGCCGGGCGCGCGGGGCTTGGCGAACGCCGCCCAGTCGATGCAGCCGACGGTGAAGCCGCCGTCGCCGGTGGCGCGCACGTGCTCGCGCATCTCGTCCAGGAACCGCGGCTCCCCGTAGGAGGCCAGCGCCATCACCTTGTACTCGTCGCTGGAGCGCAGGAAGCCGAGGTGGTGGGTCAGCTCCTCGTACATCAGGCCGAGCGAGTGCGGCAGCCGCTGGGCGTGCAGCGGGCTGAGGTGGCCGCCGCGGTAGGTGCCCGCCAGGTGGGAGTGGATCTCGCCGCGCCCGTCCAGCACCAGCACGTCGCCCTCGCCGGGGTCGGGCATGGCGAGCGCGGCGGACGCCGCGTGCGCCACGTGGTGCGGCACGAACCGCACGATGCCGGGGTCCAGCCCGGGCAGCACGGCGGCCAGGAAGAACGGGGCGCGCTGGGCGTACAGGGTGCGCAGGTGCTCCCACTGGTCGTCGTGCCCCCGCATCCCCGGCTCGACGAGGCGGGGTTCGTAGGAGTAGGCGACCGCGTCCAGGTCGCCCGGCTCCAGGCCCGCCTCCCGCAGGCACCAGCGCGCGGCCTGCTCCGGCGGTTCCCAGGCCGAGAACGGGACGGGGCGTTTGCCGTGCTTGCGGCGGGTGAAGCGCTCCTCCTCGGCGGCGGCGACGACCCTGCCGTCGACCACCAGCGCGGCCGACGGATCGTGGAATATCGCGTTGACACCGAGAACGCGCATGCGGGACCTCCGAAAAGGGCGTGGCGCCCGGCCCGGCGGAGGATGCCTGCGGCGGAGACATCGATCCGCAGCGGTATGTCGTGAACCGCCCTGCTTGTAGTGGTTTGTATGAGACGCGCCCAAATCACCAATAGGTGATTCGACGTAACCGGAGCGGCGCCCCTCAAACGACGGCGTACGAACGTTTACGGTGACCTAGGCGCCTTTTGAGTGTTATGACCGGTAAATTCTGCAAGTTGTCGGATGTGTGGATTGTCAGCTATGTACGCATGAGCGGCGCCGATTCGGGTACGCGCCGCGCATGCGCTGCACCGTCGTCGTGATCACCCGCGACCGGCGCGAATCGCTGCTGCACACCCTCGGCCGCCTGGCCGGGCTGCCGGAGCGGCCGCCGGTCATCGTCGTCGACAACGCCTCCCGGGACGGCACCGCCGAGGCCGTCGCCCTGCTGTTCCCGGAGATGACCCTGCTGCGCAGCCGCGACAACCTCGGCGCGGTGGCCCGCAACCTGGCCGTCGACCACGTGCGCACCCCGTACACGGCGTTCTGCGACGACGACACCTGGTGGGAGCCGGGCGCCCTGACCCGCGCCGCCGCGCTGCTGGACGCCCACCCGCGCATCGCCGCCGTCACCGGCCGCATCCTGGTCGAACCCGGCGGCCGCGAAGACCCCATCGTGGCCGAGCTGCGCGAGTCGCCCCTGCCGCGCCCGCCCGGGCTGCCCGGGCCCGCGCTCGGCTCGTTCCTGGCCGGCGCGTCGGTGCTGCGCACCGGGGCGTTCCGCGAGGCCGGCGGCTTCTCGCCCCGCCTGTGGTTCGGCGGCGAGGAGGAGCTGCTCGCCGCCGACCTGATGACCCGCGGCTGGCACCTGTGCTACGCCGACGACGTGGTCGTCCACCACGCCCCGTCGCCGCTGCGCGAACCGCACCTGCGCCGCCGCCGCGGCATCCGCAACACGCTCTGGTACACCTGGCTGCGCCGCCCGCCCCGCAGCGCGCTGCGCCGCACCCGGGCGCTGCTGGGCACGCTGCCGCGCGACCGCGTCACCGCGCTGGCGCTGGCGGAGGCCGCCGCCGGGCTGCCCTGGGTGCTGCGCGAACGCCGCCCGGTGCCGCCGGGAGTGGAGGCGCGCCTGCGCGCGCTCGACGAGCCCCAGCGGCGGTCGAAGGCCCGCCGGTACGTGAGCTGACGGGCCGGTACGCGATCCGGCGGAGGAGGGAAGCCGATGCCCGACGCGGCGGACGTGACGGCGGACGTGACGATCGTGGTCGCCACCCGCGACCGCGCCCCCGAACTGCGCCGCAGCCTCGCCCGCCGCACCGCGCCGGCGATCGTGGTCGACAACGCCTCGTCCGACGACACGCCGCAGGTGGCGCGGGAGGCCGGGGCGCGCCTGATCCGGCTGCCGCGCAACCTCGGCGCGGCCGCCCGCAACGCCGGCGTCCGCGCGGCGGCCACCCGGTACGTCGCGTTCGCCGACGACGACTCCTGGTGGGCGCCCGGGTCGCTGGAGCGCGCGGCGGCCGTCCTGGACGCCCACCCGCGCACGGCGCTGCTGGCCGCCCGCGTCCTGGTGGGGGAGGAGGGCCGCCTCGAACCGGTGTCGCAGGCCATGGCCCGCGCCCCGCTCGGACGCCCCGCAGACCTGCCCGGCCCGGCCATCCTGGGCTTCCTGGCCTGCTCGGTCGTCGTGCGCCGCGACGCGTTCCTGGACGCCGGCGGCTTCTGCGAGGTGCTGCACTTCGCCGGCGAGGAGGAGCTGCTCGCGCTCGACCTGGCCGCGGCCGGCTGGGGCATGGCCTACCTGCCCGAACTGGTCGTCCACCACCATCCGTCGCCGCACGGGCGCGACCCCGCGGCCCGGCGCCGCCGCGAGATCCGCAACCGAGTGCTGACCGCCTGGCTGCGCCGCCCCCTGCCCGTGCTGCTGCGCACCGTCGCCGGCGCGCTGGCCAGCGACCACGGCCGACGCGGCGTCGCCGACGCCGTCCGCACCCTGCCCGCGGTGGCGCGCGACCGCCGCCCCCTGCCGCGCCGGGTCGAGGCCGCCCGCGCCCGCCTGGAGAACTACTAGCGCCGGAGCCGCCCGCCCCCTCGTTTGAAGGCGGCGCGCCGGGTAGGGGGGTGGGATCCACAGGACCGGCGGAAGGAGAAAACCCCATGACCACGCAGGCCGCGGACATGATCAGCATCCTGACCCACGACCACCAAGAGGTGGCGGAGCTGTTCGAGCAGCTGGAGGCCGCCCGCCCGGACGACGGCAAGACCCGGCGGCGGCTGACCGACCAGGTGATCATCGAGCTGGTGCGGCACTCGGTCGCCGAGGAGATGTACCTGTACCCGGCGGCCCGGCGGCACCTGCCGGGCGGCGACAAGATCGCCGACAAGGAGCTCGCCGACCACGACAAGGTCGAGCGGATCATGAAGGACCTGGAGCAGACCGACGCGGCGGGCCGCGAGTTCTCCGACCTGCTCGCCGGCCTGATGACCGAGGTCCGGCTGCACGTGCACGACGAGGAGGAGAACCTGTTCCCGCAGCTGGCCCGCCAGTGCGACCACGCCGAGCTGGCCGAGCTGGGCGAGAAGATCCAGAAGGCCAAGGAGAAGGCCCCCACCCGGCCGCACCCGTCCACGCCCGACTCGCCCACGCTGCTGAAGATCCTTGCGCCCGGCGCCGGTCTGGTGGACCGGGCGCGCGACCACCTCTCCGGCCGCGGCAAGTGAGCCGTGCGCCGGCGGCGCGAGCCGACCGACCGGCGGCGGCGCGGGACGCACCGGGTCCTTGCGCCCCGCGCCGCCGCCGCGCCCGCCCCGCCCGCGTTTCGCGCCGGTGGGCGGGGTAGGGCCCGACCAGGACGACGGCGCGGGGGAGGTACCGCATGAAGGCGCTCACCTGGCACGGCCGCCGCGATGTGCGCGTGGACTCCGTGCCCGACCCGGCGATCAAGGAGCCGACCGACGCGGTGGTGCGGCTGACCAGCACCGCGATCTGCGGTTCCGACCTGCACCTGTACGAGGTGCTCGGCCCGTTCATGACCGAGGGCGACATCATGGGCCACGAGCCGCTCGGCATCGTGGAGGAGGTCGGCGCCGAGGTCGACCACATCCGGCCCGGCGACCGGGTGGTGATCCCGTTCAACATCGCCTGCGGGCGCTGCGCGATGTGCGGCATGCAGCTGTACGCCCAGTGCGAGACCACGCAGGTGCGCGAGTACGGCACCGGCGCCGCGCTGTACGGCTACAGCAAGCTCTACGGGCACGTCCCGGGCGCGCAGGCCGAGTACCTGCGGGTGCCGCAGGCCCAGTTCGGCCCGGTCAAGGTGCCCGAGGGGCCGCCGGACGAGCGGTTCCTGTACCTGTCGGACGTGCTGCCCACCGCCTGGCAGGCCGTTCAGTACGCCGACATCCCCGAGGGCGGCAGCGTCACCGTGCTGGGCCTCGGCCCGATCGGGCAGATGTGCGCGCGCATCGCCCGCCACTTGGGCCGCCGCGCCATCGGCGTGGACCTGGTGCCCGAACGCCTGGACATGGCACGCCGGCACGGCGTGGAGGTCGTCGACGCCGGGCCGCCGCACACCGCGCACGACGTGGTGGAGATGGTCCGGGACAAGACCCACGGCCGCGGCACCGACTCGGTGATCGACGCGGTCGGCATGGAGGCGCACGGCTCGCCGGTCGCCAAGATGGCCCACACCCTCACCGGGTGGATGCCGGACCGGGCCGCCGCGCCGCTGATGAGCCGTATGGGCGTGGACCGGCTGGCGGCGCTGCACGAGGCCATCGAGATCGTCCGGCGTGGCGGCACCATCTCCGTCATCGGCGTGTACGGCGGCATGGCCGACCCGTTGCCCATGCTGCAGCTGTTCGACAAGGGCGTGACGCTCCGGATGGGCCAGGCCCACGTCAAGCGGTGGATCGACGACCTGATGCCGCTGGTCGCCGACGACGCCGACCCGCTCGGCGTGATGGACCTGGCCACCCACCACCTGCCGCTGGAGCAGGGCCCCCAGGGGTACGAGATCTTCCAGAAGAAGCAGGACGGGGCCATCAAGGTCGTCCTTCACCCGACCTCGTGACCCCGTGCCCCCGTTGGCCTCGTGATCCGTTGGCCTCGTGACCCCGTCGCCCGCGGTGACCGCTCAGGCGGCGGCGCGGACCGGGGCGGGGCGGCGGCGCAGCAGCGCCAGCGCCGAGCCCGCCGCGAGCAGCCCCACCACGGCCAGCGCCCACCCGGTGCCGTACTCGGCCTGCCGGGTGGACTGGTCGTGCTCGGCCAGCGTCAGGAACAGCGTGCCGACCGTCGCGACGCCGACGACCTGGCCGAGCTGCATGACCGTCAGCAGCAGGCCGCTGCCGTCGGCGGCGTCCTGGGGCGGCACCCCCGCCAGTGCCGCCGTCATCACGATCGGTATCACTCCGAGGCCGAGCCCGATGACCGCGGTCAGCGCCTCGTACGGAGCGCCGCCGCCCGCCAGCGGCCCCACGAACAGGTAGCCGACCCCGGCGACGGCGAACCCGATGGGCATCAGCGGCCGGTGCCAGCGGGCGGGCGTCCGCTGCCACGTCAGCCCGACCAGCGTGAACGCGGCCGCGCACGGAACGAACGCCAGCCCCGACTCCTGCGGGCTGAGCGCCAGGTCGCCCTGCAGGTGCAGGGTCGTGGTGAACAGGAACGCGCCCCAGGAGCCGGGCCCCAGCGCGTTGGTCAGCATGGCCGGGGTCAGCCCGGGCGCCCGCAGGATCCGCCCGGAGACCAGCGGGCGCCCGCCGCGCCGCACCACCCGCCGCTCCACGCCGACGAACGCGGCGAACAGCACCGCGCTGGCGGCCAGCGCGAACCACCCCCACAGCGGCCAGCCCAGCTCGTGCCCGAGGATGAGCGGGACGACGAACAGCAGCACCGCCGGGGTCAGCACCGCCAGGCCCGCCGGGTCCAGGCCGCCGCCGCGCCGCTCGCCGTCGGCGGGCAGCACGCGCGGCCCCGCGACCAGCACCGCCACGCCGATCGGCACGTTCACCAGGAACACCGAGCGCCAGTCCGAGCCGAACAGGTCGGCGCTGACCAGCAGTCCGCCCGCGACCTGGCCGACCACCACCCCGACGGCGATCACCGCCGAGTACAGGCTCAGGGCGCGGGCCCGAGCGGCGCCGGTGAAGCCCCGCTGGATCATGCTCATCACCTGCGGGGTGACCAGCGCCGCGCTCGCGCCCTGGGCGAACCGGAACGCCACCAGCCAGCCGGTCGACGGCGCCAGCCCGCACGCCAGCGACGTGGCCGAGAACGCCGCCAGGCCCAGCAGGAACATGCGGCGGGGCCCGGCCAGGTCGCCCAGCCGGGCCCCGGTGATCAGCATGACCGCGTAGGCGATGACGTATCCGGCCACCACCAGCTGCAGGCCCGAGCCGGAGGCGCCGAGGTCGGCGCGCACGGTCGGCAGCGCCACATTGACGATATTGGTGTCGAGGACGGACATGAACTGCCCGAGCAGCAGCAGCGCCAACGCCGCCCCTCCGCCGCCCCGCCCGGTCTTTCGCGTCCCCGCACCGGGAACAACCCGTGACACATCGGTTGTCTGTTTCATGAGCACCAGCGTGTGGGCGCGGCGGTACCCGTAACGAGAGCCGCCTGATACTGGTACTGCCAGCACCTGGCACACGGGAGGGACGGCGGGCAGTCTGGGGAACGTGACGATGACGCAGACCAGAGCGTCCGCGGCCGGGGAAAGGCGCGCCCCCGGCCGAGGCGCGCGACGCACCGATCTCGCCGCGTTCCTGCGCTCCCGCCGCGAGCGCATCTCACCCGAGGACGTCGGCATGCCCCCGGGGCCGCGCCGCCGCACCCCGGGGCTGCGCCGCGAGGAGGTCGCCCAGCTCGCAGGCGTCGGCGTCACCTGGTACACGTGGCTGGAGCAGGGCCGCCCCATCAACGCCAGCCCCCAGGTGCTGGACGCGGTGGCGCGCACGCTGCGGCTCGACCCGGCCGAACGCGAGCACCTGTACGCCCTGGCGGGGGTGACGCGCCGTCCGGTCCCCGTCGACCCGGCCGAGGGGCTGCCCGACGACGTCCCGGTGATCCTGGACCGCCTGGACCCGATGCCCGCCGCCGTGGTGTCGGAGCGGTCGGACGTCATCGCCTGGAACTCCGCCTACGCGGCGGTCATCTGGTGCCTGCCCCGGGTCCCGCCGTGCGAGCGCAACACCATGTGGCTGTCGTTCACCTGGCCGCCGTGCTGCAACCCGATCGTCAACTTCGACGAGCAGGCGCACGAGGCCGTTGCGATCTTCCGCTACCGCTACAGCCGGCACATGGGCGATCCGGGCTGGAAGGACCTCGTCCAGCGGCTGTGCGCGGCCAGCCCCGAGTTCGCCCGGCTGTGGGCCACGCACGACGTGGCCCCGCCGCGTCCGTGCGACAAGGTCTACCGGCACCCGGCGGTCGGCGAGATCGCGCTGCGCTCCACCGGCCTGGACCTGACGGCCGCACCGGGGTACCGCATGATCGTCTATAACCCGGTCGGGCAGCGGGACGCCGACCGCATCGCCCACCTGCTCGCCCACCCCCGCGAGGCCGCCGCCGCGCTCCCCGACCACCGGCACTGAGCCCGCATTCCTCCCCTTTGTCCGGGTACGCAGGGACGGTTCGCACCGGCGGCCCGGAGGGAGAGACATGCGCGAGGACAAGCGCGAGGGCATGGACCTGGAAACGGTGCGCGAGCTGGGGCGGCAGCTGCGGGTGGACGCCGTGCGCGCCGCCGACGCGGCCGGGTCGGGCCACCCCACCTCGTCGATGTCGGCGGCCGATCTGATGGCGGTGCTGCTGGCACGGCACTTGCACTACGACTTCAACGCCCCGTCCAACCCGTGCAACGACCAGCTGATCTTCTCCAAGGGGCACGCGTCGCCGCTGCTGTACGCGATGTTCGTCGCCGCCGATGCGCTGTCGGATGAGGAGCTGCTCGGCTTCCGCAGGCTCGGCGGCAAGCTGGAGGGCCACCCCACGCCCCGGCTGCCGTGGGTGAAGGTGGCCACCGGCTCGCTCGGGCAGGGCCTGCCGTACGGGGTGGGGATGGCGCTGGCGGCCAAGCGGCTCGACCGCGTCCCCACCCGGGTGTGGGTGCTGTGCGGCGACAGCGAGATGGCCGAAGGGGCCATGTGGGAGGCGGCCGAGCACGCCTCCCACGAGGGGTTGGACAACCTGACCGCCGTCATCGACGTCAACCGGCTGGGCCAGCGCGGGCCCACCCGGCACGGCTGGGACACCGGCGCCTACGCCCGGCGGCTGGCGGCGTTCGGCTGGCACACCGTCGAGATCGACGGCCACGACGTCGACGCGATCGACGCCGCCTACCGGGAGGCCGCGCGCACTGCGGGCCGTCCCACCGCCGTCATCGCCCGCACCAAAAAGGGCAGCGGCGTGGCCGCCGTCGAGGACCGCGAAGGCCACCACGGCAAGCCGCTGCCGGACGCCGAGGAGGCCGTCGCCGAACTGGGCGGCCGCGGCCATATCCGCGTCGAGCCGCGCCACCCGCGGTGCGAGCGGTGCGCCCGGCCCCTGGACCACGCGCCGGTCGAGCGCCCCGCTTCGACGTGGGCGACCAGATCGCCACCCGCGACGCCTTCGGGCAGGCGCTGAGCGCCCTGGGCACCGCCCACGGCGACGTCGTGGCGCTGGACGGCGAGGTGAGCGACTCCACCCGGTCGGAGTTCTTCGCCAAGGAGCACCCGGACCGGTTCTTCGAGTGCTACATCGCCGAGCAGCAGATGGTCGCCGCCGCCGTCGGCATGCAGGCGCGCGGCTGGGTCCCGTTCGCCTCCACCTTCGCCGCGTTCCTCACCCGCGCCTACGACTTCGTGCGCATGGCCGCCGTCGGCCGTGCGAACGTCAACCTGGTCGGCTCGCACGCCGGGGTCGCGATCGGGCCGGACGGGCCGTCGCAGATGGGCCTGGAGGACCTGGCGGCGTTCCGCGCCGTGCACGGCAGCACCGTGCTGTACCCGTGCGACGCCAACCAGACCGCCTGGCTGGTCGAGGCGATGGCCGACGCGGCGGCCGACTCCAGGGGCGTGCGCTACCTGCGCACCACGCGCGGCGCCACCCCGGTGATCTACGGGCCGGACGAGCGGTTCCCGATCGGCGGCAGCAGGGTGCTGCGGTCCTCCGCCGCCGACCGCGTCACGATCGTCGCCGCAGGGGTGACGGTGCACGAGGCCCTCGCCGCCGCCGACCGGCTGGCCGCCGACGGCATCGCGGCCCGCGTCATCGACCTGTACTCGGTCAAGCCGGTGGACGCCGCCGCGCTGCGCGAGGCCGCCGAGCGGACCGGATGCCTGATCACGGTCGAGGACCACTGGCCGGAGGGCGGCCTCGGCGACGCGGTCGCCGAGGCGTTCGCCGGCGGCGGCCCCGTACCGCGCCTGGTGCGGCTGGCGGTGCGGAACATGCCCGCCTCCGCCACGCCCGAGGAGCAGCTGCGGGTCGCCGGGATCGACGCCGACGCGATCGCCGCCGCCGCCCGCGACCTGGCGGCCTGAGCACGCCGGGCCCGCGCCCGGCCGCCGCCACAGGCCGCCGCCACAGGCCGCCGCCACGGGTCTGCGCCGCGGGCTCAGCTGCGGGCGCGGCGGGCGATGGCCACCAGGTCGATCGCCGCGATCACCGCGACGGCCGCGCAGATCGCGGCGGCGACCCAGGGCCCGGCGCCGCGCGCGTGCGCCGCCGACAGCCCGAACAGCACCGCCGCGACCGTGCCCGCGACCAGCGCGGCGCCGGACAGGACGGCGCGCAGCCCGAGCGGGCTGCGCGCCGTCAGCGGCTCGTCCCCCCGCGGCTGCCGGTGGGGAGGCTGCGGACCGTCCATCGCTATCGCCCGTAGGTCCCCACCAGCGTGCCGGACGCGATGACCTTCTCCCCGACCGCCGCGGGGACGTCCTCGCCCGTGAACCCGTCCTTGAGCCCGGACGCCTCCGACAGCCCGTACAGCCGGAGGAAGTACCGGTGCGGCTCGTCGCCCACGGGCGGGTGCGGGCCGCCGTAGCCCTGGGAGCCGAAGTCGTTGCGTCCCACGGTCGCCTCGGTGGGGACGCCCCCGGCGTCGATGCCCTCGGTGCGGGGGTCGATGCCCGCCAGCAGCCAGTGGACGAACGTGCCGCCGGGCGCGTCCGGGTCCTCGCAGATCAGCACGAGCTCGGTCACGGCGTCGGGCACGTGCGACCACTCCAGGGGCGGTGAGACGTCGCCCTGGGCGTGCGAGTACTCCGCCGGGATCAGGGTGTGGTCGCTGAACGCGGGGCTGCGCAGTGTGATCTCGTCCATACCGGCCTCCTGCCCGTTCAGACCGCCCCGATTCCGGCGGATCGGCCATCATCGGCTGCGGCGCAGCCCGGTGTACTGCAGGGCGGCGAAGCCCGCCACCACCGCCGCCTGGAGCACCGCCCACACCGCCCCGGCCGCGTTCAGGTCCAGCCATCCGGTGATCACCGCGAGCACGCTGAGCACCGCCCACAGCACGTTCGTCTCGATCACGGCGGTGGCCGCGCCGCGCCGCACGCGGGCGGGCATGGAGACCGCCCACATCGCCAGCGCGTAGGCCACCAGGAAACCGCCGATCGCACGGGCGGGACCGGGGTGCAGGCCCAGCAGGTCCTCCAGCGGCCCGGCCAGCGCCAGGTAGGCCAGGCCGTTGACGCCGGAGGCCGCAGAGTCGAGCCGCAGCGCGGCCTTCAGCAGCCGCGGACCGTCGGCGAGGATCCCGGCGCCGGTGAGGGAACGTGTCGTGGTCATCGTGGCCTCCTGTGAGTCGTCGTCGAGGTCGTCGACGTCCCCGACGCTAGGAGCGGGCGGGGAGGCGTGACGATTACCCGGCGGGTAGCCGCCGGGTGGAGGGGGCCGTTCGTTAAAGCGAACGAGCGGTACCCTGGGGGCTGTTCCAGGGGCGACGAGTGGTGAGGTGAGGCGCGCGGTGGGCGGTGCTGGAGAGTCGGTGCGGGACGTGCTGGCGGCCAACCTCCGGCGCGCCCGGCTCGGCCGGGGGCTGTCGCTGTCGGAGCTGTCCCGCCGGTCGAAAATCGGCAAGGCCACGTTGTCGCAGCTGGAGGCCGGTGCGGGCAACCCGACCATCGAGACGGTGTTCAGCCTGTCGCGGGCGCTGCAGGTGCCCATCTCCGACCTGCTCGACCAGCAGCTGCCGTCCGGTCCGACCGTGGTGCGCGGCGCCGAGGTGGAGGTGCTGCGCGGGGCCGCCGTCGACCTGCGTCCGCTGCACGGCATCGAGGCCGACGGCGGCATGGTCGAGGTCTACGACCAGCAGGTCCGCCCCGGTGCGCGGCAGGACTCGCTCGGCCATGTCGGCATCGAGCACACCATCGTGCAGGCGGGGCGGCTCGGCGTTCGGGTCGGCGACCAGGAGGTCGAGCTCGGGCCGGGCGACTACGTCGGGTTCGACGCCGCGCGCCCGCACGGCTACGTCGCCCTCGACGGCCCCGTGCGCTCGGTGCTCCTCCTGCAGTACCGCTCCGACCAGCGGCTTCACCTCGCCGAGCCGCATGCGCCCGGGCTGGCCGGCAAAGACTGAAAACGGAGCGTTGACAGCGCCGGAACACCGGGCATAGCCTCGGCAACGTTCGATTTACCGAACGGCAGGGAGGGGCCATGGCCGGAACCCGGGTCGCGGTGCTGGGCGCCGGGATCGTCGGCGCGGCGTGCGCCCGCGAGCTGGCCCGCGCCGGGCTGGCGGTGACCGTGCTGGACCGCGGCGGCCCCGCGGCGGCGACCACCGCGCACGGCGAGGGCAACGTGCTCGTCTCCGACAAGGGCCCCGGCCCCGAGCTGGCCCTGGCGCGGCTGTCGCGCAAGCTGTGGCCGCGGATCCTGGAGGAGATCGCCGACCGCCGCCCCGAGACGGCGCGCGCCGCCGAGTGGGACCCCAAGGGCGGCATCGTCGTCGCCACCACCGGCGCGGGCGCCCGCGAGCTGGCGGACTTCGCCGCCGGGCAGCGCGGCGCGGGCGTCACCGCCGAGCCGCTCGACGCGGCCGCCCTGGCCGCCGCCGAACCGCACCTGACCCGCGACGTCGCCGCCGCCGTCCACTACCCGCAGGACGCCCAGGTGCAGCCCGCCGCCGCGGCCGCCGCCCTGCTCGCCGACGCCCTCGACGCGGGCGCCGCGCTGCGCACCGGCTGCGAGGTGCTCGGCCCCGTCACCCGCGGCGGCCGCCTCACCGGCGTGCGCACCTCCCGCGGCACGGTGGAGGCCGACGCGTTCGTCAACGCGGCGGGCCCCTGGTCGGGCGAGCTGGCCGCGCGGCTGGGCGCCCCGGTGGACGTGCGGCCCCGGCGCGGCGAGGTGCTGGTGACCACGCCGCTGCCGCCCACCGTCTTCCACAAGGTCTACGACGCCGACTACGTGGGCGCCGTCGGCAGCGGCGCCGAGGACCTGCAGGCGTCGGCGGTCGTGGAGGCCACCCGCGCCGGCACGGTGCTGCTGGGGTCGTCGCGGCGGCGCGTCGGGTTCGACGACCGGCTGCGCCCCGGGGTGCTGTCGGTGATCGCCGCCAAGGCGCTGCGGCTGTTCCCGTGCCTGGAGGGCGTGCCGGTGATGCGCGCCTACGGCGGCTTCCGCCCGTACGTGCCCGACCATCTGCCGGTCATCGGCCCGGACCCGCGGCTGCCCGGCCTGTGGCACGCCACCGGCCACGAGGGCGCGGGCATCGGGCTGGCGCCCGGCACCGCCCGGCTGCTGGCCGGGCTGCTGCTCGGCCAGGACCCGCCGCTCGACCCCGCCCCGTTCCGCGTCGACCGCCCGGCCGTGCTCGGCCAAGGAGGTGCCGCATGAGCCCCAGGCTCGTCCCGGCCGGGGACGACTCCGCCGGCCGCCGCCCCGACACGCCGCTGCGGATCACCGTGGACGGCGAGCCCGTCACCGGCGTCGCCGGACAGACCATCGCCGGCGTGCTGCTGGCCGCCGGGCGCCGCGCGTGGCGGCGCGGCCCGTCCGGCGCCCCACGCGGCGTGTTCTGCGGGATCGGCGTGTGCTTCGACTGCCTGCTGACGGTCAACGGCGAACGCGACGTGCGCGCCTGCCGCCGCCGCGCCCGCGACGGCGACGTGATCGAGACCCAGTCCCGGGAGGTGCGGCAGTGAGCGCGAGGACCCGCGCGAGGACCCGCGTCGTGGTGGTCGGCGCCGGGCCGGCCGGCCTGGCCGCCGCGACCGCCGCGCTGCGGGCGGGCGCGTCCGTCACGCTCCTCGACGCGGCCGAGCGTCCCGGCGGCCAGTACCACCGGATGCTCCCCGACGCCTACGCGGCGGCGCACCCCGAGCGGCTGCACCACGGCTGGCGGGCGTTCGACCGCGTGCGGCGGCACGTGCTGACCCATCCGCGCTGCGACTGGTGGCCCGAGAGCGCCGTGTGGTCGCTGGAACGGTCCGACCCGGGGGAGCGGCGCCCCCCGCGCGTGCACGTGCTGCGCGGGCCGGCCGACGGCGCCGGACGCGAACGCCGCGTCCTGGAACCGGACGCGCTCGTGCTGGCCCCGGGCGCGCACGACCGCGTGCTGCCGTTCCCCGGCTGGGACCTGCCGGGCGTGTACACCGCCGGCGCCGCGCAGGCCCTGGCCAAGGGCGAACGCCTCGTCGTCGGCGACCGGGTCGTGGTCGCCGGCTCCGGGCCGTTCCTGCTGCCGGTCGCCGCATCCCTGCTGGAGGCCGGATCCCAGGTCGCGCAGGTGCTGGAGGCCAACACCGCGGCGACCGTGCTGCGCGGCTGGGGCCGGCGTCCCTGGCAGCTCGCCGCCCAGGCGGGCAAGGCCGCCGAGCTCGCCGAGTACACCGCGCTGCTGACGCGCCGCCGCGTCCCCTACCGGTTCGGCCGCGCCGTCGTCGAGGCCCGCGGCGACGGCCGGGTGGAGGAGGTCGTCACCGCGCGGCTGCGCCCCGACTGGTCGGTCGTGCCCGGCACCGAACGCACCGTCCCCGTCGACGCGGTGTGCGTCTCGCACGGCTTCACCCCCCAGCTGGAGCTGCCCGTCGCGGCGGGCTGCGCGCTGCGGCGGCCCGACCCCGCGTCCCCGGCCGAGGCGTTCGTCGAGGTCGACGGCGACCAGCGCACCACCAGCCCCGGCGTGTTTGCGGCCGGCGAGATCACCGGCATCGCCGGGGCGCCCGCCGCCCGCACCGAGGGGCTCATCGCCGGATGGCTGGCCGGGGGAGGGGCGCCGGACGCCCCGGAACTGGCCCCGCTGCGGCGCCGCCGCGACCGCGACCGCCTCTTCGCCGCACGCCTCGCCGCCGCCCACCCGATCGGCGCCGCCTGGCCCGGCTGGCTGCGCCCCGACACCGTCGTGTGCCGCTGCGAGGAGACCACCTACGGCGCGCTGCGCCGCGCCGCCGGCGACCCCGCCGCGGCGTCCGCCCGCGCCCTCAAACTCGGCACCCGCGCCGGACTCGGTCCCTGCCAGGCCCGCATCTGCGGCCCCACGGTCGCGCAGCTGCTGGCCGGGACGCCCGCGGCGTCCCCGGCAGGGTCCTCGGCAGGGTCCGCGCCGGGGCTGCCCGCCGCGACCCCGCACCATAGGCCGCTCGCCCAGCCGATCCGGCTCGGCGAACTGGCCCGTCCACCGATCACCGATGCAGGAAGAGAGCACCGAATGAGCACCGGCACCAAGGCCGACGGCCTCGGCGGCGTGATCGTCGCGACCGCGCTGCCCTACCGGGAGGACGCGACCGCGCCCGCCGGGCTGGCGGTCGACTACGACCGGTACGCCGAGCACTGCCGCTGGCTGGTCGACAACGGCTGCCGCGGCGTCGGCCCCAACGGCTCCCTCGGCGAGTACTCCTCGCTCACCGACGACGAGCGCCGCCGCGTCGCCCGCACCGCCGTCGAGGCCGTCGGCGGCGACGGCGTGGTCGTCGTCGGCGTGCACGGCCCCGGCCACCACCAGGCCCGCCACTGGGCCGAACTCGCCGCCGAGGACGGCGCCGACGGCGTGCTGTGCCTGCCGCCCACCATGTACCGGGCCAACCGCGGCGAGGTCATCGCCCACTTCGAGGCCGTCGCCTCCGTCGGCCTGCCGGTCATGGTCTACAACAACCCCATCGACACCAAGGTCGACCTGACCCCCGACCTGCTCGCCGAGATCGCGCAGATCGACAACGTCGTCGCGGTCAAGGAGTTCTCCGGTGACGTGCGCCGGGTCCTGGAGATCCGCGAGAAGGCCCCCGGCCTGGAGGTCGTCGCGGGCGCCGACGACGTCACCCTGGAGGCCCTGCTCATGGGCGCGACCGGCTGGTTCGCCGGATTCCCCAACGTGTTCCCCGCCGAGTCCGCCGAGCTGTTCGCGCTCGCCGCGGCGGGCAGGCTGGAGGAGGCGCGGGCGCTGTACGAACCGCTCGTCGCGGCCTTCCGGTGGGACTCGCGCACCGAGTTCGTCCAGGCCATCAAGCTCGGCATGGACATGGTCGGCCGGTACGGCGGCCCCTGCCGCCCGCCGCGCGGGCCGCTGGTCGACGCGCACCGCGCCGCGGTCACCGCCGACATGCAGCGGGCGATCGCCGCGCTGCGGGAGAGGAAGGCCGGCGCATGAGGTCGGTGCGCAGCATCGCCGCCGTCGACTCGCACACCGAGGGCATGCCCACGCGCGTCGTCACCGGCGGCGTGGCGCCCGTCCCCGGCGACACCATGGCCGAACGCCGCCGGTACGCGATCGAGCACCTGGACGGGCTGCGCCGCTTCCTGATGGACGAGCCGCGCGGCCACGCGGCGATGAGCGGCGCGATCCTGCAGCCGCCCACCCGCCCGGACGCCGACTGGGGCGTGCTGTACATCGAGGTCAGCGGGTTCCTGCCGATGTGCGGCCACGGCACCATCGGGGTCGCGACGGTGCTGGTGGAGACCGGCATGGTCGAGGTGACCGAACCGGAGACGCTGGTGCGGCTCGACACCCCGGCCGGGCTGGTGGAGGCGCGCGTGGCGGTGCGCGACGGCGTCGCCGAGCAGGTCACCCTGCGCAACGTGCCGGCCTTCGCGGCCCGGCGCGACGCCGTCGTCGACGTGCCCGGCCTCGGCGAGGTGCGCTACGACATGGCCTACGGCGGCAACTTCTACGCCATCACCGAGCTGGCGCCGCTGGGCCTGCCGTTCGACCGCTCCCGCAAGGACGACATCCTGCGCGCCGGGCTGGCGATCATGGCGGCGATCAACGAGCAGGACCCGCCGCGCCACCCGGCCGACCCGCTGATCGGCGGTTGCAAGCACGTGCAGTTCCTGGCGCCCGGCTCTACCGCCCGGCATTCGCGCAACGCGATGGCGATCCACCCCGGCTGGTTCGACCGGTCGCCGTGCGGCACCGGCACCTGCGCGCGCATGGCGCAGCTGCACGCGCGCGGCGAGCTGCCGCTGCACACCGACTTCGTCAACGAGTCCTTCATCGGCACCCGGTTCACGGGCCGCCTGGTCGACACCGCCGAGGTCGGCGGCGTGCCCGCCGTCGTCCCCGAGTTCTCCGGCCGCGCCTGGATCACCGGCACCGCCACCTACATGCTCGACCCGGCCGACCCCTTCCCGCACGGCTTCGTCCTCTAGCCGCACGGCCCCGCCGGTTACCCGACGTGCCCCCGCGGCGCGCCCACCGCCGGAGATCTCCGGCGGATTCTCGATCACCCACCCCTTTTTTGTTCATGTCGGGAGGGACCGTCATGTCCCAATCAAGCCCAACGACCCGGTCCAGCGCCGCCCGCTCCGGGGCGGGGCCGTTCTCCCGGGCGGGCATGTTCCGCCTCAAGCCCGTCGACACCTCCGAGGAGGAGACCGCCGGCGGACTGCGCCGCACCATGGGCCTGTGGCAGCTGGTCGCGCTCAGCCTCGGCGGCCTGGTCGGCGCGGGCGTGTTCTCGCTGGCCGGCGTCGTCGCGCACGACGACGCCGGACCCGGCGTGATGATCTCGTTCCTGATCGCCATCGTGGCCAGCGGCGCCGCCGCGCTGTGCTACGCCGAGTTCGCCGGCCTGATCCCCAAGGCCGGCTCCGCCTACACCTACTCCTACGCCACGCTCGGCGAGCTGGTCGGCTGGGCCATCGGCTGGGACCTGCTGCTGGAGTACACCGCGATCGTCGCGGTGGTGGCCATCGCGATCTCCGGCTACCTGTCGTACCTGACCGACCGGATGGGGTTCGGCCTGCCGGACTGGGCCCTCGGCGCGCCCGGCACCGGCGCCGGGCACAAGGTGGACCTGTTCGCGGCGCTGCTGTGCCTGCTGCTGGCGTTCGTGCTGTCGCGCGGCACCAGGGAGTCGGCCCGGTTCGAGACGATCCTGGTCGCCGTCAAACTCGGTATCGTGGCCTTGGTGATCATCGCGGGCGCGTTCCACATCTCCGCCGGCAACTACACGCCGTTCCTGCCGTTCGGGCTCGGCGGCGCCGTCACCGGCGCGGCCACCGCGTTCTTCGCCGTCTACGGCTACGACGCGATGAGCGCCGCCGCCGAGGAGAGCGCCGAGGCCAAGCGGGTGCTGCCCAAGGCCATCATCGTCTCCCTGGGCATCGCCGCCGTGATCTACCTGCTGGTGTGCCTGGTGATGCTGGGCATGCAGGACTACCGCGACATCGACGTCAAGAGCCCGTTCTCCAGCGCGCTGGCGTCGGTGGGCCTGGCCTGGCTCGGCACGATCGTGGCGGTCGGCGCGGTGCTGGGCATCGCCACCTCCGCGCTGGCCAACATGCTGGCGGTCACCCGGGTGTGGTTCGCGATGAGCCGGGACGGGCTGCTGCCGTCCTGGTTCGCCCGCAACCATCCGCGCCGGCACGTCCCCACCCGCGTCATCTGGCTGGTCGGCGCCGGCTCGGCGGTCATCGCCGGGTTCCTGCCGATCCGGGAGGCGGCCGACCTGACCAACATCGGCATCCTCATGGCGTTCATCGTGGTCGCCGTCGCGGTGACGGTGCTGCGCCGCACCCGGCCCGACCTGCCCCGCTCGTTCCGCACCCCGTGGGTGCCGGTCGTGCCGCTGGTCGGCATCGGGTTCTCCATCTGGCTGATCGCCAACCTGGACTGGATCACCTGGGTGCGGTTCGCGGTGTGGATGGTGCTCGGCCTGGTCGTGTACGGCTGCTATGGGTACCGTCGTTCGGCCGAGCGGATCTCGAACGCGGAGCCGCGAGGCTGAGATTGGAGTGAGCATGAGCGTGTTGACGCCCGACCGAGCCGTGTCGGCGGCGGTGGCCGCTGCGGAGCCGTGGGCCGCCGCCTCGCCCAAGGAGCGGGCCGCGGCGCTGAACGCGGTCGCCGACGCCCTGGAGGCGGCGCGCGAGGAGCTGGTGCCGCTGGCCGACGAGGAGACCCACCTCGGCCCGGCCCGGCTGAACGGCGAGCTGACCCGCACCACCTTCCAGTTGCGGCTGTTCGCCGAGGTGGTGCTGGCCGGCGACTTCTACGACGTCCGCATCGACCGCCCCGACCCCGAATGGCCCCCCGGTCCGCGTCCCGACGTGCGCCGCTACCGCACGGCGCTGGGCCCGGTCCTGGTGTTCGCGGCCAGCAACTTCCCGTTCGCGTTCAGCGTCGCGGGCGGCGACACCGCCTCGGCGTGGGCGGCGGGCTGCCCGGTGGTCCTCAAGGCCCACCCGGGGCACCCGCGGCTGTCGCGCCGCACCGGCGAGATCGTCACGCGGGCGCTGGCGGACGCCGGGGCGCCCGACGGGGTGTTCGGGTTGATCGAGGGCGAGGCCGGGGGCGTCGAGGCGCTGCGGCACCCGGGGATCGCGGCGGCCGCGTTCACCGGCTCGCAGCGCGGCGGGCTGGCGCTGGCCCGCATCGCCGCCGAACGCGACGTGCCCATCCCGTTCTTCGGCGAGCTGGGCAGCGTCAACCCGGTCGTGGTGACGCCCGGGGCGGCAGCCGCCCGCGCCGAGGAGATCGCCAAGGGGTATGTCGGGTCGCTGACCATGGGAGCCGGGCAGTTCTGCACCAACCCCGGCATCATGTTCGTCCCGGCGGGCGGCGACCTGCTCGACCGCATCACCGCGCTGCTCGGCGAGGTCGCCGAGGCGCCGATGCTGAACGACCGGATCCTGAGCGGGTTCCTGGCGACGGCGCGCGAGCTGGGCGGGCGTCCCGGCGTACGGCGCCTGGTGTGGCCGTCCGACGAGGATTCGGCCGCGCCCCGGCTGATCGCGATGGACCTGGCCGCGTTCACCGCCGACCCGGGCGCCGCCGAGGAGTGCTTCGGCCCGCTCGGCCTGGTGGTCGTCTACGAGCGGCTGTCCGACGTCGCCGACGCCGTCGCCGCGCTGCCCGGCCAGCTCACCGCGACCCTGCACGGCGAGGACGGCGAGACGGGCGAGCTGGCCGCGCTGGCCCGGGTGCTGGCCGACCGCAGCGGCCGGGTGCTGTGGAACCAGTGGCCCACCGGCGTCGCCGTCACCCACGCCATGCAGCACGGCGGCCCGTTCCCCGCGACCACCGCGCCGTCGACCACGTCCGTCGGCACGGCCGCGATCGAACGGTTCCTGCGCCCGGTCGCCTACCAGCAGTGGCCGCAGGACCTCCTCCCGCCGCCCCTGCGCGACGACAACCCGTGGGGCGTCCCCCAGCGCATCAGCTGACTCCTGATCACCGAAGGGCCCTCCCGCTCCGCCGCGAGGGCCCTTTGCTTTTCCCGGGGCGCCGTCACCGTTCCGCGCTCGCGCGCAGGCCGTCGAGCGTCACGGGTGAGACGGCGTCGTCGCCGGGGGCGCCGGGACGACTTCTCCATGGACACCCCGGCCCGCGCTCGGCGAAATTAGTCTGGGCGGAGCCGGGATATCCGCTTCTCCTTATGGAGGTGCCATGCGCATCGGAACCTTCGTGCCCACCGACGGGACGGACCTGGACGGCGTCATCGGGCGGGTGCGCGCCGCCGCCGACGCCGGCCTGGACGCCGTCTACTTCGGCCAGGTGCTGTCCTGGGACGCGCTGACCGCGGCGGCGCTGGCCGGGCGCGAGGTCCCCGGCATCGGCGTCGGCGTCGCGGTCGTGCCGACCTACCCCCGGCACCCCCTCGCTCTGGCCGGGCAGGCGCTCAGCGCGCAGGCCGCGACGGGTAACCGGCTCGTCCTGGGCGTCGGGCCGGGCCATCCGTCCATGATGGAGGGCTGGTACGGCTACTCCTACGACCGGCCGGTCCGCCACGTCCGCGAGTACCTGACCGCCCTGCTCCCCCTGCTGCGCGGCGAGGACGTCGAGTACAAGGGGGAGACCCTGACGGCGGTGGGCCGCGTGGACGTGCCCGGCGCCGAGCCGCCCCCGGTGCTGCTGGCGGCGCTCGGCCCGCAGATGCTGCGGATCGCGGGACGGCACGCCGACGGCACGGTCACCACCTGGGCGAACCCCCAGGTGATCGCCGACCATGTGGCCCCGTCGATCGTCCGCGCCGCCGAGGAGGCGGGCCGCCCGGCCCCGCGCGTCGTCGCGACGTTCCTGGCGAGCGTGACCGCCGACCCGGACGGCCTGCGCCGCACCCTCGCCGGGCAGTTCGCCGGGGTCGCCGACATGCCCGCCTACAAGGCGCTCCTCGAACGGCAGGGCCTCGACGGCCCGGAGGAGACGGTCGTGCTGGGCGACGAAGCCGAGGTCGAACGCGCCTTCCGCGCCTACCGGGACGCGGGCGCCACCGAGCTGGTGGTCGCCGCCATGGGCACCGCCGAGGAGCAGGCCCGCACGATCGAACTGGCCGCCTCACTCCGCCGCACCCTGTGACCGCCCGCCGGGTCAGGCGCGCCCCGGAGAGCAGCGGATCTCCTCGTACCGGCGGACGGCGTGCTCGACCACCGCGGCCCGCTCCTCGCCCGCCCACACGCTCGACCGCGCGGCCTCGCGGATGAAGAACCGCCCGTCCCGGCACCACACGTCCAGGCCCCGGCACACCGACACGCACGCCATCTGCGGGCACGACGCCAGGATGGTGCCCTGCACGCCCCGCGCCCGCAGCCCGTCCCGGACGGTCCGCGCCATCTCCGCCTCGCCGCGCGGCACCGGCACGGGCAGGGCCACGACCGCCGGGCAGCGGAACCACACGACCTTGCCCGGCACGTGCCCGCCGAGCTGCCCCCGCGTCAGGTGCACGCCCCAGGCGCCCCGGGACAGCTCCCGCAGGATCGCCAACCCGCGCCCGTGCACCTGGAACGGGTCCGGCTGCACGGGACGCGCGGGCAGCGGCTTGCCCGGGACCGGATCGAACACCCCGCACACCACCCCCCGACCCGCCCGGAACGCCCACAGCTCCCACCCGCCCAGCGTGCCGGGTGGGAACTGCGCGTGCTCGTAGGCGTTGGTGGCCGCCTCGCTCACCATCGTCTGCGCGTCCCGGACGACCTCCAGCGGAATCCGCAGCCCGCCCAGCAGATCACCGAGCGCCGATCGAGCGAAACTTGCACACGTCCGGTCGCAGGGCAACCCCCACGCCACCACCTCTCCCGCCACCAGGTCGCGCACCGCCCGCCACATCGCCTCACCTCTTCACGTCGCCGAAACGGGGACGCTCAGTCAACAAGCGGCCACGCTCAGCGACACGAGAGGTCCCGGGATGCCTTTCTGCGTCCCGACCCCACCGCCCGACCTGCGATTACGTGAAGTCACCACCTCATTTCCACGGACCTCACCACCCCTTTTCACGATCCACGAATGCGATCTTGTGAAAAACCATGCTTAATAGAGATCGGACACGCGAAGGGAGGCAACCGAAATGCCCCATTCGGGAGCCAGTAAACGGCAGCGCGACGCCCTGCGGGAACGCATGCTCGCCGACGGCCGCACCCGCCGGGACATCGCCGAGGAGATGATGCGCCGCTGGGGATATCGCCCCCGCATCGCCTGGCGGCACGCCCACGGCTGGTCCCAGGACGCCGCCGCCGACCGGTACAACCGCCTGCACGACGAGCACGGCCGGGCCCCCATGTCCGGCACCCGCATCGGCGCCTACGAGCGCTGGCCGCACGGCGGCGAACGCCCCCGCCTGGAATACCTGCGCGCCCTGGCCGAGGTCTACGAAACCGATCTCACCCTTCTGGTGGACGAGGACGATCTTTCTCACCTCCCCAAGGCCCACCGCCTCACCCTCCTCGAATTGATCAAAGCCCGCTCCGCCGATCCGGGGGTGCAATCCGAGCAGAACCTCGCGTACGGTCAAAGCGGTGAATACGAAGACGACATTTCCGGACACGAGGTGGTGATCATGGTGGCCCACGAAGGAAGCGAGCACGCCGAGCAGGCGGAACGGCGCGACATCGGCGAGGCGACGCTCGAACAACTGCGCGCCGATGTCATCAGGCTCTCCCACGAGTACCTCACGGGCTCCCCCCTCCCGCTCCTGATGGAGATGCGCCGGGTCCGCAGGCGGATGTACGCCGCGCTCGACAAGCGCCTCTGGCCGCGCGACACCACCGAGCTCTACCTGCTCATCGGCGCACTCAACGGGCTCATGGCCAACGCTGCCGGCGATCTCGGCTACGAGCACGCGGCCGACGAACTTGTGCGCGCGGGCTGGGCGTACGCGATCGCCATCGACCACCGTCCGCTCATGGCCTTCCTACGGGGGGAGGCGTCCTCGACCGCCTATTGGCGAGGCAGGCCCCGGCAGGCCCGCGACCTCGCCGAGAACGCCCTCCGGTACCTCCCCGACGGGCACGGCGGAGCCCGGTTCCACCTGCTGTACGCGCAGGCGGCGGCCAAACTGGGCGACGTCTCCGGGGCCAAGCGGGCGATCGAGGCGGCCCGCGACGCGGCGGAGCGGCCGCACCGCGACGAGATCCACGACGACATCGGCGGCCAGTTCGCCTGCCCGCCCGCCAAGCAGGCCTACCTGGCAGGCAACGCCCTCGTGGCGCAGCGGGGCAACGAACGTGACACCATCGCCGAGCTGACCCGGGCGGCCGACCTCTTCGCCGCCGAGCCGGAGTCGGTACGCAGCTACGGCTGCGAGGCGATCAACCACGTCAATCTCGCCCTGGCGCAGGTGCGCGACGGCCAGCTCGACGCCGTGGACCTGAGCAAGGTCTTCGGCCTTCCCATCGCCAAGCGGATCGAGGCGCTCCCCAAGGCGCTGGCGCGCGTCCGCACGGAGCTGGCACACCCCCGCTACCAGGGCAGCGCGACTGCGGCCGAACTCGATGAGCGGATCGAGGTGTTCGGCCGCGAGTCGATCGTCGAGGACCTGCGCGACCTGCCCTCCGGAGGCTGATCGGGCAGCCGACGAGCCCTGTACACGAGGTGGTGACCATGGCGGCCCGTGAACCCGGCGCGCACGCGGAAGGGGCCGAACGGCGTGACATCGGCGAGGCCACCCTTGAGCAATTCCGCGCCGATGTCACGCGACTTGCCCGGGAGTTCCTGACCGGCCCTCCGCTCCCGCTTTTTCAGGAGATGCGCCGGGTGCGTACTCGGATGTACGCGGCGCTCGACAAGCAGCTGTGGCCGCGCGACCAAGCCGAGCTGTATCTCCTGCTCGGCGCGCTCCACGCCCTGATGGCGAACGCCGCGCAGGATCTCGGCTACGCGAACGCGGCCGAAGAGCTGCTGCGAGCCCGGTGGGTCTACGCACAGGGCATCGACCACCGCCCCCTCATGGGGTTCCTGCGCGGCGCCCTCTCATCGGTCGCCTACTGGGACGCCCGGCCCGGCCATGCCCGCGATCTGGCGTTCAACGGGGTGTCCTACCTTCCCCATGGCCCCGGCGCAGCTCACCTGCACCTGCTCAGCGCGCGTGCGGCCGCACGACTCGGAGACGTCGAGGCCGTGCGCCGCGGCGTGCAGGCCGGTCGCGCGGCGGCTGAACGCCCGCACACCGATGACCTTCACGACGAGATCGGCGGCGAGTTCGCCTGCTCGCCCGCCTACCAGGCGTCACTTGCGGACGCGGCCTTGGCGGAGGTGCCCGAGACCGAGCGGGCAGCCGTGCCGCTGCTCCAACGCGCCCTGAGCCTCTACGCTGACGCGCCCGCCGCCGAACGCTCCTACGGCACCGAGGCCATGACGCGCGTCAACCTCTCGCGGCTGCACATCCGCCTCGGCGACCTGGACGCCGTCGACTTGGACCGGTGTTCGCGCTACCGGCCGACAAGCGGATCGACGCGCTCCTCAACGTGCTTAAGAGCATCCATCACGAACTGGCGGCACCGCGCTACCGAGGCAACGCGACAGCGTCCGCGCTTCGCGACCGCATCGAGGCGTTCGGCCGCGAAACCATCGTCAACGACCTGCGCGAACTCCCTTCGGGAGGTTGAGCAGGTGCCGCGGCTCACACCCGGGCGGTGTGCGGGGGTCAGGTGAGGGCCAGGAGGCTTACTGCGGTGGCGGCGGTGCCCAGGCCGGCCAGCTGGCTGCGGGCGATCCGTTCGCGCAGCACCCCGCGGGCGAGCAGGACCGTTCCGGCCGGGTACAGGGCGACGATCACTGCGACGATCGACAGATTTCCGCTTCGGGCGGCGAGCAGGAACAGCAGGTTGGCGAGCGAGTCCAGCATCCCGGCGGCGGCCGACAGGGCGTAGGCGGGCTTCTCCAGACCGCGTCAGAGCCCGAATGCCCTGGCCACTCGGGCGTTGAGATCGGCTTCGGTGATCGAGGTGTCCACGTGGATGGTGCGCAGGCCGAGACGCTCGGCGTCCTTTCGGAGCCGCATCGTGAACAGGTGGTCGCGCTCGGCGATATTGCGCTCCGCCCTCGCCGGATCGCTGGTCTTCCAGACGAATCCCTCCCCGGGGACGGCGCGGCTCCGGAAGGCGGCCTGGCGGAAATCAGGAGTGGGGAGAAGCCACACGGCCTTTTCCGGACCGGCGAGGAGAGGTTCCACCAGGTGCGGCAGCAGCCGGAAGCCCTCGACGACGACGCAGGGTTCCCGCGGCATGTCCAGGAGGTCTTCGACGATCAGATGGAAACCCTCGCCCCGGAACCAGTGGAAGGTGTCGAGCATGACCTCGGGGGACCGGTTCACCCACCGCTCGTCCATGTCCATGGCCATGAATTCGTGCAGGAACGGGGCGTTCTCGGGGGTGGTCCGGGCGGCGTGGTCCCGCATCGCCTCGTCGGTTCCGTAGAGCCGCCAGCCGTGGCGGTCGGCCAGTCGGCGGGCGACCGTCGACTTTCCGGCGCCGCTTCCGCCGCCGATCCAGTAGACGTGCCGCAGCCGTGCCGCGAGCCCTGCGGAGTCGGCCATCTCGCCGCACCTCCTCCACGGTGGTCCGTCGTCGTGGGCTGTGCCCGCGGGGCCGACGTGGCCGGTGGGGGCCCGGCGCGTCGGCGCATGCGGGCGCTGGGACGTGTCCGCTGACGTCGCGGCCGTATGCACGCGGTGCACGGGGGCGGCGAGGCGGCCGGGCGAGGCCCGGCGGCGGCGCGCACGCGACCGCGGGCCGGTACGCCTTCGGGCGGTGAATCCGGCATCGCGGGCCGCCGCCGGGAACCTCAAGGGGTGCTGCGTCACCCTCAGCCGCTGACCTGGTCGCTGTCCCGGTGGGCGCCCCAGCCGTGCCAGCGGTCGATCTCGATCCAGGCGTTGAAGCGGGCCCGGTCCCGGACCGAGTACGGCTGGCCGAGGTAGTGCCGGGACAGCCGGTCGATGCCGGCCAGGCCCTCGTCCTCGCTGATGTCGACGACGCGGCCCATGACGGTGACGTGGGTGTACCAGTCGGACGCGTCCAGCACGGTCAACGAGACGCGCGGGTCGTTGCGCAGATGTTCGAGGCGCTTGCGGCCCTCGTCCATGTTGACCAGCACCCGCCCGTCGTCCTCCCACAGGTACCACGTCGCGGTGGACACCGGCTGCCCGTCGGGGCGCAGCGTGGTGATGACCGCCGGATTGGGCTTCTGCAACATGGTCACCGCGGATTCGGGCAGCGGCGGTTTCGACATGTTCCCCCCTGGTTCTTTCGAGTGCTCCACCTGCCTGGTTCCCATCCTGCTATAGCACCTTGGTGAAGACACGTGACGCCCTTCGCGCAGGACGGAACCGTCGAAGAGCTCGGCCCCCGACCGCTGTCGCCTCTCCTGGGCTCCTGGCCGTGGAGCGGCCTCGCCGCCGCCAGCGGACGCTTCGACACCGATATTCACCTCATCGGCCCTCCCAGAACTGGCCAACGCGTTCGCCCAACTCGCCGCCCGCTACGCCGAAGGCCGGCGCCGCAATCCGCTCCGCCCCCGGACTGAGGGTGTCGAGCGGGGCGGCCGTGGAGTGAGTCGACGGGGTGGTCAGCGGAGCTTGCAGGACAACGACTCCATGTCCGCGTCCGTGGGTTTGAACTCGCTCTCGTAGTTCCCGCTGTCGTCGCTTCCGGAGTACTCCTCGACCACCTTGGGGAATTGGTCCTGGAACCGTCTGACCCAGTCGTTCCGAAGAAACAGCTTGATCTTCTCGTTGAGCTTGCGGCACTCGTCGCGGTGTCCGCGCAAAATGGCGACGCCGTAGAACTGGAGCTGGCCGAACGTGCCCGGGAGCACCACGCGGTACTTTCCGGGGTGGGCCTGGACGTATCCATAGAGCACGAGGGTGTCGTTGAAAACGGCGTCCGTGCCCTTGGCCGCCAGCTGCTCCACGCAGTCCCTGGTGGTCGGCCTCTTGGTGTTCATGTCCGCCCCCGGGATGTCCACCAGCGACGCGGTGGTGGTGTCCTCGGTGCAGATGCTCTTGCCCCGTACCGAACCGCGGTCGGTGATCCGATGATCATCGGCGCGGACCAGCAGCGCCTGGTCGGTGACCATGTACGGACCGGCGAAATCGACCCCCTGCTCGTTGCGTTCCCTGGTGATCGAGAAGTTGGAGATCACCAGATTGACGGACCTGTTCTTGAGGATTGCGACACGGTTGCGAGAGGTGACGATCGTGGGGGCGGCGGGCACTTGCAGGCTGTCCGCGAGAAAGTGCATCAGGTCGATGTCGAAGCCGCTGAGGTTCGTCGACCCCGTCGAGAAGCCGGGCGCGTCGTTGGCCACGCCCACCGTCAGCCGCTCGAGGAAGGGCCTGTCGGGCGGCTGCTCCGTCTCGGGCCCGCACCCGGCGGTCAGCAGGAGGACGCCGAGCAGGGCCCGCCAGTTCATCGCCGCCCCCGGTTGGTGAGCTTCGCGCTGGAGACGTTCAGATCGACCTCGCAGTTCTTGTCCCGCTCGTTGAACACTTCGATCTCCATGTGGACTTTCGTCAGGCCCGGGACCAGACGTATCGAGGTGGGCCTGCCGTTCTTGACGTCGATGCGGTCGCCGCGGTTGCCCGCGTGCTCGAGCCGTGCCTTGAGCTTGGTTCTGGGGGCGCACAACCCCAGGGCGGGCCGGCTGTCCGTGACCACGAAGGTGACGGTGAGATGGCGGCGCCGCGCCGGAACCGAATCGAGTTCCAAAAATGCGACCTCGCCCGGGGAGATCTTCCTGTTGTTGCCCAGCTCTATGTCGGCCAGCACGTCGATGTCGCTGTGGGCGCTGTGATAGGACAAGGCGCCCCACACGACCGTGACGGCTGCGTCCATGGCCAGCACGCCCCCCAAGACCCACCGCCAATTCCGGTCCGACATTGTCGGGGGTGTGCGACGCGGCTGGTAGAGGGCCTGCCAGAGCGCGCCGACACCGCCGAGAACGGTCGCCACGATCGTCGCCACCTGGGCCAGGCCGCTGGTCTTGGTGATCGCGACGAGCACCAGCAGCACGAGTGTCCACGCGAGGGCGATCAGCATGCCGATCACAAGTCGGCGGGACCGGCCGGGCGCCCCGCCCGGTGAGTTGACCATGGCGACATTTTGGTCGGGGGAACGGTGATCGTCACGGCATCCCCCCTATCTTCCGGGGGAGATCTTCGACCGTTTCTTTTGATCACCAAAGACCGGATTCCCCGGGGTCGTCCCGCCGCCGGGTGACGGGGCGGTGACGGGCGGCCGTGACGACGGTGACCGCGATCGCCCCGGCGTGGGGAGATCGGCGGGGCTGGGGCGGGTAGGGGGAGAGCTTCGGTGAAGGGACGGACGGTCAACCTATGATCGCCATGTGTCGGGTGGGGGCCGGCGTCCGGGGGCGTGCCGACGCCCCGCCTGACGTTGCCGAGGAGATGAGTGGGAGCGATGGCTGATATCACCGAGACGGCCGAGTGGCGGGAGCTGGCCGAGCACCACACCGCGCTGGCCGGACGGCATCTGCGGGAGCTGTTCGCGGAGGATCCCGGGCGTGCGACCCGCATGAGGGTGACCGCGGGGGACCTTCACCTCGACTACTCCAAGCACCGCGCCACCGACGAGACGATCCGCCTGCTGGTGGCGCTCGCCGAACGCGCCGGGCTGCGCGAGCGCATCGAGGCGATGTTCACCGGCGAGCACATCAACGTCAGCGAGGACCGCGCCGTTTTGCACACCGCGCTGCGGCTGCCGCGCGACGCGCGCCTGACCGTGGACGGGCAGGACGTGGTGGCCGACGTGCACGCCGTCCTGGACCGCATGGCCGACTTCGCCGAACGGGTCCGCTCCGGCAAGTGGACGGGCTTCACCGGCAAGCCGATCGCGCACGTCGTCAACATCGGCATCGGCGGGTCCGACCTCGGCCCCGCCATGGCCTACGAGGCGCTGCGCGACTACGCCGACGCGGGCATCGCCTGCCGGTTCGTGTCCAACGTGGACCCGGCCGACGTCGCCGGGACGCTGGCCGGCCTCGACCCCGAGCGCACGCTGTTCGTGGTCAGCTCCAAGACGTTCGGCACGCTGGAGACGCTGACCAACGCGCGCGCCGCCCGCCGCTGGCTGGTGGAGCGGCTCGGCTCCGACGACGCGGTGTCGCGGCACTTCGTCGCCGTGTCCACCAACGCGCAGCGGGTCGCCGACTTCGGCATCGACACCGCCAACATGTTCGGGTTCTGGGACTGGGTCGGCGGCCGCTACTCGATGGACTCGGCGATCGGCCTGTCCCTGATGATCGCCGTGGGGCCGGAGCGGTTCCGCGAGATGCTCGCCGGGTTCCACGCCATCGACCAGCACTTGCGCACCGCCCCGTTCGAGGCGAACATGCCGGTGCTGATGGCGCTGCTCGGCGTGTGGTACACCGACTTCTTCGGCGCGCAGACCCGGGCCGTGCTGCCCTACAGCCAGCGGCTGGCGCGCTTCCCGGCGTACCTGCAGCAGCTCACCATGGAGTCCAACGGCAAGTCGGTGCGCGCCGACGGCGCCCCGGTCGTGGCGCAGACCGGCGAGATCTTCTGGGGGGAGCCGGGCACCAACGGGCAGCACGCCTTCTACCAGCTGCTGCACCAGGGCACCCGGCTGGTGCCGTCCGACTTCATCGGGTTCGCCGAGCCGTTCGAGGACGTTCCGGCGGGCGACGGCGTGGGCATGCACGACCTGCTGGTGGCCAACATGCTGGCGCAGACGTCCGCGCTGGCGTTCGGCAAGACCGCCGAGGAGATCGCCGCCGAGGGCACGCCCGCCGCGCTCGTGCCGCACAAGGTCATGCCGGGCAACCGGCCCACCAACACGATCCTGGCGCCCCGGCTCACCCCGTCCACGCTGGGGCAGCTCATCGCGCTTTACGAGCACATCGTGTTCGTCGAGGGGACGATCTGGGGGATCGACTCCTTCGACCAGTGGGGCGTGGAGCTGGGCAAGGTGATGGCGAACGAGCTGACGCCCGCGCTGACCTCGGCCGAGCCGCCGCAGGACGCGCCGGACGCGTCCACCGCCGAACTGGTGCGCCTGTACCGGAGCCTGCGCGGCCGGGCCGTCTGACCCCCGGCCTTGCGAAGCCGGGACGACCGGGACGACCGGGCCGACCGGGCCAGGGCGGCCGGGCCGCGCGGGTGTCCGCGCCGCCCGGCGCCCGCGGCTCAGCTCTGCGCCGACCTCCGCACGACCCAGCCTCGGGTTTCGAACAGGTCGCGGAACTCGGGGTAGGAGATGAAGCCGTCGCGGTTGGTGTCGGCCGTTTCGAACCTGTCCTGGACCTCGGCCCGCGTCCACGACAGCCCCAGGCTGTCCAGGCAGACGCCGAACTCCATCAGGTCGAGCCTGTCGTCACCGCCGAGGTCCCCCCGTGTGAACACGTCGTGCAGGTCTACCTCGGTCGGTTTGGCGGTCATCTCACTCCTCGTCGTCGGGTGCGAATGTGCCCCGCATGATCTCACAGCGGTGAGGCGGGATACGGGGTGAAACGCCGCCGGGCCGCCACCGGTTCCCGCCGCCGATGTGATACCGGTCAAGATCACGCCTTGATTCTTCCGGCGCCGCGAAAGGCCCATTTCCAAGGGCCGGCCCCCGGTGCCGGACAAAGGCGCCGTCCGACGAAAACCGCGCGTCGGGACAGATGCCTAGGATTGGGAGATATGCGGCGATCGAGCAGCACGGTGGTCGTGGTGGCGGGGGAGGAGGCCGGGCGCGTGGTGGCGGGCCTCGGCGGGCTGTCCAACGTGCGGGCCGTGACCCGCGGCGACCGCGACCCCGAGGAGTTCGCCGATCTGGTCCGGCGGGGCGAGACGACCTACGTCGTGCACGACGCCGACCCGCTGGCGGAGGTCGGCGACGCGTGGGTGGAGTTCTTCGACGGCGTCTCGGCGACCGGGCGGCTGGAGGTCGCCATCGAGGAGGCGCTGGGCGCGCTGCGCGCCGGCCGCGCGGAACTGCCCGACTACTACGTCGTCCTCGACCCCGAGGACATGCCCGCCACGCGCCGCCACTGGTGGCTCGGCGTGCTCGCCGGGGCCGCGCCCAGCCGCGTGGTGCCCGCGCCCGCGTCCGCCGCCCGGGTCGCCGACGCGCTCGGCCACCTGGCCGCCGGACGCTGGTGGCCCGAGGACGTGGCGGCCTGGCTGCGCGGCCTGCCCCGCGTCGTCCCCGACAGGGCGGGCCTGCCCGGCGGCACCGCCTAGCGATTGACGTCCGCCTCTATGGCCCCAGGTGATCGGCCGCGCGGGTGCGGAACTCCTGCGGGCTGACGCCGCGTTCGCGTTTGAACGCGGTGCTCAGCGCGAACGCGGTGCCGTAGCCGACGCGGCGGGCGATCGCCTCGACCGTCGCGTCGGTGTCGCGCAGCAGGTCGGCGGCGCGGGCGAGCCGCAGCCCGGTCAGGTACGCCATGAGCGGCTCGCCGACCAGTTGGGCGAACCGCCGCGCCAGCGCCGCCCGCGACACCCCGACCCGCGCGGCCAGCGCCGCCACCGTCCACGGGTGCGCGGGGTCGTCGTGCAGCATCCGCAGCGCGGGCCCCACCACCGGGTCGCCGTGCGCCCGGTACCAGCCCGGCGGCTCGCCGCCGGGACGGGCGAACCAGCCGCGCAGCACCGCGATGACCAGCAGGTCCAGCAACCGGTCCAGGACGACCTCCTGGCCGGGCGCGTCCCGGGCGATCTCCTCGCCGAGCAGCGGCACCAGCCGCCCGCCCTCCGGCCACACCAAAAGCGGCGGCAGCGCGGCCAGCAGCCGCCCGGCGATCTCGCCGCGCATCTGGTAGGTGCCGATCAGCATGCAGGTGGCGCCGTCGGCGCTGTTTCCCCACGTGCGCACGCCCAGCGCCATCGTCTGCCGCAGCGGCTCGCCGCGCAGGGTGGTGCACCGCCCGCCGGGGTGGATGACCACCTGCGGCGGGGTGGCGGGGTCGTCGGCCACGGTGTACGGGTCCGGGCCGCGGGCGATCACCACGTCGCCGGGCCCCGCCCGCAGGG
Organism: Actinomadura sp. NBRC 104425; assembly: GCF_030269545.1. Taxonomy (GTDB): domain Bacteria; phylum Actinomycetota; class Actinomycetes; order Streptosporangiales; family Streptosporangiaceae; genus Spirillospora; species Spirillospora keratinilytica. Next base: position 64,546 of record NZ_BSTN01000008.1, on the reverse strand, counting down.
GGCGCCCGCCGTCCGCGGTGACCCACGCCTCGCCCCGCACCATCGCCACCGCGCACAGCGGCGCCCGGTCCTCGATGCGGAGCGACCACGGCGGGTCCAGCATGGCCCGCAGCATGAAGGCCCCCCTGGCGCGGGGGCCGTCGAGCAGGTCGCAGATCGCGTCCACGCGGGCAAGCGTAGACGCGCCGCGGCCGCCGTCCGGCACGGCGCGAGGGCGTTCCCCGGCCCGCAGGGCGCGACCCGGGCCGGGGGTCACAGGACGTCGGACAGGAACCGGCGCAGCCGCGGGCTCCGCGGCGCGTCGAAGATCTGCTCGGGCGGCCCCGACTCGACGGCGACGCCGCGGTCCAGGAAGGCGACCGTGTCGGCCACCTCGCGGGCGAAGCCCATCTCGTGCGTGACGACCACCATGGTCATGCCCTGCCGGGACAGGTCGGACATGATGCCCAGCACGCCCTTGACCAGCTCGGGGTCGAGCGCGGAGGTCGCCTCGTCGAACAGCATCACGCGCGGCCGCATCGCCAGCGCGCGGGCGATGGCGACGCGCTGCTGCTGCCCGCCCGACAGGCTGCCCGGGCGCGCGCCGGCCTTGTCGGCCAGCCCGACCAGTTCGAGCTGGCGGCGGGCGGTCTCCTCGGCCTCGTCGGCGGACAGCTTCCTGATCCGGCGCAGCGGCAGCGTCAGGTTCCGCAGCACGCTCATGTGCGGGAACAGGTTGAACTGCTGGAACACCATGCCGATCTGCCGCCGCAGCGCGTCGGGGTCGCCGTCGAGCACGCTCACCCCGTCCAGCAGGATGTCGCCGCGGTCGGGTTCGAGCAGCCGGTTGATGGTCCGCAGGAACGTCGACTTGCCGGACCCGGACGGGCCGATCAGGCAGGCCGTTCCGCCCGGGGGCACGTCGAGGTCCACCCCGCGCAGCACCTTGGTGCGGCCGAAGGAGAGATGGATGTCGCGGGCGGTCAGCCCGGCCGGGGAGAACGCCGGCTCGCCTCCGGCGGCCGGCCCGGTGCGTTCCTCGTCGCTCATCTGGCCTCCTCGCCCCGCGCCGGCACCGGCGGCCCGCCGGTGAGCAGGAGCATGTCACCGTCGTCGGTGCCCGCGCCGTCCCGGCGGCGCCCGTGCCGCAGCCGCCGGTCGACGAGGTTCACCAGGTGGGTGAGCGGCACCGTGAGCGCCAGGTAGAACAGCCCGGCCAGCACGAGCGCGGACTGGTTGCCGCTGTTGGCGGCCGCGTCCTGCCCGATCCGGAACAGCTCGCGCTGCCCGGCCGCCAGGCCGAGGAAGTACACCAGGCTGGACTCCTTGATCAGCGCGATGAGCTGGTTGACCCACGCCGGCAGCACCCGCCGTACCCCCTGCGGGATGATCACCAGCGCCATCGCCGCGGCGTGCGAGAAGCCCAGCGCGCGGGCCGCCTCCAGCTGCCCGGCCTCAACGCTCTGGATGCCCGACCGGAAGATCTCGCCGATGTAGGCGGTGGCGATCAGCGAGAGCGCGAGGATGCCGAGCGGGTACGGGTTGGGCCCCCACAGCTCCATCGCCGGCTGCGACAGGCCCACCCCGATGAGCAGGATCGTCACCACGGCGGGCAGGCCGCGGAAGATGTCGGTGTAGACGCGCGCGGGCCAGCGCAGCCACCGCCTCCGCGCGATGCCCGCCATGGCCAGCAGGAGCCCGAGCACGGTCCCGATCAGCGCCGAGGTGATCGACAGGATCAGCGTGTTGGGCAGCCCCGTGGTGACCATGTCCCCCAGCGCCTCCCGCATGGAGGACCAGTCGAAGAAGCTGTCCCACAGCGTCGCCGGCACGTCCATGGTCAACGCCCTCCGCAGGCCCGGCCCGCCGGCATCCGGACGGCTCCGGTCACTGGGCGCTGGACGCCGATGCGGACGGCGACTCTGACGGCGACTCTGACGGCGACTCTGACGGCGACTCTGACGGCGACTCTGACGGCGACTCTGACGGCGACGCCGAGCCGGTCACCGGCGGGTAGTCGACGTTCCCGCTGCCGGGCTTGAACTGCGCCGGGATCGCGCGGCCCGGGTAGTACTGCTGCTGCAGCCTGGTCCACGTGCCGTCTCTGATCACCTCGTCCAGGCCCTTGTTCAGCGCCGCGAGCAGCTCGGGGCGGTCGTGCGCGACGGCGAACGCGGTCGGCGCGGGGCTGAGCTCCTTGGCCGCCAGGACGACCTTGCCGCCGCTGTCCTTGGCGGTCTTCTCCCCGATCTCGGCGGGGGAGATCCAGGCGTCGGCCGTCTTGGTCTTCAGCTTGTTGAGGGCGCTGTTGTAGTCGGGCACGCGTACCGGGTTCAGCCCCTCCTTGGTGGCGTAGTCGTCTTGGACCGTGCCCTGGACGACCACGACGCGCTTGCCCTTGAGCTCCTGGAGGCTCTTGATCGGCGACCCGGCCGGCACGTCGAGGCCGAAGTAGCCGAAGTCGTAGCCGTTGGTGAACGAGACGGTCTTCTTGCGCGCCTCGGTGATGGTGATGGAGGAGCTGCCCACGTCGAACCGGTGCGCGGCCACCTGGGTCAGCAGGGCCGAGAAGTCGGTGCCGACGAACTCCACCTTGAGGCCGATCTTGGCGGCGACGGCGTTCAGCAGGTCGTTGTCGAACCCGGTGAACCTGCCGTCCTTGAGGTAGACGTTGGGCGGGGCGTCGGTCAGGGTGCCCGCCCGCAGCGTGCCCGCCTGGATCAGCTTGTAGGGGTTGCCGCCGGACGAGGCGTCCGACGAGTCCGACGATCCGCCTCCGCACGCGGTCAGGGTGAGTGCGGCGGACAGGGCGGCGATGGCGCCGAGGACGCGCTTGGGGAGCATGGTCTCCTCGCAGGGGTGTGCGCACAACGGACCGCGCCCTGGCGGCGGTGGCCGCGGGCACGGCATTCGGGGAAACGCGGCCGGGCGAAGCGGACGGAAGGTCGGATCGCCGGCCCGGTCGGCAACCAACTATACAAGTAGGAAAAGTCAGTTAGGTCCGCCCGATCGCCGCCGCCCGGGCGGGCGGCCGACCCCGGTGCGAGCGGTCCGGGCGAGATCATATGCTTTCCCGACATGAATGGTGGGATAGCGGTCGCGGAGCGGGACGTGGTCGGACTGCGCCGCCTCTTCCACGCGCATCCGGAGACCGCGTTCACCGAGCTGTGGACGTCGGTCGCGATCGCGGCGGAGCTCCGCAGGCTCGGCTACCGGGTGCGCACCGGCGCGGACGCCATCGACCTGTCCGATGTCCCGGCGCTGCCCGGCCCGCGGGAGCTGGCGCGCGCCGCGGACCGGGCGCGGGCGTGGGGCGCGGACGACGACGGGCTGCGGGCCGTACGCGACGGACACACCGCGGTGGTCGCCGAGCTCGACGGCGGCGCCCCCGGACCGGTGACCGCCGTCCGGATCGACATCGACGCGCTGCCCCTGGCGGAGTCCGCCGACCCCGGCCACGCGCCGGCGCGGGAGGGGTTCGCCTCGCGAGACCCCGAGGCCATGCACGCCTGCGGCCACGACGGGCACATCGCGGTGGGCCTCGAACTGGCGCGGCGGCTGGCGAACGGGGGTTTCCCCGGGCGGGTCCGGCTGCTGTTCCAGCCCGCCGAGGAGGGCGGGCGGGGCGCCCGCGCGATGCTCGGCGCGGGCGCCGTCGCGGACGTGGACCGCCTCTACGCGCTGCACCTCGGCGTCGGGCTGCCGGTCGGCGAGGTCGCCGCGGGCACCTGCGGCTTCTTCGCCAACGCCAAGCTGCGGGCGGTGTTCACCGGACGCCAGGCCCACGCCGCGCACGCACCCGAGGAGGGGCGCAACGCCCTGCTCGCCGCCGCCCAGGCGGTGCTGGGCCTGCACGCCCTGCCCCGGTTCGCCGCCGCCGACACGCGGGTGAACGTCGGAATGCTGCGCGCCGGGACGGCCCCCAACATCGTCGCGGCCGACGCCGAACTGCGGCTGGAGCTGCGGGCCACCGCCGGGCGCGTCTGCGACGAGCTGGAGCGCCGGGCCCGCGCCGTGCTGGCCGCCGCGGGCGCCGCGCACGAGGTCGGGGTGCGGACCGAGCGGATCGGCGCCGCCACGACGGCGGACTGCGACCCGGCCGCGGTGCGCGCGATCGCCGCGGCGGCCCGTTCGCTGCCCGCGGTGACGCGCGTCCACGACGCGCACCGGTTCGGCGCCAGCGACGACGCCACGTTCCTGATGCGGGCGGTCCAGCAGCAGGGCGGACAGGCGACGTACCTGGTGGTCGGGGCCTCCAGTCCCGCGCCGCACCACAATCCCGCGTTCGACATCGACGAGGCGTGCCTCGGCATCGCCGCCGACGTCCTGGAGCGTGCCATCCGCACGCCGGAGAAGGAGGCCCCGTGAGCTTCAGCCACCTGTCGCATCTGGAGTGCGGACGGTGCGGCGCCGTCCACGCCGCCGACCGGCCGCAGAACCTGTGCCGCAGGTGCGGGTCGCCGCTGCTGGCCCGCTACGACCTGGCCGCCGTCCGGGCGGCGGTGCGTCCCGCCGACCTCGCCGGCCGCCGGTCCGACCTGTGGCGGTACCACGAGCTGCTGCCCGTCGGCCGCGGCGACGCGGTGGTCACGCTCGGCGAGGGGATGACGCCGCTGCTGCCGATGCCCCGCTACGGCGCCCGCATCGGCCTGCCCGGCCTGCTGATGAAGGACGAGGGCCTGGTCCCCACCGGTTCGTTCAAGGCCAGGGGCGCCGCCGTCGGCGTCTCGCGCGCGGCCGAGCTGGGGATCAAGCGGCTGGCGATGCCCACCAACGGCAACGCCGGCGCCGCCTGGTCGGTCTACGGGGCCCGCGCCGGCCTGACCACGACCGTCGTCATGCCGGCCGACGCGCCGGAGATCACCCGGCGCGAGTGCGCGGCCGCGGGGGCGGACCTGACCGTGGTGGACGGCCTGATCAGCGACGCCGGGCGGATGGTCGGCGAGCTGGTGGCGCGCGAGGACGGGGAGGTCTTCGACGCCTCCACGCTCAAGGAGCCGTACCGCATCGAGGGCAAGAAGACCATGGGCCTGGAGATCGTCGAGCAGCTCGGCTGGCGGACGCCCGACGTGATCATCTACCCGACCGGCGGCGGCGTCGGCCTGATCGGCATCCACAAGGCGCTGACCGAGCTGGCGGAGCTGGGGTGGATCAGCGGCCCGCCGCCGCGCCTGGTCGCGGTCCAGGCCGCCGGGTGCGCGCCGATCGTGCGCGCGTTCGAGCGCGGCGAGCGGCACAGCGAGTTCTGGTCGGGGGCGACCACGGTCGCGTTCGGCATCAACGTGCCCCGGCCGCTCGGCGACTTCCTCATCCTCGACGCGCTGGCCGCGACCTCGGGCACCGCGATCAGCGTCACCGACGAGGAGCTGCTCGCCGACCTGCGCGCGGTCGCCGCCCTGGAGGGCGCCTTCGTCTGCCCGGAGGGGGCGGCCGCCTTCACCGCCGCCCGCAAGCTGCGCGAATCGGGCTGGCTCGCCGAGGACGACGAGGTCGTCGTGCTGAACACCGGCGCCGGCCTGAAGTACCCGCAGACGGTTGCGGTGGACGTCGAGGTCGTCCCGGCCCCGGACCCGGCCTGACCGGGCGGCCGCGCAGCGCACGGCACGGAGGCGGCATGATGAAACTTCACTTTTCCTATTGGATTACTCACTTTTGGGAGGAGTGCGGTGGGCGATGACGCAACAGCCGCCCGCGCCCGCGACGACGCGGCCCTGCTGGTCGTCGACCGGGTCGCGATCGGATACCGGCGGCAGGGGCGGTACCTGCCCGCGGTGGGGGAGGCGAGCTTCGAGGTCCGGCGCGGCGAGAAGGTGATGCTGCTCGGCCCCTCCGGCTGCGGCAAGTCCACGATCCTCAAGGCGGTCGCCGGATTCCTGCGGCCGTCGGCGGGCCGCATCGTCGTCGACGGCCGGGAGGCCCCGGAACCGGGCCCCGACCGCGCCGTCGTGTTCCAGGAGTTCGACCAGCTGTTCCCCTGGCGCACCGTCCTCGGCAACGTCGCCTACCCGCTGCGGGTGACGGGCGCCGACCGCGACACCGCCAGGCGCAGGGCCGCCGAATACCTGGAGCTCATGGGACTGCAGGGGGCGCTCGACAGCTACCCGCACCAGCTCTCCGGCGGGATGAAGCAGCGGGTGGCCATCGCCCGGGCGCTGGCCATCGACCCGCTCATGCTGCTCATGGACGAGCCGTTCGGCGCGCTGGACGCCCAGACCCGCGGCCGCCTGCAGCGGGAACTGGCCGACATCGCGGCGCGCACCAAGGTGACCCTGCTGTTCGTCACGCACAGCATCGACGAGGCGGTCCTGCTCGGCGACCGGGTGGTCGTGCTCGCGGGCCGCCCGTCGCACGTCGAGCGGATCGTCGACGTCAGCGGCCTGGACCGGCCGGACGCCCCCGGCTTCGCCGACGCCCGGCGCACCCTGCGCGCGCTGCTCGCCGAGGAGGGAGAGGACCTCGACCGTGCCTTCATCGACTGACACGCCTGACGCACCCGACGCCCCCGACGTGCCTGACACGCCTGACACGCCTGACACGCCTGACGCGTCTGACGCGTCTGACACGTCAGCCGGCGCGCCCGCCGCCGCGCCGCCCGGTGCGCGGGCCGCCGACACCGGCCGCGGCGGCACGCCCTGGTCGCGCCTGCCGACCTGGGCGCGGCGCACCGTCGTGTTCGCGGCGCTCATCGCGATCTGGCAGGCCTACGCGTCCCTGTCGGGGGTCAGCCGGTTCGTGTTCGTCGGCCCCGCCGACGTGGCGGAGGCGTTCGCGCGCGGCTGGGCGAACGGCGACATCGCCGCGGCCACCGCGACCACCATGCGGCTGCTGCTGACCGGCATGGGCATCGGCATCGCGCTCACGGTCGTGCTCACCGTGCCGGCGACGACCACGCGGATCGGCGACGACATCCTGACCCTGCTGACCTCCATGATCAACCCGCTGCCGTCGGTGGCGGTCCTGCCGCTGGCGATTCTGTGGTTCGGACTCACCGACTCGGCGCTGGTGTTCGTCACCGCGAACGCCGTGCTGTGGCCGATGACCGTCAACGTCAGCATGGGGTTCCGCACGGTCCCCGCCACGATCACGATGGTCGGCCGCAACCTGGGCCTGCGCGGCTGGCGGCTCACCCGCGACGTGCTCATGCCGGCCGCCCTGCCGCACGCCATCGCCGGGCTGAAGACCGGCTGGGCGTTCGGCTGGCGCACCATCATCGCCGCCGAGCTGGTGTTCGGCGTCGCCGGCGCGCACGGCGGCCTCGGCTTCTTCATCAACAACTCCCGTTACTTCGCACGAATCCCGGACGTGTTCGCCGGACTGGTGACGATCGCCGTCATCGGTATCGCCTTCGACCTGGTCTTCGGCTGGGTCGAGCGGCGCACGGTGGGCCGCTGGGGCATGAAGGAAGGCGCAGCGATATGACCTCGACCCTCTACACCCGCCGCCAGGCCCTGCGGCTGGGCGCCCTCGGCGCGGGCGCCGCGGCGCTGTCGGCCGCGTGCGGCGGCGGGGCCGCCGGCGGATCCGGCAAGGAGATCGGCATCGCCATCGGCTACGGGATCAGCTACGCCCCGTTCACCATCATCCAGGCCAAGCGGTGGCTGGAGGGGGAGCTCCCCGACCGCACGATCAGCTGGAAGATCATCTCCGGGGGCGGCACCGTCCGGGACGCGCTGCTGTCGGGCAAGCTCCACCTCGGCTGCTCCGGCCTGGGCCCGCTGCTCATCGGCTGGGACGCGGGCGTTCCCTGGAAGATCGTCTCGTCGCTGAACGACATGCCGCTGTGGCTGGTGGCCAAGGACCCCCGGTTCAAGAGCCTGCGCGACTTCCGGCAGGGCGACCAGATCGCCGCCGTTCAGCCGGGGTCCATCCAGTCGGTCATGCTGCAGAAGGCCGCCCAGCAGCAGCTCGGCGACCCGCACGCGCTGGACAAGAACATCGCGACCATGGCCCATCCCGAGGCCCTGGAGGCGCTGCTCGGCGGTCAGATCGCCGCCGCCTACACCTCCCCGCCGTTCCAGTTCCAGGCCGTGGAGCAGGGCGCCCGCAAGCTGGTGGACAGCTACGACCTGTTCGGCAAGCACGGCTTCAACGTGGTCGCCGCGACCGAGCAGTACGCCGAGCAGAACCCCGACGTCCTCACAGCGGTGCACAAGGTGATCGCCCGCGCCAACGACTTCATCACCAGGCAGCCCGCCGAGGCGGCGAAGATCCTCGTGGACGCCGAGAAGGGCAAGATCACCGCGGAGCAGTACGAGAAGTACCTGACCTACGAGGGCATCGAGTTCACCACCACCCCGCACGGCCTGGTGAAGCTCGCCGCGTTCATGAAGGAGATCGGCGTCATCAAGAAGGCGCCGTCCGACTGGCGCGATGTCGTTTTCGACACCGTCCGCAACGAGAACGGCTCCTGAGCCCGGCCCGCCGGCCCGGCACCGTGGACGCCCGCGTATGCGGTCGAGCGTCCCGGCGATGTCGCCGCGCGGCCCGCGCCGGTTGACTCGGTGACGCGCGGCGGCACGGGGCCGCCGGCGGGAGGAGAACGAGACTGTGAAGACCACCCTGGCGGCCGTTCCGGCGGCCCTGTCGATCCTGATGACCGCCGGGACGGCCGGGACGTTCTTCGGCTTCTCGACCGGGGTGATGCCCGGGCTGGGCGCGGCGCGCGCGTCCGCGGCGATCGACGCGATGCAGGGCATCAACCGGCGCATCCAGAACCCGGTGTTCCTGGGGGCGTTCCTGCTCGCGCCGGTCGCGGCCGGGACGGCGGGCGTGCTGCTGCTGGGCTCCGGCCGGCGGGCGGCCGGCCTGCTGTTCCTGTCGGCGGGCGCCGTCTACGTGCTGGGCGCCCTGCTGCCGACGGTGGTCGTCAACGTGCCGATGAACAACGCCCTGGACGTCACGGCGATCCCCTCCGACCCGGCCGAGGCCGCCCGGGTCTGGGCGGACTACACCGGGCGCTGGACGGCCTGGAACACCGCCCGCGCCGTGTTCAGCGGCGCCGGCGTCCTGCTGATGGCGCTGGGCTGCTTCAAGTGGGGCGCGAACCGCTGACCGCTCCGCGCCGGCCCGTGCAGGCCGGGACGCCCGCGTATGCGGCCGGGCATCTCGGCGATGCCGCCGTGCCCGCCGCGCCCTCCGACTCGGGGACGCGCGGCGGCGCGGTGCTGCCGCCGTCCCCGTCGTGATCTACCTGCTTTCGCCTTTAAGCTGGCACAGCGTTACAAAGCGTGCGCATGGTGCACTGCCCATCGCGTGGGTGAAAAGATCACAATGCGGACACTTGTCCGCTGGTCCGGGCCCGTGACGGGGGCCGAACGACGGGCGCAGAGGGAGAGGCCATGGACGTCGAACGGACGACACTGCCGGGGATCGGGTTGCGGCACGTGCTAACCACCAGCCGCGGCCGCCAGATCGGGGTGGTGACGCATCGCACCGACCGCCGTGACCTGGTGATCTACGACAAGGAGGACCCGGACACCTGCGTGGTGTCGGTCGCGCTGACCGGCGAGGAGGCCAACGCGCTGGCCGAGCTGCTCGGCTCGGGCCGGGTCGTGGAGCGCCTGGCCGAGCTGCACCGCGAGGTGGAGGGCCTGGTCACCCAGCAGTTCCCGATCGCCGCGGGCTCCCCGTTCGACGGGCGCCCGCTCGGCGCCACCCAGGCCCGCACCCGCACCGGCGCGTCCATCGTGGCCGTGGTGCGCGAGGGCCGCGTGCACGCCAGCCCCCGGCCCGACTTCGTCTTCCACGAGGGCGACACCGTCGTCGTGGTCGGCACCGAGGAGGGCACCGCCGCCGTCGCCGAGATCCTGGCGAGCGGGTGAGGCGCGGATGGAGTCTGCCGTCCAGCTCATCGAACTCGGTGCGATCATCCTGGCCCTGGGCCTGCTGGGCGCCGTGGCCGTACGGTTCTCGATCTCGGCGATCCCGCTGTATCTGGTGGCCGGGCTGGCATTCGGCTCCGGTGGCGTACTACCGCTGACGACCAGCGAGGAGTTCGTCTCCATCGGCGCCGAGGTCGGGGTCATCCTGCTGCTGTTCACCCTCGGCCTGGAGTACACCGCCGGCGAGCTGGTCGGCACGCTGCGCACCTCGGCCCCGGTCGGGCTGGCCGACCTGGTCCTGAACGCCGCACCCGGAGTGGTGGCGGCGCTGCTGCTCGGCTGGGGCCCGGTGGCGGCCGTCGTCATGGGCGGCGTCACCTACGTCACCTCCTCGGGCATCACCGCCAAGGTGATGGGCGACCTCGGCTGGCTGGGCAACCGGGAGACCCCCAGGGTGCTGTCGGTGCTGGTCTTCGAGGACCTGGCGATGGCCGCCTACCTGCCCATCGTCACCACGCTGCTGGCCGGCGCCGGGCTGCTGGCCGGCGCCAAGACCCTGGCGATCGCCGCCGCCACCATCACCGTGATCCTCATCGTGGCGCTGCGCTGGGGACGGCTGGTGGAGCGGTTCGTCGAAAGCCCCACCGACGAGGTGCTGCTGCTGAAGGTGCTGGGCCTGACGGTGCTGGTCGCCGGCCTGGCCCAGCAGCTGCAGGTCTCGGCGGCGGTCGGCGCGTTCCTGGTGGGCATCGCGCTGTCGGGGCCGCTGGCGCACTCGGCGCGCGAGGTGCTCACCCCGCTGCGGGACCTGTTCTCCGCGGTGTTCTTCGTCTTCTTCGGCCTGCACACCGACCCGGCCGAGCTGCCGCCGGTGTTCGGTGCGGCCGCGCTGCTCGCCGTGGCCGGGATCGCCGCCAAGCTGGCCACCGGCTGGCTGGCCGCCCGCCAGGCGGGCGTGGGCCCCACCGGTCGGCTGCGCGCCGGCGCCTCGCTGGTGCCGCGCGGCGAGTTCAACATCGTCATCGCCGGGCTGGCCGTCTCCGCCGGGATCAACCCGCGGATCGGGCCGCTGGCCGCCGCGTACGTGCTGATCCTGGCGATCGCCGGGCCGCTGCTGGCCCGCTGCGCCGAGCCGCTGGCCCGCAAGCTGCGGCGCAAGCACCCGCCCGAGAAGGCGATCGACGACGAGCCCGTCCGCGAACGCTCCGGCGGGCGCTCCGACGCCGACGACGACGAGCCCAGCCCGGCCGCGAACCCCGTCGGCTGACCGGCAGGTCCGTGCCGCCGGCGACGCGATCGGGGGCCGCCGTGCACGCCGCGGCGGCCCCCGACGTCTGATGTTTTCCATTCGCCGGAAAAGCTGCTGCTCCGCGGCGGGGCCGTGCCCCAGGCTTCCGGGTGACCGTCCCCCGGCGGCGCCCAAGGAGAGCAGAGCATGCCCGTGCAGGATCCTCCCCGTACCGAGGTCGACCTGGACGTCGTCCTGGACGGCAGGCGGCCCGTCGCCGAGGACGTGGTGCTGCTGACGCTGCGCCGCGCGGACGGCGGGCCGTTCCCCGCCTGGGAACCCGGCGCGCACGTCGACCTGGTGCTCGCCCCCGGCCTGGTCCGCCAGTACTCGCTGTGCGGCGACCCCGCCGACCGGTCGGTGCTCCAGGTCGCGGTGCTGCGCGAGCGGGACGGCCGCGGCGGCTCCGAGCACGTGCACCGGCGGCTGGCCGAAGGCGACCGGCTGGCCGTCCGCGGCCCCCGCAACCACTTCCCGCTGGTCGCCGCGGACCGCTACCTGTTCATCGCGGGCGGCATCGGCATCACCCCGATCATGCCGATGCTGGCCGCAGCCCACGCGTCCGGCGCCGACTGGAGGCTGGTGTACGGGGGCCGCACCCGCGCGTCGATGGCCTTCCGAACCGACCTGGAACACGCGTACGGCGACCGCGTCAGCGTCCGCCCCCAGGACGAGACGGGCCTGCTCGACCTCGACGCCCTGCTCGGGGCGCCGGACGAACGCACCCAGGTGTACTGCTGCGGCCCCGAACCGCTGCTGGCCGCCGTGGAGGAGCGCTGCGCCGCCTGGCCGCCCGGCGCCCTGCACGTCGAACGCTTCACCCCCAAAGACGACACCGGCCCGCGCGGGTCGTTCGAGGTGGAGCTGGCCCGGTCCGGCAGGACGCTGACCGTGCCGCCCGGCAAGTCCATCCTGCAGGTGGTGGAGGAGGCGGGCGTGCAGGTGCTGTCGTCCTGCCGGGAGGGCACCTGCGGCACCTGCGAGACCGAGGTGCTGGGCGGCGAGCCCGACCACCGCGACTCGGTGCTCACCGACGAGGAGCGCCGGTCCGGCGAGATCATGATGATCTGCGTCTCCCGCGCCCGCGGCGCCCGCCTCACCCTCGACCTGTGAGCCCCCGCCGTCCCACGGCGCCGCTCATGACGGCGCTCATGACGGGGCTCATGACGGGGCTCATGACGGCGCTCATGATGGGGCGGACGCGATGCGGCCGCGCAGGCCGCCGCTCGTGTGCGCCCGGTCGAACGACGCGCACACCTCCCGCTCGGCCGCCGCGCGGTCCTGCCAGCCGCGCACGTCGGCCTCCTTGCAGGGCTCCAGCTCCTTGTAGATGTCGAAGAAGTGCCCGATCTCGGCCAGCACGTGCGCGGGCACGTCGGCGAGCTCCCGCAGCTCGGCGTACCTGGGGTCGCGCGCCGGCACGGTGAGGATCTTGGCGTCCGGCCCCTTCTCGTCCAGCATCCAGAACACCCCGAGCGGCCGGACCGACGCCAGGCAGCCCGGGAAGGTCGGCTCCTCCAGCAGCGCCATGGCGTCCAGCGCCTCCCCGTCCTCGGCGCGCGTGCCCGGGATGAAGCCGTAGTCGACCGGATACTGCGTAGCGGTGAACAGCAGCCGGTCGAGCCGGATGCGGCCCAGCCCGTGGTCCATCTCGTACTTGTTGCGAGACCCCTTCGGGATCTCCACGACGATGTCGAACTCCACCTCCGCCTCCTCGCTGCTACCGCGCGCCCGCGCGTTCCTGCCCGAGCCGTCCCGCCACCGCCACAGCCGGCGCCCGCCCGCCCCGGCGGCGGCGCTCGACCGCGACCTCCTCCAGCGCTTTGCCGCGGCGGGCCGCCGGCACCACCGACGCGCCCCCGTCCGCGAAGGCCGGCGCGGTGGCGCAGCCGATCCCGCTGGACGCAACGGTGGTCACGACGACGGCGTTCTCGTCTCTCACCCGGACCACCGAACCTCCTCGCACCGGCGCACCGGCCGACCCGACGGTGCCGGTCCGGCCGGTGCCGACCGTGCGGCCACATACCCGGGGCCGCGCGCGGCATGCGGACATGCGCCGGGTACCCGGCGCGATGTCCGAACAATGGCGATTCGGGGTTCGTCTCGGACGTGCGAACCCGGTCGGAACACGCGAACACGCCCGTCCGTCCCGGCCGCGGCGGCGCCCGCGACGGACGGGCGGCGGATCAGGCGTCCGACGGGGTGATCGGCAGGTAGATGCGGCCGCCGGACGCGGTGAACTCGGCGGCCTTCTCACGCATCCCCGCCTCCAGCGCCTCGGACCCGGTCAGCGACCGCTCCTCGGCGTACCGGCGCACATCCTGTGTGATCTTCATCGCGCAGAAGTGCGGCCCGCACATCGAGCAGAAGTGCGCGGTCTTGGCGGGCTCGGCCGGCAGCGTCTCGTCGTGGAAGGCGCGGGCGGTGTCGGGGTCCAGGGAGAGGTTGAACTGGTCCTCCCAGCGGAACTCGAACCGCGCGTCCGACAGCGCGTCGTCCCACGCCTGCGCCCCCGGATGCCCCTTGGCCAGGTCCGCGGCATGCGCGGCGATCTTGTAGGCGATCACGCCCGCCTTGACGTCGTCGCGGTCCGGCAGGCCCAGGTGCTCCTTGGGCGTGACGTAGCACAGCATCGCGGTGCCGTACCAGCCGATCATCGCCGCGCCGATCGCGGAGGTGATGTGGTCGTAGCCGGGCGCGATGTCCGTCGTCAGCGGGCCCAGCGTGTAGAACGGCGCCCCGCCGCACAGCTCCCGCTGCAGGTCGACGTTCTCCTTGATCTTGTGCATGGGGACGTGCCCCGGGCCCTCGTTCATCACCTGGTTGTCGTACTCGGCGGCGATCCGGGTCAGCTCGCCCTGCGTGCGCAGCTCGGCGAACTGCGCCTCGTCGTTGGCGTCGGCGATCGACCCGGGGCGAAGCCCGTCGCCCAGCGACCAGGTGATGTCGTAGGCCGCGAAGATCTCGCACAGCTCGCGGAAGTTGGTGTAGAGGAAGTTCTCCTTGTGGTGCGCCAGGCACCACGCCGCCATGATCGACCCGCCGCGCGAGACGATGCCGGTCTTGCGGCGCGCGGTCAGCGGGATGTACCGCAGCAGCACCGCGGCGTGCACCGTCATGTAGTCCACGCCCTGCTCGGCCTGCTCGATGACGGTGTCCCGGAAGATCTCGTAGGTCAGCTCGGCCGGGTCGCCGCCGACCTTCTCCAGCGCCTGGTAGAGCGGCACCGTGCCGACCGGGACGGGGGAGTTGCGCAGGATCCACTCGCGGGTGGTGTGGATGTCGCGTCCGGTGGACAGGTCCATGACCGTGTCGGCGCCCCACCGCGTCGCCCACGTCATCTTGTCCACCTCCTCCTCGATGGAGGAGGCCACCGCCGAGTTGCCGATGTTCGCGTTGACCTTGCACTTGAAAGCGGAGCCGATCACCATCGGCTCGGACTCGGGGTGGTTGACGTTGGCCGGCAGCACCGCCCGTCCCGCCGCCAGCTCCTCGCGGACCACCTCGGGCGGCACCCCCTCGCGCAGCGCCGCGAACTCCATCTCCGGGGTGATCTCCCCGCGCCGCGCGTACGCCCGCTGCGTCACCGCCCCGCCGGTGGCCCGGCGCGGCCGGCGCTTCGGGAAGGCCCCCTGGTCGCGCAGCGGGTCGGCGGACCGGCGGCCGTCGTCCTCCGGCCGGACGGGCCGCCCCTCGTACTCGGCGGTGTCGCCGCGTTCGGCGATCCACCCGGCTCGCAGGGCGGGCAGGCCGCGCCGCACGTCGACGACGTAATTAGGGTCGGTGTACGGCCCGGAGGTGTCGTACAGCACCACCTTCGCGCCGTTGGTCAGCGACACCTCCCGCATGGGGACGCGCACGTCGGGACGCGACCCGACGAGATACGTCTTGCGGACGGGAAGGCCGTTGCGGACAGGCGTGGAAACGCTGTCGGTCATGATGACGTGATCTCTCCCTACGCCGGCATTACCCGGTCAGGTTCCAGCGGTCGGCGGCCGTATCAGCCGCGATCTCAGCCCGGTTCGCCGGGCCCCCGCGATCTGTCGCGCCGACGCTAACCTGCGGCACCCCCGTTGCCGCAACCCGGGATCATGAGGTAAGGCGGGGCCGCCGCTCCCCGCCCGGACTCGCGTTCCGGGGCCGTCGGCTCCGGCGCGCAACACCGGCCGGGCCGCGCCTGCGCGTCCGGCGCCGCCGGCGGTGAGCATGTGACGAACGCCATCGCGCGCGTCCCGCCCGGTCGGCCCACCGGGCGGTTCGGCGCCGACCCGACGGGCATGCGGGTGCCGCAAAGGGCCGGACGCCACCGGGGGGTTCCACAAGCCGACCGGTAGGGTCAGGATCTAGGGGACAGAGATGCGTTGTCCTGCCTGGCCGGTGGGCCCGGACCGAGGAGAGCGAGCGCGTCAGTGATGGCAGTCGTGGGCGGGGGGACGGGGGGCGTGGCGCCCCGAGCCGAACGTGGGGCGTCGCCGCCCGGGAGCGCACCGGGAGCCGGGGGGCCGCTGCGCGAGCAGCCGCCGCCCGGCGGGAACGACGCCGAGACGGCGTCCGGCCGGATCTGGACGATCCCGAACCTGCTGAGCTTCGCGCGCCTGCTCGGCGTGCCGCTGTTCCTGTGGCTGGTGCTGGTCGGCGCCGACTGGTGGGCGCTGGGCGTGCTGGTGTTCGCCGGCCTGTCGGACTGGCTGGACGGCCGCCTGGCCCGCGCCCTCGACCAGACCAGCAGGCTCGGCATGGTGCTGGACCCGGCCGCCGACCGGCTGTACATCCTGGTCACCCTGATCGGCCTGACCGTCCGCGAGGTCATCCCGCTGTGGCTGGTGGTCCTGCTGGTCGGCCGGGAGGTCGCGATCGCGCCGATCATGCCGCTGCTGCGGCGCCTGGGCTACGGCGGGACGCTGCCGGTGCACTTCGTGGGCAAGGCCGCCACGCTGTGCCTGCTGTACGCCTTCCCGCTGCTGCTGCTGGGCGACCACGACGGCGCCGTGGCCACCGCCGCCAAGATCGTCGGCTGGTGCTTCGCGATCTGGGGGACGGGCCTGTACTGGTGGGCCGCCGCCCTCTACTGGTGGCAGGCGCGGCAGCTGATGCAGGCCGGTCCGATCGCCGACGGGGAAGAGGCCGCGGGGGAGGCGCCCGCCGGCGAACCGCCCGGCCGGGACGAGCACGGCGACGCGTCCGGCGCGCCGCCTCCGCCGGACGGGAACCCCCCGTCCGGCCGACAGGAGGGAGCGGACACACCCCGATGAAGGCCGTCGTGATGGCGGGCGGCGAGGGGACGCGGCTGCGTCCGATGACCGCCAACCAGCCCAAGCCCCTGCTCCCGCTCGTCAACCGGCCGATCATGGAACACGTGCTGCGGCTGCTCAAACGGCACGGGTTCACCGAGACCGTGGTGACCGTGCAGTTTTTGGCCGCGCTGATCCGCAACTACTTCGGCGACGGCGAGGAGCTGGGCATGGCGCTCAGCTACGCCACCGAGGACGTGCCGCTGGGCACCGCGGGCAGCGTCAAGAACGCCCAGGAGGCGCTGCGCGACGACCGGTTCCTGGTGATCTCCGGGGACGCGCTCACCGACATGGACCTGACCGACCTGGTCCGCGCGCACGAACGCAACGGAGCCCTGGTCACCATCGGGCTCACACGGGTCCCCGACCCGCTGGAGTTCGGCATCATCATCGTGGACGGCCAGGGCCGCGTCCAGCGGTTCCTGGAGAAGCCCACCTGGGGCCAGGTGTTCTCCGACACCGTCAACACCGGCATCTACGTGATGGAGCCGGAGGTGCTCGACCACGTCGCCGCCGGCGAGCCGGTCGACTGGTCCGGCGACGTCTTCCCCGAGCTCGTCGCGCGCGGCGCACCGGTCTACGGGTACATCGCCGACTGCTACTGGGAGGACGTGGGCACCCACGACAGCTACCTCAAAGCGCAGGCCGACATGCTGTCCGGGCTCGTCGACGTCGACTTGGGCGGGTTCGAGCTGTCCCCCGGGGTGCGGGTGGCCGAGGGCGCCGAGGTGGACGCCGACGCGGTGCTGAAGGGCCCGCTGTACATCGGCGACTACGCCAAGGTCGAGGCCGGGGTGGAGCTGCGCGAGTTCACCGTCCTCGGCAGCAACGTGGTGGTCAAGGAGGGCGCCTTCCTGCACCGCGCGATCGTGCACGACAACGCGTTCGTCGGCCCCTCGGCCAGCCTGCGCGGCTGCGTGATCGGCAAGAACACCGACATCATGGCCGGCGCCCGCGTCGAGGAGGGCGCGGTCGTCGGCGACGAGTGCGTCGTCGAGGCCGAGGCGTACCTGTCCAACCAGGTCAAGGTGTACCCGTTCAAGACCGTCGAGGCGGGCGCGGTGGTCACCACCAGCGTGATCTGGGAGTCGCGCGGACAGCGCACCCTGTTCGGCCCGCGCGGGGTGTCCGGCCTGGTCAACGTGGAGATCACCCCCGAGCTGGCGGTGCGGCTGGCCAGCGCCTACGCCACCACCCTCGCCAAGGGCAGCACCGTCACCACCGGCCGCGACGCCTCGCGCGCCGCCACCACCCTCAAACGCGCCGTGATCAGCGCGCTGACCTCCAGCGCCATCAACGTCCGCGACCTGGAGGCGTGCCCGCTGCCGATGGCCCGCCACGAGACCGCACGCGAGGAGTGCGCGGGCGGCATCTACATCCGCACCACCCCCGGCGACCCGCAGGGCGTGGACATGCTGTTCATGGACGCCGACGGCGCCGACCTGTCCCAGGCCGCCCAGCGCAAGCTGGAGCGGGTGTTCGGCCGCCGGGAGTACCGGCGCGCCTTCCCCGGCGAGATCGCCGAGCTGACCTACCCGTCCCGCACCGTCGGCACCTACACCCGTGAGCTGCTGCGCGACGTCGACATGTCCGGAGTGCGCGAGGCCGGGCTGAAGATCGTGCTGGACTGCGCGGGCGGCACCGCCTCGCTGGTGCTGCCGACGCTGCTCGGCGGGCTCGGGGTGGAGGTGCTGACCCGCAACAACGTCCTGGACGAGGTCAATCCCACCGA
This sequence comes from Actinomadura sp. NBRC 104425, assembly GCF_030269545.1. Lineage (GTDB taxonomy): Bacteria > Actinomycetota > Actinomycetes > Streptosporangiales > Streptosporangiaceae > Spirillospora > Spirillospora keratinilytica. The sequence goes on along the minus strand of NZ_BSTN01000008.1, from coordinate 46,435 downwards.
GACGCTCGCCGAGCGCATGCGCGACCTGCAGCGCCTGGGCGAGCTGGTGTCCTCGGCGCGGGCGGCGTTCGGGGTGCGGTTCGACCCGGTGGGGGAGCGGATCTCGCTGGTCGACGAGAACGGCGAGCTGATCGGCGACGGCCGCGCCCTGCTGGTCATGCTGGACCTGGTGGCCGCCGAACGGCGCGGCGGACGGGTCGCGCTGCCGGTCACCACCACCCGCGTCGCCGAGCAGGTCTGCCGCCTGCACGGCGTGCAGGTCGAGTGGACCTCCACCGCCCGGGACGTGCTCACCCGCGCCGCCGCCCGGCCCGGAGTGATCTTCGCCGGGGACGGCCGGGGCGGCTTCGTCATGCCGGAGTTCGGCACCGCGGTGGACGGCGTCGCCGCGTTCGTCCGCCTCGTCGGGCTGGTCGCGCGGACCCGGCTGACGCTGTCGCAGATCGACCGGCGCATCCCCGAGGCGCACCTGCTCACCCGCTCGGTGCCCACCCGGTGGGCGGCCAAGGGCGGCGTGATGCGGCACGTGGTCGAGGCGGCGGGCGGCCGCACGATCGACACCACCGACGGCGTGCGCGTCGTCGAGGACGACGGCCGCTGGGTCCTGGTGCTGCCCGACCCCGCCCAGCCCGTCACCCGCCTGTGGGCCGAGGGGCCGGACGCCGACGCCGCCCAGGCCCTGCTGGAGGAGTGGGCCGCCGTCGTCGAACGCGCCGCCGCCTAGCCCGCCGGATTCGGCCGCCCGGAGGTTTCGCTCCAAGATCACCGAACTTGCTACGCTCGGGGCACATCTCCGACAAGGGGTTTCGATGATTACAGCGGGTGCGTTTCTCGGCATCGCGGCGGTGGCGCTCGGCCTGGTGCTGACGCCCGGCCCCAACATGATCTACCTGGTGTCCCGTTCGATCACCCAGGGCCGCCGGGCCGGGCTGATCTCGCTGGGCGGGGTGGCGACCGGTTTCGCCGTGTACGCCGTCGCCGCCACCGCCGGGCTGACCGCGGTGTTCGCGCTGGTCCCCGCCGTCTACACCGCCGTCAAACTGGCCGGCGCCGCGTACCTGCTGTGGCTGGCCTGGCAGGCCGTGCGCCCCGGCGGCACCGCGGTGTTCGCGCCGCGCGAGCTGCCCGCCGACCCGCCGCGCCGCCTGTTCGCCATGGGCCTGCTCACCAACCTGCTCAACCCGAAGATCGCAATCCTGTACGTGTCGCTGCTGCCGCAGTTCGTCGACCCCGCCCGCGGCCACGTCGCCGCGCAGAGCCTGCTGCTGGCCCTCACCCAGATCGCCATCGCGGTCACCGTCAACGGCCTGATCGTGCTGGGCGCGGGCTCGATCGCCCGGTTCCTGGCCCGCCACCCGGCCTGGCAGCGCGTCCAGCGGTACGTGATGGGCTCGGTGCTGGGCGCCCTCGCGGTGCACCTGGGCCTCGACCGCTCCCGCGCCGCCGCCGCGACCCCCTGACGCGCCGGCCCGGCCCGCCGCGGTTCGCGACGCAGGTCACAGCGGCCGACCTGCACGTCGTCCCCCGCGGCCTTGCCATGATGGGGCGGTGACCAGCCGCAGACCCGACGCCCCCGACGCGCCCGCCGCCAGACGTCCGGACGCCTCCATGTCGCTGCTGGCCGACCTGTTCGCCGGCAGGCTGCTCGACCCCGGCTACGCCGACGCCGCCGCCCGCCGCGCCGCCTCCGGCGGGCCCGCCCCGCGCGGGCGGCTGCGCGGCACCGGCGTGCTGCTGGTCCTGGTGCTGGTCGGCGTGCTGCTGGCCGCGGCGTCCGCGCAGGCGCGGCGCAGCCGGCCGGTCGCCGCTGAGCAGCGGGCCCGGCTCGTCGCGCAGATCCGCGCCCGCACGAGCGGCAACGACGCCCTGCAGCGGCGGCTGGAGCAGGTCCGCGACGAGACCGAGCGGGCCCGCGCCATGGCGCTGGCCCGCAGCGCCGAGGGGCGCCGCGTGCGCGGCGAGCTGTCCACCGCCGCGGCCGCCGCCGCGGCCACCCCCATCTCCGGGGACGGCCTGGTCGTCACCGTCGAGGACGCCGACCGGGCCGACCAGGACGACCGGCGCGGCGACGAGGGCCGGGTCTATGATCAGGACCTTCAGGTGCTGGTCAACGGGTTGTGGGCGGCCGGGGCCGTCGCCATCGCCGTCAACGGCCAGCGGCTCACCCCCACCACCGCGATCCGCTCGGCGGGGGAGGCCGTGCTGGTGGACTACCGTCCGCTCAGCAGCCCCTACCGGGTGACCGCCGTCGGCGACCCCGGCCGGATGCGCGACGCCTTCGGCGGCTCGGCCGCCGACCGGCGGCTGCACGCGCTGGAGGACCGCTTCGGCATCGGCTACCGGATCCGCCGCGTCGAGGGGCTGCAGCTGCCCGCAGCGGGCGTCCTGCGGCTGCGGCACGCCCGCGCGGCCGGCTCGTGAGGCGCTGGTGAGGGGGAGGACAGTGGAAGAGGAGACCCGGTCGTGATCGCGCTCATCGGCCTGGTGATCGGCGTGGCGCTCGGCCTGCTGCTGGACCCGACGGTCCCGCTGTGGCTGCAGCCCTACCTGCCGATCGCGATCGTGGCGGCGCTGGACGCCCTGTCCGGCGGAGTGCGGGCCCGGCTGGAGGGCGTGTTCGACGAGAAGGTGTTCGTCGTCTCGTTCGTCAGCAACACCGTGATCGCCGCGCTGATCGTCTTCCTCGGCGACCAGCTCGGGGTGGGCTCGCAGCTGTCCACCGGCGTGGTGGTCGTGCTCGGCATCCGCATCTTCTCCAACGCGGCCGCCATCCGCCGCAGGCTGTTCGGCGCATGAGCGGCGCACCAGACGACAAGGCCGGCGCGATCGAGGACCCGGCCGGCGCACCTGAGAACCCGGCCGGCGCATCCGGCGGGCGGCCCGGCGGCGCGCGGCTCCTGCTGGACCTGCTGCGCCCGCGCACCTCCCGCGGGCAGCTCCTGGGCGGCCTGCTGTGCCTGGTGCTCGGCTTCGCCATCGTGGCGCAGGTGCGCGCCACCCAGAACGACGGCGTGTTCGCCACGGCCCGCCAGGACGAGCTCGTGGGCATCCTGTCGGATCTGTCACAGCGGTCCGAGCGGCTGCGCGCCGACATCCGGGAGCTGGAGGCCACCAAGGCCGGGCTGGAGCGCGACGCGCAGGGCGAGACCGCGCTGCGCGAGGCCCGCGAACGCGCCACCACCTACGGCCTGCTGGCGGGCACCCTGCCCGCCGAGGGCCCCGGCATCGAAGTGGTCATCGACGACCCGCGCGGCGCCGTGCGCGCCCTCAACCTGCTGGACGCCCTGCAGGAGCTTCGCGACGCCGGCGCCGAGGTCATCCAGATCGGGGACGTGCGGGCCGGGGCCGACACCTACTTCCTGGACGCCCCCGGCGGCGGCGTGGTCGCCGACGGACGGCGCCTGAGCGCCCCGTACCGGTTCCTGGCCATCGGCGACGCCCACACCATGACCACCGCGCTGAACATTCCCGGCGGCGTCGTGCGCACCCTGCGCGGCCTCGGCGCCACCGTCACGATCACTTCGAGCACACGGTTGGCGGTCAGCGCGATACGGTCTGGATAGGGATTTCGCAACGGTGATCGAATCGCGTCCCGCGCGGCGGCGTAGACCTGCGATCATTGAGAAAGGTAGCTTGGGGGGCAGCCGGCCCGCCGTTCCGGTTGACCCCTCGGGCCCCACCCGCGTAGGTTGCGGCAACCGTCGCCTGAACGGGCGGCGGGCTGGACCGCGGCCGGGCGGGTCCCCGGTGTGGGGTTGGTAGAAGGGATGCGCGTGGCGCAGGCGGCACCCGCGAGGAGCGGGCCGCCGCGTGCGGCACGCCGATGGTAGGAGGCCGAGCCGATCGATGCCGAGCGTCTACTGCACGCAGTGCGGTCACGCCAACCCGGATGATGCCCGCTTCTGCTCCAATTGCGGCACTCCGCTGACGCGGGGCGCGGGCTCGCCCCTGCCTCCCCGGGAGTCGCCGGGCGAGTCCACCTCGACCATCTCGATCGCCGGGATCGAGGCGCTCGCCGACGACACCGACCAGGCGGCCGAGCCGTCCGGCGCCGACCAGGTCACGGCGGAGGCGCTGCCGCCGGGCACCGCGCTGCTGGTGGTCAAGCGGGGCCCCAACGCGGGCAGCCGCTTCCTGCTGGACAAGGACCGCACGTCGGCCGGCCGCCACCCCGAGAGCGACATCTTCCTCGACGACGTCACCGTCTCGCGCCGGCACGCCGAGTTCGCCCGCGAGGGCGGCGCCTTCTGGGTGCGCGACGTGGGCAGCCTCAACGGCACCTACGTCAACCGGCAGCGAATCGACCAGGCGGGGCTGTCGGGCGGCGACGAGGTCCAGATCGGCAAGTTCCGGCTGGTGTTCCTGACCAACCCGCAGCACGGCTGACCGGGCGGGGATCCGGCGCGCGGGCGGACGACACCATGACGGCGACCACAGCGGCGACCACCACGCCGGCCACGACGCCGGCCACGACGCCGGCCACGACGCCGGCCACCTGGTCGGCGGGGGCGGCGGCCATGACGGCGAGGGGGCACGGCACGGGAACACGGCCGGGAGGAGAGGCACCATGACCGCGCAACCGGCCCGGACCCTGATGACGATCGGGGACGTCCTGGAGCTGCTGCGGCCGGAGTTCCCGGACGTGACCATCTCCAAGATCCGCTTCCTGGAGTCCGAGGGCCTGATCGCACCCGCCCGCAGCCCGGCCGGCTACCGCAAGTTCAGCCCGGCCGACGTGGAGCGGCTGCGGTTCATCCTGACCGCCCAGCGCGACCACTACCTGCCGCTGCGGGTGATCCGCCAGCACCTGGAGGCGTTGGACCGCGGCGAGCCCGCCCCGCCGCTCGGCTCCCGTCGCGACGGCGGCCCCGGACGCCGCCTGCGCACCCTGGTCGCCGCCGACGCCACCGCTCCCGGCCAGGCGGTCCGGCTCACCCGCCGCCAGCTGCTCGACGGCGCCGGCATCGACGACGCCCTGCTGGCCGAACTGGAGGAGTACGGCCTGGTCCGCCGGACCGGCGCCTACTACGACGCCGAGGCGCTCACCGTGGCCCGCACCGCGGCCGCCCTCGGCCGGTTCGGCGTGCAGGTGCGGCACCTGCGCGCGGCCAAGGCCGCCGCCGACCGGCAGGTCGGGCTGATCGAGCAGGTGGTCGCCCCGCAGCTGCGCCGCCGCAGCCCGGGCGCCCACGAGCAGGCCGCCGAGGCCGCCCGCGAGATCGCCGAGCTGTGGGTGCGGCTGCACGAGGCGCTGGTCTCCGCGGGGCTGCGGGAAACCCTTGACCCCTGATCACGGATCTGACGGAGGTTATTGCCGCGCGCTCGGCGGGGGCCACCGTCCGATGCTGGGTGTACGTTGGGCCTTAGGGTTCGGTCAGACTTCGATCCGGGCACGTGGTGATCGAAACAGCGAGGACCAGCAGGGAGCCGCAGTGAAGCAGATGGAGGTCGTCGGCGTCCGGGTCGAGATGCCCTCCAATCAGCCGATCGTCCTGTTGAAGGAGAGCGACGGCGACCGGTACCTGCCCATCTGGATCGGGGCGGTCGAGGCGACCGCGATCGCCTTCGCCCAGCAGGGGGTGCTGCCGGCCCGGCCGCTGACCCACGACCTTTTCCGCGACGTGCTGGACGCGCTGAGCGTCCAGCTGCGCACCGTGAACATCACCGCCCTGCGCGAGGGCATCTTCTTCGCCGACCTGGTCTTCTCCAACGGCGTGGAGGTCAGCGCCCGCCCGTCCGACTCGATCGCGCTGGCGCTGCGCACGGGCGCGACCATCTTCGCCAGCGAGGACGTCCTCGAGGAGGCCGGCGTGGCCATCCCCGACGAGCAGGAGGACGAGGTCGAGAAGTTCCGCGAGTTCCTCGACACCATCACCCCCGAGGACTTCGGCCGCGCCGGCTGACGCGCCGGGCGCGCCCCTCCTCGCGGGCTCTGCTGAACGTGGCCGACTCCGGCCGCTCTTCCCCCCTTCCCCCGCACTCGCCCCGCCGCGGCATGCCCGGCCCGGTGGCCTCTTCGCGCTGAAATCGCGGTTTTCTTGTCAGGCCGGCCGGATCGACGGCACAGTGGGGCGCATGCGGCGTCCGGGCGGGAACTCGTGGCGGCGCAGGTTCCGGCGCTGGCTGAGGCGCGTGAGCGCCGAGGCCGACCGGGACCTGCGCGAGCGCATGGAGGCGCGCAAGGAGGAGGTGCGCGCGCAGATCGACGCGGCGCGGCCCGACTGGAACCACTACCACAGCCCCGACTGAGGCGATCTGCGTCCGCGCGGGACCCGGCGGCGGCCCGTTCGCGGAGCCGGAACCTCAGAAAAGTCTGGCCGGTATTGGTTAGGTGGCCGCCGGGTAAGGGCATTGGCCCCGTGAGGATGTGCGGTCGTCTCTTTCCGGGGGAGTATGGCGTGTGACATGCGGCACTGCCGTACAGGGGCGGACGGCGCCCCGCGAGGGCGCGCGCCGCCGCTGCAAGATCATGCTCTGATCTGTGTGAACTTGCGGCGCGGACGGCCCGGCGTTCGGCTCCGGAGGCGGCGGGGTAGGAGAGAATGAGTGCGAAGGTGTGCAGTTTGCCCACGTGAAGGCGGTTCATCCGGGCATGCGACGCGCCGACGACGAACGTTGACCACACTCTGACCGGCACCTACCGTGCTGGTGGAACACTCGTGGCGTCATTCGTCAAACCCCCTTGACGGAACGCCGCGGGCTGATAGAAGCCGGAGGTCCGCGTGGCGGTGAGCAGCGGCGAGGGCAAGGCGACCCCCGACAGGCAGATGGCGTCCCAGCGTGCCGGAGAGCAGGGACTGCTGTTCGACACCGAGGTGTCGGCGCCGCCTGAGGATGTCGGCTACCGCGGCCCCACGGCGTGCGCGGCCGCGGGGATCACCTACCGTCAGCTCGACTACTGGGCGCGCACCGGCCTGGTGGAGCCCAGCGTGCGGGCCGCGCACGGGTCGGGCAGCCAGCGCCTGTACAGCTTCCGCGACATCCTGGTGCTCAAGGTGGTCAAGCGGCTGCTGGACACCGGGGTCTCGCTGCAGCAGATCCGGACCGCCGTGGCCCACCTGCGCGACCGCGGCGTCCCGGACCTGGCGCAGATCACCCTGATGAGCGACGGGGTCAGCGTCTACGAGTGCACCTCGGCCGACGAGGTCGTCGACCTGCTGCAGGGCGGGCAGGGCGTGTTCGGCATCGCGCTGGGCCGGGTGTGGCAGGAGGTCGAGGGCAGCCTCGCCGAGCTGCCCGGCGAGAGAGCCACCGCCGACGGCCCCGCCCACCATCCCCACGACGAGCTGGCGCACCGCCGCCGCGCCCGCCGCACGGGCTGACGCCCGCGGCGGCCGGGCGGCCCGGAGCCGGGCCGAATTCGGCTGGATCGGGCTAGATCGCCTCTTTGCGCTGCAGGTAGGCGAAGGCGGCCCAGCCCGGCAGGACCGGCAGCCAGAAGGTCAGCAGACGGAACAGCAGCACCGCCGAGGTGGCGGTGTCGGCGGTGAGCCCCGAGATCGTCAGCGCCAGCGTCAGGGCGCCCTCGACGGCGCCCAGACCGCCGGGCGTCGGCGCGGCCGAGCCCAGGGCGTTGCCGGTGAGGAACACCACCGCCACGGCCGTCCACGGCAGCGACCCGCCGAACGCGCGGACGCAGGCGTCCAGGCACACCACGAACCCCGCCGTCAGCAGCAGCGTGCCGCCCACCCCCTGGACGATCTTGCGGGGCGACTGCAGGACGTCCACCAGCCGCGGCACCACCCCGGAGAACATGGCGCGCAGCCGGGCCGCCACGAACCGCCGCACCTTCGGGATGGTCAGCGCGATCCCGGTCAGCACCGCCAGCCCCAGCAGCACGATCACCACGGTCCGCGACGGGGTCAGGTCCTTGGTGGCGTTGTGCGTGGAGCCGGTGATGAACCCGAACACGATCAGCAGCAGGATGTGCACCACCATGCCCATCAGCTGGGACGCGCCGACGCTGGCGACCGCGGGCCCGGGCCGCACGCCCGAACGCTGCAGGTAGCGGGTGTTGAGCGCCACGCCGGTGACCGCGGCGGGCGCGACCAGCTTGACGAACGACGCGGCCAGCTGCACCAGCACGGTGCGGCCCAGCGGCAGCCGCTCGGGCACGAATCCCATCAGCATCAGCGCCGCCGCCAGGTAGGTGACCGCCGCGGCGGCCAGCCCGACCGCCGCCCACCACCACTCGGCCTGCGCGATCAGGGTGGGCAGGTTCACGCTCGACAGCTGCGGCACCACGATGTAGGCGGCGGCGGTCAGCGCGACGATCGACAGGATGGTGCGCGGCCGGAACCGCTCCAGCCGCACCGGCGCGGCCTCGATCTCGGGCTTGAGCCGCAGGATCTGCTCGCGGATGCGGGGCAGCAGCTCCCGGTCCTGCCGGACCGCCGCGCGGGTGGACCGCGACAGCGCCACCCGCTGCAGCAGCGGCACCGCCCCGGCCAGCGGCCCGTCGCCGAGGACCCGCGCCGCGGACCGGACGGCGCGTTCCGGCCCGACCCGCAGCGCCACCGTGGTCAGCAGCTGCGCCAGGTCGATCCGCAGCGCCAGGTCGCCCGCGGCGATCTCGCCCGAGCGGGGGTCGACGACGCGGACGCGGCCGTCGTCGCCGACCAGGATCGCATCGCCCTCCAGGCGGCGGTGCGCCAGCCGGGCGGCCTGCAGCCGCCGCAGCTGCTGCCACACGTCGTCCAGCAGCTCGTCGGTGATCTCGGCGTCCAGGACGGCGTCCAGCGGCCGCCCGGGCACGTGCTCGTAGGCCAGCAGCGCCGCCTCGGTGCCGACCTCGCAGGTGGCCACCAGCCGCGGCGTGCGCACCCCCGCCGACTCCATGGCGTAGGCCATGAGCGACTCCTGCTCCAGCGAGCGGCGCAGCGAGCGCAGCGCCCGCCGGGTGGAGCCGCTGCGCAGCCGCACCAGCCGCCACACCCGGTACAGCAGCCCGGCGGTCTGCTGGTCGCGGTCCAGCACGGTGACCCGCAGCTGCCAGTCGCCGCGCGGCAGGGCGCGCCCGGTGGCGTCGGTGGGCGCCTCGCCGGGGGAGTGCGCGGTCGCCACGGTGTAGCGGCGCGGGTCGTCGGCGGCGCCGGGCACCTGCCGCCCGCGGACAGGCCGCAGCCCCAGCCGCTCCAGCGCGGCCAGCACGGCGGTGCCGGGCGGCCGCGGGTTGGGGGTGCCGACCGCGTACAGGGTGCCGTGGCCGATGGCGCTGCCGAGGCAGTAGGTGGCGGCCAGCGCCGCCACCGACGCGGTCGCGGCGGTCAGGCCGGTCAGCGCCGCCAGCCCGATCATCGTCCAGGTGACGGCCTGCCAGCGGGTCCGGCCGGCCATGCCGACCGCGGTGACGAACGCGATGACCGGCGTGATGTCGGTGTGCACGGGCGCGGTGTCGGTGCCGCCCCAGATCAGCGAGTCCAGCACCCCGCCGGGCGCGGCCGGGACGACCAGGTCGTCCAGCAGGACGGTGAGGACGAACGCGATCACCGCGGCCAGCAGCGCGATCGCGACCCGCACCCCGTCCTTGTGGAACAGCCGTTCGACCGCGAACGCCACCGGCACCGCCAGCACCCCGAAGCTGGACACGAGCGTGGCCAGGGTGAGCAGGAACCGGGGGGCGTGCGCGGTGCCCTCGGCGATGTCGGTCTGCAGGCCGTGCGTGGTCTGCTGGGCGAACGACACCAGCAGCATGATCCCGACCAGCCCGGCCACCGCGGCGGCGAACCGGATGGCGTCCGAGGACCGCCGGATCCGGTCGGGCCGGGCCGGCTCCTCCACCGGCACGCCGACCGGCGCCGCCGTACCGGGAGGCGCCGTCTCCTCCTGGGTCTGCGTCACCGCCGCACCGCCGTCCGGACCTGTCATCGTGATGAGCGTTCCAGAACCGGCGGCGTCGCGTCGAGAGGCGCGCGCACCGTGCCGCGCCCCCGTCCGCCCCCGGCCGGGAACAGTGTTCGCCCTGCGCCCGCGGCGATCGTCCCGTCCGTGAGCTGTGGTTATCGTACTGGCGGCCTGCCGTGGCTCCCGAGCGGGACACCGCGAGCCCGCCGTCCCGCGCCGCCGGGGTCGTCCCCCCGGCGGACGATCGCCACGGAGCTTTTGGATAGAGTTCCCATAAAGGACGCCGTCGACCCTGTGCGGGAGAGACCCCACGCCGCCAGCGTGGGGCGCCGAAGGGGCAACCCTCCCCGGAACCTCTCAGGCAAAAGGACCGCTCAGGCGAGGCACCTCTGGAAAGCAGGCGCCGCCCCCGAAAGGGGCGGGGGCGCCTCACCGAAGGGGAAACCCCGTTCCGCGGGTGAAGCTCTCAGGTGCCGAGACAGAGGGGGAGACCGGTCGCCGGACCGCGCCAGCGCGGCGGGCGGCCGCCCTGAGCGACCGCAGCAGCCCAGGAGGATCCCCAATGACCGGCCAGTTCTTCGCCCCGGTGGCGTCGCCGCAGCATCCTTCGACCCGGTTCGCCGACCGGCACATCGGGCCGTCCCCGGACGAGCACGCCCGGATGCTGGCGGCCATCGGCTACTCCGGGGCCGAGGCCCTGATCGACGACGCGGTGCCCGCCGCGATCCGCACCGCCCGCCCGCTGGACCTGCCGCCCGCCCTCAGCGAGACCGCGGCGCTGGCCCGGCTGCGCGAGCTGGCGAGCCGCAACACCGTGCTCACCTCCATGATCGGCCTGGGCTACCACGGCACGGTCACCCCCGGCGTGATCAAGCGGAACGTGCTGGAGAACCCCGGCTGGTACACCGCCTACACGCCCTACCAGCCGGAGATCTCCCAGGGCCGCCTCGAGGCGCTGCTGAACTTCCAGACCGTGGTCGCCGACCTGACCGGGCTGCCGGTCGCCAACGCCTCCATGCTGGACGAGGGCACCGCCGCCGCCGAGGCCATGGCCCTGGCGCACCGCGCGTCCAAGCGCAAGGAGCCCGGCACGTTCCTGGTGGACGCCGACGCGCTGCCGCAGACCATCGAGGTGATCCGCACCCGCGCCGTCCCGCTGGGCATCGAGGTGGTCACCGCCGACCTGTCCGGCGGGCTGCCGGACGGCGACTTCTTCGGCGTCCTGCTGCAGTACCCGGGCGCGTCGGGCGCCGTGCGGGACCTGGCGCCGGTCGCCGAGCAGGCCCACGCGCGCGGCGCCCAGGTCGTGGTGGCCGCCGACCTGCTCGCGCTGACGCTGCTGCGGCCGCCCGGCGAGTCCGGCGCCGACATCGCGGTCGGGTCGGCGCAGCGGTTCGGCGTGCCGTACGGGTTCGGCGGCCCGCACGCCGGCTACCTGGCCGTGCGCGACGGGCTGCAGCGGCAGCTGCCCGGCCGCCTGGTGGGGGTGTCGGTGGACGCCGACGGCGCCACCGCCTACCGGCTGGCCCTGCAGACCCGCGAGCAGCACATCCGCCGTGAGAAGGCCACCAGCAACATCTGCACCGCCCAGGTGCTGCTGGCCGTGATGGCCGGCATGTACGCGGTGTACCACGGGCCGGAAGGGCTGGCGGCGATCGCCCAGCGGGTGCACCGCCGCGCCGCCGCGCTCGCCGCCGCGCTGCGGCGCGGCGGCGTCGAGGTGGTGCACGAGGCGTTCTTCGACACCGTGCTGGCCCGCGTGCCCGGCCGTGCCGACCGGGTCGTGGCCGCCGCCCTCGAGCGGGGGATCAACCTGCGCCGCGCCGACGCCGACCACGTCGGGATCGCCTGCGACGAGACCACGCTGCCCGAGCACGTCGCCGCCGTCCTGGAGGCGTTCGGCGTGGACCCGGCGCTCGACGACGACCCGGCCGACGCGTTCCCCGAGCGGCTGCGCCGCGAGAGCCCGTACCTGACCCACCCGGTGTTCCACGCGCACCGCTCCGAGACGGCGATGCTGCGCTACCTGCGCCGCCTGCAGGACAAGGACATCGCGCTGGACCGGTCGATGATCCCGCTCGGCTCCTGCACGATGAAGCTGAACGCGACCACCGAGATGGAGCCGATCACCTGGCCGGAGTTCGCGGACATCCACCCGTTCGCGCCGGCCGACCAGGCCGCCGGATACCTGGAGCTGATCGCCGAGCTGGAGGAGCGGCTCGCCGAGATCACCGGGTACGCCAAGGTGTCGGTGCAGCCCAACGCCGGGTCGCAGGGCGAGCTGGCCGGGCTGCTGGCCATCCGCGGCTACCACGCCTCCCGCGGCGAGGGGCACCGCACCGTGTGCCTGATCCCGTCGTCGGCGCACGGCACCAACGCCGCCAGCGCCGTCATGGCCGGGATGCGGGTGGTCGTCGTCGCGTGCGACGACCGCGGCAACATCGACCTGGACGACCTGCACGCCAAGATCGCCAAGCACCGAGCCGAGCTGGCCGCGATCATGGTGACCTACCCGTCCACCCACGGGGTGTTCGAGGAGACCATCACCGAGGTGTGCGCGGCCGTGCACGAGGCGGGCGGCCAGGTGTACGTCGACGGCGCCAACCTCAACGCGCTGGTCGGGCTGGCCCGGCCCGGGGAGTTCGGCTCCGACGTGTCGCACCTGAACCTGCACAAGACGTTCTGCATCCCGCACGGCGGCGGCGGGCCGGGCGTCGGCCCGGTCGGCGTGCGCGAGCACCTGGTGCCGTTCCTGCCCGGCCACCCGCTGCGCCCCGAGGCGGGCCCCGCCGGCGGCGGGCCGGTCTCGGCGGCGCCGTGGGGGTCGGCGGGCATCCTGCCGATCTCCTGGGCCTACATCGCGATGATGGGCGCCGACGGGCTGCGCGCCGCCACCGAGGGCGCCATCATCGCCGCCAACTACGTGGCCCGGCGGCTGGCCCCGCACTACCCGATCCTGTACACCGGCCGCAACGGGCTGGTCGCGCACGAGTGCATCGCCGACCTCCGCAAGATCACCAAGGAGACCGGGATCACCGCCGAGGACGTGGCCAAGCGGCTGATCGACTACGGGTTCCACGCGCCGACCCTGGCGTTCCCGGTGGCCGGCACGCTGATGATCGAGCCCACCGAGAGCGAGGACCTGGCCGAGCTGGACCGGTTCTGCGACGCGATGATCGAGATCCGCCGGGAGATCCAGCGCGTCGCCGACGGCTCCTACGACCGCGCCGACAACCCGCTGAAGAACGCCCCGCACACCGCCGCGTGCCTGATCACCGAGGACTGGAAGCACGCCTACTCGCGCGAGGAGGCCGCCTACCCGGTGCCGTCGCTGCGCGAGGGCAAGTACTGGCCGCCGGTGCGCCGCATCGACCAGGCGTACGGCGACCGCAACCTGGTGTGCTCCTGCCCGCCGCCGGAGGCGTTCGAGGACTGACCGGAGCGGACCGGCCGGAGCGGCGCCCCGCCCGGCCCGCCGGGGGCGGGTGCGGGGCGCGCCGCGGGACGGCGCGGACACCGATGATCAAGCCCGTCGGTTTTCGTGTCGTCCCGGTTCCGGCGGGCGGCGGCTCGATAGGCTGGGCACCCTATGAGCGACACCTCGGCCCCGCCCCCCGGCGACACCCCGGAGCACCTGTGCGAGGAGGCCCGGCGGCTCGCCGAGGACGGCGAGCTCGACCGCGCCGCCGACCTGTTCGAGCAGGTCCTGGCGCTCGGCGACACCCCCGTCCGGGCCCGTGCCGCGCTCGGCCTGGCCGTGGTGCTCGACGACGCCGGGGACGTGGCCGGCGCCCGCGAGGCCGACCGCGCCGCCATCGCCGCCGGGGACCCCGAGTACGGGCCGCGCGCCGCCTACCACCTGGCGCTCACCCACGAGCGCGCCGGGGAGTACGAGCAGGCCGGGGCCGCCTGGCAGGTCGTCGTCGACTTCGGCAACCCCGCCTACCTGCCCCCGGCGCACCTGGCGCTGGCGCGGCTGGCCGACGACGCGGGCGACTTCGACACCGCCCGCGAACGCTGGGAGCAGGCCATCGCCACCGGCGACCCCGAGTACGGCCCGCTGGCGGCCCACGACCTGGCGCAGCGGCTGCTGGAGCGCGGCGAGCCCGCCCGCGCGCAGCGCGTGCTGACCGCGGGCCTGCGCCTGGTCGACCGCGACAGCGCGCCGCACGCCTACGCGCGGCTGGCGGTGGCGCTCGGCATCGCCTACCTCGACCAGGCCATCGGCGCGTTCACCGCCGCCCTCGGCGGCGAGGAGGACGCCGTGGACCCCGAGGCCGGGCCGCTGGCGATCGAGCTGCTGGCCCGCACCCTGCCGCTGCGGGGGCGCGGCGCCGAGAGCCGGGAGGTGTGGCGGCGCGGCCTGGCCGACCCGGGCGTCGCCGCGCAGGTCCGCGCCCGGCTGCGCCGCGACTTCGGCGGCGACGACGAGGACGCCGACCCCGAGAACCTGTGGTGGGAGCCGGTGCTGGAGCAGGCGGTCTCGGACGGCACGCTGCCCGCCGTGGCCGGTGAGGCGTTCGGCGCCCTGGACCACATGTACTCGCTGCTGGCCGTCCGGTACGCCGACGATCCTGCCGAGCAGCGGCCCGGCGAGACCCACGAGCTGATCGGCCGAGCGGTCCGCGTGCCCAGCGGCTACTCGTGGGGTCCGCTGCTGCACGAGAGCTTCGCCGAACGCCTCCGCCTGGCCATGGGCACCCCCGCGTCCCTGCTTCCCCCGGGCTGGCCCGACGCCGCCGGGTGACCGGCCGGCCCGGAGGGCACGGCGCGCGACCGGCGATCCCGCCCGCCGGTCCGTGAGATGACCGACCGGCCTTCCCGGCCCGGCCTCGCGTCTTCCGCCGCCCGGTCGGACTCCTAGGCCTTCTGCGACGACGCTGCGCCCCGGACCGGCCGGGTTTTCACCGTCAGATGACCGCCTGTCATCCTGATATGACATGCGTGCGATACTGGGGCGCATGGTTGGGGGCCGAATCGATCGCCGTTCGCCGTTGCCGTTCTACGCACAGCTCAAGCAGCTGCTGGTCGAGCGGCTGGAGACCGAGATCGAGCCGGGCGGCAGGCTGCCGGGCGAGATGGCGCTGTGCGAGGAGTACGGCGTGTCCCGGACGGTGGTCCGGCAGGCCCTGGACGAGCTGGAGGCCGACGGGCGGATCGTCCGCCGCAAGGGCCAGGGCACGTTCGCCGCCGCGCGCAAGACCGACGAGGCGCTGTTCCAGTCGCTGACCGGGCTGTACGAGGACGTCCAGGCGCGCGGGGAGGTGCTGCGCAGCCGGGTGCTGGCGTTCTCCCCGGTCCCCGCGCCCGCCGAGGTCGCCGCCGCGCTGGAGCTGGACGAGGGCGAGCCGGTGGTCCACCTGGAGCGGCTGCGGTACGTGGGCGGGGAGCCGTGGGTGCTGACCCGCACCTACCTGCCCGCGGACATCGCGCCGGGCCTGCTGGAGGAGGACTTCACCGAGCAGTCGCTGTACGGCGTCCTGGAGGGCAAGTACGGCGTGGAGCTGGACCACGGGCGGCGGTTCGTCGAGGCCGTGCCGGCGGCTCCGGCCATCGCCGAGGCGCTGGGGCTGCGCCCGCGCGACCCCGTCCTGCTGCTGCACAGCACCGCCTGGGACGTGACCGGGCGTCCCGTGGAGTTCTTCGTCGCCTACCACCGGGGCGACCGCAGCCGGTTCCAGGTGAGCCTGCGGCGGCACCGCGAGCGGCAGGGCGCCGTGCCCAACATGCTCGTGCACGACGACCGCTGACCCCCTCGGACATCCCTCGCCCGGGATCTCACCTGGGCTTTCCGCTTGACATCCTGTCATTACAGGACGACAGTATCCCCTACCGAGACGAAGGAGGTCGTCCTTGCCGCCGTTCGCCACCCCGCCCGTCCCCCCGATGCGGATCACCTTCGACGCCCGGATGGATCCGTCCGGCCCGGTGCTGACCCGCCGCATGTCGGACCTGCGGGGACTGTTCGCCGACACCGCCGCCTGGGAGGCCGCCCTGGCCGAGGACCCGGTGGTCTACGAGGTCGCCTCGTCGCCGGTCCCCGAGACCGAGGGCGAGCTGCCCCAGTCGATCACCACGATCTACCCGGGTCAGGTCGGCGGCGAGTTCCACATGACCAAGGGGCACATCCACCCGCGGCCCCGCGGCGAGATCTACCTGGGCCTGTCCGGCGTCGGCGGGCTGCTGCTGTTCGACGGCGACAAGCCGGAGTGGATCCCGATGGAGCGAGGCACCATCGGCTACATCCCGCCCGGCTGGGCGCACCGCAGCGTCAACACCGGCGACGAGCCGTACCGCTTCCTGGCCGTCTACCCCGGTGACGCGGGCCACGACTACGACTGGGTGCTGCGCAACGGCATGGGCTACCGCGTGCTGAGCGGAGCCGACGGCCCGCGGCTGCGCCCGTTCTGACCTGACCCGACCGGGGCCCCGCCGAAACATCCCCCCGCCCTCCGGGCCGGGCCGCACACCGCCCGGTCCCGTCCCCATCCCACCCCTGAGGAGCGTAAATGGCGCGCATCCGCTATGTGTCCCCCGGAGTCGCCGCCGCGATCGCCGTCGTCGCGATCGGCGCCGGCGTCACCGCGGGCAAGGTCGCCTTCGGCGGCGAGGACGCCGGGCCGGGTTCCGGAACCAGCGCCGTGGCCGGAACCAAGATCGACGTCATCACCAAGGCGACCGACTCGGAGTTCTGGCAGTCGATGCTGGCCGGAGCCAGGAAGGCCGGGCAGGACCACGGCATCCGGCTCGGCCTGTTCGGTCCGACGTCCGAGACCGACATCGACGGCCAGGTCAAGCTGGTGGAGAACTCCATCTCCCGCGGCGCCGACGCGATCGTCCTGGCCTCCAACTCCTCCACCGCGCTGAACGGCGTGGTGGAGCGGGCCCGCAAGCAGGGCATCAAGGTGGTCACCGTGGACAACGCGATCACCGCCGCCAACGACGGGTTCATCGGCACCGACAACATCAAGGCCGGGCAGCAGGCCGGCGAGCGCATGTGCGAGCTGCTCAAGCGCAAGGGCGCGCCCGACGGCAAGATCGTGCACGAGAGCTCGGTGTCGGGGCAGCAGGTGCTGGTCGACCGGTTCACCGGCTTCAAGGAGGGGCTGGCCAAGGACTGCCCCAAGGCCGAGGTCGTGCAGACCCTCGTCAACGACAACGACCTCAACAAGGCCGTCGGACAGGTCGGCGACGTGCTGAGCAGCCGCCCGGACGTGGTCGGCGTGTTCGCCGACAACAACACCTCCGGCACCGGCGCCGCCCGCGCCATCAAGGAGAAGAACGCCGCGGGCCGCGTGGTGGCGGTCGCGTTCGACTCCGACCCGGCCGAGGTGGACGGGGTGCGCGCGGGCACGCTCAGCGCGATCGTCGTGCAGAACCCGTTCTTCTTCGGCTACCAGGGCGTCGTCGAGGCCGGGATGGCGGTGCGCGGCAGCACCCCGCCGGTGAATCTGGACCCGGGCGCCGTGCTCATCGACAAGTCCATGGTCGACAAGCCCGAGTACGCCCAGCTGCTCAACCCGCCGAAGGACAAGGGGGACGGGCAGTGAGCGACCCCGGCGGCGGCACCGCGCCGGTGCTGAGCCTGCGCGGGGTCAGCAAGAGCTACGGGCCCGTCCGCGCGCTGTCCGGCGTGCACCTGGACCTGCACCCCGGCACCGTGCACTGCCTGGCCGGGGAGAACGGCGCCGGCAAGTCCACCCTCATCAAGATCCTCACCGGCGCGGTGCAGCGGGACGCGGGCGACTACGTCATCGAGGGCCGCGGCATGCGCCGCGGGCTCACCCCGGCCGAGGCGCGCGCCGCCGGCGTCGGCGTCGTCTACCAGGAGCTCAGCCTGCTCAACGACCTCACGGTCGCCGACAACCTGTGCATGGGGGCGTTCCCGTCCCGCGCCGGGTTCGTCGACCGGCGCCGCCGCAGCGCCGCCGCCCGCGCCATGCTGGAGCGTGTCGGCCTCGCCGACCTCGACCTGTCCCGGACGGTCGGCGAGCTGCCCACCGCCACCCGTCAGCTGGTGGAGATCGCGCGGGTGCTGTCGCGGGACGCCAAGGTCGTCATCTTCGACGAGCCCACCACCGCGCTGTCCGCCGAGGAGGGGGAGGCGCTGCTGGAGCGGGTCGGGGCGCTGCGGGACGAGGGCGTCGCCGTCCTGTACGTCACGCACCGCATGGAGGAGATGTTCGCCATCGGCGACACCGTGACGGTGCTGCGCGACGGCGCCCACGTGGTCACCCGGCCGATGGCCGACTTCGACGAGGACTCGCTGATCGCGGCGATGGTCGGCCGGACGATCACCAACCTGTACCCGGGGCCGCGCGAGGAGCCCCGCGGCGACGGGCAGGCCCGGCTGGAGCTGCGCGGGCTGCGCCCGGTGGGCTTCCCCGAGCCGGTGGACCTGTCGGTGCGCGCGGGCGAGATCGTCGGCCTGGCCGGGCTGCTCGGCTCGGGCCGCAGCGAGCTGCTGCGCGCGGTGTTCGGCGCCGACCCGGTCACCGAGGGGCGGGTGCTGCTGGACGGCCGCCCCGTGCCCCGCGGGTCCACCCGCAAGGCGGCCCGGCGCGGCATCGGGCTGCTCACCGAGGACCGCAAGGAGTCCGGGCTGCTGCCCGAGCTGAGCATCGAGGAGAACATCGCGATCGCCAGCTGGCGCACCGCCGGGGTGCGCGGGCTGGTGCACGGGCCGCGCCTGCGCCGGCACGTCGAGCAGGCCGCCGACGGGCTGCGGCTGCGGTTCGGCGACTGGGGCGACCCGGTGTCCTCGCTGTCGGGCGGCAACCAGCAGAAGGTGCTGATCGCCCGCTGGCGGGCGCTGGGCGCCAAGGTCCTGCTGCTCGACGAGCCCACCAAGGGCGTGGACGTCGGCGCCAAGGCCGACATCTACCGCATCATCGCCGACCTGGCCGCGGCCGGCCTGGCCATCGTGGTCGTCTCGTCCTACCTGCCCGAGCTGCTGGGCCTGTGCGACCGCGTGGTGGTCGTCCGCGAACGCCGCCTGGTCGCCGATCTGCCCGCCGCCGAGGCCACCGAGGAGAAGGTGCTGGCGCTGGCCAGCCCGCGCGGAGCCGACCGCGTCGCGGCTCCGCCGTCCGCCCCATCCGCCGCGGCACGGCAGCGGCACGACGTCAAGACTGTGGAGTCCTCATGACCGATGTCACCACGGCGCCCCGGCAGGGACGCGGCCGCGGCGCCGCCCGCCGCGAGCCCGACGACAGCGAGATCCTGCGGCTGGGGCAGCTGTTCAACAAAGGGTTCGGCGGCATCGGGATGCTGCTGCTCCTGGGCTTCGCGCTCAGCCTGTCCACCGACGTGTTCCTCACCGGGACCAACCTGGACAACCTCGGCCGCCAGGTGTCCATCTACGCCATCCTCGCCGTGGCGCAGCTGCTGGTCATCCTGACCGCGGGCATCGACCTGTCGGTCGGGTCGGTGGTCGGCCTGTCCGGCGTGGTGGCCGCCAAGGCGGTGTTCGCCACCACCGGCGGCGCGCACGTGCTGTGGGCGGCGCTGCTGGCGCTGGCCGTCGGCGCGCTCGCCGGGCTGGTCAACGGCGTGCTGGTGGCGGCGGTGCGGCTGCCCCCGTTCATCGTCACGCTCGGCATGATGGGCATCGCCCGCGGCGCGACCCTGCTGCTCACCGGCGGGCGCACCATCCAGCCGCTGCCGGACGGGTTCTCCGAGCTCGCTGGCGGCACCGTGCTCGGCATCGCCAACCTGACCTGGCTGATGCTGATCATCACGGTGCTGGTGGGGGTGTTCCTGCGCCGCACCGTCTGGGGCCGGTACGTGTACGCGGTCGGGTCCAACGCCGAGTCCGCCCGGCTCACCGGCGTGCCGGTGCGCGCCGTGCAGATCACCGCCTACACGCTGTGCGGCACGCTGGCGGCCCTGGCCGGGTTGCTGCTGGCGTCCCGGCTCGGCAACGGCGTGCCGACCGCTGGCACCGGGTACGAACTGCAGGCCATCGCGGCCTGCGTCATCGGCGGGGCCAGCCTGTTCGGAGCGCGCGGCACGGCGCTGGGCGCGCTGGTCGGCGCGCTGGTGGTCGGCCTGCTGGACAACGGCGGCACGCTGCTGGGCATCGACCCGTTCTGGCTGCAGATCCTCACCGGCGTGCTGATCCTGGCCGCCGTCGCCGCCGAGCACCTGCGCAACCTGCGTGGACCCCGCTCGCGCGACACCGGCGCCCCCGCGGCCGACGCCGCCGCCTCCGGCACCGGCGACGCGGCGGGCGGGCCCGCCGGGGACGACCGCGAGGCCGCCGGCACCGGGAGGCAGACATGATCATCGCGCATGACCTCGGCACCACCGGCGACAAGGCGTCGCTGCACCGCGACGACGGCCGCCTGGTCGCCGCCGCCACCGTCCGGTACGGCACCCGGTTCGCCGCGGGCGGGGTGGCCGAGCAGGACCCGGCGGACTGGGAGGAGGCGGTCGCCACCGCCACCCGTCGGCTGCTGGCCGACACCGGCACCGACCCCGCCGCGGTGCGCGCCGTGTCGTTCAGCGGCCAGATGATGGGTGCGGTGCTGCTGGACTCCGGCTACCGCCCGGTGCGCCCCGCGCTGATCTGGGCCGACCACCGCAGCTCCGCCCAGGCGGCCCGGCTGACCGCCGAGATCGGCGCCGACGCCGCCTACCGGCTGCTGGGCCACCAGATCCACCCCACCTACTCGCTGACGAAGATCCTGTGGGTGCGCGAGCACGAGCCGGAGGTGTTCGCGCAGGTCGCGCACGTGTGCCTGGCCAAGGACTACGTCGTCCAGCGGCTGACCGGGCGGCTGGTCACCGACCCGTCCGACGCGTCCAGCACCAACGCCTACGACCAGCGGGCGGGCCGCTGGTCGGAGCGGATGCTGGGCGCCGCCGGGCTCGACCCCGCGCTGTTCCCGCAGATCGTCCCGGCGACGACCGTGGTGGGGGAGCTGTCGGCCGCGTCCGCCGAGGCGGTCGGGCTGCGGCCCGGCACCCCGGTGGTGCTCGGCGGCGGCGACGGGCCGCTGGCGGCGCTCGGCGCGGGCGTCATCGACCCCGAGGACGGCGCCTACACCTACCTCGGATCGTCGTCGTGGGTGTCGCTGTCGGCGGCCGAGCCGCTGCACGACCCGGCGATGCGGACCATGACGTTCGACCACGTCGTGCCCGGCCGGTACGTGCCGACCGCCACCATGCAGACCGGCGGCGCCGCACTGGAGTGGGTCGCCGACCTGCTGCGCCCGGACCGCGGCGGCGACAGGTTCGACGAGCTGACCCGCGCCGCCGCCGACGCCGACACCACCGGGCTGTACTTCCTGCCGCACCTGCTCGGCGAGCGCTCGCCGTACTGGAACGCCTCCGCCCGCGGCGTGTTCCTCGGCCTGGCCCGCCACCACGGCCGCGCGGAGATGACGCGGGCCGTGCTGGAGGGCGTGGCGTTCAACCTCTGCACCTGCGTGCAGGCGTTCCGCGAGGCCGGCCACCCGGTGGACCGGGTGGACGCGATCGGCGGCGGCGCGTCCAGCGACCTGTGGCTGCAGATCCTCGCCGACACCTGGGGCGCCACCGTGCGGCGGCGCCGCATCGGCGAGGAGGCCAACAGCCTGGGCGCCGCCGTCACCGCCGCGGTCGGCGCCGGGCTGGTGCCCGGCTTCGAGGTGGCCCGGGACCTGTCGGAGATCACCGCCGAGTTCACCCCCGACCCGGCGCGGCACGCCGAGTACCGGCGCCGCCACGCCTCCTTCCTGGACGCCTACCGACGGCTCGAATCGTGGTTCGAACAGGAGAACGGATGAACGGCACCGTCCTGGTCACGTCCCGGTCGTTCGGCCGGGGCCGGGCGGACTGCGAGCGGCGGCTGGCCGCCGCCGGACTGCGCGTGGTGCGCGGCTCCACGGCGCACGACCTGGACGCGCTGCGCCCCGTCCTGGCGGACGCGGCCGCCTGGATCGCCGGCACCGCGCCGATCACCGACGAGCACCTGGCGGCGGCCCCCGGGCTGCGCGTCGTCGCCCGCTACGGCGTCGGCGTCGACAACGTGGACCTGCGGGCCGCCGCCGCCCGCGGCGTCACCGTCACCAACACCCCGGGCGCCAACAGCGAGGCCGTCGCCGACCTGGCCGTGGCGCTGCTGCTGGCGGCGCTGCGCGGCGTCGTCGCCGGCGACCGGGACGTGCGCGGCGGCGACTGGCGCACCCGGCGCGGCCGGGAACTGGGCGCGCTGACCGTCGGCGTGGCCGGGTACGGCCGCATCGGCCGCGGCGTCGCCCGGCGCGTGCGCGGCTTCGGCGCCGAGGTCCTGGCCTACGACCCGTACGCGCCCCCTGGCGCAGCCGACGGCGTGCGCCCGGCCGGAAACCTTGCCGAACTGGCCGAACGGTGCGACGCGGTGTCACTGCACGCGCCCGGCGGGGCCGTGCTCGTCGACGCCGCGTGGCTGGCGCGGCTGCGCCCCGGCGCGGTGCTGGTGAACACCGCCCGCGCCGACCTGGTCGACGAGGCCGCCGTCGCCGCGGCCCTGCGCGACGGGCGCCTGGCCGCCTACGCCGCCGACACCCTGGCGGGCGAGGGACGGCACGACGGCGCCCGGGCGGGCGGCCCGCTGCTCGCGCCCGACCTGGCCGACCGCGTGGTCGTCACCCCGCACATCGGCGCGCAGACCGTCGAGGCCGTCGACCGCATGGGCCAGGGCGCCACCGACGCCGTCCTCGACGCGCTCGCCGGACGCACGCCCGCCCACGTGGTGCCCGCCCCCGCCTGACCATTGGCACCCGACCCCCGCCATCCCCCGGAAAGGAAAGCATGTCCCTCGACGATCTCCGCGCGACCGGTGTGATCGCCGTGCTGCGCGCGCCCACCCCCGACTCGGCGCTGCAATGCGTGTCGGCTCTGGTGGAGGGCGGCATCACCGGCATCGAGATCACCTTCAGCACGCCGGACGCGGCCGCGGTGATCGACAAGGCGCGGCGCGCACACCCCGAGGCGCTCGTCGGCGCCGGAACGGTCCGCACCGCCGAGCAGGCCCGCGCGGCCGCCGACGCCGGCGCCCGGTTCCTGGTCAGCCCCGGCACGGACGACGGCCTCGCCCGCGCCATGCTCGACACCGGCCTGACCACCCTGCTCGGCGCCCTCACGCCCAGCGAGCTGATGCACGCCGCCGCGCTCGGCGCCCACGCGGTGAAGATCTTCCCGGCCTCGCTGGGCGGCCCCGGCTACCTGCGGGCGCTGCGCGGACCGTTTCCGGACGTGCCGCTCGTGCCGACCGGCGGCGTCGCCGCCGGCAACGTGGCCGACTGGCTCGCCGCCGGCGCGTCGGCCGTCGGCGCCGGGGGAGAACTGGCCCCCTCGTCCGCGATCGCCTCCGGCGACCTGGCCGAGATCACTGCGCGGGCCCGCGCGTTCGCCGCGGCCCTCCGGGAGGCCCGGTCATGACCGCGCCGAACGGAGACGGGCCCGTCATGGAGTTCATCGGCGTCAGCACCGGCCAGTCGTCGATCATGCGGGTGTTCCCGGCGTGGGCGCGGGTCCTCGGCCTGGACGGCGCCCGCCTGGTCGGCCGGGACATCCCGCTGGACGGCGACCCCGCCCGCTACCGGCAGGCGGTCGCCGCCATCCGCGACGACCCGCGCCGCCGCGGCGCCCTGGTCACCACCCACAAGATCGCCGTGTACCGGGCCGCCGCCGACCTGTTCGACGAGGTCGACGAGTTCGCCGCGCTGTGCGGCGAGATCTCCTCGATCTCCAAGCGCGACGGACGGCTGATCGGGCACGCCAAGGACCCGATCACCGCCGGGCTCGCCCTGGAGGAGTTCCTGGCGCCGGACCACTTCGCGAAGACGGGCGGGCATGCGCTGCTGCTGGGCGCGGGCGGGGCGGGCACCGCCATCGCCTGGTACCTGGCGAACCGCGCGGACGCCCCCGCCGAGATCGTCTGCACCGACGTGGACGCCGGGCGGCTCGACGCGCTGCGCGGCGTCGTGGCCGCCGCCGGCGGCTCCCGCCTGGTCACCCGCCGCGCCGAGGGCCCCGCCGACGACCTGCTGGCCGCCATGCCGCCGGGCAGCCTGGTCGTCAACGCCACCGGCCTGGGCAAGGACCGGCCCGGCTCGCCGCTCGGCCGCGGCGCCGCCTTCCCCCGCCGGGCCGTGGTGTGGGAGCTGAACTACCGCGGCGAGCTGGACTTCCTGCGGGCCGCGCGCGAGCAGAGCGGACGCGCCGGGCTGCGGGTCGAGGACGGCTGGCGGTACTTCGTGCACGGCTGGTCGCAGGTCGTCGCCGAGGTGTTCGACGTGACGCTGACCCCGCAGCTGGTGGACGAGCTGTCCCGCGTCGCCGCGGAGGCGCGGTGATCAGGACCGCGCTGGGCGACATCGCCGCCGCCGACCTCGGCCGCACCGACTACCACGAGCACCTGTTCCAGGTCAGCCCGCTGCTGCCGGGCGACGAACTGGACGACGAGCAGCGCAGCGGCCGGGAGGCGGCCCGGCTGCGCGCCGCCGGGATCGACGCGATGGTCGACGCGACGCCGGCCGGCCTCGGCCGCGACGCCGAGGCGGTCGCGCGGATCTCCCGCTCGACCGGGCTGCGCGTCGTGCTCACCACCGGCGCGCACCGCCGCGCGCACTACCGCGACGGGCACCCGCTGCTGGGCATGGACGCCGCGGCGCTCGGCCGGCTGTTCACCGCCGAACTGACCGAGGGCGTCCGCGACGACGCCGCATTGGCGGCGCCGCGTCCGCACGCGCCCCGGGCCGGGCTGCTCAAGGCCGGCATCGGCTACTGGTCGATCGGGGACTTCGAACGGCGGGTGCTGGACGGGGTGGCGCAGGCGCACCGCGCCACCGGCGCCCCGGTGATGGTGCACCTGGAGCACGGCAGCGCGGCGTTCGAGGTGCTCGGCGTCCTCGGCGACGGCGGGGTGCCCGCGCACCGCGTCGTCCTCGCCCACGTCGACCGCAACCCCGACCCCGGCCTGCACGCCGAACTCGCCGCCGCGGGCGCCTACCTGGGCTACGACGGCATGGCGCGGCACAAGTCCTGGCCCGACTCGGTCATCCTGGACTGCCTGCTGCGCACCGCCGAGCTCGGCGGCGCCGACCGGCTGCTGCTCGGCGGCGACGTCGCCCGCCGCACCCGCTACCTCGCCTACGGCGGCATGCCCGGCCTGGAGTACCTGCCCGCCCGCTTCGTGCCGCGGCTGGAGCGCGCCGCGGGCCCCGGCCTCGTCCGGCGCGTCCTGGTGGACAACCCGGCCCGGCTCCTGGACTGGACGCCGTGACCGGTCCGGACGGGCACGCGTTCGCCGGGATCGCCTTCGACTGCGACGGCGTGCTCGCCGACACCGACGAGCCGTGGGCCGACGCCGAACGCGCCGTCGTCGAACGCCGCGGCGGGCGCATGACCGACGCGCTGCGCGACGCCACCCACGGCCTCGGCCTCGCCGCCACCGTGGAACTGCTGGCCACCGCCATCCCCGGGCCCGTCGACCATGCGGCCCTGCGCGAGGAACTGCTGCGCGAGGCGGCGGCCCGCGTCGCCCGCGCGCCCGCCGCCCTTCCCGGCGCCGTCGAGACCGTCGCGGAACTGGCGCGGCACTGGCCGGTCGCGGTCGTGTCCAACTCGCCCGCCCAGGTGCTGCGCCCGCTGCTGGCGGCCATCGGCGTCCTGGACCTGGTGCGCACCACGGTCGCCGCCGACGAGGTCGCCGAACCCAAACCCGCCCCCCACCCCTACCTGGAGGCGGCGCGCCGCCTCGGCCTTTCGCCCGCGCGGATGCTCGCCGTGGAGGACTCGCCGACCGGCGTGGCCGCCGCGCGCGCGGCGGGCTGCCCGGTCACCGGCATCACCGCGCCCGGCCGCCCGCACCTGGCCGACGCCGACCGCGTGCTGCCGGACCTGCCGGCGCTGCGCCGCTGGCTGCTCGACCCGCCGGTACCGCGGTAGACGCGCCCCCGGTCCGGCCGTCAGGGGAGCCGCGGACGACCGGCCTGCCGATGTCGGCTTGTGACAATTCTCATATAAAACGACGCTTCCTTTTATTTCCCTGTCACGACACCCTTGATTCGGGCGGCCTTCACGATGAAGTGGAGTTCTCGGTGCTGCCTGTGCGCGTCCCCACCCCCTTGCCGCACGGCGGCCGGCCCGATGCCGACCGCACCCCCCGTGGGAGGAGCAGGTGGAAGGCCGTCCTCCCGCCGCCGGGCCGATGGCGCCGCCCGCTGCGGGAGCTGGCGCTGGTCGCGCTGCTGTTCGCCGCCTACAAGCTGGGCCGTCTGCTCGGCGCCCACCACATCCAAGAGGCGTTCGCCAACGCCGGACGGCTGTGGGACCTCGAACGCGCCCTGCGGCTCCCCAGCGAGGAGACCCTGCAGGACCTGTTGCTGGAGCTGCCGTCCCCGGCGGTCGTCGCGGCCAACGCCTACTACAAGTACGTGCACTTCCCGGCCACCGCGCTGTTCTTGGTGTGGACGTACGTGCGGCGCCCCTGGCACTACCGGTGGGCGCGGACGGTGCTGGCGGTGATGACGGGCGTGGCGCTGGCGGTCCACATCGCCGTGCCGCTCGCCCCGCCGCGCATGCTGAGCGGCCTGGGGTTCGTCGACACCGGCGCGGTGTACGGGCCGGGCGTGTACGGCCCCGCGCACGACGCCGGCATGGCCAACCAGTTCGCCGCCATGCCTTCCCTGCACGTGGGGTGGGCCGTGTTCGTCGCCGTCAGCCTCATCCTGTCGTGCCGCACCAGGTGGCGGTGGCTGTGGCTGGCGCACCCGGTCGCGACGCTCGGCGTTGTCATCGGCACCGCCAACCACTACTGGCTGGACGGGGCCGTCGCGCTGGTGATCCTCGCCGTCGTCATGCTCGTGCTGCGCCCGCCCGAGCGGCCGCGCCGGAAACGGGCCCGCGACCGTCAGGAGCATCCGGACGCCGCCGCCCCCGGCTCCGGCAAGAGCACCGCGCCGCAGGCCCCCGTGGCCGCATAGGGCGGGGGCGCGCCACGCGGCCGTCGCGGCGCTCGGCCGTTTGCGGCCCGTCCGTGCCGGCCGTGCGCGGCCGGGAGGGGGCCGCCGGGCTCAGGAGCCGTCGGAGCGGCCGGGGTTCTCCAGGCGGAAGAAGGTGCTCTGCGACCCGTCCGCCTTGTGCTCCTGGTAGATGAAGTTGAGGTTGCGCTCGTCGAAGGTGGCGAACCAGTCGTCCCAGGAGATCTCCCGCAGGTTCTCGCTGCGGGAGCCGCCGGGGAAGTCGAGCAGGAGCCTGCCCGGCCGGCCCCCGTACTCGCTGCCCGGCACCGTGGCGGGCTTGGCGCCGCGCTCCTCGGCCCACTGCCGGATCGAGTCGTGGTCGGTGGTCACCAGGCTGCGGCCGGGACGGTCCTCGTGCTCCTCCGGCGAGGTCACGTGCTGCTGGTACCGGTGCTCTCCCTCGATGGGGCGGCCCGAGTCCGACATGGCACTCCTCCTCAGGTGATGCTGGTCGGTACGGCGGTCGCCCCTACCCCGGAGAAATCACATCAAAAGCGAACAAAGCAAACTTGGAGGGGTGCGGGCCGCGCCTTTCCCCTCGGCTTCTCCCTCGGCCTCTCCCTCGGCCTCACGCCCGGCCTCAGCCGGCTTCGCCCGGCCTGCCCGCGGCTCGCCCGGCGGGGCGCCGGTGGTGCGCCCGCCACTCGTCCATGCCCGCGAACGCGCCCGAGCGCAGCGCGGCGACCAGCCGGCGGATCCACTCCACTTCGGCCTGCCCGACCGCGATCCGGTAGTCGTCCTCGATCAGGTGCAGGTCCGCCACGCCCAGGGCCCTGGTCTCGGCCATGCGGGCGCGGTAGGCGTCGAGGCGTTCGGCGACCCGCTCCGCGCGCCGCTCCAGCAGCTCCACGGCCTCCTCGGGCGGCAGGGCGGGCAGCAGCGACAGCCCGGCCACGAAGCGCGGGAACTCGTGGTGGGGCTCGCCGATGAGCTCCCGGAGCCAGTCGCGGATCTCGCGGCGCCCGCGGTCGGTCAGCGCGTACACGGTGCGCTCGGGCCGCCGCCCCGACCGCGTCGTCCCGGCCTCCTCGATCAGGCCCTCGCGGTGCAGCGCGCGCACCACCGTGTACAGCGAGCCGTACTTGATGTTGATGCTGTCCTGCTTCTCGCGTTCGCGCAGCGTGGTGACCATCTCGTAGGCGTGCATCGGCCGCTCCTGCAGCAGGACCAGCACGGCCAGCGCCAGCGGATTGCCGATCTTCCGTTCTGCGGTCATGGCCCCTCTCCGGTCGCGCCCAACCCTAGCCTCGCCCGGCCCGGCGGCGGGGGAGCGGGACGCCGCCCGGCACACGCCGGCGGACGGCGGGGCCGGTAACCTCGCGGGGCATGACGGTGCTGCGTTCCCTGGTGCTGTTCGGGCTGGCCGCCGTTGCGGAGATCGGCGGCGCGTGGCTGGTGTGGCAGGGCCTGCGCGAGCACCGCGGCTGGCTGTGGACGGTCGCCGGGGTGGCGGCGCTCGGCGCGTACGGGTTCGTCGCAACGTTCCAGCCGGAGGCGCACTTCGGGCGGATCCTGGCCGCCTACGGGGGCGTGTTCGTGGCCGGGTCGCTGGTGTGGGGCGTCGTCATGGACGGATTCCGCCCCGACCGGTGGGACGTCGCGGGCGCCGTCGTCTGCCTCGCCGGAGTGGCGGTCATCATGTACGCGCCGCGCGGCTGACCCTCCGTCACCGCCCTGCGTGACCTGGGCCACGGGCGGCATCCAGCGTTTCGCGGTCGCGGGTCGTGGTGGAATGGCTAGCGTTGTCTCGGAACATCGGCTGACCTGCGTCTCTCCGGAGGTGCTCCATCATCCCCGTTCGCGGCCGGGCGATCCGGCGGGCGGCTGCGCGCCCGGCGGCCGCGCCGCTGGGCCGGTTCCGGCACCCGGCGCAGGCGGTCGTCACCGGGTTCGGTCTCGCCGTGGCCGCCGGCACCCTCCTGCTGTCGATGCCCGCGGCGACCGAGGGGGACACGTCGGCCCGGTTCCTGGACGCGCTGTTCACCGCCACCTCGGCGGTCTGCGTCACCGGCCTGGTGACCGTCGACACCGCCGCGCACTGGTCGCTGTTCGGCGAGCTGGTCATCCTGGGGCTGATCCAGGCGGGCGGCCTGGGCATCATGACCCTGGCCACGGTGTTCGCACTGGTGATGTCGCGGCGGCTGGGGCTGCGCGCCCGGCTAGTGGCGCAGGCCGAGACCAAGACGCTGCGCAGCACCGACGTGCGGCGGGTGCTGCGCAACGTGGTGCTGTTCAGCCTGGCCTCCGAGACCCTGGTGGCCGCGGCGCTGACGGCGCGGTTCGCGGTCGCCTACGACGACTCTGTCGCCCGGGCCGCCTACCACGGCGTCTTCCACGCCGTCTCGGCGTTCAACAACGCCGGGTTCGCGCTGTGGCCCGACAGCCTGGTCCGGTTCGCCGCCGACCCGTGGATCATCCTGCCGATCTGCGCCGCGGTCATCGTCGGCGGGCTCGGCTTCCCCGTGGTGTTCGAGCTGGCCCGGTCCTGGCGGCGCCCGCGCGGCTGGTCGGTGCAGACCCGCGTCACCGTCGCCGTCACCGCGGCGCTGCTGGCCGGCGGCACCCTGGTGCTGACCGCCGCCGAGTGGAACAACCCCGCCACCCTCGGCGGGCTCAGCGAGCCCGGCCGCTGGCTGGCCGGGTTCACCGCCGCCGTCATGCCCCGCTCGGGCGGCTTCAACAGCATCGACGTGGCGCACATGCGCGCCGAGAGCTGGCTGGCCACCGACGTGCTGATGTTCATCGGCGGCGGCAGCGCGGGCACCGCGGGCGGCATCAAGGTCACCACGTTCGGGCTGCTGGCGTTCGTGGTGTGGGCGGAGATGCGCGGCGACACCCGGGTCCACGTGGGCCGCCGCCGGCTGCCCGAGGGCACCCAGCGGCAGGCCGTGGCGATCGCCCTGCTCGGCGTGGGGCTGGTGGTGGCCGCCACGTTCACGCTCATGGCGCTCACCGCGCACAACCTGGACCGGGTGCTGTTCGAGGTCGTCTCAGCGTTCGGCATCGTGGGCCTGAGCACCGGCATCACCGCCGACCTGCCGTCCTCCGGGCACATCCTGCTCATCGTGCTGATGTTCGTGGGCCGCACCGGTCCGCTGACGTTGGCGAGCGCGCTGGCGCTGCGCGAACGCGTCCGGCGCTACGAACTACCCGAGGAGCGACCCATCGTTGGCTGACACACGACACGACCCGGTGGTGGTGATCGGGCTGGGCCGGTTCGGTACGGCGCTGGCCCTGGAACTGGCCGCGCGCGGCACCGAGGTGCTGGCCATCGACCGCCGGCCCAAGATCGTGCAGGGACTGGCCGGGCGGATCACCCAGATCGCCGCCGCCGACGCCACCGACCTGGAGGCGCTGCGCGAGCTGGGCGTGGCCGAGTTCTACCGCGCGGTCGTGGCCATCGGCGGCGACCTTGAGTCCAGCATCCTGGTCACCTCCCTGCTGGTGGAGCTGGGCGTCGACGACATCTGGGCCAAGGCCGTCACCCACCAGCACAAGCGCATCCTGGAGCGGATCGGCGCCCACCACATCGTGCTGCCCGAGCACGACATGGGCGAGCGCGTCGCCCACCTGGTCAGCGGCCGCATGCTCGACTACATCGAGCTGGACGACGGCTACGCGCTGGTCAAGACGCACCCGCCCAGGGAGTTCGTCGGGGTGCCGCTCGGCGAGACCAAGCTGCGCAGCAAGCACGGCGTGACCGTGGTGGCCGTCAAGCCCAAGGGCGAGTCGTTCACCTACGCCACCGCGGACACGGTGCTGCAGTACGGCGACGTCGTCCTGGTCGCCGGGCCCGCCGGCAAGGCCGAGCGGTTCGCCGAACGGCTGTGACCGCGCCCCGGCGGCGCGGCGCCGGGCGGGCCCGTCACAGGTAGCGCAGCCACAGGTACGGCGTCGCCAGCGCCACCGACAGCAGGGTGACGACCA
This sequence comes from Actinomadura sp. NBRC 104425, assembly GCF_030269545.1. Lineage (GTDB taxonomy): Bacteria > Actinomycetota > Actinomycetes > Streptosporangiales > Streptosporangiaceae > Spirillospora > Spirillospora keratinilytica. The sequence goes on along the minus strand of NZ_BSTN01000008.1, from coordinate 15,671 downwards.
GCCCGTACCGGGTGAACCGCCAGAAGCTGATGGGCGTGCCGTTGCGGGCGGCGAGGCCGAGGACGACGACGTTGGCGGAGGCGCCGACGGCGGTGGCGTTGCCGCCCAGGTCCGCGCCGAGCGCCAGGGCCCACCACAGCACCTGTCCGGCGCCGCCGTGCTGCTGGGCCAGGTCGGCGACGATCGGGCTCATCGTGGCGACGTAGGGGATGTTGTCGACGATCGCCGACAGCGCCGCCGAGGCCCACAGCAGCATCATCGCGGCGACGGCCAGGCGCCCCTCGGTCGCGTCCGCCGCGGCCTCGGAGATGTCGGCGATGACGCCCGCCTTCACCAGCCCGCCGACCATGACGAACAGCCCGGCGAAGAACACCAGCGTCGGCCACTCCACCTCGGCCAGCGCGTCCTCGGTGGTGACGCGGGTGGCGGCCACCAGCAGCCCCGCGCCCAGCAGCGCCACCACCGACGGCTCGTAGTGCAGCACCGGATGCAGCACGAACGCGGCGATGACGACGCCCAGCACCGCCAGGCTCTGGGCCAGCAGCCGCCGGTCGGTGATGGCCTCCTTCTCCTCCAGGGCCATGACCGCCGAGGCCCGCTCGGGGTCGTAGCGGAACGCCGAGCGGAACAGCCACCGGCACAGCAGGCAGAACGCCGCCGTCAGCAGCACGATGAACGGCGCCAGGTGGACCAGGAAGTCGTTGAAGGTCAGGCCGCCGCGGCTGGCGATGATGATGTTGGGCGGGTCGCCGACCAGCGTGGCGGTGCCGCCGATGTTGGAGGCCATGACCTCGGCGATCAGGTACGGCTCGGGGCGCAGTTCGAGCCGGTCGCACACCAGGAAGGTGACGGGGGCGATGAGCAGCACGGTGGTGACGTTGTCCAGCAGCGCCGAGGCCCCCGCGGTGAGCAGCACCAGCATGACCAGCAGCCGGTAGGGGCGCCCCCGGGCGCGTTTGGCGGCCCAGATCGCCAGGTACTCGAACACGCCGGTCTGCCGCAGCACCGAGACGATGACCATCATCCCCAGCAGCAGGAACACCACGTTCCAGTCGATGCCGGTGTCCTCGGCGAAGAACGCCGCGCGGGCGTCGGTGACGTGCAGCAGCAGCATCAGCCCGGCGCCGCCGAGGGCCACCGCGGTGCGGTGGATCTTCTCCGTCGCGATCAGGACGTACGCCCCGACGAAGATCACGATGGCGATGGCGGCGGTCACGGAACCCCTCCTGCTCGGCGGATGCGTCGGTGTGGACTGCGGCGCGGACGGCGCGGCGGAGCGCCATCGGCTACGTCGTCGGCTACGTCGTCGGCTACGTCGTCGGCTACGTCGTCGGCTACGTCGTCGGCTACGTCGTCGGATACGCCGTCGGACGCGCTGTCGGGAGGGCGCCGAGGCCGTGCGAGGGGGCGGAGGGCCCGGCGGGGCGGCGAGGTCATGGGCGGTCGGCTCTCAACGACAGCTGGAAACGGACGCCGACCAGACTTCCCGGCACACCGGGCACGACCTTAACGCCATTTCGGTGCCCGTGCTACCAGGCGCTTCCGCGTGAAGACCGCAGGGGCGGAGCGGGCGGCACGCCGCGAGAGTGCAGAACCCGCTCCGCGCCGCGGGACACTCTACTCTTCCGCACCGGGTGAGATCATCCGGCGCCAGGCCCCGCCGGGCCGCGCCGAAAGGGGGGACACCCCTCCTCCCGCGGGCGGCCGGTAGCGGGGGAGGGGCGCGCTCGAGCGGGGACCTCAGCCCGGGGACAGGTCCCTTCGGCGGAAGCCGCCCATGCCGGCGGCCGTCAGCACGGCGGCGGCCGCCGCCAGCCACACCAGCGGCGCAGCGGTGAACTCGCCGCCCGGCAGCTCGGGGACGTGGTCGAACGGGGAGACGTCCCGCACCCACTGGTCCATCCGCAGCGTCGGCCCGAACAGCGAGATCACGACGACGGCGGCGTACCCGCCCCAGCTCGCCGCCGCCGCCCGCGGCGCCAGCCCGACCAGCGCGACCGCCGCGGCCGCGACCGTCCATACCGCGGGCAGCTGCGCCAGCGCCGCGCCGGCCACGCGCGGCACCCAGCCGCCCGCGTCCCCGGAGTCCAGCCCGTGGACCAGGCCGGCGGCGGTGCCCGCGACGGCCAGCGCCGCCGCGGGCCCCAGCAGGGGGAACACCAGGTGTGCGGCCTGCCAGCGGAGCCGCCCCACGGCCGCGGCCAGCACCGGTTCGGCGCGCAGGGACGCCTCCTCGGCCCGCATCCGCAGCACCGCCGACACCGCGTACCCCGCCGCGAACACGCCCAGCAGGCCCGTCGCCGAGGCGAAGTAGGCGTCGGTGATCGCGGTCCGCCCGCCCAGCCGCGTCACGATCTCCTCCAGGCCGGGGTTGTCCTTCACCAGGTCGCCGACCCCGTCGGCCACCCCGCCGAACACCACCCCCAGGGCGGCGAACCCGGCCAGCCAGCCGTACAGCGGACGGCTGTGCAGCCGCCACGCCAGCCCGAACGGGCCGGACAGGGACACAGGCGCCTCGGCGGGACCGAGGGACGGCGGCAGGATGCCCGCGCCCACGTCCCGCCGCCCCGACAGCATGCCCGCGGCCGCGACCAGCACGGCGACCAGTGCGGCGCCGAGCAGCAGGACCCACCACCGCTCGTCCCCGAAGGGCGCCAGCCGGGTGCCCCAGCCGAGCGGCGAAAGCCACGACAGCCACTGCAGGCCGTTGCCCCGCCCGCCGGCGTCGGCCGCCATCCGGACCGCGAACGCGGCGCCGAGCGCGGCGACCGAGAGCCCGCGCGCCGCCCCCGCGCCCTCGGTGACCTGCGCGGCGACCGCGGCGGCCGCGGCGAACACCCATCCGGCCATGGTGAACTGCAGGCCGAGCGCCACCGCCCCGGCCGCGGACACGCCCCCGGCCGCCATCGCGGCCGCGGTCAGCGCGCCCAGCACCGCGCTCGCCCCCATGGCGACCAGCAGCGCCGCGGCGAGCCCGGCGCCGCGGCCCAGCACGGTGGCGCCGAGCAGCTCGCGGCGCCCGGTCTCCTCCTCCACCCGGGTGTGCCGGATCACCGTCAGCGCGCAGACCAAAGCGACGATCACCGGGATGAACCCGGCCCGCTGCGCGGCCAGCGCACCCGGGTCGGTGCCGTGCAGCGGCCCGTACAGGGCCAGGAACGTGGGGCTGGTCCCGGACGTGCGGGCGTACCGCAGGCGGTCCGCCTCGGTCGGGAACAGCCCCTCGAAGCTCGCGACGAAAGCGGCCGGCATGACGGCGATCAGCAGCACCCAGATCGGCAGGACCGCCCGGTCGCGGCGCAAAATCAGCCGGACCATCGCGCCGGTGCCCACCAGCGCATGCCCCGCGCCCCGGTTCTCCGCGCCGCTCATCGCACGGCCTCCCGCGGCCGCTCGTCCTGGTAGTGGCGCAGGAACAGCTCCTCCAGGGTGGGCGGCCGACTGGTCAGGCTGCGAACCCCGACGGACGTCAGCCGCCGCAGCACCTCGTCCAAGGCGGCGGTGTCCACCTCGCAGCGCACCCGGCGGCCGTCGACGCGCAGGCCGTGCGCGCCGGGCAGGTCGCGCAGCCCGTCGGGCGGCGCCGCCAGCTCGGCGTCGATGGACGTGCGGGTCAGGTGCCGCAGCTCGGCCAGGGTGCCGGTCTCGACGGCGCGGCCCTTGCGGATGATCGTCACCCGGTCGCACAGCGCCTCGACCTCGGACAGGATGTGGCTGGACAGCAGCACGGTGCGGCCCCGGTCGCGCTCCTCGCGGACGCACTCCTGGAAGACCTCCTCCATGAGGGGGTCCAGGCCGGAGGTCGGCTCGTCCAGGACGAGCAGGTCCGCGTCCGAGGCCAGCGCGGCCACCAGACCGACCTTCTGCCGGTTGCCCTTGGAGTAGGCGCGGCCCTTCTTCCTCGGGTCCAGCTCGAACCGCTCCAGCAGCTCGTCGCGGCGCCGCCGGTCCAGGCCGCCGCGCATGCGGCCGAGCAGGTCGATCACCTCGCCGCCGGACAGGTTCGGCCACAGCGTCACGTCGCCGGGGACGTAGGCCAGGCGCCGGTGCAGGCGGGTGGCGTCCTTCCAGGGGTCGCCGCCCAGCAGCCGGGCGGTGCCGCCGTCGGCACGCAGCAGGCCGAGCAGGATCCTGATGGCGGTGGACTTGCCCGCTCCGTTGGGACCGAGGAAGCCGTGCACCTCGCCGGCGCGGACGGTCAGGTCGAGCCCGTCCAGCGCCCGTGTCCGGCCGAACGTCTTGACCAGACCGGACACCTCGATGGGGAGCGTGCTGTGTTGTGTCATGGAAACACCTCGTGCAGGTGTGTGCAGCTGGATGACAGGGTGGATGACAGGTGGATGCGGTGCGGGTGGAAGCGGTCGCCGCGGCTCTCCGGTGTGAAGCGGGGGACCGGCGTGAAGGGAGGGAACGGACGGTGTCCGTGACACGGCGGGCGGTGTCGCCGCTGCCGGTCTCGCCGCCTGCCCGCGGCACGCCCCGGCGACCTGCCGCGGCGGGGACCGGCGCGGGGCCGCCGGTTATCGGGCGGGCGGGTCGGAGTCGGCCTCGCGCGCGGCGGCGTCCGAGGTCGGGATGCGCTGGTCCGGATCGGACTCGGCTTCCCCCGGCGCGGAGGCCCGCAGCTCCGCCAGGGCGGCCCGGGCCTGCGCCATCAGGCCCGGGTCCATCAGGTCGTCGGTGAGGATGTCGAGCATGGCGAGGGCCATGCGCGGGTAGCCCGCGGGCGTGAGCGGGTCGGCGCCGAGGTTGCGCGTCAGGTGCTCGTGCAGCACGACCGACCCGAAGGCCATCGCGCACATGACGGCCGCGTACGCGTGCGGGTCGTCGGTCTCGGCCGGGGCCAGGCCCTCCGCGCCGTTGGCGATGATGTCCTCGGTGAACGCGACCGCGTCGTCGAACAGCCGCGCCGCCGCCTCCGACCCGTCGACCAGGGCCCGGGCCACGTAGCGCTGCACCGACAGCGCCAGGGTGAGCGCGCCGGGCAGGAACCCCGGGGTGGCCACGCCGCCCTTGAGGGCCTCCTGCTTGGTCTCCCGGATGACCGCCATGACGTACTCGTCGCACGCCCGGCGCAGCGCCTCCTTCGAACCGAAGTGGTGCTGCACCAGCCCGGGGGACACCCCCGCGGCCCTGGCGATCCCGCGAATCGTCGCGCCGCTGACGCCGTGTTCGGCGAACTCCCGCAGCGCCGCGTCGCGGATCCGCGCGCGCGCCGTCAGGTCCTCGTCCGCCCGTGACTCGTTGACTGCCACACCCCCATCGTGCAATACAAGCGTTCAATGTGCAATACGCTCGTATTGCCGATCGGGTGTGCTCCCTGCCACAGGCCCGGGACCGGCCCGCCGGGGTCAGCGGGGCGTCGACCCGCCACCGGGCGTCTGCAGGGACTCCATGCAGGTCTTGAAGGCATCCTGCGCCTTGACCGGGTCGAATCCGGGCGGCGGGGCGGTGGCCTGGCCGGGGTCCGGCAGCTTCACCCCCTGCTTCTCCAGGCAGGCCGCGAGGGTCTTGTACGCGCTCGGCGTGACCGTGGGCGTGGCGCGGCGGCGCGGGGCGCCCTCGGCGCCCGTCGCGGCCCGCGGCGTGCTGCCCGGCGTCGCCGTCGCCGCCGACGCGGACGGCGAACCCGGCGCGGGGGCGGACGTGGCCCCGGAAGGGGCGGCCGACACCGTGGGCGGCGCCGCGTCTGCGCCGCTGCCGTCGTCGCCCCCGCCGCAGGCCGTCAGGGCCAGCGCGGGCACGACAAGAAACGCCATCGCGTGACGTCGGATCGCTGTGCGTGCCACCTGTGATCCTCCCGTGACGATGGACGTGCCGTGCGCGAACGGGGGTCGAGCGGGGGTGGGCGCCCTTCGCGCGGGGGCGCCGTCCAAGGATGCCAAGGAGTGTCCGCCGCGGTAATTCACGCCGTGACAAAGATCGGGCGGCCGTCGCTCACCCGCGTGAGCAACCGCGGCTTCCGCCCAGCGGAAACGCTTGTGGACGCGGCGGCCCCCGGTGCGTCCACCATGGCCCATGAGGACGTCGGCGGCGGGCGAGTCCGTCCTGTCCCGTGTGGTGCGGATCTTCGAGGCGTTCGGCCCCGACGACCGGGCCCTGGGCGTGACGCAGATCGCACGGCGGGCCGGGCTGCACGTGGCCACGGCCTCCCGGCTGGTGGACGAGCTGGTGCGGCACGGCTGGCTGCGCCGCGACCCCGACCGGCGCGTCCGCATCGGCGTGCGCATGTGGGAGCTGGCGTCCCGCGCGTCCCCCGCGCTGAGCCTGCGCGAGGCCGCCATGCCGTACATGGAGGATTTGCACGCCGTCGTCGGCCACCACACCCAGCTCGGCGTGCTGGAGGGCCGCGAGGTCCTGTTCATCGAACGGCTGTCGTCCCCCGAGGCCGTGGTCAACCTGACCCGGATCGCCGGGCGGCTCCCCGCGCACGTGTCGTCCAGCGGGCTGGTGCTGCTCGCCCACGCCCCGCGCGAGCTGCAGGAGAGCGTCCTGGCCGGGCCGCTGGCCGCCTACACCCCGCACACGGTCACCGACCCCGGGCGGCTGCGCGCCGTGCTCGCCGACGTCCGCCGCAGCGGCGTGGCGTTCTGCCGCGGCTACGTCGACGAACGCGCCGCCGGCATCGCCGTCCCGCTGCGCGACGCCGACGGCGCGGTGGTGGCGGCGCTGTCGGTGGTCGTGCCCAACGACGACAACGCCCGCATGCAGATCCCCGCCCTCAAGGCCGCCGCGCGGGGCGTCTCCCGCGCGATGAGCCCCGGCATGCCCCGCCCCTGACCGGAGCCCGCCCCTCGCCTTTCTCATTCAGCGAGAAGGCTCTGGTGACGCGCACCACATCCGAATCATGCTCGGTCTGCCCCTGGTGCCCCTGCCCCTGGTCGACGAGGAGGACCCATGGCGACAGACCTGCCCGCCCCCGGAACCGAGCCCGTCCCGCCCGGCCCCGCCGCGATGCGGTTGCGCGTGGCCGCCAAGACCCCCGTGGCCGACGGCGTCGTCGCGTTGACGCTGACCGCGCCCGACGGGCGCCGCCTGCCCGACTGGACGCCCGGCTCCCATATCGACCTGGTGCTGCCCGGCGGCCTGACCCGCCAGTACTCCCTGTGCGGCGACCGCTGGGACGCCCACGCCTACCGCATCGGCGTGCTGCGCGAACCCGCCGGGCGCGGCGGCTCGGCCTACATCCACGACGTGCTGGAGGTGGGCGGCACCGTCGCCATCGGCGGCCCGCGCAACAACTTCCGGCTCGTGCCCTCCGACCGCTACCTGTTCATCGCCGGCGGGATCGGCATCACCCCCCTGCTGCCGATGATCCGCCAGGCCGACATGCTCGGCGCCGACTGGCGGCTGCTGTACGGCGGCCGGTCCCGCGCCACCATGGCCTTCCTCGAGGAGCTCGCGCCCTACGGCGACCGGGTCGCCGTCGTACCGCAGGACGAGCACGGCCTGCTCGACCTGCCCGCCTGGCTGCCCGCCGAGGCCAGGGCCGACACCAAGGTCTACTGCTGCGGCCCCGCCCCGCTGCTCGACGCCGTCGAACGCCGCTGCGCCGCCTGGCCGCCCGGCCTGCTGCGCACCGAGCGGTTCGTCCCCCGCGACACCGGAGCCGCCCGCGACGAGCCCTTCCAGGTGGAGCTGCGCCGCTCGGGCGTGTCGCTGCCGGTCGCCCCCGGACAGTCGGTGCTGCAAGCCGTCAGCGCCGCGGGTGTCAACGTCCTGTCGTCATGCCGGCAGGGGCTGTGCGGCACGTGCGAGACCGGCGTGCTCGACGGCGTCCCCGACCACCGCGACTCGATCCTCGACGACGACGAGCGCGCCGCGGGCGACTGCATGTTCATCTGCGTGTCCCGCGCCCGCTCCGAACGCCTCGTCCTCGACCTGTGACCCCGGAGGAACCCCCCATGACCACCGCCGCCCTGCCCTCCAGCGACGCCGACCCGTTCGCCCCCGACGTCCTGGACGACCCCTTCCCCCTGCACGCCGCCCTACGGAACGCCGGGCCCGTCGTGCACCTGACCCGTTACGACGTCTACGCCCTGGCGCGCTACGAACACGTGCACGCCGCCCTGACCGACTGGCAGTCCCTGCAATCGGGGGCCGGGGTGGGCCTGAGCAACTTCCGCTACGAGAAGCCCTGGCGCCCCCCGAGCCTCCTCCTGGAGGCCGACCCGCCCCGCCACGACGCCCCCCGCGCCGTACTGGCGAAGATCCTCGGCCCGCGCGCACTGCGGCGCCTGCGGGAGGCCTGGTTCGCCGACGCCGAGAAACTCGTGGACGAGGTGCTCGCGGACGGCGACGAGTTCGACGCCGCCACCCGCCTCGCCCAGGCGTTCCCCCTGCGCGTGTTCCCCGACGCCGTGGGCCTGCCCAAGGAAGGCCGCGACAACCTCCTCCCGTACGGCGACCACGCCTTCAACGCCTTCGGCCCGCCCAACGCCCTGGTGAAGAAGGGCGAGCCGCGCGTGCCGGAACTCGCCCGCTGGGTGGGGGAGCAGTGCCGCCGCGAACGGCTTGCCGCAGGGGGATTCGGCGCGCAGATCTGGGCGGCGGCCGACCGCGGAGACATCACCCACGACCAGGCCCCGCTCGTCGTCCGCTCCCTGCTGACCGCCGGGGTGGACACCACCGTGCACGGCCTCGCCGCGGTGCTGCACGCGTTCGCCGCCCACCCCGACCAGTGGCGGCGCCTCCGCGACGACCCCGCGCTCGCACGCGTCGCCTTCGACGAGGCGGTGCGCTGGCAGTCGCCCGTGCAGACGTTCTTCCGGACCGCCGCACGCGACCTCGCCATCGCCGGCCACCGCATACCGGACGGCAGCAAGGTGCTCATGTTCCTGGGCGCCGCCAACCGCGACCCCCGCCGCTGGCGCGATCCCGACGTTTTCGACCTGTCCCGCGACCCGTCCGGCCATGTGGGCTTCGGCATGGGCATCCACCAGTGCGTCGGCCAGCACGTCGCGCGCCTGGAGGCCGAAGCCCTGCTCACCGCCCTGGCCCGTCGCGTCGAACGCATCGAACCCCTGGGGGCGCCCCGGCGGCACCTCAACAACACCCTGCGCGCCTGGGAGTCCCTGCCGGTGCGCGTCCACCCGCTGCGACAATGACACCGTGAGGGTCGTGGTCGTCTCCGACACGCACGCGCCGCGGCGCTGGCGCTCCTGCCCGCCCCGGGTCGCCGAGCACCTGCGCCGCGCCGACGTGATCCTGCACGCGGCGACGTCTGCACGGCCGACGTCCTCGACGAACTGTCCGCCTACGCGCCCGTCCACGCCGTCCTGGGCAACAACGACGGCCCCGACGTGGCCGCCTGGGGCGCCCCGGAACGCCTGGAACTCGACCTGGGCGGGCTGCGCGTCGCCATGGTCCACGACAGCGGCCAGGCCAAGGGCCGCACGGCCCGCATGCGCCGCTGGTTCCCCGACGCCGACCTGGTCGTCTTCGGCCACTCCCACATCCCCATGGACCAGACCGGCGACGGCGTCCGCATCTTCAACCCCGGCTCGCCCACCGACCGGCGCCGCCAGCCCCACGGCACCATCGGCGAACTCGACATCCGGGACGGGCGCCTGGCCGAAGCCAGGATCATCCCCGTCACCTGACGCCTCAGGGGTGGGCCGCGCCGTCGGACATGGGCGGCTTTCTCTACGATGTCGGACGGTACAGGCAGGACAGCCCCAGCCGACCGGCTCCACGTCACCGGACAGCGGACGGCACCGCCCACGGTCCGGATCGTTCCAAGCCCCTTCCGAGCGGGGCCCGGGAACGCGCCTTGGGGGCGTGCCTCGGGGCGGCGGGCGCTCTACCTTCGGGAAGGCACAACGGACATGGCCCAAGACGAACCCCGCAAGCACCCGGTCGACGAGGTGCTGCCCGTCACCAGGCTGGCGGTCTACGGCTTCCAGCACCTCCTGGCGTTCTACGCCGGCGCCGTCGTGGTGCCCATCCTGGTCGCGGGCGCGATCGGCCTGTCCGACGAACAGCTCGTCTACCTGATCAACGCCGACCTGTTCACCTGCGGCATCGCCACGATCATCCAGTCCTGGGGGTTCTGGCGGATCGGCATCCGGCTGCCCATCGTGCAGGGCGTGACGTTCACCGCCGTCGCCCCCATGATCGCCATCGGGCAGGGCGCCGAGAACGGCACCGCTGCGCTGCTGGCCATCTACGGCGGCACCATCACCGCCGGAATCGCCACCTTCCTGGCCGCACCGCTCCTCGGCCGCCTGGTCCGCTTCTTCCCGCCGGTGGTCACCGGCACCGTCCTGACCGTCATGGGCGTCGTGCTGCTGCCCAACGCCCTCACCGACGCGGCGGGCGGCGCCGAGGCCAAGACCGTCACCAAGGACTTCGGCAGCTGGAAGCACCTGCTCTACGCCGGCGGCACGCTGCTGTTCATCCTGCTCCTGCACCGGCTGCGCCGCCCGTTCCTCAGCAGCATCGCCGTCCTGCTCGGCCTGGTGGGCGGCACCCTCGTGTCGTACCTGCTCGGCGACACCCGCTTCGACCAGGTCGGCCGCTCCGACTGGTTCGGCGTCACCACCCCCTTCCACTACGGCGCCCCCACCTTCCACATCGGCGCCATCGTGGCGATGATGCTGGTCATGCTGGTCACGGTGGTGGAGACCGTGGGCGACGCCAAGGCCACCGGCGAGATCGTCGGCCGCCGCGTCACCGACGACGACATCACCCGCGCCCTGCGCGCCGACGGCCTGTCCACCTTCCTCGGCGGCGCGCTGAACGCCTTCCCCTACACCTGCTTCGCCCAGAACGTCGGCCTCATCCGCCTCACCGGCGTCCGCAGCCGCTTCGTCGTGGTCGCCGCCGGAATCCTCATGATGGTGCTGGGCCTGTTCCCCAAGGCCGCCGCCTACGTCGCGTCCATCCCCAGCGACGTCCTCGGCGGCGCCGCCGTCGCCATGTTCGGCATGGTCGCCGTCGTCGGCATCCAGACCCTCGCCAAGGCCGACCTGCGCGACGAACGCAACGCCCTCGTCGTGGCCGTCAGCGTCGGCGTCGCGCTGCTGCCCGCGACCGTCCCCGCCTTCGGCGAGAACATGCCTCGGGACGTCGCCGCCATCCTCAACAGCGGCATCACCCTCGGCAGCCTGACGGCCATCGTCCTGAACCTGGTGTTCAACGTGCTCACCCGCAGGTCCCCGCAGAATTCCGGCGAAGCCCGCACCACGGAGACCGCCCCGGCCGCCTGACGACCGCCCGGCGCCTCACCGGCCCTCGTACCGGTGGGGCGCCCGCTGCCGGACGGCCATCCGCTCGGCCGCGAGAAGGCACCCCCGCATGCGCATCGAGATAGAAGTCACAGCCCGCCGCCACCCCTGACGCCCACCCGTCACCCGGACCGATGTGAGGACCCGCTGCCTTTTCGGGGGCTCGTCGCAGGCGACGGCATCGCTGCCCGTCAGGTCCATCCGGCATGTGGTCGTCACCTGTGAGATCAGCCCGGCGCCGGAAGGGCGCGTGCCTAACAGGCCACCAGGACACAGATCCGGTCGACCACGGGCGGCTGACCTATTGCAGCCGCGCCGAGGGGGCATCGGCGCGCCCCCCGGCGACCCGCTGCCGCTGCACAGGTCGACCAGGACGAGGCCGACAGGGCGGCGGCCGGGGCTTCGCATGGTGGGCCGGGCAGCAGCCGGCACGGGCGGCCGCGACCGGTAGTGCGCCGATCGAGGCGGGCTGGACGACCACCACCAGCACCGGATCTCCTCGTTGGGCAGCGGCTTGCCGTGCAGTCGCCCGCCCGCCTGGGCGCACACGTGGTGTGCGCCCTTGCCGACAGCCAACACCGGGAACACTGCGTACCCGCTGCTCACCGGGCCGGTTTCATGTCGTGTCCGCTTGGTCACGGGCGGCCGGGTCCCTGTAAGGGGTCCGTCGACGTCACCAGACCGGGTGACAGCACCCCGGATCGTCAACGCCAGAGGCAATCGGTCATGCCCGGCGCCCAAGATTTCGCCTAACCGGTGACACGAAGAGGGCAAAGGGCAGCGGGACGGGCCGCTGGCGAGACACATGCGCGGGACGCGAGCGGCGTGTGCTTACGGGGGTTGCCCGGTCGGCCTGCCGCCGGCGGGGAGCACGCTGTGGCCGTCCAGCGCTGCATGTGAGGCCGATGCCTGCCATGGGAAGCGGAGCTCGCGGCGGCCCCGCATGCAGGGCATGCCCGCCTCGGACAGGCGCGGGTCAACGCCGGGGCCCGGCGGCGCCGCGCGGGCGGACGGGAACCGGCCGGAAGACCGGTGGGCGCCGGCTCAGACGGCGGGGATCTCCGAACGGCAGGTTGCGCACCAGCCAGAAGACCATGATCGGCGCGAACAGTGCCCAGATGAGCCATGGATCCCCCGCCTTGGCGTGGTCGGCCGGTCACCGGCTGGTGGGTGCCTCCACCACCGCCATTCGAGCCGGTCGGTACAGCGTTCGGCCGCGTTGCGGTGTCGGCGGGGCGGCCGCCATCCCGGTGTGCGGCGGGGCCGCTCGGCCCGCTCGCGGACGGCGGCGGCGATCCCACGGGCCCGCAGCACGCGGCGGACGGCGGCGGCGATCCCACGGGCCCGCAGCACGCGGCGGACGGCCCGGCTGTCCCTCCGCCCGCGCTGAAGAACTGAAAGCCAAGACTCACCGGACGTGGCCTAGGTGTGCTGTTCGGACAGGTTGGTCACGCGGTCGGCTGGGTTCGGCCTGCGATGCCGGTGTGGGGTCGGTGGTGGTTGTACCAGTCGAGCCAGTCGCCGAATGCGGCTTGTCGTTGGGTTTCTGAGGCGTAGGGCTGGTGGTGGGCCCATTCTCCGAGCAGGGTGCGGTGGAATCGTTCGACCTTGCCGTTGGTCTGGGGACGCCAGGGCGGGTCCAGCGGGGGCTGATGCGCAACTTCGTGTAGGTGGCGCGCCAAGTCGTCTTAATACAGGGCCCGGGCGTTGTCGGTCAGCACACGCCGGATGGCGATGCCGCGGGCGGCGAACCAGGCCGCGGCACGGACCAGGAACGCGGCGCAGGTGGCCGCGGTCTCATCGGCCGGGATCTCGGTGCAGGGTCGGGCGGGGTGCTCCGTCCGGGGCGGTGTGCGGGGGGAGGTGGCCGCCGCTGCCGCGGTGCGGGTTGGCGCGGCCCGCGGCGCCCCCGGGGGGCCTTGTGCCCGGCGCCGTCGGGGGTGCGGTCGAGTCTCTCAACGTCGATGTGGACCAGTCGCCGGGACGGGAGCGTCGTAGCGGCGGACTTGTTCGCCGGTGGTTCGGTCGCGTGCCGCCGGCGGCGCCATGCCGTGTCGCACCAGGATGCGGTGTGCGGTCGAGGGCGTGATGCCGGTGCGGGCGGGTCGGGCGGGCCGGTCCGATGCGATGCGCCCGGCGCAGAGCGATCACGTGCGCCTTGAGATCCGGCGGTGTCCGGTGGGGGCTGCGATGCGGTCGGCCGGGTGCGGTCGTGCGAGCCGGCCTCGCCGAGTTGCCGGTATCGGTTCGCCCGGCGGGCGGCGGTGGTGTGACTGACGCCGAAGTGTTCCGCGGCCCGGCGCAGCGGCCGGCTCTCCTCGACGGCACAGCGGGCCGGGCGCAGGCGTCCGGTCGGGGTCAGCGGGGCGTTGCGGTGGGACGCGAGGGCCTCCTGCAGTTCGGTGTGAATGTCGCATTCCACACCGGAACCAAGGCCCTCTTGCCGTTCAAGAACCGCCCAGGGCGTGTCGCCTGTCACCAACGTCCCCGGACAGCACAACTAGGCCGTGTCGTCAAAGTGTCATAGCCACATCAGCAGGGCGTCCAACGTGACGGCGGCCTGGTAGGAGCAGGCGGTCTTGCAGTAGCGGGTGGCGATGCCGCGCCACTGCTTGAGCCGGATGAAACACGTTCGATGACGTTGCGCCGCCGGTAGACCTGCTTGTCGAAGGCGGGTGGGCGGCCGCCGCGGCGTCCTTTGCGCAGCCGGTTGCGGATCTGGTCTGCCCGTTCGGGAATGGTGCAGGCGATGCCGCGGCGGCGCAGCCAGGCGGACGGCCCGGGTGCTGTAGCCTCACCGAGGGGTTCCGGGACGCCGAGCAGTCCGCCCGCTACCGCGAGCGCGCCCGCGAGATGGTGGAGCGCTACACCGCCCGGCTCGACCCCGATGACGAGCCGGTGGGGGTGGAGCGCACCGTGGCGACCCGCACCGACCGCATCGCGGTGTCGGGCCGCATCGACCGGCTGGACGACCGCGGCTGCGAGCTGGTGGTCGTCGACTACAAGACGGGCCGCCACGTCCTCACCGCCGACGACGCGCGCGGCTCCCTGGCGCTGGCGCTGTACGCGCTGGCCGCCGCGTCGAGCTGCACCACCTGCCCAGCGGCAAGGTCGCGGTGCTTGTCCGCGACCAGGTGATCGGGGCGCACGCGGGGGCGGCCCAATCCCGAGCCGCGGGACCCGGATCGCCGCCATCACCGCGGTGAAGCGGGTGCAGTCATTGACGTTGCCGCCGGTCACCCACCAATGCCGGTGGGCGTCCTCTGCCGTCGCAGGCCAGATGGATCTTGCTCGTCAGCCCGCCCCGCGAGCGGTCGAGCGCCCGGCGCCCTTTTTTCGGGTGCCGGCGGCGTGGCGCGCACGATGGTGGAGCTCACCGCCGCCAGCCAGTCGAGGTCCCCGGCCGCATCCGCCCGTGCGTGAGCGGCCTGCAGCATCCGGGTGAAGGTGCCGTCGGCCGCCCACCAGCGGAAGCGGGTGTGCAGCGACCGCCACGAGCCATAGCGTTCGGGCACGTCCCGCCAGGCCGCCCCGGAACGGAACTTGAACACGATCCCGTTCGGCACCCGCCGGTCGTCAGCCCGCGGTCGGCCCAGCCGCTGCTTGAGCAGCGGCTCCGGCATGGCACACTCGGCATCGGTCAGTTCATGGCGACGAACCACGCCCTACATGATCCACATCAACCGACCAGCCCACAGCCACTTCGACGACACCGCCAGGTTGTGTCCGGTGGATCTTAAGCTTTCGTTGCGGTCGGTCTTGAGTCCGAGGTGGGCGGCAGCCGGGGTGTCCGCCGTCTGTCGCGGGCCTGGGGCATCGCCGCCGCCGTCTGCCGACGCGCCGGTCAGCGGGGCGCCCGCCCGTCTCGATGCGGCCGCCCTGCCGACGCCGCAACGTGGCCGAACTCGTGTCGGCCGACTCAGATGACGGCGCGATGCCGGCCACCCGCTGCGCCGAGCTCTTCTGTCACTACCGGTCCGGTGCCCTGGTCACCGCACTGCCCCGGACCCACCATGATCCACCGAACACGGCCTAAGGAAGCGTGTTGCCGCAGGTGGCAGTCGGTGAGACGGGCGGATGCCCGCGGTGCCAGGGCGGGCTGTCCCAGAAGGGGCGGTGTGGACATGCCACGGACGGTGCGGGCGCCGATTTGACGTCACGGCGCAGAGGACGTAACTTGTTCGTTCGGCCCTAGGGGAAGCGAGACGCCCAGGTGCGGCGGCTGTCCCAAGGGGACCATCATCAATCTCTCCCTGGCAACATCCTTCTACGGGCGTCGTGCACGCCTGCGGGCGGACCGCCGGGAGCGGCCCGAATTTGACAATCGGGCCGGATCTGATGAAATAGCACGGCCGTCCGGAAGGCGCCGCGAAAGCAGCGTCGGAAGGGCGGATACCGGAAAAGACCGGGAAATTGACAGCCCGATCGGATCTGGTAGATTAA
>NZ_BSTN01000007.1 GCF_030269545.1 Actinomadura sp. NBRC 104425 | reverse complement strand
CGTCTGCCTGTGGTACGGCACCTACACCGGCCACTTCTGGGCGATGATCCAGGACGCACGCGGCGACCGCTTGATCGAGGCATCGTCCTTCGCGCAATTCTCCGAGTACCTCACCGAGGCCCTTTACTCGCGCCCCAGCACCCCCACCCCGCCGCCGCACCCCCCGGAGCAGAACGAGCCCGGGCACGGACCCAATGGACGGTTAATCCCACCCGGCCACACTTTTGTTCCAAACGCCCCCGCGCCGTACAGAGCCCAACCCCCTGACACGCGTACGGCCACAGGGAACCCAGCCCCGCCCACCGCGCCGGACTGGCCCACACCCCCCGTACAGAACCGGGCCGTGTCCACGGGGCGAAGCCACACCACACCCGCCAACGGCCAAGGCACACCCAACGCGCCGCACCGGGCGATGCCCGGCGCGCCCAGCGCACAGACCCCGGCCGCCCCCGGCGGCGGGTTCCCACCTCCAAGCCGCGCCCCGGCCGCCGCGCCACGCTCCCGCCCGCCCAACACGCAGCCCCGAAGCATCCCCAACGAACCGGCGACCGGCAGACCCGACAGCGCCGTCTCCCGCGTGCCGAACACAAGCCCGCCCGGCATCCCACAACGCTTCGCGCGAGGCGTGCCCGGCCAGCCAACACCCGCCAGACCACAGCCCATGCCCACGCAACCGAACCACGGTGCGCCCGCCACACCGCATAGAAGCGCGCCAAGCCAAGCACCGACCGGTATCACCGGCAAGAGCCAACTCGGCGCACCGCAACGAATCGCGGACGGCACCCCAGCCCCCAACCCGCCGAGCAGGACGACAGCCAACGTCACCCATTCGGGCACATCCGGCGTGGTGAGCGGGACCGCGTCCAACAACTCAAACCCGCACCCACCCGACATGCCCAGACGGACCACGCGCGGCACACCGAACCAAAGCACGCCGAGCAAGACAGCGGCCGGAATCGCTGGCAAGGCCCAACCCGGTACACCGAAACAGCTCGCGGACGGCACGCCAGTCCCCAGCCTGCCGACTGAGAGAGCGACCGGTGCCGCCAGCTCGAGCGCGTCCGGCGAGATTGGCGGGGCGGTGTCCGGCAGGTCGGCCCCGCGCCCGTCCGGCGCGCTGGGGCGGAGTGCGGACGGCCTGCTGGAACGGAGCGGGCTGGGTGTACGTGGTCAGTCCGATTGGGCACTGGCTGCGGTGTCATACCAAGCCGGGGCCGGTGTGCGGGCTCCGGGCGTGTCCGGTGGACGGGGGCCGGGTGAAGCGGTGGCCACTGCGGCAGGCGGGGCCGTGCCTTGCGAGGCGGACCGGGTCGATCTGGGCGTGGCAGGGCAGGGCGAGGCGCGTCCGCTGACGCGGCCGGGGACGCCCCACCCGGCCGCAGCGCATCCGGTGGGCCGCAACGGGCCGCGTCACCGGAAGCCGCGACAGCGCGTGCGGCGGCGTCCAGCGCGGATGCCGCGTGGACGGCGGGGCAAATTTTGGCGACGCCTACTGCGCAAAGGGGCGTGATGGTCGAGCTGTACGCCTGGGACCTCAATACGCCGGACGGCCTGTGCGGTGTCACCGACAGCAGAGCGGCCGCCATCGGCCACGTGACCGACGCCCTGCGGAAGGCCGAGGACGGGACGCGGGGCGTCGTCCGACGGGTGACACTCAGCCCGTCCGGACGCCCCGTCTACGTCGATCTCGGCCCGGTCGCACGAGCCCGGCGCGAGGAGAAGACCGGCGCGGTCATATGGGAACTCTGGTGACCACCACCGCCACCACCCCGCCCCGGCGCCCACCACACCCGCGACATCACCAGTGTTCTGGTTCACACCACGCGACCGGCAGGCACCTGCATAACTCCAGCCCGCCACCACACGTCGCCCGTAGCGGGGCAGCCCGGCACATATGCGCTGCCCTGCGCAAACTACAGCGAACACCCATCTCAAACCAGCACCGCTCTGACCTGCGCACTTGCACAACCGCCGGACTGCTGCAAAATTCACCATGAGCGGCCATGCGCAAGCCGTCCCCACCTGCGGCTTTACCCTCGGGCCGCATCATCACCCTGGAGGGATCGCAACTAGGCATCCCGGTCATAGGGGCCGTCCCCGGCGGCCTGGCCGCATCATCACCCTGGATGTATCGCAAACAACCGGATCGCCACGTAGAACGGCTGGGGGCGTCGGCATGCGGTTGCGTCCACGAGGTGCTGTACGAGTTCGTGCAGGTCAAAAAATGTGGCGTCGTGAAATGAGACGGCCGCCGCGTGACTCGTCAAGATGCCAAGACCAAGATCGAAGGAGAGGAACGCGAGGGCAGCAGGGCGACGTCTACGGACGCCAGTGGGATTCGGGAGCCAACCGGCTCACCAGAACCGCTCTGACCTGCGCACTTGCACAACCGCCGGACTGCTGAAGAATTCACCCTGTGCGGCCATGCGCAAGCCGTGCCCACCTGCGGCTTTACCCTCGGGCCGCATCATCACCCTGGAGGTATCGCAACAGCCGCCCTCGCGGGGGCGCTGTCGCCGGTAGACCCCGGCCGCATCATCCCCCTGGAGGGATCGCAACGCGGGCAGGGATGCGCGGCGGGGACGCCCGGCCAGCTCGCCGCATCATCACCCTGGAGGTATCGCAACCAATCTCGCTGACTTCTAATTGATTGCCTTGGTCTCAGGATGTCCGGGCTTACGGTGCCGGACTGTCCTGCTCAGGGTGCTGACCATGCGGGCCCACAACACCGGGTCATAACCCCAATACAGGGGACGCGTGGGCCCAGGACACCGCGCCCCAACATCGGGGCGGCGGGGGTCTTAGGGCTCAGGTGGTGGGGGTGTCGCGGAGTAGCGGGCAGGACATGCAGCGGGGGCCGCCGCGGCCGCTGCCGAGCTCGCTGCCGCTGATCCGGATGACCTCGATGCCCGCCGCCTCCAACTGCGCGTTGGTCTCGATGTTGCGTTCGTACGCGACCGCCACGCGGGGGGCGATGGCCAGGGTGTTGTTGCCGTCGTCCCACTGCTCGCGTTCGGCGGTGACCGGGTCCAGGCCGGTGTCGATGACCTTCAGGCGGTCCAGGCCCATCGCTTCGGCGGCGGCCTCCAGGAACGGGCGCGGTTCGGCCACGCGCAGGTCGCCGTCGTCGGTCGTCACCGCGTAGGCGGTCATCGAGTCCGCCATCGGCGGGTACATGACCACGGTATCCACGTCCACCATCGTGCACACGGTGTCCAGGTGCATGGTGGCGCGCTTCTGCGCGATCGGCACGGCCAGGACGGTGTGCGCCAGCCCGGCGTCGAACACCTGGCGGGCCAGCCGCTCCGCCCCGGCGGGCGTGGTGCGCTCCCCCGTGCCGACCGCGATCACGCCGGGGCACAGCAGCAGGACGTCCCCGCCCTCCATGTGCTCCAGCGTCGGGTCGTACACCCACCGCACCCCGGCGAACCTCGGGTGGTGCGCGTAGACCAGGCCGATCAGGGCCGATTCGCGGTGCCGGGCGGGCATGGCCAGGCTCGTCACCGCCACCCGGTCGCCGATCCAGGTGCTGTTGTCGCGGGTGAACAGCAGGCTGGGCAGCGGGTCGATGATGAAGTCGTGCCGGTCCAGCAGCCGGTAGACCAGGCCGTGACCGGTTTTCAGCTCCTCGTGGGCCAGCCCTGCGATCAGGGTGTGGGCGAGTTCCTCGGGGTCCTGGTCGCGCAGGTACCCCCCGACCACGCCGCGCAGCTGGTCGCCGAGGCGGGGGTCGTCGAGCACGCCGCTGATCGCCTCGTCGCGCGCCGTCTCGTACTCCAGCACGTCCTGGAGCAGCTCGGTGATGTAGAGGACCTCGACGCCCCGGTCGCGCAGCGCCTGGGCGAACGCGTCGTGCTCCTCCTGGGCGCGCCCCACCCAGGGGATGCCGTCGAACAGCAGCTTGTCGTTGTTGCGGGGCGTCAGGCGTTTGAGCTCCGCGCCAGGGCGGTGCAGCAGGACGGTCCGCAGCCGTCCCACCTCGGTGGTGACCCGGTGTTCGGTCGTCTCGCCCACACCGGCAGTCTATGTGGCCCCATCTTCGCGCCTACCGGCCGATCGGACGGTGTGCCACCATCGCCACGTGATCGACCGCGGGCCGCTCCCCCTGCACCTGACGGCCGCCACGCTGCTGCGGGTCTCGGCGGAGGGGATGGCGACCGCGCTGGTCCTGACGGTGGAGGCCCGCACCGGACGCGCCGCCGACGCCGGGTTCCTACAGACCGCCGCGACCCTGCCGTACGTGCTGAGCGGCCCGCTGATCGGCCACGCGCTCGACCGGGTCCGCCGCCCCCGCCCGCTGATCATGACGCTGGCGGTGGGATATGCGGTCGCGGCGGCGGCGCTGCTGCTCATGGCGGGACGCTCCGCGCTGGGGCTCGCCCTGCTGGTCGCTGCGGTGATCGGCGTGACCGAACCCGTCGTCGTCGCGCTGACGAGCCTGCTGCCCCGGTACGTTCCGGCCGAGCGGCTGCCGCGCGCGTACGGGCTGGAGGCGTCGAGCTACAACGTCGCGGCCATCGCCGGCCCCGGCCTTGCCGCCGGCCTGGCCTCCGCCACGACCGGGACATACGCGGGGCTCGCCGTCGTGGCCAGCGCGTTCGTCGCCCTGCTCGTCCTCCCCCTCCTCCCGATCCCCGGCCCCGCCGACCGGCCGACCGCGCCGGTACCCCACAACGAGCAGACGGCTGGACGACCCGACACCGACCAAGCGGCCACGCAGACACCCGGCCGTGAGACGGCCGAGGACTCCGAGCAGACGACCACCGAGGCCGGCGCCGCGCCCTCATCCGGGCCGTCCCGCGCGAGCGAGGCCGCCTTGTCGGCACCCCGCCGCGAAATGAGCAGGGGCACCGACGCGGACGAGCGAGCGGCCACCGAAGCCGGCGCCCCACAGACGGCCGGGCCGGCCGGAACCGGCGAGGCGGCCACGCACGCACCCCACCAACAGACGGGCGGAAGCACCGACGCGGACGAGCGAGCGGCCGCCGAGGCCGGCGGCGGGCAGGCGGCGGAGCCGTTCGGCGCGGGTGAGCGGGTCGGCGGGCGCGGTGGCGCGAAAGTGCTGGTGGACGCGGTGATCGGCGGGTTGTGGGTGCTGGTGGAAAATCGGGTGCTGCGCGCGCTCACGGCGGCGACGTCGCTGGCGTGGCTGGGGTGGGGCGGCATCGCGATCGCGGCTGTGCTGCTGGCCGGGCGCTTGGACGCCGAGCCGAGCGCGGGCGGCCAGTTCATGGCGGCCGCCGCGGTGGGGTCGCTGGCCGGTTCGCTGGCGTGCGCCCGCTGGCTGCGCCCCCGGCACGCCGAACAGGTGATGGTGCTGGGGCTGGTGGCCTTCGGCGGCGCGCTGGCCGCGCTGGCGTGGGCGCCGTCGCTGCTATGGGCCCTGTTGTGCTTCCTGGCGGCCGGGCTGTGCGAGGGTCCCGTCTTCGCCGCGACGCTGATGCTGCGCCAGCGCGAGTCTCCGCCGGAGCGGCTGGGGCAGGTCAACACCACCGGCGGCAGCCTGAAGATCGGCACGTTCGCGGTGGGCGCGGCGCTGACCGGGATGCTCGCCGACCGCCTGGGCCCGGACGGCCTGGTGCTGGCGATCGCCGCCTGCCAGTTCACCGGCGCCGCCGTGGGCCTGCTCCTGCTCGGCGCCACCCGACGCGGTGGCGCGGACGAGCGCACCGCCTGATCCCCGCGGACACGCGAAAAATCAATCGACACCGCCGCGGCCGGATTCGTACCCTCGGGGCATGTTCTTCGCAGCCGGCGCCCGCACGCTCGCAGAGGTCACTCTGCTGAGCGCGGCGCCGGCTGCCTCCCTGGCAGCGGCAGCTGATGCGGCAGCCGATACGGCCGCATTCGACGGCCTGCGAGGCTGACCCTCCTCCGTCCCGCCTCCGATGAGAACCAGCGGAGGAGGGTTGTCACCAGAACACGGGCGACGATGACCGCGCAAGGTGCGCGCGGCCGTACGCCCGTGCGGTTCTCACTTCCCCCACGAACGAGTGAGGACGAATCGAGATGGCCAAGCCGCTGTACGAACGGAGCAAGCCGCATCTCAACATCGGCACGATGGGGCACGTCGACCACGGCAAGACCACGCTGACCGCCGCCATCACCAAGGTGCTGGCCGAGCGCGGGCTGGCCGCGGCCGTGCCGTTCGAGCGCATCGACCGAGCCCCCGAGGAGCGCGAGCGCGGCATCACCATCAACATCGGCCACGTCCAGTACGAGACCGCCACCCGGCACTACGCCCACGTCGACATGCCCGGCCACGCCGACTACGTGAAGAACATGATCACCGGCGCGGCGCAGATCGACGGGGCGGTGCTGGTGGTGTCGGCGCAGGACGGCGCGATGCCGCAGACCCGCGAGCACATCGTGCTGGCCCGCCAGGTGGGCGTGCGGCACGTGGTGGTCGCGCTTAACAAGGCCGACGCGGTCGACGACCCCGAGCTGCTCGACCTGGTGGAGCTGGAGGTCCGCGAGCTGCTGTCGGAGTACGGGTTCCCCGGCGACCAGGTGCCGGTGGTCCGGGTGTCCGGGCTGCGGGCGCTGGAGGGCGACCCGTACTGGACGGCCCGCATCGTGGAGCTGCTGGACGCGATCGACGCCTACGTGCCCGTCCCCGAGCGGGTGCTCGACCGGCCGTTCCTGATGCCGGTGGAGAACGTGCTGACCATCACCGGCCGCGGCACCGTCGTGACCGGCGTGGTGGCGCAGGGCGCGATCCGGGTCGGCGACCCCGTCGAGATCGTCGGGCTCGGCGACACGATCGCCACCGTCGCCACCGGCCTGGAGACGTTCGGGCAGGCGATGGACCACGCCGAGGCGGGGGACAACACCGCGATGCTGCTGCGCGGTGTCAAGCGGGACCAGGTCCGGCGCGGCCAGGTGATCAGCACGCCGGGTGCGATCCGCCCGCACACCCGGTTCCGCGCCCGGGTGCGGGTGCTGACCGCGGCGGAGGGCGGCCGCAGCAAGCCGTTCTTCCACGGCTACCGGCCGCAGTTCCACTTCCGCACCACCGACGTGGTGGGCGGCGTGGACCTCGGCGGCGAGGGCGCCATGGCGATGCCGGGCGACACCGTCGAGATGGCGGTCGAGCTCGGCAAGCCGGTCGCGATGGCCGAGGGCCTCGGCCATCGCGATCCGCGAGGGCGGCCGCACGGTCGGCGCCGGCACCGTCATCGCCGTGGTGGACGAGTAGGCCGCGTCCGCCGGCGGGCTCTCCTTCCGAGGGGAGCCCGCCGGCGGGGGCGCCGCGCCGACCCATCGGGTGGCCGGGTGGTCACCAAGTTTCGGGACAGAAGGCCCGGGTGCGGGCGAATCGCTGGCGGACATGATCCCGATGTGGTGGGATTCGTGATCATTCCCCGTGTTTCTGTCCCGACCTGGAGAACGAGTGCGAGCCCCGCGCGCCCTGATCCCCCTGCTTGCCGTGTGCGGCGCCGCGGCGGTCGTGGTGACCGCCGGCGCCGGTGCCGCGATCGAGGGGGCCCCTGCCATCGGACCGGCCCTCTCTGACGGGGCACGGGAGGTCCCCGCGGCCACCGTCACCGCGATGACCTGGAACGTCTGCGGCGACTCGGCGTCCGGATGCCCGCTCGGGTCGCGTCCGGCCGACCTGGTCCGCGCCATTCCCCGCCAGGTGGCGGACGTCCGCGTCGGCGGTCGCAAGGTCACCATGGACGCGGTGTTCCTGCAGGACGTCTGCTCCGGCCACGTGGCCGCGCTGCGCAAGACGTCCCGGTTCAAGGCGTGGAGCTGGGAGTTCGCCGCGTACCGGGGGTCCGACGGCGCGGCGCGCAAGTGCGCCAACGGGCAGGGGAGTTTCGGCGTGGCCATCGGTTCCCGGGAACGCCTCACCGACGTGCGCACCACGGAGCTGCCGTCGCCGTCCGCCGGTGTGCGGCGGGTCATGCTGTGCGGTCATGCGGCCGCCTGGCACACCAAGCTGTGCACGGCGCGGCTGAGCGGCACCGGCTGGGACGACGACCCGAACGGCCAATGGCGGGGCAAGCAGGCGCAGAAGGTCGCCGAGGCGGCCGGGACGGGACGCGTCGTGTTCGGCGGCGACCTCGGCGAGCAGCCCGAGTCCCGCAACCTCGATGTGCTCTACCGCGACTACGCCGAATGCGACCAGGGGCCCGGCACCGCCCGCACCGGTGCCAAGACCCGGCAGGACGCGAACGGCACGGCGGTGGAGAAGACCGACTACCTGTTCGCCTCCGGGCCCGCCGGGATCTCGTGCGGGGTGCCGGAGACGCCGGTGCGCTCGTCCGACCACCGGCCGGTCGGCGCGGTCGTCCGCTTCCCCGACTACGAAGCGGTCATCGAGGCCCGCTGACCCGGCCGTCCACGGCGGGACGCGGGGGCGGGCACCGCGCGGCGCCCGCCCCCGGATCCACCGGGCTCAGTGGACGGCGCGGTCCTGGCCCTGCCAGTACGGGCTGCGCAGGTCCTTCTTGAGGATCTTGCCGGTGGGGTTGCGCGGGATGGCGTCGCGGCGCTCGACGGACGTGGGGCACTTGAAGTGCGCCAGCCGTTCCCGGCAGTAGTCGATGATCTCCTGTTCGGAGAACTCGGCGCCCTCGGCGGGCACGACGAACGCCTTGGGCGTCTCGCCCCACCGCTCGTGCGGCACACCGATCACCGCGCAGTCGGCGATGCCGGGGTGGCTCATCAGCACGTTCTCCACCTCGGCCGGGTAGATGTTCTCCCCACCGGAGATGATCATGTCCTTGACCCGGTCGTGGATGTAGAGGTAGCCGTCCTCGTCCAGGTATCCGGCGTCGCCGGTGCGGAACCAGCCGTCCTCCAGCAGCGCCGCGGTGGTGGCCTCCGGCATCCCCCAGTAGCCCTTCATGTTCTGCGGCGTCTGGCACAGGATCTCGCCGACCTGCCCGCGCGGCATCTCCTCCAGCGTCGCCGGGTCGACGATCCGCAGCCGGCAGGTCGGGTTGGGGATGCCCGCGCTGCGCAGCCGGTGCGCGTTCGGGCCGCCCGGGTCGTGGTCCTCCGGCGGCAGGTAGGTGATCGCGCCGGTGGTCTCCGTCAGCCCGTAGACCTGCATGAACCCGGCGCCGGGCAGCAGCTGCATGGCGCCGCGCAGCACCTCCTCGCTGATCGGGGACGCGCCGTACAGCAGCAGCCGCAGACTGGACAGGTCCGCCTCGCGCACCTCGGGCATCAGCTGCATGAACTGCAGCAGCACCGGGACGAGGAACACGTGCGTCACCCGGTGCCGTTCGATCGCGCGGGCGATGGCGACCGGGTCGGGCTCGCGCACGATCACGCCGGTGAGACCGTCGAACACCGTGCACACGGTGAGCGCGCAGCCCGCCACGTGGTACATCGGCATCGCGACCATCATCACGGTGTCGTCGTCGATGCCCCACAGCTCGTTGCTGAGCGGCAGCACCGCGTTGAAGTTGTCGTGGGTGAGCATCACGCCCTTGGGCAGCCCGGTGGTGCCCGACGAGTAGAGCTGGACGAACACCTCGGCGGTGTCGGCATCGGCGTCGGGGGGCGAGGCCGGGGGCTCGTGGGCGCCCGTCCACTCGGCGTAGTCGCGGTAGGCGTGCCCGGAGCCGCCGATGACCACCAGGTGGGTGGTGTGCTCCAGCTTCCCCGCGACCGCGTCCAGCACCTGCACGAACTCGGGGCCGACGACCAAGATTTTCGCCTGCGCGTTGTTGACGATGTAGGCCGCCTCGTCGGGCGCGAGGCGGTAGTTGATGGGCACCTCCGCGGCGCCTACGCGGGCCGCGCCGAACAGCAGTTCGGCGTACTCCAGGGAGTTCTTGTCGAGAATGGCCACCCGGTCGCCGGGCCCGACCCCGGCCGCGGCCAGCGCCGCCGCCACCTGGTCGGCGCGCCGGTCGAAGTCCCGGTAGGTGATCTGAACGTCGCCCGCGATGTAGGCGAGCCGGTCCGGATGACGTTGCGCGCGTTCGCGCAGCACCTGGGTCAGGCTTGGCACGGAGGATCCCCTTTCGCCGGTGACCACGGTTGTTTGCGCATCATGAGGTCACCGGCGGGCGGCGGCAAGGGCCCCCGCGAGATTCCGCGGCCCGGCCCGCGCTATCTGCTCTTGGCGCCCTTGGCGACCAGGGTGACGACCAGGAAGACCAGCACCGCGACGAAGCCGACGAAGAAGAACAGCTTCAGCATCGACAGGATCCAGCCGATGACGCTCATGAGCAGCCACAGGGCGAGAATCACGCCGACGACCATCAGAATTGTTCGTCCCATGCCTCTCACGGTATTGCGCGGTGCCGGACGCGTCATCACCCTGTGGGACGACCAGGCGGCCGCGCTCACCCACCCGAAGGCGGAACGCCACCCTGAGACGGAGTCAGGGCCGGCCGCGTTGCGCGAGACCCCCTGACCGGGCTGCTGAGGGCCTCGGGCACGCGACGGTGCGGGCGTCGGCCATAGAGCCGAACAAAGCCGGTTGACCACCGACCGCCCGTTACCTTCTTCGTGTCCCCGGCAAGCGGGAATCTTGGTCGCCGGGCCATGCATGACTGATCGTCCCTGTGGTTGATGATCCTGGGGTTCACCCGGTCTGGTGGCGTCGATGGACCGCTGATAGGGACCCGGCCGCCCCTCGGGGCAGGTCTCTTCGTAACGTGGCTGCCAGGGCCCCCGAGCTGCCGTCGTGCCCTGGTTGATCGCGCTCGGCTCGGTGCTGCTGCCGGCCCGCGACCGGCTGCGCGCACTCACCGACCGGCGCGCCACGGCCCCCGCCGGCGCCGCACCGTCCGGCGCGCCGGCGGTGGCCGTCGTGCTGGTCGACCGCAACGCCTACGCGCTGCTGGAAGAGCGCGCGGGGATACCGCCTTGGCCCCGTCCGAGCCCGCCTTCACCTGCCGACGTCGCGCGATCGGAGCATCGCCGCAACCGACGGCCGGGCTTGTGGGGCCGCGCCCTGGCCGGGCGTCCCCTACGGGTTTGCTGCTTACTGCGGCGGGGGGACGTCCTGCCCCGGCTACCCCGGCTGCCCCGGGTTCGGCTGGCCGGGAGCACCCGGATACGGCTGCTGCCCCGGGTTCGGCTGGCCGGGAGCACCCGGATACGGCTGCTGCCCCGGGTTCGGCTGTGCGGGGTACGGCTGCCCGGGGGCGGGCTGCCCGTACCCTCCGGGCGGCGGCGCGTACGGCCCACCGGCCCCGGGCGCCGCGTACCCGCTGCCTACCGGGGGCGGCGTGTACGGGCCGCCCGGAGGCTGCGGCGCCCCCCATGGCCCGGCGGCGGGCTGCTGCTGGGCCGCCCGGCCCGCCATCATGACGCGCAGCCCGGCCAGTGCCGCCGCCACGACGGGCCCCAGCAGGAACAGGAACCAGACGAACGCGGTGTAGTGGCCGAAGGTGCGGAAGTACACGTTGATGTACTCCAACCTCGGCATTGTGCCGTGCATCAGGCCGTAGCCGTAGTAGCCGAGGATGTCCCCGACGACGTCGGCGAAAACTGCGAACACGACCGCCAGAATCGGCGCCACCGGCCCGCGCGGACGGGTGAACAGCAACGGCCCGGAGACGGCCGCCCCCACCACCACGCTTTCGATCGTGGCGTACACGTCGAAGACCGGCTCGTCGGGATCCTGGCCCATCTCGATGACGAGGTAGATGTAAATGATCACCAACAGCGCGTTGATCGCCGTGGCGGCGGCGCCGCCGATCAGCAACGCCACGATCGGCGCTCCGCCGGAGGGGGCGGTCCGGGTCGAGGACATGCGGCCATTAAACAGACCGTCCATAACAACCCGGTGACGCGCCCCCGCGCCCGCGCCTTCACGGGCGTACAGGTAGCCGAGCACGCAACAGACCGCGCTCGCGAGGAGAAGCAGCGCGATGACGGAAGGTGCGTTCATGCGATACCTCGGGGGAGTGGTCGGCCCTGGACGCCCGGCCTGCCGAACCCCCGGACGCCCGCGGCGACCGGCTGAGCCGAACGCCTCGTTCGGAACGAGCCGAGGAACCACCAGGCGCAGCGCACCACCGCAGGGCGAGCCTCCCCACCGCACGCTCCCGCGCCGCCCTCCGCGACTTCCCCGCCCCGTCGTGACCTCGACTGCCACACCGGTACCGGCGTGCCGGCCGCGGCCGACTGCCTGCGTGCACGCAGGAGCGCAGGTGTTCGGTCGGCAGTGCTCGTCGCTCGTGCGGGGGCGAGGTCGGGGGGCGGGGTGGGCGGGTCAGCGGGTCACGGATTCGTCGATGGCGCGGAAGGTGGGGCAGGGCCAGCGCCACATGCAGGCGCGGCAGCGGCGGATGGGGCTGTCCGGGTCGCTGGTGATGCCGCCCGAGTCCTGCGGCCGGTGCAGCTCGATCAGGCGGACCGCCAGGTCGGCCAGCATGATCACCTCTTCCCGGGCGCCCGCCAAGAACGACAGGTCCTCGCGTGACAGCCGCACCTTGACCGGGACATGCCCGGTGTCGTTGACCAGTCGGGACAGGTACTGGACGGACGAACGCCACGGGGTCGACTTCGCCGACCGGGCCCGGATCGCCTCGATGCGCTCGCGCAGCCGGACCTCGCGCGGGTCTCGCTCGGTCTTCACGCGCGGCACCCCCCGCGCGGGGTCGCCGCCGGGCTCGCGGGGCGCCGTCCGGGGCCCGCCGCCTGCCTCTGCCGCTGTCGCACCCGCTCAGCGTCCCCTAATTCTTGGGCCGCGCGGAGGGGAATTACACAGTCCGCACCCAAGGGAGACCCCCATAGCGGGAGGAGCCCGCCAAGTGCTGCAATCAAGACATTACCCAATGTCATACACCAAGGTCATACGTACCGGACGCAGGGACACGGCGGTTCGGGCAACCCCCTGGCCCGTCGCCGCTCGGCCCGATAGTGTGCCGATCGTGGAGCTGAATGTCTCGACCGCGTCTCAGGGAGGTAACGCCGTCGTCACAGCGACGGGCGAGCTCGACCTGTACACCGCGCCGCGTCTGCAGGCCGCCCTGGCCGGCCTGCTGCGCGAGCCGGTCGACCGCATCGTCGTCGACCTGAGCGGCGTCGAATTCTGCGACTCGACCGGCATGAACGTGCTGCTGGCGGCCATGAAGCGGCTCAAGGAGCAGGGCGGCTCGCTGGAGCTGGCCGCGCCGCGCCCGGCCGTCCGGCGCATCCTGCAGGTGACCGGACTGGACACGGTGTTCACCGTGTGCGACGCGGTGCCTGTCCTCGACGTCGGCTGATCCGGCGCCTCGGCAGATCCGGGGCCCGGCGCCGACGACCGCGTGAACGACGAGCGACCCGCGGGGGAACGACCCCGCGGGTCGCTGCCGTTGGCGGGCGGTCCCCGCGAACCCGCACTACGATCGCCCGTATGCAGGACGTAGCGGTGGTCATCCCGGCCAAGGACGAGGCGGACCGGATCGCGGCGACCGTCAAGGCGGCGCTGGAGCTGCCCGGCGCCGGGCTGGTCGTGGTGGTCGACGACGGTTCCGCCGACGGCACCGCCCGGGTCGCCGAGCAGGCTGGGGCCAAGGTGGTGCGGCACGGCCGCAACCGCGGCAAGGGCGCGGCGATGGAGAGCGGCGCCGAGGCGGTGCGGCTACTGGACGACGACCGCCGCGAGCCGCGCCACCTGCTGTTCTTGGACGCCGACCTGGCCGAGACCGCCCGCGACGCCGCCCCGCTCGTCGAGCCGGTGCGGCGCGGCGAGGCCGACATGGCGATCGCGGTGTTCTCCACCACGGTCAAGCTGGGCGGGCACGGGTTCGTGGTGCGGCTGTCGCGGGAGGGCATCCGGCGCGCCACCGGCTGGGAGGCGACGCAGCCGCTCAACGGGCAGCGCTGCCTGACCCGGGCCGCGTTCGAGGCGGCGCGTCCGCTGGCCGCCGGGTTCGGCGTCGAGACCGCCCTGACCATCGACCTGCTGCGCCGGGGATTCAGGGTGACCGAGGTGGAGGTGCCGCTGGCGCACCGGGCCACCGGCACCGACTGGCGGTCCCAGCTGCACCGGGCCCGGCAGTTCCGCGACGTGGCGCGCGCCCTGGCCGTGCGCGAACCGGCCGTGGCGCGGCTGCTGCGCGGCACCCGCCTGCCGTGACCCCGTCTCGTCCCGGTGCCGCATCCTCCGGCGCGGCGAGCGGCACCGGCGCCGCCGGGGCCCGCATCGGCCTCGCCGCCGTCGGGACGAGCCTCGCCTGCTTCCTGCTGACGGCCCTGCTGGGCCCTTCGGCCATGCAGCCCGAACTGCGCGGCCCGGCCGGGCAACCGCCCTACTCGCTGACCGTCCACCCGTCGCCGCACCTGGTGATCGGCCTGGTCGCAGCCGGAATGATAACCGGGACGGCGGGCCTGGCGCTGTGCTGGCGCGCCGTGCACAAGGGCCGGCGGTTCCATCCGGGCGCGCTGATGGCGGCGGGGCTGCTGGTGACGGCGGCGTTCGCGCTGATGCCGCCGGTCGGGTCCGCCGACCACCTCAACTACGCCGCCTACGGCCGCATGGCGGTCACCGGGCACGACCCCTACGTCACCCGCGCGGTGGACGTGCCCGGCGACCCGGTGATCAGCGAGGTGGAGGAGTGGCGGCGCACCCCGTCGGTGTACGGGCCCGTCGCGACCGGCACGCAGGCCCTGGCGTCCTGGGTCGGCGGCGACTCGGTGCGGCTGACGGTGTTCGTGCTGTCGCTGCTGAACGCGCTGGCGTTCGCGCTGACCGCCTGGATCCTCTACCGCACCGCCGGCACCGCCGAACGGCGGCTGCGGGTCGCGCTGCTGTGGACGTGCAATCCGCTGCTGCTGTACCACCTGGTCGGCGGCGCACACAACGACGCGCTGGCGGTCTGCCCGATGGTGGCGGGGCTGGCGCTGTTCGCGGCGCGGCGCGGCCGTCCCGGCACGGTGCCGCGCTCGCTGGGCGCCGGGGCGCTGATCGCCGTCGGCGGCGCGATCAAGGTGCCCGCCGCGCTCGTCGGCGGCGGGCTCGCCTGGGCGCTGGCCCGCGACGGCCGCGCGCCGGGGGGCCGGGGCGCCGCCGCACTCCGCCTGGCGGCCTTGGCCGCGGGGGCGCTGGCGGTGACGGCGGCCACCTACGCGTTCACCGGACCGCACACGTTCGACCAGCTCAGGCGGGCCGCCGACCAGGTGTCGCTGGCCACCCCCTGGCATCTGGCCGACCTGCTGCTCGGCCGGCAGAACCGCGTCTTCATCAAGATCGGCTGGTTGGCGCTGTTCGCGGTGCTGGCGGTGCTGCTGGCCCGCGCCCTGCCCCGCGCCCGTCCCGCCGAGGGGGCCGCCGGCACGGGCGTCGAGGGCGAACGGGTCGCGGCGGCGCTGGTGCTGGCCTGGCTGCTGGCCACGCCCTACGAGCTGCCCTGGTACAGCGGGTTCGCGTGGGCGGCGCTGGCGCTGCTGCCGTGGTCGCGGTTCGACTGGGTGCTGCTGGCGCACACCGGCGCGCTCAGCCTCGGCTACCTGCCCGCCCGCGACCCGAAGCTGATCGGGCTGCCGTCCTCGCTGGACTTCCTGCTGGACGTGGCGCGGCCGGGCGTCATCCCGGTGATGCTGACGGTGATCCTGATCGCTGCGGTGCGGCTGTGCCTTCGGCGGCCAGATCCAGTTCCAGCGCCCGGACCGCCGCCGCGAGCAGCAGCGGGGTCGCCAGGCTGAACGCCACCGACAGGATCACCACGCCCGAGTCGTTCACCAGCGTGCCGACCACCCCGACGGTGAGCGCGCACACCAGCGCGGGACGCATCGTCGCGCACCGCTCGTACAGCCGTTCCAGCAGCGAGGCCCGCCACTTCAGCGGACGGATCAGCACGAAGTACAAAAATGCGATGGCGGCGGCCAGCGCGAGCGTGAACGGCCAGTAGCCCAGGCTGCGCAGCATGGCGCCGAACTTGCGCACCACCACGTCCCAGGCGTCGCCGTTCATCAGGTCCTGCCAGAACCGGCCCAGGTGCGTCGGGTTGGCGCTGCGCGAGTTGACGTAGGAGATCAGCAGCACCAGCGCGGCGCCCAGCAGGCAGAACAGCCCGACCCGCAGCGCCGACACCCGCTGCCCGGTGGCCATCAGGCCGAGGACCGCGAACGCGGGCACCATCGCGATCACGCCGCCGAAGTCGCTGCCCCAGGCGGGCAGGCCGTCCACCGCGACCGCCGCCGCTCCGACCGCCGCGATGACCGCCACGGCGCCGACCCGGCGGCCCGCCTGCACCGGACGCTCGGCCAGCCATGCGGCCGTCAGGATCGCCGCCGCCGCGAACAGCGAGAACGCCTGGTTGCCGAACCCGTAGAACCGGCCGGCGATGATCGCGTTGTAGCCCATCAGCGTGTTGAGCTGCAGCCGCGAGTCGGCCATGACGTCCGCCGCCAGAGTCAGGGCGGTCACGGCCGCGATCGCCAGCCCGGGGCCGAGCAGCGAGCCGCGCCACGGCCCCGCCCACGCCAGCGCGGCCACCAGCACGCTGAACCCCAGCACGGTGGCGATGAGCGCCGGCGTCGGGTACGGCAGGTTCCACCACGGCACCATGCCGGTCAGGAATGTGGCGACCGGGACCGCGCCCCCGACCAGGGCGATGAACCGCGTCGTGCTCAGGAT
The DNA here is from genome assembly GCF_030269545.1 of Actinomadura sp. NBRC 104425. Taxonomy (GTDB): domain Bacteria; phylum Actinomycetota; class Actinomycetes; order Streptosporangiales; family Streptosporangiaceae; genus Spirillospora; species Spirillospora keratinilytica. The sequence continues at coordinate 316,469 of NZ_BSTN01000007.1, read as the reverse complement.
GCGCGCCCGGGACGCGGGGACGTTCCACCGCCGCCGCAGCGCCACGCCCGCGATGCCGTAGAGCAGCAGCTGGGCGCCCCCCAGCACCCACCAGAAACCGCCCTGCACGTGCCGGATCGCCTGGGCGGCGACGTCCTCGTCCCGCAGCCGGTCGACCTTTCCCATGGTCGTGGCGTCGCCGCCCCCGGACGTGCGCCACGCCGACCCGACCGCCTCCTTGGGCTGGGGGAGCCCGAGCACCTGCAACGTGGTCGCGGTGAGGTCGGTGAGGGTGACCAGGGCGGTCTGCCGGGTGGCGCTGGACGTCAGGTAGCCCGGCTGGTACGTCTTGCCGCCCTCTCCGGTGGGCCCCTGGGCTATGGCCACGCGGATGTGCGGCTTGATGCCCGTGTCCGACAGCCCCGCCACCAGCACCGTGGTGCCCTGGGGGAGACCCGCCAGCACCTGGGCGACCCGCTGGTCCGCCGCGCGTGCGGCGCGCGCGCGGGCGCGGCCGGTTACGGGTACCTGCTCGCCCTCGGCGTCCACCCCCGCGGTCAGGTAGGCGCGGAAGATGTCGTCGATCTCCACCCCGATCAGCGCGCACCGCGACCAGTCGGCGGCGGGCACCTTGTCGGGGGACGGGGCGTACCGGTCCACGCGTCCCGCCCCGTCGGCCAGCCCGAACACGGCGCCCGGCCCGACGGCCAGGGTGCAGCCGCCCGCGCCGCGCACCGCATCGCCGAGCAGGCCCACCCGGGCGTGGTAGGAGGTCCGCGAGTTGTCGTCCTTGATCGTCTGCCAGCCGGGGGCCAGCGCCCCGCCCTCCGGCGGCGCGCCCTCCTGCGCCCCGGGCCGCGCGGCCGTCACCGGCGCCGAGGGCAGTGCGCAGTCGCCGTGCGCCAGCCGGGCCCGCTGCCCCGCCGACACCGTGAGCCAGCCGTCCATCGGGCAGGTGTTGACCCGGGTGGTGCGGATGCTGAGCGCGCCGGCGGCGCCCTGCCCGGTCAGCCGCCACAGCGTCGGCGTCCCGCCGCGGGTGACGTCCTTCCACTTGAGCCCGGGGATGCCGATGATCGCGACCCGTCCGGCGGGCGCGGCAGCGGAGCGGGCGGAGGCGGCGTGGGCGCGAGGGGACGACACGGCGAACAGCGCGAGCAGCGCCGCGCCGACCGCCACAATGGTCGCCACGACCCTGCGCGTCTCGGCCGCCGCCCCCCGATGCGTCATGCGTGCCAGGGTAGTGGGCGGCTTACATCAGGATGGGGACATGGGCGAACGTATCGGGACGGACCAGCCGAAACGCCGGCGGGCGGCGCCGGCCCCGTCCGCACCGGCGGCCTCGCCGGCGAACCTGCTGATCCTGGCGGCCGGGATCTGCGTCGTGGTGGCGGCGGTCGCGCCGATCGTCGTCCACTGGCTGACCAACCCCCCGGACCAGCGCATGGTCGACCTGGAGGTGTACCGGGACGGCGGACGCGCCGTCCTGCGCGGGGCGCCGCTGTACGAGGTGCTCACCCAGCCGCCGCAGCTGCTGCCGTTCACCTACCCGCCGATCGCTGCCGCGCTGGCGGTGCCGTTCACCCTCATGTCGTGGGGCGCGGCCCAGGTGACGTGGATGGTGCTGCTGTACGTCGCGCTGGCGATCGTGGTGTGGCTGTCGTTCCGCGACCTGATCCGGCGGGCGGGCCGCTGGGCGCCGCCGGCGGCGGGCGCGCTCGTCGGCGCCGCGGCCTGGCTCGTCCCCGTGTACGACCAGGCGCGGTTCGGCCAGGTGGGGCTGTTCCTGCTGGCGATGTGCCTGGCCGACTGCTGCGTGCGGACGCCGCGCTGGCCGCGCGGCCTGCTGGTCGGCCTGGCCGCCGCGATCAAGCTGGTGCCGGGCGTCTTTCTGATCTACTTCTGGATCACCGGGCGGCGGGACGCGGCCGCCAACGCCGTGCTGACCGCCGCCGTCGCCAGTCTGGCCGGGTTCGCGTTGCTGCCGGGCGACTCGGTCGACTACTGGTTCGGCGCACTGCTGGAGGGCGGCGACCGCACCGGCGCCGTCAACGGCACCACCAACCAGGCCATCAACGGCATGCTCGCCCGGCTCTACCTGCCCGGCCCGGTCACCAGCCTGCTGTGGCTGGCGCTGGTCGCCTACGTGGGCTACCACGGGTTCCGGCTGGCCCGCCGCGCGACGCTCGCCGCCGACGCGATGCCGCCGGGCCCGGACGCCCGCTCCGCCCTGCTGGCCGGCGTCGCGATCACCGGCCTGCTGTCGGTGCTGCTGTCGCCGGTGGGCTGGATCCACCATCTCGTGTGGATCATCCCGGTGATCGGCGCGGTGCTGGGCGACGGGCGGGACATGCGCAGATGCCTGTTCGCCGGGCTGATCTGGCTGTACTTCCTGTTCCCGCTGCCGTGGTGGGGGACCCGGCTGATCGGCCCCGACCATTCGATCCCCTCACTCGTGGTCGGGCGGATCATCCAGAGCTGCTTCGGGCTGGCCGCGCTGGCACTGATCGTGTTGCTCGGGCGACGGCTGGTCGACCGGTTGTCCGGGCGGCCTGTTTGCGACAGTTCATCGCGCCGGGAGAGCGGTGTCGGTACGCTCACTGCGTGATGCTGGTAGCGGTGGCCGTCGCCGGGCTGGTCGCCGGGGTGGCCGGTCTGTCCATCGCGGTGGTGGCCCACAACAGGGTGAACCAGGTCGTCGACGAGTGCGGTGCGATGCTGCGGCGGCAACTTCAGCTCTCCGCCGGAACGGTGGACGGCCATGCCCTGCGCGACCTGGCCATCGTCCACTACGACGCGCTCAAGGAGATGGCGGGGCACCGGTCGTTCTCGCTCGCCCTGATCAACGCCAACGGCGACGGCGTGGTGATCAGTTCCATCAACGGCCGTACCGAGACCCGCACCTACGCCAAGCCGGTGCGCGACGGCCACCCCCTGGAGAAGCTGTCCCCCGAGGAGAACCAGGTCCTGCGCGCCGCGCGTCTGGGCAAGGGCCCCGTCGTCACCATGGACGACCCGCTCGCCGACTTCGGCGACCGCACCCCCTCACCCCGCGCCTGACTCTTCCCCGGGCTCGGCGCCGGCACTCCGCCGCGTTCGTGACGGTTCCATGATCGGTTCTTTGCCGGTGCCGGACCGTACGGGCACGTAGACTCGACGTCCGTACCACCTGTCACACAGCCCGCCGCGCGTTCTCTGCGCGGCGGAGGAGTCATTCACATGCCATTGGGACAAGCGTGCACACGGCCGGGGGGCGTCACGTGACCAGGACGTACGCGTTCCTCGGTCCCCGAGGCACATTCACCGAGGCCGCGCTGCGCCGGTTGCCGGACGCGGAGGGCGCCGAGCAGGTGCCGTACGAGACCGTGCCCGCCGCGCTGGACGCCCTGCGCCGCGGCGACGCCGACGCGGCGGTCGTCGCGCTGGAGAACTCCGTCGAGGGCTCGGTGCCGACCACGCTGGACGAGCTGGCCACCGGCGAGCCGCTGCAGATCGTCGCCGAGGTGCATCTGCCGGTGTCGTTCGCGCTGCTGGTGCGGCCCGGCACCACGCTCGCCGACATCAAGACCGTCGCCTCGCACCCGCACGCGCAGCCGCAGTGCCGCCGCTGGCTGGCCGAGAACGTCCCGGACGCCGAGTGGCGGGCCGCCACGTCCAACGCCGAGGCCGCCCAGCGGGTCGCCGACGGCCACTACGACGCCGCGCTGGCCGGGGCGTTCGCCGCCGACCGCTACAAGCTGTCGGTCCTGGCCGAGGACATCCACGACGTGGCCGACGCGGTGACCCGCTTCATCGAGCTGCGGCGCCCCTGCGTCCCGCCGCCGCGCACCGGCATGGACCGCACCACCGTGGTCGCCTTCATCGGCGAGGACCACCCCGGCGCCCTGCTGGAGATCCTCAACGAGTTCGCCATGCGCGGCATCAACCTGACGCTGATCCAGTCCCGGCCCACCGGCGCGGGCCTGGGCTCGTACCTGTTCTGGATGGACTTCGAGGGGCACGTCGAGGACGCCCGCGTCGGCGAGGCGCTGATGGGCCTGCGCCGCATCTGCGCCGACGTGCGGTTCCTCGGCTCCTACCCCCGGGCCGACCAGGTCCGCCCGGAGATCCGCCGCGGCACCCACGACGCCGACTTCACCGAGGCCGCCGCCTGGCTGCGCTCCATCCGCAGCGGCCGCTCCTGACCCCCGGTCAGCGCAGGAACACCCCGTACTCGGCGAGCCGCGGGGTGAGGGCCGGGGGCAGCCCCGCCAGCGCGGCGGCCTCCTCGGCGGAGACGAAGCCGCCGCAGCGCTCGCGCACCTGGACGAGCTGGTGCGCCTGCTCGGGCGTGATGCCCAGGACCGCTGCCAGGGCGGGGGCGGGGGCGTGGTTGACGTCCACCAGCCCGCCGTCGTCGAAGGCGCGGGGCAGGTCGGGCCGGCCGATGCGCATCTCGATGGCCATCGCCGGGTCGCGGTTGACGATCTCCATCGCCCGCCGGCGCAGCTCGCGGCGGTGCTCGACCTCCAGCTGGGCCCGCTGGAACGCGGCCGAGCGGTGGTCCGGCGCCTGGAAGAAGACGCGGTCGCGGATGGCGAAGGCGTGGACCGTGGCACCCATCCACACGATCATCAACGCGATGCTGAAGGCGGCGTCCCCCGGGCCGCTGTCGGGCAAGCCGGCGGTGATGAACATGACCGTCCAGGCGACGAAGTAGATGCCGGTCGCCAGCCACAGCAGCCGGGATCTCAGCCGGGCCGCCGCGAAGGCGAAGATGAAGGGGCTCACGATCCCCAAGGTGAGCACCGGGCTCAGCGCCCACGCGATGCTCAACCCCCGCCGCTTCAGTGTCGCCTGCGCCATGATTTTCTCCCCGTTGTCGCCTTTTTGACGTTCGGCGATATAAGTCGGTTGCAAGGGCAGACGTCCGCTATTGGACGCCCTGGCGGGTAAACCGCCGGCCCGCAGACGACGACGCCGCGGATACTCGCGCGCGTTGAGGGCGCCGCACCGGTAGCCTCGGGTGTGTGATTGACCTGCGAGCTCTTCGAGAGGATCCCGAGCGGTTGCGCGCCTCGCAGCGCGCCCGCGGGGAGGACGAGACCGTCGTCGACACGCTGCTCGACCTGGACGAGCGGCGGCGCAGTTCGCAGTCGGCATTCGAGCGGCTGCGCGCCGAGCAGAAGAGTTTCGGCAAGTCGGTGTCGAAGGCGCAGGGCGACGAGCGGCAGCGGCTGCTGGCCCGCGCCAAGGAGCTGGCGCAGCAGGTCAAGGAGGCCGAGGCCGAGGCCGACCGGCTCGGCGCCGAGCTGGACGCGCTGCTGAAGACCGTCCCGAACATCATCGAGGAGGGCGCCCCGCCCGGCGGCGAGGAGGACTTCGTCGTCCTGGAGCACATCGGCGAGCCCCCGCAGTTCGACTTCGAGCCCAAGGACCACCTCGAACTGGGCGAGAGCCTCGGCGCGATCGACATGGAGCGCGGCGCCAAGGTGTCCGGCGCGCGGTTCTACTTCCTGACCGGGGTCGGCGCCCGGCTGCAGCTGGCGCTGCTCAACCTGGCCATGGAGCAGGCGGTCGCCGCCGGGTTCGTCCCGATGTACCCGCCGGTCCTGGTCAAGCCGGAGGCCATGGAGGGCACCGGGTTCCTCGGCGCGCACGCCGCCGAGGTCTACCAGCTGCCGCAGGACGACCTGTACCTGGTGGGCACGTCCGAGGTGCCGCTCGCCGCGTACCACATGAACGAGATCATCGACGGGCTGCCCCGGCGGTACGCGGGCTGGTCGTCCTGCTTCCGCCGGGAGGCCGGCTCCTACGGCAAGGACACCCGGGGCATCATCCGGGTGCACCAGTTCGACAAGGTCGAGATGTTCTCCTACTGCCGTCCGGAGGACGCCCACGCCGAGCATCTGCGGCTGCTGGAGTGGGAGAAGGAGATGCTCGCCAAGGTCGAGCTGCCGTACCGGGTGATCGACGTGGCGGCCGGCGACCTGGGCGCCAGCGCGGCCCGCAAGTACGACTGCGAGGCGTGGGTGCCGTCGCAGCGGACCTACCGCGAGGTGACCTCGACGTCCAACTGCACCGACTTCCAGGCGCGGCGGCTGGCGGTGCGGTACCGGGACGAGGACGGCCGCAACCAGCCCGTCGCGACGCTGAACGGCACGCTGGCCACCACCCGGTGGATCGTGGCGATCCTGGAGAACCACCAGCAGGCCGACGGGACGGTGCGCGTGCCGAAGGCGCTGCAGAAGTACCTCGGCCTGGAGGTGCTGGAGCCCGTCAAGCACTGAGCACCGGCCGGACGACCGTACGCGGCGGGTCGCCTCCCGCTACCACGCCGGAGGCGCCCCGCCGCCGCGTTCCGCCCGCTTTCCCCGGCGCCACCCCCTGGGCAGGCCCTCGACCAGCACGGCCCAGAACACGAACTCCGATGCGCGTATCACTGTGCGCGGCGTGGCGGACCGGCGCGGAGGGCGCGTCGTCGCAACTTCCCGGAATCGCACCCGCCCGCCCCGTCATGATTTGTCTGTCCGGCCTGCGGGAGATCCGCACGGCAGACGGCCGGGCCGTGGGCCTCCGAAGGTCACTGTCTGACATATCGCCTATGGTGTGTCCCAGCCGTGCCCGCCGTCGTCACACCAACCCCTTCGATGCGCGACGACCCGGGACGCGGCCCGACGGGAAGGTGACATGTCTCGAACCATGCCGCGCCTGGTCGCCACCGACCTCGACGGGACGATCGTGCGTTCCGACGGCACCCTCTCGCCCCGCACCGTCGACGCCCTCGCCCGCGTGGAGCGCGCGGGCGCGCTGCTGGTCATGGTCACCGGACGGCCGCCGCGCTGGATGCGTCCCGTCGCCGAGGCCGTCGGGCACCGGGGCGTGGCCATCTGCGCCAACGGGGCGGTGGTGTACGACCTGCACACCGAGACGGTGCTGCGCACTCGGCTGATCGCCCCCGAGGTGCTCGCCGAGACGGTGCGGCGGCTGCGCGCGGCGATCCCCGAGCTGCGGTTCGCCGTGGAGTACCCGCACGGGTTCGTGTTCGAGGCCAGCTACAACCTGGGCAGCTGGGACGCCGAGGCGCTGGGCGGGCGGGCGGTGGACGGCGAGACGCTGGTCAGCCGCGGCGGCACCAAGCTGCTGGCGTTCCACCCCGACGCCGACCCGGACTCGCTGTCGGTCAAGGCCCGCGAGGCCGTGGGCGACCTGGTCACCGTCACGCACTCGTCGGGAAGCGGCCTGCTGGAGATGAGCGCGCACGGCGTCACCAAGGCCAGCGCCCTGGCCGAGCTGTGCGCCGAGCACGGCATCCCGCCCGCCGACGTGGTGGCGTTCGGCGACATGCCCAACGACCTGCCGATGCTGACCTGGGCGGGCACCTCCTACGGTGTGGCCAACGCGCATCCCGTGGTGCTGGCGGCGGTCACCCACACCACGGCGGGCAACGACGACGACGGCGTCGCCCAGGTCCTCGAAAAGCTCTTTCCCGGCGTTCCGGAGGACGGGGCCCGCTGATCGCAGCGCGGTGACCGGCGCCGCCGCCCGGCCTACAGGTAAGGGCCGGACTGGCGGCGGCGCTGCTCCCCCTCGTCGCCCTGCTGGGGCTGCGGTATCATCCCGGACGGCAGGGCGCGGCGCATCTGCTCCAGCTGGGCCCGCGCCGCCATCTGCTGGGCGAACAGCGTGGTCTGGATGCCGTGGAACAGCCCCTCCAGCCAGCCCACCAGCTGGGCCTGGGCGATGCGCAGCTCGGACTCGCTCGGCACCGCGTCCTCGGTGAACGGCAGCGACAGCCGCTCCAGCTCCCCGATCAGCTCGGGCGCCAGGCCGTCCTCCAGCTCCTTGATGGACGACCGGTGGATCTCGCGGAGGCGGGCCCGGCTGGCCTCGTCCAGCGGGGCCGCCTTCACCTCCTCCAGCAGCTGCCGGATCATGCTGCCGATCCGCATGACCTTGGCGGGCTGCTCCACCATGTCGGTGACCGACTTCTCGTCACCGCCCTCGGACTTGCCGCCCTCCACCGCGATGCCGTTCGGGCCGACCACCAGAACCTGCGGCTCCTGCTCGGCCCGGCCTCCGGACGGGTTCTGCGCAGACTCGTTCATGCTGTCTCCAGTGGTTTCAGACGGTCAGGACAATCTTGCCGACGTGCACGCTGTCCTCCAGCAGCCGGTGGGCCCGCGCCGCGTCCGCCATGGGGACCGTGCGGTCCACCACCGGACGCACCGCCCCCGACTCCAGCAGCGGCCACACGTGCTCGCGCACCGCCGCGACGATCTCGGCCTTCTCCTCGGCGGGACGCGCCCGCAGCGACGTCGCGTGCACCAGCGCCCGCTTGCGCAGCAGCTCGTTCAGGTCCAGCTCGGCGCGGCGGCCGCCCTGCAGCCCGATGATCATCAACCGGCCGCCGACGGCCAGCGCCGACACGTTGCGCGCCAGATACGCCGCGCCCATGTTGTCGAGGATGACGTCGAACGGGCCGTACTCGGTGAAGTCGTCCTCGCGGTAGTTGATCGCCTCGTCGGCGCCGAGCTCGCGGCAGCGTTCGGCCTTCTGCGCGCTGCCCACCGTGCACAGCACCCGCGCCCCGTGCACCTTCGCGAGCTGGATCGCCATGGTGCCGATGCCGCTGCCACCGCCGTGCACCAGGAACGTCTCGCCCTCGCGCAGCCCGGCCAGCATGAAGACGTTCGACCACACCGTACAGGCGATTTCGGGCAGGCCCGCCGCCTCGATCAGGCCGACGCCGCGCGGCACCGGCAGCACGTGCCCCGCGGGGACCGCCACCCGTTCGGCGTATCCCCCGCCGCCGAGCAGGGCGCACACCTCGTCGCCGACCCGCAGGCCCGTCACGCCCTCGCCGAGCGCGGCCACGCGGCCGGACACCTCCAGGCCCGGATACGGGGGAGCGCCCGGCGGCGGCGGGTAGAAGCCGCGGCGCTGCATCACATCGGCCCGGTTCACCGCGCTGGCCGCCACGTCGATGAGCACTTCGCCGGGCCCGGCTTCCGGATCGGGGACCCGCGTCCATTCCAGGACGTCGGCGTCCCCCGGTTCACGGATGACGATGGCATGCATACGGATCACGCTACCGGCCCTTCGGCACGCCCATCCCCCGATATCCGGACGGCCCGTCAGGCGGCAGGAGTGGATCTTGAGCGGAGGCGCATGGTAAAGGCGCACGGGTATCCTGCCGCGTGGGGTCATGCCAACCAGCTCCAAAGGATCGTTCGAGGCGGGGTCGAGGGGAGAACCGGTGGCGAGGAACGAGCACGACGGACGGTCGCTGGAGGAGCGCCTGGCATCTCTGGACGCGATGAGCAGCCAGGGCGCCGAGACGTCCCCGCCCGGCGAACCGGGCGGAGAGGAGCCGGTCAAGCCCGCCGCCGAGTCGCCGCCCGCGGCGGCCGCGGCCTCCGACGACGCCGCCTCGCCGGCCCAGGGGGCGTCGGACGCGGAGGGCACCCCCGCGGACGAGGGCACGGTCGCGCAGGCCGAGACGGCGCAGCGTCCGGCCCCGGACGCGTCCGGAAACGAGCCCGCGGCGAGCCCCCCGCAAAGCGAGACGCCCGCCGAGCCGTGGCTGTCGGCTCCGCCGCCGCCTTTCCAGGGCGCCCCTCCGGCGGCACAGCAACCTCCGGCCGACGCACAGCAGCATCCGGGCTTCCCGCCCTACGGGGACATTCCCATGCCCCAGTACGGGCCGCCCCAGCCGTTCGACGCGGGTCAGCAGCCGCCACCGCCGCCGCCCCAGCCGTACGACGGCAGCCCGATGCCGCAGCCGTTCGACGGCGGCATGCTGCCCCCGCCGTACGCGGGCATCTCCGGTTACGCACCGCCGTACGACGCGGGCCAGATGCCTCCGCCTCCGCTGCCGGGGGACCTGGGGCCGACGCCGCCTCCACCGGGGGAGCACCCCGGCCCGCAGCCCCCGCCCGCCTCCGAGAACCGGCCTGCGCAGCCGGCTCCCCCTCCCTTCCAGCCGGGGCCGCCTGCCCAGGACCCGCCGCCGACCGTGTACGAACTGTCGCCGTTCCCGTACGAGCAGGCATCGCCCCCGTACCAGCAGGCGCCGCCGCCCTATCAGCAGGTGCCACCCCCGTACCAGCAGATGTCCCCCCCGTACCAGCAGGTGTCGCCTCCGTACCAGCAGGTGTCGCCTCCGTACGAGCAGGCACCGCCCGCTGGGGAACAAGCGCCACCCGCCGGGGAGCAGGCATCGTCGGCCGGTGAGCAGACGACGCCCGCTGAGGAGCAGGCGCCGTCCACCGAGCAGGCGCAGTCCGGTGAGCAGGCGCAGTCCGGTGAGCAGGCGCCGTCCGGTGAGCAGGCGACGCCGCCTCTGGAGCAGCTGCCGTACCCCGGCGACCAGTCCGGCGGTCCCGCCCCGCAGCAGGGCGACGTCCAGAGCCCGCCCGCCGGGGCCGAGGAGACGCCTGTCCAGCAGGGCCAGCCGCCCCAGCCCGTCCAGCAGGATCAGCCCGTGCCGCCCGGCCAGCCGGGCGTGCAGGTGCCGTACGAGGGCCAACCGGGGCAACCGCCGGTCCAGCCGCCGTACGCAGGCCAGCCATGGCAGCCGGGGCAGCCCTACGGCGCGCCTCAGCCGCCCGCCCCCATGCCGCAGTACGACCCCAACAGCAACCCGGTGCCCGGCTTCGACGGTCCGCCCCCGGGCTACCCTCCGGCGCCCGCGCAGCCCCCTGCGCAGCCGGCCGCGCAGGCTCCCCAGGCTCCGCAGGGGCCGCCTCCGCCGCAGAGCGCCGAAGCCCTGAGCTCGGAGAACCTGCTCGGCCACCGGCGCATCGCCCCCTCCGGCGGGTGGCGCCGCGCCGTCTACAAGGCCACCGGCGGCAGCATCCACCCCAGCGAGTCGCAGGCCGAGCTGCGCCGCAAGGACCTCATCGCCCGCGCCCGCACCCCGGTGCAGTCCGGCCACCACCGGGTCGCGGTCATGTCGCTGAAGGGCGGCGTGGGCAAGACCACCACGACCGTCGGGCTCGGCTCCATGCTGGCGTCGCTGCGCGGCGACCGGGTGATCGCGGTGGACGCCAACCCCGACCGCGGCACGCTGTCGGACAAGCTGCGGCTGGAGACCGCCGCCACCGTCCGCGACCTGCTGAACAACCGCGACAAGATCTACCGCTACGCCGACGTGCGCGGCTTCACCTCGCAGAACGCGGCCCGGCTGGAGGTGCTGGCCTCCGACCGCGACCCGGCCATCAGCGAGGCGTTCAGCGCCGAGGACTACGCGGCGGTCGCCGTGGTGCTGGAGCGGTTCTACTCGATCTGCATCACCGACTGCGGCACCGGCCTGCTGCACTCGGCCATGTCCGGGGTGCTCCGCCTGGCCGACCAGCTCGTGCTGGTCAGCTCCCCGTCGGTGGACGGCGCCCGCTCCGCCAGCGCCACCCTCGACTGGCTGGAGGCCCACGACCACGGCCACCTGGTCCGCGAGGGCGTGGTGGTGCTGTCGATGGTCCGCAACCGCACCCGCAGCCAGGTGGACCTGGACAAGCTGCAGGCCCACTTCGAGAGCCGCTGCCGCGGGGTCGTCCGCATCCCCTACGACGACCACCTGGAGGAGGGCGCCGAGGTCGAGCTGGAGCAGCTGGCCTCGTCCACCCGCGAGGCGTACCTGAAGCTGGCCGCCATGGTCGGCGACGGCTTCGCCGTCAAGCGTGCGCAGTCCTGACCGTCCGGCGCCGGCGTACCGGCCGTCGGCGTCGGGCACGGTGATGCGCAACGTGTACGTCGGCAGGGCCGCGGCCGACGCCGCCGCCGACCGGGGCTGGTTGCTGGGCCACTTCAAGCCGGTCGGCGACCTGCGGCACAGCGGCGACGTGGAGATCAAGTGGGGGGTGCACCCGCGCGGTGAGCGGCGCGCCCGCTGGACCGAGGGCGACCGGCGCACCGCACTCCTCGTACTGATCAGCGGCCGTTTCCGCCTGGAGTTCCCGGACGGCGACGTGGTGCTGTCCGAACAGGGCGACTACGTCGTGTGGGGGCCGGGCGTCGACCATTCGTGGGAGGCGGAGGAGGACGCCGTCGTCATGACCGTCCGCTGGCCGTCCGTCCCCGGCCACCGCATCCCCGAAGAATGAGGCGGGCCGGCGCGTCAGTCCACGGTCGGTCGCCCGGCGGCCCGTGGACGGACGCGCCGGATGGCGTCAGGCCTTCACCTTCGTGTTCTGGCCGCCGCCACCGCCGAAGGCGCGGTCGTACTTCTCGCACATCTCCGGCCCGATGCGGGCACGCATCTCGTCATCCTTGAACCACGGCGTGGCCGCGACCTTCATCGGGGGCAGGTTGCCGGACAGGATGACCGCCTCGTCCTTCGGCATGGTGCGCAGATAGTCGATCGGGGCCAGCCGGACGTCCTCGGTTCCCTCATGCACCATGACGTTGTTGCGGCCGCCGTGGTGCGAGTAGCCGAGCCTGCGCTGGGACACCGCCTGGTCGCCGATGAGCCGGGAGAGGCGGTCCAGCGTCGTGTCGTCCGAGGAGCCCGGCAGGTACACCCGGGTCGTGTGGTTACCCAGCACCGTGGTGGCCCGGGAGTCGTAGAGCGTGGCGACCTGCGCCTCGTCCTGCCAGATCGACATGATCACGATGCCGTAGCCGCGGTAGGTCGCGGCCATCTTGTCGAGGGTCGGCAGCGGGGCGACGTTGGCGGCCTCCTCCAGCAGGAGCAGCGGCGGGTTGGGCAGCGGACCGGCGCCCAGCCTGCGCTGCTTCTTGCGGCAGGCCCGCAGGAAGCACTGCGCGATGCACTGGAAGGCGGGGCGGAGCATCTCCTGCTCCTCCTCGTCGCTGATGGCGTAGAGGGTCCCGCCGTTGTCCAGGACGTCGGAGATGTTCAGCACCCTGCGGCCGTAGGGGCTGTAGGGCCGCCCGTTCTCGTCGAACCTGATGTCGGTCGTCGGCGCCATCTGCGGGGAGGTGAAGGGCCTCAGGATGACGTCGGCGTTGGCCAGGATGCCGGGAAGGGTGTACTTGTCGCGCTTGGCGGTGGCCGCCAGCCCGCGCCGGGCCAGCGCGAGGTCGGTCTTGGCCTCGGGGTCGTCACCGATCTGGGCCTCGTACTCGTCGAAGAGCGCCTCGATCTCGTCGAAGCGCATGTAGCCGGTCCAGTTGGCGACATCCTGCATGTTTTTGTTCATCTTCCTGGCGATCCACAGCATCGGCCCCAGGGCGATCTGGGTGAGGTTGACCCAGTAGGTCACCTTGGGGTCCATGCTGGCGTTCGCCATGGCCGCCTCCGACAGCCACTGGGAGACCTTGTCGGCGTCGGCGAAGTTCTCGATCTCCATCAGCGGCGACCAGGCGGCCAGGTACTTCTGCTGGTGCTCCGGCCACTCGCCGGCGGGGTCGAACACGTACACCGGTCGGCCGAGCCGTTCGCCGCGCCAGCCCAGCGTCAGGTCGGCGATGTCGTTCTTGGTGGACGTGACGAACACGGCGTCGGGCCAGGTCAGGATGGTCGGCACCACATACTTGACGGTCTTGGACGAGCCCGTCGGCGCGATGACCGCGATCGAGGTGTACTTCGGCGTCGCCAGCTTGGTCGACCGGTCGTTGACCATCTCGCCCAGGTAGACGCGCCCGGACAGCGACAGGCGGTCCTCCACCCGCAACGCCTCGACATCCTCGGCCCGGGCCCAGATGGCCGAGTTGTCCCGCTGCGACTGGCGGACCTTGACACGCCACGCACGCCGCCGTTCGGCCAAGGTGCGGCGGAGCCAGCCGATCACGAGCGTCCCCACGGTGCCCGTCACCGCGACCATGACGGCGTACAGCGACCAGAACATCCAGTCCGGTCCCAGCACGGACCGGTCCTCGGCCGGCCAGGCGAGGCTCCGTTCGTCCCAGTGGCCGACCAGGGAGATGAGCAGCTGGAACGACCGCGTGGCGGACACGCCGGGCCAGGTGCCGTTGGTGACGAGCGCGACCAACCCGCCGGCGGCCCAGGCGAGGAACCCCAGGACCCAGACGGCCGCCAGCACGACCCCCACGCCGACGACGATGATCTCCTCGTTCGACCAGAGGGGGCCGTGTGCTTCCCTGACCTGCGGGGGTCCGCCCTTCTTCTTCCGCAGGCCCGACGTTCCCAGCTTCTTCTTCAGCGACACCCCGCCGCCGGGCGGGCGATCCTTGCTCAGAGCCATGAAGCGGTACCTTTCTCGGCCGGCCGGGCGCCGCGGATCAGCGGTGAGTCAGACGCCAGTCCCGCCACCGGCGTGCCGCGGCGGCCGTGCGGACTATTTCTGGATACGGCCATTGGGATGCTGTCGCCTCCCACTTGTCGGCCTCGGCGGCCGCCATCGTTCCCAGCGCCTCTGCCGTAACGCGGCGCCAGGATTCGAACCGCGCCGCCCACGCCTCCGCGTCCCCGGGGCTATGTCCATGTGCGATGAGACGGGGAACGAGCATGGCGGGTTCAGTCCACGCGGCCCCCCGGCAGGCCGCCGCCCAGTCCAGCAGGTAGGCGCGGTCTTCGGTGACCAGGACGTTGCCGGGGTTGAGGTCGGTGTGGACCAGCATGTCGCCGGACACCGCGGGCGGGCGGACGGCGAGCCCCGCCCACCGGCGCTCGACCCGCCTGGACACCACGTCCGGGCAGCGCAGCCCCTGGAGCGCCGTCAGCACCGCCGCGACCTTGACCAGGTCCGCCGAGCCCGGGGAGTAGTCCACGTACCGTCCCGCCACGTGCTCGAACCCGAGGACGAGCCACCCGCCGGCCAGCACCCTGCACAGCAGCCGCGGGGCGAGGCCCGCCACGTACGGGTTGATCCTGGCCTCGTTGTCGAGCCACGGCGCGTCCCGGGCGTCGGCGGGCACGCCCTTGGCGAAGATCCTGCCGTCCGGCGTCTCCAGCACGGACGCGATCTCGGACCGTTCCCCGATCTCGATGCGCTCCACCTCGGTGACGGGCCCGACATGCGCCTCCACCGCCTCGCGGGTCTCACGGGGCAGCTCGGCCCAGGGCCGGTGCCGCGCGCCCGGAGGCGAGCTCTGCACCTGCGTCACGCCGTCCCCTTCCGGCGGAAGACGTCCAGCACGAACTGCTCGTCCGAGTGGTGCACGAGCCGTTCCAGCTCCTCGCGCGCCTCGATCACCGGGTGCACGTCGTGCCCGTTGTAGCGGCGCGGGGGGCCGTTGCCGCACCAGTGCACGGCCACGAGATCGCCGCCGGCCTCCAGCCGGTCGACGAGCCCGTCCAGCATCAGATCGAGGTCGTCCCGGGACAGGTAGTAGAGGATCTCGCTGACGACGACCAGGTCGAACGGACCGTTCGGCAGCTGCGCGGGCAGCGTAGACCGCCGCACCTCGACATGGTCGAAGTCGCGCACCGCCGCGCGGGCCTGCCGCACCGCGTCCTCGGCGAAGTCGACGGCGAGCAGCCGGTCGCAGCGCGGCGCGAGCAGCCGGGTCAGCTCCCCTATCGAGCAGCCGGGCTCGAAGCAGGCGCGGTAGCGCTCCCGCGGCAGCGACGCCAGGGTGATCGCGTACTTGCGGCGTTCGTACCACCGGCGCGCCAGGCCCCACGGGTCGGGATCGCGGGCGTACCGGCGGTCGAAGTACTCCTCGCTGAAACTCGTCGGCGGCGGTTCGGCCGTTCGCCGCTCCTCGGCGCGCACTTGTCGGTCTGTCACGGCGGCACCTCTCCTCGCTCCGGCCGAGCCGGCGGCGGGGCCGGTCGTCGTCCCGGCCGCCGCCGTCCAGGCCCGGTGCTTTCGGCTGCGGCGGGACGATGTCGTGTTTCTCCGGGCCGAACCGCGCCGGCGGAACCCGGCGGACCACCGATCCGCGCGCCGCGTCGACGTTCCGCACGGCGCACCGCTCGGTCCGGCAGCGGGCTCCGGCGCCGCGGCCCCGCCCAGAGCCGGGGACGGCGCAGCGGAGGCCGTCGAAGACCCGGCGGCGGCCGCGGGTGTATCCGTCCGACCTCACGGGCGGTTCCGGTCGCCGTGCGGACGACCGGCGGCCGGGAAAGGGAGTCGGGCAGGTGGCCGTCCACGCGGACGAGGATTTCCCTCACTGGCGGCCTCCCGTGCCCATTCACATCCTCTGCACATCTGCACCGAGATCGCGGCGGCACCGGTCGAGCCCCGGCCATCAGTCCCAGCCCGTCCGGGCACGAATCCACGCGCGCACCGCGGTGGCCTGGAGATCCTGGAAGGCGCGCAGATTGGGGATTCCGGGCGGCGGCGGCTGCGCGACGGCCTCGGCCCACATGCCGCTGAGCCCGGCGAGGAAGGCGGTCACATGGTCCGGCGGCACCGCGGCCAGGACCCGGTCGTCGGCGAGGAACGGCTCGGGGTCGCCGCCGTAGGTCGCCACGTTCACCAGAAGGCACACCTTGTCGATCCAGGGGGCCCCGGCCGACGCCCAGGACCAGTCGACGATGTAGTCGCCGTCCCGGGACGAGATGATGTTGTCGGCGCGCAGATCGAGATGCACCAGAAAGTCGCCCGCCGTGAACTCCAGGGCGTCCTCGGCGGCCGCGGCCAGCCGGTCCAGGTGGCGGCGCTCCCAGTCCGACAGGGCGTCCAGGCCGTTGCCGTCGGCCAGCCGCCGGTAGGCCCGGAAGCTCTCGTCCAGCCGGTCCGGAACCGGCGGGAGGGCGGCCAGATCACCGCCCACCGGCGCGGCGGTCAGCAGCTCGACGGTGCCCAGCAGCCGCCGCACGTCCACCGCCCGCCAGGGCACCTCGGGCGGAGCGCCGTCGACCGCCTCGAAGACGAGCGCAACCCAGCCGTCGTCGTGGACATGGCGAAGCCGCGGCGCGGGCACCCGGCCCGGCAACGCGGCGGCACACCTGGCCTCGTCCCGGTACATCACCGGAGACACGGGATTGAGATCGGGATGCACCGCCTTGACGAAGTACCGCTCCCCATCGGCGCACGTCACAACGGCCGCCACGCCGGGAGAGAAACCGCCGCGCCGGGTGCTGGACGCGACGACGGGCGAACCGAGCCGGTCTTCGATGGCGCAACGGACCTCGGGCGGCAAAGCCGTCCATCCCATCCGGCGCGCCGAAACGGGCAGGCCCGCCGGGGTCGGCTCACCCAATCGGCCCCCAACCCCACTCGTACCGACGCCGTGTCCCCCCAGGGCCGACGAGACGGCAGCCTCGCGGCGACGGACATCGGCCTGATGTTCCCGGCGTCGCCAGGTTCGCCGCGTGATCATAATCTTCGGCCGGGCGGCGGACAACCCTGCCGCCGCCCGGCGACGCGCCGTCCGCCACCGCCCGCCCCGCCGGAGAGGTGTGCTCGGCATGCGTGGACCGGTCACGCCGTTGGCCGGGGGCTCCGCCCGGCGCGCATCCCGCCGGAGCGATCGTTCCGCCCGGCGGGCGGCGGCGGTTAGTATCCGCTCCGGCGGACGGCAAGGGGTGTCGAGCGTGGCATCCCGCCAAAGGCGGGACTCGGAGAACGGCGAGCGGCATGCGGGTATTGGTCACCGGCGGAACGGCCTTCCTGTCCCGCGCGGTGGCCGAGACCGCGATCGCCCGCGGCCACCGGGTGGTGTGCCTGACCCGCGGCGCGTCCGGCCCTCCGCCGCCCGGCGCGACCCACGTGCGGGCCGACTGGACCCTCCCGGACCCGGGCCCGCCGCCGGACGGGACGTTCGACGCGGTGATCGATGTCGCGCGCCGTCCGGCCCGGCATGTGCGGCTGCTCGCCGAACGGATGCGCGACCGCGTGGGGCACTGGACGTTCGTTTCGTCCTGCCTGGTGTACCGCGACCGCTCCACGCCCGGCGCCACAACGGACGCCGAGCTGGTCGAGCCGGCCGAGACCGGGCCGTTCCCGCAGGCCAAGCGGGCGGCGGAGGAGGCGGTGGCGCGGCTGTTCGGGCCGCGCGCCCTCATCGTCCGGCCGGGTCTGATCGTCGGCCGGGAGGACCGCTCCGACCGGTTCGGCTACTGGCCGGCGCGGATCGCGCGCGGGGGGACCGTGCTGGCGCCGGGTGAGCCGGGCGACCTCGTCCAGTGGATCGACGTCGCGGACCTGGCGGAATGGCTCGTGCGGTGCGCCGAGCAGCGGCGGTCCGGAGTGTTCGACGCCGTCGGGACACCGGTCGGCTTCGGGGCCATGCTGGACGGCATGGTCGCGGCCCTGGGCGCCCGTTGCGACGTTGTGTGGGTTCCGCAGGACTTCCTGCTGGCCGCGGGTGTGGCCCCGTGGTCCGGGCCGTGCTCCCTGCCGCTGTGGGTGCGCCGCCCCGAGGAGGCGGGTCTGCTGAGCCGGGACCCGCGGCCCGCGGCACAGGCGGGGCTCAGCTGCCGCCCACTTGCCGAAACCGTCCGCGCCTGCCTGGACTGGGAACGCTCGCTGGGCCCGGAGCGCGAACGCCGAGCGGGACTCGACCCCGCCACCGAGCGGGCCGTGCTCGACCGCTGGCGCGCGCAGCGCGGCTGACCGTCACCGCCGCGTGGCGGTGACGTGCCGGGCGCGTTCCGGGGAGACGGCCCACCGCGGTGTGCTCCCCGACCGCAACCGTTCCAGGTCGTCGACGATCTCGCTGAACATCCGCTGGTTCGCCGCCCGCAGTCGGCCCGCGACATGGGGGGTGTGAACCACGTTGGGCAGGCCTCGCAGCGGATGGCCGGCCTCGGCGGGCTCGGTATCCCACACGTCGATGCCGAGCGTGACGTCCCCCGCGACGACTCGCTCGACCAGCGCCTCGAAGTCGACGGTCGACGCACGGCCCAGCAGGATCACCACCGTCCCGGGGCGCAGTGCCGCCACCGCGGCGCGGTCCACGATGCCGGCGGTGTCGCGCCGCGGCTGCGTCGCGACGACCAGCACGTCCGCCGCGCCGGCCAGCTCACGCACGGGCCGCACCCGCACGCCGAGATCCGCCGCCCGCGCGTCGTCGAGATAGGACGACCAGACGTCGACCCGGCAGCCGAAGGGGCGCAGCATCGCCACGAGCGCCCGCCCGATCTCCCCCATGCCGACGATGCCGACCCGGCTGCCGCGCAGGTCGCGGTCGATGCCGTCATCGTCGGTCCAGCCGTCGTACCAGCCCCCGGCGGCCACGGCCGCATGGTGCGCCGGGATCCGGCGCAGGCAGGACAGGATGAGGCCGAGCCCGAACTCGGCCACCGTCCAGCCCATCGACCCCGACGAGTCGACCAGCGTGATGCCGCGCTCCACCGCCTCGGCCGGGTCGAGGAACCGCCACCGGTTGTCCTGCCCGCAGCCGACGAAGGTCAGCCGGGGGAGTTCGGCGAGACGCGCGGCCGTCAGCCGGGGCAGTCGGGTCGCCCATCCGGCCACCACCAGCGCGGTGCTGTCGCGCAGCGCGTCCAAGACCGCCTGCTCGCCGGCGGTGTCGGGCAGATGCACGACCCGGCCCAGGGTTTCGAGCCGGGCCGACGCCGGTGCGGTGATGCTCACCTGGCGGCCGAAGTCGTCCGAGACCAGGAGGATGCGCTCGTCTGTCACCCGGCGACCGGCCCTCCGGCCGCCACGCCCTCGCGCAGCGTGTACGCCGGGTCGAGGGGAAGGCGCTGACGGCCGCCGCCGAGGGCGGCCCGGTAGCCCGCCAGGCAGATCTCCAGCGCCGCCGTCGCGCGGGCCGCGTCGTGCGCGGGCTGCCTGCCCTCGTCCAACGCGCGGATCAGCTCGTCCAGGGAACGCAGCCACTGCGTCGCGGCGAGCGGGCTCTCGATGTCGGCGTCGGTCTCCACGGAGCCGTCGACCACGCGCAGCCCGGGGCCGGGACGCCAGCCGCCCTCCCCGTCAGGCGCCACGCAGCCGATCTCGATGGCGCCGGCGGTGCCCCAAATCCGCAGCAGCGGCTGCCCGAGCGGCGTGCCTCGGGTCTCCAGGACGCCCCGGACCCCGCCCGCGTGCTCCCAGGTGATCAGGGCGTGCCCTTCGAGCCGCAGCCCGGCGTGCGCCTGCGGCTCGCTGAAGTCGGCCAGCCCGTCCACCCATGTCACCGGGTCGTCGTCCACGACCATCCGGGCGAAGTCGATCCAGTGCGGCCCCCAGTCCAGCAGGGTGCCCTTGGGGCCGAACGCCTCGATGCGCACCGGGTCCCCGACACGGCCGCCGCGCAGCAGCTCCAGCGCCCGGACGAACGGCGCACCGAACCGGCGCTGGTGGTTGACGGCGAGCGTGACCCCGTGGCCGGTGGCGTACCGCACCGTCTCCCGCGCCTCGGCCAGCGACAGCGCCAGCGGCTTCTCGCACAGGACACCGCCGCGGAACCCCAGTTCGACGAGCCGCCGCACGATGCCGGGCTGCTCGGCGGGCCCGGCCGCGACGATGACGACCCGCGGGCCGACGGCGACCAGCTCGTCCAGGGTGTCCACCGCCCGCGCCCCGTGCCCGGCCGCCAGCTCGCGCGCCTTGGCACCGTCGATGTCGGTGCAGGCGACCAGATCCGCGGTCGCATGGCGGGACACGGTGATCGCGTGGGCGCCGCCCGCGGTGCCGCAGCCGACGAGGGCCACGGCGGTGCGCCTGTGCTCGAATGCCTGCTCGTCGGACTCGGGCTCGTTGCTCAATCCAGCACGTCCATCCTGGGGAAGATCGGTTCGGGCTTCACCATTGTGCGGCCCGGCAGGCCCGCCAGCCAGTCCCCGGGGTCGCCCAGGCGGCGGCTCTCCTCGCCGATCGTCGCCAGGATCTTCTCCGCCGACGCGGGCAGGAACGGCAGCAGCAGCAGGCCCACCTGGCGGATGGCACCGGTGAGGTGCAGGAAGACGGTGTCCATGCGGGCGTCGGCCGCCTCGTCGCCCGCCTTCGCCGCCTTGGCCAGGTGCCACGGCGCGTTGCTGTCGACGTAGGCGTTGGACGCGCGGATCAGGTCGCCGACATGGGCCAGCGCCTCGCGGTGGTCGTAGCCGTTCATCGCCGCCACCACGCCCTCGGCGCTCGCGGCCGCCTGCCTGGCGAGCTGCTCGTCCAGGTCGGTGCGCTCGCCCCCGGCCTGCGGGATCGTCCCCTTCCGGTACCGCCCGATCATGCTGGCCACCCGGCTGACCAGGTTGCCCAGGCCGTTGGCGAGGTCGGTGGTGTAGCGCTGGACGAGCCGTTCCTCGTTGAAGTCGCCGTCCTCGAACGGTGAAATGTCGGCGAGCAGGGCGTAGCGCACCGCGTCCAGGCCGTACTTGTCGACCATCGCCACGGGGTCGACGACGTTGCCCAGCGACTTGCTGAGCTTGCGCCCGTTGGCCGTGACGTAACCGTGGACGACCGTCTTGGTGGGCAGCGGCAGCCCCGCCGACATGAGCATCGCCGGCCAGTAGACCGCGTGGAACCGCGTGACGCCCTTGCCGAGGACGTGGACGCGGGACTCGGCGTTCTCCCAGTAGCGCCGGTACTTCTCGTCGCCATCAACCCAGCCCAGGGCGGTGATGTAGTTGGTGAGCGCGTCGATCCAGACGTAGATCACCTGGCTGGGGTCGCCGGGCACCGGGATGCCCCAGCCGCGGGCGCGCTCGGTGGACCGGGAGACGCTGATGTCCTCCAGCCCCGACTCCACGAAGCTGACCACCTCGTTGTAACGGCTCGCCGGGACGATCCGCAGCGCGCCGGACTTGAGCGCGTCCAGCAGCCGGTTCTGGTACCGGGAGAGCCGGAAGAAGTAATTCTCCTCGCTCACCAGCTCCGGTTCCACCAGGTGCTCAGGGCACTTTCCGTCCACCAGTTCCGCAACCGTGTAGAACTGCTCGCAGCCGACGCAGTAGAGCCCTTCGTAGCTCTTTTTGTAGATGTCGCCGTTGGCGGCGATCAGCTCCCAGACGCGGGAGGCCCCCTCGATGTGCCGCCGGTCGACGCTGGTCCGGATGAAGTCGTCCTGGCTCATCCCCAGCTGCTCGGTGAGCTGCTCGAAGTAGACGACGTTGCGGTCCACCAGCTCGCGGGTGGAAATGCCTTCGGCCTCCGCGGCGATGACGTTTTTCA
The DNA here is from genome assembly GCF_030269545.1 of Actinomadura sp. NBRC 104425. Taxonomy (GTDB): domain Bacteria; phylum Actinomycetota; class Actinomycetes; order Streptosporangiales; family Streptosporangiaceae; genus Spirillospora; species Spirillospora keratinilytica. The sequence goes on along the minus strand of NZ_BSTN01000007.1, from coordinate 294,576 downwards.
GGCTGTTCTCGTCGGAGCCCGTCAGGAAGAAGACATCTTCTCCCCGGAGGCGCTGGAAACGCGCGAAGCAATCCGCCTGGACATACTCCAGCGCATGCCCGAGATGAGGCCGCGCGTTGACGTATGGAATCGTGGTAGAGATGAAGCTGCCGTTGCTCACATCGCCCTCATCGTTGTTCGCGGTTCGCTTGTCCGCCGACGCGCCCGGACGCCAGTCTATCCGTCCCGCTCAGGCCCCCGCGGAGCGGCGACCGCGGCGCCGACCGGCCATCCCATGCGGTGCAGGTCGCGCAGCAGCGGCCGGGCGAGGTCGCTGAACAGGCAGTCGTTGCGGAGGATCCACTCCTCGTCCATCACCCGCGTGTACCGCCGGCTGTAGTAGCCGTAGTGGTGCAGGACGCGGATGCGGTCCGCCGCAAGACGCCGGGTGAACGCCAGCTCCCAATCCCGCCAGTGTATCGGGAAGTAGGCTTCCAGCTCCCCGAATTCCACGGGCGGTGACTGCTCGCGCACGATGCGCGTCCAGATGTAGATGAGGCTCTGGTAGACGTCCAGATCGGCGTCGGAGAAGTTCTCCAGAGCCTTCAGCGTGGCGGTCAGGACGGGGTGCCCGGCGGGCAGCGCCAGGCAGCCGAGATGGACGATCTTTCCGTCGTCCAGCAGCAGCACCTCCGGCGTGTCACCCAGATCGGCGCACGTCAACGTGTCGGTGTCGAGGTAGATACCGCCGTGCTCGGCGAGGAGCGCGAGCCGCACGAGGTCCGACCGGTGCGCCACGAAGCGCATCCGGCCGTACAGGTCGCGCAGCACCGGCGGCAGCAGCGCGGCCGGATCCAGCGGCTCCACCGCGACTGCGGGCAACCGCCGCACGTTGTCGAAGTGCGGGTTGTCCACCGGGGGGTCGTCCACCACCACGACGACCGGCATCCCGGACGCGTGCCGCGCTGCGGACGCGACCGCCAGGTAGTTGCCGAAGTCGAAGTCCTGGCCGGACCAGTAGAAGAAGATCGTCACCTTGCCTTCGCCTCCTCCCGGGCGCGACCCGCCGCCCCCGGCAGCCCCACCCGCCAGACGAGTTCTGTACTCAACGGCCCCTCGAAGGCCAGGAAGTGGCCCGCATACGTCGCCAGCGGCACCAGCTGCGAGGCGTACGCCAGGACCGCGCGGTGCTTGACCGCCCAGTCCCGCGCCGTGAGCCGGACGGTGCGCGCCTCCGCCAGCCCGTACCGCGTCACAGCCGGCGCCATCCGGTCCCGCCAGACGTCGTCGGCCAGTGTCTCGGCGCCCGGCCCGCCCCAGTGCCGCGACCGGCCCGCGTACGGCTGGTCGGCGTACAGCCAGACGTCCGCGTCCAGCCGCGCCAGGGCGGCGAGGGCGGCGTCCCTGACGCGGTGATGGTCGGCGTGGCGGCACACCGCGGCCGGGACGAGCACCAGCGCGTCCTCGGTGACCAGCGCTTCGATCGCCTCGGTCAGCGCGTCCAGGGACGGCGGCGCGCCGTAGATCCCGTCCGGGTACGCCAGGTGCACCGGCTCGGCGCCGATCACGCCGCAGGCGCGGCGGTCCTCCAGTGCCCTGGCCCGGGCGGCCTCGGCGCCGGTGGCGAATCCGCACAGCCGGTCCCACTCGGAGGCGGCGCCGCCGGGCGGCGCGCCGCCGTGGACGGTGACGACGGTCACCGGGACGTCCGCCGCCGCCAGCAGCCCGCCGACGGACAGCAGCGCGTCGTCGAAGTGCGGCGACAGCGCCACCACGCGGCCCGGCGCGTTCCGGTCGATCATGTCATCCGGCCGTAGCCACAGGTGGCGCACTGGTCCAGTTGGAACTCGCCGCGGACGTTGGCGCGGTGGACCCGCATGCGCTCCTCGGAGGACCAGGCCTCCTCGATCGTCATGTCCCGGATGTTCCCGAAGGTCTTGCGGGCCAGGTAGTCCTCGCAGCACAGGATGAGCTGGCCGTGGGCGTTGATGTGCAGCTCGTTCATCACCACGCCGCACGCCTTGCGGCGGTTGACCTTGATCGGGATGAGGCCGCCGCGGTTGGAGGCGTTCAGTTTGATCGACTGCGCGGTCTTGTACCGGATCTTCGGGTGCGCGCCCCCGTGCTCGTCGAAGATCGCCTTGACCCCGGGCGGCATCTTCTCGCCGTGCTGGGTGATCACGAAGGCGTCGACGGAGGGCAGCAGCCGTTCGAACAGCTCGGGCGTCAGGTAGTCCCCGTTGGTGTAGAGCGCGATCCTGGCCTTGGGCATCTCGTGCCGGGCCATCTCCAGCAGGTACGGCATGCGCTCGTCGGCCAGGGGCTCGCCGTAGTTGTGCGGGCTGAACTGGTTGCAGAAGTGGTTGCGGCCGAGATCGCTCACGATCTTGTAGAAGAGGTCCTCGGGCATCCGCACCTCGTTCTGCCGCAACCCGCGGTCGAACACGCTGTTCGGGCAGTAGTCGCACCGCCGGTTGCAGTACGTGGTCGTCTCGACCTCGACGTACATGGGCTGATGGTCGGCGAAGAGTCCCATCCGCGATCACCTCATCCGGTGCCGCCGAGTCGGCGCGCGTAGATCAGCAGGAAGTAGCGGAAGCCGGTGGTGAGCCGCAGCGGCGGCACACACGCGCGGTTGCGTTCGTTGAAGTGGCTGACGATGTAGGTGAACCCGTGCTCGTCCAGGCGGCCGAGGATGCGGTGCAGCGTCTGCGGGAGCTCGTTGAATCCGTGGTACTCGATGAGCACCTGGTCCACCAGGGCGAGCCGGTCGCCCAGCTCGTCGACGACCTCCCATTCGGAGCCCTCGATGTTGAGCTTGAGCAGCGACACCGGTTCGCGGACATGGCCGCTCAGCGTCTCGGCGGGCACCGTCGTGATGCGGCCCGGCGCGGACCGCACCCGCAGGCTCCCCGCGTCGGTGCCGGTGGCGAGGAACTCCAGTTCGCCCTCCCGCCCGGCGAGGGCGACGTTGTGCGCCCGCACGTCCGACGCGCCGTTGCGCGCCAGGTTCCGGGTGAGCACCGCGAACAGCTCCGGGTCGGGTTCGAAGGCCAGGATCCGCGCACCGGGGAACAGCCGACGCCAGTGCAGCGCGCTGAGCCCGAGCCACGAACCGCCGTCGATGATCACTCCGGGCGGCGCGAGGCCGTCGACATCGTAGACGCGGTCCCGGAACAGCAGCTCCACGGTCGACGCGAACGCGCGCGGGTGGCGGTACTCCAGCTCCCAGGGGCCGAGCCGGACGGTCCCCTGGGGCGGACAGCCGGGAGCGCGCAGCCGCGCGCACAGATCCGCGATCTCGTCCGGCTCGATGACGGCGTCGGCGGCCGGGCGCAGGTACCGGTCCGGCACGGGCACTCCTCTCACTCGATCATCGGGCGACACGCCCACCGCCCTCCACGTCCAGCACCCGGTCCAGAGATCGCGCGAGCGCGTCGGCCACCACGTCAACGACCTGCCGGTCATGCGCCCGGCTCACGAAGTTGGGTCCGATGCGCATCAGCACTCCCCGCCGGGCCATCTCACCGACGATCCTCTGGTCGACGGCGGCGTTCCCGGTGAACCGCAGGTACGGCATCTGGTCGTGGCCGTGGACCACCTTGTCCAGCCCCCTGCGGACGGCGACGCCGTCGAGGGCCGCGCGCAGCCGCCGCCCGGTCTCGGCGAGCCGTTCGTAGTGCCCGGGCTGGGCGTACTCGCGCAGGCACGCCTTCATCACCTCGTACACCAGGACGTTGCCGGACCGGCCGCAGCCGTCGTCCGGCGGCGCCTCGCGCATGACGTCCGCCCGCCCGGCCACGGCCGCCGCGGACAGGCCCGAGGCCAGCCCGTGGGAGAGGCAGACCAGGTCGGGGACGACCTCGTGCGCGGCGGCAAGCCCGCCGGGCAGCCGAAAGGCCGTGAGCCCTTCATCGAGCGCGAACAACGTGCCCCGGCGCGCGCACGCCCGCTGGAGGCCGCGCAGGAACCCCGCCGAGAGGGGGCGGTGGAGCGGCGCGGCCACAAGCACGGCGGCGAGCCCGGCCCCCTGCGCCGTGACCAGGTCGATCAGCTGCTCCTCGTCCGCGACCCCGCCCAGCGCGACGACCTCGTCGACCGCGGCGCCGTCGTGTCCGGCGCCGTCGTGTCCAGCGCCGCCGTGTGCGGCGGGCGGGGTGAGACGGCCGCCGGACGGCCAGGCCACCGGGCCCGCCGCCACCACCCGCGGGCGGCCGGTGAACCGGCGGGCCACCTCGGCGGCCACGCGGACCGCCTCGACCGCCGTCGGGACGAAGCGCACGCTGTCGGCCCCCGCGATGGCCTTGGCGATGAGCTCCGCGGCGACGACCCGGGCCGGGGACGCCGGTGCGAGAGCCAGCCCCTTGACCGTCCGCTCGCGGATGGTGCGGGTGACGGCGGGGTGGTCGTGCCCGAGGATCACCCCGCCGTCGCCGCACAGCAGGTCGATGTAGGGGAATCCGTCCACGTCCCAGACGACGGCTCCCTCGGCCCGTTCCAGGAACCGGGGCCGCGGGTCGTCCTCTGGGGCGGCGGGCGGATCCGCGGCGGGCTGCCCGGGGAGCAGCCGTGTCTCGTCGGCCAGGTACGCGGCCGACCGGGTCAGCGACGGGACGGCTCCGTCCCGGGGCAGGCCGAGGGCGTCGACGCCGAGAGAGTTCCGCTGCGGGACCAGGACCTTGTGCGCGCCCCGCTTGCGAAGCCACGTCCGGCCGATGTCCCGCACCACGATCTCCTCCGTCCACAGCGCGTTGTGGTGGACCCTGGAGGATTCGGCGATGACATGCTCGCGGATGCGTTCGTCCGGGCAACGGATCGGGTCGGACAGCGCCAGGGCCTTGGCGACGGTCGGGACCCAGCGGCCGGTCTGGTGGACGTGAGGACCGAGCGGCAGATGGTACGCCGCCCAACTCGCCGCGGTGAGGCGGCGCAGCGGGACCCTGGTGCCGAGGACGGTCTCCACCTCGCCCTCCCGGTCGAACGTCCCGCCCCGGGCGACGTGGTCGCTGGCGAAGCTGATCTGCGTGCTCTCCTGCTCGACCAGGTCCTCGATCAGCGCGTCGAGGTCGACGTCGCGGAAGAACTCCCAGTCGTCCTCCAGATGGACGCCGACCGGCGCGCGCTTGTGCGCGAACAGCACCGACAGCGCACCCTGGAGGCCCACGTGCCGGGGGAACTCCTCGACCACGACGGAGCAGACGCGGTCGTCGAGCCGGGGCAGGTCCCGCAGGAAGGCGCGCACCTCCTCGGCCTCGTCCTCGCTGACCGGATACGCCGGGTCGGCGGTCACCAGAACGCGGAAGCACCCGGAGTGGCGGACGTGCCGGAAGAACGAGCGGTACGTCCGGATCAGCGTCGGCCGCAGGGTGGAGGTCGTGGTGATGTCGACGCAGCCGGCCCGGATGCCGTCGTGAGCGCGCGCGTTCACGACGCCGACAGCAGCCGCGACGGCGGCGGATTCAGCGACCGCAGTATCTCCAGGTACTCCATGTCCGGCGGTGGCGGTATCCGCGGAACCTCCGGCGTGGAGATCCACTCCAGAGACGACCACCCGTGCGTCAGCTCCGGCCAGTCGGGCGTGCTCGGCCAGCCGTGCGGGTGCAGGAACTCCGGGCGGATCGGATCGGTCGGGAGCTGGTACCGCACATCGGCCGACACGCGGACCCGGTCGCTGCGGTTGGGTCTCGACCCATGCACCGTGAGGCTGTGAAAGATCACGATGTCGCCGAGCCGGTACTCGGCCGTGGCCCACCGCGGATCGTCGGGATCCACCCGCACGTACAGCGGACGCCTGCCGCCCATGTCCGGATCGGGCAGCAGGAAGCCCTCCCGGTGCGAGCCCGTCAGCACGCACAATCCCTGGTGCTCGGCCGAGCAGGGCGTGAACGGGAACCAGACCGTCAGCACGTCGGTGGCCACGTGCAGGACCACGAAGTCCTGGTGGGGACGGGTCAGGAAGTCCGCGGGTCCGTCCACGGGGAAGGAGATCCTGCACACATGCGCCGGATGGCTGAAGACGCGGCCGCCGAGCAGCTCGGAGGTCAGGTCCATCAGGATCGGGTCGTGCGCGAGCCGGTGGAAGGACTCGACGCTCTGCAGCGCGGCGTACTCCCGGGCCATGGACTCGTGGGTGAAGCGGCGGTCGCGGGACTTCACCCGGGTGGTGCCGGGATCGTCCAGCCAGCCGACCCGGTACATGGCGGCGCGCAGGTCGGCGGCGACCGCCTCGACCTTCGCCGGGTCCAGCGTCCCGGGCAGGTAGACGTAGCCGTCCTCCCGGAGCCGCCGGACCAGTTCGCCGGTGTCGTCGCGCACATCACTGGAATCGCGCAGCGCTTTCATGTTCGCACCCTCGTTCCGTCAAACCGTGACCGTCAGTAGAAACGCTCCCCGAGCAGGACCTCGCCTCCCGGCGCGCCGCATCCGTCGCAGGGTGTGCGCGCCGCCGGGACGACCCACCCGAAGACGCGCTCGCCGTCGGCCGCCGCGCATCCGTCGCAGCGCGCCGCCAGCACTCCCCCCTGCCTGAGCCCGGCGGTGCAGCGGCGGGCCGCCGACCGGCGCAGACGCTCGTCGTGGGCGGCCAGCTCGCCGCGCAACGCCGCCGGTTCCGGAAACCCGGGAAGGTCCGCCCGCTGCAGGGGGTAGCGGCGGGCGATGCGCAACCCCTCGTCCCGGACGCCGAGGACGAGCGGTACGCCGTGCCGCCGCAGCCGCCGCTCCGCACGCCGCCGGGCGCCGTGCTCGGGGCCGCAGGCCACCGCGCGGACGCGCACGCCCTCCTCCGCCTGCCGCGCCCGCCACCGCTCGACCCGTCCGTCGTCGTTGTCGACCAGCACGCCGACCTGCGTGTCGGCGAGCACCGAGGGCAGGGCCAGCCCGGAGCCGTCGCGGTGGTGCATGGCGACGAGGGCCAGCAGCTTGCCGGTGAACCCGACGTCGATCACCTCGGCGCCGACGCCGAGCCGGTCGCGGTACCGCTCGGACATGACGTAGAGCGTCGCGGTGACCGTGGGCCGCCCGTCGGGCAGGCAGCTGACGGTGAGGTAGGTGGTCCTGCCGTAGGAGGCGAGACCGGGCGTGCGCACGGTCACCACCGGAAGGCAGAGCAGCTCGTGCAACCGTGTGATCGCCGAACGGTGGCGTTCCAGCTCCTCCAGGGCCCGGTCGCGCGGGACCAGCTGCGTCACCTGGACGGCGGGCCAGATGTGACGATCCCGGAACAGCGGCTGGGCCCCGCCCGCCAGCTCGCGCAGCAGTCCCCCGACCGCCACGAGCGGCCCCTCGCCGCCGTGCTCGCGCAGCCATCCGACGCTGGCCGCCATGTTGTCGGGGGCGAGCACGCACGTCCCTCCCGCCTCGGGGACCAGCACCTCGAAGACGTTGGTGTATTCGCCGAACACGCTCTTGTACCTGGCGGCGGGCATGAGGAAGGGGTGTTCGACGATCCGGGGGGTCCACCACTGCGCGAGGAGCGACTCGAACGCCGACACCAGGCGGCGCGCCAGCCGCAACCCGGCGTCCTGCCACACGGGAATGCCCCGGCCGTACGACCCGGGCAGCACGAGCTGCGCGTCCTCCAGAACGCGCAGGTAGCCATCGCTGATCAACGCGATCCCTCCGCCGCCTCACCGGACCGCAGCAGCGCCGCCACGCGCAACGCCGCGTACCCCCACTGCGCGCTCCGGGCCACGGCGGACCGGCAGACGTAGGGCGCCAGCGTCTCCAGCACCCGCCGCCCGCGCTCGTCCGCCGCCGCGGTGTCCGGCTCGAACGCTTCGAGCAGGAGGAGCCGATCGGTCTGCCCCTCCGGCAGGACGGCCCAGCCGAGCGAGAACGACGCCCGCATGCCGCGCCGCAGCCAGGAGCGGCTCACGATCTCGAAGTCGGTCCCCCACGAACGCAGGAACCACTCGCCGCCGCCCGATGTCTTCGTCCGCAGCGGATAGCGGAACCCGCGCGGGGTGCCCGCGGGCACGGCGGGGACGGCCAGCAGCCGAGTGAAACCGGCCTCGGCCAGCGCCGCCGCGGCGCCCGCGCAGACCTCGTCATCGAACAGCGGCATCGACCACCTCGATCGATCCTCGCGCGGAGTCGAGCGCGACCACGCAGCCCAGCGGCAGAGTCGGCATCGGGTCGCAGTGGCCGGCCAGCACGCCCGCCACCACGGGGAAGCCCCGGGAGGCGTAGCGCTCGGCGACGTGGCCCCGCAGCTCCTCCTCGAACCCGGGGTCGGCCCGGAACGCGTGTCCGACGATCATCCCTGCCAGATCGTCCATGACGCCCAGCGCCTCCAGATGGGTCAGTAGCTGGTCGATCCTGCTCAGGGACGTCTGGACGGTCTCCCACAGCAGGACCGCACCGCGGAAGTCGGGAAGGTAGCCCGTGCCGCCCAGCACGGACAGGGTGTCGAGATTGCCGCCGAGGAGCGGTCCGGCCGCCCTGCCCTCGACCGGCCACGACCACGGGCGGCTGGGAGCGAGCGTCCGCGGCCGCGTGTCCCGCGAGTCCCAGAGCAGGAACTCGTCGGTCCATTCGGGCGGCTGCCGCAACGGCCCCGGCGGCTCCGCCCGGCACAGGACGTCCAGGAAGCCGTTCCGGGTGTAGGGGAGCGGGGCGGGGAACTCGCCGAACTCGGCCAGCAGCGTCGGGCCGTGGAACGCCACGACCCCGGCCTTGGTGACGCAGGCCAGCAGCAGCGCCGTGATGTCGCTGTACCCGACGATGATCTTCGGGTCGGCGCGCAGCGCGTCGTAGTCGAGCAGGGGCAGCACCGCGTTGCAGGTGTGTCCCCCGATCGTCGCCACGACCGCCCGCACCCGGGGGTCGCGGAGGAACTCGTTGAGCTCGTCGGCGCGCTCCCGGGCCGTGCCCGCGCTGTGGCCGGTGCCCCAGGTCCGGGAGCCTTCCCTGACCTCGAACCCCATGTCCCGCAGGGCGTCGGCCGCCCGGGCGAACCGTCGCGGTGCGACCGGAGCCCCCGGAGCGGATGGGCTGACCAGCCCGATGACGTCGCCCGGCCGCAGGCGCGGCGGCCGGGCGAGTTCCGTGCGCGCCAGAACCCGCCCGGCCATCATGCCTCCACGGCCTTGGTGAGGACCCAGGTCTCCCGCAGGGTCCGTGGACCCACCGGCCGCCGCCGGTAGTCGTCGTGGACCTCCACGCCGATGAAACCCGCGTCCCGCGCGAGCGACCGCAGCTGCTCCCGCTCGTATGCCCGCTGGGTGTGGTGCTCCTCGAACCGGGTGTAGGTCCCGTCGGCGGAGCGCACGAACAAGGTGATCAGGAAGTCGCAGCGGAACGTGTCCGGGTCGAACCTGTTCCGCCAGACGTACGCGAAATCCCCGAGGTCGTCGCCGTAGTGCGACGACCCGAACACCTCGCCCAGCTTGTACCGGGAGTTGACGTCGAAGACGAAGGTGCCGCCCGGCCGCAGCACCCGGTGCACCGCCCGCATCGTCTCCCCCACCTGGGCCTCGTCCAGCAGGTAGTTGACGCTGTCGAACAGGCACAGCACCGCGTCGAACGGTCCCTCGGCGGGCAGGTCGGGAAGCTCGGCCCGGATCAGGGCGGGCTCGGCGCCCAGTTTCCTCCTGGCCTGGTCCAGCATCCGACTAGAACGGTCCAAGCCGGTGACGGAGTAGCCCCGGTCGACCAGGCGCTTGAGGACCGTCCCCGTCCCGCAGCACACCTCCAGCACCTCACGCACCGGCACCGGGTCGGCGCGCCACTGCTCCTCGAGGAAGTCGCACCAGGAGTCGTAGTCGTTCTCCGCCGTCCACCGGTCGTAGACCTGCGCCAGGTGCTCGTACGGCTGCGCCGCCTCCGCGGCCGTCGTCGCCGTCATGGCTTGTAGACGTGGACCATCAGGTTCACCCCGCGGTCGGCCCATCCGGGCAGGCCGTTGACGGCGAGCTCCTGCTCCAGGGCGACCTCGAAGACGGCCGGATCGTCCAGTGCCTTGGAGATCTCGCTCATCGTTTCGTACGGGTAGGTGAAGTCCTCCGGCCCGGGGGTCAGCAGGGTGGTGACCCCGAAGACGCCGCGCACCTCGAAGCCCGCCTCGGTCGCCAGCCGGGTCAGGTCGGCGGCGGAGAACACCCGCAGCGCCGGGACGTGCGACGCCCACTGCACGATCGCCGTCTCGGCCAGCTTGCGGATCTCCTCAGGGGAGGCGTGGTCCCGGTTGAACTTCGAGGCGAGGGCGTTGGCGTACCCCTGCCCCATGATCAGGCCGTGCTTGCCGCTCTTCAGCGCCCGGTGCATGGTGGCGAACGCCCGGCCGGGGTCGGTGTTGAAGCTCAGCATGTTGTAGATGCTGACCACGCCGTCGAAGGCGTCGTCGGGCAGCTTTGGAGCGTCCTCGATGTCGCAGTGCAGTAGTTCGATCCGGTCGGCGACGTCCTTGTTCGCCTCCTCGCCCAGATCGCGCGCGGCCTTGTCCAGCATCGCCGCCGATCGGTCGGCGATGGTCACGCGGGTGCCGAGCTCGCGCACCAGCCAGCGGGCCCAGCGTCCGGTGCCGCCGCCGGCATCCATGACGTGGTCGCCGGGCCGCACGCCGAGATGGCGCCGGATCAGCTCCCGGATCACCTCGTCGCACAGCCGCCAGTACGACGCCTCGTAGAAGCCCTCCACGTTCTGGGCGTAGGGCTGGAAGAACTCCTCGAACTTCTCATCAGAGATCAACACCATGAATCCGGGTCCTCCTGTGTGGTGAGGGGGAAGCTGACGACGGGTCAGGGCTTGAGCGTCAGGTGCGTGCGCGGGAAGTGGCAGACGTCCCAGATCGCCGGCATTTCCAGCAGGCCTTGGAGCAGGCGCTCCCAGCCCAGGCCGAAACCCGAGCTGCGGCGCCAGCCGTCCAGGTCCCGCGTCTGCAGGTACGGCGCGTAGTCGTCGGGCGGAAGCTGGAAGATCTCCGCCTTGGCCGCCAGCTCGTCCCGCCCGCCGATCCGCTCGCCGCTGCCGACCACCTCGCGGTAGCCGGGCCAGATCAGATCGGTGTTGTGGGCGACCTTCGGATCGGAGCCGGGCACCTCGGCGTGGTAGAAGGGCACCTCCAGCAGCGGGAACCGGCTGACCGTCACCGGACCGCCGCAGATCCACGTCAGCCGGATCTCCTCCCAGCTGCCGAACGTGCCCTCCATGGTGAAGCGGCGGAACCGGTCCTCTCCGGTGTCCTCCAGGAGCAGGTCCAGAGCCTCGCGGAAGGTCAGGTGCGTGTACGCCGAGGGGGAGGTCAGCGCCGCCAGCTCGGCCATCCTGTCCGCGGGCAGGAAGTGCGCGAGCGCCTCCTCCTCGTACTCGAGCAGGTCGCCGACGATACGCGCGACGAGACCGATCGCGCAGTCCAGGTTGTCCTGCTGGGAGATCCGGCCCTCGAACTCGACGTGGTGGAACTCCGAGAGGTGCGAGAAATCGCTCTCCTCCAGCCGGAAGGAGTTGTACACGCTGTACACCTCGTCCACTCCCGGCTGTGCGAGCGCCAGTTCCAGATAGATTTGGGACGACTCCGACAAGAACGCGGGATTCGACAGGTCGAACCACGACAGGGTGATCGGACAGGTGTCCGTCGTGTAGCTGATCGCCTCCTTCCCGTGCACCGCCCCAGGCGAGGAGATCATGCGGGTGACCAGCGGCAGGAGGGTGAACAGCGCACCCCGGCCGGAGAAGTACGAATGCACCGTCGAGAAGATGCGGTGGTTGATCCTGGCGATGCTCGCGAAGGTCTCGCCGTCAGCCAGGTCCTGCACCCGCCGCTGGAATTCGGCGACCGGAACCTCCAGTTTCCTGACGTCCTCCACGGGTTCGCTGACACGGTTTCCGCGAAAGCGAATTCGACCGTCGTCCAGTGCCTCGTACGGACCCAGCAATTGATGCCCCTTCCCCAGGGTGGTATTTCTGATCGCCCGCGCTCGCCGGGCAGCGCGCACCGTCGCGCGCAGCGGCACATGTGCAGTTTGAAACGAGAGGGGTCCGGCTATCCGGCGGACCCGGGATACGGTTCGGCCGTTTACCCCGAGACCGTCCGGCAGGAAGCCCCCGGCTCGCTGTGCGTGTTCATCGGCACCATTGGACGGTCACGTCACCGACTGGAAGAGAGAGGACGCCACATAAGCGCGTGCACCCCATCCTGAACCGGGAAACATCAAGCTCGAACTCCCGCACCGACCATTTGAGGAAGCCGCTCGTAAACGTACGAGCGGCAAGACCTAACGGACGAGACGCCGAACCACCTGATCACACAGGTGTACGCACATCTCTTGCGATATCAGACTGACCATAACCACACGAGACGAGTGATGTCGAGAGCCCAGATGCCCAAAGTTCACCCGGTGTTCGTGGCAAGACTCACATTCGCAGGCAGGCCCCCGCATCACATTGACTGACCCCCATTTACACGCGGCCGAGCCCAATGCCGTCCCGGCCGCACCCATCCCCCGGGGCATGAGACAGCCCCCATCAAGCTCGGCAACATTACCACTCCTTTAAGCTCTACCCGCCTTCACGCCGCTCACTCCCGACAAGCACGGGTGACTTGCGAAATCGCCTGCCCCCGGCGGAACCCCAGGGCCGGCCCGCGTCTCCGCTCAGATCATGCGGTGGTGACGCGGGACACCTGCCAGGGAGCGTCAGGGGACGGACGGGTGAGGGTGACGAACGCGATGGCCCGCACGGTGCGGCCCTTCCATTCGTCGCGGCCGGTGGGGGTCACGGTGACCTGCCACTGGCGATACGCCATGGTGGGCGTGTCCGGGTCGAGGTCTCCCTCCGGCTGCCGCAGCTCCAGACTGACCTCGGCGTAGGCGCGGTGGTCCCTCCACTGCTGCGGCAGCGGGCCGACGGCCTGCTCGGCGGCGACGCGGGCGGCGTAATCGGCGGTCAGGTAGGGGCAGGCGCGCAGGTAGGCGTCGCGCTGGCCGCGGTCGATCGCGGAGTCCACGGTCCACATCACGGTCACCGCGGCCCGGGCGACCGCGGTGGCGTCACGCCGGTCGATGTCCTGCGGATCCGGCAGTCCGCCCTTGGGGGTCTTGGACGGCGCCGTGGGCCGGCAGGCCGTCGGCGTGGGCGACGGGGTGGCCGTCGTCGCGGCCGTCGCGGGACGGCGGGGCTCCTGCGTTCCGCACGCGGTCGCGGCCATGGCCAGCGCCGCCGCCAGGGCGGGCAGGAGACCCGGCCGCCGGGAAAGGGTCATGGCTTGTGGTCCCTCTCTCGGTGGGTCAGGGGAGGACTGAGATGTGGACGTGGTCGAAGTGGTTCTGGGTGAGGCTGCCGCGGTCCTCCATCAGCCGCCAGCCCTCGTCCGCGCGGGACGGGTTCCAGATGCGCTGCCGGTAGATGATGTAGTAGATGCCGAGGTTCTTGGCGTTGGCCTGCGCCCAGGCGGCGATCTCGCTGCCGAGCTGCGCCTCCGCCGCCGTCGGCGCACCACTGCTGATCATGAAGTCGCAGGCCCGGCCCAGCGGGTGTTCGCCGCCGCCGGTGATGCCCCCGTCGGAGCGGTAGCAGCCGATGCCGCGCGGCACCTTGAACAGGGCCTTGATCTGGTCGCGGACGCAGCGCATCCGGTTGGTGATGTTCTCGGCGCCCATGGCCGCCCCCGCGGGGCACTTCGTGCCGGGGGGGTAGTTCCCCGTGGCCTGCGGTCCCGGCTCGCACGCGGCTGCCGACCCGTTGTCGCCGCCGACCTCGAAATTTCCCTTGGCGTACTTCTCGGCCCACTCCAGGACGTCGTCGACGTACCAGTCGGCGTGGTTGTAGGCGAAGATCGCCTTGCGCATGTCCTCCGGTGCACCGCTGGCCTTGAGGTAGTTGGCGGCGCCGGGGATGGCGTCCGCGGGGTCGTAGCGGTCCTTGCGGCCGTCACCGTTGCCGTCGACCCCGTAGGCGTTCCACGTGGACTGCAGGAACTGCATGGGACCGCCGGCGCCGGCGGAGTTCTCACCGGTCTTGACACCGGGCAGGTTGGAGCGGCCGTGGTCGGTCTCCACCTTGCCGATGCCCGCCAGAACATTCCATGGAATGCCGTACTTCTGCCCGGCCTGCTGATAGAGCCGCAAATAGTTGCGGGGGATGGAGTTCGCCTCCTCGGACGCCTCGGGTTGATTGGCGGTTCCACCTGACGAGCACGCGCCGGCGGCGCCGCCGCCGAACAACAAGGTGACCATCAGTACAAAGGTGATGACAAATGCGAGTCCGCCGCCGACCACCGCGGTGACCGGTGAAAAGGAGCCGTCATCGGTAAAGCGGAGCCCACCGCGCCAACGCAGGAAGGCGGCGACACGACCGGCATGACAGCTCATGGCAGGCCTCCAGGGGGTGGCCCGGCGGCGCCGGGCGGACGAGGGGCGGCCCGACCGTGTCGCCTCGGCGCGCCGCACCGCCGGGCACGGCGCCGTGCGCCGCGCACCGCGGCCGCGACGGTCGCGCACGCTTCGGAACGCCTGCCGCTGCGGGCGTACCGGTGTATGTAGGGGGTCAAGGCTCGCATCGACATGTCCGACGCAGCCGGGCGCGGTGGCGTTTCACGGCTTCCGGGACGGGCTGCGCGCCGGCGGGCGCCCCGGAGTTCGGGGAGGTGCCGCGGGCAGGGCGCGGCCCGCGGGCCGTCCCGGGGCCCGGCGCCGCGGCCCGCGGCCTTGGCCCCCGCCGGGACGAATGACATCGATGCTGGTCAGCCATCCGCATGGGGGTCGGCGAATCTTGCAGCCACGAATAAGAATCGCCCCTCACCTGTGCTGACCAAGGGAGGTGGCGCCCCTTGGCCGACCGCCGATTGACTTGCCCTGACCTCCTTCAACAGGCCAACTGTACTGTAACGGTACAAAAAGCCCGCGATCATGGCGCGCCGATGCTATAGCATGCCGACCTGCCCTGGAGATGCCTTTTGAACCAGGGGACATCCTCGGTGCGTCGAAGGGACTATGACCATGAATGGTGTCCCCTTGGACGGTTCCGGGCCGCGTTACCTCGTACCAGGGGCGACCACCTACATGACGGGCAGCCCGCCGAGTGCCCAGAGTGACCAGCCCAAGGTGCGGCCGCATGTCGTGCTCCAGCCTCGCCAGGGACCGCCGCCCACCAGCCAGCTGGGGCTCTTCCGGTACAGCGGACCCGGCCCCGCGTGGTGGTTCACCAGCTGCCACGGCGGCGCGGGAACGTCAACGGTGGCCGGCATCGTTCGAGGCGGGATGGCCTCTGGCCAGTACTGGCCGGTACCCGACCCGCCCGCGTACGCCAACGTCGTGCTGGTGGCTCGCGGCCACGCGGGCGGTCTGCGCGCTGCTCAGGCCGCCGCGCGGCAGTGGGCCGGCGGCGGACTCCCGACCGTGCGCGTGGTCGGCCTGGTGGTGGTCGCCGACGCACCCGGCCGACGGCCGAAACCGCTGCGGGAGTTGCTGCATCTCATTTCGGGTGCGTTCCCACAGGTTTGGGAACTGCCCTGGGTCGAAGCGCTGAGGCTGGGAGAACCACCCGACCAGATCCAACTGCCGTCGGCGTTCTCCGAGCTTGCCGCCGATCTCCAACGCATCGTCACTGGAGGAACGCATGTTTAGCACGCTGTTCACCGCCGCGGGAGACGTGCTTCACACCGTGGCCGCCGACGTTCCCAACCCCGGGCAGGGCGAGGCTCCGCCCGGGGCCGACCAGCTGCTGAAGATCCTGCGGTGGGTGGCATGGGTCGTGTTCGGCCTGTGCGTCGCGGGCGTGCTGATCGCGGCGGGCCGGATGGCGGTGATGCACCGCCACGGTGAGGGCGGCGCGCACGCGTCGGGGCTGGCCTGGGTGGCCGCCGCCTGCATCCTGGCCGGTTCGGCGTCCGCGCTCGTGGGTGCCCTGGTCGGATGACCGAGCAACACTCGAAGACCGATGACGGGCTGGAGGACTCCAGCCCGTTCCGGCGTCCCGCCTTCCTCATGTCGGCCGGGTTCCTGGCGGTCGTGGCGGTGCTGGGCGCGGTGACCTTCATCCGCAGTCCCGCACCGCGCTCCGAGCAGTCGACCGCCCCCCAGGCCAGTGCGACCACCGCGAACGGCGCGCCGCAGGCTCCCGCGAACGGCTGCAGTCCGGGTGACACCTCACAGCAGATCCCGACGGCAGCGCCCGCCGGGATCACCTGGCAGGTGTACAAGACGATGGCATTGCCATACTCGTCGACAGCGGGCCCTCTCAACGTCAGTGCCGACGGTGAGGTGGCCCGCTGCTTCGCGCATACCCCGGTGGGGGCGCTGATCGCCGCCGTCCACCTCAGTTCCCGCTACGTCTTCTCCCGCCAGTGGCGTGTCATCGCCAACGAGCAGGTGGTCCCCGGTCCTGGCAGGGACGCCTACCTCAAGCTGCGCGGGAACCGCGGCGTCGACGCCGTGACGCCCGGCAGTCTAGGGCAGATCGCCGGGTTCCAGTTCGTCACCTACGACCCGCAGACCGCGGTCGTCCAGCTCGTCATGCGCTTCTCCAGCGGCCAGATGTCGGTGAGCGCTGTCACCGTGAAATGGCAGGCCGGCGACTGGAAGCTCGAGCTCAAGCCGAATGGGTCACCGTCGAACTCACAGCAGCTGGTCTCGTCACTGGCCGGCTTCACTCCCTGGGGAGGTGTCTGACATGTCGGTCGTCGCAGCACAGGCCGCCGCCGATGCGGGCTGCGGCCTCGTGCCCGTCCTCCCCTGGTGCCTGGACGACACGGCCAAGGCGGTCGGCGGGGCGCTCGCCGGGTCCATCGTCGACATGGTCGCCGAGTCCTTCGCCGACGCCGCGATCGAGATCCTCAAGGTGCTGCTGACGTGGTGGGTCAAGGTTCCCAACCCCACCCTCAGCGAGAACCCCGACGACCCCGTCTACTTCATGCGCGAGCGGACCGGTTGGCTGGTCACCTGGGTCGCCGTGCTGGGGCTGCTGTTCGCCGCGGGCAAGACCGCCTGGCAGCGCCGCGGCGAGCCGTTCCGCGAGGCGTTCTCCGGGCTGATCACCATGGTCGTCGCCGTCTTCACGGTGACGGCGGCGGTGCGGCTGGCGATCGAGGCGGGCCACTCCTACTCGGTGTGGATTCTGGACGCCTCCACCGAAGGCGACGTCGAGGGCAACCTCGGCAAGATCGGCGCGCTGTTCGGCACGGCGCTGCTGCCGGCGATGCCGGCGGTGATCCTCATCGTCGCCCTGCTGGCGATCCTGTCGTCGGTGATCCAGCTCGCCATGATGGTGGTGCGCAGCGCGATGCTGGTACTGCTGGCCGGGGCGCTTCCGCTGGCGGGCGCGGCCAGCATCACCCCGCAGGGCCGCGCCTGGTTCCGCAAGCTGATCGCGTGGCTGGTGGCGTACCTGCTGTACGAGCCGGTGGTGGCCACCATCTACGCCGTCGCCTTCCGGGCGATGCACGGCGACTCGATGGCCCAGCTCCAGGGCCTCATCCTGATCATCATGGCGGTGCTGGCACTGCCCGCGCTGATGAGGTTCATCGTGCCGATGGTGTCGTACACCGGCGGTGACGTCGCCGAGCGGGCGGCCAGCGCGGCCGCCGACTACCTGCCGCTGGGCGCCCGGATGGTGAACAACCTCCGGGGCGGCGGCGGAAACAACTCCTCGGGCGGCGGAGGCGGTGGCCCCTCCGGCGCCGGCCCGACCGGTGGCGGCTCGGGAGGCGGTCCCTCCGGCGGAGGATCGACGCGGCCGAACGGTCCGTCCGGTTCGGGCGGCGGAGGCGGCGGCGACGACGACAACCCGCCGCCGTCCGGCAGCTCCGGCAGCTCCGGCGGCTCCGGCGGCTCCGGCAGCTCCGGCGGCTCCGGCGGCTCCGGCGGCTCCGGCGGCGGAGGTTCCGGCGGAGGTTCCGGCGGAGGCGGCGGTTCCGGCGGCGGACCGGCGAGCGGTGCCGCAGGCGGCGCGGGCGCGGCCGGCGGTGCCGGCGGCGGTGCGGGCGCGGCCGGTGGTGCCGGCGGCGGTGCGGCCGCCGGTGGTGCGGCCAGCGGTGCGGCCGGTGGTGCCGGCGGCGGTGCGGCCGCCGGAGCGGCGGCCGGTGCCGCAGGGGGCCCGGCCGGTGCGGCCGCCGGAGCGGCGGCGGGCGCCGCCAAGGCGGCCGCCGACAAGGCCGCCGACACGGCACGCAACGCGGCGAACAACGCGGCCGACGAGGGAGATGGTCCGAGTGGCAGCAGATAACCGTGTAGAGCGCACCTACGGCAACTGGCGCAAACCCGTCTCACCCGGCATCGGCCGGCTCGGGATGCTCGGCACCGGCATCCTCATGCTCGGCCTGGTGACGATCGCCCTGTCCGCGATGCTGTCGCTGTGGGCCGCGGTGATCGCGGCGGTGGTCTTGGGCGTCGTGATGCTGCCCCTGGTGATCCAGGACCGGCACGGCCGTACGGCCCTGCAGGCCGCCACCGCGCGGATCGCCTGGTGGCGCGGCCGGTCCCGGGGCTGGCACCTGTACCGGTCCGGGCCGCTGGGCATCACCGCGCGCGGCAGCCACCGCCTGCCGGGGCTGATGGCCGCGTCCCGGCTGGTGGAGGCGCAGGACTCCTACGGCCGCCCGTTCGCGATGGTCATGATCCCGTCGACCGGCCACTACACCGCGGTGTTCGAGTGCGCCGCCGACGGGGCGGCCCTGGTCGACCAGGACCAGATCGACACCTGGGTCGCCTACTGGGGGCAGTGGCTGGCCTCTCTGGCGTTCGAACCGAGCCTGGTCGCCGCCAGCGTGACCATCGAGACGGCGCCCGACCTGGGCTACCGGCTCCAGCGGGAGGTCGAGGGCAATGTCGACCCTAACGCCCCGGAGCTGGCCCGGCAGACCCTGGAGGAGATCGCCCGGACCTACCCGGCCGGCAGCGCCCAGGTCTCCACCAGGGTCGCGGTCACCTACTCGGCCGCGCCGCGGCCGGGCGCCAAGCGCCGCACCATGGAGGAGATGGCCCGCGAGATCGGCACCCGCATCCCCGGGCTCACCGCGAACCTGGCGATGACCGGCGCCGGAACCGCCCGTCCGCTGACCGCGACGGAGCTGGCCAAGGCCGTGCGGGTGGCCTACGACCCGGACGCGCAGTCGCTGCTGGAGACCCTCGGCGACGAGGAGATCAGCTGGGACAACGCCGGTCCCGTCGCGGCGCAGGAGTACTGGGACCGGTACGTCCACGACTCGGGCGTCTCGGTCACCTGGGGCATGTCGGAGGCGCCGCGCGGCGAGGTGCTGTCCAACGTGCTGACCGGGCTGGTGTCCCCGCACCGGGACATCGCCCGCAAGCGCGTGACGCTCCTGTACCGGCCGTACGACCCGGGCGCGGCGGCCAAGATCGTGGAGCGGGACCGCAAGGACGCCCGGTTCCGCATATCCGGCGCCCAGACCGCCGCGCGGGACGCGGTCGCCGTCGCGGCGGCGGACCAGTCCGCCCGCGAGGAGGCCAAGGGCGCCGGGCTGGTGCGGTTCGCGATGCTGGTCACCGCCACGGTGCGGTCGGTGGAGGAGCTGTCGCTGGCGACCGCGGCGATCGATACGCTCGCGCCGCCCGCCCGGGTGCAGCTGCGGCGCATGTACGGGTCGCAGGCGGCGGCGTTCGCGGCGGCCCTGCCCCTCGGCATCGTGCTGCCTGACCACCTCCAGGTTCCTGCGATGGTGCGGGAGGCGATGTGAGCACCTCAACCGATCCGCTCTCCCACCCGGCCGCGGGCATCGGACCGGCGGCAGGCGACGAGAACCGCAAGAAGAACAAGAAGAAGGCGAAGAAGAAAAAGGGCGACCACGCGTCCGAGCGCAGGTCCCCCGCGGCGCCCCGGCCCGGCATGCGCGGCTTCGCCGGGCGGGGCGGCGGCCGCGCCGGGTACGTGGAGGCGCCGCCGGAGTGGCGCGGCACCACCGTCCAGGTGTGCGGCCTGTGGCCGTTCGGCGCCGGGTCGGGCACGCCCATGGTGGGGGTGCCGCTCGGCCGGGAGCTGATGGGCGGGACCACGCTGTGCTGCGACCCGATCTCCTGGTTCCAGCGCGCGGGGCTGATCCACAACCCCTCCGTACTGGTGCTGGGCAAGCCGGGCCTGGGCAAGTCGACGCTGATCCGGCGCATGGTGGTGGGGCTGACCGGCTACGGCGTGTTCCCCATGGTGCTCGGCGACCTCAAGCCCGACTACGTCGACCTGATCCGCGCGCTGGGCGGGCAGATCATCAAGCTCGGCCGCGGGCTGGGCTCGCTGAACGTGCTCGACCCGGGGGAGACGGC
Source organism: Actinomadura sp. NBRC 104425 (assembly GCF_030269545.1). Classification (GTDB taxonomy): domain Bacteria; phylum Actinomycetota; class Actinomycetes; order Streptosporangiales; family Streptosporangiaceae; genus Spirillospora; species Spirillospora keratinilytica. Next base: position 274,387 of record NZ_BSTN01000007.1, on the reverse strand, counting down.
CGCCGCCGCGGCCAAGCTGTCCGGCGACGCGCGCGCCAAGCTGGCGGCCGACGCGCACGGCCGTCGGCTGAACATGGTCGCCGCGCTGGTGACGGTCCTGCGCGGCACACCCATCGCCGACACCGAGCGCACCATCCTGAACGCCGCGCTGCGGGTGCTGGATGAACGGCACAAGGGCGTGCCGATCCTGCCGGACCTGATCAAGGTGATCGACGAGGGGCCGGAGCGGCTGCGCAGCGTCACCCTCGCGCGGGGCAGCGAGGAGCGCTACCGCAAGGCCGTGGACCCGCTGCACGCCTCGCTGCTCGGCCTGCTGGACGGGCCGATGGGGGAGACGTTCGCCCACCACACCACCACCCCGATCAGGCTGGACTCCCCCGGCGGCGTGTGCATCGACATCAGCGGGATCGACGACGCCGACGCCGAGCTCCAGGCGGCCGTGCTGCTGGCGTGCTGGTCGGACGGGTTCGGCGCGGTGGAGGCCTCCCATGCCCTGGCCGACCAGGGCTTGGGCCCCCAGCGGCACTTCTTCGTCGTCCTCGACGAGCTGTGGCGGGTGCTGCGCGCCGGACGGGGCCTGGTGGACCGGGTGGACGCGCTCACCCGCCTCAACCGCCAGCGCGGGCTCGGCCAGGCGATGATCACGCACACCATGGCCGACCTGCTGGCGCTGCCGGACCCCGCCGACCAGCTCAAGGCCAAGGGCTTCGCCGAACGCGCGGGCATGGTCATCTGCGGCGGCCTGCCGCAGGCAGAGATGCCCATGGTCAACGAGGTGGTCCGGCTGTCCACCGCCGAGCAGAGCATGATCGTGGACTGGTCGACGCCGCCGTCCTGGGACCCGACGCTGAACCGGGACGGCGAGCCGCCCGGCCGGGGCAAGTTCCTGGTCAAGGTCGGCGGCCGTCCGGGCATCCCGTTCAAGGTCGAGTTGACCGCCGCGGAGCGGGAGGTCAACGACACCAACAAGCGCTGGGCGCACTCCAGCACCAAGCCCAAGCGCCTGTGATGTGCGCCGTCGACGCCGCTCTCGTCACCGAGCCCCGGTGACGAGAGCGGCCGTACACGGCGGAGGCTGTGGGATTCGAACCCACGGAGCCGGGGCTACCGACTCAACGGTTTTCAAGACCGTCGCACTCGTCCACTATGCGAAGCCTCCAGTGAGCAGCCCCCACGATAGCGCCAAGCCCGAGGTGAGGTCACAGGCTTTGCGGGCGCGACGGTGCCGCAGGGCAGGCCGGTGGCGCCGCAGGTCGGACGTGGGGCCGACAGAGCCAGACCGTTCGCGGCATTCACCCTGAATCCCATCGAAATCCTCCGTATCCTCGTCCGCATGTCGCAGACACCCAACGATCCGGCAGGGTCGACGCAGCAGTTCCAGAACTTCCAGCAGCAGGCGCAGCCGGAGAAGGTCGCCAGGGTGAACGTCGGCCTCATCGCCGGCATCGTCGCCGTCGTGGCCCTCGTCGCGATCATCGCGATCGCCATCGGGATGACGATGTGAGACCGGGACGACCCGCCGTCCACGCGCCGGTGGCCGTGGAACCCCGCCGGCGGGCCGCTCAACCCCGGTCACCCGAGAAGCACCCGCGCTCCCTCTCACCCTCTCTCTGACTCTGGCCGGCCCCATGCCGCCCCTCAGCCGCCGGACACCACCTCAGCGACAGAGGGCGATGCACCCGCGCCGACCGCCTGCATCCGCTGTGGACCGAACGTCCGACGCAAACGACAGCGCAGAAGAGCCCGCTCATCGAGCCAACAAGGCCCACCGCACCCGGCACGTCGGCCGCTTGCGGCGCAGTGAACCGCATGCATGAAGCGCGTCCCCGGCGGCGACCGCGCCTTGGTTCACCGAGAGCATGTGTCGGCGTCTTCAGAGCAAACGCACTCGGCATCACCGCCGCCACATCTGCTTCAGGTCGAACGTCTGGCGGAAATGGCGGTGCAGGTGAGCCCACTGATCGAGCCGACCAGGTCGCTACGCGTGCAGTGGCCGCAGTGCTGCGGGCAGGTGGGCAGCAGTTCGGCTTGGGGTAGCCCGGCTGCGAGCGCGGCGCGGGCATCCACACCGCCTACGGGATGAGCGAGACCCTGCGGCGGGTGCGTCTACGACGGCGTCCGCGCAAGGGGCGGCGTCGGCGGTGACCACGCCTGCCGAACCTGCACTGCCGCCCGGCTTCGGCCCCCTGGTAGGCACGTCGGCGACGGCGACGCGCACATCGCATGCCATCCCGCGGCGGACGCGGGAACGCCGGGCTCGACCGAAGGAGCCCGGCGCTCCGCGCTGAACATCGCCGCAACTACCCGGCGATCCGAGCGCGGCGGTCGGCGTCCGGCTCAGCGGAGGCCCTCCACCGCCACGGTTCAGATGCGCCACGCCCCTGGGGATGCCCAGCGACAAAGCCCCCAAATGCCACACAACTGCACCTTTATCGAGAATCACCTGTATTCAGGCCGACGCCCCTCGATCGTTGCCATCGGCGAGCGGCACGGCACCCCCGGCCATGCCGCCGCCGCGCCCGATTCGCGGTGATCCGCTCGGTCTGCTCGCTGACGTGCCGGTATCACAACGGGCGGTGATCGGTTGTGCGGGTCTTGTGACGGCGCCGTCCAGGGACGGGAACCGCCGCGAAACCTCGCCGTCCTACGGTCGGCCGCGAGAACCTCGGATCAGACAGACGGGAGGCCGGTCTTGAGCATCTACGACTCGATCGGTGGCGCGGCGGCCGTGGCGGCGGCGGTGGACGACTTCTACGCCCGGCTGCTGGCCGATCCCAGCCTCGCCCCCTTCTTCGCCGACACGGACCTGGCCCGCCTGAAGTCCCACCAGCGGTCGTTCATCGCCGCCGCCATCGGCGGATCGGAGATCTACAAGGGCCGCGACATGGCCGCCGCGCACGCGGGCTTGAACATCTCCGACAAGGACTTCGACGCCGTCGTCGGCCACCTGGTCGAGACGCTGCGCGGGCTGAAGGTCCCCGAGGACACCATCGGCGAGATCGGCGCGAAGCTCGCACCGCTGCGCGCCGACATCGTCAGCGTCGAGGAGAAGGCCGGCTGACCGCGCTTCGGCGGGACTTTCCGCCGAAGCGCGGCCGAAGACCCGCTCAGGCGCCGACGTACGCCGCGAGGTGCTCGCCGGTGAGGGTGGAGCGTTCGGCGACGAGCTGCGCGGGAGTGCCCTGGAAGACGATCCGGCCGCCGTCGTGGCCGGCGCCGGGGCCGAGGTCGATGATCCAGTCGGCGTGGGCCATGACCGCCTGGTGGTGCGCGACCACGATGACGGACCTGCCCGCGTCCACCAGCCGGTCGAGCAGGCCGAGCAGGTTTTCGATGTCGGCCAGGTGCAGGCCGGTGGTCGGCTCGTCCAGCACATAGACGCCGCCCTCGTCGCCCAGGTGCACGGCGAGCTTGAGCCGCTGCCGCTCGCCGCCCGACAAGGTCGTCAGCGGCTGGCCGAGCCCGAGGTAGCCGAGCCCGACGTCCACCAGTCGGCGGAGGATGGCGTGCGCGGCCGGAATGCGCGCCTCGCCCGCGCCGAAGAACTGCTCGGCCTCGGCGACCGGCATCGCCAGCACCTCGCTGATGTCCCGGCCGCCGAGGCGGTACTCCAGCACCGACGCCTGGAACCGCCTGCCCTCGCACTCCTCGCAGGTGGTCGAGACGCCGTGCATCATGCCAAGGTCGGTGTAGACGACCCCGGCGCCGTTGCAGGCGGGGCAGGCGCCTTCGGAGTTGGCGCTGAACAGGGCCGGCTTGACGCCGTTGGCCTTCGCGAACGCCTTGCGGATCGGGTCCAGCAGCCCGGTGTAGGTGGCCGGGTTGCTGCGGCGCGAGCCGCGGATCGGCGACTGGTCGACCGACACCACGCCGACGTTGGCGGGCATGGAGCCGTGCACGAGCGAGCTCTTGCCGGACCCGGCGACGCCGGTGACGACGACCAGCACCCCGAGCGGGATGTCGACGTCGACGTTGCGCAGGTTGTTGGTGTTCGCCCCGCGGATTGCGATCTTGCCGTTCGGCGTGCGCACCCGGTCCTTGAGCACGGCCCGGTCGTCCAGGTGCCGGCCGGTGAGCGTGCCGCTGCCGCGCAGCCCGTCGACCGAGCCCTCGAAGCAGACGGCGCCGCCGTGGGTGCCGGCGCCGGGGCCGAGGTCGACGACGTGGTCGGCGATCACGATCGTCTCCGGCTTGTGCTCCACGACGAGCACGGTGTTGCCCTTGTCGCGCAGCTGCAGCAGCAGGTCGTTCATGCGCTGGATGTCGTGCGGGTGCAGGCCGGCGGTGGGCTCGTCGAACACGTAGGTGACGTCGGTGAGCGCGGAGCCGAGGTGGCGGACCATCTTGACGCGCTGCGCCTCGCCGCCGGACAGCGTGCCGGACGGGCGGTCCAGCGACAGGTAGCCCAGGCCGATCTCGACGAACTTGTCGAGGGTGTGCTGCAGTTTGGTGAGCAGCGGCCGCGCCGACGGCTCGTCCAGCTCCCGCACCCACTCGGCCAGGTCGCTGACCTGCATCGCGCACAGGTCGGCGATGTTGGCGCCCTTGATCTTCGACGACCGGGCCGGTGCGCTCAGCCGGGTGCCGTCGCACTCGGGGCAGACGGCGAAGGTGGCGATCCGGTCCACGAACGCCCGGATGTGCGGCCGCATCGACTCCCGGTCCTTCGCCAGGAACGACCTTCTGACCTGGACCACCAGGCCCTCGTAGGTCAGGTTGATGCCCCCGATCTTGACCTTGGTCGGCTCCCGGTAGAGGAAGTCGTGCAACTCCCGCTCGGTGTAGTCGCGGATCGGCTTGTCCGGGTCGAGGAACCCCGACTCGGTGTAGAAGCGCACCGACCAGCCACCCGCCTTGAAGCCGGGCACGGTGATGGCGCCCTCGTTGAGCGACTTGTCCGCGTCGTACAGCTGGGTGACGTCGATGTCGGAGACCGTGCCCCGCCCTTCGCAGTCGGGGCACATGCCGCCGGTCCGGGTGAAGGTCACCTTCTCGGTCTTCTTGGCGCCGCGCTCGACGGTGACCGCACCGGCCGCCCGGACCGACGGGACGTTGAAGGAGAACGCCTGGGGCGAGCCGATATGCGGCTCCCCCAGGCGGCTGAACAGGATGCGCAGCAGCGCGTTGGCGTCGGTGAGGGTGCCGACGGTGGAGCGCGGGTCGCCGCCCGGCCGCTCCTGGTCGACGATGATCGCGGTGGTCAGCCCGTCGAGGACGTCGACGTCCGGCCGCGCCATCGTGGGCATGAACCCCTGGACGAACGCGGTGTACGTCTCGTTGATCATCCGCTGCGACTCCGCGGCGATCGTCGAGAACACCAGCGAGCTCTTGCCCGAACCGGAGACCCCGGTGAACACCGTCAGCCGACGCTTGGGAATTTCGATGCTGACGTCCTTCAGGTTGTTCTCGCGCGCGCCGTGCACGCGGATCATGTCGTGGCTGTCGGCGATGTGCGCCGGGCGGCTCTCGTGAGCGGCGGTCTCCATGGCGTTCACGCTAGGCGACGTCCGGGCGTGGAGCTTCCCTTCGGCACCGGATCGGCCCGATCGGTGCCGCACCGCCGCCCGGCGGTTCAACGCGCCAGGACGCGGCGGGCGATCTCGTCGCGTTCGGCGGCCTCCTGCGCGGCGGCTTCCTTCTCGGCCGCGATGCGCCGGTCGTAGGCGTCGCGGGCCTCGGCGATCTGCTGCCGGTGCTCCTCGGTCCAGGTGACCAGGGCGCGGATGGTGGCGTGCAGGGTCTGCCCCATCGGGGTGAGGGCGTAGTCGACGCGGGGCGGGACGGTGGCGTGCACCGTGCGGCTGACCAGGCCGTCGCGTTCCAGGCAGCGCAGCGTCTTGCTCAGCATGCGCTGGCTGATGCCGTCCACCTCGCGGCGCAGCTCGGTGAAGCGCATGGGGCACTGGTCGAGCAGCGCGATGACGAGCAGCGACCACTTGTCGGCGATGCGGTCGAGGATCTGGCGGACCTCGCAGTCGGCGCGCGTGTCCCACTGCCTGGCCTCGCTGTCGGTATCCCCGCAGTAACCAAGGGACCGGGAAGTTCCGTCTTCCATGGTCGGCAATAGTTCCTGATGATGCTGCCGGTTACAAGAAGGAACCGATGGCGGGTTCGTCACGGACCCGCCCCTTTTGGAGGGGAATCCCCATGTCCACAGCGCAGTCGCCACCCGGCCAGGTGGACCGCATGGACGCGCGGGCGCTCGGCCTGCTGTTCGTGCTATGCGGCGCGATCTTCCTCGAGGGCATCGACATCGCGATGCTGAACGTCGCGCTGCCGTCCATCCGGGCCGACCTCGGGCTGTCGACCGGCACGCTCAGCGGCGTGGTCAGCGCGTACGTGCTCGGCTACGGCGGTTTCATGCTGCTCGGCGGGCGCGCCGCCGACCTGCTGGGACGCCGCCGCATGTTCCTGTGGTGGCTTGCGGTCTTCGTCGTCTTCTCCGGCCTCGGCGGCCTGGCGACCGAGGGCTGGATACTGCTGACGGCCCGTTTCGTCACGGGCGTGGCCGCCGGGTTCATGGCCCCCGCCGGGCTGTCGCTCATCACCACAGGGTTCGCCGAAGGGCCCGTCCGCGACCGTGCCCTGCTGCTCTACGCGGGGACGGCCGCGGGCGGCTTCTCCCTGGGGATGGTCGTCGGGGGGCTGCTCACCGCCGTCCACTGGCGCTGGGTGTTCTTCGCGCCGGTCGCGTTGTCGCTGCTGATCCTGCTGGCCGGCGTCCCGGTGCTGCGCGCGCTACACGGCGACCGGACGGCCCGGCGCGGATTCGGCGACTTCGACCTGGCCGGAGCCGTCACCGTGACCGGGTCGATGATGCTGCTGGTGTACGGGGTGGTCCGGCTGGAGCACCCCGCCGACGGGTGGGGCTGGACGGCCGCCGTGTTCGCCGCCGGGCCGGCCCTGCTCGGCGCCTTCGTCGCGATCGAACGGCGCGCCGCCGCGCCGCTGGTGCGTCCGGGCGTGCTGCGCTCGGCGCCGCTGGTGCGGGCCAACCTGGCCGCGCTGCTGCTGACCGGCGGCTTCTTCGGCTTCCAGTTCCTGGTGACGCTCTACCTGCAGGAGGTGCGGGGCTGGTCGACGATCCAGACCGGGCTGGCGATGGCGCTGCTCGGACTGGACGCGGTGCTGGCGCCCACGCTGACGCCCGTGCTGGTCCGCCGGTTCGGCAACATGCGGGTGATCTTCGGGGGATTCGTGCTGGTCACGCTGGCGTACGCGCTGTTCCTGCGGGTGGAGCAGGACTGGCCCTACGCCGCCATGCTTCCGTCGGTGCTCCTCATCGGGGTGGCGTTCGCGATGGCGTACGGGCCGATCACCATCGCCGCCACCGAGGGGGTGGACGAGTCCGAGCAGGGCCTGGCCGGCGGGCTGCTGTACACGGCGTTCCAGTTCGGCGCCGCGTTCGGTGTCTCCGCCGTCACCGCGGTGCACGTGGCCGCGCTCGGCGAGGCCGGCGGCTCGTCGACGGCCGGGGTGGACGCCGTCCGCACCGCGCTGGTGGTGCCCGTCGTCATGGCCGCCCTCGGCACGGTCACCATCAGCACCGGCCTGCACCGCCGCACGGCGGCCACCGTCGACACCCCCTCCATCCCCGCCGAGCAGCAGCCGACAAGGAGCGCCTGATGGCCACGAAAGTGTCGTCGTTCGCCGCGATCCGCGACGCGTTCGACTCCTACATCGGTGACATCGTGTACGCGACCATGACCACGGTCGACGCGAAGGGGCGGCCGCGCGCCCGGGTGCTGATCCCCGTCTGGGAGGTCGTGGACGGGCGTCCGCTGGGCTGGCTCGCCACGTTCAGGACACCGGTGAAGGCGGCGCACCTGGCGAACAACCCGCACACCACCTTCTCCTACTGGTCACCGCGGCAGAACGCCGTGTACGTCGACACCGTCGCCGAATGGGTCGAGGACATGGACGTCAAGCGGCGCGTGTGGGACCTGTACCGCAAAGGCAGCCCGCCCGGCGCGGGCTACGACTGCGGAAACTTCTGGCGGGGGCCCGCCGATCCGCAGTTCCACGTCCTGCGCCTGGAGCCGTGGCGCGTCCAGGTGGTCCGCGGCACCGACCTGCACAGCCGCATGTGGCGGTCCTGACCGAGCGGAACGGCCGGTGGAGGGCGCCATCCCTCCACCGGCCGCGACCGGCTGTGTCACCTGCGCTTGGCCTGGCGTGCGACCTGGGCGGTGACGCGCTCGATGGCGCGGACGGCGACACGGGGCTGGTCGAGGTAGATGTAGTGCTCGCTTTCCGTGGCGGTGCTCAGCCTGCCGCGGCTGGACAGCGCGAGCCACTTGCGCTGGCCGGCGGCCCAGGCCCGCTCCAGGCTCGGCCCGTACTCGGGGATGGCCGCGAGGTACGGCTTCCCGTGCTGGATCACCTCGACCGGGATCCGTCCGGCGGAACGCACCTTCCCGTCGGTGATGACGAGCTGCTCCGGGTTCTGCCCCTGGAACACCGCGAGGTTCTGTGCCCGCAAGTCGGCCGCCGCTCCCGTGGCGGACTCGGGGATCGCCTTCTTGATGTCGCTGAGCATCGTCGGCGAGGTGGCGTCCATCAGGACCAGCCCCTTGACCCTGTCCCGGTGGTCGGGGGCGTACCGGGCGGCGATCAGCCCGCCCAGCGAGTGCCCGGCCAGGACGACCGGACGGTCGCCGGCGACCCGGTCGAGCACCCCGGTCAGGACCTTCCCGGTGCTGGAGAAGGTCTGCGGGCCGTCCGGCTGGTCGCTCGCGCCCTCGCCGAGCCGGTCGTAGGAGCACACCCGGTTCTTCTTGCTCAGGGTCTTCTGGAGGGCGGCCATCTTGTCAAGCCCGTCCCCCATACCGGGCATCAGGACGATGACCGGCCTGCCCTTCGCCGGGACGCCCGTGCAGGACACGTTCACCGCCCGGCCGTCAACATCGATCTTCTCGGTTCCGAAGATCGGCTCGGCCTTGCGCGCCGTGGAGGCGAGCGGGGCCTCGTCCGCCAAGGCGCTGCCGCCGCCGACCAGCCCCGCCCCGAGCACGGTGCCGCACAGCGCGACCACAACGGAAGCCTTGATCTTGCCGAGCATGTTCTCCTCCAGAACCGGCGCCGAGCCGAATCACGCGGCGCTGTGACGGAAAGGGCGGCCGGACCGTCCCGGCCATGCCGAAAAGCTACGGAATCGACCGCCCGGGAATCGTCACCGCCAGGTGGACATTCGCCGGTAGCTCGCACGGGGGACAACGTCGCCGCGGGCCGGGCCGACCGAGCCCGCTATCCGACTTTTGCTCCGCCGCGGCCGCTATGACCGCTACCCTCTCCCAGTGATCGACCTACGGAAGGTCCGGGATGAATGGCGGCGGTGCGACGTCACCGTACGTGACCTTCCGCTCGCACTGCTGCTGGCCGTCACCTCGCTGCTGCCGGCGTTCCACGGCTACGAGACGCAGGTCGGCGACCTGCCGCCCCGTCCCCTCGACGCGCTGGCCTACGGGGTGCTCGCCCTGGAGTGCTTCCCGCTGGCCGTGCGGCGGCGGTGGCCGGCCGTCTGCCTCTACCTGGTGTCTTTCGCTTTCATCGTCGCCGAGCTGCGCCGCTACCACCTGGTCGCGGGCACCGCGCTGCCGTTGGCGTTGATGAGCGCGGGCGCCCATCTGGAGCGGCACCGGCGCCTCACCGTGATCGGGCTGTCGGCGGCGTACGCGCTGATGGCGGTCGCGCTGGACCGGCTCGGCTCGACCGAGGGGGCGGCGGGCTTCGTGACGTTCTACCTGGCTCTGGCGGGCACGTGGGGCGCCGGGGCCTGGTGGCGGTCCACGCGGCTGGCCGAGGCGGAACGCCGCCGCCGCGTCGCCGAGGCGACCCGCGCGGCCGAACGCGCCCGCATCGCCCGCGACCTGCACGACGTGGTGAGCCACCATGTGACGGCGATGGTGGTGCAGGCCGAGGCGGCCCGGTATCTGACCGCCGCGCCCGACCGTTTCGACGAGACTTTGCGCTCTGTGACCGATGCCGGGCGGCGCGCCATCACCGACCTGCGGCACCTGCTGGACGTGCTCAACCCCGACCACCAGGGCGCCGCCGACAGGACACCGTCCACCGGCGACCTGCACGCGCTGGTGGAGCAGACGCGCCAGGCGGGGCAGCCGGTGGAGTTCACCATGGAGGGCACCCCGGCACGGGCCGGCGGCAGCGCCGAACTGGTGGCCTTCCGGGTGGTGCAGGAGGCTTTGACCAACGCCCTCAAGTACGCCCATGGCAGCCGCACGGCGGTCGGCGTGCGCCATGGCGAGAAGGAGATCACCGTGGAGGTCAGCACCGACGGCACCGGTTCGCGCGCCGCGTCCCCCGGCGGAAGCGGGCGGGGCCTGGCCGGGCTCCGGGAACGCATCGACGCGTTGGGCGGCGACTTCACCGCGGACCCGCAACCCGACGGCGGCTTCCTCGTCCGCGCCCGCATCCCAAGACAGGACCAGGGTGCGTCCGGTGGATCGTGATGGTGAACACCAGGGCCGGGTACCCCGCCGCATGCGCGGCCAGAGCCACCCCTCCGCGCCGGCCACCGGGACGGGTAGCGGCATGTTCTCAGCTGACCGCGTCGCTCCCGGCACCGTCCACGTCCAGCACGCGAGGTGCTGCGGCCCGGCCGAGCCTACTGAGTCTGCATCAGCAGGCGGCCATGGCGGAACCGCTCCGCCTCGTGGGGCTCGCGCAGCACACGGCCGACCTCGGTGAAACCGGCCCGGCGTGCCAGCGCGGCCATGTCGTCGACCGGCCACCGGTAGGCTGGCGTCACCTTGTGGTCGAAGACCGTCACCGGGTCGCCCTCGGACTCGAAGAAGGCGAGCAGCAGGTGACCGCCCGGCGCCAGCACCCGCCGGAACTCGCTGAAGTACCGCGGCAGCTCCTGCGGCGGCGTGTGGATCACCGAGTACCAGGACACGATGCCGGCCAGTTCCCCGTCGGCGAGGTCCAGGGCGTCCATCGAACCGACGTCGAAGCGCAGGTTGGGATAAGCCTCGCGGGCGAGGTCGATCATCGCCGGCGACAGGTCGATACCGAAGACGTCCAGTCCCAGGCCGTGCAGGTGCGCCGTCACATGTCCGGGGCCGCACCCGAGCTCGGCGACGGGTCCTCCTCCGGCGTTCCGTACGAGCTCGGCGAACACGGCGAGCGAGGCGCGGTCCAGCGGCTGGTCGTCGAGCGCGTCCCGGAAGAGCTCGGAGTAGAGGGCGGCGACGGCGTCGTAGGCGTCCGCTGTCGTCCTGAGATAAGAGGCGGCTTCGGTCACGGGCGACGATCCTAGGTCCCGCGCGCCGCCCAAGACTTCGAACCCGCTCACGGCTCCGGCGACATCCCGACGGCGGTCAAAGGACCGCCTCTGGTGCGGGCGCCTGCTCGGCGGAGCGGTCAGTCCCGGCGCCCCGGCTTCTCGCTCTGGTCAATGGTCGCGGACGGCGATGTCGGTGTTCAGCGCGGTGGCGACAGGCACCAGGCCGCGCAGGGGACCGAAGCGGCGGCCGCGGCGGTGTCGATGCGCGTGACTCGTCTGAGCAGGTCGGCGCTGCTGACGTCCAGCAGCACCGTGCCCACGGCGCCGGCTTTCGGGCTGCGCTGCATAAGGTGGTCGTGTGCGGAGAGCGGCGGCCGACACGTCCCCGGCAGGCGGGGCCCCTGCCCACCGTGGGGTGGTCGGGACGTCTTCGGTGGGCAGGGGGCCGGGTCAGAAGTCCTCGTCGAAGGAGACCGAGCCCTCGATGCCGACCTGGTAGGCCGAGACGCGGCGTTCGAAGAAGTTGGACAGCTCCTGCACGTCCTGCAGCTCCATGAAGGCGAAGGGGTTGGCGGTGCCGTACCGGCGGGGCATGCCGAGGCGGGTCAACCGCTGGTCGGCCACGTATTCGAGGTAGGCGCGCATGTCGGTGGCGCTCATGCCGGGCAGTCCGTCACCGCACAGGTCGTGCGCGAAGGCCAGTTCGGCCGCGACCGCCTCCTCCAGCATCTCGGTGACCTGGGCGGTGAGCTCGTCGTCGAACAGTTCCGGCTCCTCGGCGCGGACGGTGTCGACGACGGAGAACGCGAACTCCATGTGCATGGACTCGTCGCGGAACACCCAGTTGGTGCCGCTGGCCAGGCCGTTGAGCAGGCCGCGCGAGCGCAGCCAGTAGACGTAGGCGAACGCGCCGTAGAAGAACAGTCCCTCGATGCAGGCGGCGAAGCAGATCAGGTTGAGCAGGAACGCGCGCCGCTGCTCGGCCGTGTCGAGTTCGTCGAGCTGTGAGATCGAGTCGATCCACTTGAAGCAGAACTCGGCCTTCTGCCGGATGGAGGGGATGTGCTCGATGGCCGCGAACGCCTGCCTGCGCTCCTCGTCCTCCTTGAGGTAGGTGTCCAGGAGCGTCAGGTAGAACTGGACGTGCACGGCCTCCTCGAAAAGCTGCCGCGACAGGTAGAGCCGCGCCTCCGGCGCGTTCACGTGCTTGTAGAGGTTGAGCACCAGGTTGTTGGCGACGATCGAGTCGCCGGTGGCGAAGAACGCGACGAGCCGTCTGACCAGGTGCATTTCGTCGGGGGTGAGCTTGTCCAGGTCCGGCAGGTCGGAGGCGAGGTCCACCTCCTCGACGGTCCAGGTGTTGCGGATGGCGGCCCGGAACCGTTCGTAGAAGCCGGGGTAGCGCATGGGACGGAGGGTCAGGTCCATCCCGGGGTCGAGCAGGGTCACTGGCATGCCTCGCAGATCTCGGGGTTCTCCAGGGAGCAGGCGGTCACCGCGGTGTCATCCGCGGTGTCACCAACGGTGACGGCGGGAGCGGTGGCGGCGACCGTCGTCTGGGCGATGCTGGTCGCGGGACGCGATCGCAGGTAGTAGGTGGTCTTGAGGCCGGCCTTCCACGCGTAGGCGTACATCGAGGAGAGCTTGCCGATGGTGGGGGTGGCCATGAACAGGTTCAGGGACTGGGACTGGTCGACGTAGGGCGTGCGCGCGGCCGCCAGGTCGATCAGCGCCTTCTGGGGGATCTCCCAGGCGGTGCGGTAGAGCCGCTTGAGCTCGTCGTCGAGGCCGGGGATGTGCTGGATCGAGCCGCCGCCGCGCTTGATGGCGTCCCGGATCTGTTGCGTCCACTTGCCGACGGCGCGCAGGTCGGCGACCAGGTAGCGGTTGATCTGCAGGAACTCGCCGGACAGCGTCTCGCGCTTGAACACGTTGGAGACCTGCGGCTCGATGCACTCGTAGCAGCCGGCGATGGACGCGATGGTCGCGGTCGGCGCGATCGCGACCAGCAGCGAGTTGCGCAGCCCCACCTCGGCGACGCGCCGGCGCAGCGCGTTCCATTCGGCGGGCTTGCGGTGCGCGGCCGGGAAGTGGTCGGGGTGCAGCACGCCGCGGGCCGCGCGCGTCTGGCCGAACGCGGGGTGCGCGCCCAGTTCCTCGGCCAGGTCCGCCGAGGTGTTGTAGGCGGTCAGGGCGATCTCCTCGGCGATGGCGGTGGACAGCTCCAGCGCCTCGGGCGAGTCGAACGGCAGCCGCAGCGTGAAGAACACGTCGGCCAGGCCCATCACGCCCAGTCCGATCGGACGCCACTTGGCGTTGGTCGCGGCCGCCTCCGGCGTCGGGTAGTAGCCGCGGTCGATGGTCCGGTCCAGGAACCGGACGGCCACCCGCACGGTGTCACGCAGCTTGGCGAAGTCGAAGCCGTCCGGGGTGACGTGGCAGGCCAGGTTCACCGATCCCAGGTTGCACACGGCGGTCTCGGTGTCACCGGTCACCTCGAGGATCTCGGTGCACAGGTTCGACAGGTGCACCACGTTGCCGGGCTCGGCCGTCTGGTTGCAGGTCCGGTTGGCCGCATCCTTGAAGGTCATCCAGCCGTTGCCGGTCTGGGCCAGCGTGCGCATCATGCGGCCGTACAGGCGGCGCGCCGGGACCTGCCGCACGTATCGGCCCTCGGCCTCGGCACGGCGGTAGGCGGCGTCGAACTCCTCGCCCCACAGGTCGGTGAGCTCGGGCACCTCCTTGGGGTCGAACAGCGACCAGTCGGCGTCGGCCTCCACCCGCCGCATGAACTCGTCGGGGATCCAGTTGGCCAGGTTGAGGTTGTGGGTACGGCGCTGGTCCTCACCGGTGTTGTCGCGCAGTTCCAGAAACTCCTCGACGTCGGCGTGCCACGGCTCCAGGTACACGCAGGCCGCTCCCTTGCGGCGGCCGCCCTGGTTGACCGCCGCCACCGAGGCGTCCAGTGTCCGCAGCCACGGGACGATGCCGTTGGAGGTTCCGTTGGTGCCGCGGATCAGCGACCCGCGGGACCGGATCCGCGACCAGGAGATCCCGATCCCGCCGGCGTACTTCGACAGCCGCGCCACCTGCCCGTATCGCTCGTAGATCGACTCCAGCTCGTCGCGCGGGGAGTCGAGCAGGAAGCACGACGACAGCTGGGGGCGGCGCGCGCCGGAGTTGAACAGCGTGGGCGACGACGGCAGGTACTCCAGCCGCGACATCAGCTCGTACAGCCGGGCGGCCTCGTCGACGGTGTCGGACAGCCCGCACGCCACGCGCATCAGGAAGTGCTGCGGGCGTTCGATGACCTTGCGGGTGTGCGGGTGGCGCAGCAGGTAGCGGTCGTAGACCGTTCTCAGGCCGAAGTACTCGAACCGGTCGTCGGCGGTGTCGTCGACGAGCGCGTCCAGCTCGGCGGCGTGCGCGGCGACGAACGCCGCGGTCTCGTCGCTCAGCAGGCCCTGCTCGTGCGCCAGACGCACCGAGGAGCTGAACGTATCGACGCCCTCCCCGGCGGCCTCGTCCCGGATCAGCTCGGCGAGCAGCGCGGCCGCGACCCGGGACTGGCCGGGATCGGCGCCGACCCGTGCGGCGGCCTCCCGGACCGCCAGTTCTCGGTCGTCGACGGTTGCGGAATCAGTCATCTGCTCTCCCATCGGGCTGCGGGCGCGCTGGAAGGTGGGCACGGCGCACCCACCCACCGGCCCGCCCTCGCAGGCTCATGGTCACTTGCGGTCGCGGGCGGGTCTTCGGACTCGGGGCACCGTCCACGGGCCTACCGGCCGTCGCTTTCCGGGCCGTGCAGCCCGGCGCTCCGGTGACGGTTGTCGTCCCCCGTCACCACTGCGGGGCAGTCCCGCATGCACACGGGAATGCCTCTCGCGCCGCCCCATGAGGGGCGGACCCGCGACGCCCCGAACTCTACATCTAGTGGCGGGAGAGAATGCAACACCTAGATGTTGTGCGTGTTACTCGGGACGGCGTGATAGAACATGCATGATCGAAAACGCCGCGGCAGCGGAGACGCCCGCCTGTCCCCGGCCTCCGGCCATGCGGGCCGGCGGCCGGTTTCCGCGCGAGCGGGCCGCCACGACACCGGCGGACGACCGGGTCCAGCACGCCGATCGCAGCGGACACCGAGGAGCACGTGTGAGTGTGGATGCCGGCCTTCCGAGGCGGCGAACCGGCGCACGACCGCCTGCCCGACCCGGCGCGGACTGATGGCCGCCGGGCCGAGCAGGCGCGCCGCGGCCCGCCGCCGGGCGCCGGAACCGCGGTCGGCGTGAGGCTTCGCAGCAAGGCCCCGTCCAGGCACGCGTTCACTCGGCGATGGTGGGCGGCTCAGTGAGGAACGGGCGGACCTCCAGCCACTCGTGGATCGGCCTGCCGCCCGCCCCCGGAGCGGCCGACAGCTCCCCCGCCAGCTCGATGGCGCGCTCGTAGCCGTCGACGTCGACCACCATCCAGCCGGCGATGAGGTCTTTGGTCTCGGCGAACGGACCGCCGGTGACCGGCGGGCGCCCCTCGCCGTCGTACCGGACGAACGTGCCCTCGGGGGCGAGCGCCTGGGCGTCGACGAACTCGCCGGTCTCCTCCAGCCGGGCGGCGAAGTCGCGCATGAACTGCATATGGGCCGAAATCTCCTCCGGCGTCCACTTGTCCATCGGCACGTCGTTCACCGGAGCCGGGGCGCCCCGGTAGTGCTTGAGCAGCAGATACTTGGCCATCGTGGTTCTCCTCGGTGCTGGCGGCCATTTCGGTCGCGTGTACCCCGGGAACGGAGCCGGTCACGGGTTCTCGACATCACCGCCCGAACTTTTCCGACCGCCCGTGAAAGGAGCCCGCGCAACCCGCCTCCGCACAACGGGGGAGTGCCGCGATACGGCCGCAGGAATGTCTGACCGATAGGACCGCCATAACCGGACTCGTCCGGTAATAAGCTCCCCTTGCGTGGGCAACCAGGACGAGGGGCGGCGGCGTGGGATCTGTTGAAGACGCGAAACGGCTGGTGCGTTACCTGTGTTGTGACACCAGGACCGCCAAGTACGGGCCCTTCGAGGAGTTCGACGACGAATCCTGGCACGAGCTGCTAAGCGGCTGCCTGTTCTCGACCCAGCTGCTCACCCCGGACGAGCACGACCCCAAGCTGGTCGACCTGCAGATCTATCTCGGCCTCTCGGAACTGGGCGGGCTGCTGTGGAGCCAGGAGGTCCGGGCGCTGTCGCGGGTGTCGGGCCTCGGGCATCCGGCGCTCCCCCAGCTGCTGTCCGGGGGATACGAGGACGCCGAGAGCATCCAGGCCACCGGCATCAACGTCGACGGCGTCGCGTTCGTCGCCACGGAGGGCGCCGACGACACGCTCGCCGAGAGCGGCAGGACGGAGGTCTACCGCAACGACCGGGTGGAGGCGCTGCGCCAGTTCGCGCATCTGGCCGACGGCCTGGCCGTCCTGCACGACCTGTGCCTGTCGCACCGCAACCTGTCCCCCTGGACGATCGACGTGGTGCACGGCGGCGACAACGAGCCGCCGACGCTGCGGCTCGCCAGGTTCGAGCTCAGCTCGTTCGTCTCCAGCCTGCTCAGCGGCACCTCGGTGGACTCAGCCCTGGACCGCTCGCAGCTCGCCAGGCTCGTGCTGAACCGGGGCCCGGAGCCGCTCGCCTACCTCGCCCCCGAGAGGGTGCGGCACCTGCTGGCGACCGAGGAAGACGTCACGCAGGTGGAGAGCGCGAAGGCCGACGTGTACTCGCTGGCCGCGATCGTGTGGGAGTGGTTCGTCGGGCCGTTCCCCGTCGAGCTGCTGCCGGACGCCGTCCCCGAGGACGAGCCCGCGATGCGGGCGGTGCGGGAGCGCCTGGACGAGCTGAACCGCCGGCTGCGCCGCGACCTGCGGGCCACCGCCGTGCCGGAACCCTTGCGCGCGCTGCTGCACCGCATGCTCGACCCGGTTCCGGCGGGGCGGCCGACCGCCGCGGAGGTCGTCAACGACCTCGGCGCCGCCCACGACGCCATCCTGAGCTGGTACGGCGACGTCGACAGCGAACGCCCCTACCTGGTGGTGCACATGCCCACCCACAGCCAGGCCACGTTCGGCAACTGGGGCTGGCTGACCTACGGCACCGACACCCCCGAAGGCCTCCGGGAGCTGCACGACCTGATCGTCACCGACCTGCGGCGGGCCCGGATCGCGCACTCGCCGAGCGGCGCCGAACCGTTCGTCGAGGGCGGCGAGATCGAGCCCAAGCGCCGGGCGACGGTGATGCTGGTCGGCGAGCGCGTGGTGTGGTTCTGCGAGCCGTACCGGATGCCGGACCCCGCCAGCGGGCAGCCCTCCGGCACGCCGCTGGACGAGGCGCTGGTCATCAAGTACGTCGCCCGCCGCGACCTGGCCGCGGTCCGCACGAAGCTGGACGATCTGCTGCCCGCGTCCCGGCCCCGGCTGATGCCGGAGTTCAAGCTGATCAAGCACGGTCTGCCCCGGGCGGTGCTGCGCAGGGAGCTGAAGGACAGGCCGTCGTGGAAGCCGCTGCTGGACAGCGTGCGGCCGGCCGGCAGGGTGTCGCAGGCGGAGTTGGACTACCAGCGGGCCATCGACTGGCTGCTGGAGTTCCAGGGCGTCGAGCTGCAGGCGCGGTGCTACCCGTACCGGGTCGATCGCGCGCCGGGGCAGGGCGGCGAGGTGTTCGTCTACTGGGACCGCGAACGCGACCGCGAGCGCATCCACCGGTCCGCCCTGTTCACCAAGTACGTGCGCCAGCCCGGCCTGCGTCCGGCGTTCGGCGACTTCTTCGACAACCTGGAGAACGAGGACGGCAGTTCGGCGGTCGAGCTGTTCACCAGCGAGACCGGCCGCAAGCACGAGGGGTCCCGCAAGTCCCGCGCGACCGTCGTCCGCAGGGAGGGGCCCGACCGGATCGTCATCCGCCGGGAACCCGACGCGCCCCCGGTCCCGCAGCAGGGCTGGATCCGCCCCGCGGACGACATCGGCGCCGAGGCGGTCCAGCGGCGGCAGGCCAACGCCCGCTGGGAGCTGTTCGCGCTGCGCCCGCTCACCAGCCGGCTGCGCAACCCCGAGGCGATCCGCATGCCCGACCGCTGGCCGACGGCCGGCAAGGATCTGATCGGCAGCGGGCCGGGCGCGGTCCAGGACATGCTCCGGTTCGACCCGTTCTTCGCGCTGCAGGGGCCGCCCGGCACCGGCAAGACGACCGTGACGTCCCGGGCCATCGCGGCGTACCTGGAGCAGGAGCCCACCCACCGTGTCCTGGTGTCGGCGCAGTCCAACTTCACGTTGGACAACCTCGCCGTCCGCATCCTGCGCGACATCGGAGCCATGGACGACGACGGCCCCACCGACCGGGGCGAGAACGTGCCCATCGCCCTACGGGTGAAGTCGCAGCGCGCGACCCCCGACAAGGACGTCCAGCCGTGGCTGCGCGACAACCTGGTGGTGCGCCAGGCCCGGCAGATCCGGGCGCATGTCGAACGGCAGCTCGCCCGCGGGGTGGACGACCGGCTGCGGCCGGTGCTGTCGGACTGGCTGGCGCTGCTGCGCGACGACGGCGGCGAGTCGGTCAAACCGGAGCTGGCCGACCGGCTCCAGCGCGGCGCCAATATCGTCTTCGCGACCTGCGGCACCGCCACGCCCCACGACATCGGGGTCACCGCCGGGGCGACCGCGTTCGACTGGGTGATCGTGGAGGAGGCCGCCAAGGCGTGGCCGACCGAACTGGCGATCCCGCTGGTGCGGGGCACCCGGTGGACGCTCATCGGGGACCAGTCGCAGCTGCCGGCGCACCGCCGGGACGAGGTGGTGCGCTTCCTCGACTCCTGCATCGGCGACCCCAACCCGGCGGTCGCGGTCCCGGCGGACAAGCGGCAGGCCTACATCGACGCCTTCGACCTGTTCCGGCACCTGTTCGACGCGGGCGAGCGGCCGACGCTCGGGCCGCGGCCGGTGTCGCAGCTGACCACGCAGTTCCGCATGGCCCCGCCGATCGCCGAGGTGGTCAGCCGCGTCTTCTACAACGACGGCCGCGGACCGCGCAAGGACGGGCTGCCGAAGGGGCTGCTGGAAACCGGCCGCGAACCCGACCCGCTGCCGCTCCAGGCGCCGGGGCGGCTGCGCGGACGCTCCCTGGTCTGGCTCGACACCGCCGACATGCCGAACTGCTGCGAGCGGCGGCACTGGTCCAACGACGGCGAGGTCGAGATCGTGTGCTCGCTGTTCCGCGAGCTGCGGCCCGAACCGCGGCCGAACCGCGACGGCTACAGCGCCGAGCCGGTGGCCGTCCTCACGCCCTACCGCCAGCAGCTCCAGAAGCTCAAACGGCACCGCGACCTGGAGCCGTACGCCTACACCGTGCACGCGTTCCAGGGGCGGGAGGCGGACATCGTCATCGTCTCCCTCGTCCGCGACAAGATGCACGGCGACGGCACGGCCGCCGCGGCCGGCTACGGCCATC
Organism: Actinomadura sp. NBRC 104425; assembly: GCF_030269545.1. Lineage (GTDB taxonomy): Bacteria > Actinomycetota > Actinomycetes > Streptosporangiales > Streptosporangiaceae > Spirillospora > Spirillospora keratinilytica. Next base: position 254,674 of record NZ_BSTN01000007.1, on the reverse strand, counting down.
TCGCCCGCCCCGACCTGATCAACGTGATGTTCTCGCGTGCCAGGAAGCTGCTGGTGATCGTCGGCAACTTCGCCCACTTCCAGCGGTATCGCGACGACGACGGCGACTTCTGGCAGCTGGTCTGCCGGGGCGTCCAGCAGTACGGGACCGTCATGAACGCGGCGGAGGTGTTCAAGCCGGTGGAGGCCAGGTGAGCGAGACGCGGGTCACCGTGTACGTGCCGTGCGACGTCGTCGAAGTCCAGGTCCGAGTGGGCTACGGCGACTCGCTGTCGTCGATGGAGGAGCTGGTGCTGCGCGCCGTCCACGCGGGGCTGAACGACGTCGCGCAGCTGTCGACGGCGCTGGGGCTGCCCCGGCGGCTGGTCAACGACTTCGTCTACGACCTCTGGCGTCACGACCACCTGGTCATCGACCCGGCGCGGCGCACCGTCGTGGTGTCGGACGAGGTCGCCCGCCACCTGGACGCCGGCGAACCCGAGCGGCTGCGCGGCGCCGAGGCCACGCCGGAGACGCTCGAACTGATGGTGGACAAGCTCACCGGTCTCGTCCGGGCGGCCGCCGGGCCCATGCGGCCGGGCAATTGGCGGATGACCGTCCCCGTCGAGGACAGCGACTTCCGGCTGCAGGATGCCAGGGAGGCCGACGTGCTCGCCGCGCTCAACGCCGCGCAGCGCCGGCGCCGAGGGGACGACGCGGCGGAGGAAGGCCGCGCCGGCGCCTCCGTCACCGGGCGGACGCGGCGGGTCCGGTCGTTCCGGATTCCACCGCGCGACCTGCAGCAGTCCGCGGGCCGCCGGTGGACCCCGCTTCAGGTGGCCCCGGTGTGGGACGAGGACTCCGAACGGCTCGTCGTGACCGTCACCGATGAGACGTACCCGGCCGAACTGCGCGAACCGGCGTCCGAACGGCTCACCCGGCTGGCCGCCGAGTTCCCCACCAAGCCGGTCTTCGTGGAGCTGCGCAGGCTCGCCGAGGCCCGGCTGGTCGAGCCGCCGTCAGCGGAGTCGGTGCTGACCCGCCTGGAGCAGCGGGTGACCGGCACCGTGGACATCCCCGCCGGTCAGCGTCTCAACTGGCACGACGAGCTGACCGCCGAGGCCGACCGGCTCGACCGGCTGCTGCGGGCGCGCGTCGACCGGGAGCTGCCCGCGCAGGTGGTGCCCGGCGACGCGCACCCGGAGACGGTCGTCGGCCTGATCCGCCAGGCCCGCACGCAGCTGGTGATCGCCGGCCCCTGGCTGACCTACGGCGCGATCAGCACGGTGCTGGACGAGCTGGACCGGGCCGCCGACCGCGGTGTCGTGATCGTCCTGCTGTGGGGCGCCGACCGGGACTCGCTCCTGGAGGACCAGGACGACAAGGTGCGCAACGCGCTGTACGACCTGAAGGCCGACCGGCCCGGCGGCCCCAGGCGGCGGGTCGTCATTCCGGAGACCTCCGTCGGCACGCACGCCAAGGTGCTGCTCGCCGACGACCGCGCGGCGCTGGTGACCAGCCGCAACCTGCTGTCGTCCAGCGGCGGCCTCGCCGAGGTGGGCGTGCTGCTGCGCGCCCGAGGGCCGGGGCAATGCGCGCCGATCGAGGAGCTGCTGCGCTGGGCGCGCCGCTCGGTGCCCTCCTACGACCAGGCGCAGCTGCTGACCGTGCGGCACGCCGACTTCGTGGCCGCCGCGCGTCTGCACGGCGAGGAGCCCGACGACCCCGAACCACTGGACGAGCCACCCGCCGCCAACGTCGACCCGCCCGACGAAGACCAGGCGGTCGCCCCCGCGTCCGTGCGGATCTGGGCGGAGGGATGGCAGGCGCACCTGCGGCAGTGCCGCGACTTCCTGTCCTCCCGGGCGCTTCCGGACGTGCGCGTGGTCACCGACGCCACCCACCGCGACCTGCTGTGGGTGGCGCTCCGCCGCGCCGCGCGCCGGCTGGTGATCGCCTCCGACGGGGCGTCGGCCGAGGTGATCGACGACCGGTTCGTCAACGCGCTGCGCGGCTGCCTGGACCGCGGCGTCGCCACCACGCTGGTGTACGGCGGCCGCAACGCCCGCGGCCGGGCCAAGGCGCTGGCCCGTCTCGAAGCGCTCCGCGGCGACTACCCCGGGCTGCTGACCCTGATCGGCCCGGAGGCCGGGAACGGCCGCGACAACCACGCCAAGGTGCTGGTCTGGGACGACGACGCGGTCGTCGGCAGCTTCAACTACCTGTCGTTCGAGGGCCGGTACGGACGGCAGCGGCCGGCCTCCGAGCTGAGCGTCCGGCTGACCGGGCAGGAAGCCGCCGACGCCGTCGCGACCGCGGTGGGAGCCGCCCGGGTACCGCGCCCCGCCGACCGGCCGACGACGGGGCCGGCGGCCCCGTCGGGCGCCGCCTACGCCGCCGCGCAGCGGATCATCGCGGGGTACCGGGCGGACGCGCCCCTCGCCGAGCTCGTCCGGGACGTCCTGGCGGCCGCGCCCGACCCCTGGCAGGTGCTCGACGCCCTCACCGAGGACGCGCCGGCCGGGGAGACGGCAGCCGACGACTCCCTTGCGGGGGACGTGCCGGACGCGGCCGCCCCCCGCGACCTGCTGCGCGTCGTCGCCGCCCGGTGCCTGGCCGACCACCGCGACCGAACGGACGAGGCCGTCTCCGCACGCTGGCTCACCTGGCTGATCCGCGACCGCTGGCAGGAGGGCGCGTTCGTCGAGGCGGCGGTGCTGCGCAGGACGCTCCCCGACCGGTCCGCCGCCCCGACGGCCGCCCTGGCCCTGCTCGGCGCCGCACGCGGAACTCCCGACTTCCCCCAGGTCCTCGACGACTTCGTCGTCGAGGACCTGCGGCCCGCGGAACGGATCGTGGGCGTCGCGGCGGCGGCCGCGGGAACACTGCTCGGCCCCGTCGCGGACACCGACCCCCTGGACGTGGTCGCCGACGGCCTGGTGGCCGCCGCGTCGACCGCCTGGACCGAGGACGACGCCGAGGCATGGGCCGGCGTCTGGGCCGACTTCGCCGCACAGGTCCACGCCTACTGGCACGGGGACGGCCAACGCCCCGGCGCCTACCAGGCCGTCCCGCTCGACGTCATGCGCGCCGCCCTCGGCGGCGCCGAGCTCGAACGCTCCCGGGCCGAAGCGTGGCGCATCCTGGACCGGCTGCTGCGGCACGCCGCCGCCAGCAACTTCAACCACACCGTCAGCAACCGTACGCACCACAGCCTGTTCGACGAGGCGACCGGCGAGTTCGCCCGGCTCCGCCGGATCCTGGACGAGCGCGCCGACGCCGACGCCGCGTCGCTCCCGGCCGCCGAGCGGGACGCGCGCGCCGCCGAGGCGCTGCGCGACTGGCTGGACGCCCTGCCCACCCTCGACATGGCGGACTTCGTCACCGCGGCGAGCGCCAAGGTGCTGCGCAAGCAGTACACCCCGATGCAGGGAAGCCACCTGCGCAGCTATGTGCAGCGGTTGGACCCGGTCGTCCAGCAGGTGCGGCACATCGTGGAGGACCACGGCCGCGCCGACACCGCCGAAGCCGCCGCCCTGCCCGGCGAGACCGCCGAACTCGCCCGCTGGCTGGCCGGCGCCTGGCCGAGCCTGGAGGACTCCGCGGCCCGCCTCCCGGCGGCCGAGGCCCGGCTCGCGCGCGAGTTCCTGACCGATCTTGAAGACCTGATGAGGTGGGGGGCCGACCATGGATGAGACACTCGCCGGGATCATCGGCCGCTGGCCCGGCCGCTGGCGGCATCCGCTCCTGGTGGCGGAACTGGCACGCACACCGGCTGCCGCCCTCGACGACGACCGCGTCGCCGGGCTCGTCCTGGCCGGTCTGGCCGCCCCGGCCACCGAGGCCGAAGGCGTGCGCAGGCTGATCAAGGACGGCGAGTTCACCGCCGTGGAGGCGTTCCTCGCGCAGGCGACCGGCGACGCCGGGGAGTGGAGCCGCGACGTCCCCGGGCTGTTGGAGGACGCCCGCAAGGCGGCCCGCGCCGAAGTCGCCCGCGAAGCGGCGGTGCTGCGCGAACGCGCCGAGCGCATCGGCCTCGCCCCCGCCGACCTGTCCGACGCCGAAACCGCCGCCGGGCACCGCCGCGCCGAAGCACGCCGGATGCTCGACGCCGAGAAGCAGCGGCTCCGCGACGCCGAGGACGCCCTCGCGGCGGAACTGAGAAGCCGCCTGGACGGCCCGCAGGACCCACGCGCCGAGGCGCTGGAGGCGTGCCTGGCGGCGGGCGAACCGGCCGCCGCCCAATGGCTGCTGGACAACGACCGGGGGGACACCGGGCCGGGCGGCCCCCGCACCGTCCCCCGCGCGCCCCGCTGGCCCTGGTACGGCCACACCGCCGCCGAAGCGCTGAGCTGGTACGACGACGGCGCGCAGCTGCCGTTCCCACAGCTCGACCGGTTCGTACGGGCGCGCCGCGACCCAGGCGCCGCCGCCGTCCTCGACCGGCTCCGGGCGCTCGCCGCGCATCCCGACGCGGCCGCCGCCGAGACGTTCGCCACCGCGCTCAGCGAATTCCTCGGCGGCACCCCGCGGCCCGCGGTCCAGGAGCGGGACGGCGGTTTCGCCACCACGCTCGACTGCCTGGACGACACACGGCTGCCGCGCCTGTCCCTGCTGCGCGGGTCCGGCGTCCCGCTCTGGATCGCCGACGCCGATACTCCCCCGCCGGCCGACCTCACCCCGCCGATCATCTGGTTCGTCCCCGGCAACGCCGAGGAGCTCACCGCACCCGCCGGAACGGCCGTGCTCGACATCCCGGGGCTGCTGTGCCTGCTCGCCCCGGCGGACGACCATCAGCCCACCAGCGTCCCCTACCGCCGCGTCAACCTGCTGCGCGCGCTCGTCCCGCAGCTCGGACTGGACGCGGTGACCGACCCGGCCGGGGGGCTCGAACTGAACGACGCCCGCCCCCGCGAGTCGCTGGCCTGGCTGCTCGACCTGCTCGGCATCGGAGCCCACGCCGTCGTGCTCGACGCGCTGACCTACGAGACCGGACGGCACCCGCTGGCCGTCCCCGCCGTCCTGGCCCCACTGCTCGACGCGCTGCGCGACCGGGGCGCCTACGAACTGGTCACCGCCGACCTGGAGGCGATCCGCACCCCCGAGGCCCGCGCCCGGCTGCGCACCCTGCTGCTCGCCCCGCTGGACGCGGCCCAACGGGCCGTGCTCGGCCTCGCCGGCGCCCTGTTCCCGTCCGCCCCCTTCGACGCCGCCGAACTGGCGTCCTGCGCGCACCTGGTCGGCCTCCCCGAAGAAACCGACCCCGAGCAGATCCTCCAGCCGGTCACGACCGCCGACGCGCTTGTGACCGCGCACTTCCTCGAACACGTCGGCGACCAGTACCGGCTCGCGCAGTCAGGGATCGGGGACCTCGTACGCGGCGGAGCGGGCTGGAACCCCGCCGAATTCGCAGCAGAAGCCCTCACCCGACTCCACTGAGCCCGCCCCCGCCCCCGAATCACGATCACACCGGAGAACGGGGCTGAGAACGTCCACGGCGGCGCGGAGCGACAGAACGCCGCTTCCACCTCCGCGTCCTAGGACCTGTTTCGAAGTGTGGTGAGTGGCGGCATGTCGCACGCCGGACGCAGTGAGGCATCGCGGCCACGATCTGCGAACCGGCCGATCAGGCCGACCACCGGCGCCGACGCGGCGTGCGCGGTGGCCGACCACCCGGGTTCGACGAGCTCGCCGTCCGCTACCAGGCCACCGTCCACATCGCCGCCATCAACGAACGGCTCTGGCCAACTTCGAAACATGCCCTAGTAGTCGACGTATCAAAGAGCCACGCCAGCCTTGGAAAAGCGCGGCCCGCGCTGCGGATGCCGGGCTCGCGGACCAAGCGCGGAAGGAGTCGATCAGGGCATCGGCGGCGGCTGGTGCGGCGGTCGCGGCGAGACCGGCAGGTTCCGCTGAGCGGCGGCGAGGCCCCCGTGTGGTCGTCGGACCCTGCGCCGCGGGCGCCGCACGCGGCCCCATACGCGGACACCATCGCCCTTGTCGGCCGGTCCAGGGCGATCAGGGCGGCGGTGAGGCTTGGCCGGGGGCGGTGCCGGGCCAGGGCGGGCGACCCCGGCGCCGGGCGCGGTGACGACGAACCAAGCCGCTGGGCACCTGGACGCCCAAAAGCCACCCCCACGAACTAGGCCGAGGACGAACGCCGCGAGGCCGGCGGCGCGGGGCCGCCGTGCGCCGAAACAGGCGACTTGGCCTCACGGACCCCAACGTGCTCAGGCTTCCCGCCCGGTGTCCGCGGATGAGACGCAGCGGTGGGGACGCCGTACCGTTGAGGGATACAGAAGAACCCCCGCTGCTTGCCGCAGGGGGGTCGTTCCGTCACTGTGAGGTGGAGACCGGCGTCACCACCCCTGAGTGGGCGAGGAGGGATTTGAACCCTCACGTCCTTGCGGACACACGGACCTGAACCGTGCGCGTCTGCCGTTCCGCCACCCGCCCGGGTGCCGCCCCCTCTCGGGGGGTGCTCGAAAAGGCTAGCACGGTCTCGGGGGTGGTTAGGTATCCAGATACTTCGAGCGAACCTTCGCACCGATACGATCGTCTACCAGTGGGGAAGGGAGGTGCCCGTGGGCGTCATTCAGCGCTTCGAGCGACGGCTGGAGGGCATGGTCGAAGGTGCCTTCGCCCGGGCCTTCAAGTCGGAGCTGCAGCCGGTCGAGGTGGCCAGTGCTGTTCAGCGCGAGATGGACGACCGCGCCGCCATCGTGGCGGCTGGACGCACCCTGGTGCCGAACGACTTCGTCGTCGAGATCTCCGAACAGGACGGACAGCGGCTCCAGGTGTACGCCGACAGCCTGAGCCAGGAGTTGGCGAACCTGGCCCGCGAGTACGCCAAGGAGCAGGGGTACTCCTTCGTCGGGCCGGTGCGTGTCCGGTTCGAGAACGCCGGGGACCTGGCCACGGGCATGTTCCGTATCCGGTCCGGCGTCATCCGCGGTTCCACCGTGGAGGGCGGGGAGATCCGCCGTCCGGTGAGCGACATTCCGCAGGGGCGGGGCGGGGTGTTCGCCGGCCGGCCGCGGCTGCTGGTGACCACGGCGGTGGAGGGCGGGGACGCCACCCAGCGCACCTACGAGATCAACACGCCGGTCACGCTGCTGGGCCGCGGCACCGACTGCGACCTGCGGCTGGTCGATCCCGGCGTGTCCCGCCACCATGCCGAGATCCGCGTAGAAGGCCCCGAAGTCGTGCTGGTGGATCTAGGGTCGACGAACGGCTCCTTCGTGAACGGTCAGCCGATCCGGCGGGTCACGCTCGTCGACGGCTCGCGCGTCACGATGGGGCGGACAACCCTGGTCTTCCGCCGCGATAGGGAGTAGCCCCGACTCCGATGTCCGAATTCACCCTCACGCTGATCAAGCTGGCGTTCCTCGCGGTGCTCTGGCTGTTCGTCATCGCGGCCGTCGGCGTGATCCGGGCCGACCTGTTCGGTTCCAAGGCCGCCGCCCGCGCGGCCCAGCCGCCGCAGCGGGCCGCGCGGCCGTCCAGGCCGCCGCGGGCGCAGCGCAGCAACGTGCCGACCAAGCTGGTGGTGGTCCAGGGCGAGCGGGCCGGCACGGTCATCGATCTGACGGGGGCTCCGATCAGCATCGGCCGGGCGAATGACTCCACGCTCGTGGTGACCGACGACTACGCTTCGGGGCGGCATGCCCGACTTTACGCGCAGGACGGTCAGTGGATCGTGGAAGATCTCGGCTCGACCAACGGGACCTACCTCGGGCGCACGAGGGTGAGCCGGCCGATGCCGGTTCCGCCGGGCGTACCGATCCGTATCGGCAAGACGGTGATCGAGCTGCGCAAATGACTCTGGGAATTCGCTACGCCGCGCGGTCCGACGTCGGCATGCTACGCGAGGGCAACGAGGACTCGGCGTACGCGGGCGCCCATCTGCTCGCCGTGGCCGACGGGATGGGCGGACACGTCGGCGGCGAGATCGCCAGCGCCGCCGCCATCGCCGAACTGCGCAAGCTCGACAAGGAGCTGCCGGCCAACGAGCTGCTGGCGGCGCTCGAACACACCGTCAAGGCGGCCAACGAGAACCTGCACCACATCGTCGAGTCGGACCCGTCGCTGCAGGGCATGGGCACGACGCTGACGGCGATGCTGTGGGCGGGCAACCAGGTGGCGCTGGTCCACATCGGGGATTCGCGGGCCTACCTGCTGCGCGAGGGCAGCCTGTTCCAGATCACCCACGACCACACGCTGGTGCAGTCGCTGGTGGACGAGGGCCGGATCAGCCCCGACGAGGCGGCCTCGCACCCCCAGCGGTCGCTGCTGCTGCGCGCGCTGGACGGCCGCGGCGAGGTCGACCCGGACCTGTCGCTGCGCGAAGCCAAGATCGGCGACCGCTACCTGCTGTGCTCGGACGGGCTGTCCAGCGTGGTCACCGCCGATACGATCTTCCAGGTGCTGACCGACGTCGACGACCCCGAGCAGGCCGTCCGGCAGCTGATCGACCTGGCCAACCGGGGCGGCGGTCCGGACAACATCACGTGCGTGGTGGCGGACGTCGTCGACCTGGGGCAGCACCCGCCGCCGCCCGGCCCCGGCCATGCCGTCGGCGCCGCGGCCACGGCCCGTCCGCCGGACCTGCCGGGTGATCCCGGCACGACGCAGCCCGCCCCGCCGGGCGGCATGGGGCCCGAGGGCGGCGCCGACACTCCGGCGAGCCGGGCGGCGCAGCTGCGCGACACGATGCCGCAGCCGCCGGTGGCGGTGGACGAGATGCCGCCGCCGCAGCCCGCGCCGATGCCGATGGGGCAGCCGATGCCGGGCGGGGCGCCGGACGTGCTCGCCCCGCCGGAGGCCCCGGCCGCCAAGCGCCGCCGCGGCCCGCGCCGCTGGACGTGGCTGATCGTGACCGCCGGGGTGGCCGTGGTGGGGCTGGCCGCCGTGGGTTTCGTGGGCTTGCAGTCCGTGCGCAACGGCTACTACATCGGTGAGGAGAACGGGCAGGTCGTGCTGTTCCGCGGCACCACGCAGCAGGTGCCGGGGCTGGACCTGTCGCGCAAGGCGGCCGCCAAGGACCAGCCGAACCCGCCGATCATGGTGTCGGACCTGCCGCAGGACAAGCAGAAGGCGGTCAAGGAGACCTACACCGTCAGCGGCCCCGAGGCCGTGAAGGACCTGCAGAACGCGGTGTGCAAGTATTCGCTGCGCGAGCAGGGCGGCAAGGTCGTCATCGTCCAGGGGGCCGACCAGAAGAACTGCCGTGAGCGCACGGTCGCCGAAAGCACCGTCAACACCAGTGAACTTCCGGAGAGCGACGCGGCCGGCGTCCGCCAGGGGTCCTTCGCGTTCGTCGGCCGGTCGCAGGCCGAGCAGAAGCTCGCCGACCTGGAGCGGCGCCGCGACGCGTGCCGTACCGGCAGCCAGCAGATCCAGGGCTGTCCGGCCGACGGGGGAAAGTCGTAGATGAATCAGCTCGGGGAGCAGATCCGCCGCCAGCTGCCGTACCAGCGGCGCAACGCGGCGTCGCTGGCGCTGCTCATCTTCGCGATGGTGCTGACGCTGTCGGCGTTCGCGGAGGTGGGCCTGGCCCGTGACGGGCAGATCCCCGCCGGGTTGTTCGGGTACGGCGGCGGCCTGGTGGTGCTGGCGCTGGCCGCCTACTTCGTCCAGGCGAAGTTCGCACCGTACGCCGACCCGCTGCTGCTGCCGCTCGCGGTGGCGTTGAACGGGCTCGGCCTGGCCATGATCTACCGGTTGGACCTGGACACCCAGCCGAACCGGCGGGCCGCGGCGGCCGCGGGCCAGCAGGTGCTCAAGGACGCCGCCGACGCCCCGTCCCAGCTGATGTGGACCTTCGTCGGCATCGCGCTGTTCGTCGCCGCGGTGCTGATCATGCGGGACACCAACCGGACCGACGCGCCGCTGTCGTTCACCCCCAAGACCGCGCAGCGCTACACCTACATGATCGGCCTGGGCGCCATCATCCTGCTGCTGCTGCCGATCGTGCCGGGCGTGGGCGCGGAGATCAACGGCGCCCGGGTGTGGATCAACGTGGCCGGGTTCTCGGTGCAGCCGGGCGAGTTCGCCAAGCTGATGCTGGTGGTCTTCTTCGCCGGCTACCTGGTGAACAAGCGGCAGGCCATGTCGCTGATCGGCAAGAAGATCGGGCCGCTCAGCCTGCCCCGGGCCCGCGACCTGGGCCCGATCATGGTCATCTGGCTGTTCTGCCTGGGCGTGCTGTTCATGCAGAAGGACCTGGGCACGGCGCTGCTGTACTTCGGCCTGTTCGTGTCGATGCTGTACATCGCCACGCAGCGGGTGTCGTGGGTGCTGATCGGCGTCGGGCTGCTGGCGGTGGGCGTGTTCATCGCGACGCTGCTGCCGTTCATGGGGCACGTCAACCAGCGCATCGACATCTGGCAGAACCCCAAGCCGTACTTCGACGGCGGCTGCCTGCTGGAGAACGGCAAGGTCGAGCCGGTCAACCCCGACACCGACATCTACAAGCAGTACGACGAGGAGCTGGAGCGCAAGGCCGCCGAGTACGAGCGGGCCGGGGACACCGGGAAGGCCGAGCAGACCCGCCTCATCGGGCCCGGCTGGTACGCCTGCAGCAAGCTGGGCGGGGAGTACTCCGACAGCGCCCAGCTGATGAAGGGGCTGTTCGCGCTGGGTGAGGGCGGGGTCCTCGGCACCGGCCTGGGGCAGGGCGAGCCGTGGCGCACCCCGCTGTCGTTCAGCGACTTCATCTTCGACTCGCTGGGCGAGGAGCTCGGGCTGACCGGGCTGATGGTGGTGCTGCTGATCTACGCGCTGATCGTGCAGCGCGGCATGAAGACGGGGGTGGCCGCCCGCGACCCGTTCCTGAAGCTGTTCGCCGGCGGCGTGTCGTTCGTGCTGGCGCTGCAGGTGTTCGTGATCGTCGGCGGCGTCACCCGGCTGATCCCGCTGACCGGTCTGACCACGCCGTTTTTGTCCCAGGGCGGTTCGTCGCTGATGGCCAACTGGATCCTGATCGCCATCCTGGTCCGGATGAGCCACGACGCGCGCAAGCCGGCGCCGCAGGCGATCCAGGACGAGGGCATGACCCAGATCGTGAGCACGAGGTGATCCCGCACCGATGACCAGCCAAGCCGGACCTGTCCCCGACATCGAGCGGAGCATCACCCGATGAACATGGACAAGCCGCTGCGCCGGGTCGCGATCTTCGGGTTGCTGCTGTTCTTCGGCCTGATGGCGCAGGTCAACTACGTGCAGGGCAGCCAGGCCGAGGCGCTGCGCAACGACGACAAGAACACCCGCAAGTTCGCCGAGGTGTTCAACTCGCCCCGCGGGCAGATCATCGCGGACGGGCAGGTGCTCGCGCAGTCCGAGCCGACCGGCAAGGAGAACCCCAAGTACGGCCGCAGCTACAAGAACGGCCCGGTGTACTCGCCGGTCACCGGTTACTTCAACGGCGGCGCGTCCAAGGTGGAGCTGGCCTACAACTCGCTGCTGGGCGGCACCGACAAACGGATCACCCACCAGCGCTGGTTCGACATGTTCATCGGCAAGAAGGCCGAGGGCGCCAATGTGGAGCTGACGCTGAACACCGACGCCCAGGAGGTCGCCTACCAGCGGCTGAAGGCCAGCACCACGCGCCGGGCCGGGGCCGCGGTGATCGACATCAAGACCGGCGCGGTGCAGGTGCTGGCGTCCTACCCGTCGTTCGATCCGAACGAGGTGGCGCCGCAGAAGGGCACCAAGGGCAGCGAGCGGCTGATCCAGCTGGACCAGACCAAGGGCGTCATCAAGCCGCTGATCGACAACGCGATGAGCCAGACGTTCCCGCCGGGTTCGTCGTTCAAGACGGTCACCGCGGCGATCGCCATCGAGCAGATGGGGCTGAACAGCGGCTCGATCGTCAACACCGGCCAGCTGATCCTGCCGGAGTCGGGCAGGCCGCTGCCGAACTCGCACGACACCGGCAACTGCGCCGGACGGGCCTCGCTGCGCGGCGCGTACGCCGAGTCCTGCAACACCACGTTCGGCGAGCTGGCGCTGAAGATGGGCATCGAGCGGCTCAACCAGGGCGCCACCAAGTTCGGCTTCAACCGGCGGTTCGAGATCGAGCCGGACGTCTACCCCGCCGAGAGCGACGTGCCGGTGTCGGTGCGGAACCTGGAGACCGGGCAGATGACCCGGACCGGGCAGGACGGCACCGCCCGCTCCGGCATCGGCCAGGAGAACGTGCGGGCCACCCCGCTGCAGATGGCGATGGTGGCGGCCGCGGTCGCCAACGGCGGCAAGATCATGAAGCCGTATCTGGTGCAGACCGTGCGGGCCAAGGACCAAAGCGAGCTCTACAGCGCCGACCCGGAGGAGTTCTCGCAGGCCATCCAGTCCGACACGGCCGAGCAGCTGGCCGACATGATGCGCGCGGTGGTCACCGAGGGCACGGCCAAGAACCTGCAGGGCCTGAACATCGCCGGTAAGACCGGTACCGCCGAGCAGGGCGACGGCAACCCCAACGCGCGGTGGTTCGTCGGGTTCGCCCCGATCAACAAGCCCCGGTACGCCTTCGCGGTCGTCACCGAGGGTCCGGGCAGCGGTGGCACCGCCGCCGGCCCGGTGGCCGGCGCGATCATGGCCCAGGTGCTGAAAAAGTGAGCCGCGATCTCGTCCTGAACGACCGGTACCGGCTGGTGCAGCCGGTCGCCACCGGCGGGATGGGCGAGGTCTGGACGGCCCGCGACGAGCGGACGGGCCGCGACGTCGCGGTGAAGCTGCTGCGCGAGGACGTGCCGCCGGACGTGGCGGCGCCGGAGCGGTTCGCGGCCGAGGCCCGGTGCGCGGAGGTGCTGCGGCATGAGGGCATCGCCCGGGTGTACGACCACGGCACCCACAGCGGCCGGGCTTATCTGGTGATGGAGCTGGTGCCGGGGGAGCCGCTGTCGGCGGTGCTGGCGCGGGTGGGCAGGCTCACCGCATGGCGCACGCTCGATCTGGTGGCGCAGACGGCGCGGGCGCTGGCCGCGGCGCACCGCGCGGGGATCGTGCACCGCGACGTCAAGCCCGGCAATCTGCTGGTGACCGCGGACGGCACCGTGAAGATCACCGATTTCGGGATCGCGCGGGGCCCCGAGTCGGCCGGGGTGACGGCGGCGGGGCGGGTGATGGGCTCGGTCCGCTATCTGTCGCCCGAGCAGGCCACCGGGCAGGAGCTGACCCCGGCGGTCGATCTGTACGCGCTGGGTGTGGTGGCCTTCGAGTGCCTGGCGGGCCGGGTGCCGTTCGACGGGGACACGACGGTCGATACCGCGCTCAAGCATGTCCGGGAGGCACCGCCGCGGCTGCCGGACGACGTTCCGGCGGACGTCCAGGCGCTGGTGTTCACGCTGCTGGCCAAGGAGCCGGCCGAGCGGTTCGGCGGTGACGCGGGCCGGGTGGCCGAGCGCGCCGCCGCGCTCCGCGACGCGCTGCCGCCGCCGGTCCCGCCGGGCGCCGCACCGGTGACCGCCCCGGAACCCCGGCCAGGCATTTCCGATAATCAACACGATTCACCGCGACGGCCGCGCGGGTCGCCAGAATTCGTCCGCGGTTCACCAAGGTTTCCCCGAGGATCGCCGGGGCGACCCGGGGATCCGCAGCGGGCGCCCGGCACGCCGACCGAATCGCCGGAACTTGACGACAGCTTTACGCCCGGTAACCTGCGCGTCGGGGACATGCCGGAGCAAGGACGCACGGCACCGGCGCATCGCAGCCGGGCAGGCGCACCCATCCGCGAGCCAGGCCGGCCCGGTGGGCTCGACCTGCGGGGATCGGCTCCGGCGGGGCCCGGAGCCCGCGGCTTGCGGCCCGTGGGTCTTGCCTCCGCGCGGCCCGTCCGGGACGATCGTGAGCCGCGGCCAGGACCGAGGGCAACAACCCCGTACCGCAGCGCGTCCCCTTCTACAGAAGCCGACCACAGATCCGACCGGGACCGCCCCCGGCCCGAAGCCAGCACCCGCACCGACGGGGAGGACCACGACTCCGTCAACTCCGAGCCCGGATCCCTCGCACGTCCACCGCGGGGGGCTAGGTTCTGAGACAAGGTGTAGACGTACGAGGGAAAGTGCACATATGAGTCAACCTCGGCTGCTCGGCGGCCGCTACCAGCTCGAGGGCGTCATCGGGCGCGGCGGCATGGCCGAGGTCTACCGTGCCAGAGACCTGCGCCTCGACCGCGTCGTGGCGGTCAAGACACTGCGCTCCGACCTGGCTCGTGACCCCACCTTCCAGGCCCGCTTCCGGCGGGAGGCGCAGTCGGCCGCGTCCCTGAACCACCCGTCGATCATCGCCGTGTACGACACCGGCGAGGACTCCGTCGGCGACACCTCCATCCCGTACATCGTCATGGAGTACGTCGACGGCAGCACACTGCGCGACCTGCTGCGGGAGAACCGGGCGCTGCTGCCGGAGAAGGCGCTGGAGATCACCGACGGCATCCTGCGGGCGCTGGACTACAGCCATCGCGGCGGGATCGTGCACCGCGACATCAAGCCGGCCAACGTGATGCTGACCCGCAGCCACGAGGTCAAGGTCATGGACTTCGGCATCGCGCGGGCCATGGCCGACTCGGCCGCCACGATGACGCAGACCGCCCAGGTGATCGGGACGGCCCAGTACCTGTCGCCCGAGCAGGCGCGGGGCGAGCGGGTCGACGCGCGCAGCGACATCTACTCCACCGGCTGCGTGCTGTACGAGCTGCTGACCGGCCGGCCGCCGTTCACCGGCGACTCCCCGGTGGCCATCGCCTACCAGCATGTGCGGGAGGAGCCGGTGCCGCCGTCGCAGCTGAACGCCGACATCCCGCAGTGGGCCGACGCCATCGTGCTCAAGGCGATGGCCAAGCACCCCGACCACCGCTATCAGACCGCCAACGAGTTCCGGCAGGAGATCCAGCGGGCGCTCCACGGGCAGCCGGTCGCCTCCACCGCCGCGTCCACCATGCTGATGGGCGCGCAACCGCAGAGCACCCAGGTGATGGGCGGGGTGCCGCCGCGCACCCAGATGCAGCCGCCGGTCGGCAACGACTACGACCTGCCGCCGGTGCACTACGAGGAGCCGCAGCGGCGCGGCGGCGCGGGCAAGAAGGCCGCGCTGTGGGTGGCGCTGGCGGTGGTGTTCATCGGCGGCGCCGCGCTGGTCGGCTGGGCGCTGTCGGGCCGCGGCGGCGAGGAGGTCAAACAGGTCGCCGTGCCGAGCAGCATCGTCAACCAGTCCCAGGACGAGGCCGCGGCCGCCCTCGCCCGGGTCGGGCTGAAGGTCGGCCAGACCAAGGAAGAGTACAACGACAGCGTCCGCCGCGGCTATGTCATCAGCACCGACCCGCGGCCGGGCACGCAGGTCAACGAGGGCTCGCTCGTCAACCTGGTGGTCTCGCGCGGCAAGAAGCCGCCGGAGCAGGTCGAGGTGCCGGACGTGACGGGCCGCCCGTACGACGAGGCGGCACAGATCCTGACCGCGCGCGGCTTCCGCGTCTCCCGCGACTACGCCTCGTCGTCGGACGTGCAGCGCGGCCTGGTGATCCGGACGACCCCGCCGAGCGGCACCAAGGTCGACGAGAAGTCTCGCGTGGTGGTCGTGGTCTCGACCGGCCCGAGCCAGATCCAGCTGCCGGACCTGTACAACCAGAGCCAGCGCGCCGCCTGCAACCGCCTCAAGGCGCTGGGGCTCAAGTGCAACGTGCAGAAGCAGCCCGCCCCGCCGGACAAGCCGGTGGCCCCGGGCCAGGTGTTCGCGCAGAGCCCCGAGGCCGGTGCGACGGTCGCGCCGGGTGACACGGTGACGGTCACGGTGAACGAGCCGGCGCCGACCAGCCCGACCCCGACTCAGGAGACGCCGCAGAACGGCCGGCAGCCCCACTTCGGCTGAAGCCCCGAAAACCGACCGCGAGAGCCCCGCCCTCCCTGGACCGGCGGGGCTCTCGCGGTGTTCGGCCGGGCCCCGGATGTCTGTCCAGGGATCCGGGGCCCTTGCTTGTGCGGAGGGAAAACCGTGGTCGTGGACGCCCCCGATGACCACGGGACAAGCATGACCCGTCCGCTCACTGCTCGCAACAGAAAGAATTCGGAAAGTGAGGATTCCGGGGGCGGAGCTGGCGAGAACGTAAGAAAGGGCTTCCGCCACTCGGGGGCAATGGCGGAAGCCCTCTCGTGATGGTCTTCGGACCCGGGGAGAGACGCGTTACGGGTTTGCGAAGAAATTTTTGCCCTGCACCGGCGAAGGGCTCGCCGCCACCCCCGTCACACGGTAGAAGCGCAGGTGGCCAGCCAATTGCGGAGCAGCGCGTGGCCGGATTCGGACAGCACCGATTCGGGATGGAACTGCACGCCCTCCAGCGGGCGGCGCCGGTGCCGCAGGCCCATGACCACCCCCTCGGGCGTGCGGGCGCTGATCTCCAGGACGTCACCGGGCACGGTCGCCGGCTCGACGGCCAGCGAGTGGTAGCGGGTGGCGGCGAACGGGTCGGGC
This sequence comes from Actinomadura sp. NBRC 104425, assembly GCF_030269545.1. Taxonomy (GTDB): domain Bacteria; phylum Actinomycetota; class Actinomycetes; order Streptosporangiales; family Streptosporangiaceae; genus Spirillospora; species Spirillospora keratinilytica. The sequence continues at coordinate 238,232 of NZ_BSTN01000007.1, read as the reverse complement.
AGCCCGGCCAGCACGCCGCGTCCGTCGTGGTGGATCGGGCTGGTGTGGCCGTGGACGATGCACGGCGCCCGGCTCACCACCGCGCCGTAGACGTGGGCGATCACTTGGTGGCCGAGGCAGACGCCCAGCAGCGGCAGACCGCGCCGGTCGGCGTCGCGGACGAGGTCGAGGCAGACGCCGGTATCGGCTGGATGCCCCGGGCCTGGGCTGATCAGCACGCCGTCCACGTCGCGGGCATCGTCCAGCACCACGTCCGAGCGGTCCTTGACCACGCAGTCGGCGCCCAGCTGCCGCAGGTACTGGACGATGTTGAACACAAAGCTGTCGTGGTTGTCCACGACCAGAACGCGCACAGCCCCATTGTCCCAGGTCATCGGGATGGGGAGGCGGGGGCGGAGGGGGCGGGGCCGTCGACGACGCCGTGGTCGAACGCCAGCTTGGCGTCCAGCCAGGGGAACACGACGTACCACAGCAGCAGCACGGCCGCGGCGGCGAGCGCGAGGGCGGCGAGCAGCTTGGTCCGCAGCCGCTCGCCGGGCAGGTGCCGCCAGATCCAGGCGTACATCGCGTAGTCCTCCAGGGTCAGCCGCCGGCCTGCGGGCTGGTGGGGGCGGTGACGCGCGCCCGCGTCTCCACCAGCCGCCCGTAGACGATCAGCCGTTGCGCGGCGGAGTACTTGGGATGGCAGGTGGTCAGGGTGATCAGCCGTTCGGTGGGGCGGCGCCGCGGATGGTTCGGCACCGGCGCGATCACCTCCACGTCGTCGGGCTCGACGATCTGGCGTCCGGTGACCTGGTAGACGAACTGGCGCCGGCGGGTGTCGATGAGGATGCGGTCGCCGCGGCGCAGCTCGCCGATGCGGTTGAACGGGGCCGAGTAGGTGGTGCGGTGCCCGGACACGACGAAGTTGCCGACCTCGCCGGGCATGGCCGTGCCCGGGTAGTGGCCGGGCCCCTTGCGCAGGTCGGACGGCTGCACGCCCTCGACGATGACGTACCGGTACTTGCTGCCGAGCCTGGGGATGCGGATCATGGCCAGGCCGCTGCCGAGCTTGACCTTCTCGGTGGTGACCGGCGGCGCCTGCCACGCCTTGGCCAGCTGCTCGCCCAGCCGGTCCTGCTGCTCGCGGGTGTAGCGGTCGGTCCCCCACAGGCTGTAGACGACGAACAGCAGCAGGACCAGCCCTCCGGTGATGAACAGCTCGCCCAGGCCACGGATCAGCGTCCGCACCGCGCGTCGTCCCCCCTTCGCTGGTCGGTCGGGCCACCGTCCGCCGCCCGGCTAGGGCGCCGCGTACGGCGGCACCGTGGCGTGCTTCATCGTCACGTTGCCGGTGAAGGCGGGCAGTTCCACATGGCGCAGCGTCCGCACCGTGTACCCCAGCCCGTACTCGCGCACGTACCGGCGGTAGACCGCGATCTCGGGCGAGTCGTCGAGTGCGGCCCGCAGCCGGGCGGGGTCGCCGACCGCGGTGACGCGGAACGGCGGCGAGTACACGACCCCTTGGAGGATCAGGGTATTGCCCACGCACCGCACGGCGCTGGTGGAGATCACCCGCTGGTCCATGATCTGCATGCCGGTGGCGCCGCCCGCCCACAGCGCGTTCACCACGGCCTGCACGTCGACCTGGTGGACGACCAGATCGTCGGGGCTCGTCCCGCGCGGCAGCTCACCGGACTCGGGCTGCGGCGCGTCGTCCAGCGTCACCCGCACGCCGCGGCCGCGCAGCGGGGTGAAGCCGGACGCGGCGGCCAGCCGGTCGGCCTGCGCCTGGGCGTCCTTGACCCGCGTGTCGTGCCGTCCGGCCTGCCGGGACGCCCGGTCGACCTCGGCGCGCAGCCGCCGGTACTCGGCGCGTTCCCGGTCGCCGCGGCGCTGCTCCGCGATGATCAATTCGGTCAGCCGGGTGCGGCCGGTGCCGCGCAGGTCGGTGCCGCGGGACGTGCTCGCCCCGGCCGCGAACAGGGTTCCGGACAGGACCGTCAGGAGCGGAAGGATGCTTCGCCACGCTCTACGCCGTACGCTGCTCACCAGCGACTACGCTAACCGACAAAGACCCATGTGCGGACCGGCGCTCCGGCCGCCGACCGCCCGAGGAGATCGATCCGACCGTGGCCAAGTCCAAAGTCCGCAAGAAGGCCGTCTACACGCCGCCGCAGAAGTCCAAGGCGCCCGAGGTCAGCCCGCGTTGGCTGGCCCCCACCATGATCGCCCTGTGGCTGCTGGGGCTGGCCTGGATCGCGACGTTCTACGTGACGGCGAGCACGGGCACCGAGCTGCCGCTGATGACCGACCTGGGCAACTGGAACCTGGGCATCGGATTCGCCTCGATCATCCTGGGCGTGATTCTGTCCACGCGCTGGCGCTGACGGTCCGCCGGTCGGCGCACGGCCGCGTCCGGCCGCGTTGTCCACAGGCGTGCGGGCCCGCGGCGCGGAGTTGTCCCCAGGTTTTCCACAGCCCTTGTGCGTTCCGCCATGCCCGGACGCGGCCGGATCCGGCCGCCGCACGCCGCGTCGCCGCGAGCGGTCGCGGTGCGCGCACGGCCGGGTCACAGCAGCACGCCGCCGGAGCTCAGCTCCGCGGTCTTCACCGCCACCAGGACGGCGAGCACCGCCAGGACGGCCACCGGGGCCGCGATGTGCACCGCCTGGCGGGCGCGGCCGGGCGCGTAGGCGTAGGCGGCCGCCAGGATCGCGCCGGTGACCAGGCCGCCGACGTGGCCCTGCCAGGAGATCCCCGGCACCGCAAAGGTGATCACCAGGTTGATCACCAGCAGGAACACGATCGGCCCGACCTGGCCGCCGAGCCGCCGGCCGATCACGAAGTACGCGGCGAACAGACCGAAGATGGCGCCGGACGCGCCCACCGCGCCCTCAGCCGGCGACTGCAGGTACAGCAGCACCGACCCGCCCAGGCCCGACAGCAGGTACAGCGCCAGGAACCGCCAGCGGCCCAGCACCTGCTCCAGCGCCGGGCCGATCGCCCACAGCGCCCACATGTTGAACAGGATGTGGGTGATGCTGAACGAGCCGCCGCCGGGCCGCTGATGCAGGAACATCGAGGTGACCAGGCGATACCACTCGCCCTCGGCCACCCCGATCACCTGTCCCGTGCGTCCGATGCCCTGGCCGACCATCATGTAATCCCACACGACCCGCACGGACGACAGTTCGGCCAGGTAGACCAGCACGCAGATGCCGATGAGCGTGTACGTCACCACGGGCGTCGCCGACCCCGGCACGCGGGCGCCCAGCGCGGTGCGGGCCTGGCGGACGTCCCGGTTTCCCTCCGCGACGCATTCGACGCACTGGTGCCCCACGGCCGCGTCCCGCATGCACTCGGGGCACATGGGGCGATCGCACCGGGTGCAGCGGACGTACGTCTCCCGCCCCGGATGCCGGTAGCAGGTCGGTACCGGCGTCCCGGCTCCGGACGCGAGGTTGGGGTCTGTGCTCATTCGGCGGCTCCGCGGGCCTGTGCGTGGGCTCTCACATGTTCTACGACTGGCGGCGCTCGATCGTCACCGACTGGATGACGACGTCCTCGCGCGGCTTGTCGCTCGGGTCGGTGGGGACCTTGGAGATACGGTCCACCACGTCCGTGCCCTGGATGACCTTGCCGAAGATGGTGTGCCGGCCGGTCAGGTGGCGGGTGTTGGCGACGTTGGTGGTGATGAAGAACTGCGAGCCGTTGGTGTTCGGCCCGGCGTTGGCCATCGCCAGCAGGTACGGCCGGTCGAACTTCAGCGACGGGTGGAACTCGTCCTCGAACTGGTAGCCGGGCCCGCCGGTGCCGCGGCCCAGCGGGTCACCGCCCTGGATCATGAAGTTCTCGATGACCCGGTGGAAGATCGTGCCGTTGTACAGCGGGGTGTTGGCCTGGGTCTGCCCGGTCTGAGGGTGCCGCCACGTCCTGGTGCCCTCGGCCAGCCCGACGAAGTTCTCCACGGTCTTGGGCGCCTTGTCGGGGTACAGCTGGAGCACGATCGGGCCGAGCGACGTCTGCAGCGTCGCGAAGATCTCCTCCGCCATGGCGGGCCTCCTCGTCGTCGAGTCGGGAAGTGTCTCGGATCGGTGCGTTCGACGCGTTCGCACACGTCGACTGCGGTCACACACGCGGCCTGCTCACCCTGCGTGACGTTTGGGACGCGCAAACGGGGTTTACCCACCGCCTCCTGGGAAGGGTGCCGACAGGACCTCGCAAACAGGGAGGTTAGCGTGTCCCTAAAGATGAGCATTCGCCGTAGGCCGCGAGAAGTGCCGTTTCCGCGGTTGGAGCGTATGCAGGAGGCGTGCCGGCAGGGTGCGCTGTTGTGCCGGCAGGGCGCCTCCAGCGCCACCGAGCGGATCGTCCCGGCGGCGCGCCAGACGCGTGACATCGCCACCGAGCGCGTGCTCGTCGCACGCGAGTGGAGCGCGCCCCGGCTGGCCCGGGCCGCCGGGTACGTGGAGACGGATCTGGCCCCGCGGGTGAGCGCGTTTCTCACCGAGATGGCCCACCGGGTGGAGCCGCCCCGCCGGCAGCGGCGCGGCCGCAACGCCGCCCTGGTGACGGTGGCCGGCATGGCCGCCGTGGGCGTGGCGGGCGCCCTGCTGACGCGGCGCAACGCCATGCGCGAGGCGATGGACGAGCTCGGCGGGTCGCAGTCGCAGCACCAGTCGTCCGACGGCCAGATGCGCCAACCCTAGGGTGCGTCCGGTCGATCATGATGGGCCCGCAGCAGTGCGGCGACCAGGGCGACCCCGACCACAGTTGCTCCGTCGGCAGGGCGGCCGCCGCACCGGTCCGCTCGCACCGGACAGCGAAACCGCAGACTCACAAGCACGCAGCGGACGCCCCGGCCCCGCACTCAAGAGCCGGATGCCAAGATCCACCGGACATGACCTTAGAGGGAGTCATCGGTGAGGGCCCGGCCGGGCGGCCGGGCCCTCACCGTGAGCTGGGATCTTCCGTAGCAGTAAGGGGGCAATTCCGGCGATAGCTACCAACCGGTACCGTGAACGCCATGTCGCCGAAGGCCCGTTCGCTACGGCAGTTCATCGCCGTCCAGGCCCGCCGCGCCGCACACGCGGCCGTGCACCGCGGCTGGGAGTGGATCCAGCGGCAGGGCGAGATCACCCCGCACACCCCCGGCCGCCGCCGCTTCGCCTACCTGGGCGAAGGCGTCTGCATCGGATTCCCGATCGGCGCCATCTACGGCGAACCCTGGATCTCCATCGGAGACCACACGCTGGTCGGCACGCACTGCACGATCTCCGCGGGGTTCGTCCCCGGCCTGGACCTCGGCCCGGACCTGATCGTGCGGATCGGCAAGGGCTGCTCGCTGGGCCGCGGCACGCACATCGTCGGCCACCAGTCCATCGAGATCGGCGACGACGTGTTCACCGGCCCGAACGTCTACATCACCGACCAGAACCACAGCTACGACGACCTGGACACCCCGATCGGACGGCAGTGGCCCGAGAACAACCCGGTCGTGATCGGCGACGGCTGCTGGATCGGCACGGGCGCCATCATCCTGCCCGGCACCCGCCTGGGCCGGAACGTCGCGGTGGCGGGCGGCGCCGTGGTGCGCGGCGAGTTCCCCGACCACTCGGTGATCGGCGGCGTCCCCGCCAAGGTGCTGCGCCGCTACGACGCCGAGCTCGGCTGGCAGCCGCCCCTGCGCAACCGCTCCCTGGCCGCCGTGGAGAAGGCGGCCAACCTGGCCCCCGTCACCGACCTGCACGAAGAGGCCGGCTGACCGACAGTCCGCCGCTCTGATCGATCGCGCCCCCATCGGCCACGGCACACCGAGCATGCGCGGCCGCGCCGGCAAGGCCTCTCCGCCATGCCTGAAGAAAGCCGGGGACTCCGCCACGGCACGTGGGCAGCGGAGCCGCGCCCCGCAGCGAGACGCCGCAACGCTCACCACGCTCAGGGCGTCCCCGAACAACGACCGCGACGATCAACCGCGCCGCGGCGGAAACGGCCACGCGAACCGCCCGGACGACGTCCCCTGACCGGCCACGGCTCCAACGCCCTTCCCGAAAAGGCACACGACCACGGACACGCCAGGCATCCACATGGGCGCAACCGCCCTGGGGAGGCCGCGCCCGTTGCCGTCATTCGGGTTGTGGCTTAGGAGGGCCGGGGGTCTCCAGAGCGGCGGGAGCTGTGAGCGGCAGGGCCGCGCCCCCCATGCGAAGCGCCGCGACGATCGCCGCGTTCGAAACGTCCCCCCGAACGGCGGCCACGGCGGTCACGGTCACCCGATGCACCGCGGTGGAAACGGCCGCGCGGACCGCCGGGACGGCGCCCCCCGCTCCGCTGCGGACGCTCGGGGATCAGCGGCTCCTCGATCGGGATGCCGGACGGCTGCCGCGCCCCCGTGAGGCGGACCAGCTCCTCGTCGCCGGACGACACCCGGATGCGGCGGGCGTCGATGCCCGCCCGGCGGGTCATGGCGGTGGTCGCGCGCACCTGGTGCGGCAGCACGAGCGTCACCACGGTGCCGCGCTCGCCCGCGCGCGCCGTGCGGCCCGCGCGGTGCATGTAGTCCTTGTGGTCGGCGGGCGGATCGACGTGCATGACCAGGCTGACGTCGTCGACGTGGATGCCGCGGGCGGCGACGTCCGTGGCGACCAGCACGTTGATCGAGCCTTCGCGGAACTCGGCCAGGGTGCGGGTGCGCAGGCCCTGGCTCTTGCCGCCGTGCAGGCCCGCGGCGCGCACCCCGACGCTGGTGAGCTGCTTGGTGAGCCGGTCCACACCGTGCTTGGTGCGGGCGAACAGGATCGTCCGGCCCTCCCGGCTGGCGATCTCGGCGGTGATGATGGCCTTCTCCTTGGGCGCCACCAGCAGCAGGTGATGGTCCATGGTGGCGACGGGCTCGTCCACCGGGCCGATGGCGTGCGTCACCGGGTCGTTGAGGTAGCGCTTGACGAGCACGTCGACGTCGTCGTCCAGGGTGGCGGAGAACAGCAGCCGCTGCCCACCCGGCCGGGCCCGGTCGAGGATGTCGGTGACGTCGGGCAGGAAGCCCATGTCGGCCATGTGGTCGGCCTCGTCCAGCACGACGATGCGCGTGTCGCCGAGGTCGCAGGCCTCCTGGCGCATGAGGTCCTTGAGCCGCCCGGGGGTGGCCACCAGCACCTCGACGCCGCGGCGCAGCGCGTCGATCTGCTTGAACATCGAGGTCTGCCCGATGACGGTCTTGAACCGCAGGCCGACGGACCGGCCGAGCGGCTCCAGGTTCGTCTGGACCTGCTGGGCCAGCTCTCGCGTGGGCACCAGGATCAGGGCGAGGGGACGCTTGGGTCGGGCCTTCTGCCCGGCCAGACGGGCCAGCAGCGGCAGGCCGAACGCCAGCGTCTTGCCGGAGCCGGTCTTGCCGCGGCCGAGCACGTCCCGGGCGGCCAGCACGTCGGGGATCGCGGCCGCCTGGATGGGGAAGGGGTCGTGGATGCCCTGCCGGGCCAGCGCCGCCACGAGCTGTTCGGGCAGCCCGAGTTCGGCGAAGGAGGGCAGGGCGATGTCGTTGTCAGCAAGCGTTACGGTCACGCATAACCTTCCGAGAGGGGGCTGCGTCTCGGGAGGCCACCTTGGTTTTCGGAGCGGTGGGCTGCGCAGACGAGCCGGGACGCGGGGGCGTCGAAGAAAAGTTCGGTTCGGCCAGTCTAACGCCGGGAGGGCGCGCGTTTATGCCCGATCCTCTCGGATCCCTCTCACCACAGCCGTCCGCGAACGGGGCGCGGGGCGGTGGATCCGACGGTCACCGGCGGGACGCACCGATCCCGAACGTCGCATCGGAGGCGTCGACGCGGTCGTAGAAGTTGTTCTGGACCACGGGCGTGTCCGCCGCCCCCGGCCGCCGCTCGGAGGCCGGGGACGACGGCATGTCCGCAGCCAGGTCGAGGGAGTGCACGTCGTGCCCCGGGACGAGCAGGAACGCCTCCGTCGTGAGTTCCTTCACCCCGACCCGCACCTTCCGGAAGTCCGACGGCCGCCACAAGGTGTACTCGCCGCCCACCACATCGTGGAACACCCGGCCGGACAGGATGACCGCCAGGTCGCTCCCCGACTCCCGCAGCGCGGTCCGCAGCGGCGCGCTGTCGCACAGCCGGGTGACCTCGACGACACCCCGGCCGTCGTAGCTCTCCGCGCCGCGCACGGCGGTGCCGTGGTGGATCGCCAGCCGCAGCCGCACCCGCACGTCGCCTGAGACGCCGCGGTTGTGCCGCCGCAGCGCGGCCGCCAGCTGCCGCACGTAGCCGTCCACGACGCGGGGCTCGGGCTCGCTGTCGGGAAGCACGGCCAGTTCGCCGTCCCCCGCGACCTGCCGGTCCCAGGCGGCGCGGTGCAGGCCGGCACGTTCCGCCGCCTCACCCAGCACCTTCAGCAGCCCTCGTTGCAGCCGCGCCTGTCCCCGGTCGCCGCGCCGCCCGTACCCTGTGGCGTCCGCCGAGATCAAAAGGCGCCGTGCGAATGTGCGTTCTCGTGGCATGCGTCCTCCCCCGCCGTCGGCTCCCATGTCAGGCCTCGCCGCGCAGCCAGCGGGCGTACTCGTCGATTTTGCGGTTGAGCTCCTTGTCCTGCCGGACGCGCGTGCGCTCCAGCTCCGCGTCGCGGTCGCGTTGCCGGGCCCGGTCGAGCCGGTCCAGTTCGCCGAGCTCGGTCTCCTTGGCCGACTGGTCCCGGCGGCGCCGCAGCTCGTCGTCCAGTTCGAACAGCGTTTCGCCGGTGCCGAGCTGCCGGGCGATGTTGCGGTCGTAGGCGGTCGGTCCGGACAGCCGCTTCGACAGCACCGGCAGGCAGTCGACGACGACCAGCAGCAGCCGCAGCAGCCACGGCCCGACCAGGACGAGCAGGCTCTCGCCGCTCAGGGACCCGAGGGCCTTGTGCTCTTCCAGCAGCCCGATCTCGCCGTCCGGCGGGGGAAGCTGCGCCTTGATCGCCTGATTCATCTGCGTGGCGTAGTCCCGCGCGACCGATTCGCGGCTCTCGACCAGCGTCTTGATCCTTTCGTCGAGGTCGTTGATCTCCTTCTGGCGCGCGTCCAGCCGGCTCTGCTCGGCGAAGCTCTCGGCGTCCCGGTTGGCCTCCGCGCAGCGCGGGCCGGCGCCCCACACACCGCTGAGGCCCGGCCCGTTGTGCCCGTTGCACTCCTTGCGGGCGTCGTCCCGCAGGCGCTGCAGCGACTTTTTATCGGCGTCGAGCTTCTCCTGCTTGTTCTTGCGCTCGCTTCGCAGCGTGGCGATGTCGGCGCTGACGGCGCCCGGGTCGGCGGGCACGGTCAGCAGCAGCCTGCGCACCCGGCACCGCTCGCGTTCGGCGGCCGTCAGCTCCCGGTACGGGACGGGATTGCACGCCTTCAGCGCCGACTCCCGCTCGGCCCGTTCCAGGACGCGGTTCTCCGCGACCTGCCGGTGGATCGCCGGTTCGAACACCTTCAGCAGCAGCGGCTCGGCGATGACGAAACCGAGCAGCCCGGCCAGGACCAGCCGCACCCAGAACGACCGTCCGGCGCTCTGGGAGCCGTGCATGGTGGTGATCAGCCAGCTGTCGATGCAGAAGATCAGCCAGCCCCAGAACGCGGCGACCGGTGCCAGCAGCAGCCAGTGCACGTCCAGGAACTTGACCAGCGCGGTCCACATGGACACCGCCGCGAGCGCACTGGTGGTGAGCACCAGTGCACCGACCTTGGTGTAGTGGGGCCGCAGCTCGGGGGTGTAGTCGAGCACGTTCTCCACCACGCCGATCCGTGCGCGCAGCCAGCGGCCGACGCCGTCGCCGGGCGGTGCGGGACGGTAGGGCTGCGCCCCGCCGGGTCCGGCGGGCTCCGCGGACCCGGCGGGGCGGGCGAGCTGGGCGACCATCAGTCCTCGTCCTCGGAGAAGAAGTCGTCGGCCTCGGGCAGCTCGGACCCGGGCTCGGCGGCGGCGTCGAGTTCGGGTCTGGGCTCGGCGGCGGCGTCCAGTCCGGGTCTGGGCCCGGCGGCGGTGTCCAGCTCGCCCCTATACGTCGTGATCAGCTGCACCATGAGGCGGCAGACCTCGTCGTAGCCGACCTCATCGAGATGCCCGCGCTTGGCCAGTTCCTTCACCAGGCTGAAGGGTTCCCTCAGCGCCCGCTCCTGCTGCTCGCGCTGCCAGGCGACGTCGCGGTCCTCGACGGCCCACGCGCGTTCCCGGTCGGCCTTGCGCAGGGCGAACTCCCTGTCCTCCAGCTCGCGCCGGCGGGCCTCGGCATCGGCCTGGCCCTGCTGGAGCGCGGCGGTGATCTGCTCCGCCGAGCCCTCGCCCTTCTGCAGGGCGTAGTAGGCCGCCGTCTGCGGGTCGCGGCCGATCGCCTCGGTGAGCATCCGGGCCTGCCCGGCGGCGAACCGGTTGTCCTCCTCGGCCAGCCGGTGCCGGCTGCGCTGGCGCGTCATGTCGATGCTGTGCTGCTGTTCGGCCAGCCTCAGCTCGTGGCTCTTGGCCTGCAGCTCCTGCTCCCTTACGCGGGCGGCCTCGAGCTGTTCGAGCTGCATCTGCTGCCGGGTGCGCGCGACGTCGGTGAGGAACTGCTGCTCGTTTCTGAACCGGCTGTCGTAGTAGTCGACCAGCTCGCCGGGGGTGAGCACCTGCGTGCTGACGTACACCACCCGCATCCCGGGCACCTCCGGCGGGACGTGCTTGTTGTAGGACTCCACCTGGGTCTGCACGATCAGCGAGACCTTGTCGACGTCGGAGATCTTGTACGGCAGGCCGAGCTGGAACAGCTTCTGGTATCCGCGCAGGTAGTCGAGCAGGACCGTGGTCGCGTCGCCCTGCCCGCATTTGACGACCTTGTCGGGCTCCAGCACCGTGCACTGGAAGTGGGCGCGGACGGTGAACTGCTTGGCGTCGGCCGACGGGATGGCCAGCTCCACCGAGACCCCGCGGTTGACGGTCAGGTCGACGACGCTGACGTGGGTGGCGCGCACCACGATGTCGTCTCCCGGCCCGAGGCGCCCGTGGTCGACGACGTGCCTGCCGTCGACCAGGTAGACGTACGCGTGGTCGGCCTTCGGCGCCGGCAGGTCCGCCCAGTCCCGCCTTCTTTCTCCCAGCCCGAACCAGCCGGACCTGCCCACCGGCGGCAGGGGCTTGGACTCGACGATCGGATAGGGCGTGGGCATGTCATTCCTTTCTTCCGGGCCGCGTCCGGTCCAACGTCCTGATCAGAATCTGGACGAGCGCGGCCGAACGGTTCACGCGCCCGCGGTTGCGGACGCGCCTGGCCAGGTCGCGGGCCAGCGCCGCGCGCTCCGGCTCCGGCAGCGCCGCACGCAGCCCGACCCCCAGGCACCGGGCGAGGCCGGACGCCTCCGCCGCCGAGGAGGCGAGCGGCTCCAGCGCGTCCAGGCCGTCGTGCAGGGCGGTCAGCGCCCGGGCGCGGACGGGCCGGTGCCGCAGCAGCGCCGCCCACATGCGGGCCACGACCGGGGTCTCCTCCGGCCGGTCCCGGATGTACCTGACGATCGCGGGCCGCCCGGTGCCCGGATCGCGCGCCGACACGACGGCGAGCGCGGCCCGCAGGTACGTCCGGCGGCGGTCCTTGCGGGTGTCGCCCCGGCCGTCGACCCGCCCGCTGAGCCGGTTGACGACCTGCCGCCCGCCGTCCCTGGCGACCAGGCCGGCGAACAGGTCGCCGAACGCATCGGCGGCCAGCGCGCTGAGGTCGCCGGGCTGTTCGACGAGCTGCCACAATCGCCGGGACGCCTCCGTCGGGTAGCGCATGCCCAGCTCGCCGACGAACGCGACGATCGCGGTACGCCGCGCCTCGCGGGACCCGTAGGACGCCCAGCGCACCGCCGTGCGCAGCGCGATCGGCCGCAGCTCCTCGTCGAGGCACATGAACCAGAGCGTGGCGGCGGCCGCGTCCCGGCCCTTGACGCCCGCCCTCCCGGACGACCAGGGGTCGAGGTAGGACTGCTCGACCTCGTCGAAATGCGAGTGCGCCAGCAGGGCCAGCCCGGACGCGATGCGCAACCGCCAGGCGTCGTCCTTCACCGCCTGGTGCAGCCACAACCGCACCGCGTCCCAGAACTCGACGCCGCACTCGTCGGACAGCCGCTCCAAGACCAGGCGGCGGTACCCCTGCTCGCGGAACGCGACGGACTTGCGCCGCACACCGTCCACCACGTCGACCTTCTTTATGAGGGCGTGCTTGAGCAGCCGGTCGCCACGGCTCCGGACGGCGGGCACCGCGGGCGGCGGCTCGGCCGCGGCGCCGCCGTCCTGGACACCGGCCGGCTCCTGCGGGTAGTGCCGCGGCCGGGTCGCGGCGAGCAAGTCCTGCAGCCGGGCCCGCTCGCCCTCGAAGTCGCGCACTCCGAGCTGCGAGGCGAACGCCAGCGTGGTGATATCGAGGATCTCCTCCAGGGTGGGAGCGCCGTCGAACCACTCCTCGACGGCGCGCCGCTCCGACTGGTCGAAGACCGCCGCTACCGCGTCCCGCGGCGACGCCCGGTCCACGGCGACCCGCCGTGCCACCGCGACCAGGTCGGACATGGCGTGGTCGGCGGGCAGCGCCGCCACGATCTCCGCGATCACCTCGTCGGTGGCGGCGCCGTCCAGGTGGGCGCGCAGCGCCCGCGCGGGGTCGGGGCGTTCCCAGACGATGCGCCGGACGGCCTCGCCGACCCTCCGGTCCTGCTCCCAGGTCGTGATGACGAGGTGGTCGCCCGCCTCCCGGACCTTGCCGCAGAGCACCTCCCACCGGTGGTCGGCCTCCCGGCCCTGCTCGAAGGTGAGCCGGTCGAAGACGACCAAGCCGCGGCCGCCGCCACCGCCCTTCTTCCGGGCCGACTTGCCGGCGAGTTCTTCGAGCGTCGCGGTCGGGGACAGCGAGACGATCGGGGCGTCGGCCGGCAGCACGTCGCGCAGCAGCGCGATCGCGCCGGTCCGCTTACCGCAGCCGCGCGGCCCGGCGAGCACCACGACCCGGTCCTCGGCCAGTGCCCGCAGCGCGTCGGCGTACGGTGCGGGCCTGACATACCGCTCCACGGTCGTGGAGACGACGGCCGAGTCGAGGCGACCGGTCTCCGGTGCATCGCCGGTGCCCCTGGGCGTGGACGCTCCGTGCGCGGTGACACCGAAAGTCGCACCGTCCGCGGTGACCGCGTCGTGGAAGGCGTTGAGGATGAGAGTGACCGCCTGGCCCGCGGACGGCTCGGCGGAGGCGTCGTCCCCGTCTTGCCGTGTGCCGTCGCCCTCGCCGTCGTCGTGGCCGCCGCCCGCGCTCGCCGCGTCCTCGCCCGCCGCGTCCTCGCCCGCCGCGTCCTCGCCCGCCGCGTCCTCGCCCGCCACGGCCTCGCCCGCCACGGTTTGCACGTCCTCGTCGGCCCCCTCGACCGCCTCGGCATCCTCCCGTTCGACCACGGTTCACCCCCGCGTCCTCCCGTCGTAGTGCTGCACGACACCGCAGCCGCCACCCACACCCACCACGACCTCGCACACCACGGCCCGCACATCCCCGTCGGCCCGCTCGCCCCCTTCGGCATCCCGCCGCCCGACTACCACGGTCACCGCCGCCTCCTCCCGTGGTAGTTCTGCACGACGCCGAAGGTGGCGCCGCGCGCATCGACCTTTTCGTGGAACTCGTTGTGGATGTGCGGGGTCTCGGGGGCCTGCTCCTCCTCGGGTTCCTTTTCGGACGTCTCCTCGGCCTTCTCCCCGGGCGTGTCCCCGGGCGGGGAGGCGGACCGCTCGCGCGCGCTCCCCACGATGTGCAACCGCGGATCGCTGCTGATCATCTGCTGGTACAGATGGGCCAGATCGGGGCCGACGTCCAGCCCGGCGGTCTCCCGGATGTACTCCCTGACCCGGTGGTAGACCTCGACGGCCTCCTTCTGGCGGCCGGCCAGGTACAACGCGGCCATCAGCAGCCCGGCGACGGTCTCGTCCCCCGGGTCCCGCGCGAACTCGGCCTTCAAGTGGGGGATGCGGGCATGGTGCCGTCCCAGGCGCAGAGAGACCCGCTCCAGTTCGACCCGGGCCTGTTTGCGCTCCTCGACCAGAGACTGCCGCCTGGCGTCCACCCGCAGGCCGACGAGATCGGCCATCGGCTCCGCAGAAGCGATCCGCAGCGCCTCCTCCAGCAGTTCGGCGGCCCGGCGGTCGTCGGCCCGCGCGGCCCCGTTCACCAGGGCGCGGAACCGCTCGACGTCGACCGACCCCGCGGGCGTGCGCAGCCGGTACAGGCCGTCCCGCGACTCAAGTGCGCCCGGCAGCCCGGCCTGGGCGAGCACCTTCTTGAGCTTGCCGACGAGCTTGTAGAAGTCCTCGCGAGCGGTGTCGGACGGGTCGTCCCACAGCGCGCCCATGAGCTCGTCGCGGGAGACCCAGCCCTTCGCGAGCAGGAGCATCGCCAGCAGGCAGCGCGCCTGGCGAGGCCCCACGTCCAGCGGCCGGCCGTCACGCAGGACACCGACCGTCCCGAACAGCTGGAACCGCACCGCCGCCGGGACTGAAAGCGCGGCCGCCGGATCCGGAACGGCGAGACTGTCGACCATTGCTCGGTCCTTTCTGTGTCGGTGAAGTGGAATTCCCCGTTGCGATCCCGGTCGGCGCCCCGGCCGCCCGCCCGGTATCGCCCTGGACGCTCTGGCCATCGGAAAGACAGCGATTTCCGCGGGCTGGAGGAAGGCCATGGACGACACCGAACCGATGCAGCCGGTGTTCCGGAAGAGCTCCCGGTCGGGGGCTGCCAACTGCAACTGCGTGGAGCTCGCCGGCACGCCCGGCCACGTCCTGATCCGCGACTCCAAGCGCCCCGACGGCGGCGTCCTGCGGCTGAGCAAGGCGGCGGCGCGGGCACTGCTGGAGGAGCTGCGCAGCAAGTGAACGACGGAGAGAGCGCCTTGGCCCCCGCTGCCAAGGCGCTCTCTCCGCGTCCAGACCGGGGGGCGACCATCAGCACCGGTCCGCCAGTTCCGCGATGAAACTCACCGACTCGTCGGGCGACAGGGCGCCCTCCAGCGCTTTCGCGAACGCCTCGCGATAGAGCGCTATCTGCCGGTCCGCGTGTACGACCTCCACGCGGTCGAACAATTCCGACTGCACGATCGGCCGGTCCCCGGCGAACTCGAACAGATGGAAGGTGAAAGTGGCGGCCCGGTGCGGCCCGGCGTCCAGCGGCCGGACCAGCAGGGTCATCTCGGGTTCCCGCGCCGCCGCGACCAGACGCTCGAACTGCCCGCGCATCACCTCGGGGCCGCCGACGGGACGGCGCAGCGCCGCCTCGTCGATCAGCACCGTCATCCGCGGCCGCGGGTGCCGGTCGAGCGCCCGGCGGCGGGCCTGCCGCAACTCCACCAGCCGTTCGATGCGGTCGAGCGGCTGGTCCGACATGGTGGTGATCAGCTCCCAGCTGTAGTCGCGGGTCTGCAGCATGCCGGGGATCAAGCCGGCCTGGTGGGTGGACATGCGGTCGGCGCCCTCCTCCAGGACGAGCAGCGTCTCGAAGTCGTCGTGCACGAGGTCGGAGTAGGGCGCCCACCAGCCGGCGGTGCCGTCCAGCAGCGCCAGCACGTGCCCCGCGTCGCCGCCGGCGACCCCGTACAGGGCGAGCAGTTCCTTGACGTCGGCCCGCCGGACGGTCGCCAGGCCCGCCTCCAGGCTGCCGAGGCGCCTGCCCGTCCAGCCGATGCAGCCCGCCGCCTCGTCGAGATCGAGCGCGGCCTGCCGTCGCAGCGCGCGCAGCGCATGGCCGAGCCGCCGCCTGCGGAGGTGGACGTCGGGCAGGTGTCGCGCCATGCAGATCCTCCCGCCGGACTCGATGGGGATTTTTCGTTCTGCATTTTGCAGTATGAATGCCGTCCGCAAGCCGCCGCAACTCGGACGGACCGCCTCACTTGCCGTGACGCCCCCGCGGAGCGGGCCAGACCGCGCGCTTCACCCGCACCGCCACGCCGGGCAGCAGACAGGCGAGCGCGACGATCAGGGCCCAGGTCGCGGCGCCTGTGAGGCCGAGCACCATGAACAGGCTCCCCGCCAGCGCAGCGGACCGTTCCACGATCTCCAGGACGCTCTTGGACTGCGGCGGGCGCGGCCCCTGGGGGTAAGGCGAGTGTTGCCGCGAGGACATGTACCCTCCATTACTCGCGGTCATACTGACCGCCGGGTCGTCGCGGTACGGCGGGTTACACTATGAAAATTGCGATCTACAAGGAGAGGTATGGCACGTGGTAGGAGTCCGGTGATGCAGCGTCGCCGGCTCGCCGCCGAGCTACACCGACTGCGCGGTGCGTCCGGCAAAACCCTGGAGGACGTCGCCGCCCACCTGGAATGCTCGCCCGCCAAGATCAGCCGGATCGAGAACAACCAGGTGGCCGTGCGGATCCAGGACGCCCGCGAGCTGCTCGACCTGTACGGGGTGACCGGCGACCGGCGCGAGGAACTGCTCCAGATGGTGCGCCAGGCACGGGTCAAGGGCTGGTGGGCCGGCTACGCCGACCTGCTCGACGAGGCCACCGAGACCCTGCTCAGCCTGGAGGAGGAGGCGGTGGCGATCCGGCTCTACGAGAACGGCGTGGTGCCGCCCCTCCTGCAGACCGCCGACTACGCCCGGTGCTGCCTGCAGTCCTGGACCGACCTTCCTTTGGACGTCGTCCGCCGCCGCGTCGAGCTGTGCATGGACCGCCAGCGCATCCTGGACCGCGCGGACCCGCCCGAACTCACCGTGGTCCTCGACGAGGCCGCGCTGCGCCGCCGCGTCGACTCCGGGGAGGTGATGCGCGCCCAGCTGGAACGCCTGATCGACGACTCCGCCCGCCCCTCGGTGACCCTGCTGGTGCTGCCGTTCACCGCCGGCCCCCACCAGGCCATGGGCTTCCCCTTCCGGGTCTTCGAGTTCAACGGCGAGGACCCCAAGGTCGCCTACGCCGAGGTGCTCGACCGCGGCCATCCGATCGAGTCGGCCGAAGAGGTCGGCCGTTACAGCGCCGCCTTCCAACAGGTCCAGGCGCTGGCCCTGCCACCGAAGGAGTCCCGCCGCTTCCTGCACGAACTTCTGGACACCATGTGATCGCCCCACCGTCCCTGACCTTTCGCCGAGTGGATGCGCCGTCCACGCTCCCCCCGGCAACCGGGACCCGCACCGGGACACCAACCCGGCACCGCACAGGGACATCCGCGCCCGTCCGGCCGCCCAAGCGGTCGTGGGGACGATCCGCCGCGGACCTGCTGAGCAAGATGGCCGGCGACGAACTCAAGAAGACAGGCAGGAAGCGATCGGGCACGCAACGGGCACGAAAGCGCAAGAAGGGGGCCTGAACGATGAAAGCCCAGGTCGGGGAACTATCCCTTGACCTGGGCTTTTTCGTGGGTGGAGGCACGGGGATTCGAACCCCGGACACCTGGCTTGCAAAGCCAGTGCTCTGCCAACTGAGCTATGCCCCCCTGATGGGCGCCGCGGGCGCGGCAGGCGACAGCTTACCCGGGTGCGGCGCTCAGCGTGTCATCGTCGTGGGCGCCGTCGGACGCGGTGAGGACCAGGTCGGGGAAGTCGGCGATGCTGGGCAGCACGTGGGTGGCGCCGGCGCGCAGGAGGCGGTCGCGGTCGTGGGCGCCGGTGAGGACGCCGGCGGTGATCGAGGCGCCCGCGCGGCGGCCGGCCAGGATGTCGTTCTCGGTGTCGCCGCAGACGGCGATGTGCCGGACGTCGTCGACGTGCAGGCGGAGCGCGGCGGACAGGACGAGGTCGGGCCAGGGGCGGCCGCGGCGGTCCTCGTCGGGGCACAGCGCCAGGTCGACGCGGTCCCACCAGCCCAGGGCGTCCAGGATGCGGCCGAGGGTGCGCTGGCTGAACCCGGTGATCAGGCATACGCGTACCCCGGCGCCGGCCAGCCGTTCGATGGCGGTCTCGGCGCCGGGTACGGGGACAACGCCTCGCCGGTCGACGATCTGGTCGTAGGCGCGTTCGAACGACAGGTGCGCGGCCCGCGCGCGGGCCTCGTCCCCCGGGAACAGCGCCCGAAAGATTTCGATCTTGGGTCGTCCGCGCCAGTCGCGCACCTGCGCCATGGCGCGTTCGTGCGCCGCCGTGCCGGACGCGATGCCCAGCGCGGCGATCGCCTCGGCGAAGGCGGTTTCCACGGCGTCGCCGTCGGCGACCGTGGTCCCGGCGAGATCGAGGCAGGCGACGGTGATCCGCCCCGCTTCGGTCACGCCGGGCCCTCCTCGAAGTCGTTCTTCCGTCCGCCGCGGCGGCGGCGCCGGCGGATCAGTTGTCGGTGGACGTCGCCTCGGTCCACAGGTCCAGCTCGGCACGGTCCTGCTGCAGCCGACGCCACACGACGAAGCCACCGAGAGCGACGACAGCGAGAACAAGCAGCTTCTTCACGGTGGGACCCCTTACCTCGACTATGAAGCCAGACCCCGGGGAAGGAACGGATGCGAAAAGAGTCTCCCCCAGGCTCTCCGCAGCCTAGCAACCGATGCCGGTCGGTCCGCACCCCAACACCGGTATTGGACGGGGTGTCCGGTCCATCCAGGACGGACCGGACGACCCGGGGGAGAGGGGGGCGAATGCACGCTGAGGACGATTTCGGTCTCTGGGAGCAGGAGCTGAGACGCGACCGGGCGGACGCGGCCGAGGACCGCGGCGGCAGGCGCGGCATGCTGCTGGTGGCGATCATGACGTCGCTGGGCTGCACGGCGATGATCGGGCTCGGTGAGGCGCCGCTGGGCGCGGCGGGGCTGGTGGTGGCCGGGCTGATCATGCTGCTGTGGCGGACGGGCTGGTGATCCGCGATCTCCGGCTCGGAGCCGCGAAATGATCTCGCCGATGATCAAATGAAGACATCACCACCGAACGGACATGAGGGGGATGCATGAGTGACACCGCACGTCCCGCGACCGCCAGCGGCACGTTCACGATCGGCGGCGACCTGACCGTGCACCGGCTGGGATACGGCGCCATGCAGATCACCGGGCCGGGCGTGTGGGGTGAGCCCGCCGACCGCGACGAGGCCGTGCGGGTGCTGCGCCGTGCCGTCGAGCTGGGCGTCGACCTGATCGACACCGCCGACTCCTACGGCCCGTTCGTCAGCGAGGAGCTGATCGCCGAGGCGCTGTACCCGTACCCGGAGGGCCTGGTGATCGCGACCAAGGGCGGCCTGACCCGGCCGGGTCCGAACCGCTGGCTGCCGGTGGGGCGTCCCGAGTACCTGCGGCAGTGCGTGGAGATGAGCCTGCGCCGGCTGCGGCTGGAGCGCATCGACCTGTACCAGCTGCACCGCATCGACCCGAAGGTGCCGCTGGAGGAGCAGCTGGGCGTGCTGCGCGAGCTGCAGGGCGAGGGCAAGATCCGGCACATCGGGCTGTCGGAGGTGACGGTGGAGGAGATCCGGGCCGCGCGCGAGCACGTCGAGGTGGCGTCGGTCCAGAACCTCTACAACCTGACCGAGCGCAAGTCCCAGGACGTCCTGGAGTACTGCGAGAGCGAGAAGATCGGCTTCATCCCGTGGTTCCCGCTGGCGACCGGCGAGCTGGCCAAGCCGGGCGGGGTGCTGGCCGAGGCGGCGGCCCGGCACGACGCCAGCCCGGCGCAGCTGGCGCTGGCGTGGCTGTTGCACCGGTCTGCGGTGATGCTGCCGATTCCGGGCACGTCCAAGGTGGCCCACCTGGAGGACAACGTGGCGGCGGCGACGATCTCGCTGACCGACGAGGAGGTCGCCGAGCTCGCCGAGCTGGCCTAGGCAGGTCCGGTGATCATGGCGTCCGGCTCTTGAGCGCGGGTGGGGGCGCCGGCCGGGTCGCTCGCTGCGTGCTGCGAGTCTGCGGCTTCGCCGCCGTCACGATACGGGCGATTCCGCCTTGAACGTTGCTGCGCAATGCGGCGGAACCCGCGCGTCAGATTGGCTCGCGGACCAGGCAGCAGGCCGGCGACGCGTACGGCGGCATTCCCGTGAAACGCGTAGGAGGCGGTCACCCGGCATGCCCGGTTCGGCGAGCGCCGGGGCCGCACGCTGCTCGAACGGCGGTTGCGCCAACGCGGACTGCACGTCCAGCGCCGCTCCGTGAGCGTCCGTCGGGTCCGGCATCTCGGGCGCCACGGCGTCGGGCGACCGTGCGGGCGACGCCGCGTCCGTCCCGGGCCGCTGGACGGCCCGGGACGGACTGCCGTTGCGGTGTCAGGCGGGGAAGACGTGCCGGAGTCGCCAGCTGTCGGCGTCGCGGCCCAGTTCCGCCACCGCCACGCCCTCGGCGCTGTTGATCCGCACCCGGTAGACCGTGCCGTGCGGGGGCGCCGCGTAGGTCTTCAGGACCGCGGACACGGCGTAGCGTGCCCCCCGCCATTCGTACGCGGTGAGCCGTCCTGAGGCGTCGTGCTCAGCGCGGATCGGCTCGTTGAGAAGCTGCCCCATGGTTCCGCGAGCCTAGCACCGTTCGAACGTATGTTCGCAGCCCAGCGGGGGCATGGGACGGTTCCGAAAGAGCCCGGATCGGCGTCCCCGCAAGACCTGGGGGCCGGTCCGACGTCCGCGGAGATTTTACGTGTCCGGATGCGGCTCGGCCGGGGATCGCCACACCGCCGGGGCGCCGGGAGCCCGGGGGGTTGACTTCATGTGGACTTTAAGGCGCAGCATCCCGCGCATGTCCATCGACGCACTCATCGCACGGCTCGACGCGTACGACGCCGACCCGTCCGCGGTCCGGCTGCGCACCCGTTCCTACGAACTGCTCGGCGACCCCGCCGGCCTGGTGGCCGACGTGGGGTGCGGCGCGGGCCTGGCCGTGGCCGAACTGGCCGAGCGGGGCGTGCAGGCGGTCGGTGTCGACGTCAGCGAGCAGATGATCGAGCTTGCCCGACGCCGCCGGTCCGGCGCCGACTTCCGCATCGGCGGCGCCTGCGACCTGCCGTTCGGCGACGGCGAGCTCGCCGGGTACCGCGCGGACAAGGTGTTCCACGAGCTGGCCGACCCGACGCGCGCCCTGGCCGAGGCGCGGCGGGTGCTGATGCCCGGCGGACGCATCGTCCTGGTCGGCCAGGACTGGGACACGTTCGTGATCGACTCGTCCGCCCCCGAGCTCACCAGGCGCATCGTGCACGCCCGCGCCGACCAGATCACCTCCCCGCGTGCGGCCCGCGCACACCGCTCGCTCCTGCTGGACGCCGGTTTCCAGGACGTGGCGGTCGAGGTGCACACGGCCGTTTTCACAGGCCAGAGGGCCGAGCCGATGCTGGGGATGCTGACGGCCGCGGCCGAGGCGGCGTGCACCTCCGGCGTGGTGACGCGCGCGGAGGCCGACGGCTGGCTGGCCGAGCAGCGCGACCGCGTCCGCTCTGACCGTTTCCTCCTGGCCGTGCCGATGTTCGTGGCCGCCGCGACCCGGCCGCCCTCCCGGACCGCCTAGAGCTGTGGACATCAACAGGCTGTGGATAACTTTGTGCACACGCTCTGACCGGCGCGTACGCGTGTCTGCCCACATCCTCTCCACACGGAAATCCCCAGCAGGCAGGGCTTTCCGCAGCCCGCGCGCCGAGTTTTGCACAATCATCCCAGGTAAACGATCACCTGTGGACATTCCCCAGGAGTCCACAGCCTGTGGATAACTGCCGTGCACAACCTGTGGGTGAGCGGCGCGACGATGGTCCACCGCTCATCCCCACCTTCACCCCCAACCCGCGGACCTTTCGCCCACCGGGCGGACAGCGCGCTGACCAGGCAACACAGCAAAAATGATCACTCGTTGCGCTCGTTCATTCACAGCCTGTGGACAAAGTCTCTCCACAGTGCCGCCGAACAGGTGGATGACGTTACCCACCGCCTGTCCCCAGGACGGTCCCCAGGGCCGGCCGGGTGTGGAAGACACGATCCCGGCAGGACGCACCCCGGCTCCACGCGACACACCGGCGGTGCGAAGGCGTTGCTCCTCAAAGATCGCCCAGGTTCACGGCGGCGGCGATGGCCAGGGCCCCGGCGTCGTTCGGATGCAGGCCGTCCATGAACACGTAGCCGGGACGCGGCCGCGTCGGGTCCGCCGGGTCGGCCATGACGCGGTCCACGTCCAGCACCGCGTCGTACTCGCCGCTGGTGCGCACCCACTCGTTGAACTGGCGGCGGACCTTCTCCGCCTCCTGGCTCCAGATCGGGAACAGCGCGCCCTTCATCGGCAGGATGGTCGCGCCGATCGCCTTGATCCCGTGGGCGTGCGCCTCCCGGATCAGCCGGCGGTGGCCGTCGATCAGTTCCGCCGCGCTCACCTCCGGATTCGGCCGCACGCACGGGTCGTCCATCTGCGGAGCGCCGATGTCGTTGGCGCCCAGATGCACGATCACCGCGCGGACGCCGGGACGGCCGAGCACGTCGCGGCGGAACCGGCCGACGCCGCTCTGCCCGCCGCACTGCGAGTCGCGCAGCAGCTTGCCGGTGCCGACCCCCGCGTTGACGACGCCGTACGGGCGGCGCGCCGCGGCCAGCCGCTCGGCCAGCCCGTCGGGGACGCGGCGGTCGGCGCCCGAGGTCGTGCCCACCCCGTCCACGAGCGAGTCGCCGAGGACGACCACCGTCCCCCTCCCGGCCCGGCCGCCGTCCACATCGACGCCGCTCAGGAAGTACCAGGAGCCCGTGGAGTCCGTGAACGCCTCCGCGCCGACGTCGGACAGGTGGTCGCCGTCCGCCCGGTAGGTGGAGTCGAGGGCGAAGCGGTGGAAGGTGGCCGGACCGGTGGCACCGGTGAACCGCAGGCTCACCGTCAGCCGTTCCAGCGGAGACGTGCTGAGGGGCACCGCGTCGCTGACCGCCTCCCGTCCGGGCGGGATCACCGTGCCGGACGCCCCGCCGAACGTCACCTTCCGCAGGCTGTCCGGCCACACCAGGGCGCCACCGGCCGACCTGCCCACCGTCGCGCCGTCCACCCGCAGCGGCCTGGTGCCGAACACGTTGGACAGGCGGACGCGCAGCCGCGTCCCACCCACGCCGACCCGCACGACCTGCCGGACGGTCTGGTTGTGGAAGCCTTCCTCCGACCAGTTTCGGCCGGAGTCCTCATCGCCTGCCACCGGGGGCTGCACGGCCGTGCCCCAACCGCCCACCCAGGTCGTGGTGTTGGACTCGGTGGCGCGGGCCCGTGCCGCCGCCACCACCGGACGGGACGGCGAGGTCTGCACGATCCCGGCGACGAGTGCCAGGCCGACGACACTGCCCAGCGCTATCCGCACGCCCCGGGTGAATGGTCCCGCAATCCGCATGCGACCGAGCCTGCCGACCGGAAGAATCGGACGCAGCGGGGCTTCCTCCCCAACCGGAGGTGTGGTTCTCCCCACCATGGCGCCGACGCCCAAAGGTCGTGCCCGTTATCACATCGATCCCGCTCAGGAAGTACCGATTTCTTGAACGCCTCCACAGGTGGACCGCCATCCACCCCCGGGCGAGCCGCTCCACAATGCGGCCGAGCCTGCCAACCAGAAGGCTCACGCCCAACACGGCACCCCCCAAACGTGCAACCCCCACCACAACGCCGACCTCCACCCCATCCACGGCCGAGCCCCAAGGACGCACCACCCGCCATCCACACCGATCCCACCCAAGAAGTGAAATCCTCGAACGCCTCCACAGGTGGTCGCCTTCCACCTCCCCCAGGCGGGGTGGCCGCAGTAGTCGCGCGGCCGAGTCCGGCGACCGGAAGGCTCGGGCATATCGGGGCATCCTCCCCCGTCGGAGGTGCGGTTGCCCCGCTGTGGCGTCGGCGCCGCGCGGCGGAGCCGTCCGTGCAGGACTTTCGTCCACAGGTTGTGGATAACTCGTCCGGTAGTGCCTGAGCAGGGACGACGCGGATGGATCGCGATCTTGCAGGAGGCGTCGTCCCCAGGTCGGCGAGCGCGGTCCATGGTCGCACGGCGTCCCGAACGACTCCTACGATGCGAACGTGAGCGACACGGGCGGCAGGCGGTCCGCGGACACCGAGACGGAGCTCACCGGTCTGCTCGCCGCCGTGCAGGAGGGCCGGGACGCCAGCGCATGGGATCTCGCGCGGCGCCTGACCGACAAGGGCACCGACCCTGACGCGGCGCTCCGCGCCCTGTCCGCCGCCGAGCCCCGCACCTGGCTGCGGCTCGACACCGCACTGCGCTCCTGGCACGCCTACACCGGCGCCCCCAGGGTCAAGCCCCCGGTGGACGCCGATGCGCTGGACGTGCTCGTCGCCGCCTGCTCCAACGACGGACGCGTCCGCCAGGCCGCCCTCGCCACCACCGCCTTGCGCACCGACCCCCGCCTGTGGCCGATCCTGGTGCTCCGCTCGGCCGACTGGGCCGCGCCCGTCCGGAACAACGCCAGGACCGTCCTGCGGTATGCGCTCGCCACCGCCCGCGGCGGGCAGCGCACCTCCGCGCTGCTCACAGCGGTCGGCGTGGCGCTGCGGATACGCGGGCGGGCCCGCGCCGACGCCATCATGGCGATGGTGACCGAGGCCGTGCGCAACGACTCCTCGGCCTTGCTGGCAGAAGCACGCCGGTCCCCGAGCCCGCCCATCCGGCGGTGGGCCTACCGGCTGTGGCTGGACGACGCGGTCGCCCTGGACACGCTCGTCGAAACCGCCCTGCGGGAGACCGACATCGTCTGCCGCATGCTGTGCGCCGAAGCGGCCGCGCAGCGTGCCCTGGCGGAGGGGGACGTTCGACCACTGGAGCGGATGCTCGCCTCGCGCAACACACGCGTGCAGGCCGAGGCCCTCACCGCCCTGGTCAAGCTGGGTCGTGCCGACCGCGGCCGGGTCTTCCTCACCAGCCGCTCCGCGCTGGTGCGGGCCACAGCCCAGTGGGCCGTACGGGAGACGGGCTCCGACCCCGCGGAGCTGTACCGCACCGCCCAGGCGTCCCCCGCCGAGTTGCCGGGGCTGGTGGCGGGCCTGGGCGAGTGCGGGGACGCGCGGGACGTCGAACGCGTGCGTCCCTACCTGCGTCACGAACGTCCGCGGGTGCGGGCCGCCGCCGTCCGCGCCTTCCACCGGCTCAGCGGGCCGGACGAGGAGCTCGCGGCGCTGCTGACCGACCCGTCTCCGGCCGTGGTCCGCGCGGTGACGCGGCGGCGGGTGACCGCCCTGCCCTCCGAACGGCTGCGGGAACTGCTGGCCGATGCCACACATCCGCGCCACGTCCGCCAAGGCGCGTTCTACCTGCTGAAGACCTGCGGCGCCTGGACGCGGGTCGAGGCCGACCTGCTGCTGCTCGCCTCCGACGACCCGGTCCTGGGGCAGATCGCCCGCGCGGACCTGCTCGCGTGGTTGTACCGGGACTCCGCCACCGTGTACACGACGCCGTCCCCGCAGACCCGCGAACGGCTGCACGCACTCGCCGCACAGGCCGGCCCGCGCCTCGGCGAGGACGGGGCGCGGCGGCTGCGCTGGCTCCTCGGCCACGGCCGCCCCTGACCAGTCGGCCGAACCCTGCCGGCCCCCGCAAGCGCCCTGCCCGTAACCGCGGCGGCGGACGGCCGATTCCGGCAAGGCGCACATGGCCTCCCGACCCGTCGGGAAGGATCTTCGCCGAACACCGAAAACCTCTCGGAACGGTCATGCAAGCCATTTCAAAAGGTCCGGCGAACCGAACATCACGGCTGGCTCAGCAATACCGCAGGGGTCCATTTCCCCGGTACTCGACCTATGAGAGGGTGCTCACACCGCCATTCGCCTAGGCTCGACAAGGACCGGCGGTCGCAGCCGTGAGCGCCGGTACGCCCACCCCCCGAAGGTCGACCATGGAACCGCTGCATTACACGATCTTCTGCGTCGACATGGTGGACTCGACCAAGAGCCCCACCGACTGGCATCGGCGCGTGGCGCGCAGCGGCATGTACCGGGCGCTGCGCCGGGCGTTCGTTCGGGCCCGGCTGCCCTGGTACCTGCGCTGGCGGCGGCACCTCGAAGACCGCGGGGACGGCGCGCTCATCCTCATCTCCGCGGCGGTGCCGTCCGCGCGGGCGCTGAAGGCGCTGCCGCATCTGGCCCGCGAGCTGGCCGCGCACAACGCCACCACCAACACGGGCGCGCACATCCGGTTGCGGGTCGCCCTGCACGCCGGGGAGGTGACGCACGACCCTTACGGGGTGTTGGGCAAGGCGGTCGACGACACTTTCCGGCTGCTGGACGCACCGGAATTCAAGGCGCAGGTACGGGAAAACGACGCCGTCCTGCACGTGATCATTTCCGATGCGTTCTACACCGGCATCGTCAGACAGGGCGGTCCGCAGAATGATCCGGGCGCCTACCGGCCGCTGATGGCGTCGGTGCGGCAGGAGCGGCCCGCACGGGCGTGGACGCGGTCGTTCCCCGAGCCGCGGCTGCGCATGCGTGTCACGGGCCGGTCGGCTCCGCCCCGTGTGTTCGGCGCCGTGGCGGTGGGCGTGACGGCGCTGTCGCTGCTGACTCTGGTGCCGGGGGAGTCGCGGCCGATGTTCTGCAGCGATCCGCCGGTGCAGCTGCGGGTGCGGGTGTCCGCCGAGAAGGCCGGCGTCGTCCAGACGCTGGCCCAGGAGTTCGAGCGCATCCGCCACCACAAGGAGACCGGCTGCCGGATGGTCGACATCAACGTGGTGACGGCGTCCAACGCGGGCGGCATCGAGGAGTCGGTCAGGCAGGGCTGGCTGATGCGCGGCCCGGCCCAGATGTCCGTCGAGCGGACGGCGGCGGCGTCGGCGCAGACCACCGGCGGCGAGGTGTCCGACGAGGCGGACGTGTGGCTGCCCGACTCGTCCCTGGAGGTCGAGCAGGTGCGGGAGGTGCTGCGCGCCCAGCGGATCGGCACGGTCACGCTGGACGTCAAGGGGAGCATCGCGCGGTCGCGTCTGGTGCTGGGCGTGCCCTCGACCATGGCCGACAAGCTGAAACTGCCCGGGGGCGGGGTCGTGCCCTGGGAGGAGATGCTGAAGTGGCCGGAGCAGGGCTACCTGTTCGGCCGGGCCAGCCCCCGCACGTCCAGCACGGGCTTGGCGGCGACGGCCGCGCTGTACGGCGCCGTGCTGGGCCGCGACGTGCTGAACGAGGACACGCTGAGCGGCACGGACGCGGCCACGCGGCTGCACGCCGTGGAGCAGGCCATCGCCCGCGACGACGACGAGCCGGAGCGGCTGCTGTGCGCGGTGCGCACGTCCCCCGCGGGCAGCGACCTGCACGACAGGACGGCGGTGCTGGTCTCGCAGAAGGCGCTGGTCGACTACCGTGCGGGCGACTCGCTGGGCGGCCGCTGCCCGCTGCCTGCCGGTGCCGAGCAGCCCGAGCTGCTGACGTTCGCGATTCGGGAAGGGACCCCCCTGTTCGACCACCCGTACGTGGTGATCAACCGGACGCCGCAGGCGAGCCCCGAGCGGCGGCGGGTCATCGACCAGCTCTACCGGTTCCTGCGCTCGGGCGATGCGCAGGATCAGTTCCGGTACGCCGGGTTCAGCACCGTGACGGACTGGAACCCGCCGCTGGACACACCGCCGGTGGACCTCGCTGGGAAGATCCACTACGGGCCGCTGCTGGAGGCGTGGGACCGCGTCCGCAAGTCCGCCGACGTGCTGATGGCGGTGGACGTGTCGGCGGCGATGGACGTCCCGTTCCCCGAGGCCGACGGCACCCGGCTGGCCGCTGCGGAGAACGCCATCGCGCTGTCGCGGCGGCTCATGGGCGCACGCGACCGGATCGCGCTGTGGACGTTCGCCCGCGACCTGGACGGCGACCGCGACCACCGCTCGGTGGTGCCGCTCGGACCGCCCGACCGGGCGCAGACCGACCGGTTGAACAAGGTCCGGCTGGACCTGGGCGGTCGCGGCACCGTCCTGTACGGCCCCGTCCGCGACGCCGTGCGGGAGCTGCGCCGGTCCGGCGGCGGGCAGGGGCGGGAGGACTCCGACGCGCCCACCAAGGCGCTGATCGTGATCGCCGACGGCACCGACGACGGCGACGACGACCAGGTGCTGGCCGACCGGCTGCGCGCCGATCTGCTGGACGGCTCGCCCGTCCGCCTCTACGTCCTGGCCTTCCACAGCGGCGGCTGCGCCAACGGCTTGGACCGCATCGCGCAGGCGGGCGGCGGCGCCTGCTACCCGATCGACGACATGACCGCCATGCGCAAGGCGCTCGACGGCGTGGCGGCCGGGCTGTGGGGCAAGCCCCGGCGGTCCACGTGAGGTCCGGCCGCGTGCGGTCACACGACGAGGGGGTCGCGATGGAACTGGCTTCACCGGTGCTCCGCCGGGCCGTGTCGGCGGTGGCGGCCGCGTCCGCGGCGGTGGCGGTCGCAGCGGCGTGCACGTCCGCGGCGCCGGACGATGAGGACGCCGACGGGGTGGGCCGCATCGTCTTCGCCGACAGCCACGACACCACCCGCGGTCGGCAGATCGCACGGCTCGTCGACGCCTGGAACAGGATCCATCCCGACGAGCGCGTCGAGATGGTGGAGCTGACGGAGAACTCCGACGACCAGCGCGCCCAGCTTGTCGCGCACGCCCAGGACGCGTCCGCCGCCCGCGAGCGGGAGGCGGACGGGGAGGAAGCGGCGACGGGCGCCGACGCCTGCTACGACGTGGTGTCCATCGACATCGTCCGGACGGCCGAATTCGCCCGCTGGGGTTACATCGTGCCGCTCGACCGCGACGACTTCGACGCCGACGCTTTTTTGGCCAAGCCCCTCGAAGGTGCCAGCTACCAGGGGAAACTGTGGGCGATTCCGCTGCGCGCGGACGTCGGGCTGCTGTATTACCGCACGGACGTGCTCGCCCAGGCCGGGCGGCAGATTCCCAAGAAATGGACCTGGAAGGATCTGCGTGACATCGCCCTGCAGGTGGCGCCCGCGTACAAGCTGGAGGGTTATGTCACCCAGTTGGGCGCCTACGAGGGGTTCACCGTGAACGCCATGGAGGCGTTCTGGGCCACCGGCGGAGAGATCATCGGCCCCAAGGGCGAGATCCTCACCAAGCCCGAGAAGCTGCGGCCGGGCATCGACCGGCTCCACCAGGGCCTCGCCGAGGGCTGGATACCGAGGGAGACCCTGTCGTACAACGAGGAGGGCAGCCGAGCGGCGTTCCAGGACGGCAAGGCGCTGTTCATGCGCAACTGGACGTACGCCTACCAGGTGCTGAACTCCAGCGGTTCGCGCGTCGCCGGAAAGTTCGCGGTGGCGGCGCTGCCGACCCCCTCGTCGCTGGGCGGCTGGAACCTGGCGCTGTCGAGCTGCTCGCGGCACCGCGACACGGCCCGGCGGTTCATGAAGTTCCTGACCAGCCCGGACAGCCAGCGGACCCTGTTCAGCCAGGCCGGGGTGGCGCCGACCCGCAAGGCGCTCTACGAAGACGATGCGCTGCGGAGGGCGTATCCGCATCTGGACACCATGCGGGAGGCGATCAAAGCGGCCCGCCCCCGTCCGGTCACGCCCTACTACGACCAGGTGTCCAGCCTCATCCAGACGCATGTGCGCCAGGCTCTGGTCGATCCCGGCACCACGGACCGCGACTGGCAGGCCGTCAGGGACCGCGAGCTCAGGGACCTCAACAAGCGGATGCACACGGCCGCGGACGGCCGGTGACGCCTGGAACACCCCTTTTCGGGGCCGTCCGCCGCGGGTGCGAGAGGATGGGGGAATGGGACAGGTCACTGCCACCGCCGAGAAGACGGTCAAAGCGAGCCCGCAGCGGGTGCTGGAGGCGGTCGGCGACTACGACGGCGTGCGCGCGCGGACGCTCACCGGGCACTTCAGCGAGTACGAGGTGCGCGAGGGCGGCAAGGGCGCCGGCACGGTGGTGCACTGGAAGCTGGCCGCCACCGGCAAGCGCGTCCGCGACTGCCTGATGTCGGTCAGCGTCCCCGACGCGAACAC
The DNA here is from genome assembly GCF_030269545.1 of Actinomadura sp. NBRC 104425. Classification (GTDB taxonomy): domain Bacteria; phylum Actinomycetota; class Actinomycetes; order Streptosporangiales; family Streptosporangiaceae; genus Spirillospora; species Spirillospora keratinilytica. Next base: position 208,424 of record NZ_BSTN01000007.1, on the reverse strand, counting down.
GCTCGTCGAACGCTACGCCAACTCGTCCATGGTCACCACCTGGACGGTCTCCCCCGCCGGTGACGGCACGCGCGTGCGCGTCACCACCACCTGGCGCGGAGCGAGCGGCATCGGCGGGTTCTTCGAACGCACGTTCGCACCCCGCGGCCTGCAGCGCATCTACGACGAGCAGCTCGCCAAGCTCGCGTCCGAGCTCGCCGGATGACGCGCGCCGCAAAGACCCCGGCGGGCGACGGCGCGGCGAAGCAGGAGCGCTACCGCCGCCGTTCGGCGCGCGTGCTGCTGGTGGACGACAGCGAACGCATCCTGCTGTTCCGTTTCCTGCGCGAGCGGGGCAGGCCCGACCTCGGCCACTTCTGGATCACCCCCGGCGGAGGCGTCGACGGCGGCGAGGACCTGCGCGCGGCGGCCGTCCGGGAACTGCGCGAGGAAACCGGTCTCGCCGTCGCGCCGGACGAGCTCGGCCCCCACGTGGCGGTCACGTCCGGATACGCCGATCTGGGCTGGGCGCGGGGCGTGTTCCGGGACGACTTTTTCCTGCACCGCACGGCCGCCTACGAGATCGACACCTCCGGGTTCCAGACCGTGGAACGCACCCAGATCACCGGTCACCGCTGGTGGACGCTGGACGAGCTGCGGGCGGCCGACGAGCCGGTCTATCCGCTCGGCCTGCCGCCGCTGCTGGCCGATCTGCTGGCCGGGCGCGTCCCCGACGAGCCGGTGCGTCTCCCCTGGCACCACTGATCGTCAACTCGCGAATCATATTTGTCTGGACTGCGCCCCAACTCCTGGGGTGAACTGGTCGTCAATTTATGTGCTAACCCCGCAGTGCGCCCCGGTTCGCGGGTTCGAGGCGGGGTGGCCGTCCGGCCGTTGATGTCGGGGTCACCGGTTATGGTCGCGTCGTCGCTCCCCGCGGCACGAGTTGGTGGAAAGGGAAACAGGTGAGCACCGAGGGTGGACGCCCCGAAGAGATCCGTCATCCCTCCGAGCAGGGTTCCTGGGCCGACCCCGCCGCGGGCCAGCCCTCGAGCACCCAGCCGCCGCCCGGCCAACCCCCCGGCCAGGCGCCGGCGGGTCGAGCACCCGCTCAGCCGGCCGGCGAGGCACCTGGTCAGCCGCCGACAGGTCAACCGCCCGGCCAGACCCCCGCTCAGGCGCCAGCCAGCCAAACGCCGGGTCAGCAGCCGTCCGGCCAGGCCCCCGGGCAGGCGCCCGAGCAGCCGCCGTCCGGCCAGGCGCCGCCCGGTCAACCATCCGGCCAAGCACCCTCCGGCCAGGCACCTAACCAGCCACCCGCTCAGGCATCCAGCTGGCCCCCCGGCCAGGCACCTGGTCAGCCGCCGACAGGTCAACCGCCCGGCCAAGCCCACGGTCAGGCGCCAGCCGGCCAGGCACCCGGCCAGGTGCCCGCTCAGGCATCCAGCTGGCCCCCCGGCCAACCGCCATCCGGCCAAGCACCCGCTCAGCCGGCCGGGCAGGCGCCTGGCCAACCGCCGTCCGGTCAGGCCCCCGGCTGGCCACCCGGTCAGGCGCCCGGTCAAGCGCCGGGTCAGCCGCCGTCCGGTCGAACCCCCGGGCAGCCGTCAGCGGGGCAGCCGTTCGGTCAGCAGCCGAACTGGGCGGCGCAACCGGGTCGGCCCGAGCAGGGATATGGAGGGCCGCCGACCGTGCCGCCCGGCGGCATGGGGCCGGGGCAGATGGCCACGATGCCCTCCGCCGGTCTCCCCGGCCTGCCGCCGCAGCAGACGCCGCGCAAGAAGGGTCGCCTGATCGCGCTGCTGGCGGCCGGCGGCGCCGTGGTCGCGGTCCTGCTGGCGGCGACCGCCGTGGTGGTCGTGCGGAACGGAAGCGACGAGCCGAGCGGCCCCGTCGCGGCCGAGCAGTGCATCGACAAGCGGCTTGATCTGAGCGAGAAGTCCAGCACCCTGCAAACCGTGCCGTCCGCTCTGCGGGTCGGCTGCAAGTCCGACCAGGCGAAGGGCCGGGTCACCAAGGTGCTGCGCACCGGCGAGGGCACCGTCGGCGGCTTCACCTTCTCAGCCGAGGGGTGCCCGGACGACTCCGACGGCGGTGCCCGCGTCAGGGTGTCGGAGAACGACCCCAAGTACTGGGATGTCTGCGTGCGCAACCTCAAGGGCCCGCACCCCGGCGATCCCGGCATGGGCGGCGGGCAGATCGGCCCCGGCGACTGCATCAGCGGCGAGATCGCCTTCAACCGCGAGCTGCCGTGCTCGTCGTCGGACTGGTACGGCAAGGTCATCGCGCGGGTGGCGACGGAGTCGCAGTGCCCCTCGCCGCGCACCATGGAGATCGCCAAGAACACCAGCTCGTCCGATCCGCGGCCGATCCTGTGTCTGGGCGCGGGCGGCGGTGTGGTCGGCCCGGGCGACTGCATCAAGGACCCGACCTTCAGCTTCCAGGGCCTGGAGAAGGCCGACTGCAACGACACCTCAGCCGTCGCCAAGGTCACCGGACGCGTCCGCACGAAGAACGAGTGCCCGGCGGAGTCCGACAGTTACATGGAGGCCAAGGAGGACACCTACCTGCCGATCATGTGCCTCAAGCAGCTCAGGCCCACCCTCAAGGACGAGATCGACGATCTCGGCCGCACCTGACCTGCCGACGGCTGACCGGGCGGACGGCCCGCCCGGTCAGCCGTCGTAGTCGATCGTGAGGCGGTCGGTGAGGGGGGTGGCCTGGCAGGTCAGCACGAACCCGGCGGCGAGTTCGGACGGTTCGAGGGCGAAGTTGCGCCGCATGTCGGCCCGCCCGTCGATCACGCGGGCCCGGCAGGTGCCGCACACGCCGCCCTTGCATGCGAACGGCAGGTCGGGGCGCATCCGCTGGGCGGCGTCGAGGACGGTCGTGTCCCGGGGCTGCGTCAGCGTGGTGGCCCGGCCGTCCAGGATGATCGTGACCTCGGTGACGGGCCCGGCCTCCTCCGGCGGATGTTCGTCCGGGCGGCGGACGGGTCCGGGCGGCACGTCGTCCACGTGGAACAGCTCCTGGTGGACGCGGTCGTCCGGCACGCCGAGGCCGGCCAGCACCGCCCGCCCGTCGGTGACCATGCCGAACGGGCCGCACAGCCACCAGTGGTCCACGTCGCGGACGGGCAGCAGCAGCGGCAGCAGGGTGCGCAGCCGGGCCGCGTCCAGCCTGCCGCTGAACAGCTCGGCCTCGCGCGGCTCCCGTGACAGCACGTGCACCAGCTCGAACCGGTCCGGGTGGGCGTCCTTCAGGTCGGCCAGCTCGTCGGCGAACATGACGGTGTCGCTGCGCCGGTTGCCGTACAGCAGGGTGACCCGTGCCTGCGGGTCGCGCAGCGCGGACGCGGCGATCGACAGCAGCGGCGTGATCCCCGACCCGGCGGCGATCAACACGTGGTGGGCGGGCCGCGAGAGGTCGGGCGTGAACCCGCCGTCCGGCGGCAGCACCTCGACCAGATCGCCCGGCCGCACCCGGTGGACCAGCCAGGACGACAGCGTTCCCCCGGGGATCTCGCGGACGCCGATGCGCAGGGCGGCTCCCGCCGGGGCGCAGATGGAGTAGGAGCGCCGCTCCTCGCGTCCGTCGACGATGCGGCGCAGGGTGAGGAACTGGCCGGGGCGGAAGGCGTACTCGTCGGCGAGTTCGTCCGGCACCTCGAAGGAGACGGCGACCGCGTCCCGGCACAGCCGCTCGACCGCGGTGACGCGCAGGGCGTGGAAGGCGGCGCGGCGGCGGCGCCGTCCGGCGGCGGGGGCGGGCGCGGCGTCGAGCGCGGTCACTAGAGCTCCTTGAAGTGCTCGAACGGTTCCCGGCAGGCGCGGCAGCGGCGCAGCGACTTGCAGGCGGTGGAGCCGAACCGCGACAGCTCGTCGGTGTCGCGGGAGCCGCAGCGGGGGCAGCGCACCACGGTGCGAGGCGGGCCGAGGGTCAGCGGTATGGGCCCGGACGTGCGGCGGGGCGCCGGACCCGGGGGAGCGATCCCGGCGGCGGCGAGCTTGCGCCGCCCGGACTCGCTGATCATGTCGGTGGTCCACGGCGGGTGCAGCACCGTGCGGACCTCCACCCGCGTAAAGCCCGCCTCGGCCAGCCGCGCGCGCAGGTCGTCGCGCATGGCCTGGACGGCGGGGCAGCCGGTGTAGGTGGGGGTGATCGTCACCTCCACCGCTCCGTCCGGGGCGACCCGCACGTCGCGCAGCACGCCCAGCTCCCGCAGGGTCAGCATGGGCAGCTCCGGGTCGGTCACCGTCTCGGCGACCGCGCGGGCCTTGGCGGCGCGGGCCTCGGCAGCGGGGGCTTGCACCGCCGAGGCGGTCGCCTGGTCGCCGGTCACCATGTCGCCCCCGGGTGCGCGCGGGCGACGCTCTGCAGCTCGGCGAGCAGCGCGTCGAACTCGGCCGTGTGCACGCCGTCGCGTCCGCCGCGGCCCGGCTCGTGCGGCGCCGCAAGGTCGGGGACGGGCAGCGTGGCCTCCGCGAGGACGTCGGCGATGACGTGGTCGAACTCGGCCCGCACGGTGGACGGGTCGACCCCCAGCCCCGCCTCGGCCATCCGCCGCTCGACCTCGTGCGGGGTGAACAGCTCGCCGACCTGCGGCCAGACGGCGTCCAGGGCGGCGAGCATGCGGCGGCGCGACTCGGCCGTCCCGTCGCCGAGCCGGATCGTCCACATGGCGGCGTGGTCGCGGTGGTAGGCGACCTCCTTGACGCCCTTGGCGGCGGCCGCGGCGAGCACGGGGTCGCGGGAGGCGGTGAGCCGATCCAGCAGCGCCAGCCGCCACGTGGCGAACACCAGCAGCCGCACCATGCAGAACGCGAAGTCGCCGCGCGGCGCCTCGACCAGCCGGACGTTGCGGAACTCGCCCGCGTCGCGGAGGAACGCCAGGTCGTCCTCGGTGCGGCCGGTGCCGTCGGCCTGCCCGGCGCGGGTCAGCAGCAGCCGTGCCTGCCCGAGCAGGTCAAGCGCGATGTTGGCGAGCGCGACCTCCTCCTCCAGCTCGGGGGCGTGCGCGCACCACTCCTGCAGCCGGTGCGACATGATCAGCGCGTCGTCGCCGAGCATGAGGCAGTACGCGGCCAGGACGTCGCCGTCGACGCCGTCCGGCACGGCCGTGTCGAGCCCGGCGAGCGGGTCGTGGAAGCCGGTCCCGTACGCCCAGCGGGCGTCGCCGTGGTCCTCGGCGAGCGCGTCGAGCGCGGTTCCGGCCGGGGCGCCGGCTGCGGTCGGGCCGACGGTTCCGGTCGGGTCGGCGGTCAGGTCGTCGCGCGCCATGGGTCCCCTCAGATGTGCGGGACGTTCTCGGGGATCTCGTAGAACGTCGGATGCCGGTAGACCTTGTCGCCGCTGGGGGCGAAGAACGGGTCCTTCTCATCCGGGCTGGAGGCGGTGATCTGCGCCGCCTCGACCACCCAGATGCTCACGCCCTCATTGCGGCGCGTATACAGGTCGCGGGCGTTGCGCAGCGCCATCTCGGGGTCGGCGGCGCGCAGCGACCCGACGTGCACGTGGTTCAGCCCGCGCTTGCCCCGGACGAACACCTCGTACAGGGGCCACTCCGCCCGCACCGCGCCGTCGCCGGTCATGCCGCCTCCTTCGCGTGCCGGGACCGCCGTGCCCGTTTGGCCGCGTGGGCGGCGGCCGCCTCCCGCACCCATGCGCCGTCCTCGTGCGCGGCGCGGCGCACCGCGATCCGCTCGGCGTTGCACGGCCCGTCGCCGCTGATGACCCGTTTGAACTCGGCCCAGTCCACCTCGCCGAAGTCGTAGTGGCCGCGTTCGGGGTTCCAGCGCAGCTGCGGGTCGGGCAGGGTGACGCCGAGCGCCTCGGCCTGCGGCACCGTCATGTCGACGAACCGCTGCCGCAGTTCGTCGTTGGTGTGCCGCTTGATCTTCCAGGCCATGGAGCGCGCGGTGTGCCGCGACTCGGCGTCCGGCGGGCCGAACATCATCAGCGTCGGCCACCACCAGCGGTTCACCGCGTCCTGCACCATCTCGCGCTGCGCGTCGGTGCCGCGCATCATCGTCATCAGCAGCTCGTAGCCCTGCCGCTGGTGGAACGACTCCTCCTTGCAGATCCGGATCATGGCCCGCGCGTACGGCCCGTAGGAGCTGCGGCACAGCGGCACCTGGTTGCAGATGGCCGCGCCGTCCACCAGCCAGCCGATCACGCCCACGTCGGCGTAGGTCAGCGTCGGATAGTTGAAGATCGACGAGTATTTCTGCGCGCCGGAGATCAGCCGTTCGGTGAGGTCGGTGCGGTCGGCGCCCAGCGTCTCGGCGGCCGCGTACAGGTACAGGCCGTGCCCGGCCTCGTCCTGCACCTTGGCCAGCAGGATCGCCTTGCGCCGCAGCGACGGCGCCCGGGTGATCCAGCCGCCCTCCGGCTGCATGCCGATGATCTCCGAGTGGGCGTGCTGGGCGATCTGCCGGATCATCGTCGCCCGGTAGCCGTCCGGCATCCAGTCGCGCGGCTCGATCCGCTGGTCGCGCTCGATCGTCCGCTCGAAGTGGCGGGCCAGTTCGCCGTTGTCGGCCATCACGCCTCCTTCCCCTCCGGACGCTTGGCCACCAGGGTCAGCACGTCGTACCGGGCGACCACGACGCCGTCCTGCCGGGCGACCTCGGTGTCCCAGCGGACCTCGCCGTAGTCGGCGCCCTCCCGCGGCGTGATCTGCTTGGCGGTCAGCGTGACGGTCAGCTCGTCGCCCGGGAACGTCGGCGCCAGGAACCGCAGGTTCTCCAGGCCGTAGTTGGCCAGCACCGGGCCGGGTTCGGGGGAGACGAACAGACCCGCCGCGAACGACACGACCAGGTAGCCGTGCGCGACGCGGCCGCCGAAGAACGGGTTGCGCCGGGCGGCCTCCTCGTCCATGTGGGCGTAGAAGGTGTCGCCGGTGAACTCGGCGAAGTGCTCGATGTCCTCCAGCGACACCACGCGCGGCCCCGCCACGACCGTGTCGCCGACCCGCAGGTCCTCCAGGTGCTTGCGGAACGGGTGGACGTCGGTCTCGGTGCGCGGCGCCCCCGGCACCCACCGGCCGGTGAGCGCGCTGAGCATGGACGGCCCGGCCTGCACCGCCGTGCGCTGCATGTGGTGCAGGACGCCGCGGATGCCGCCCATCTCCTCGCCGCCCCCGGCGCGTCCCGGCCCGCCGTGCACCAGCATCGGCAGCGGCGAACCGTGGCCGGTGGACTCGCCGGCGTCCTCGGCGTTCAGCACCAGCAGCCGGCCGTGCGACGACGCCGCGCCCAGCACCACGTGCCGGACGAACCCGGGGTCGGCGCTCACCACCGACCCGGCCAGGCTGCCCCGGCCGCGCGCCGCCAGCTCGACGGCGTGGTCGGCGTCCCGGTACGGCAGCAGCGTGCTGACCGGCCCGAACGCCTCCACCTCGTGCGGCTCGGCGCGCTCGGGGTCGTCGGCGCGCAGCAGCACCGGCGACATGAACGCGCCGCGCTCGGCGTCGGCGCCGATCACCTCGACGTGCTCGGGGTCGCCGAAGATGATCCGGCCGGCGTCCGCCAGCGCCTTGACGCCCCGCCGCACCTCCTCGCGCTGCTCCAGGGTGGCCAGCGCGCCCATCCGCACGTCGGGGTCGGCCGGGTTGCCGACCGTGACCCGGGCGAGCCGCTCCCGCACCGCCTCGGCGACCTCGTCGATCCGTTCGGCGGGCACCAGTGCGCGGCGGATCGCGGTGCATTTCTGGCCCGCCTTCACCGTCATCTCGGTGACCAGCTGCTTGACGAACAGGTCGAACTCGGCGGTGCCGGACGCGGCGTCGGGCCCGAGGATCGAGCAGTTCAGCGAGTCGGCCTCGGCGTTGAACCGCACCGCCCGACCGGTGATCACCGGGTGGGTGCGCAGCAGCCGGGCCGTGGCGGCCGATCCGGTGAACGCCACCAGGTCCTGTTCGGTGAGGTGGTCGAGCAGGTCGCCGGGCTCGCCGCACAGCAACTGCAGGGTGCCCTCGGGGAGGATCTGCGACTCGATGATCAGCTCGACCAGCCGCGCGGTGAGGTAGGCGGTCTGCGGCGCGGGCTTGACCAGGCTCGGCATGCCCGCCAGGAATGCGGGCGCGAACTTCTCCAGCGGCCCCCACACGGGGAAGTTGAACGCGTTGATCTGCACGGCGACACCGCGCAGCGGCGTGCACAGGTGCCGGCCGACGAACGTGCCGCCCTTGCCCAGCGGCTCCACGTCGCCGTCCACCAGCACGGTGTCGTTGGGCAGCTCGCGGCGGCCCTTGCTGGCGTAGCTGAACAACACGCCGAGGCCGCCGTCCACGTCGATCTTGGAGTCGGCGAGCGTGGCGCCGGTGCGGGCGGACAGCGCGTACAGCTCCTCGCGGTGCTCGCGCAGGTGCGCGGCGAGCCGCTTGAGCAGCAGGGCCCGCTGGTGGAAGGTCAGCTCGCGCAGCGCGGGCCCGCCGACCCGGCGCCCGTGCTCCAGCGCGGCGGCGCGGTCGATCCCGGTCGCCGACAGCCGGGCGACCTGCTCGCCGGTCACCGCGTCCAGCAGCGGCACGCCCTCGTCCGGCGGTGCCTGCCAGGCACCCGAAACATAGCTGCGCAGCGGAGCCGTGGTGCCCATCGCGGGCCTCCTCACCTCGTCTTTCGACCCAAATAACCGACCGGACGTTCAGTTGGGATAGTAACTCCGGACACCGCAGGGCCGCCAGGCCCCGGCACCCCTGGAACGCTGCGATACTGAGCGGCGTGACCACCGCGGACGGACGGCAGACGCGGCGGGGACGCCCCGGCTACGACAAGGAGTCCCTGCTCCAGGTCGCCGTCAAGGTGTTCAACGAACGCGGCTACGACGGAACCAGCATGGACGAGCTGTCCAAACGGCTCGGCATCAGCAAATCCGCCATCTACCACCACGTGTCCGGCAAGGACGAGCTGCTGCGCCTGGCCGTCGACCGCGCCCTCGACGGGCTGTTCGCCGCCGCCGAGCAGGCCATGGCGGTCGAGGGGCGCGCCGTCGACCGCCTGGAGCATCTCGTACGGGCCAGCGTGGGCGTCCTGGTCGACCGGCTGCCGTTCGTCACCCTGCTGCTGCGGGTGCGCGGCAACACCACCGTCGAGCGCCGCGCCATGGCCCGCCGCCGCGAGTTCGACCGGATGGTGGCCGACCTGGTCGCGCAGGCCGCCGCCGAGGGCGACATCCGCCCGGACGTCGATCCGGCGATCACCAGCCGGCTGCTGTTCGGCATGGTCAACTCGCTGGTCGAGTGGTACCGCCCGCAGGGCCGCCGCAGCGGCGCCGAACTGGCCGACACCGTCTGCAAGATCGCCTTTACCGGCGTCCGCCGCCCCCGCCCCCCGGACCCGCAGTCCTCGGCCGTCTCTGGTGGATCTTGACGGGCCGAATGCGGCGACCAGGGCGGCCCTGACAACGTCGCTGCATCGGCAGGGCCGCACCTCGCACATGACGGCGGCCAAGCCGCGGACCCGCCGCACGCCGCGGACGCCCAGGCCGCACTCGACAGCCGGCTACCGAGATCCTCCGGACAAGCCCTGGTTCTCACCGGACGCCGCCGCACGCAGGCGCAGGTAGCGCTGCTCGGGCAGGTTCGTCGCCAGCCGGGCCGCGCCCCGGAAGGCGGCACGGGCCTCCTGCGGCCGCCCCGCCCTCTCCAGCAGATGCGCCCGGACGGCGTGCAGCCGGTGATGGCGCGCCATGCGCCCATCGGCCTCCAGCCCGTCGACGATCTCCAGGCCCGCCTGCGCGCCGCGGACCATCGCGACGGCGACGGCCTTATTGAGCGTCGCCATCGGGTTGGGGGCGACGCGTTCGAGCAGCTCGTACAGGGCGAGGATCTGCGGCCAGTCGGTCTCGTCGGCGGACGGCGCCTCGTCGTGCACCGCGGCGATCGCCGCCTGCAGCTGGAACGGGCCGAGCTCCCGGGTGCGCGCCAGCGTCGCGGTGACGAGCTCGACGCCCTCGGCGATGAGCCCCCGATCCCACCGGCCGCGGTCCTGCTCGTCCAGCGGGACGATCGACCCGTCATCCCTGGTGCGGGCGTCCCGCCGCGCCTCGGTGAGCAGCATCAACGCCAGCAGCCCCGCCACTTCGGGCTCGTCGGGCAGCAGGCGGTGCAGCAGACGGGTCAGCCGCAGCGCCTCGGCGGTGAGGTCGGGGCGTTGCAGCGCGTCGCCGGAGCTGGTCGTGTAGCCCTCGTTGAACATCAGGTAGAGGACGTGCAGCACCGCCCTCAGCCGGTCGGCCCGCCCGCCGGGCGGCGGCGGAGCGAACCGGGCGCCCGCCTTGCGGATGGTCTGCTTGGCCCTGCTGATCCGCTGCGCCATCGTCGGCTCCGGAACGAGGAAGGCGCGCGCGATCTCCGCTGTGCCGAGCCCGCCGACCGCCCGCAGCGTCAGCGCCACCTGCGACGCCGGAGACAGCGACGGGTGGCAGCACAGGAACAGCAGCGTGAGCGTGTCGTCGTGCTCACCGGCGGGCGGATGGTCGGCGGGGGCGGCGACGAACATGGACGGCGGGGTCGCCAGCAGCTCCGCGTCCTCCCGGCGCCGCCGGGCCGCGTCACTGCGCGCCCAGTCGGTGAACCGCCGCGTGGCGACGGTGACCAGCCACCCGTAGGGGTTGTCGGGCACCCCCTCCCGGGGCCACTGCACGGCCGCCGCCAGCAGCGCCTCCTGCACCGCGTCCTCGCAGCCGTCGAACTGCCCGTACCGGCGCAGCAACGCGGCGAGGACCTGCGGCGCCAGGGGGCGCAGCAGGTCCTCCAGCCGTTGCCCGGTCACTCGCTGTCAGCGGCCTCGTGCAGGATCGGCCACACTTCCACCTGCCGATACGAGGCAAACGGGATCTCGGCGGCGATCTCCAGGGCGCGTTCCTCGCTCTCCACGTCGATGAGGTACCAGCTGGCCATGTACTCCTTGGTCTCCAGGTACGGGCCGTCGGTCACCGCCGGCACCCCGTCCCGCACCCGGACGATCTTGGTCTGCGACGCGTCGGCGTTGCCGTACGCGCCGAGCAGCTCCCCCGTCTCGGCGTACCTGCGGTTGAACGCGTCCTGCGCGGCGATCTCCTTCTGGAACTCCTCGGCGGAGAACGACTCCCACAGCTCCTGGTTGCCGTAAATGATGATCATGTACTTCACGGTCGCCTCCTTCACACGGGACGCCCGGGCGGGCGCCCTCCGCGAACAGGTCGGAGCCGGAGCGCGAACCTCGACATCCCCCGCCAAGAAAATTCTCCCACCCGCCGCGGCACGCCGGCGCGCCACGACGGCCCAGGGGCGCCCCTGCCGGCGGACGCCCCGACCGGGCCGCCGTCTACAGGTGAGTGATGAGTACCTCGGGACGCTCCACGCAGTCGGCGACGAACCGCAGGAAGCCTCCGGCGACGCCGCCGTCGCACACGCGGTGGTCGAACGTGAACGACAGCTGCGCGACCTTCCGCAGCCGTACTTCACCCTGGTAGCCCCAGGGCCGGTCGGCGATCCGCCCGACCCCGAGCATGGCCGCCTCGGGATGGTTGATGATCGGTGTGGAGCCGTCCACCCCGAAGACCCCGTAGTTGTTCAGGGTGAACGTCCCGCCGGTGAGCTGCCGGGGTGTCAGCCTGCCGTCCCGCGCGGCCGCCGACAGCTCGCGCAGCCGCGCGGACAGTTCGGTCAGTGTCAGCCGGTGCGCATCGTGCACCACCGGCACCACCAGGCCCCGGTCGGTCTGGGCGGCGAACCCCAGGTTGACGTGCGGCAGCCGCACGATCTCTTGCCGTTCGACGTCCACGTAGGCGTTCAGTTCGGGGAAGCGCCGCAGCCCGACAACGCAGATCCGGGCCAGCAACGCCAGCATGCCGATCCCGGCGTCCGGGGAGGCCCGGCGGATGTCGTCCTTGAGCTCCACCAGCGCAGTGGCGTCCACGTCGACCCAGGTGGTGGCGTCGGGGATCTCCCGCCTGCTGCGGGAGAGCTTGTCCGCGATGGCCCGCCGCACCCCTTGCAGCGGCACCCGCTCGCCCTGCGGCGCCTCACCGGTTCCGGCGGACACGGCGATGGCGGCCTCCACGTCCCGGCGCAGCACGACACCGCGCGGCCCGCTGGGCGTCACCTGCGCGAGATCGATGCCGTGCTCCTCCGCCAGCCGCCGCACCAGCGGCGCGATGACCCGCGGCACCTCCTTCCCCGCAGGCCTCGACGCGGCATTCGGCACGGCCGCCAGGCGGGACGTCGACACCGACGGCACCACGACACCGACGGCGCCGCCCTTGAGCGCGCTGACAGGCCCGGGCCGCACGACCGCCGGCTCGGGCCGCCTGACGCGGGGGCGGCGCCGCGCCCGCTTGCCGGAACCGGTGCCGTACCCGACGAGGACGTTGCCCGACCCGGCGCGCTCCTCCTCCCGGTACCGCTCGTCCGGGACGGCCACCGCGATCAACGGGGCGCCCACCGCGACGGACGTGCCCGGCTCGCCGTACAGGCGCACCACCGTCCCGGCGATGGGAATGGGCACGTCCACGGCCGCCTTGGCCGTCTCGACCTCCACCACGACCTGGTCGACGGCGACGACGTCCCCCACCGACACCCGCCATTGGAGGATCTCCGCCTCGGTCAGCCCCTCCCCCAGGTCGGGGAGGCGGAACACCTGCTCGGTCGCCGTCGCGGTCATGCCGCACCCGCCTTGGGCAGGTACCGGACGTCGGGCCGGTCGTCGCGCTGGAGCCGGTCGAGGGCGTCCAGGATCCGGTCCACGTCCGGCAGGTGGCGATGTTCGAGCATCGGTGGCGGATAGGGCACGTCCAGCCCGGTCACCCGCAGCACCGGCGCGAGCAGGCTGTGGAAGCAGCGCTCCTGGACGCGGGCGGCGATCTCGGCGCCCACCCCGGCGAACCCGGCGGCCTCCGCCACCACCACGCAGCGGCCGGTCCGGCGCACCGACGCCGTCACCGTTGCGTCGTCGAACGGGACGATCGTGCGCAGGTCGATGACCTCCAGGTCCCAGCCTTCTTCGGCGGCGGCTTCGGCGGCCTCCAGCGCGACCGGCACGGCGGGCCCGTAGGCGATCATCGTCGCATCCCCGCCCGGGCGGCGCACCACCGCCCGGCCGAACGGCTCCGTGCGCACCGGCAGGGTCACCGGCGCCTTCGTCCAGTACAGCTTCTTGGGCTCCAGGAAGATCACCGGGTCGGGATCTGCGATCGCCTCCCGCAGCAGCGAGTACGCGTCGTCCACCGTCGCGGGCGTGACGACCTTCAACCCGGGCGTGTGCGCGTAGTAGGCCTCGCTGGAGTCGCTGTGGTGCTCGACGCCGCCGATCCCGCCGCCGTAGGGGATGCGGATGACCATCGGCAGCGTCACCCGTCCCCGCGTCCGGTTGCGCATCTTCGCCACATGCGAGGCGATCTGCTCGAACGCCGGGTAGGCGAACGCGTCGAACTGCATCTCCACCACGGGCCGGAACCCGCCCATGGCCATGCCCACGGCGAAGCCCACGATGCCCGACTCGGCCAGGGGCGTGTCGAAGCAGCGGTCCTCGCCGAACTTGGCGGTCAGGCCGTCGGTGATGCGGAAGACCCCGCCCAGCGGCCCCACGTCCTCGCCGAACACCAGGACGCGCTCATCGTCCTCCAGGGCGTCGCGCAATGCGGCGTTGAGCGCCTGCGCCATGCTGATCGTCGTCACCTCAGCGCCTCCTCGGCTTGCAGTTCGGCCTCCAGGACCTCGCGTTGCTCCGCCAGCTGCGGCGTGAGCGTGCCGTAGACGTGGTCGAACAGCTCCAGCGGCGCCACCCGCGGGTCTTCGTTCAGCTCGGCCCGCACCCGGGCAGCGAACTCCTCGGCCTCGGCGTTGACCGCCGCAACGTCCTCGTCGGTGAGATGGCCGCGCCGCCGCAGGTACGCCTCCAGCCGCGCGATGGGGTCGCGCCGACGCCAGCGCTCGGTCTCCTTCTCCTCCCGGTACCGGGTGGCGTCGTCGGCGTTCGTGTGGGGCTCCATCCGGTATGTGTGGGCCTCCACCAGGAACGGCCCCTTGCCCGAACGCGCGTGCTCGGCGGCGGCGGACAGCACCGCCAGCACGGCCACGGCGTCGTTGCCGTCCACCTGCTCGGAATGCACCCCGTACCCGACGCCCTTGTACGCCAGCGCCGGGGCGGCGGTCTGCCGCTCCAGCGGCACGGAGATGGCGTACTGGTTGTTCTGGACGAGGAACACCACCGGCGCCTTGAACACGGCGGCGAAGTTCAGCGCCTCGTGGAAGTCGCCTTCACTTGTTGCCCCGTCCCCTACGCAGACGAGCGCGATGCGTCCCGTCCCCTTGCGGCGTTCCGCATACGCCAGGCCCGCGGCGTGGATCGTCTGCGTCGCCAGGGGAGTGCACTGGGGAGCGACCTGGTGACGGTACGGGTCGTAGCCGCAGTGCGCGTCCCCCCGCAGGAGCGACAGCACCTCCACAGGATCGATGCCCTTGGTCACCAGGGCCACCGAGTCCCGGTACGTAGGGAACAGCCAGTCGCCCTCCTGCAAGGCGAGCACGGCCCCGACCTGGCACGCCTCCTGGCCCTTGCTCGACGGGTACACCGCCAGCCGGCCCTGCTTGGTCAGCGCGGTCGCCTGGGCGTCGAACCGGCGTCCCACGACCATGTGCCGGTACGCGCGGCGCAGCAGTTCGGGGCCCGGCTCCGGATACGCGGGACGGCTGCGCGCGGGCGCCCCGCCGTCGGTCAGGAACCGGACCGGCCTCTCGGACGGGAGCAGCGCCCTCGGCCCCTCACGCCGTCGATCCGACATACGGCACCAACCTCCTCGTCCGTGCCTTCTTTGGAGGAATATGAATCAGTTGGGCCATACGTCTCAATAACCGCGCTAAAGTCCGGACATACGGCTTTTTCAGGGGGTCACCATGGACCATCTGTCCCTCAACATTCCACCGGCGACCCCGCCCCCGGGACATTCGGCGGTGCCCCTCGACGACATCGACCGCGCCATCCTGCGCGAGCTGACCGCCGACGGCCGCATGTCCATCCGCGCCCTCGCCGAACGCGTCCGCATCTCCCGCTCCAACGCCTACGCCCGCCTGGAACGCCTGCTCGCCGAAGGCGTCATCACCGGCTTCAGCGCCCGCGTCGACCCAGTCCGCGCCGGCCTCGGCACCACCGCCTACGTCCTGGTGAGCATCGACCAGCACGCCTGGCGCGACGTCTCGGTCAACCTGCGCGAGGTGCCCTACGTCCAGCACCTGGCGTTCGTGGGCGGCGACGTCGACCTGATCATGCTCGTCCGCACCCCCGACACCGCCACCCTCCGCGACGTCGTCCTCGCCGGAATCCACGCGGTCACCGGCGTCCGCACCACCCGCACCTGGATCGTCTTCGAGGAGACCTCAGGCTCCTCGGCCAACGGCTGAGGTCGGATTCCTCTGCGCCCCCTGGCGGTACAGGTCGCGCGGCAGGATCAGCCCAAACCGCGATCTCCGTCCACGAGCCTGCTGGTGAACCCCGCCGCGACCAGCCGCTCATACGCGCCCAGCACTTCGGCGGGCACCTCCTGCGCGATGGCGAACCCGCGCTCCGCGTACACCCAAACCCGCTGCGTGTCCCCGACCAGCATGTTGATCACACGATCGGCGTCGCCGATGCCGCGCACGTAGTCGTCCAGCGGCAGCGGCCGGGACGCGCACACCACCTCAAGCTCCGGCCACACCTTCTTCGCGGTCGCATAGGCCCGCCGCTGCTGGTACGGACGGGATATCACCAGGGCCGACCGCACCTCGATCTTCCTGTCCTCGAGAAGCCGGCGCGTCAACGCGATGTTCTGCCCGGTGTTCGTCGCCTTCGGCTCAACCAGGATCGCCTCGTCCGGCACTCCGAGCGCCAGGGCGTGCTCCCGGTAGTGAACGGCCTCCCCGCGCGGGAACCGCTCCACCGTCGTCGGCGCGTTCGCCCCCGTGAACACGATCAGCGGCGCCATCCCCTGGTGATAAAGCTCGGCCGCGTACGTCGCCACCCCGAGATCATGACTGCCGAGCCCGATCGCGACATCACAACGCCGGACGGCATGCCCCATGTCGTGATACCGCCACAACACCTCGACGTCCGCCCGGAGCCCCTCCGGCAGAACCCCACCCATCACGGTCTCCCCTCAGCGCCCCAGCACAACCATGACAGACCCCAGGCGACCTCCGAGGTAACTCAACCGAGTCGGCCGGTCCACCTCCCGCAATCAGCACGCCGCACGCTCCAGGCGGCAGGGGTGCAGGACCGGTGCGGCGGTTCAGCGCGTGGTCGTGATGGCGTGGACGATGGCGGTGGTGTCGAGGAGGTCAGGGAAGACGGTAGCGGCTCCGGCGGCGCGGAGTCGTTCGGCGGGGGTGCGGCCGGAGGCCACGGCGATGAGCTGGGCTCCGCCCTTGAGGGCGGCTTCAACGTCGCGGGTGGTGTCGCCGATGACGATCGTGGTCTCTTCGGTGAAGGTGACGCGATGGCGCCGGGCGGCGCGCCGACGAGCGATGCCGACCAGGTTGAGACGTACGGGATCGTCGGTGCCGTAGGCGCCGCTGTCGAGATCGAGCACGTCGTCAAGGCCGAACACGCGCAACTTCCCAACGGCGGAGGGGCGGGGGTTCCCGGAGAGGACGGTCTGAATGATGTGGGGGAGTTCGGCGAGTGCCGCGAGCGCCTCGCGGGCGCCGGGGAGTGCTCGTCCTCGTCGGCGCATCTCGTCGGCTCGGGCGCGGTAGCCGGCGGCCTGGGCCTGGACGAACTCGGGGAAGTAGTCGCCGGGGTCCTCGATGCCGAACATCTCCAGGGTCTCCCGGAAGATCACCTGTTCGGTACGGCCGGTCACGTCGGCCAACCTGTCGATCTTGCGGCCGGTGACCTGCTCGAACGCGTCCTTGAACACCTCGCTTCCGACTCCGCCGGTCTCGATCAGCGTGTGATCGACGTCCCACAGGACGAGCTTGCTCACTGGCTCAGCCACGGCTCCGCATGTCAGCTGTTGGAGTCCACTTGCACGTCTTGCAGCCTTTCGACCTCGCTGATGGCGAGAGACCAAGGGTAAGTGGCGAGATACTTGCCGCCTGTGCCAGGCGCGTGGGGTTCGAACTCGCCGGGGCCGAGGAGGATGCGGACGCCTTCGGCGCGGAGGTCGGAAACGCTGCGTTGGAAGGGGCCGCGGCCGGCGAGGGCGGTGTTGACGAACGGCAGGACCACCACGGGAATGCCCAGCCCCGGGGCTTCGGCGAGGATGCCCAGCGCGTAGGTGTCGCTGATGCCCGCGGCCCACTTGTTGATGGTGTTGTAGGTCGCCGGAGCGACGATGATGGCGTCCGCCTTGGGCGAGCGGGGTTCGCCCGGCCTGCGGTACTCGCTGCGCACTGGGAAGCCGGTCTGCGCCTCCAAGGCGGGAACGTCGATGAAGCCCAAAGCCGACGGCGTGGCGATGACCCGAACGTCCCAACCCCGCTGCTGGGCCAGCGTGACAAGCTTCCCGACATCGCCGGCGGGTCCGGCAGCACACACGATGACGTAGAGGACTGGGCGGCGGTCGGTCTCGGTCACAGGCGCACCCCGATCTGTGCGGCGAATGCCCGAAGGTTCCGCCTGGTGCTGGGCGGGGCGCTGGTCATGAGTTCGCGCATCATGCGGTGGTTGGAGGGGCGTTGCGAGATCTCTTCGGGGGCGATGCTGTAGGCGAGGCGCAGCATGTCATAGGCCTTGTCGTGCTTGCCCCAGTGGGTGAGGGCGCGGGAGGTGTCGATAAGGAGGATCGCCTTGCGCTCGGTCAGGGGGATGCGATCGAGGTTGATCCGGCGGGCCTGTTGAAGGGCGGTTCCGGCATCGCCTACCTGAAGGGCGATGTTGACGCGGTGGAGTTGGACGTTGGTCGGGCCGAACGCGGTCCAGCGGTGGTTGAAGTCTCCGCCGAGTTGTCGAGCGGCGTTCTCGGCCTCGTCCAGGAGGGTGGCGGCGGTGTCCCGGTCAGCGCGCCGACCGGCGGCGACGGCTCCACGCAGCAGAAGGGCGCCGTACACCGACAGGAAGGCGGGCGTTTTGTCGTCGGCGTCGCGGTAAATGCGCTCGGCGAACGTGCTCGCGGTCCGAATGGCGGCGCCGTGGTGTCCGCCGTGCATCAGGGCGTGGGTGACGATACGGGCGCTGGAGCCGATGATCGTCAGGTCTTGGCTGTTGCGTGCGGCCTGCATGCTGCGATCGGCGGCGAGCCAGGCTAGCCCTTCCTGGTCGAGCTTGAGCAGGATGCTCGCCGCGACGTGGTGCGCCTCGGCCGACAGTGCCTCGGCCTTGAGACGGGCGTCTCCCTCGTGGGACTCGCATGCGGCACGCAGGTCGACCAGGAGGCGCGGCAGGGAGTCGATGACGACGCAATAGCGGCAGTCCTGGTAGTTGCGCTTGGCCGCCGCTACGGCGTTGGTCAACCTGGTCAGGTCGACCGTGTTTTGGCTGGGTGGGGTGCCGATATCGGCATAGCCCGCCAGCGCGGCCGCGAACGCGTCGATGCCTTTGAGCGGGGCGTCGTCGCCAGGTACGTCGGCGAGGATCGCGTTGAACACACCGGCTCCGGCGATCTTGTGGAACGTCCGCCTTCGCACGGGCTCCCCTTCCTGCTGGACGTCGGGATCTACGTCCAGGGAAACCAGTAATCCGGCTGCGTCCAAGACCGCGTGCCCGTCTTGCCGTGTGATGGTGGTCGCGTTGCTCCTCGGGGTTGTGCTCGACTCGAAGGTACGTGGCGCCAAGCCCAAGGTCATGCGGGCGGCGTCGGAGGTGTGCGGCGCGCGGCCTTTTCGCCCCGACGTCCGGAGACCGGCGCCCACGCCGCACGCTCCGGGCGGCGTGGGCGCGGGGCGGGTGCGGCGGCGCGAGCGGCGCCGCCCTTGATCCCTGAAAACGGGATTCGGCATTGTTCATGGGCGGGGCGGTGCGTTGTCGAGCAGACGCAGAACTTCGGCGAAGCTCTGGACGAGTGAGCCGAGCACAGCCTTGCCCTTCTCGGCGGTGCCGAGCGATGGACGACCGATGACTCCGCTCTCGGTGTAGGCCTGCATGCCTGCGGTCAGGAGATGGCGGCGGTCATTTGCCATGTGATCGGCGGATTCGTAGCCGCGCCGTACCAGGTCCGGAGTCACATGCAAGAGGATCGACGTCTCGATCTCACCTGCGTGCATGTCTTCGCTGATGGACGTGACCAACTCTCCGGCCTTGCGGGCGTCGTTCCAATCCTCCCGCTGCGGGAACAGTGCCATGCGATGCCCCTTGGCGTTCGCCTCCTGGACGACGTTGCTGAGCACATAGTTGCCGCCGTGCCCGTTGACAACTGCCATGGCGAACGGGCCAGAGCGGGTTACGGACTCGTACACGTCGTTGATCACAGAGAAAAGAGTTTGGGCTGAGATGCTGGTGGTTCCTGCCCATGCACTGTGTTCATGCGAGCAGGAAAGTGTTATGGGTGGAAGCAAAAGCACGGGGTATGCGTCCGCCAATTCTCGGGCGATAGCGCATGCTACGACGGTATCTGTGATCAGTGGTAGATAGTCGCCATGTTGTTCGAAACTTCCGACCGGAAGAACGGCCACGTTTGCGTTACGGCGCTGCTCGTCGGTTGCCGTGGCCGTGGGCAGGAGATGGTTCACGGTGCTCCCTCCGATCGGGACGGCGGTGATGCGGGGGCCTCAACAGTGAGATCGAGCCTCCGAATCAAGTCTGCCACCTCGGGGTCACGCGACCATCTGCCCATCTTGTTCCTCGCGCGCCTGAGCTGGGCAAGCACCCTCGGTGAACCTAGCGACTGGGTAAGGGGCAACACCTCGTGGACAACCTTGCACGCCTCTTCCGGCTCGTCGGCCGCGGCATAGGCAGTGGCGAGTCTGGCCAGACAGAGTGCGTGGTCTCGGATCTGGGTGGAGCCTTGGAGTTGCGCTCTGCTCTCCTCGAAGATTGGAAGCGCTGCGCTCGGCTTGCCGAGCATGGTCCATGCTCCGCCGGACTCCATTTCTACGTATGCGGGAGTGCAGTAGCGAGCGCGGTCGTCCTCCTCTTGATCCAACCCGTCGGCAGCTTGGGACAGCGCTTCCTCTGAATCGTGTTCGAAGTCTCGCCGGTTCCGCAGCATGGCGTTCACATTCGCGCGTTGCCGTAGTATGACGGCTCGCAAGCGCGGTGTGAGCATGTCCTCATTTTTGAGGGCAGACTCGGCGAGACTCAAGGCGAGTTCGGGATCACGTGCATCCGTCGAGATATTGCTCTTGCGCATGAGAATGTATGATGTAACGCACGGATCTCCAAGTTCTGTCGCATAATCTTGGGCTCTGTTCGTCCAGTACATCGCGGCTTCAAAGTCACCCGCGTCCTGGTAGAGCCACCCACAGAATTCCAGGAATTCACTTCCGAAGTTCAGGGCTTCTATGCGGTCGGCACCTCGGCTCGTGTGGCATATCCGCTCGATGACGGGGATCTGACTGTGGACGGCGGGGAGCAAGAACAGTGGACCCATGACCGCGTCGGCCTGGATGTGCGCGTTGAGTACTTTTCGCAAACCGGCAACAACCAGGGGACTGGGCTTCTTCGGAAGCCTGACAGGCGGGAGTGCCGGGACGGTCGGCGACGTCTGCGGGGCTTCTGCTGAGGTGTTGCGGGGGGGCCAGACCGAAGCGCATGCGTGCATGGTCGGGCATGTTCAGACCGTCGGCGATGCGCTCGAACAGTTCCAGCTTCTCTATGGGGCCGCCCTTGTCGCGCATGAGGCCGTTGACGCGCGGCTGGCCAATGGTGGTGACGGCGGCGATGCGGTTCTGGCTCGCCCCCGCGTACCGCTTCGCGAGACGGAAGAGGGCGCCCACGTCACGCGTTGAAAGGATCTTGTCTGCCTCCGGCGTGCGCCAGACCCAGTCTGGTAGGTGGATCGGCTCAAAAGCTGATCCGGGCATCCCCCACAATCCCCCTTTGCGGTTATTTGCCCAGTTCTACGCGCGGCTTCATGGATGCCGGGGAGCCTATATCCATTCGTTGGATTACTCCAGGATCTCGAAGTACCCCCTGTTGATCTTGATTCTTGGTGTGCATGAGCGATGCGCGAACGGCTGGGTGTTCCCGGTGTGGGGGGCGGGGCTGGATGTTGCTTCACCCCCGCCGGGTGGTGCTGGTGGGGCCGCCCAGCACGGATGACGGGCCTCGGCGGTCTCCGTGTCTGGGGTCTGCACCGACGCGTAAGACGCGGGTGGCCTGATGAGCGGCGGGACCGGCGGCGCGATGCGGTTGGTAGGCGGCGACCTGGTGACCCCCCGGCCTGGCCGCATAAGTGGCCGTGTCGCAGTACGGGCCGGCGGTCCCGCTCCGGGGGTGTGGGAGGCGACATGAACGAGGTGACCAACAGTCAGCCTGTGGACGACTCCGACACGCGGCCGTTGGCTGAGCGGGTGACCGCGATGTCGTCGGCGCTGGTGTCGGCGCTGGACGCGCGGGGCCTGGTGGGCAGGGTGCTCGCACTGGGTGTCGTGCTGACAATCAACCCCGCCGGGGACCCTGAGGGCGATGATCCCCGCACGCGGGTGATGAGTCCGGGTCTGCGGCAGGAGGTGCGGTGCCTCCCCAATCCCGATGACGGCGGGGTGCTGTGGTGGTACTGGGCGTGGGCGGGGCCGACGCGGCAGTCTCCCCCGGACCTGGAACCGCTGTGCCCGGCGGCCGATGCCGCACTGGCGGCCGACAGGATCGCGAAAGTCCTGGAGGTGCCCTCCGCCGCTGACGCGGCGTCACACGGTGGGCCGCGTGATGACGGGTGAGCAGCCATGCCGGATGGCGCCGTCCGATGCGGACGGGTGGCTGCTGGCAGGTATCAGGCGGGACTTCCCAGAGATACCGGCGTGGTACGGGAAGGCGACAGGTTCCTGGTGGGCGATGGTCCCGATCGGGGCCCGGTGGCGGCTGGTGGAAGCGGTCGACCCGGCTGAACTGCGAAGGGCGATCCTGAACCCGGCGGGCTGGCCGTGGCCTCGCAACTGGAGAACGCTGCCGGAGACCGCACCGGGCATGTCGGCGCACACGCCGCGCAGCATGTCGTCGTGACGCCGGCGTGTCCGGTGCCGTGCCCGAGGTTGTGCACCGAGGGTGGGTGGTCAGCTCACCCGGGCCGTGGTCACAACGGAAGCGGGGCGGAAGGGCCTGACCATTTCGTCGATCGTCTGAGAAGTGTTCGTCGGCCTGGCTGGGCAGCTAATGCAGGACACGCGCGGGGCGGGCGGGAATGGGGAAACTGGCCTGGTCTTGTCTGCGCGGACGGGCTGTCCCCTCGAACCGCGCAACTTGGCTCGCGCCTTTGAGCGCATCTGTACTCGCGCGGGACTTCGGCAATCCGACTGCACGATCTCCGGCACGCTAAGCGACGCACGTCGTCACGGCACCGGTGCCGCCCGCCGGGGAAGCGGATCGCCGATCACGTTCGCGAACGCGCCGTCGCGGCCGCCGCCCCCTGGTGCACGCACTCCATCCGCTTCCTGTCGCCCTTGCCGAGATCCTCGGTCACCTGCGCGACGTTGGAGGTCTGGGCGCACGGTGGCAACGAGGGTCACCGCTCGAGGCTCGGCAAGGCCGCCGGGGAATTGTTCGGGACGGCGGAAAGCTGAGTCGTTGCTGTCACCGTTGCTGTCAAAAGCCCCCGTCGGGATTCCGGCGGGGGCTCTGAGCTGGTGGGCGTACGTGGACTTGAACCACGGACCTCATCCTTATCAGGGATGCGCTCTAACCGACTGAGCTATACGCCCGAGTGGGGGTACGCCGTCCGTGCGGCGTACCGAGAGACTACCCCATCGCGCGGCGCGACCGGTAATCAGTTCGGCGGACGGCGGACCCCGACGCTACTCGGCCTCCTTCAGGGTGACCTCCACGCCTCCCACCAAGTCGGCCACCAGGTTGTAGATGACCGAGCCGACCGTGGACAGGGCGGTGACCAGCAGCACGTTCAGCGCGCCCACCAGTAGCGTGTAGGTGAAGATGCGGGCGAAGGAGAACCAGCTGCCAGCGTCCAGGCCGCCGCTCGTCTCGCCCTGCTGGCGGGTCAGGTCGTTGACCGTGTCGCTGATCGCCGAGAACACGCCCAGGCCGGACAGGATCACGTACAGGACGACCACCGCGACCAGCAGGACGATGAAGCAGACCAGCGACATCATGAAGCTGAACTTCATGACCGACCACGGTTCGAGGCGGGCCAGCTGCAGCTGGGCCTTGCGGGTCGGGCGGCCCGACGCGGACGGCGCCGACGCGGCAGGCGCCGCGGGCGCGCCGGCCTGCGGCGCCCCGGGCGCACCGGGAGCGGCAGGCGCCGCCCCCTGCGGGGCGCCAGGCGTCGCCCCGGCACCGGCCACCGGCGTGGCGGCCGGGCCCGTGCCGGGGCCCTGGCGGTCCTTGACGGCGGTTCCGGTGAAGCCCGAGCCCGCGGGACGGCCGGCCGGCTGGTCGGTCTTCGGACCGCCCGGCTCGGCGGCGGGCTTGCCCCAGCCGTCGACGGTCGTGTCGTCCGTGACCGGCGCGATCTTGGTGTCGTCTTTGGTGGCGCGCAGGTCCGGCCGGGTCTCGTCGGACACCGGGGTGTCGGGGATGTTCACTTTCGCCTCGTCGCGATCGGGCCGGGCCGAAGCGGCCGAGGTCTTCTTGCCGCCCCCGGACGCCGAAGAGGAGCCGGACGAAGAGCCGGGGGAGGAGCCGGACGCCTTTCCCTTGCTCTTACCGGGCTGGGTGCTCACGTCTCCTCCTGGGCTGCGGGCCTACGGACGTCACTCACTCTCGCTCTCCTCGCCGCCGTTTCCGGCGTCCGAGTCCTCCATGGACTCTACGTTCCGCGCGATCGCGACGACGCTGTCCCCGTCGGCGAGGTTCATGAGGCGCACGCCCATGGTCTGCCGCCCCGACTGCTTGACCTCGGCCGCGCTGGTACGGATAACGCCACCGTTGGAGGTCATGGCGAACACTTCGTCGTCCGGGCCGACCATCAGAGCGCCGACCAACCTCCCGCGCGTCTGCACGATCTTAGCGGTGAGAACGCCCTTCCCCCCACGACCTTGGACAGGGTATTGGCCCACGGGAGTGCGCTTGGCGTAGCCGCCTTCGGTGGCCACCAGCACGTCCTGCGTGTCGTCCTGGACGACCAGCATGTTGAGGACCTCGTGGTCGCCGTCGAACCGCATGCCGATGACGCCGCTGGTGGCGCGGCCCATCGGGCGCAGCGACTCGTCGTCGGCGTGGAACCGGATGGCCTGCGCGCCGGTGGAGACCATCAGCAGGTCGTTCTCGGGCCGCACCAGCCGGGCGGAGATCACCTCGTCGCCCTCGGCCAGGTTGATGGCGATGATGCCGCCGCTGCGGGGCGAGTCGAAGTCGCGCAGCGGCGACTTTTTGACCTTGCCCTGCTTGGTGGCCAGCACCAGGTAGGGCGCGACGTCGTAGTCGCGCAGGTCCATGACCTGGGCGATGTGCTCGTCCGGCTGGAAGGCCAGCAGGTTGGCGACGTGCTGGCCGCGCGAGTCGCGGCCGCCGTCGGGCAGTTCGTAGGCCTTCGCCCGGTACACCCGGCCCTTGTTGGTGAAGAACAGGATCCAGTGGTGGGTGGTGGTGATGAAGAACTGGTCGACGATGTCGTCCTGCTTGAGCTGCGCGCCGCGCACGCCCTTGCCGCCCCGCCGCTGCGCGCGGTACAGGTCGGTCTTGGTGCGCTTGGCGTAGCCTCCGCGGGTGATCGTGACGACCACGTCCTCCTCGGCGATCAGGTCCTCGTAGGACACGTCGCCGTCGAAGGGGATGATCTGGGTGCGCCGCTCGTCGCCGTACTTCTCGACGATCGGGGCCAGCTCCTCGCCGACGATCCGGCGCTGCCGCTCGGGCGAGGCGAGGATGTCGTTGTAGTCGGCGATCTCGGCCATGAGCCGGTCGTACTCGTCGGTGATCTGCTGGCGTTCCAGGGCGGCCAGCTTGCGCAGCTGCATGTCCAGGATGGCCTGCGCCTGGACCTCGTCGATCTCCAGCAGGTTCATCAGGCCCTGCTGGGCGTCCTGCGCCGAGGGGGAGCGCCGGATCAGCGCGATGACCTCTTCGATCCGGTCCAGCGCCCGGAGCAGGGCGCGCAGGATGTGGGCGCGTTCCTCGGCCTTGCGCAGCAGGAACCGGGTGCGGCGGACGATGACGTCGATCTGGTGCGCCACCCAGTGCCGGACGAACTGGTCCAAACGCAGCGTGCGCGGCACCCCGTCGACCAGCGCCAGCATGTTGGCGCCGAACGTCTCCTGCAGCTGGGTGTGCTTGTACAGGTTGTTCAGGACGACCTTGGCGACCGCGTCCCGCTTCAGCACGATCACCAGGCGCTGGCCGGTGCGGCCGGACGTCTCGTCGCGGACGTCGGCGACGCCGTCGAGCTTGCCCTCCTTCACCAGCTCGGCGATCTTGAGTGCGAGGTTGTCCGGGTTGACCTGGTAGGGCAGCTCGGTGACGACCAGGCAGGTGCGGCCCTGGATCTCCTCGACGTCGACGACGGCGCGCATGGTGATCGAGCCGCGGCCGGTGCGGTAGGCGTCCTCGATGCCCTTGCGGCCGACGATCAGGCCGCTGGTGGGGAAGTCGGGGCCCTTGATCCGCTCGATGAGCGCTTCGAGCAGCTCCTCGTCGCTTGCGTCGTAGTTGTCCAGGTACCACTGGACGCCGTCGGCGACCTCGCGCAGGTTGTGCGGGGGGATGTTGGTGGCCATCCCGACCGCGATGCCCGCCGACCCGTTGACCAGCAGGTTCGGGTAGCGGGACGGCAGCACGCCCGGCTCGTAGGAGCGACCGTCGTAGTTGGGGGAGAAGTCGACGGTCTCCTTGTCGATGTCGCGCAGCAGCTCCATCGCCAGCGGCGCCATGCGGCACTCGGTGTACCGCATGGCCGCGGCGGGGTCGTTGCCGCGCGAGCCGAAGTTGCCGTTGCCGTCGACGAGCGGGTAGCGCATGGCCCACGGCTGCGCCAGGCGCACCAGCGCGTCGTAGATGGCCGAGTCGCCGTGGGGGTGGTAGTTCCCCATGACGTCGCCGACGACACGGGCGCACTTGAAGTAGCCGCGGTCGGGCCGGTAGCCGCCGTCGTACATCGCGTACAGCACCCGCCGGTGCACCGGCTTGAGCCCGTCGCGGACTTCGGGCAGCGCTCGGGACACGATGACCGACATCGCGTAGTCGAGATAGCTGCGCTGCATCTCGACCTGGATGTCGACCGGCTCGATCCGCTCGGGCCGCCCCCCGCCTTCGGTGGTCACGTCCGTCACTGTCTAAGACCTCTTCTACTGGGTGAAGTACGGTCGGCGGTCGGCCCGCACGCCCGGCCCGCCGCCGACCCGGGGCCGCCTGCCCCCGAGGCTCGTGGCCCCTGTGTCGTCCGTCCGTCCCGGGGCACGCCGCCGCGCGCGCTTGCGTTCGCGGCGGGTCGCGGGGTCTCGCCGCCGCGTGCCATCGCGGACGCCGCATGCGGCACCGCGCCGGGGTCCGGGGCGCCGGCCCGGCCGTGGGCGCGGCCGGGCGCGGGCCCTGGATGCGGACCCGGACGGGACCGGAGGGACGGCGAGGAAACCATCAGATGTCGAGGAAGCGCACGTCCTTGGCGTTGCGCTGGATGAACTCGCGGCGCGGTTCGACGTCCTCGCCCATGAGGACACTGAACAACTCGTCGGCCTGGGCGGCGTCGTCGAGGGTGACCTGGAGCAGGACCCGGTTGTCGGGGTCCATGGTGGTCTCCCACAGCTCGTTGGCGTTCATCTCGCCCAGACCCTTGAAGCGCTGCACCTGGTCGCGGGGGCGGGGGTCGCGCTTGCCGGCGGCGATGCCCGCCTCGATGATCGCGTCGCGTTCCCGGTCGGAATAGGCGTAGTCGACGTCCGTGCCGCGGGCGTCCCACTTGATCTTGTAGAGCGGCGGCTGGGAGAGGTAGACGTGCCCGGCCTCGATGAGCGGCTTCATGAACCGGAACAGCAGCGTCAGCAGCAGCGTGTTGATGTGGTGGCCGTCGACGTCGGCGTCCGACATCAGGATGATCTTGTGGTACCGCAGCTTGGAGATGTCGAACTCGTCGTGCACCCCGGTGCCGAGCGCGGTGATGATCGCCTGGACCTCGTTGTTCTTGAGGATCTTGTCGATCCGCGCCTTCTCGACGTTCAGGATCTTGCCGCGGATCGGCAGGATCGCCTGGTAGTGCGGGTTGCGGCCGCCCTTGGCCGAGCCGCCCGCCGAGTCGCCCTCCACGATGTACAGCTCGGACCGGCCGGGGTCGGTGGACTGGCAGTCGGCCAGCTTGCCCGGCAGCGACGTGCTCTCCAGCAGGCTCTTGCGGCGGGTCAGGTCGCGCGCCTGCCGCGCGGCGATGCGGGCCCGCGCCGCCTGGGTGGCCTTGTTGATGATCTCCTTGGCCTCGCCCGGGTTGCGCTCGAACCAGTCGCGCAGGTGCTCGTGGCAGGCCCTCTGGACGAACGACCGGGCCTCGGTGTTGCCGAGCTTGGTCTTGGTCTGCCCCTCGAACTGCGGGTCGGCCAGCTTGATCGAGATGATCGCGGTGAGGCCCTCGCGGACATCCTCGCCGGTGAGGTTGTCGTCCTTGTCCTTCAGGAGCCTCTGCTCCTTGGCGTACCGGTTGACGATCGCGGTGAGCGCCGCCCGGAAGCCCTCCTCGTGCGTGCCGCCCTCGGCGGTGTTGATCGTGTTGGCGAAGGTGTGCACCGACTCGGCGTACGAGGAGTTCCACTGCATGGCGATCTCGACCGACATGCCTTCGGTGTCGTCGCCGAAGTAGATCACCGAGTCGTGGACGGCGTCCTTCTTGCTGTTGATGTAGCGGACGAAGTCCTCGATGCCGCCCTCGTAGTGGAAGCGGACGACGTGGGGCTCGCCGTTGATGTGGTCGGGCCGCTCGTCCCGCAGCGTGATGGACAGGCCGCGGTTGAGGAAGGCCATCTCCTGCATCCGGCGCGACAGCGTCTCGAAGTTCCACTTGGTGGTCTCGAAGATCTCCGCGTCCGGCCAGAAGGTGATCGTGGTGCCGGTCTCGTCGGTCGGCTCGCCCTTGGCCAGCGGCGCCTCGGCGCCGCGCCAGGTGTAGGCCTGCCGCCACACGTACCCGTCCCGCCTGACCTCGGCCTCCAGCCGGGTGGACAGTGCGTTCACCACCGCCGAGCCGACGCCGTGCAGACCGCCGGAGACCGCGTACGACTTGCCGTCGAACTTGCCTCCCGCGTGCAGGGTGGTGAGCACCAGCTCGATGGCGGGGCGCTTCTCCACCGGGTGCTCGCCCACGGGGATGCCGCGGCCGTTGTCGTAGACGCGGACGCCTCCGTCCGCCAGCAACGTGACCTCGATGGTGTCGGCGTAGCCGGCGAGGGCCTCGTCGACGGAGTTGTCGACGATCTCATAGACGAGATGGTGGAGTCCGCGTTCACCGGTGGTCCCGATGTACATGCCGGGGCGTTTGCGTACCGCCTCCAGCCCTTCGAGGACAGTGATCGAACTAGCGTCGTACGCCAAAGGAGATCCTCCTGCCGGGGACGCTCGCCGTCCCGCGCTCGCGGGGAACGCGGTGTGCCCCGTAACACACGTAAGGGCGCCCTTCTCCAACCCACATCGCGGCGTCCTGGCCCGATCGACCGGCGGCCGATGCGCAGCAGGACCGTTCGCGTGCTCCATACGTCGGAGGGGAGCCGGGCGACCCGTGACGGCGCAGCATCCTGAACCCAACGTCATTCTACCGGCTGGTCTGACAAAAAGAGGCACTCACGGGCGCTGTGTGCGCGTGTGGCGGCCCAACGGGCGAGGAGACACATCCCCCCATTCGGCCGGGGGTGTCATCTGGCCTACGGGG
Source organism: Actinomadura sp. NBRC 104425 (assembly GCF_030269545.1). Lineage (GTDB taxonomy): Bacteria > Actinomycetota > Actinomycetes > Streptosporangiales > Streptosporangiaceae > Spirillospora > Spirillospora keratinilytica. The sequence goes on along the minus strand of NZ_BSTN01000007.1, from coordinate 179,594 downwards.
AACTGGCAGCGGATGCGAGTGATGCACGCTCCGAACAGATGTTCGGCCGCGACTTGCGTCCTTCCCATCGACGGTATGCGGCGAGACCGGCTGGTCTTGCCTCCGTCCTGGGCTGGTCCGCCGGACGCTCTCGCCGGCGGCGAGGTCGGACCCGCGACAAGCCGAACCTAGCCCTAGCCACTGACACGCTCGGCCCCTGTTCTGACGTCTCCGGAGCCACCTCTCGTTCACCATCCCGGCCACAGATTCCGCACGCTTTCGCCACACGCCCCCATCCGGCCTTGTGTCCGGGCCCCATTGGGTCCACAAGCAGTGGACGGCGCGGCCCGGGTGGCGCTCCCGCCGCAGTCGATCCACTAACCACCCACGCGCCAAGCGTCCTGCAGCCTCAGTCGGGCCAGCCGCCCCGGTCCAGGGCACACCCCGCCGCCTGACCAGAACCGCCGCAGGGCCCGGGACGGGCCCCACCAGGCGGCCCACCGGCTCTCACGACCACTCCCTCGACCAGCACCAGGCGCCAACCGCTGACGGACCGACACGCCGGCGGTCTACGGCCGGGGAGCGCCGCCTGCGCGCGGCCGCAAGACCCCACAGCCTGCACCAGTACTCGGCGGCCTCCCGCCTGCAGCACGGCCTCGCCGGAGTCCTTCTCCTCGGGCGATTCGCGCGCAACGGCCGTCGGGTCGCTAGGCATGCGTGCACACCTCCGTGTGCATCTGGTGGGACTTCGCGAAGAAGCCCTCCGGATGCAAACAGGCGCAGACGGACGAGCGCCGCCCCGCGCCCGCGGACCACGGGTTGCGTCCACGGAGGTGGTGTACGAGTTGATGCAGGTCAGAGGGCATGGCGTCGTGAAATGAGACGGCCACCGCGTGATCCTTCGAGATACCAAGTCCAAGATCGAAGGAGAGGACGCGATGGCCGATGACACCAGTGTGGACCCTGCGGGCTGGTTTGCCGAGCAGATCGGGGCGTGTGAGCCCGATCTGCTGAGATCGATGGTCAAGACGATGGCCGAAGCGCTCATGTCGGCCGAGGCGGATGCGGTGTGCGGCGCCGGCTACGGGCTGCGCTCGGACGGGCGGGTCAACCGGCGCAACGGCTACCGGCAGCGGGACTGGGACACCCGCGCCGGCACGGTCGAGCTGGCCATTCCCAAGCTGCGCACGGGTCGTACTTCCCCGAGTGGCTGCTGGAGCGGCGCCGCCGGGCCGAGCAGGCCCTGGTGAGCATGGTGGCCACCTCGTATCTGCTGGGGGTGTCGACGCGGCGGGTGGACAGGCTGGTCGAGCAGATGGGCATCCAGGGCATCTGGCAAAAGCCAGGTGTCGGAGTTGTCCAAGGTGCTGGACGCCCAAGTGGCCGCGTTCCGCAACCGGCCGTTGGAGGCCGGGCCGTATGCGTTCGTGTGGCTGGACGCGTTGACGCAGAAGGTGCGTGAGGGCGGCCGGACCGTGAACGTGCACGTGCTGGTCGCCACTCCAGCCACACCCAGCGGAAGCAGGCGCCACCAGGCAGCCCGCCGACTTTCGCAGCCGCCCGGCCACCTCAGCCGGCGCCAAGCGCTGGCGCGCAGCCCCGTGGGTGGTGGGGGTGGGCAACGGCGCGGCCTTGGGCGGCGGTGCCGCGCGCTTCAGTGCGGTCAGCGGACGCGCCAGGCGCCTGGGCGGCGCGGGCCTGAGGACGGCCCCACCACCTTGACGCGGCGTACGGTGCCGTGCCCGAGTTCCTCGTTCAGGCGCCTGACGAGGGTCGCCGACAGCAGGCGCAGTTGGGTCGCCCAGGTTGTGGAGTCGGCGACGACCGTCAATTCACCGTCCTCGAAGCGTTCGGGACGGGTGTGCTCAGCCAGTTCCGGGCCGACGATGCCGGGCCAGTTGCCGAACACCCCGCCGACCGCGGCACGCTGCTCCCACCCCCGATAGGCCAGCAGTTCACGGATGGCCGCGCCGAACGCCTTGGGGTCGCCGCCCCGTCCCGGCTCCCGCAGCCGTACGGGACGTTGCGGCTTGCGCCGGCCGCCCCCCTGTCCCGGCACAGAGCCGCGCTTACGGGCGTCTGCCTTTGCCTGGGCCAGAGCCTGGCGCGCCAGTTCTATCCCCGACTTGGCGGGGGGCATCGGCGGTTCCGGGGGCTGCGCGGGGCTTTCGCCGTCCGGGCGCCGCGCGCCAGGCTCCGCCTGGTTGTGCACATCCTGTGGATGATCGTTCATGTCGGCTCCCCTGAAGGCCGCCGCAGTGCGCCCGGCCGGGACGTCATGCCGGGGTCACCTTGCCGTCGGACACGGCGAACGAGGCGCCGGTCAGCTCGTCCGGGACGTCGGCGGGCACGGCGGCGGTGATGAGGACCTGTTCGGCCGGGGCGACCATCTCGGCCAGGCGGCTGCGGCGGCCGGCGTCGAGCTCGGCGAAGACATCGTCCAAGATCAGGACAGGGTCGTCGCCGTCGGCGCGCAGCAGTTCGTAGGCGGCCAGCCGCAGTCCCAGGGCCAGCGACCAGGACTCGCCGTGGCTGGCGTAGCCGCGCGCGGGCAGGTCCCCCAGCCGGATCAGCAGCTCGTCCCGGTGCGGGCCGACGAGGCTGATGCCGCGTTCCAGTTCCTGGCGGCGTGTCTCGTTCAGCGCCTTGAGCAACGCCTCGGCCAGTTGTGCACGGTCTGTGGACAACTCGACGTCGCCCAAGGAGCACTTGTAGACGAGACCGGCCGCGCCACCGGACGGGGCCAGGGCCTCGTAGGCGCGGGCCATGAACGGGCGCAGCGCGGCGACGAGGTCGAGCCGGGCCGCGAGGAGCTCGGCGCCGGTACGGGCGAGGTGGGAGTCCCACACGTCCAGGGTGGCCAGCACCTCGGGGCCCGGGGCGCGCCGGTGGGCGGCCGCCGATTTCAGCAGGGCGTTGCGTTGCTTGAGGACGCGCTCGTAGTCGGAGCGCACGCCCGCGAACCGGGGCGCGCGGGCCGTCAGCAGCTCGTCCAGGAACCTGCGCCGCTCTCCCGGGTCGCCTTTGACCAGAGCCAGGTCTTCGGGGGCGAACAGGACCGTCCGCAGCATCCCCAGGATCTCTCGCGGCCTGGGGACGGGGGCGCGGTTGAGCCTGGCCCGGTTCGCCTTGCCCGGGTTGATCTCCAGCTCGATCAGGGCCTTGCGGTCGTCCCGTACCACTCCGGCGCGCACGATGGCCCGGGGCGCGCCCTGCCTGACGAGGGGGGCGTCTGTGGCGACGCGGTGGCTGCCGTGGGTGGACACGTAGGCGACGGCTTCCACGAGGTTGGTCTTGCCCTGCCCGTTGGGGCCCACGAACGCGCTGACTCCCGGTTCGAGCGCCACCTCGGCGGAGGCGTACGAACGGAAGTCCTGGAGCGAAAGGTGGGCGACGTGCACGGGACACGAGCGTAGAGCCTCCCGCAAGCCGCGTCCGCCACAGTGTGTCTCCCACAGCCGCCCCATGGTTGTCCACAGCCCTGTGGACAACCATGGGCGCGCGCGGGATACGCCTGGGGATCTAGACGGCGGGCGGCGTCACGTCGGCGCCGGGGGAGTCGGCGCCCTTCGCGCTCTCCACGGCGTGGCCGCCGAACTGGTTGCGCAACGCCGCCACGACCTTCATCGCGGGGGAGTCCTCCTGGCGCGAGGCGAACCGCGCGTACAGCGACGCGGTGATGGCGGGCAGCGGGACGGCGTGGTCGACGGCGGCCTGCACCGTCCACCGGCCCTCGCCGGAGTCCTGGGCGTAGCCGTGGATCTCGTCCAGGTGCGGGTCGTCGGCCAGCGCCCGGTTCATCAGGTCCAGCAGCCAGGACCGGATGACCGTACCCTCCTGCCAGCTGCGGAACGTCTCCGGGACGTTGGTGACGATGTCGCTGGCCTCGATCAGCTCGTAGCCTTCGCCGAAGGCCTGCATCATCGCGTACTCGATGCCGTTGTGGACCATCTTGACGAAGTGCCCGGCGCCGATCCGACCGGCGTGCACGAAGCCGTACTCGCCCTCCGGCTTGAGCGTCTCGAAGATCGGCATCAGCCGCTTCACGTGCTCGTCTTCGCCGCCGACCATCAGGGCGTAGCCGTTCTCCAGCCCCCACACGCCGCCGCTGACGCCGCAGTCGAGGAAGCCGATGCCCTTCTCGCCCAGCTCCGTGCCGTGCCGCTGGTCGTCCACATAGTGCGAGTTGCCGCCGTCGACGACGATGTCCCCGGCCTGCAGCAGTTCCCCCAGCCTGTGGATGGTGTCGTGGGTCGGCTGCCCCGCCGGCACCATCACCCACACCGCCCGCGGCGGGGTGAGGCGTTCGACCAGTTCCTCCAACGACCCGACATCGCTGACGTCGGGGTTGCGGTCGTAGCCGACGATCGTGTGGCCGCCGCGCCGCAGGCGCTCGGCCATGTTCCCGCCCATCTTGCCGAGGCCGATGATCCCCAGCTCCATGCTTCAACTCTCCCTGTCGCGTTCGGCTCGTCCGCCTTCGGCACGCCCAGCCCGCCCCGCACCCGCCCGTCCGCGGACCCCCGAGTCGCGGTGGCCCGCTCCGTCCACAGGCGGTGGACGGCCCTGCGCGGCCCGGGACGTGCTCCCGACGTCGTCCCGTGGCCGCGGCAGGCATCCGACCGGCCCATGCTCGGACCCTTGACGCGGTTCGTCCCGGTATGACCGTGCCCGCATGGCCTGGGCCCAACCCACGGCGGCGTGGTCATCCCGTGCGAACCGCCCGCGCACGACCGTGCGGCGGCCGGGGGGCGCGCCGGTCATGCGAGCGTTGGGGCTCTTCGCGCGTTCTGGCGTGGACTGACTGTTTCGCTGCCCTTTCGGGTGTGAGGCTACGACCGCGGGAGACGGACCGATGCGCCGCCCCCGGCGCCGCACGCGGCCCGACCGGCCGGCGCACCGCTCCGGTACGCCCCGGCGCCGCCGGTCGTGCCGCCCGGACGCGCAGCGGACCGCCCGACGCTCAGCCGGACAGCCGCACCGGCATGATCAGGTACCGGTAGTTGGGGTCGGCGCCCTCCTCCGGCGGCTTGCCGGTGAGCACGGCGGGCTTGGTCGGCGTGGTGAACGACAACCGCGCGACGTCTGAGCCGGTCGCAGACAGCCCGTCCAGCAGGAACCCGGGGTTGAAGGCGATGTCGATGTCCTCGCCCTCCAGCGTGGCCTCCAGCGCCTCCACGGCCTGTGCGTCGTCGCCGGTCCCCGCCTCCAGGATGACCTCGCCCTGCCGGAACGACAGCCGCACCGGCGTGTTGCGCTCGGCCACCAGCGACACGCGCTTGACCGCCTCGATGAACGGGGACGTCTGCACCTCGGCGAGCCCGGCGTACTCGCTCGGCAGCAGCGAGCGGTACTTGACGAAGTCGCCGTCCAGCAGCCGGGACGTGGTGCGGCGGCCGCCGCCCGCGAACCCGATCATCCCCTCGCCGCCGCCGCCCGCGCCGCCGAGCGCGATCGACACCTCGGCGCCCGCGGTCAGCGACTTGGCCGTGTCGGCCAGGGTCTTGGCCGGCACCAGGGCCACCGCCGAGAAGTCCGGCCGCTCGGGCTTCCAGTGCAGCTCCCGCACGGCCAGCCGGTACCGGTCGGTGGAGGCCAGCGTGACGGTCTCGCCCTCGATCTCCACCCGGACGCCGGTGAGCATCGGGATCGTGTCGTCCCGGCCCGCGGCGATGGCGACCTGGCCGACGGCGGCGGCGAACTCGTCGCTGCCCACCGAGCCCGCCGCCGGAGGCATCTCCGGCAGCGTCGGGTAGTCCTCCACCGGCATGGTCGGCAGGGTGAACTTCGCGCTGCCGCAGCGCAGCATCACCTTGGCGCCGTCCGTGCTCACCTCCACAGGCTGTGGAGGCAGGCTGCGCGAGATCTCGGCCAGCAGCCGCCCCGGCACCAGCGCGGTGCCCGGCTCCTCGGTGTCGATGTCGGTGCCGACCTGCGCCGACACCTCGTAGTCGAACGCCGACAGCGTCAGCCGGTCGGCGGCCTGGATGTGCATGCCCGCCAGCACGGGCACCGGGGGCCGGACGGGGAGGGTCCGTGCCGTCCAGGCCACGGCGTCGGCCAGGGCGTCTCTGTCGATGCGGAACTTCACAAGTACCCGCCTCCTGCAGGTTTCGGACTAGGGGTGAGGTGGAAGAGATCGTTCTGACTGCGCGCCCGGGGCTCGGTATCCCCAGGCCCTGAGTTGAGATGAGTTTTCTCTTGGGAAGTACATAGGGAAGTACTCGTCATAGGGGCCGTGGATAGTGTGGACAACCCGCGTTTTCCCAGGTGACGGCGGGGATTTTTGTCCACTGCGGCTGTGTGCGGCGGCTGTGCACAACGGCGCGGCCTGAGGATGAAGCAGTTGTCCCCACACGCCGTCCCCACGTCATCCCCCGGTTGTCCACGGGTTTTCCTCAGGTTGTCCCGGCCCCGCGCGTCCCGGCCGCGTCCGGCGGGCGATCGGACGACGCGCGTCCCCAGGCCGTCCCCAGGAATTCCCCAGGTTGTCCACAGGGTCGTCCCCAGGGGGCCTGCCGGCCGTCCCCAACGATCCCCAATCCGTCCACACATCGTCCTCAGGTTCTCCGCAAGTTATCCCAGGGGTTATCCACGGGAATCCCCAAGGTTTTCCACAGGCTGTGGGTGACGGGGATTCGCGCTGGGGGCTGGTCGTCCGTTTTGCGTCGCCCGCACCGGCCGCCGCGACCCGTCCCCGCCGCGGCTCCAAGGCGCCCGGCGGGCTGCCGGTCAGCGCTGGCGGGCCTGGTGCTTGATCCGCCCCGTCAGCTCTGTGACCTGGTTGTATATCGCGCGACGCTCGGCCATCAGGGCCCGGATCTTGCGCTCGGCGTGCATCACGGTGGTGTGGTCGCGGCCGCCGAACTGCTGTCCGATCTTGGGCAGCGACAGGTCGGTCAGCTCCCGGCACAGGTACATCGCGATCTGCCGGGCGGTCACCAGCATCCGGGAGCGCGACGGTCCACAGAGGTCCTCGATCGTCGTCCCGAAGTACTCCACAGTCTGCGCCATGATCATCGCGGCGGTGATCTCCGGGCCGGTGTCGTTGGGGATCAGGTCCTTCAGGACGATCTCGGCCAGCTTCATGTCCACCGACTGCCGGTTCAGGCTGGCGAACGCCGTCACCCGGATCAGCGCGCCCTCCAGCTCCCGGATGTTCGTGGCGATCTGCGAGGCGATGAACTCCAGCACGTCCGGCGGCACCGCCAGGCCCTCCTGGCGCGCCTTCTTCTGCAAGATCGCGATACGGGTCTCCAGCTCCGGCGGCTGCACGTCGGTGGTCAGCCCCCACTCGAACCGGTTACGCAGCCGGTCCTCCAGCGTCACCAGCTCTTTGGGCGGACGATCACTGGAGATAACGATCTGCTTGCTGGCGTTGTGGAGCGTGTTGAAGGTGTGGAAGAACTCCTCCTGCGTCTGCTCCTTGCCCTCCAGGAACTGGATGTCGTCGACGAGGAGGATGTCCACATCCCGGTAGCGGCGGCGGAACCCGTCGGCCTTGCCGTCCCGGATCGAATTGATGAAGTCGTTGGTGAACTCCTCGGAACTGACATAACGGACACGCGCCCCGTTAAACAGGCTCTGTGCGTAATGTCCGATGGCGTGCAACAGGTGCGTCTTGCCCAGCCCCGAGTCCCCGTAGATGAACAGCGGGTTGTACGCCTTGGCCGGCTGCTCCGCCACGGCCACGGCGGCGGCGTGCGCGAAACGGTTCGAGGAGCCGATGACGAACGTCTCGAACGTGTACTTGGGATTCAGCCGGGCGTGCTCGCCCACACCCCCCGGCGCCGGCCCTGTGTAACCCGCGACGGGACCGTTCGACGGCACCGGCCCACCACCGGGCATGGGACCGTGTCCGGGCCCCGCCTCAGGGGAGGGGGAGCCGGCTTCCCCCAGTGACGGCTGCTCGTCGTCCTGGTAGGGCTGCTCCCCCTGACGCCCGTTCTGCGCCTCCCCGCGCTGCTGCCCCTCCAGGCCCCCGCCGGGACCACGCCGAGGCGCTCCCAGCGTGCGGTCGTTCAGATGCGACGGGGCATGCCCGTGACCGACAGGCCCCGCCTGCGGCCCCTGCCCGTACCCGTCGCCGGGACGCGACCCGCCCCCCGGCCCGGGCCTGCCCTGGCCGGGGTAGCCGCCGTGCTGGCCGTACGGGTAGTGCTGGTCGCGCTGAAGCTCCGGCCCCAACCCGTACGGAACGGGACGCGGCGCGTAGTGCTCGTTGTCACGCTGGGGCCATCCGCGGTCGTCATCCCCAGGCGGGGGATAACCGCCGGGGCCGTTCTGGGGCAGTCCGCCGTACCCCTGCTCCGAATACTCGGAGTAACGGTCGGCCCCCCCGTACGGGCCTCGTTCGGTGTACGGCCCCTCGTTGTAGGACTCGCTCCCGTAGGGCCGCTCGCTGTACGACGGCCCCATCTCGTGGTGCCCCTGGCCCTGTGATTCGGGCTGCGTCCCCTGCGTCGAGGGCGGATCCGGCTGGACGGTCACCGCGACACGGATCTCCCGGCCCAGTTCGTGGGACAACGCCTGCGTGATCAGGCTGCGCAGCCGGGTCTCCAACGCGTCCTTGGCGAACTCGTTGGGCGCGGCCAGCAGCGCCGTCCCCTCGACCAACGCCAGCGGACGGACCATCGGCAACCACGCACGGTAGCTCGCGGGCAGCTCCCCCTCGGACAGCGCAGTGAGGGTGCGGGCCCAGACCGATGCGAGATCTTGACCGTCCATGCGCAAGGTCCCTCCCCAATCTCCGTCACCCGGAGTTACCTACTGCCCAGCAGTCCCGCGCGCGCGAGAACGCCCCAAAGACCACACCCGGCGCTGCGGAAGACCTACTCTCTCACGAGTTGTCCACAGAGTTGTCCACATGCTGTGCATGAGCATGGGGAAAACCCTGTGCATAAGTCACGATGCGCGTGACCGGTCAGGTGTTGATCGGGGAGCGTTTCGCGCCGCGTGAACCCGCGGCATCCTTCAGGAGAGGGGGTACTGGCACACAAGCCGACGGTCGTGCCAGCTCGGTCGAAGACACTAGCGCCCGCCGGGCGACGCTCGCAACACGAGTCCCGCACAGCCCGAGAAATCCACAGCGACACCCCGCCTTGGGGACAGCCTCACGCCGCCCCATCCACAGCCTCCGCCTGCGCACAGAGGGGACCGAGCCCCTCCTCCCGTGCGTGAGGGCATGGCGCCGTAAGAGCGCCCCCTGCTAGGACCTGTTTCGAAGTGTGGTGAGTGCCGGCATGTCGCACGCCCGACGCAGTGAGGCATCGCGGCCACGATCTGCGAACCGGTCGATCAGGCCGGCCACCGGCGCCCGCCCGGCATCCGCGGCGGCCGACCACCCGGGTTCGACGAGCTCGCCGTCCGCTACCAGGCCACCGTCCACATCGCCGCCATCAACGAACGGCTCCGGCCAACTTCGAAACATGCCCTAGGTGTACTGACCATGGACGTTGGTGACGGCGACACAGTCAGATGATCTTGGGATGTGGAGACATCCTGGCGTGGTGTGAGTCGACCAAGATTCGCACCACCCGCCGAGAGGTCCTCATGCCCCACCGTAACCCCGCTGACCGAGCTGGGTCGTCTACGCCTGGCCCGCTGCGTCGTGGACGAACGCTGGTCGCTGCGGCGGGCCGCCGAACGATTCCAGGTCTCGGCCACCACCGCCGAACGCTGGGCCGACCGGTACCGGCGACAGGGCGTAGCGGGCATGGGCGCCCCTCCTAGCGGTCCGCACACCAGCCTCCGGCGCACGCCCCGGCGGATCGAACGGCGGATCATGCGCGCCCGTGTCCGCCACTGGCTTGGCCCTGGCCCGCATCGCCGCCCGCCTGGGCCTGCCCCCTCCACGGTGCACCGCGTCCTGACCCGCTCCGGCTGCCCGCCACTGGCCCATCTGGACCGGGCCACCGGCCGGCCCGTGCGCCGCCTGATCTACCGGACACACCCTTGAGGTATCGCTCCTGGAACCCGGAACGGCCGCGGCTGACGACACGGTGCGCCCGGCGTGCTGAGCCTGGATTCGCGCTCGGCCGATGCACTGCCGACGGTCGTCACGCCCCTGCTGCCGGGCGACCTGCCCGACCAGGGCGCCCTCGTGCTACGCGTGCCGAACCATCCGCTTGACCAGAGCCTGCCCGGCTGGTCCGCGCCACGGGCAGCCGTGCTCGCCCGCCGGGCCGGCCTGGCGACGTCCTTCCGCAAGTCGCCGAGCAGCCCGACTCCGTGGAAACTGTGACGCTGACCGGGCCCACTCGCCGCCTTCCCCGTCACACCGATCCGATCACCGCAATCGGAGCCGACACAAGGAGGCCACCGCCGACCGGTTCACCGCCCCGATGGCGTGGTCATGGGTTTGGACGTGTGCCGGCATCCGGTCTCAAGCCCGGTCCGTGCTCCAGCGGCGGGACCGCTGGTGGAGGGTCTGCCGGTTCGGGCATGTCCCGCCGGTCGGCGCCGGTGCGGCCCCTCTACAAGATCCCGTTGATCACCTGCCGATGGTCCCGTCACCGGCCGCCGAGGCCAGATGTTGACCGGCAGCAGCAGTCCGCCCCAGGCCCAGGCGGCATCGGCCGGCTCGCGTCGGCGAACCATGGCCACCGATCAAGCCACGACCCCAAGATCCAGATCCGCGACAGATCAACACAACCTTGTGGCGGTTGCGGACGGGGGCGCCGTGGCGGGCCGTCCTGGGATGCCACGGGCCCGGGCAGACCCGCCACGGCGGGGTCGACGGTGGCAGGACCGCAAGCGGATCTTATGAAGGCATCTTGTGGCGGTTGCGGACGGGCGCGTCCCCGGCCCGGGACATCCCCGAAACGCCACTGGCCCCGGCAGACCCGGTCCGAGCGGGCACACGCCGACACGAAGACGGCACCCGGGCCCGGCCGCGCGGACACCTGCGGCCACTGACGAGACGGCCGGGAACATGGATGCAGACCGCCGGCACCGGCTCCTCCACCACCCACCATGGCGGGCTGCGTATCAAGCCGTGCCGGGGTATAGGTCTTCTCCTGGCGTGTGCAGTTGCCAGGGGCCCCGGAGGGACGAACAGGGGGGCGGGGGGAAGGTTCGCACCAGGCGGCGCGGGGTGACTGTTGTGCGGAAGCACGGTGGCCTGATGGCGCTTATTCCAAGAGGGTTCAGGTGTGGCCGTCAGTTGCTGGTCAGCGCCCGCCAAGTTCTCCACCCAAGGACAACACCGCCAACCGGGCAGGGGTGGGGGAGAGGGCGGGGCTGCCGCTGCCGTCAGCGGGAATCGTCCGGGCGCCTCAGGATCGGCCCCGTGTGATCAAGTGGACGGCGGGCGGAGGGGGCGTTCCGTTTGACCTGATGGCTCGGTAGCCCGTAACGTGCTGAGGTCGAGTCGCATCGGCGGAGATGACGCGTGCCCGCCGTCGGACCCCCTGGGAACTACGGATGGGCCCCCGGCTGCGGGGGACCAGACGCGGCCCTCGATGCGAGTTTTCGCACCCGAAGACAATCCGACCGCAGCACTGGAGCATCGAGTGAGCAAGCGTACTTACCAGCCGAACAACCGTCGCCGCCACAAGAAGCACGGCTTCCGGCTGCGCATGCGCACCCGTGCGGGGCGTGCCATCCTCGCCGAGCGGCGCCGCAAGGGGCGCGCGCGCATCGCGGTTTGACCGACCCGCACCACGCTCATGCTGCCGTCCGGCAACCGGATGCGGCGGCGGGAGGAATTCACCCTGGCCGTCCGGCGCGGTCGCCGCGCCGGACGGCCGACTGTCGTCGTGCACCTGCTCCGCCAGGACGACGCCGCACCGTCCGGCACCGCCCCGCTCGTGGGGTTCATCGTGGCGCGGACGGTCGGTAACGCGGTCGTGCGCAATCGCGTGCGGCGGCGGCTGCGTCACCTCGTCCGGCCGCACCTCGATCGACTCCCGCAAGGTAGCCTGCTCGTAGTGCGCGCGAACCCCCGCGCGGGGTCGGCGCGCCACGACGAACTGGCCGCGGATCTGAAGTCGGCGCTCGACCGGGTGCTGCGGCCCGCGTCCAAGGGGCGAAAATGACGAGCCAGCCAGGGGGATCGGCCCCTTCGCAGCCGGCGGCCGGGGGAATCAGCCTCGCGGCCCGCGCGCTCGTGTTTCTCATCCGCGCCTACAGACGCTTTCTCAGTCCTCTGCTCGGGCAGCAGTGCCGCTTCTATCCCACCTGTAGCGCGTACGGCCTTGAGGCGCTGCAGACGCATGGAGCCCTGCGCGGCACTTGGCTCACCGTCCGGCGGATAGGGCGGTGCCATCCATTCAACCGCGGCGGCTACGATCCGGTTCCGCCCCCCAAGGGCCGCGCGGCCGCCCCGGAATCCACAGTTCAGGAATCCGAAGGCCCCACGGCCTCCGCCCCCAAGGACGTACCCGAGGTGCCCGCCACGACCTCCTCCGGCCGCGAGCAAAGCGGCCCCGCGCTAGCAGAGCCCAAGGAGCTGCCCGGTGCTTGATTGGCTGTACCAGATAGTCGCTCAGCTCATCGTCTGGATCCACAGCGGTCTGAGCCTTGTCTTCCCCAAGAACAGCGGGTGGGCCTGGGGCGGCGCCATCATCCTGCTGACCGTGTTCTTCCGGATCCTGCTGTTCCCCCTGTTCGTCAAGCAGATCCACGCATCCCGGAAGATGCAGGAGCTGAACCCCAAGGTTCAGGCGCTGCGCAAGAAGTACAAGAACGACAAGCAGCGCCTCAACCAGGAGGTCATGAAGCTCTACCAGGAGAACGGCGCCAACCCGCTGTCGGGCTGCCTGCCGATCCTGGTGCAGATGCCGGTCTTCATCGGCCTCTTCCAGGTGCTGCGGCGGATCTCGGACGCCGAGCCGGGCCAGGGCGTCTTCGCGGTCACCCCGGACCTGGTGCGGAGCGCTCAGGAAGCCAACATCTTCGGCGCGCACATCCCGGACACCTTCCTCAACGCCTGGGGGAACGACCCCAAGACCTGGAGCGCGATCATCGTCACCGGCCTCGCCGTGGTCATCAGCTCCTGCACGACGTTCTTCACCGTCCGGTCCAGCATGCGGCGCGCCAAGATGCAGCAGGGCGCGATGGACGACAACAACCCGATGATGCAGGCGCAGAAGATGATGGTCTTCATGGCGCCGTTCTTCGGCCTGTTCGGGCTCGGCTTCCCCCTCGGTGTGCTGATGTACTGGGTGACGTCCAACAGCTGGACACTCGCGCAGCAGCACTACATCTACAAGCGCTACCCGCAGCAGCCGGCCGGGGCCACCGCCGGCGCGGGCAACGGCGCCGCGGCCGGCAAGGCCGTCAAGGGCGCCGGCAAGACCGGCGGCACCGCGGCGACCGGGGTCGGCGCGGGTAAGAACGCCAAGGGCCGTACCAAGAAGGACGCCGCCGCGTCCACCGACACCGTCCCCAAGCCGAAGGTCGTCCGCAACCAGCCGACCCGCAAGCCGCGTAGCAAGCGCACCGGCAGTCAGAAGCGCTAGGTTGTGAACCCGGTCCATGCCGAAGAAGGAGACCCCGTTGAGCCAGACCGACACCACTGAGGTCGACGTCCAGGCGCTCGAACAGGAGGGCGAGATCGCCGCCGACTACATCGAGGGCCTGCTGGACATCGGTGATTACGACGGCGACATCGACATGGACGTCGAGGGCGAGCGTGCGCTGGTCGCGGTGGTCGGCGCGTCCCTGGACGAACTGGTCGGCAAGCGCGGCGAAGTGCTGGAGGCCCTGCAGGAGTTGACCCGCCTCGCGGTGCACCGGCAGACCGGCAACCGCAGCCGCCTGATGCTCGACATCGGCGGCTATCGGGAGCGCCGCCGCGCCGAGCTGACCAAGCTCGGCCAGGACGTGGCCGACGAGGTCAAGCAGAGCGGCACGCCCAAGCCGCTGGCCCCGATGACGCCGTTCGAACGCAAGATCGTGCATGACGCGGTGGCCGCCGCCGGGCTGCGCAGCGAGTCCGAAGGCGAGGAGCCCGACCGCTACGTGGTCGTCTACCCCTCCTGACGTCACCGTTCCTCTTTCTCGGCTGTCCACAGGCCCCCACGTCCCCGACGGGACGCGGGGGCCTGCGTGTTCCTCCTTCGCGTGTGCGCGGCCGTCCTCCCGTAGCCCCAGCCCGGCGATAAACCCCGAAGCCCGGACGGCCACCAAGACGCCGAGTGCAATCGCAGCTGTCCGGACCGCTGATGTGGACGTCGGCACCCTTGGTGCCCTCGAAGCGGAACGGGAGCATCAAACGTTGCGGGCGAGTGCTCCGCTATGACGCGCACACATCCACCGCATCGTTCCCCGCCTTCGGTCGCCTCGCCCACAGCTCCTCGGACGCTGAGGCCGGGAAGGATGCCCCGTCTGCTCGCATCGTGCTGCTGCCCGGCAACAACACCGCCCCGTCGCACCGCTGCCCCAGAGGCACGCGGCGGTCACGCTGGCGGTTATCTCCATTGGCGGGACGGCAGGCGCGCTTGCGGCCGACCGGTTATCCCCACTCTGTAGCTGCAGAGAACCCGTTGGCGAGGAACATGGAGCGGGGGCGCGGTGCGCCTTGCGGATACGAACGCGATCCCTGGAAGGGCCGCACGCTATGACGCCATGACGGTAACCGGCCATGGCGTACACGGCTCCCTCAGTACGCAAGGTGTATCCGCCTACGGCGGGATTGCACTTCGGGGGCGACCTTCAGAAGAGCCCTCAGTGAGGCGCCCGCGCGACGGGACGAGCCCGGACGACCTCACCCGACGGTGACACGGCACCGCCGGGTGGCATCAACGCCGATGGGGGGACGGCCTCCGGGTGGGGGAGTCCCTCGAATGGCTGGTCAGCTGTGGTCGCGCCGTGTTCGGCGGCCTGGTTCGGACGAAACACGACCGGGTTCGGATGTGAGAGAGGGGCTGTTCTGATCCGCCGGGTCTTGGGCGTACTCCGGATCCTGGGCCACGGCCGGGTCCTGCGCACTGTATTTCCGGGGCGTAGCCGACGGCGGAGCGGCGGGGGGTTCGATGATACGTTCGACGCGCTCGATGTGCGGTTCTGTCTGCCGCCCGATGACGCGTTCCTCATGGACTGCCGGATCCGCCTCGTCGGGGCGTTCCACGTACAGCGGGTCGGTCCCGGTGGTGACCGGGGCGGCGCTGCGACGCGGACGGATGTACCTGACCGTAAAGAACAGGCTGACCAGCCCGACCAGGATCAAGATCCAGCCGACCATCCGGATGTCCACGCCGCTGAGATCGACGCGAAGCGCGAACGCCAGGATCGCGCCGGCGGTGATGAAGGCGAGGCTGACTCCGATTCCCATGCCTCGGTGCCTCCTTCCGTGATGGGCACTGGCCTCCCCTTTACCCGCGTGACGCCGAGTATGCGGCAACCCCCTGCGGCCAGGGGCTTGCGGGCACACCGCGGAGTTATCCACAGGCTCGTTTCATGTGTGCGACCCCGGGGCCCATGTGGAACGATTCGTACGGTGGGGATGGCACGAGAAGTCTTCGGCGAGTCACTGCCCGTCGCGGAACGGTATGCAGAGTTTCTTGCCGACGCGGGCGTGGTGCGTGGTCTGATCGGTCCGCGCGAGGTCGATCGACTGTGGGAACGCCACCTGATCAACTGCGCCGTGGTGGCGGAGGTGATCCCGCAGGGCGCACAGGTCGTGGACATCGGCTCGGGTGCCGGACTGCCCGGTGTGGTGCTGGCGATCGTCCGCCCGGATCTGCAGGTCACGCTGCTGGAGCCGCTGCTGCGCCGGACGACCTTCCTCAATGAGTGCGTGGACATGCTGGAACTGCGCAACGTCCAGGTTCGCCGCGCCCGGGCCGAGGAGGTTGCCCGCGAGTTCGCCGTGGACGTGGCCACCGCCCGCGCGGTCGCCCCACTGGAACGCCTGGTCACCTGGGCGTTGCCGTTGCTGCGGCCCGGAGGTGAGTTGCTCGCGCTCAAGGGCGAGCGCGCCGCGGCCGAGCTGGAGGAGGCGCGGCCGGTCCTGAAGCGCTTCGGCGTACGCACTAGCGAACTGCTTCAAGTCGGGCGCGGTATGGTCGATCCGCCGACAACGCTTGTCCGTGTGGTCGCCGAACGCGTGCCCCGCCGCGCTAAAGGGTCGAGGAAGAGGTCTTCATGAGCACGGGACCAGGACTGGGCTGGCCGGACCACGCCAACGAATCCCCCGACAATCGAATGACCGGCCCGGGCTGGCCCGAGGAAGGCGGGGCACCCAAGGGCACGACGCCGGGAAACACGGCGTCGGTGAGCGGGAAACCCGGGAAGACCGCCCCCCAGGCGGGGGCGAAGCCGCCGTCCGGGCATGCGATGTGGGGCAGTACGACGTCCGGGACGGCGGAGAGCGTCGGTTATGTGCCGACCGGCGGTGGCTCCGTGCAACAGCCGCAGGGACCAT
Source organism: Actinomadura sp. NBRC 104425 (assembly GCF_030269545.1). Classification (GTDB taxonomy): domain Bacteria; phylum Actinomycetota; class Actinomycetes; order Streptosporangiales; family Streptosporangiaceae; genus Spirillospora; species Spirillospora keratinilytica. The sequence goes on along the minus strand of NZ_BSTN01000007.1, from coordinate 163,246 downwards.
CTCAGGGGGAGTCGGAAGTCGTGCGTGAGGCGCTCAAAGACGCCAAGGTTTCACGTGAAACAACGACGAAGGCCATGTCGGGCCGCCGAGAGAAAGAGTGGCCCCGACCACCCGAGTGCCGGATCATCACCATCGCCAACCAGAAGGGCGGCGTGGGCAAGACCACGACCTCGGTCAATCTCGCCGCCTCGCTGGCGATGCACGGGGCCCGCGTGCTCGTCGTTGACCTCGACCCCCAGGGCAACGCGTCGACCGCGCTGGGCGTGGAGCACCGCGCCGACGTCCCGTCGATCTACAACGTGTTGATCGAGGACATGCCCCTGGCCGACATCGTGGTGCCGGCCCCGGACATCCCCGGCCTGTTCTGCGCCCCGGCGAACCTCAACCTCGCCGGAGCTGAGATCGAGCTGGTCTCCAAGGTGGCGCGGGAATCGCGGCTGCGTCGGGCACTGGACTCCTACGACACGGGGCAGTTCGACTACGTCCTGATCGACTGTCCGCCCTCCCTAGGGCTGCTCACCGTGAACGCGCTCGTCGGCGGGAACGAGTTGCTGATCCCGATCCAGTGCGAGTACTACGCACTGGAGGGGCTCGGTCAGCTGATCCGCACCGTCGACCTGGTCAAGGCCCACCTCAACCCGGTACTGAAGGTTTCGACCATCCTGCTGACCATGTACGACGCCCGCACCCGCCTGGCCGCCCAGGTGGCCGAGGACGTGCGCAACCACTTCGGCGACATCGTCCTCAACACCGTGATCCCCCGTAGCGTCCGGGTCTCCGAGGCCCCCAGCTACGGACAGTCCGTCATCACCTACGATCCCGGATCCAGCGGCGCGCTGGCCTACAGCGAAGCCGCCTCCGAGATGGCCCATCGGGGAGCCGCCAAGTGAGCCAGCAGCGTCGAGGACTGGGCCGAGGGCTGGGCGCCCTGCTTCCCACGGGCGTCGACGACTCCGCGGGTGCCAACGGGACGGTACCCGGCTCGAACATGCAGCCGGTGGCGGGAGCTCACTTCGCCGAGCTGCCCCTTGACTCGATCCGGCCGAATCCACGCCAGCCACGTCGGCACTTCGACGAGGAGGCGCTCGACGAGCTGGCGACGTCGATCAGCATCGTGGGGCTGCTGCAGCCCATCGTGGTCCGCAAGATCGACTCACCGGACCACGACTACGAACTGGTCATGGGCGAGCGCCGCTGGCAGGCCTCCAGGAAGGCGGGCGTGGACACCATCCCCGCCATCGTCCGGGACACCAGCGACGATGACATGCTCCGCGACGCCCTAATGGAGAACCTGCACCGCCAGCAACTCAACCCGCTGGAGGAGGCGGCCGCCTACAAGCAGCTTCTGGAGGACTTCGGCGCCACCCACGAGGAGCTCGCCGCGCGGATCGGCCGTTCCCGGCCGCACATCACCAACACGCTTCGGCTGCTGAACCTGCCGCCAGGCGTCCAGCGCCGCGTTGCCGCAGGGGTGCTGTCCGCCGGCCACGCCCGGGCACTGCTCCGCCTCGACAGCGTCGAGGCCCAGGAGCACCTCGCACAGCGCATCGTGGCCGAGGGCCTCTCCGTCCACGCCGTGGACGAGATCATCACAGCCCGGGAGGCCGACGAACCTCCCAAGCCACGCCAGGGCCGTCGCAAGCAGCCCGCGGACCCCGCGCTCAGGGAGATCGCCGACCGCCTGTCCGAGCGCTACGAGACCCGAGTCCGCGTTGACATGGGCCGCACCAAGGGAAAGATCGTCGTCGAGTTCGCCACCAGGGAGGATCTGGAGCGCATCCTCAAGGCGATGGCCCCCGACGACTAGGTGTACTGACCACAGAGGTTGCGAACGCGGCGGACACGCTCGAATGATCTTGCAGTAAGTGAGGGTCTCCGGGTTCGGTGTGGATTGCGACATCTGCACCGGCTCCAGGAGACCCTCATGCCCCACCGTGACGCGCGCTGACCGAGACCGGCAGGCTCCGCCTCGCCAAGTGCGTCGTGGAGGACGGTCGGCCGCTGCGGCGGGCCGCCGAAGGCTTCCAGGTCTCGGTCAGCACCGCGCAACGCTGGGCCGCCCGCTACCGGCAGCACGGCCAGGCGGGCATGAGCGACCGCTCCAGCCGCCCGCACACCACCCCACGGCGCACCCCGGCCCGCACCGAACGGCGGATCATCAAAGTACGGGTGCTGCGCCGGTGGGGCCCGGCCCGCATCGCCTACCTGCTCGGCCTGCCCCCGTCCACGGTCCACCGCGTGCTGACCCGCTACGGCCTGGCCCGCCCGGCCCATCTGGACCGAGCCACCGCACGGCCGATCCGCCGCTACGAACACCCCGTGCCCGGCGACCTGGTTCACGTCGACATCAAGAAACTCGGCAACATCCCCGACGGCGGCGGCCACCGCGTGCACGGCCGCGCCAACGGCCGGCGCAACAGCTCGGCCCACCGCGACCCCGACCGCCCCCGCACGACCGGCGGACGCCCCAACCTGGGCTACGGCTACCTGCACAACGCCGTCGACGACCACTCCCGCCTGGCCTACACCGAGATCCTGCCCGACGAGACCAAGAAGACCGCCGCCGCGTTCTGGGCCCGCGCGCAGGACTTCTTCACCACGGCCGGGACCACGGTGCGCCGCGTGCCGGCCGACAACGGCTCGTTCCACCGCTCCCGCCTGTGGCGCGACCCCCTGACCGCCGCCGGGATCGTGCACAAGCGCACCCGCGTGTCGCGTCCAGCGGAGTGGTCACTAGGGCACCATGGCTGTCGCCAGGCGCCGCTGGTGCCTGGCAGAGAGACTCGGTGGGGACCGAGGTGACGGCCTGGAGTGGTCGCCGGATAACGGCCACATACACACTGCCGCCCTCGATCCTGTCCGGGGCCGCGGAACGGCAACAGGGAGATGCGCCGCAGAGCGCCGCTTGGTGACCACCCGGACGTCGGCCTCGTCGCCGAGTCGATGCCGTCGAAGTCACTTCCATCAGGGGAGCCGGGTTGTCGCTTGCGCTGGGCGAGGCGTTGTTCTTTGTCGGGATCGATTGGGCCGCGGCCGAACACGCGGTATGCGTGATGAACGAGGCCGGGAAGATCGTGTCGGAGTTCTCCGTCGGGCACTCGGCGGACGGCATCGCCCAACTGGTGCACCGGCTGGCCAGGTACGGTGACCCCGAACTGGTGCCTGTCGCGATCGAGCGGCCCAACGGCCGCCTGGTCGACCTGCTTTTTGGAGGCAGGGCATGCGGTCGTGCCGGTAAGCCCGAACGCGATCAAGACCTGGCGTGAGGGAGAGGTGCTGTCAGGCGCCGAGTCCGACGCAGGGGACGCCGCGGTGATCGCCGAGTACCTGCGGCTGCGGCAGCATCGGCTGCGGGTCGTCACGCCCTACTCCAGCCGGACCAAGGCGGTGCGGACCGTGGTGCGCACCCGTGATGACCTGGTGGGAATGCGCGTGACGGCGATCAACCGGTTGTCGGCTCTGCTGGAGGCTCACCGGCCCGGCGCCAAAGCGCTGTTCGCCGACCTGGAGTCCCCGATCAGCCTGGAGTTCCTCACCCGCTATCCCACGGCGGTTTCGGCCGCCCGCCTGGGAGAAGCACGGATGGCCGCGTTCTGCGCCAAGCACTCCTACTCCGGCCGCCGGTCCCCCACCGAGCTGGTGGCACGGCTGCGAGCCGCACCGGCGGGGACGCTGGATGAGACGCCGGCGCCGGCGCTGCGCGACGCGGTGCTGGCGCTGGTCGCCGTGCTCAAGGCCGTCAACGCCGCGTTGAAGGACCTCGACAAGTCCGTCGCCGCCCGCCTGGCCGAGCACCCGGACGGCGAGATCTTCACCTCACTGCCCCGATCCGGGCGGATCAACGCCGCTCAGATCCTGGCCGAATGGGGTGACTGCCGAGCCGCCTATGCTGGACCCGACTCGGTGGCCGCACTCGCCGGAATGTGCCCCGTCACCAGGGCCTCCGGACGGCACCGTGCCGTGGGGTTCGGTTGGGCATGCAACAAGAGATTCCGCCGGGCCCTCACCTGGTTCGCCGACAACAGCCGACGCTCCAGCCCCTGGGCGGCCAAGATCTATGCTGACGCGCGCAGCGCGGGCAAGGACCATGCCCATGCCATCCGGATCCTGGCCCGCGCATGGATCCGGGTGATCTGGCGCTGCTGGCTCGACGGCAAACCCTACGATCCCACCAGACACGGAGCCGCGGCAGCACTCGCCACCTCCACCGCCGCCTGAGGTTGACACAGGGAGTGTGTATGAGTCGGCCTCCGCGTGATCCTGTTTCTGCAGGTTAAGCAGTGATCGCCTGCTGGTCGCTCTCGTCCCCGGAACAGTCGCCGTCAATCACTCGCAGTCTGGCTTTGGCGAGGAACTCCAGGCCCATGTAGCGGCGACCCTCGGTCCACTCGTCGGTCTGCTCCATCAGCACGGCGCCGACGAGGCGGAGGACCGCGGTGCGGTCGGGGAAGATCCCGACCACGTCGGTTCGCCGCCGGATCTCCTTGTTCAGCCGCTCCTGCGGGTTGTTCGACCAGATCTGCCGCCAGATCTGGCGAGGGAAGCCGGTGAAGGCCAACAGGTCATCCCGGGCCTCGTCCAGATGCTGCGCCGCCTCGGGGTGCTTGGCCTCCAGCGATTCCACCACGCGGGCGTGCTGGGCGTGGACCTCTTCGGCGGCGGGCTGGTCGAAGATGCTGCGCACCAGCGTCGCCACCCACGGCTGGGCCGACCTGGGCACCTTGGTGAGCAGGTTGCGCAGGTAGTGGGTGCGGCACCGCTGCCAGGACGCCCCCGGCAGCGTCGCCCCCACCGCCTCGACCAGCCCGGCGTGGGCGTCGGAGATCACCAGCTGCACCCCCGACAGGCCGCGGGCGACCAGCCCGCGCAGGAACGCGAGCCATCCGGCGCCGTCCTCGGCCGAGGCCACCTCGACCCCCAGGATCTCGCGGTGCCCGTCGGCGTTGACACCGGTGGCCACCAGCACGTGCACGTTCACGGTGCGGCCGCCCTCACGCACCTTCTGGGTGAGGGCGCCGGCCACACGAACGCATACGGCCCACCTTCCAGGGGCCGGTTGCGGAACGCGGCCACTTGGGCGTCCAGCACCTTCGACATCTCCGACACCTGGCTTTTCGAAATGCCCTGGATGCCCATCTGCTCCACCAGCCTGTCCACCCGCCGCGTGGACACCCCCAGCAGATACGAGGTGGCGACCACGCTGATCAGGGCCTGCTCGGCCCGGCGGCGGCGCTCCAGCAGCCACTCGGGGAAGTACGACCCGCTGCGCAGCTTGGGAATGGCCAGTTCGACCGTGCCGGCGCGGGTGTCCCACGTCCGTTCCCGGTAGCCGTTGCGGCGGTTCACCCGCTCCTGGGACCGCTGCCCGTAGCCGGCGCCGCAGATCGCGTCGGCCTCGGCCGACATGAGCGCTTCGGCCATCGTCTTGACCATCGATCGCAGCAGATCGGGCTCACACGCCCCGATCTGCTCGGCAAACCAGCCCGCGGGGTCCACACTGGGGTTGTCGGCCATCGCGTCCTCTCCTTCGATCTTGGTTTTCGGCTTCTCGAAGGATCACGCGGTGGCCGTCTCATTTCACGACGCCACGCCCTCTGACCTGCATCAACTCGTACACCACCTCCGTGGACGCAACCCCCCGGCCTCCTTTGCGTAAGCGCGGATGATCATCAGGCCGCGTCCAGCCTCGGCGTCTTCGGACGCGTCGCAGGGGCTGGGGAGGACGGGTGACGGGTCCCAGCACTCCAGCAGTGGGCACTCCTCGTGCACCGCGATGCCGATACGGATCTGGTGAGCGGGCGCCGCCGCGACGGCATTGGTGACGATCTCGCTCATGACCAGCGTGGAGTCCTCGATGACCGGCCGTGAATAGTGCCAGCTTTCGAGCGTGTAGCGGACGATCTCCCGAACGAGGCCCACCGTGGCCGGCTCGGCGAGCAAGGTCATTCTGATTTCGCGATCTTGTGATTCGCGATCTTTTGTAGCGTGATCGTTCATTGCCGCCGTCCTTTTTCTCGTGAACTGCTGTCAGGATCGGCGGTGGTGCGTTACTTTGCTCTGTATTAGAAGACGAGTGAGACACCTTTGGGTGAGCGATGAGTCTCAGAGAGTCGATCGACCCGAAGTCGTCGCTATGGGCCTGGCTGGCCTTTGACCTGTGGCTTTACCGCACCAAGCGAGGTCTCTCGCTGGCTCAGGTGGGTCAGATCGCCAAGGTTGCGCGCGGTACCGTATCCAACTGGGAGGCGGGACGGTTGAGGCCGCGCGAGGAATACCTGGTGCGCCTCGACAAGGCGTGGGACACCGGGGGTCATTTCCAGCGGCTGCTGTGGTATGCCCGGACTGGGCATGATCCCGACTGGTTCAAGCAGTACGTCCAATATGAGCAGATGGCTGACATCATCAAGGTCTATCACGGTAAGGCGGTCCCTCCGTTGATGCAGACCCCTGCCTATGCTCGTGCGATCGTGTGGGCGGCAGGACGTGTGCGGGAAATCGAGGCCGAGAGTAAGGCGCGGATGAAGCGTCAAGAGATCTTGTCCCGTCAGGACCCTCCACACCTGTGGGTTCTGATCGACCAGGAGGTCATTGAATCTCTCGTTGGTGGTCGAGAGGTGATGCATGAGCAGCTACAGCATCTCCTGGAGCTCGGGAAAAGGCCCCTGATCAGCATCCGAGTCGTCCCGAGGTCTGTTGGTCCTCACCCTGGCCATGACGGCGCCTTCCAGGTGTTCAAGATCGCATCGCGGGAGATCGCCCATGCTGGAGCCCAGATCGGTGGACGACTGATCGAGGGCGGTGACGAGGCCGCCACCCTCGCGATACGCTTCGATCAGATCGGGAATCTCGCGCTTTCGAGGGATGATTCCCGCAACATGATCGAAGACGTGATGAGGACGTACCAGTGAGCGAGTGGCGCAAGAGCTCCCACAGCGGTGGTCTCAACGACGACGCTTGTGTCGAGATCGCGGAGTTCAGTGATGGGGTCGGGGTGCGCGACTCCAAGGATCCCGATGGTGATCGGCTCGGCATCAGCCGTACGGAGTTCGCCGAGTTGGTGCAGCGGGTCAAGCGCGGTGAGCTTGATCTTTGAGGTGTGTCGCTGACCGAGTGACGTGAGCCCAGCCGTGGCGGTACATGCACGACTCTCGTGTCAGGCGCCAGGCTGACGGGTTGCGTCCTCATCAGGACACCAGAACCGTGGCTGGGACTCGGTGTGGGGTTCAGTCGCTCGCAGTTCGCTGAGGTGGTCAGGCGCGTGTGGCCGAGAGCTTGGCCGGCTGAGCGGCTGGGCTCATCGTCGCAGTGTCGAGGGTGGGAGGCCTGGAACCGAGTGCGAGCCTGGTCGTTCGCGCAGGAGGACACGTTTCGCGGGCTATGCCCTTTCGGAGCGCGAGTCCCGAGACCTGATCGACCGGAGATGAGGGCTTACGATGACGGAGTGGCGCAAGAGTTCTTACAGCGGCGGCATGAACGATGACGCCTGTGTCGAAGTAGCTCGGCTCGTCGAGGGAGTCGCGGTGCGCGACTCCAAAAACCCCGATGGTGATCGGCTCAACATCAGCCGTACGGAGTTCGCCGAGTTGGTGCAGCGGGTCAAGCGCGGTGAGCTTGATCTTTGAGGTGTGTCGCTGACCGAGTGACGTGAGCCCACTCCTGGCGGCACATGCACGGGCCCCTGTGTCAGGCGTGCCTGTACCTCGGTGGACGTGCCTGGTCAGTAGAACTGTTCTACAACTCGCACGTCACGGGCGACCAGGTAGTCGGCAGGGTCCAGGCCCATGGCGGCTCGCTTCGGCGACGCCCAGTACTGCTTGTTGCGCTCCTCGAACGACTCCGGGCCGTCGTAGGAGATCGACCACACGAACTGGCTGCGTTCATGGTCCAGCCACGCGCCGCCGATCTCGAACCCGAACTCCAGGCGCAGCGGGACGATCAGTTCTCGCCACTTGGCCGCCCACTCGTCCAGCAGTCCCTCTCGGATGGTGTACGTACGCAGCTGCGTCGTCCTTGCCATCTCCGTCACCTTCCGTATTTGATACTCGCGGATACCACGTCACATAGCCCCCAACCGTGATCAACAGACTGGCCCGTTCCGGCCGCTGCCTTGCCGGGTCGGAGGAACTCATCTGATCATGACTGAAGACGCAATGTATCCCCTCGATCGCCGCAAGAGATTGTCGATTCACGTGATACGTCACGGAAAGTCCATATGAGGCGTCGGCGGGTCGCGCTGCTCCTCCAGGTCCTTCTCGTCCTGCTTGCGAGCCTGCTGGGCATCGTCACCAACTACGCCACCAACGTCGACGACACGCCACTTGTCCTGCGGATCCTGCAGAAGGCCGCGGTTCCGGGCATCGGGGTGCTGATCCTGGCTCTGATCGTCGGACACGTCATCGCCTTCCGTCTGGAAAGCCCGGCGCCACCGCCTCGAGTCTGGGATCAAGACCGTACTCCCTACCCGGGCCTGGACGCCTTCACCGAGGGGGAGGCGGCGGTCTTCTTCGGGCGGGACGTCCAGATCGCCGAACTGACGCGCCGGTTGCACGCCTCCCTCGATCGCTCGTCCGACCGGTTCGTGGTGTTGGTGGGGGCTTCCGGCAGCGGAAAGTCGTCGTTGGCCCAGGCCGGTGTCATGTCCCGGCTTCGACAACGGCGTTGGATCATCCTGCCGGTGCTGACCCCCGGATCGGACCCGATCGGCGCTCTGGCCGCGGTCACGGGCGCACCGGACGCCGCGGCGGCCGTGCGTCGGCTGCGCCGCTCTCCGGCGAGCCTGACCGATATGCTCAACGAACGCCGTCGCGAGGGCAACCGGTTCCGTCGCATGCTTCTGGTGATCGACCAGTTGGAGGAACTGCTCACCCTGGCGGGCGACCGGGAACGGGACCTCTTCCTCACGGCGATCGCGGAGGCACTGGCGCGTGACGCCCGGCTCTGGGTCCTCGCCACCGTGCGCATCGAGTTCCTGCGGGACTTTCTCGACACCTCTCACGCCGAGCTGTTCCAGAGCCCGGTTGCGATCGGGACACTGGGACGCTCCCAGTTGGCCCAGGTGATCGAGCAGCCGGCCGCCTTGGTGGGGTTGCGTTTCGCGCCCGGACTCATCGAAACGATGATCGAGGAGGCGGGAACGAGCGACGCGCTGCCGCTGCTGGCCTACCTGCTGCAGGAGCTCTACTTCTCCGTGGGGCCGAATGCGCTCATCACCGAGGACGCCTACCGGGCTCTGGGGGGCGTGGCGGGAGCGCTGGCGCGCCAAGCCGACTACGTGGTGGTCGAGCTGCGCGGTGAGCAGGGGATCGACGCGATCCTGTCGGTGCTGCTCAAGTTCGTCACCATCGAGGGGCAGGACGTCACGCGCCGGCGAGTGGCGTTGGACGACCTGTCCGCGGACGAACGCGCGGTGGTGGACGCCTTCGTCGACGCGCGACTGCTCGTCACCGACGCAGGCAACGGGCGGCCTTATGCCCAGGTCGCGCACGAGGCGCTCTTCCGGCAATGGCCGCCGCTGCGGCAAGAAGTCGAGACCCGCGCCGAACAGCTTCGTCGACGGGGTGAACTCGAACGCTGGGCGGCCGACTGGGAGCACTCCGGGCGCAGCGCCGACTACCTGCTCACCGGGGAGCGGCTGACGCTCGCTCGGCAGTGGTTCGCCGGCCTGGAGGAAGCCGGGCAGGCATCCGGTGAGGTCCGCGCGCTGATCGAGGCGTCCCAGCGGCGTGATCTGGCGTTTCTGCGCAGGGTCTCCGAAGGGATCGCCCAACACGTGCTCACCAACGCCGAGCGGTATCCCGAACTGTCGACCATGTTGTCGCTGGAGGCCCTGTCGGACTGCCCGCCCACGCAGGCCGCGAAGCGTGCTCTCATGACCGCGCTGGCCTTCAACCATCTCTCCGATGTTCTGGAGGGACACATCGACGCGGTGCGCAACCTTGCCTGGTCCCCCGACGGTTCCCGCATCGCCACGGCGTCGCGGGACGGCACAGCCAGAATCTGGGACGCGGTGACCGGCGGCACCATCACCGTCATCGACGGACACACCGACATGGTGGAGATGGTGGCCTGGTCTCCGGATTCCTCGAAGGTGGCCACCGCCTCACGCGACCGCACGGTCGGGATCTGGGACGCGGCCACCGGACAACGGCGTGCGAGTCTGAGCGAGGCGACCGACGTCGTCCGCTGCGTCGCCTGGTCGCCGGACGGCCGCTGGATCGCCACCGGATCCCGGGACCTCACCGTGCGGGTCTACGACGCCGCCACGGCGCATCTCACCCGCGAGCTGCATGGCCATACGGACAACATCCTCGGCCTGGCGTGGTCTCCCGACGGTGCTCGGCTGGCCAGCGGATCGCACGAACGCGCCGTCCGTGTCTGGGACGTCGAGACAGGCGAGCAGTGCGCGATGCTCCAAGGTCCAGAGGACTTCGTCGAAGGCGTCGCCTGGCATCCCGACGGCGAGCACGTGGCCGCGGCGTCCGGCGACCAGACGGTCCGGCTCTGGCATGCGGCCACCGGGCGGCAGGACATGCTGATCAGGGCTCATGAGGAGCGCGTGTGGAACGTTGCGTGGTCACCGGACGGCACCCGGCTCGCCTCCTGCGGCGCCGACCGTACGGCGCGGATATGGGATCCCTATTCCGCCCAGGAGATCGCCGCCCTCCGGGGACATGACGGCGACGTGTGGGGGGTGTGCTGGTCACCGGACGGCAGTCGGCTGGCCACCGCCTCGGGAGACCGGACGGCGCGGATATGGGATTTGACGCCGCGCGGGGTCGAGGAGACGCTGCTGACCGGTCATCGAGGACCCCTGCGAGGCGCCGTCCACTGGAGCGGCGCGGGGCATCAGATCGTCACCTGCTCGGATGACGGAAGCGTCCGGTTCTGGGACCGGGAGTCCGAACGGCAGACGACAGTGCTCAGCCCACACCGGGACGCCGTCCACGGCATCGCGTCGGCTGGGGCCGTTCTGTTCACCTGCTCGGCCGACAAGACGATGACCGCCTGGGAGGTCCGGCAGGGCGCCCCCGCGCGAATGCTGTGGTCGGCCGACCATGCGGACACCGTTCCGGAGGCGATCGCCTTCGCCGGAGGCCGGCTCGCCACCGCGGGGCGCGACCGGCGAATCCGCCTGTGGAGCCATGTCGACGGCTCGCTCCTGGGCGAACTCACCGGACATCGGGATTGGGTGACAGGAGTGGCCTGGTCGCCGGGCGGATCCCTGTTGGCGTCCACCTCCGATGACCGTACCGCCCGCATCTGGGATACGAGGGCCGCGCGACAGCTCACCGTGTTGCGGGGCCACGAGAACTGGGTGGACGACGTGGCCTGGTCACCGGACGAGCGCTTCGTGGTCACGTGCTCGGCCGATCGGACCGCTCGCATCTGGTCTGTGGCGAGTGGTGATCAGGTCGCCGTGCTCGTGGGCCACGAAGCCCGGGTGCACGCCGTGGCCTGGTCTCCCGACGGGACGCTGATAGCGACCGCGTCCTACGACCGGACCGTCCGAGTCTGGGATGCCCGGAGGGGCACCGAAGTCGGGATCATCGGCGTTCACCGTGACCGGGTGACCAGTGCCGCATGGACGCCTGACAGCCGGTACGTCATCACCGGCTCCTTCGACGGCACGGCCCGCGTCTGGAAGGCCGAAATCGATCTCGACGCGCTCAAAGCGGCCGCACGTACACGCGTCTTCCGATCCCTGAGTGACGATGAGCGGCGTGCCCATATGCTGCCGATTCCTGATCAGTAGTACGTTTCGACGTGCTCGAGGTCCGGTCGCGAACCGGGGATGGGGAGCGGCGGTCTGAGAGTTGACCGTCCTTCCGGCCATTTGACGCCGCTGTGAAGGAAAGTTTTGGCAGATTGGAGGTGTTTGTCCGCATATATCCCGCTTTCTGGTGGGAGATTCATTGGTGTTCCGACGGATCTCACCTTCGAAGGGGTGCGGACCGTGTTCGGAAAGCGACGTCTGATGGCGTTCACGCCGGTGCTCTTCGCCGCTCTGGCCGCCGGGCCCGCGGCCGTGTCGCAGGAGTCGGCCGCCGCCTGCGTGACATCGGCCGGCAAGGGCTCGGCGACCCATGTCCAGCCGTGTGGGTGGGGCTATCGGCTGGGATTCCGGGACGGTTTCCGGCAGGGATACCGAGAGGGGCGCCGTGATTGCGGGGACCGGTACCAGCCGTTCTACCGGCGTTCCCCCGACTGCTACACGCGCGGCTGGATAAGGGGATTCGTCGGGGGATACTCGCGAGCTTGCGGGTGGTGAGCGTGGTCGCCGCGCCATGAAGTTGGGGTTTTGCCGGATTTTGATGGCATATGTCGGCATCCGTCCCGGTTTGGGGGAATTAACGCGGTGTTCGCGATCAGGACTCGCCTTTCGAAGGGGGGCGGACCATGTCCGGCAAGCGAAGACTGATGGTGCTCACACCGGTGCTCTTCACGGCCCTGGTGGCCGGGCCCGGGGCGGTGTCCCAAGGCCCGGCCGCCGCCGCGTGCGCGAAAACGGCGTCGGTCGGCAAGGGGACGGCGGCGACGGCGACCCATGCCCAGCAGTGTCGACGCGGACGCGACCACGCCCGCTACCAGCAGGGCTATCGGGACGGCTTCCGGCAGGGTTACCGGGACGGCCGCAGGGACTGCCGGATGCGGCACAGGCGTTATTACAGGTTCACCCGCGACTGCTACACGCGCGGCTGGGCCAGCGGGTACGACTACGGATTCCGGCGGGGCTGCCGCCGCTGAACGACTCGCGGGGAACACGGGGGACATGCCGCCGCAAGGGGGCATGTTCCTCGCCTTTCCCGGCGGTCAGGAACGGGCGGCGGTGAGGGCGGCGTCGACGGTCGCGGGGGCGAGGAGGTGGTCGAGGGTCATGACGGCGCAGCCGATCAGGCCCGCGGTGTCGCCCAGGCGGCTGGGCTCGATGCGCAGCCGGCCGGTGGCCAGGGCCGTAGCGCGCCGGTAGACGACCTCGCGGACGCCCGCGATCAGCGGCTCGTAGGCGCCCGTCAGGTCGCCGCCGAGGACGACCACGGCCGGGTTGAGCAGGTTGACCGCGGTGGCGATCACCTCGCCGAGCCGGCGGCCCGCGTCGCGGACCAGGCCGACGACGGCGGGGTCGCCCGCGCGGGCGCGTTCGGACAGCTCGGCCAGGTCGCGGGCGCCGGAGCGGGCCAGCAGGGCCGCGCCGCTCGCGACGGCCTCCAGGCAGCCCAGGTTGCCGCAGCGGCAGGGGGCCTCCTCGGCGCCCGGGACGGGCACGTGCCCGATCTCCCCGGCCGCGCCGAGCGCGCCGCGCTGGATCCGGCCGCCCATGATCAGCCCGCCGCCGATGCCGGTGGAGATCTTGACGAACAGCAGGTCGGCCAGGTCGGCGTAGCGGGTGCGGTGCTCGCCGAGCGCGGCGGCGTTGACGTCGTTGTCGAGCAGGACGGGCACGTCGAACCGCTCGGCGACCAGCGGGCCGACCTCGACGCCGTCCCACGCCTCGGGGGTCAGGCCGACCGGGTCGGGGACGGCCAGGCCCGCGCCGCGCACCGTCGCGGGCGACTGGTCCGCCTTGGCCAGCAGTTCGCTCCAGCGGTCCAGCAGGCGGGGCAGCACCGCGCCGGGGGACAGGTCGGCGGGCAGGTCCACGTCGGCCTGCACGAGCAGCGTGCCGGCCAGGTCGCACACGGCCGCCTGGCCGCGGGACCGGCCGAGGTTGGCGACCAGCACGGCCCCGCCCGCGGCGTTGAACTCCAGCCGCGCCGGCGGGCGCCCGCCGGTGGACGCGCTGTCGGCCCGCTCGACCAGCAGCCCGTGCGCGATCAGCTCGTTGACCCGCGCCGCCACGGCGGGACGGGACAGGCCGGTGAGCCTCCCCAGTTCGGCGCGCGTGGACACGCCCTCCTCCCGGACGAGCCGGAGCACCTCGCCGCTGGTGGACGGGCTTCTGCGCATCCTGTCAGTGAAGCATGGGCGTCTTGTGGATGTCCACATGGCGGAACCTTTGGAGTTTTGTCATCTTAGATGCCTAAGTCTGTTGTCTGAGTTTTCGTTACCGCGATAGGTTGCGGAGCGTTCGTCCCCCCGGTTCTGGAGCGTTCTATGAGCACCACGCCGCATCCCGTCGTGGCGCGCGTCACCCGGCGTGTCGCCGAACGCAGCGCCGGACGCCGCGCCGCATACCTGCGCCGCATCGCCGAGGCCAAGGCCGCCGGCCCGGCCCGCGCCGCGCTCGGCTGCGCGAACCTGGCGCACGGGTTCGCCGCCTGCGGCCCGCTGGAGAAGCTGCGGCTGCGCGGCGAGGAGACCCCCAACATCGCGATCGTGTCGGCCTACAACGACATGCTGTCGGCGCACCAGCCGCTCAAGGACTACCCCGACCGGATCAAGGCCGCCGTCGCCGCGGCGGGCGGCACCGCCCAGTTCGCCGGCGGCGTGCCCGCCATGTGCGACGGCATCACCCAGGGCCGCGCCGGGATGGAGCTGTCGCTGTTCAGCCGCGACGTGGTCGCCATGGCCACCGCGGTCGCGCTGTCGCACGACATGTTCGACGGGGCGCTGCTGCTCGGCGTCTGCGACAAGATCGTCCCCGGGCTGGTCATCGGGGCGCTGTCGTTCGGGCACCTGCCGGTGATCCTCGTCCCGGCCGGGCCGATGCCGTCCGGGCTGCCCAACGCCGAGAAGGCCAAGGTGCGCAAGCGGTACGCGGCGGGCGAGATCGGCCGCGACGAGCTGCTGGAGGCCGAGGCCGGCTCCTACCACGCGCCCGGCACCTGCACCTTCTACGGCACGGCCAACTCCAACCAGCTGCTCATGGAGGCGATGGGCCTGCATCTTCCGGGGGCGAGCTTCGTCCCGCCCGGCACCGAGCTGCGCGACGCCCTCACCGACGCCGCCGCCCGCCGCGTCCTGGAGCTGACCGCGCTGAAGGGCGACGACGCCTACCTGCCGATCGGGGAGATGCTGGACGAGCGCGCGTTCGTCAACGGCGTCGTGGCGCTGCTGGCCACCGGCGGGTCCACCAACCACACGCTGCACCTGGTGGCGATGGCCGCGGCCGCCGGCATCGAGCTGACCTGGGACGACTTCGACGAGCTGTCGGCCGTCACGCCGCTGCTCACTCGCCTGTACCCCAACGGCACCGCCGACGTGAACCACTTCCACGCCGCGGGCGGCACCGCCTTCCTCATCGGCGAGCTGCTGGACGCCGGGCTCCTGCACGAGGACGCCCGCACCGTCGGCGGCGGCACCCTGGCCGCCTACCGGCAGGCGCCCAGGCTGACGCCCGACGGCCTGACCTGGGAGCCCGGTCCGCGCACCTCCGGCGACACCGATGTCCTGCGCCCGGTGGACGAGCCGTTCGACCCGCAGGGCGGGCTGCGCACCGTCCGCGGCAACCTGGGCCGCGCGGTCATCAAGGTTTCGGCGGTGCGGCCCGAGCACCGCGCGATCGAGGCGCCCGCGCGGGTGTTCGGCTCGCAGGAGGAGCTGCACCGCGCGTTCTCCGCCGGGGAGCTGGACCGCGACGTCGTCGTGGTCGTCCGCCACCAGGGGCCGCGCGCCAACGGCATGCCCGAGCTGCACCGCCTCACCCCGCCGCTGTCGGTGCTGCAGGACCGCGGCCACCGCGTCGCGCTCGTCACCGACGGCCGCATGTCGGGAGCGTCCGGGACGGTGCCCGCCGCGATCCATGTGTCCCCCGAGGCGGCGGCGGACGGCCCGCTGGCCCGGCTGCGCGACGGCGACATCGTCCGCCTCGACGCCGACAAGGGCCTGCTGGAGGTGCTGCTGTCTGACGAGGAGCTCGCCGCGCGGGAGCCGCACGGCGGCGCGCCCGCCCAGGGCGAGTGGACCGGCACCGGCCGCGAGCTGTTCGACGTCTTCCGCCTGGCCGTCGGCCCGGCCGAGCGCGGCGCCGGGGTGGTCGTGTGACCGTGCGGGCGGAGGCGGCCGGCCCGTGGCTGGTCGGCGACGTCGGCGGCACCAACGCCCGGTTCGCGCTGGTCGAGGCCCCGGGCGCCGCGCCGGAGCGGGTGCGCGTCCTGCCGACCCGCGACTTCACCGGGCTGGGCGAGGCCGCGGCCGCCTATCTGGCGGAGGAGACCGCCCGGCCCGCCGCCGCGTGCCTGGCGGTGGCCGGTCCCGTCGGCGGCGGCCGCTACCACCTGACCAACGCCGACTGGCGCCCGGGCGAGGTCGCGGACGTCCGCGACCGCCTCGGGCTGGCCGCGGTCGAGGTCGTCAACGACTTCGCCGCGCTGGCGGCGTCGCTGCCCCTGCTCGGCCCGGACGACCTGCGCCCCGTCGGCGGCGCGGCGCCCGCGCCGGACGGCACCGCCCCGCTGGCGGTGCTCGGCCCCGGCACGGGCATGGGCGTGGCCGGGCTCGTCCCGGTGCCGGGCGGCGGGTGGATTCCCACGCCGGGGGAGGGCGGGCACGTCGACGCGCCCGCCGCCACCGACGAGGAGGTCGAGGTGGTGCGGCTGCTGCGCGCCGAATGCGGCGCCGCGAGCGCCGAGATGCTGCTGTCCGGCGACGGCCTGGCCCGCCTGCACCGGCTGCTGGGCACGGTGCGCGGCACGCCCGCCGAACCGCTGACCGCCGCGCAGATCGTCGCCGGGCGCGACGACCCGCTGTGCGCGGACGCGGTGGCCGTGTTCTGCGCGCTGCTCGGGTCGTTCGCCGGGAACGCGGCGCTCACGCTGGGCGCGCGCGGCGGCGTCTACCTGGGCGGTGGCATCCTGCCCCGGATCGCCGACGCGTTGGAGGCCGGCGACTTCCGCGCCCGCTTCGAGGCCAAGCCTCTGGTCGAGGACTATCTGCGCGCGATCCCCACCGCGCTGGTCGTCCACCCCTATCCGGCCCTGCTCGGTGCCGCCGCCCACCTGGCCCGGACGCACCCGGTCCGCGGCGCGGCCGCCCCTACCCTGGAGAACGCATGAGAACCGAGGAACTGTTCGACCTGGCCCCCGTCGTGCCGGTGGTGGTGCTGGACGACCCCGACGCCGCCGTCCCGCTGGCGCGGGCGCTGGTCGCGGGCGGACTGCCGGCCATCGAGGTGACGCTGCGCACCGCCGCCGCGCTCGCCGCGATCGAGCGCATCGCCGCCGAGGTGCCGGACGCCGTCGTCGGCGCGGGCACGGTCGTGCGGCCCGAGGACGCCGCGCGCGCCGCCGAGGCGGGGGCGGGCTTTCTGGTCAGCCCCGGCTGCACCGACCGGCTGCGCGAGGCGATGACCGCGACCGGGCTGGCGGTGCTGCCCGGCGTGTCCAGCGCCTCGGAGGCGATGGCGCTGCTGGAGCACGGCATCACCGCGATGAAGTTCTTCCCGGCCGAGGCCGCGGGCGGCGCCGCCTACCTCAAGGCGCTCGGCGGGCCGCTGCCGCAGGTGCGGTTCTGCCCGACGGGCGGCGTCACCGCCGACAACGCGCCGCGCTACCTGGCGCTGCCCAACGTCGGCTGCGTCGGCGGCACGTGGATCACCCCGGCCGACGCCGTCCGCGCCGGCGACTGGGACCGCGTCCAGGAGCTCGCCGCCAAGGCCGCCGCCCTGCGCCCCTGACCGGGCGCGCGGGACGTTCTATGCGGGATGCCGCGGTCGTGGACGGCCGCCCCGACCGCGGCATCGCTGGTCCCGCCGACGTGGCCGAACTGCCCGGCGCCCCCGTGCGGCCCGTCGTGGTCAGGGGTTCTCGCCGGTGCGTCGGGTGCGGCGCCACCGCACGGTGAGGACGACGGCGCGGACCACCCACACCAGCAGGGCCAGTTGCAGCACCGCCAGCAGGCCCGCTTGCACGCCCGCGGTGAACGTCGTCACCAGGAAGACGGCCAGCAGCAGCGGGAAGGCGAAGTGGGGCCGGTGTCCGTGCGCCGGGTGATGCCGGTGTCCGTGAAACGGATGCCGGTGTCCGTGCCTCAGGCGGCGGTGGTGTGCGAGCGCCGGATGCGCCGCCCACATCGGATGCGCCGCCCAGGCCGGCCCCCAGCCCTGGCCCCAGCCCGGCCCCCACGCGGGAGCGAGTCCCGGGCGCGGTGCGGGCGGGTCGGGCAGGCCGTTGGGCTCGGGCAGGTCGTGGACGACGGCGGCGAGGTCGGCGCGCGTCTTGGCGGCCAGGACCGCGTCCAGCCGTTCGTCGAGCTCCTCGCGGGTCAGCCGCCCGGCCGCGAAGTGGTCGTGCAGGGCCACGGCCACCGCGTCGCGTTCGGTGTCGCCGATGCGCAGCCGGTCGATGTCGGCAGAAGGCACGGGACGGGGCACGGAAGCCTCACTCCTCACGGTCGTCGTCGGGCACGTCCTCGCCGTCCTCGGCCAGGATCCGGTACAGGTCGCGGCGGGTCCGGGCCAGCACGTCGCGGGCCCGGGCGACCTGGTCGGGCGACCCCGAGTGCACGATCTGCATCAGCGCCGCCCCGGTCTGCGCGGCCTGCTTGAACATCTCCGGGACGCCCTCGCCGAAGTCGGGCGTCATCGCCGCCCACGGCTCGCGCAGCTCGTCGGCGTGCGCGTCGACGTAGGCGCGGCCCTCGTCGGTGAGGTGGTGGAGGCGGCGGCCCGCCCCCTCCTCGGCGCGGACCAGGCCCTCGTCGACCAGCTGCTGCAGCGCCGGGTACACGGCGCCGGGGCTGGGCCGCCACGCGCCGCCGCTGCGCTCGCCGATCTCCTGGATGATCTGGTAGCCGTTGCGCGGCTCCTCGGCCAGCAGCGCCAGGATCGCCGCGCGCACGTTGCCCTTGCGCGCCTTGCTCTTGCCCCACGGCGCGCCGCGCCCCCACGGGCCGCCCCAGGGGCCGAAGAACCCGCCGAAGCCCGGGAACTCGCCGCGCATCGACGCCCCCCAGTCGGGGCCCCGGCCGTGCGCCGCGGCGTGCGCGGCCGCGTGCGATGCGGCGTGGGCGGCCGCGCGGGCCGCCGTGCCGCGGAGCTTGGCCACCGCGGACACCGCCCACGGCCACTCGGACTCGAAGCTCGCTCGCATGTTCTCCACCGCCTTCCGAGATCGTTCGTTGATCTCTCGCGATACGACAACGATATATCGAAGACGTACGAAGTGGCCACCGGGTTCCCGGCATCGGATTCCGCGGCGAGATGCAAGTAGCTCGATGTCGAGATAAATTAGGAGATGGCTTGACGTCGAGAGAAAAAGCCGCGGAACTTAGGCGGCCCTGAGTCCCGGCCGGATCCGCTCCTAGGGCAGGATTTCCGAAAGGGACCGTGCGCCCCGCCGCCCCGGACCGTGCACCGGGGACCCTGTCCGTCCGTCGACCGGACCGGCATGCGTCCCCGGCGGCCGGGAGCCCGCAGGAACGATTGAACAGGATCGACGACGCCGCGCAGTCGCGTCCCGGACCGGACGCGCGGCGGTGACGGAGGAGGAGTCCGTGTCCGCGAACAGCTTCGGCAGCCGCAGCACGCTGCGGGTTGGCGACAAGTCGTATGAGATCTACCGGCTGGACGCCGTCGAGGGCTCGGCCCGGCTCCCGTACAGCCTGAAGGTGCTGCTGGAAAACCTGCTGCGCACCGAGGACGGCGCCAACGTCACCGCCGAGCACATCCGCGCGCTGGCCGACTGGGACCCGGCCGCGCAGCCCAGCCGGGAGATCCAGTTCACCCCGGCCCGCGTGATCATGCAGGACTTCACCGGCGTGCCCTGCGTGGTCGACCTGGCCACCATGCGCGAGGCCGTGCGCGACCTGGGCGGCGACCCGTCCCGGATCAACCCGCTGGCCCCGGCCGAGATGGTGATCGACCACTCCGTCATCGTCGACTACTTCGGCTCGCCGGACGCGTTCCAGCGCAACGTCGAGCGCGAGTACGAGCGCAACCGCGAGCGGTACCAGTTCCTGCGCTGGGGGCAGACCGCGTTCGACGAGTTCCGGGTGGTCCCGCCGGGCACCGGCATCGTCCACCAGGTCAACATCGAGCACCTGGCCCGCGTGGTGTTCGACCGCGACGGCGTCGCCTACCCCGACACCTGCGTCGGCACCGACTCGCACACCACCATGGAGAACGGCATCGGCGTGCTCGGCTGGGGCGTCGGCGGCATCGAGGCCGAGGCCGCCATGCTCGGCCAGCCGATCTCCATGCTGATCCCGCGGGTGGTCGGCTTCAAGCTGACCGGCCAGCTGCCCGCCGGTACCACCGCCACCGACCTGGTGCTCACCATCACCGAGATGCTGCGCCGGCACGGCGTCGTCGGCAAGTTCGTCGAGTTCTACGGCGAGGGCGTGGCCGCCCTGCCGGTCGCCGACCGCGCCACCATCGGCAACATGAGCCCCGAGTTCGGCTCCACCTGCGCCATCTTCCCGATCGACGGGCAGACCCTGGACTACCTGCGGCTGACCGGCCGCTCCGAGGAGCAGATCGCGCTGGTCGAGGCGTACGCCAAGGAGCAGGGCCTGTGGCTGGACCCGGCCGCCCAGCCCGACTTCTCCGAGCACCTGGAGCTCGACCTCGGCACGGTCGTGCCGTCCATCGCCGGCCCCAAGCGCCCGCAGGACCGCATCTCCCTCGCCGAGGCCAAGCAGACCTGGCGGCGCGACGTGCGCAACTACGTCTCCGACGACAGCATTCAGGGCCCGGCCGACGAGGCGTCCGCCGAGTCGTTCCCCGCGTCCGACTCCCCGGCGATCTCCCACGACGCCAACGGCGACAAGCCGCGCCCGCATGGCGAGGACGGCGCGCCGCGCCCGCACAACCCGGTGCCGGTCACCCTGGCCGACGGCACCGCGTTCGAGCTCGACCACGGCGCCGTCGTCATCGCCGCCATCACCTCCTGCACCAACACCTCCAACCCGTACGTCATGGTCGGCGCGGGCCTGCTGGCCAAGAAGGCGGTGGAGAAGGGCCTGACCCGCAAGCCGTGGGTGAAGACCTCGCTGGCCCCCGGCTCGCAGGTGGTCACCGGCTACCTGGAGCGCTCGGGCCTCGCCCCGTACCTGGACAAGATCGGCTACAACCTGGTCGGGTACGGCTGCACCACCTGCATCGGCAACTCCGGCCCGCTGCAGGAGGAGATCTCCAAGGCGGTCAACGACGACGACCTGGCCGTGGTGTCGGTGCTGTCGGGCAACCGCAACTTCGAGGGCCGCATCAACCCCGACGTGAAGATGAACTACCTGGCCTCGCCGCCGCTGGTGGTCGCCTACGCGCTCGCGGGCACAATGGACATCGACATCCTCAACGACCCGATCGCCGACGGCGCCGACGGCCCGGTCTACCTGCGCGACATCTGGCCGTCGATGGAGGAGATCAAGGAGATCGTCGAGGGCTCCATCGGCCAGGAGATGTTCCTGCGCGACTACGCCGACGTCTTCAAGGGCGACGACCGGTGGCGCGCGCTGCCCATCCCCACCGGCGACACCTTCGAGTGGGACCCGGACTCCACCTACGTGCGCAAGGCCCCCTACTTCGAGGGCATGGGCCTGGAGCCCGACCCGGTCGCCGACATCCACGGCGCCCGCGTGCTGGTCAAGCTCGGCGACTCGGTCACCACCGACCACATCTCCCCGGCCGGGGCGATCAAGGTCGGCACCCCCGCCGCCAAGTACCTGCAGGACAACGGGGTCGAGGTCCGCGACTTCAACTCCTACGGCTCGCGGCGCGGCAACCACGAGGTGATGATCCGCGGCACGTTCGCCAACATCCGGCTGCGCAACCAGCTGCTGGACGGCGTGGAGGGCGGCTACACCCGCGACTTCACCCAGGAGGGCGCGCCGCAGGCGTTCATCTACGACGCCGCGCAGAACTACGCCGCCCGCAACATCCCGCTCGTGGTCATCGCGGGCAAGGAGTACGGCTCGGGCTCGTCCCGCGACTGGGCCGCCAAGGGCACCGCGCTGCTGGGCGTGCGCGCCGTCATCGCCGAGTCCTACGAGCGCATCCACCGCTCCAACCTCATCGGCATGGGCGTGCTGCCGCTGCAGTTCAAGGAGGGCGAGTCGGCCGCCTCGCTCGGCCTGACCGGCACCGAGACGTTCGACATCGTCGGGATCGAGAAGCTCAACGAGGGCGAGACCCCGCGCGAGGTCACGGTGAAGGCCGACGGCAAGGAGTTCACCGCCATCGTCCGCCTCGACACCCCGGGCGAGGCCGACTACTACCGCAACGGCGGCATCATGCAGTACGTGCTGCGGAACCTGCTGCGCAAGTAGGGCCGGCGAGGGCGCCGAGGTCAGGCGCCGGCGGCAGGCGGCGGCCGAGCCTGTGCTTGCCGTCGTCAGGTCCAGGCCGACGCCACAGCGGCGCCGCGGCTAGCCACGCGCTGACGGGCCGTCCCCCCGGTCGCCGAGGGGACGGCCCGTCCCGTTTCGCCCGCGCCCGCGAAATCCCACCGACAGTGTCGGGATGTAACGTTCCAGGCATCATGCCTGATCTTGACTTCCTGCTGGTCGGCGGGCTCGCCGCGCTGCTCGGCGCGATCGTGCAAAGCAGCGTCGGACTCGGCGTGGGACTGGTCGCCACTCCCGTCGTGACGCTGCTGTTCCCCTCGATGATGCCCGGCGCGATCCTGGTCGCCGCGGTCGTGCTGCCGGTGGCGACGCTGGTCCGGGAGATGCGCCACGCCGACCTGCGGGGCCTGGGGTGGGCGTTCGGCGGGCGGCTGGCCGGGACCCCGCTCGGCGTGTGGGTGGTGGCGGTCGTGCCCGTCGACGCGCTCGGCGCGCTGATCGGCGCGGTGGTGCTGGCCGCGCTCGCCGCGTCCGCCTGGTCGGGGGCCGTCCCCCGCAACCCGGCCACCCTCACCACCGCCGGACTGCTGGCGGGCGCCACCGGCACCGCCTCGGCCATCGGCGGACCCCCGATCGCGCTGCTCTACCAGCGCGAGGACGGCCCGCGGGTGCGCGCCACCCTGTCCGTCTTCTTCACCGTCGGAGCCCTCCTGTCCCTGGCCACCCTGGCCGCCGCGGGGCAGCTGCCGCAGGAGCAGGTCGTCGCCGGGCTGGCGCTGACCCCGTTCGTGCTCACCGGGTTCGCCGTGGCGGGTCCGCTGCGCCGCTACCTGGACGACGGGCGCATGCGCTACGCCGTCACAGTCGTCGTGGGCCTGTCCGCCCTGTCGCTGATCGTGCGTAGTGTGATCTGACGTGACGACGCGACGCCCCACCAAGGCCGACCTGGAGGCGGCCCGCGACCGCGTGATCCCCGACGTGCTGCCCGACGACGGCACGCCCCTGCGCGTGCTGTTCTGCGGCATCAACCCCGGCCTGTACTCGGGGGCCACCGGCCACCACTTCGCCCGCCCCGGCAACCGCTTCTGGCCCGCGCTGCACCGCGCCGGCTTCACCGACCGGCTGCTCGCCCCCTCCGAACAGCACCTGCTGCCCTCCTACGGGCTGGGCATCACCAACCTGGCGCCCCGCACCACCGCCCGCGCCGACGAGCTGGCCGCCGAAGAGCTGCGCGAGGGCGGCCGCCGCCTCGTCGCGCTCGTGGAACGGCACCGCCCCGCCTATCTGGCCGTCCAGGGCGTCACCGCCTACCGCACCGCGTTCGGCAGGCCCCGCGCCCAGATCGGCCCCCAGGACGACACGATCGGCTCCACCCGCGTGTGGGTCCTGCCCAACCCCAGCGGCCTCAACGCCGGCTGGCCCTTGGACAGGATCGCCGCCGAACTGACCCGCCTCCGCCAAGCCGCCGAAACGAGTCGAGTGCACGCGCTGGACGGACGCCGGAGACCGCCCGAGGGCTAGAACTCGATCATCACCTGCGGGTCGAACACCACCGTGAACGCCACGTCCGCCTTGATCTCGGCGGTCAGGACCTCGCCGGCCTCCGCCGTCCGGTCCAGCCGGTAGGCGCTCGCCCCGTCGTCCAGAAGCAGTACCTGCACCCTGGGACGAGGCTCGACGTCCGCGATCCAGTACTGCGCGATGCCGCAGGCGGCATACTCCCGCACCTTGCGCACCCGGTCGCGCCGCTCGCTGCCGCTGCCGGGGGAGACGACCTCCACGGCGAGGAGAACCTCCGTGCCGGGGACCGTCCTCGGTTCGCGGTGGACGATGGAGGCCCGGGCCACGCCCTTCGGCACCACGAAGACGTCCGGTTTGCGGATACCGGCCGGTGTTGTGATCTCCCATTCGCCGCCGTGGGCGACGAAGACGTCCGCTCCCGCCTCCTTGGCCGCCGACCGCACGACCTCCCACACGCATTCCGCCGCCCAGTTGTGCGGCCAGCTCGGCGACAACTCGACCAGCCATCCGTCCTCAAGCTCGAAACCCTTGCCGTCGTCGTCGCGAGCGTGCAGATCCTCGACCGTGTACGGGCCGAAGCGTCGGTCATGCGTGATGGTCACGGCCCTGCTCCCGTCGGTGTGCGAGGTCTGTTGGAAACTACGCTACCCGCTCGACCTTCCGCGACACCGCGTAGCGGGATGGTCGCGGTCAGGAAGGGGGATGGGTGGAAGAGGAGGAGACCATCAGCTCGACGTCGGCGACGAGGGTGGGCTGGGGCTGCCAGAGGCCGGGGCGGCCCAAGGCGACGATCGGGCGGGGGAGGGCCCGGATGTCGGCCAGCCGCCAGTGGTAGGACGACGGGTCGGCCCAGGAGCCGCAGTCGCACGGCTCGCCGTTCACGGCCGCCGAGCAGACGTCGTCCAGGCGGGCGACGGCGATGACGGCGCCGAGCGTGGCCAGGGGGTCGCGCGGGTCCCAGCCGGCGGCCTGGATCAGCGGCGAGTCGCATGCGCGCAGGTCGACGCGCATGGAGGCGTGCACGAGCAGCGGTCCGCGGTAGGCGGTCGGCGCCTCCTGGTTGGAGACGGTCTTGCCGCCCCGGGCGATCGCGAAGGCCCAGGGTTGCTGGACGCTTATCGCCTGCACGCGGTCCCCCTCCCGTGCTCGCTGGTATCCATCTTCACCGCGCCGTCCAGAGCGGGACGCCCGGTTTGCAGCGGAGTATCCGGCTCCGCCGGTGGGGTCGCCGCGGGTGCGCCAGGCAACAATGGCGGCGAGGTCAGATGCGTTCGGGTCACGGTGGTGTGGGCCGGGAGTGGAAGCGGTCGAGGGGTCGGCGTGATGATCGGTTCCCACCATGATTCGCCAACCGGCGCCGGACCGGCAAGCAGGACACGTGAGAATCTCGCGGACGCCGCTTCCGCGGCCGCCTGCGGGGTCAGCCCTTGAGCGCCCCCGCCATCAGGCCGCGCATGAAGAACCGGCCGAGCAGCAGATAGACCAGCAGCGTGGGCAGCGACGCCAGCAGCGCCGAGGCCATCTGCTGGTTGTACTGGACGGCCACCGCGCCCGAGCCCGCGGTGTTGTTCAGCATGACGGTCACCGGCCAGCTGTCGGGCGCGCCGAGGAACACCGCGAACAGAAAGTCGTTCCACATCGAGGTGAACTGCCAGATCAGCGTCACCGCGAACGCCGGGCCCGACACCGGCAGCACGATCGACCGGTAGGTGCGCAGCAGGCCCGCGCCGTCCACCCGCGCCGCCTCGATCAGCTCGTCCGGGACGGTGACGTAGTAGTTGCGGAAGATCAGCGTGCAGATCGGGATGCCGTACACCACGTGCGCCAGCACCAGCCCGCGCACGGTGCCGGCCAGCTCCAGGTCGGTCAGCATCCCGGCCAGCGGGATCATCACCGCCTGATACGGGATGAACATCCCGAACAAAAACAGCGTGAACACCGCGTCCGCCCCGGGGAAGCGCCACTTCGACAGCACGTAGCCGTTCAGCGAGCCCAGCGCCGCCGAGATCAGCGAACCGCTCACCGCGATCTTGACGCTGTTCTCCAGGCCGGGCCGCAGCGCCTCCCAGGCCGCCCGCCAGCCGTCCGCGCTCCAGTCCCGCGGCAGGCTCCACGCCGTCGACGGGTCGGCCTCCTGCAGCGACTTGAAGCTGGTCACGACCAGCACGTACACGGGGATCAGGAAGACCACCGCGAAGGCGAGCAGCACCGCGAACCGCACGCCCCGCAGCACCTGGGGCCGGGCCGGGACGCGCCGCCGCGCGCCGGCGCCCGCCATCGGCTTGCCGACGCTCGTCTGCGCGCTCACCGGTCACGCTCCGCCCGCACCGACCACACCAGGTAGGGGACCACCAGCAGCGCCACCGCGAGCAGCAGGTACGTGGCGATGGTGGCGCCGTTGGCCGGGTCGTGCCGGTCGAACACCTCCACGTATGTGGCGATGGCCGGCACGTAGGTGATGATCTGCTTGCCCGCGATCGCCATGATCAGGTCGAACACCTTCAGCGAGATGTGCCCCAGGATGATCAGCGCCGACAGCGTCACCGGCCGCAGCTGGGGGAACACCACGTACCGGTACACCTGCCACTCGGAGGCGCCGTCCACCCGGGCCGCCTCCCGCAGGTCGTCGGGCACCCCGCGGAACCCGGCCAGGTACAGCGCCATGACGTACCCGGTCATCTGCCAGATCGCCGGGACCGCCATGGCCGCCATGCCCCACGACGGGTTCTGCCACCAGTCGTTGGCGAGGGCGCCCAGCCCGATCCGGTCGAACAGCTGGTTGAGGCCGACGGCGCGTTCGGGCGGCGCCGGGTTCATCAGCCACCGCCACACCACCCCGCTGGCGATGAACGAGATCGCCATGGGGAACAGGTAGACGGCCCGGAACCCCGCCTCGGCTTGGATGCCCTTCTCCATCAGGAAGGCCAGGAACGCGCCGAGCAGCAGCGCCCCGCCGACGAACACCACCGTGAACAGCAGCGCGTGCCGGACGGCGGGAGGCCAGCTCGGATCGCTCCACAGGTCGGCGAAGTTGCGTCCCTTGTCGAACCCGTACGGGGTGACCTCGTCGTGGCTTCCGCTCACCGCCACCCGCGTGTTCCAGGCGATGAGCCCGTACACGAACACGCCGATCGCCACGATCGACGGGGACACCAGCAGCAGGCCCGGCAGCCAGCGCCTGCTGCGTCCCAGTCTCAGCGTCGCCACGCGGGCGTCCTCCCATCTGCGCGGGACCGGTGCCGGGCGGCCGCGGGGACGCGCCCCGGGGCCGCCCGGCGCGCCGTCACTGGCCGCTGTTCTTCGCCGCCTCCACCAGGGCGGTCTGCAGCTTGCCCACGTCCTTGTTCTGCAGGAACAGGCCCACGGCCGTGTCGATGTCGGTGTGCCACTTCTTGTTGGCGGTCACGCCGTGCCAAAACGAGCCGGCCAGCTTGATATCGGGCCTGGTCCACTCGGTGAACGCGTACTCCAGGTACCCCTTGTAGAGGCTGCGGTCGGCGTCCTTGCGGGCCGGGATGGACCCCTTCTTGGGGTTGAACAGGTCCTGGCCCTCCTTGCTGGACGCCTCCTTCAGCCAGGCGATCGCGCCGGCGCGGTGCGGGGCGCCGCGCGGCAGCGTGAAGCTGTCCGACAGCCACATGTAGGTGCCGTCGGTGCCGGGTGCGGGAGCGTACTTGAAGTCGGTGTCGAGCTTCTTGCCCAGGCCGTTGGGCGCCGGGTTGACGAAGTAGCCGTAGGCCCAGTCGCCCATGATGTTGAACGCGGCCTTGCCGTCGACGACCGCCTTGGCCGCGCCCTGCCAGTCGGTGGACGCCGCCTCGACCGTCGTGTATTTGAGGATCTCGGCGAAGTCGGTGAGCGCCTTGGTGACGGCGGGGGTGCTCCAGTCGGCGCCCGGCTTCCACAGGGCGTTGTAGGCGTCGGTGCCGAGGTCGCCCAGCAGCACGTTCTCCAGCAGGTGGTCGGCGGTCCACTGGGCGCCCAGCGACAGCGGCACCTTGCCGGTCTTGTCCTTGACGGCCTTGAGCGCGGAGATGAACTCGGAGACCGTCTTGGGCGGCCCGGACAGCCCGGCGTCCTTGAGGATCTTCGGGTTGTACCAGAGCACGTTGGAGCGGTGGATGTTCACCGGCACCGAGTAGATCTTGCCCTGGTAGGTGATCTGCTCCAGCAGCTGCTGCGGATAGGCGGAGCGCAGGCCGTTGTCGTCGTAGAAGGAGTCCAGCGGCTCGATCTGCCCGGCCTTGATGTAGTCGAGCAGCTCGGCGCCGGCGTGCCCCTGGAAGGAGTCCGGGGGCTTGCGGTTCTGCAGCCGGCTGGCCAGCACGGCCTGCGCCTGGGTGCCCGAGCCGCCGGCGATGGCGGCGTTGACGAACTTGGTGCCCGGGTTCTTCTTCTCGAAGTCGGCCTTCATGGCCTGCAGCCCGTCGGCCTCGCCGGGACCGGTCCACCAGGAGAAGACCTCCACCTGGGACGCGTCCGAGCCGTCCTCGTCGCCTCCGCCGCAGCCGGACACCGCGAGCATCCCGCCGAGGACCACGGCGGCGACCGCCTTCCACCGTCCACGCATCGTTCGTCCCTTCGGTTACGCCACAACCAAGCGTCCGTTCAAGTTGCGGGACGGGTCAACAGGCGCGACCGAAAAGTGATCTCCCGGTTATCGGGTGCGCGGCGGGCGCCCGGCGGCGCGGCCCCGGACATGCCGCGGCGCCCCGCGCGCACCGGATGACCGGGGCGCGCCGGGGCGCCGCGGCCGGACGGTCACCAGCGCAATGCCGGAGGAAGCTTGTCGGTTCCGGCGTCGGGCCAGTCCAGGGGAGCGCCCAGCGGGGCCAGCTCGGCCATCTGCAATCGGTACCAGGGGGAGGAGTCGGGCCGCTCGGCCAGCTCCAGGCAGCGGTCCCAGGTCCACCACTCGGCCGTCTCGACCTCGTCGGGGTTGGGCGTGACCTGCCCGGACGTCGTCGCGCGTACCACGGGGCAGCGCTCGTTCTCCACCACGCCGTCGGCCGCGGTGGCGCGGTACCGGAAGGCGGGCAGCACCGGCGTGACCGACTCGGCCGAAACGCCCAGCTCGGTGTCCAGGCGGCGCAGCACCGCCTCGCGCAGTCCCTCGCCCGGTGCGGGATGCCCGCAGCAGCTGCCCGTCCACACCCCCGGGAAGGTCCGCTTGCCCAGCGCCCGCCGCGTGATCAGCACCCGTCCGCGCGGATCGACCAGGAAGCAGGAGAAGGCGAGGTGATACGGGGTGTGGCGATGATGGCTCGCCGTCTTGGGGGCCCGGCCGGCGACCTCATCGGCCTCGTCGAGCAGCACGATTTCCTCCACCATGCTCTCATTACTACAGCCCCGGGCCCGCGACCAGGAATGAGTACCTCCTCACCGGCGCGCCGCCCCGAAACGGGGCGGCCTGTGGCGATTCGGTGCAGATTCGATATCAGTGCGGTGTGCGCGGCGTGCCCCCGGCGCGGCGCGGATGAAGCGCCACTAAACTCGGACGGGCCCGGCGAGCAGGGGCAGAGAGGCCCCCGATGGAGGAGTTGACGCGCGTGACCCTGCTGGAGTCGATCACAGGTCCGGCGGAGCTCAGGCGACTGGACGCCGCGCAGCTGCCCCGGCTCGCGAGCGAGATCCGGGAGTTCCTGGTCGAGGCGGTGTCCAAGACCGGCGGCCACCTCGGACCCAACCTCGGCGCGGTGGAGCTGACCATCGCGCTGCACCGGGTCTTCGAGTCGCCGCACGACAAGATCCTTTTCGACACCGGCCACCAGGCCTACGTGCACAAGCTGCTGACCGGCCGGCGCGACTTCAGCAGGCTGCGGCAGCGCGGCGGCCTGTCGGGATACCCCAGCCAGGCCGAGTCCGAGCACGACATCATCGAGAACTCGCACGCCTCCACCGCCCTGTCGTACGCCGACGGGCTGGCCAAGGCGTTCCGGCTGCGCGGCGAGACCGACCGCGCGGTGGTGGCGGTGGTCGGCGACGGCGCCCTCACCGGCGGCATGTGCTGGGAGGCGCTGAACAACATCGCGGCGGGCCGGGACCGGCCCGTCATCATCGTGGTCAACGACAACGGCCGCTCCTACTCGCCGACCATCGGCGGGCTGGCCAGCCACCTGGCCGAGCTGCGGGTCACCCAGGGCTACGAGAACGCGCTCGACCTGATCAAGAAGACGGTGCCGAAGGCGCCGGTGGTCGGCGGCGTGGCCTACGAGGCCCTGCACGGCATCAAGAAGGGCCTCAAGGACGTCCTGCAGCCGCAGGCGATGTTCGAGGACCTGGGCATCAAGTACGTCGGGCCGATCGACGGCCACGACATCGAGGCGGTCGAGCGCGCGCTGCGCCGCGCCCGCCGGTTCGGCGCCCCCGTGATCGTGCACTGCATCACCCGCAAGGGCCGGGGCTACGCGCCCGCCGAGAACCACGAAGAGGACTGCATGCACGGCGCCGGGTCGTTCGACCCGGCCACCGGGCGGCCGGTCGCCAAGAAGAGCGGCCCGAGCTGGACGAAGGTGTTCGGCGAGGAGATGGTGGCCATCGGGGCCGAGCGCCCCGACGTGGTCGGCATCACCGCCGCCATGCTGCACCCGGTGGGGCTGGCGCCGTTCGCCGAGGCCTACCCCGACCGCATCTACGACGTCGGCATCGCCGAGCAGCACGCGGTCACCTCGGCCGCCGGGCTGGCGCTGGGCGGCCTGCACCCGGTGGTGGCCGTGTACGCCACGTTCCTCAACCGGGCGTTCGACCAGGTCCTCATGGACGTCGCGCTGCACCGGCTGCCGGTGACGTTCGCGCTCGACCGCGCCGGCGTGACCGGCGACGACGGCGCCAGCCACAACGGCATGTGGGACCTGTCCATCCTGTCGCTGGTGCCGGGCCTGCGCATCGCGGTGCCGCGCGACGGCGCCCGCCTGCGCGAGCTGCTGCGCGAGTGCGTGGCGGTCGACGACGGCCCGACCGCGATCCGCTACCCCAAGGGCTCGGTCGCCGACGACATCGAGGCCGTCGACACCGTCGGCGGCATGGACGTGCTGGCCCGCCACGACGGCGCCAACGGCACTCGCGTGCTGGTGGTCGCCACCGGGTCGATGGCGGGGCTCGGCGTGGGCGTCGCCGAACGGCTGGCCGCGCAGGGCATCGGCGTCACCGTCGTCGACCCGCGCTGGGTCAAGCCGCTGGACGAGGCGCTGGTCGACCTGGCCGCGCAGCACCGCATGGTGGCCGTGGTGGAGGACAACGGCCGCACCGGCGCCGTCGGCGACGCGGTGGCGCGGCTGCTGCGCGACGCGGGCAACGACGTGCCGGTGCGCACCTTCGGCATCCCGCAGGAGTTCCTCGACCATGCCGCGCGCGCCGAGATCCTGGCCGACATCGGGCTCACCCCGCAGGACCTGGCCCGGCAGATCACCGAGGCGGTCACCGCCCTGACGCACGCGGCCGAGCCCGAGACGGAGCCCACGGACCTCGCGTCCCCCGAGTGACCCGCCGCAAGCGATTCGCGGGCCGGCCCCGGGCATGCGCATGCCCGGGGCCGCGCTCGGTCATCCGAAGCGCGGTCCCGGTGCGCGCGAGCGTCGGCCGGACGGCCGCCGGGGCGGCGCCCGCCTGACCCGTGGCGAGGACGCGGCCATCAGTCCACCGCGCTGACGATCACCCGCTTGACGACCCCCTTCGGGCCGGCCTTCAGGAAGACGTCCTTGAACAGCACGCGCCCCCGCTCCTCGTCGACCAGCGACGTGCGGATGTGCAGGAACGCCCCGTGCCGGCTGGCCTTCTGGGAGACGACCTTGTACTTGGCGTCGGCGTGCGCGAGGGCCGGCGCGCCCATGAGCACGCCGAGCACGGTGCCCGCGGTGACCGTGACGCGGAACGGCATTGACATCATGGCGACTCGCTTTCGCATACGTCGGATGGGCCGGGCGAGGCCGTAAACGGGGCGGTGGTCCCGCCCGCGTGGGCGCGGACGGGACCACCTCAGGAACGTGAACCTGTGGAAACGCGCGGCTATCAGTGGCCGAACCCGCCGAAACCGCCGAACTTGCCGCCGCCGAAGCCGCCGCGGCCGAACCCGGCGAACTGGCGGAACGACGCGACGCCCTTGGGACCGGCGAAGAACTTCTGCTTCTTGAAGAACGGGCCGCTGCCGAAGCCCCGGCCGAAGCCGTCGCCGAAGCCGCCGCCGAAGCCGCCGCCGAAGCCGCCGCCGAAGCCGCCGCCGAAGCCGCCGCCGAAGCCGCCACCGAAACCGCGGCCGAAGCCGTCGCGGCCGAACCCGGCCACGACCCTGGAGGCGGCGATGCCCTTGGGACCCGCGATCTCCTTCACCGAGACGAAGTTGGCGCCGCCGAAGCCCCGGCCGAAGCCGTCGCCGCCGCCGGCGGTGCTCGCCATGGCGGCGGAGGGCGCGAGCAGCGCCGCACCGGCGGTGGCGGCGCCCAGGATGGTGATGCGTTGCAGCGTGTTCATGAGAATCCTCTCTTTCCCTTCGCCGCGCTGCGGCTGTGCCGCCGCACGGCTCGGTAGTCGCTGCTGGACCATCTGGTGACGATCCGTTGCGTACCTTCACCACCGCAACTACCCGTTGGAGTCGCTGCAACACGGTCCGTAGGTAATAACCGCTTTTTGGGGCCATGGGTTCGTGATGACCTCCATGTCCCGTGGCGTCCGGTTCATGATCGGCATCTTCGGGGGCGCCGGTTTGTAATTGATCAGGTTCGGTGAGTAATCAACTGGGCCGATCTTGAGCCCGACGCGACAGAAAGGGCTGGACATGAGCGTGCGGACAACAGGCGCCGGCCGGTCGGCCGGCACGGTACGGGTGGCGGTCCCCGTCCTGGCGGCGGGACTGGCGGTCGCGGCGGCGCCCCCGGCGGCAGCCGATGCGGCGCCGGGGGAGGCGCAGGCGGCCGCGGTCGGATGCCGCGGCGGCAAGGGCGACGCGGCCGCGCTGGTGCGCGCGATCCGCGCGGGCGGCGACATCACCCTCTCCCGGGGCTGCACCTACACGCTGACCCGGCCGTACGGCACGCAGTCCGTGCTGCCGACGATCACCAGGAGCACCAGGGTCAACGGACGCAACGCCACGATCGCCTACACGGGCCGGGCGCCGGTCTCCTCCTTCTTCCACGTCGGCGGCGGGCCGTCCGGGCAGAACGCGCAGAGCGCGCAGAGCGCGCCGCTCGCCGAACCGCAGATCGACATCTCCGGCGTCCTCGGCGGCCTGCTCGACGGCCTCGGATCCGCCGCCGGGCTGCGGCGCGCGACCGCGCCGCAGGCCGTGGACCAACTGCGCATCGAGCTGCGCGACCTGCGGCTGACCACCCGCAACGCCCGCGTCACCAGGGCGATCACGGTCCGGCGGAGCGCGCAGGTCTCGCTGGTGAACACCGGGGTGGTCGGACACGGGCGGGCGGCCCACGCGGTGCCGAACGGCGCCCTGCAGGTCGCCGGCGACACCGCGCAGCCGTGCACCGTGGACGGCGCCGCGCCGTCCGTCGCGATGGACGTCCGGCCCGCGCCGGCCCGGGGCGCGGCGGCCGCCGACCCCGGCACGCTGCTGGCCACCCTGATGCCCGCCGTCGGCAGGGCGCGGTTCGCGGGCGCGCCGCTGTCACTCGGCGCCCCCTCCGGCGCGGACTGGGGCGACGACTGGGCCGACCGTGTCTGGCGTGACTTCGACTGGGGGCGCTACGGCTTCGGCGGCCTGCCGGACAACGACCGGCCCGGGCCCGCGGCGAACACCACCACCGTGAACTGCCGGAACGTCCAGGGCCGGACGATCTCCGTCACCTCCACGGCGGACTCCCGCACGGCCGGGCTCCTGCCGTGACCGCGCGGCAGGCCGGCCTGCGCCCTGCCGGGCCGCTGGGCCGCCGGGTCAGACGCCGTCGGCCGACAGCAGCCGCCAGGAGTGGGTGACGGAGGCGCCGGGCGTGCCGAGGCCGCGGCCGCGGTAGGTCCACTGCCCGCGCAGCCGCCATGGTCGTCCCGTGCCGTCCTGCAAGAACACCTGGAGGGGGAAGCAGGCCTCGTGTGCGCGGATGACCCCGGCGGAGTCGACCGCGGCCTTGAGTTCGGGTGCGCCGTCGCAGCGGACGCCCATCACGCGCGTCCCCGCGTCCTGCCGCAGGAGGCCCCGGGTCAGGTCGTGCACGAGCACGGAGACGTAGTCCGGGCCGAGCCACCTCAGGTCGGGCAGCGCGGCGGGCGGGGGGAATCCGTACAGTTCTGGACCGCCGGTCACAGGCGCACCGTAGCGCCGGTGTCACGGCGCCGTCACGGGTTTCGTGCGCGGTTTTCCGCATCCGGCCGCGGTTTCCGGCCGCGCGGCCGGGGGCGCCGCGCGTTTCGCCGGCGCGGGACGGCCGCATACCCGGCACGGTCGCCCCGCGCCGCGCGGGCGGGCGGCTCGGGACGGCTCAGGACGGGCGGCAGGCGGCGCGCATGGCGTCCCAGCGGGCCAGCTTGACGCGCTCGCCGCGGTTCAGCGACCGGGCCAGGGCGATCTCGGCGGCGTCCAGGTTGAGCCAGTCGGCGTAGCCGACCACCGGCAGGCCGCGCTCGGCCAGCAGCTCCTCGATCTTGCGGACCGGGCGTTCGCGGCCTGCGTCCAGGTCGGCCAGCAGGTGCCGGACGGTCTCGGCGGCGTCGGACTTGTTGGTGCCGACCACGCCGGTCGGGCCGCGCTTGATCCAGCCCGCCACGTACTCGCGGGGCACCGGGGAGCCGTCCGGGCCGATGATGCGGCCGCCCTCGTTCGGCACCACGTGGGCGCGCTCGTCGAACGGCACGCCGTCCAGCGGGACGCTCTGGTAGCCGACCGAGCGCAGCACCATGCCGACCGGCAGCGTCTCGTACTCGCCGGTCCCGGTGACGCGGCCGTCGTCGCCGAGCCGGGTGCGCTCCAGCCGCAGCGCCTCGACCCGGCCGGTGCCGATGATCTCGCGGGGCGCCCGCCAGAACCGCACGTCGATGCGGCGCATCCGGTCGGCGGGCGGCTCGCCCGTCCAGCCGGACAGCACCGCGACGTTGCCGCGCACGTGCCGGTCGGACTCGGCCAGCGCGGCATCGGCCGGGGCGAGCCGCATGTCCTCGGCGGCGACGTGGACGCCGGCGTGCGGCAGCTCGCCCAGTTCGCGCAGCTCCTTGGTGGTGAACTTGGCCTGCGCCGGCCCGCGCCGCCCGATCATGTGGATGCGGCGGACCCGGCTGGCCGCCAGCTTCTCCAGCACGTGCTGGGGGATGTCGGTCTCGCGCAGCTCGTCGGCGGTCTTGGCCAGGATCCGCACCACGTCGACGGCCACGTTGCCCACGCCGATGACCGCGACCTCCTCGACCGACAGGTCGAAGTCGTGGTCGGCGGCGTCGGGATGGCCGCAGTACCAGTTGACGAAGTCGGTGGCGGCGACGCTGCCGGGCAGGTCCTCGCCGGGCACGCCCAGATGCCGGTCGACCATGGCGCCGGTGGCGTAGACGACGGCGTCGTAGCAGTCCAGCAGGTCGGCGCGGGTCAGGTCGCGGCCCAGCTCCACGCAGCCGAAGAACCGCACGGCGGGGTGCTCCAGCACGCGCTGCAGGTAGCGGGCGATCGACTTGATCGACTTGTGGTCGGGCGCGACGCCGTAGCGGACCAGTCCGTAAGGGGTGGGCAGCCGGTCGAAGACGTCCACCTGGACGTCCCCCTCGGCCTGCTTGACCAGCGCTTCCGCGGCGTACAGCCCTGCGGGGCCCGAGCCGACGACGGCGACGCGCGCACCAGGAGTCATGCGGGCCATTGTGCCCATGCGCCGTGTGAAAAGACACAGTGACCAGGGTCACGTGTCGGTCAGGTCAGGTCGAGGCGGGCCGCGCGGGAAGACGCCCCGAGCCGTCTTCCCGCGCGGTGCGGACCCGCTCAGCGGGGGAGGGAGGCGACGCCCGGCTCCAGGAAGCGGGCGCCGTTCACCTCCTCGGACACGCCGGTGCGGTCCAGGTACGGGGTGATGCCGCCCAGGTGGAACGGCCAGCCCGCGCCGAGGAGCATGCACAGGTCGATGTCCTGCGGCGCGGCGACCACGCCCTCGTCCAGCATGATCCGGATCTCCTCGGCCAGGGCGCGCAGCGCCCGCGCCAGCACCTGCTCCTCGGTGGACGGCGCGTCGCCCCCGGAGAAGATCTCCACCACCTCGGGGTCGAGGGTGAGGTCGGGCCGGTACACGCCGGTCTTGCCCGCCGCGACCATCTCGGCGAGATTGGCCGACAGCGGGAACCGGTCCGGGAACGCCGCGTGCAGCGTCTCGTTGACGTGCAGCGCGATGGCCGGTCCGACCAGCCCCATCAGCACGAACGGCGGCATCGGCAGGCCCAGCGGGGCCGCGGCGCGCTCGGCCGTCTCGATCGGCGTCCCCTCGTCGACCGCCTTGACGATCTCGGCGAGCAGCCGCACCAGGATCCGGTTGACCACGAACGCGGGGGCGTCCTTGACCAGCACGCAGGACTTCTTCAGCTGCTTGCCGACGGCGAACGCGGTGGCCAGCGCGGCGTCGTCGGTCTTCGCCCCGCGGACGATCTCCAGCAGCGGCAGCACCGCGACCGGGTTGAAGAAGTGGAAGCCCACCACCCGCTCGGGGTGCCGCAGCCCGGACGCCATCTCGGTCACCGACAGCGAGGAGGTGTTGGTGGCCAGCACGCACTCGTCCGAGACCACGGCCTCGACCTCGGCGAACACCTTCTGCTTGACCGACATCTCCTCGAAGACGGCCTCGATGACGAAGTCGGCGCCCGCGAACGCGTCCTTGGACAGCGACCCGGTGATCAGCGCCTTCAGCCGGGCCGCCTTGTCGGCCGAGACCCGGCCCTTGGCCAGCAGCTTGTCGATCTCGGCGTGGGCGTGCCCGACGCCCTTGTCCAGCCGCTCCTGGTCCAGGTCGGTCATGACGACCGGGACCTCCAGGCGGCGGGCGAACAGCAGTGCCAGCTGGCTTGCCATCAGGCCCGCGCCGACCACGCCGACCTTGGTGACGGGCCGCGCCAGGCTCTTGTCGGGCGCCCCGGCGGGCCGCTTGGCGCGCTTTTGGGTGAGGTCGAACGCGTACAGCCCGGCGCGCAGCTCGTCGCTCATGATGAGGTCGGCCAGCGCCTCGTCCTCGGCGGCGAACCCCTCGTCACGGGTGCGGTCCTTGGCGGCGGCCACCAGATCGAGCGCCCGCACGTAGGACGGGGCGGCGCCGTGCAGCTTGCCGTCGACGTTCCAGCGGGCCGCGGCGACGGCGTCGTCCCACGCCTTGCCCTTGTCGACGGGCGCGCGCTCGACGGTGACGTCGCCGTTGAGCACGCGGGCGGTCCAGGCCAGCGACTCCTCCAGGAAGTCGGCCGGGTCGAACATGGCGTCGGCGATGCCCAGCTCGTACGCCTGCGGGCCCTTGAGCTGCCGGTTCTGCGCGAGCGGGTGGTCGATGATGACCTTGATGGCCTTCTCGGCGCCGATCAGGTTGGGCAGCAGGTAGGTGCCGCCCCACCCGGGCACCAGGCCGAGGAACGCCTCCGGCAGCGACAGCGCCGGGACCGAGGAGGAGATCGTCCGGTAGGTGCAGTGCAGCGCGACCTCCACGCCGCCGCCCATGGCCGCGCCGTTGACGTAGGCGAACGTCGGCACGTGCAGCTCGCCGAGGCGGCGGAACACGTCGTGGCCCAGCTTGGCGATGGCCAGGGCGTCCTCGCGGGTCCTGATCAGCGGCACGCCCTTGAGGTCGGCGCCGACCGCGAAGATGAACGGCTTGCCGGTCACGCCGACGGCGGCGATGTCGTCGCGCCCGGCCACCTGGTCGATGGCCTCGTTCAGCTCCAGCAGGCCGCGCGGTCCGAAGGTGTTGGGCTTGGTGTGGTCGTGCCCGTTGTCCAGGGTGATCAGTGCCAGCGTGCCCGCCCCGTACGGCAGCGTCACGTCGCGGACGCGGGCGTGCGTGACCACCTCGCCGTCGAACAGGCCGGTGATGTCCGCGCTCACTTGGCGCCCTCCCAGTTCGTGTTCTCCCACAGGACGGTGCCGCCCATGCCCATGCCGATGCACATCGTGGTCAGGCCGTAGCGGACGTCGGTGCGCTCCTGGAACAGCCGCGACAGCTGGGTCATCAGCCGCACGCCGGAGGAGGCCAGCGGGTGGCCGAGGGCGATGGCGCCGCCCCACGGGTTCACCCGCGGATCGTCGTCGGCGATCTTGAAGTGGTCCAGGAAGGCCAGCACCTGGACGGCGAACGCCTCGTTGATCTCGATGAGGCCGATGTCGTCCATGGTCAGCGAGTTGCGGGCGAGCAGCTTCTCGGTGGCCGGCACCGGGCCGACGCCCATGACCTCCGGCTCCACCCCGGCGAAGGCGTAGTCCACCAGCCGCATGCGCGGCGTGAGGCCGAGCTCGCGGGCCGTCTCCTCGGCGGCCAGCAGGCAGGCGGTGGCGCCGTCGTTGAGCCCGGCGGCGTTGCCCGCCGTGACCCGGCCCGCCACCCGGAACGGCGTCTTGAGCTTGGCCAGCCCCTCCATGGTGGTGTCGGGGCGGGGCGGCTCGTCCTCGGTGGCCAGGCCCCAGCCCTTCTCGGCCGAGCGGACGGCGGTCGGCACCAGGTCGGGCTGGATCTTCCCGGCGGCGTAGGCGGCGGCGACCTTCTGCTGGCTGCGCACCGCGTACGCGTCGGCCCGCTCCTTGGTGATCTGCGGAAAGCGGTCGTGCAGGTTCTCCGCCGTCGCGCCCATGATCAGCGCGGACGGATCGACCAGCCGTTCGGCGAGGAACCGCGGGTTGGGGTCCACGCCCTCGCCCATGGGGTGGCGGCCCATGTGCTCCACGCCGCCCGCGATCGCCACGTCGTAGGCGCCGAACGCGATGCCGGCGCCGGTGGTGGTGACCGCGGTCATCGCGCCCGCGCACATGCGGTCGATCGCGTAGCCGGGCACGCTCTTGGGCAGCCCGGCCAGCACGGCGGCGGCCCGGCCGATCGTCAGGCCCTGGTCGCCGGTCTGGGTGGTCGCCGCGATCGCCACCTCGTCCACCCGTTCGGGCGGCAGCGACGGGTTGCGGCGCATCAGCTCGCGGATGGCGCGGACGACCAGGTCGTCCGCGCGGGTCTCGGCGTACAGGCCCTTGGGACCCGCCTTGCCGAACGGCGTGCGTACGCCGTCGACGAATACGACGTCGCGTGCGGTACGGGGCACGGTCGTCCTCCCTTGAATGGGCACGTATGGGCACGTATGGGCACGAATGGCACGGCGCCGGGCCGGAGGCGGCCCCGGCTACTCGCGGGTAACAATGCCCATCTTACTCGTCAGTAACCACTGACGCCGGGCCGTGCCGCCCCTGGACGGGAGCCGGCCGGGCACGGCGAGTAGATTGCCCTGGTGGCCGCCGGTCCGAAGGAAGCGCGAGGGCAGAGGAACACCATGGAACTGATCCACTCCGGCAAGGTCCGGGACGTCTACGCCGACGGCGACGACCTCATCCTGGTCGCCTCCGACCGGGTGAGCGTCTACGACGTGGTGCTGCCCACCCCGATCCCCGACAAGGGCAAGATCCTCACCCGGCTGTCGCTGTGGTGGTTCGAGCGGCTCGCCGACATCATCCCCAACCACGTCATCTCCGCCGACGACGTGCCCGACGAGTGGCGGGGCCGGGCGATCCGCTGCCGCCGCCTGACCATGCTGCCGGTGGAGTGGATCGCGCGCGGATACCTGGCGGGCCTCGGCCTCAAGGAGTACGACAAGAGCGGCACCGTCTCGGGGGTGGCGCTGCCGCCCGGACTGGTCGAGGCGTCCAAGCTGCCCGAGCCGATCTTCACCCCGACCACCAAGGCCGCCGAGGGGCACGACGAGTTCATCACCTACGACGACGTGGTGGCGGAGATCGGCGCCGACACCGCCGAGCGGCTGCGGCAGACCACCCTGGAGGTCTACCGGCGCGGCGCGGAGCTGGCCGCCGAGCGGGGCATCGTCATCGCCGACACCAAGCTGGAGTTCGGCCGCGCCCCCGACGGAACCCTCGTCCTCGCCGACGAGGTGCTCACCCCCGACTCCTCCCGCTTCTGGCCCGCCGACGAGTGGCGGCCCGGCCGCGCGCAGCACTCCCTGGACAAGCAGTTCGTCCGCGACTGGAGCAGCACGCTGGACTGGGACCGCACGCCCCCCGGCCCGGAGATCCCACAGGAGGTCGTCGACGCGACCCGCGCCCGCTACATCGAGGTCTACGAGCGCCTGACCGGCGAGCGCTGGACCGGCTGAGCAGCCCCCGCCGCGTCAGCGGGCGCATCAACAGGGGCGTCGGCAGGGGCGTCGGCAGGGCGCGGGCGGGCACGAAGCGGCCATGGCCCGGTTGCGCGTCGGCGCCTGCCTGTCGCTGACGGGCGGATACGCCCGGTTCGGCCGCCAGGCCGCGGCCGCCCTGGAGGTGTGGCGCGCGGCCGACGGGCGCGCCGACCTGCTGATCGAGGACGACCGCGGCGACCGGGACCGCCTCCGCACGGCCCTGCGCGGCCTGGCCGGCCGGTGCGACGTGCTGCTCGGCCCCTATGCGACCGACCTCATGCGGGCCGCGGGCGGCGTCGCCGCCGACCTCGACCGGCTGGTCTGGAACCACGGCGGCTCCGGCGACGACGCCGAGACGGCCCATCCCGGCCACGTCGTCTCGGTGCCGACTCCCGCGAGCCGGTACGCCGACCCGTTCCTGCGGCATCTGGCGGCGGCCCGGGACCCCGCCCGGCTCTACCTCGTGCACGGCGGCGGCGGCTTCGGCAGGCGGGTCGCCGACGGCGCCGAGACCGCGGCGCGCGCCCTGGGCATCGACGTCGCGCGCGTCGGCGGGCTTCCGGAGCCGGGCGCGTCGGCCCGCTGGAACCTGCTGTGCGCCGCGTCCTTCGAGGAGGACGTGCGGACGGTGGCCGCTGCAAGGGCGCGGCCCGACCCGCCGGGAACCGTGTGCGCGGTGGCGGCGGGCGTCCGCGGGTTCGGCGGCGCCGTCGGCGATCCCGAGGGGGTCTACGGGGTGGGGCAGTGGTTCCCGGGACGCCCGCGCGAACCGGAACTCGGCCTGAACGAGGCCGCCTTCATCGCCGCCGTCCGGCGGCGCACGGGAACCCTGCCCGACTACCCGGCGGCGCAGGCGTACGCCGCTGCGGTGATCGCCGCGCACTGCGTCCGCACCGCCGGGAGCCCGGCCCGCCGCCCGGTGTGGGACGTCGCCGCGAGCCTGCGCACCACCACCCTGTTCGGGGCGTTCGGCATCGACCCGTCCACCGGCGCCCAGACCGCCCACCAGGCCGTCCTCGTCCGCTGGACGCCCGCCGGGCCCGAGGCCGTCGGGGGTTGACCCGGTCGCGGCCCTGGTCGCGGTGTGCGGGCCGGTGCATCATGGGGACCAGCCGATGGTCGGAGGTGAGGCGCCATGCCCGTGCCCCGTCCGGTCCGCGACCGCTGCCGGGAGTTCCTCGGCCTCGACACCGACATCCGGTACATCTTCCCGGCGCTGACCGCCGGGGGCGGCACCGGGTTCCTGTTCGTCGTCACCGATGACCAGATCACGGTCATCAGCACCGGCGCGGTCGGGCGCGCCGATCCGAAGAGCGTCTGGGGGAGCTATCCGCGCGGCACCCGCATCGGCCCGGTGGAGACCGGCGCGGGCGCCGTGTTCGAGTTCGCCAACGCCTGGTTCGAGGTGGACGACGAGTACGTGCCCGTCATCAACGCCGCCGACGCCGAGGTCTTCGACCGCGACAGCCTCCCGCGCGACCCGCTGCCCGACCTGTAGCCGCCGCGGAGCCCCCGTCCGCGGCGGGTGCGTTCGCGCGTCCGGCGCGGGCTACAGCTCGCCCTTGCTCTCCAGCCGCTGGAACGCCTTGGCCAGCGGCTTGGCCACCAGCCGCACCTGCCATGCGCGGGCGCCGAGCCCGCGCAGCGCCGCGCCGATCGCCTCGGGGGTCGGCTCGGCGGGCGGCGACCACGCCAGCCGCCGCACGTAGTCCGGCTGGATCAGGTTCTCGGTCGGCATGGTGTGCTCGTCGGCCAGCGCCGCCACCACCGCCCGGGCGGCGGCCAGCCGCTTGGCGGCCTGCGGGTCGCGCTCGGGCCAGCGGTGCGCCGGCGGCGGGCCGTCGCCGGGGACGCCGGCCTCCGGCAGCGCCTTGTCGGGCAGGGCGCGCGCCCGCGACACCGCGCGCAGCCACGCCGTCTGGTGGCGGCGGGCGCCGCGGCTGCGCATCGTCGGCAGCGCCTGCAGGTCCGCCGGGGTCTTGGGCAGCTGCTGCGCCAGCTCGATGATCGCCGCGTCCTGCAGCACCCGGCCCGGCGACAGGTCGCGCTCCCGGGCGATGCGGTCGCGAACGTTCCACACCTCGCGCACCACCGCCAGGGCCCGCCGGTTGCGCACGCGGTGGATGCCGGACGTGCGGCGCCACGGGTCGGGACGCGGCGGCTTGGGCGGCGTGGCCAGGATCGCGGCGAACTCCTCCAGCGCCCACTCCAGCTTGCCCGCCGCCTGCAGCTCGTCCCGCAGCGCGTCGCGCAGCTCCACCAGCAGCTCGACGTCCAGCGCCGCGTACCGCAGCCAGTCCTCCGGCAGCGGACGCGTCGACCAGTCGGCCGCCGAGTGCCCCTTCTCCAGGCTGAAGCCGAGGACGTTCTCCACCATCGAGCCGAGCCCCACCCGCGGATAGCCCAGCAGCCGCCCGGCCAGCTCGGTGTCGAACAGGCGGCGCGGCCGGATGCCGACCTCGCCCAGGCAGGGCAGGTCCTGGGTGGCGGCGTGCAGCACGATCTCGGCGCCGTCCAGCGCGGCGTCCAGCCCGGACAGGTCGGGCAGCGCCACCGGGTCGATCAGCGCGGTGCCCGCGCCGCGGCGGCGCAGCTGGATCAGATAGGCGCGCTGGCCGTACCGGTAGCCGGACGCGCGCTCGGCGTCCACCGCGACCGGGCCGGCGCCCGCCGCGAACGCGTCGATGACACGTTCCAAACCGGATGCGGTGGTGATCACCGGGGGCACGCCGTCCCGGGGCTCCAGCAGC
Organism: Actinomadura sp. NBRC 104425; assembly: GCF_030269545.1. GTDB lineage: Bacteria > Actinomycetota > Actinomycetes > Streptosporangiales > Streptosporangiaceae > Spirillospora > Spirillospora keratinilytica. The sequence continues at coordinate 120,551 of NZ_BSTN01000007.1, read as the reverse complement.
GGTACGGCGCCCGCGGGGGGCGCGGTGCCGGCGGCGTGCACGGCCCGCTCGGCGGAACCGGCGGCCTTCCGGTCGGCGGTGGACGGGTCGAGGGCGGACTCCTGCGGTGAGGCGGCCGCCGCGGCGGGTCCCGCGGCGGACTGCGCCCCTGCCGCGCCCTCGTCGGCGGCTTCGGTCTCGGACGCTGTGCTTCCCACGTCCCCTACCGTACGTCGCTCAGTGTCCGGATCCGCCGGGACGATCCGGCAGCGCGCTCACCCCGGACGGCGGCAGCCCCGCCGTGGTGCACATCACCTCGCACCACGCCAGCACGTGCCCGGTGAGATCGTCGCCGGTCGGGGACCAGGAGGCGCGCAACTCCAGCTCGGTCGTGGACGGCTCGCCGCGCTTGTCGCCGAAGCTCTCCGACACCGCCCGGGTGACCGTGCCGGACACGCCCGCGTACCCCGCGGGTTCCAGCGCCTCCAGCAGCCAGCTCCAGGCCACCGAGCCGATCAGCTCGTCGGCGGCGATCTCGGGCTCCAGGTCGGCGCGGATGTAGGCGACCACGCGGAACCCGCCGGTCCAGCCGGCGCGGCCCTCGGGGTCGTACAGCACGATCAGCCGGCCGGTGGCCACCTCGGTCTCGGCGTCGGTGCCGGCGTCGCGGTACACGCTGCCGGACAGGGCCGCCGCGTAGGGCGCCAGCCGCTGTGGCGCGGGCATGTCCTCCAGGTCGAGCTCGGGCCGGATCGGCTCGCCCTCCAGGATCGCCCGCAGCGTGTCGCGGGCGCGCCGGAACGGCGCGGGCACGGTCATGATCGGACCGCCGAGGTGGCGGCCCCGCACCGGGGCGCGGTGCGGGGGGCTCGTCGCGGCGCCGGGCGCGGCGACGGGGGATTGAGGCGGAGACAGAGGCACAGCACAGGTTTCGTCTCGGGGGCGCGCGCCGTCAGGCCACGGCCCGCTGGTACGCGGCGCGGCCGCTGGCGGATGCGCCGGGGGCGGAACCGGGAGCGGCCGGGGACCCGCCCGCGGCCGGGCTGCTCGACCCGCCGCGCGCGGCGGCGGACGGGGCCGACCGGGCCGGCGCGGGGACGGCCGGCGCGGCGGGGGCGCCGGCGGATCCGGGCGGCAGGCCGATCAGGACCGCGGCCCCGCACCCGGTGCAGACCCTCTCGGGGCAGTCCGCGCCGTGCCCGTCAGGGCAGGGCGGCCGCTCGAAGAGGCGGTCGTCACCGCAGGTGGAGCAGTACAAGGGGACCTCCCTCGGCTATGACACGGATCACGTTCGCATGCGGCGGTGACAGAATGCGGGACTTCGCTCGGCGTGTCCGGAACTTCGTGCGCCGCCACGGCGACGCCCCCCGATCGTGCCCGATCCCCCCGGAGTCCGCCGAATCGGCGTACGTTGTACGCAAAACGGGCGGACCGCGGGCGACTTGCGCGGGGCGGTGCGCCCCGGCGGGGGTGTCCGTGGGAGCATCTCACATGTGGTCGAAGACGCCGTTGGAACCAAGGACTCCGCTTCCGGGCTGGAGGACAGCCCCTTCCTGAGGGCCTGCCGCCGCCGGCCCGTGCCGTACACGCCGGTGTGGTTCATGCGGCAGGCGGGCCGGTCGCTGCCCGAGTACCTGCGGGTGCGCGAGGGCGTGCCGATGCTGGAGGCGTGCGCCCGCCCCGACATGATCATCGAGATCACCCTGCAGCCGCTGCGCCGGTACGCGGTGGACGCGGCGATCTTCTTCAGCGACATCGTCGTGCCGCTGCGCGCGGTCGGCGTCGACCTGGACATCAAGCCGGGCGTCGGGCCGGTGGTCGCCGACCCGATCCGCAGCCCCGAGGGGGTGGCCGCGCTGCGCCGGCTGACTCCGGACGACGTGCCGTTCGTCACCGAGGCGGTGCGCGGCCTGGTCGGCGAGCTGGGCGCCACCCCGCTGATCGGGTTCGCGGGCGGGCCGTTCACGCTGGCCTCGTACCTGATCGAGGGCGGCCCGTCGAAGAACCACGAGCGCACCAAGGCCATGATGTACGGCGAGCCGCAGCTGTGGGACCGGCTGATGGGACGGCTGGCCGACATCACCATCGACTACCTGAAGGTGCAGGTCGAGGCCGGGGCGAGCGCGGTGCAGCTGTTCGACTCCTGGGTCGGCGCGGTCGGCCCGCAGGACTACCGGGCCTCGGTGCTGCCCCACACCCGCCGCGTCTTCCAGGCGCTGGAGGAGTACGGCGTGCCGCGCATCCACTTCGGCGTCGGCACCGGCGAGCTGCTCGGGCTGATGGGCGAGGCCGGGGCCGACGTGGTGGGCGTCGACTGGCGGGTCCCGCTGGACGAGGCCGTCCACCGCGTCGAGCCCGGCAAGGCGCTGCAGGGCAACCTCGACCCGGCGCTGCTGTTCGCGCCGTGGGAGGTGATCGAGGCGCGGGCCCGCGACGTGCTGGCCCGGGGCCGCACCGCCGAGGGCCACGTGTTCAACCTGGGCCACGGCGTGCTGCCCGCCACCGATCCGGACGTGCTGGCGCGCCTGGCCGACCTGGTCCACGAGGCGTCCGCGTCCTGACCTGCGGGTCACCCCGTGGCCGATCCCTAAGGCCACCCTGATGCCGGTTCGGGAAGACCATCTGGAAAGGTGGAATCATGACCGAGCTGGAGGCGAACGGAGGGCGGCCGCACGCCGTCGTCATCGGCGGCGGGATCGCGGGTCTGACCGCCGCGCGGCAGCTGCTGCGCGGCGGGGCGCGGGTGACGGTCCTGGAGGGCTCATCCGACGTCGGCGGCAAACTGAAGGTCAGCGAGGTCGGCGGGATCCCCGTCGACGAGGGCGCCGAGTCCATGCTCGCCCGCCGGCCCGAGGGCCTGGAGCTGGTGCGCGACCTCGGCCGGGCCGGCGACCTGGTGCACCCGGGGACGGCCTCGTCGGCGATCCTCAGCCACGGGGCGCTGCGCCCTCTGCCGTCCGGGCAGGTCATGGGTGTGCCGTCGGACCTTGCGGCGCTGGCCCGCGCGCAGGTGCTGTCTCCGCTGGGCCTGGCCCGCGTGCCGCTCGACCTGGTGCTGCCGGCCACGCCGCGCGGCGCCTCCGACGTGTCGGTGGCCGACTACGTCGGCGCCCGCCTCGGCCGCGAGGTGGTGGACCGGCTGGTCGAGCCGCTGCTGGGCGGCGTGTACGCCGGGCGGGTGGAGGTGCTGTCGTTCGAGGCGACGATGACGCAGGTCGCGGTCGCCTCCCGCAGCCACCGGTCGCTGATCTCCGCCGTCCGCGGCATCCGGCAGGCCGCGCCCGAGAAGCCGGGCCCGGTGTTCGCCACCCTGCCCGGCGGGCTGGGCACCCTGCCGCGCCTGGTGGCCGACGCGATCACCGCCGGGGGCGGGACGGTCCGCACCGGGGCCATGGTGCGCGAGCTGCGCCGCACGCCCACCGGGTGGCGGCTCACCGTCGGCCCGGCGCGCTCGCCCGAGTACCTCGAGGCCGACGCGGTCGTGGTGGCCGTGCCCGCGGCGCCGGCCGCCCGGCTGCTCGCCGACGAGGTGCCCGCCGCGTCCCGGGAGCTGGCCCGCATCGACTACGCCAGCATGGCGATCGTCACGCTGGTCTACCCGGTGAGCGCCTTCCCCCGCCTGCCGCGCGTCAGCGGCTACCTCGTCCCGGCGGTCGAGGGGCGGGAGGTGAAGGCCGTCACCTTCAGCTCGGTCAAGTGGCCGCACCTGCGCGAGAGCGCCCCGGACCTCATCGCGGTGCGCTGCTCCATTGGACGGTACGGCGAGGAGCACACGCTCCAGCGTTCCGACGACGACCTGCGGGCCGCGGCCGTCACCGAACTGGCCGTCACCTGCGGGGTCGACGAACTGCCCATCGCCTCCCGCGTGACGCGGTGGGGCGGGGGGCTGCCCCAGTACAACGTGGGCCACGCCGACGTGGTGGCCCGCATCCGCGCCGCCGTCGCGGGTCAGCCGGGGCTGGCCGTGGCGGGCGCAGCATACGACGGATTGGGCATCCCGGCATGCATCGCCACCGCGCGCGCGGCGGCGACCCGGGTGCTGGAATACCTCGACAATCGGGGAGGAAAGAGTCATGACGGAGCAGGCGAGTCGGCCCAAGGCTCGGGACCTCAACCAGGTGATCCGGTACACGATGTGGTCGGTCTTCCGGGTGAGGACCCACGGTGAGGTCGCCGAGGGCCACGCCGCCGAGGTGCAGGACCTGCTCGACCAGGCCGCGCAGAAGGACGTGACCACCCGCGGGGTGTACGACGTGGCGGGCCTGCGGGCCGATGCCGACTACATGTTCTGGTGGCACGCCCCCAGCTCCGACGACCTGCAGGAGCTCTACTCCCGGTTCCGGCGCACCGCGCTGGGACGCGCCAGCGAGCCGGTGTGGTCGGTGATGGGGCTGCACCGGCCGGCCGAGTTCAACAAGAGCCACATCCCGGCGTTCCTGGCGGGGGAGGAGCCGCGCGGGTACCTGTGCGTCTACCCGTTCGTCCGGTCCTACGACTGGTACGTGCTGCCGGAGGAGGAGCGCCGCCAGATGCTCGCCGAGCACGGCCAGATGGCCCGCGGCTTCCCGGACGTGCGCTCCAACACCGTCTCCTCGTTCGCCCTGGGCGACTACGAGTGGCTGCTGGCGTTCGAGGCCGACGAGCTGCACCGCATCGTGGACCTCATGCGGCACCTGCGGGGCGCCCGGGCCCGGCTGCACGTCCGCGAGGAGATCCCCTTCTACACCGGCCGCCGCAAGCCGGTCGCCGAGCTGGTCGCCGACCTTCCGTGACCCCGCGGGCCCGGGGCGCGGCGGCCGCGCACGGACGCGGCGGCCGGAGTATCCCCCGTTGTCCCGTCTGGACGGAACCTGCGGCGGACTGCCGGTAGAGTGCGGCCCGTGACCAAGGCTCCCCCGAAGCACGCGCGTGGAAGGCACGCCAAACCGCCGTCCGAGCTGGCCGTCCGATGGGACCGGATGGTCAAGGGGCTGGGGGAGTCGGGCAGGCGCAAGCTGCGGGCGGCCGGGGCCGGGACGGCATCGCTGGTGCTGATGGGCGTGGCGGCGGCGGTCGTGATGTCGGCCGCCGGCGGCGGCGACGAGGCGCCCCGGGCCGCAGCCGCCGCCGAGCACGGGACGGGCGGGCGCGGCACGTCGTCCGCGCGGACGTCCGGCGCGTCCGCATCGGCCTCGGCGTCGCCCACCGGCTCGGCCGCAGCATCTGCCGCAACGTCGGGCGACCCCGACGAGGTGCCCGAGGCGCTGACGTACCTGGAGAGCAAGGATCCCGACAAGAAGATCACCAAGCATGTCGAGGACGTCCGGCGCAGCGGCGACTTCCTGCGCGTCTACACCGACCTGGAGGAGGGCGACGAGAACTCCGACCCGGCGGTGTCGCTGTGCGAGTGGACCACCGAGTTCCTGAAGGAGGGCGGGGACGACGAGCCCCGCGTGTTCGTCCACGGCAAGAGCGAGGACAACGGCAGCGTCGTGCTCGCCAACAAGCAGAACGACAAGGACGACTGCAAGGTGGGCGAGACCCGCTGACCCCGGCCCGGCCGCGGCGGCGCGCCCCCGCCCGGGCCGGCCGGGCAGGGGCGGGGGTCGTCACTCGGCGGGTTCCAGCGTGAGGCTGATGCTGTTGATGCAGTAGCGGTCGTCGGTGGGGGTGGGGTAGCCCTCCCCGTGGAAGACGTGGCCCAGGTGGGAGTCGCAGGTCGCGCAGCGCACCTCGGTGCGCACCATGCCCAGGGAGCGGTCCTCCAGCAGGGTGACCGCCTCCGACTTGGCGGGCTCGAAGAACGACGGCCAGCCGCAGTGGGACTCGAACTTGGCTTCCGAGCGGAACAGCTCGGCGCCGCAGGCGCGGCAGCGGTACACGCCCACCGTCGTGGTGTCGGTGTACTCGCCGGTGAAGGGCCGCTCCGTGCCGCCCTCGCGCAGCACGTGGTACTCCTCCGGCGACAGCTGCGCCCGCCATTCCTCGTCGCTCTTGCGGATCTTGTCCATACTCCGACGGTACCCGGGCGGGGCGCGGTGGGGGACATGCCGCATCCGCCCAGATCAGCCGGTCCCCGGCCGGTGGAGTGTCGGCGGCGTGGGTTAGCGTGCCGACATGGCCGCGCCAAGCATCGAGATCCCGGTGGGGGACCGTCTCGTCAAGGTGAGCAACCCCGACAAGGTGTACTTCCCGCAGCCGGGCTACACCAAGCGGCGGCTGGTGGAGTACTTCGTCTCCGTCGGCGAGGGCATTCTGCGCGCCACCCGCGACCGGCCCACCACGCTGGAGCGCTGGCCCGGCGGGGTGTTCGAGGGGGCCCGGCTGGCCACCCGCGGCGACCCGCGCGGCGCCGACGCGTTCTACCAGAAGCGGCTGCCCAAGGGGGCGCCCGGCTGGGTGGAGTCGGCGCGCATCGACTTCCCCAGCGGCCGGTCCGCCGACGAGGTGTGCCCCACCGAGGTGGCGGTGATCGCCTGGGCGGCCAACCTGGGCACGCTGACCTTCCACCCCTGGCCGGTGCGCCGCGCCGACGTCGACCACCCCGACGAGCTGCGCATCGACCTGGACCCCCAGCCCGGCACCGGGTTCGCCGACGCGGTGCGGGTGGCGCTCGGGCCGGTGCGCGACCTGCTGGACGAGCTCGGCTACACCGGTTTCGTCAAGACCTCCGGCAAGGCGGGCGTGCACGTCTACGTGCGGATCGAGCCGCGCTGGACGTTCACCGACGTGCGCCGGGCGGCGCTGGCGTTCGGCCGCGAGGTGGAGCGCCGCGTGCCCGACCTGGTCACCACCAAGTGGTGGAAGGAGGAGCGGGGCGAGCAGGTGTTCATCGACTTCAACCAGAACGCCCGCGACCGCACCATCGCCTCGGCCTACAGCGTCCGGCCGCTGCCGCACGCCCCGGTGTCGGCGCCGGTGACCTGGGACGAGCTGGCCGACGCGGCGCCCGAGGACTTCACGATCGCCACGATGCCGGCCCGGTTCGCCAAGGTCGGCGACCCGCACGCGGCCATCGACGACCGCGCCTTCTCCCTGGAGCCGCTGCTGGAGATGGCGGGCCGCGACGAGCGGGACCGCGGCCTCGGCGACATGCCGTACCCGCCCAACTACCCGAAGATGCCCGGCGAGCCCAAACGCGTCCAGCCCAGCAAGGACACCGACCGTCCCGGACGCCGTCCGGGCGGCAAGGGCAATGTGTGACCAAAAACGGCCGCGCTTCCTACATCGTTGATCTTTACCCGGCCCCGTCCGCGGTGTTGCCTGTGCCTCCGTAAGATCATCGAGAGACCGGAGGTGCGGGTTGCCCGGGAGATCCCTGCGACGAACCCGACGGACCATCGCGGTGGCGCTGGCGACCGGCGTCGTGCTGGCCGGTGCGGGCGGCGTGGCCGACGCCGCCGTCCCCAGGATCGTGGTGAAGGGCGGCGTGACCCAGCCGGTCTTCTCCTACGCCGACGCGATCCGCGAGCACGTGTACGTCGAGTCGCCCCTCGACAGCGACCGCGACGGCAGGCGCGACCGCGTCAACGTGGACATCATCCGGCCCCGGGAGACCGAGCGGGGCCTCAAGGTGCCGGTGATCATGGATGCCAGCCCGTATTACGACAACGCCGGGCGCGGCAACGAGAGCGAGCGCAAGGTCTACGACGCGGCCGGGAACCCGGTGAGGTTCCCGCTGTTCTACGACAACTACTTCGTGCCGCGCGGGTACGCCTTCCTGGCCGTCGACATGATCGGCACGACCAGGTCCGACGGCTGCCCGACCAGCGGCGGGGCGCCCGACGTGCTCGGTGTCAAGGCCGTCATCGACTGGCTGAACGGGCGGGCCAGGGCGTACACGGCGGACGGCGCCCCGGTGAAGGCGTCCTGGACGACCGGCCGCACCGGCATGATCGGCAAGTCGTACGACGGCACGCTGGCCAACGGCGTCGCCGCCACCGGCGTGCGGGGCCTGGAGACGATCGTCCCGATCTCGGCGATCAGCAGCTGGTACGGCTACAGCCGCATGAACGGCGTCAAGTACTGGGAGGACGAGCAGCCCTGGCTCGCCGACTACGTCGACACCGACCCGCCCGACAAGTGCGCCGCCGTCCGCGCCGAGCTGGACGCGGGAGAGGACGACGAGACGGGCGACTACAACGCCTACTGGGCCGAGTCGAACTACCGGCACGGCACCGTCGGCGACGTGCGCAACGTGCGGGCCAGCGTGTTCGCCTACCACGGCGTCAACGACCTGAACGTCAAGACCGACCACTTCGCCGAGTGGTGGAAGGCCCTGGCCGCGCGCGGCGTGACCCGCAAGGTGTGGCTGTCGCAGCGCGGGCACGTGGACCCGTTCGACACCCGCCGCGAGCAGTGGGTCGCCACGCTGCACAAGTGGTTCGACCACGAGCTGCAGGGGATTCCCAATGACGTGCTGCGGGAGCCGCGCGCCGACATCGAGATCGGCCCCGACCAGTGGATCACCCAGGCGGACTGGCCGGCGCCGGCGGCCCGCACGCTGACGCTGCGCCCCGGTGCCGACGGCACGCTCGGCCTCAAGCCCGCCGCCGAGGGCGCCACCGGCGCGTTCACCGACGAGGCCGGGCCGCGGGGCGCCGGCCGCACGGAGGGCGACCTGGTGTCCGACCCGACCGCGGCCAAGCCGTACCGGCTGTCGTTCGTGTCGGCGCCGCTGCCGCGCAGCGTGCGGCTGTCCGGCACGCCCACCGCGGACCTGAAGGTGAAGCTGGACGGGCCGACCGCCAACCTGACCGCGCTGCTGGTGGACTACGGCACCGACACCCGCGTCGACTACCTCGGCTCGGGCGAGGGCATCGAGACGCTGGCCACCGAGAGCTGCCACGGCGAGAGCACCGCCGCCGACGACGCCTGCTACCGGCAGACCCGCACCAAGACGGTCACCTCGGAGGTGAACGTGGTGGCGCGCGGCTGGCTGGACGCCCACAACCGCACCTCGCTCAGCAGGCCGACCCCGCTGACCCCGGGCCGGTACTACGGGGTGCGCTGGGAGACGCTCGCCCAGGAGTACGTCTTCAAGAAGGGCCACCGGCTCGCCCTGGTCATCGCGGGCACCGACGCCGACTACAACACCGAGACGCCCACCGGCGCCCGGGTTACCGTCGATCTGGCGGGCAGCTCGGTCGGCGTCCCCGTCCTGCTCGGCGACGAGGATCCGGCCGCGCTGATCGCCCCGGAGACGGGCGCCTGGCGCGGACCGTCCGACGTGGTGCTGCCCAAGCAGCCCAAGCGGCTCTACTGACCGTATGACGGCCCGTGCGACGGCGGGTCCCCGGCGCGCCGGGGACCCGCCGTCCCGGCTCAGAACTCCAGCACGCCCGCCTTCTCGCGCGTGTAGGCGAGCAGGGAGTCGTTGCCGTAGCCGCTGTCCTTGGTGCCCTCCAGCGGGAACAGCACCTTGCGGAAGGTGTTGATCCACACGGTGCCGGCCTCCAGCGCGCGGAACATGCGGTGGGCGGTGCCGAGGTCGCGCGTCCACACGCCCGCGGCCAGGCCGTAGGGCGAGTCGTTGGCGATGGCGACGGCCTCCTCCTCGGTGTCGAAGGGGATGGCCACCGCGACGGGCCCGAAGATCTCCTCCTGGCAGATGCGCAGCCCGTTGTCGGCGGTGGCGAACAGGGTCGGCTCCACCCAGTAGCCCCCGGCCAGGCGCTTTTCGACCAGCTCGGCGCCGGACCGCCCGCCGAACACCAGCTCGGCGCCCTCCTTGACGCCGAGCTCCAGGTAGGAGGTGACGCGCTCGTACTGCTCGCGGGAGACGATCGGCCCCATCGTGGTGTCGCGGGACAGCGGGTCGCCGAGGCGGATGCCCGCGGCGGCGGCCCGCATCCGCTCGATCATCTCGTCGTACACCGGCCGCTGGATCAGCACCCGGGAGCCGCCGTAGCAGATCTGCCCGGCGTTCGCGGTGAAGATCGCCTGCGTGGTGACGCCCGGCGCGGCCCGGTCCAGGTCGGCGTCGGCGAACACGATGTTGGGGGACTTGCCGCCGAGCTCCAGGGCCAGCGGCTTGAGCGCGTCCGCCGACGCCCGGGTGATGAGCCTGGCGGTGTCCACCGAGCCGGTCAGGCTGATCTTGTCCACGCCCCGGCTGCGCACCAGCGGGTCGCCGACCTCCTCGCCGAGGCCGGAGACGATGTTGAGCACGCCGGGCGGCAGCACCTCGCGCAGCAGCTCGCCGACCCGCAGGGACGAGACGGCGGCCTGCTCGGCGGGCTTGATGATCACGGTGTTGCCCGCCGCCAGCGCCCATGCGGCCTTGGCCGACAGCGTGGAGATCGGCGAGTTCCACGGGATGATGCCCAGCGTCACCCCGTACGGCTCGCGGCGCGTCAGGCCCTGTACGCCGGGGCCGAAGTCGACGCCGCGTCCCTCGGCGGCGCGGACGCACTCGGCGGCGGCGCTGTTCCACAGGTACGTCATGCCGGGCAGGTCGCGTCCGGCGGTCTCGCTGATGATCCGGCCGTTGTCGCGGGTCTCCAGCTCGGCCAGCTCCGCGGCGTGGGCGGCGAAGACCCCGGCGACCTTGCGCAGGTGGGCCGCGCGGGCGGCGGTGGGCAGCGCCGCCCACGCGGGGAAGGCGGCGCGGGCGGCGGCCACGGCCGCCTCGGCGTCGGCGGCGCGGCCGCGCGGCACCCGCGCCCACACCTCGCCGGTGGACGGATCCACCGAGTCCAGCGTGCCGCCGTCGGCGGCGGGGCGCAGCTCGCCGCCGATCAGGTTGGAGTACTCCCGCAGCTGCCTGGTCATCGCCGTGCCCTCCCGGATCCGTCCCGGCTCGTCACTTGACCAAGCGTATGTTTGGTTGTCTGTCCGGGGGAAGGGTGGCCGCCATCGGTGCCGCAATCGGCGGCCGATCCGGCATTGCGCGCGATGATCTCGATTCCCTACTATTCGAGCAAAAACCATCAAAAAAGTAGGGAAAGGCGGTCCGGGTGACGGCGGAGCGGATCGGCAGGCGGGGCGTCGCGGCGGCGCTCGGAACGGTCGCGGCGGGCACGGTCGCCGGAACGGTGCTGGGCGGGGGCGACGCCAGGGCGGACGCGGACGAGCGGCCCTTCCGCGCCGACCCGCGCGCCGCCGGCGGCCGGCGGCCGAACTTCCTGATCATCATCGGCGACGACCTGGGCTGGGCCGACCTCGGCTGCTACGGGTCCCCGCACATCCGCACGCCCAACCTGGACCGGCTCGCCCGGGAGGGCCTGCGGTTCACCGACGCCTACTCGGCCGCCGCCGTCTGCTCGCCCACCCGGTTCGCCCTCTACACCGGCCGCTACCCGGGACGGCTGCGCGGCGGGCTGGAGGAGCCGATCGCCCAGCCCGACAAGCTGCACGGCATCCCGCCGGGCCACCCCACCCTCGCCTCGCTGCTGCGCGACGCCGGATACGCCACCGCCATGTTCGGCAAGTGGCACTGCGGCTTCCTCCCCTGGTACAGCCCGCTGAAGTCGGGCTGGGACACCTTCTTCGGCAACCTGTCCGGCGCCGTCGACTACTACTCCAAGATCTCCAGCACCGGGGCCGACCTGTACGAGGGCGAGGTCCCGGTCGAGAACCTGGAGTACTACACCGACGCCATCGCCGACCGCGCCGCCGACTTCGTCCGCGGCCACCGGGACCGGCCGTGGCTGGTCAACCTCAACTTCACCGCGCCGCACTGGCCGTGGGAGGCGCCCGGCGACCGCGCCGTCAGCGCGGAGATCACCGCCCGGGTGAAGGCCGGCGACGCCGGGGCGCTCTGGCACAACGACGGCGGCTCGCTGGCCACCTACACCACGATGGTGCAGGCCATGGACGCCGCCGTCGGCCGGGTGCTGCGGGCGCTGCGCGACAGCGGCCGGGAACGCGACACGTTCGTGCTGTTCACCAGCGATAACGGCGGGGAGCGGTGGTCGTACCAGTGGCCGCTGTCGGGCGCCAAGGGCGGGCTGAACGAGGGCGGCATCCGGGTGCCGAACATCCTGCGCTGGCCCGCCCGCATCCGGCCCCGCCAGGTCAGCGACGTCCCGGTCATCACACACGACTGGACGGCGACGATCCTGGAGGCCGCCGGGGTTCGGCCCGCCGCCGACCACCCGCTGGACGGGCACAGCCTCGTCCCCTACCTGCTCAAGGGCGCGCGGCCGCCCGAACGCGACCTGTTCTGGCGGACGCGCACCGAGGGCGCGGTGCGCCGCGGCAAGTGGAAGTACCTGCGCCGCGAAAGCGGCGAGACGCTGCACGACCTGACCGCCGACCCGCGCGAGCAGGCCGACCTCGCCGCCCGGCACCCCGACGTGCTGCAGGCCCTGCGCAGCCGCTGGCAGGAGATCAACAAGGAACTGCTGCCCTACGAGGAGCAATGAGCGGCGTCCGCGGCGTGCGCGGGGCGGGCACGCCGCGGACGCGGGCCCCTCGGCGGGCCGGGGGAGGGCTCAGCGGGACGCCAGCCGCGACAGCATCGGCGGCAGGTCGCCGTCGTGCACCACGGTCAGCCGCCGGGTCGCCCGGGTGATCGCCACGTACAGGTCCCGGCCGCCGCGCGGCGACTGCGCCAGGATTTGCGCCGGGTCCACCAGGACCACCGCGTCGAACTCCAGGCCCTTGGCCTCCTCGCAGGTCAGCACGGTCACGGGGGAGTCCAGCGCCTCCGGCGTCGCCCCGGCGGGGGCGTCTGGCAGCGCCGCCCGCACCTCGGCGTGCCGCGCCGCCGAGACGATCACCGCGAGCCGCCCCTCGGCGCCCGCGGCGACCTCGCCGAGCTCCGCCTCCACCAGGGCCCGCAGCCGGGGCGCCGTCTCCGCGCGGGGGATGCGGACGGCGACCGGGGGCGGGCCGTCGTCGCGGACCGCCCGCGGCGCCGTCTGGTCGGGCGCCACCGCCGCCAGCACGTCCTCGGCCACCCGCATGATCGCCGCCGGGGTGCGGTAGTTGACCAGCAGCCGCTGCTCCCGCCAGCCGTCGGTGACGTACCGGTCGAGCATCTGGCCCCACGAGCGCGCGCCCGCCGGGCTGCCGGTCTGCGCGATGTCGCCCACCACCGTCAGCGAACGCGTCGGGACCCGGCGCATCACCGTCCGCCAGGCCATCTCCGACAGCTCCTGCGCCTCGTCCACGATCACGTGCCCGTAGACCCAGGTGCGGTCGGCGGCGGCCCGCTCGGCGGTGGTCCGCGCCGGGCCGTCGTCGTGGTGCCGGTCGGCCAGCAGGCCCGCGTCCAGGCCCTCGACCTCCGTCAGCCCGGTCACCTGGATCACCTCCCGCGCGTACCGCTCCTGCTCGGCGCGGTCGGCCGCGGCGGCGCGGGCGCGGGCCCGGCCCGCCCGGTCGTCCTCACCGAGCAGCTCGGCCGCCTCGTCCAGCAGCGGCACGTCGGAGACCGTCCACGGGCTGCCCGCCGGGCGCACCAGCAGGCCGCACTCGGCCTCCGTCAGGCCGGCCGCCGCCCCGGCCCGGCCGACCGCCTCGCGGTCGGCGAACAGCTCCTCCAGCAGGCGTTGCGGCGTCAGCTCCGGCCACAGCCCGTCGAGCGCCTCCCGCACCGCCGGCTCCTGCCACAGCGCCTCCTTGGCCAGCCGCAGGTCGGTCTCGTCCAGCAGCGGCTCGTCGGCGCTCTCGGCCATCAGCTCCCGGATCCAGTCGGGCAGGCCCCCCTCGCGGGCCATCTGCTCCAAGGGCTCGTCGGTCATGCGGTCGTACTGCTCGGCGCGGTTCAGCGCGAGCGCCTCCAGCATCTCGTGCACGAACAGCCGGCGCTGGACGTTGTGCGGGGCGCGCAGCGCGCGAGCGCGGTCGCGCAGGCGCCGGCACGTCTCGTGGGCGACGCGCAGCGTCAGCCCGTCCGACTCCACCTCCAGGTCGCCGTCGGGGACGCGCTGGCGGTCCCGCACGGCGGCCTCCACCAGCCACGCCATGCGCAGCCCGCCCTTGAGCACGGCGACCTCGGGCGACTCCACGGCGGTGGCGCGCACCCCGGGGAACAGCTCGCCGACCGTCTTCAGCACCACGTCCGTCTCGCCGAGCCCCGGCAGCACCTGCTCGATGTACCGCAGGAACGTGGCGTTCGGTCCCACCACCAGCACGCCACGCCGCTCCAGCACGTCCCGGTGGGTGTAGAGCAGGTACGCGGCGCGGTGCAGCGCGGCGACCGTCTTGCCGGTGCCCGGGCCGCCCTGGACGACCAGGATCCCCGGCAGCCCGGCGCGGATCACCTGGTCCTGCTCCTCCTGGATGGTGGCGACCACGTCGCTCATCCGGCCGGTGCGGCCGCGGCGCAGCGCGGCCAGCAGCGCAGCCTCGCCGACCAGGGGGCCGCGGTCGCCCTGGCCGAGGCCGTCCAGGTCGAACACCTCGTCGTCGACGCCGACCACCGTGCGGCCGCGCAGGTGCAGGTGGCGGCGGCGGGCCAGGGTGCCGGGCGAGCCCGGCGTCGCGGTGTAGAAGGGGCGCGCCGCGGGGGCGCGCCAGTCGATCAGGAGGGGCTCGCGGTTCTCGTCGCGCAGCCCGATCCGGCCGATGTAGAGGGTGTCGCCCGGTTCGCCGTCCCTGTCCGGGCGGTGGTCGATGCGGCCGAAGCACAGCCCCCGCTCCACCGCGTTGAGCCGGGCCAGCCGGCGGGCCCGCTCGTCGGCGACGACCGTGCGCTCCACCTGAGCCGAGAACGCGCTGCCGCCGCCCTTGCCCGGCCCGGCCCGCAGCGCCTCCTCCGCCGCGGCGCGCTCCTCGTCGAGCCTGTGGTACACCCGCGTCACGTACTCTTGCTCGGCCCGCACGGCGGCGTGCCGCGCGTCCTTGTCCGCACCGTTCGCCGACGTCTCGCGCCCGGGGGTTGACACGGCTCGGCGGGTTCCCTCTTGACGAGTAGCCATGAAGCCGGTACACTCCTATTCATAGGATTGGGGTTTTGTGCGCGTTGTGCAGCAGACCCTATCATGGGATCCGCCTTCCGCGCCCGCCGCTTCCTGCTTGCCTCCGCCGCGGCGGGCGACGCTCCAGGTCACGGCTTCGAAGGCCGCGGCGAATGTGTTCCTTGGATCGGGGATCGTGCTCTCCGGACCACCCGGGGGCGGGCGGCCGCGGACGTGACACCGCCTGCCGCCACCCTCAAGGACCCGGAGCCGTGCGACGGCGGAGACAGATTCCGCCCGCCCCCGACATCACCACCCGACCGGCACCGGGCGTCGTCGTGCAGGGCTCGCCCACCCGCCTGGCCCGCCTGCCGGGCAACCTGAACGGGCGCGGGCCTGCTCACGTTGTGCCACAGCAGGAGTACTCGCTGTCCTCGGGGGTATCCCCGGTGCGGGAGTGACCACCCGGCCCACGGGGATTGACATGCGTTACGGCGCGGGAATGGGGGGCGTTCTCGGGGGCGGCGGCGAGCGGACCGCGGGCGCGGTGCGGGCGCCGCCCGGTTTCTCATGGCGGACGTGAATCGATCGTTCTTGTTGGGTGGGCCGTCACTCCGCGACAACCCTCCGGCCATCGGCCTTGGTGAAGCTGTCCGCCGTTTGATGTCGGATATCTCCCGAAAGGGCACATCATGGCCGCTGCCGTGCACCCGCTGAACCGGAGATCCTTCCTCGTCACCACGGGGCTGGCCGTCGGCACCGCCGCGGCGCTGCCCGCGGTCGCCGGCCCGGCCCGTGCCGCCGCGCGGCGCAGTTCCGGGAAGCTGACCGCCGATCCGTTCACCCTGGGCGTCGCCTCGGGCGACCCCGACCACGACGGCTTCGTGCTGTGGACGCGGCTGGCCCTGGAGCCGCTGGCCGAGGACGGCCTCGGCGGCATGCCGCCCCGCGACGTCTCCGTGGAGTGGCAGGTCGCCTCCGACCCGCGGTTCCGCAAGATCGAGCGGCGGGGCGTCGCCACCGCGCGGCCCGAGTCGGCGCACAGCGTGCACGTCGAGCTGAACGGCCTGCGGCCGGACCGCGACTACTGGTACCGGTTCCGCGCCGCCGGATACGTCTCGCCGGTCGGACGGGCCCGCACCGCGCCGCGCCCCGACACCTTCGGACCGGCGCTGGCCATGGCGTTCGTCTCGTGCTCGCAATTCGAGCACGGGTACTTCACTGCTTACCGGCGGCTGGCCGAGGAGCACCCCGACCTGGTCCTGCACCTGGGCGACTACCAGTACGAGTACCGGGCGGACACCTACACCATCCCCGGCGGCAACGTCCGCGACCACGAGGGGCCCGAGACCGTCACGCTGGCGAACTACCGGCAGCGGCACGCCCAGTACAAGTCCGACCCCGACCTGCAGGCCGCGCACGCCGCCGCCCCGTGGCTGGTGGTGTTCGACGACCACGAGGTCGAGAACAACTGGGCCGGATGGGTGCCCGAGGCGAGCTCCGACACCCCCGACCCCGAGGAGTTCCAGCGGCGGCGCGCCGCGGCGTTCCAGGCGTACTACGAGAACATGCCGCTGCGCCGGTCGTCGGTGCCGAACGGCCCGAACATCCAGATCTACCGGCGCGTCCGGTGGGGCCGCCTGGCCAACTTCCACATGCTCGACACCCGGCAGTTCCGCGACGACCAGGCCTGCGGCGACGGGTACAAGGAGTGCGCCGCCGCCTCCGACCCGTCCCGGTCGATCACCGGGCCCCGGCAGGAGCGGTGGCTGCTGGACGGGTTCCGCCGCTCCGCCGCGCGCTGGGACATCATCGGCCAGCAGGTGTTCTTCGCCCAGCGCGACAACAACGCCGGCCCGGCCAAGGTCACCAGCATGGACGCCTGGGACGGCTACGTGGCCTCCCGCGAGCGCATCACCCGGGGCTGGATCGAGGCCGGGGTGCGCAACCCCGTCGTGCTCACCGGCGACGTGCACGCCCACTGGGCCAGCGAGCTGAAGCTCGACTACGACGACCCCACCGGCAAGACGGTCGGCACCGAGCTGGTCTGCACGTCGATCACCAGCGGCGGGGACGGCGCCGACTCCAACCCTGCCGACCACCCGTTCCTGAAGATCAACCCGCACCTGAAGTTCTACAACAACCAGCGCGGCTACGTGATGACGCGCATCGGCAAGGGCGAGATGCGCGCCGACTTCAAGACGCTTTCGACCGTGCGGACCCGGGACGCGGAGGCCTCCATCAAGGCGACCTTCGTCATCGAGGACCGCGTCCCCGGCCTGAACCAGACCTACCTGCGTCCGTACGTCAGCACCATGGAGGCGCGCGCCCAGCGCGACCTGGGCGAGGAGACGGTGCGCAGCGAGACCCAGCGCCCATAGCCCCTTCCGAAAGGCGCCCCCGCGGCGACGGGGCGGGGAGCGGTGCGCCCGCGCCCGGCATGAGCACACCGGGTGCGGGCACGCCGCCCTCCGGGGGGTCACCTGTCGGCGCGGGGCGCGCCGGCTCCTCTGTCGAGGATGTCGTCCAGGTCGTAGGCGACCGGGACCTCCAGCTGCCCGTAGGTGCACGAGGCGGGGGTGCGGTCGGTGCGCCAGCGGCGGAACCGGGCCGTGTGGCGGAACCGGTCGCCCTCCATGCCGTCGTAGGCGACCTCCACCACCAGCTCCGGGCGCAGCGCCACCCACGACAGGTCCTTCGCGCCGGTCCAGCGGGAGACCGCGCCGGGCATGCGGTCGGCCGTCGCCCCGGTCTGCCGGGCCCAGCCCTCCCACGGGTGGCCGGCCAGGTCGGTCATCCGGTACGGCTCCAGCTCGTGCACGAGCTCGGCCCGGCGCGCCATCGAGAAGGCGGCCGTCACGCCGACGTGCTGCAGCGCGCCCCGCTCGTCGTAGAGGCCGAGCAGCAGGGACCCGACGACCGGCCCGGACTTGTGCCAGCGGAAGCCCGCCACCACGCAGTCCGCGGTCCGCTCGTGCTTGATCTTGAACATGGCGCGCCGGTCGGGCCGGTAGGCGATGCCGACGGGCTTGGCGACCACGCCGTCGAGCCCGGCGCCCTCGAACTCGGCGAACCAGCGCAGCGCCACCTCGTAGGAGTCGGAGGCCGGCGTGACGTGGATGCGCGGCCCGACGCCGGCCAGGGCGTCCACCAGCCGCCGGCGCCGCTCGCCCAGCGGCGTGTCCAGCAGCGACTCGTCGCCGAGCGCCAGCAGGTCGAAGGCGACGAACGAGGCCGGGGTCCGCTCGGCCAGCAGGCTGATGCGCGAGGCGGCCGGGTGGATGCGCTGCTGGAGGGCGTCGAAGTCCAGCCGGGGGCCGCGGCGCAGGATGATCTCGCCGTCCACCACGCAGCGCTCCGGCAGCTCCCGCCGCACCGCCTCCACCAGCTCGGGGAAGTAGCGGGTCAGCGGCCGCTCGCCGCGGCTGGACAGCTCCACCTCGTCGCCGTCGCGGAACACCACGCAGCGGAAGCCGTCCCACTTCGGCTCGTACAGCAGATCGCCTTTGGGCATGGTCTTGACGGCCTTGGCGAGCATCGGCGACAGGGGCGGGCGGATCGGCAGGTCCATTCCCCCATCGTGGCCCTGACCTGTGACAAAACGGGGAAACGGAGCGGAAAGCCTTCGCGTTGACCCCGCCGGTCGCGCCCCGCCCGCCGCGCCTTCCGCTACCCGCCGCGGACGTAGCGCAGGAACAGGTAGTCCTCGCCGTCCCGGTAGGCCGCGGCCAGCCGCAGCCGGGGCGGGACGGGCACCGCCGGGCCGTTGAGGATCCGCACCGCGCCGCCCGCCAGCAGCATGGGGCTGACCGTCAGGCACAGCTCGTCCAGCACCCCGGTCGCCGCGACCTGCGCCAGCACCCGCGGGCCGCCCTCGCACAGCATCCGCTCGTGCCCGCGCGCCACCAGCTCGGCGACGGCGGCGGCGAAGTCGAGCCGGTCCTCGCCCGCGACGATCACGTCGGCGCGTTCGGCGGCGGCGCGCACCCGCCCCGGCGGCGCGGTGCGCGTCGTCAAAAGGATGGTGCGGGCCCGCGGGTCGGCCTCGGTGAAGACGGGGGCGTCCAGGTCCAGGTCGAGGCGGTGCGACACGATCGCCAGCGGCGGCACCGGGGAGCGGCCGGCGCGCAGCTTCTCCCAGCCGCCGGGTCCGGGGCGGACGGGCCCGTAGCCCTCGGCGCGGACCGTGCCCGCCCCGACGATCACCACGTCGGCCAACCCGCGCAGCAGGGACAGCAGCCTGCGGTCGGTCTCGTTGCCGAGCCCGCCGGACCGGTCGTCGCGGGCGGCCGCGCCGTCCACACTGGCGATCATGTTGGCGCGCAGCCAGGGGCCGCCCGGGGGGTAGGCGTAGGCGTCGGCCGGCCGGACCGGGTCGCTGGCGGCGAGGGGGCGCAACGCCAGATCGGCGTCGGTCGGCTGCTCCGCGGAGTCGTGAGGGGGCTCGTGCATAGGCCGAAGGCTACGCGGGGCCGCCCCTCACGGGAGGCGCCGCAGGACGAGCAGCGCGCGGCTCGGCACGTCCAGCCGGTCGCGCGCCTTGGCCGGGGGCCGCTCGCCCGCCGTGCGCCCGCCGGAGGTGTCCAGGGCGAACTCCCAGCGCTCCCCGTAGGCCGCGCCGGGCAGGGTGAAGGCGACCGGCTCGGAGTGCGCGTTGATCAGCAGCAGGAACGAGTCGTCGCGGACGGGCCGGCCGCGCGGGTCCGGCTCGGTG
Source organism: Actinomadura sp. NBRC 104425 (assembly GCF_030269545.1). GTDB lineage: Bacteria > Actinomycetota > Actinomycetes > Streptosporangiales > Streptosporangiaceae > Spirillospora > Spirillospora keratinilytica. The sequence goes on along the minus strand of NZ_BSTN01000007.1, from coordinate 101,030 downwards.
ATGGCGTCGCCGTTGAGGAACACGCCCAGCGCCTTGGCGAACCCCGCGGCCCAGTCGTCGCCGGTCATGGCGTCGCCGGAGGGGGTGAGCCAGGCGATGTCGGCGGGCTGCCCGGCGCCGGGCGCCGCCCCCCGGAAGAACCGCCGCCGCCGGAACACCGGATGGTCGCGCCGCAGCCGCGACAGCGTGCGCACGAACTCCAGCAGGCCGCCCGCGCCGCCTGCGCCGCCCGCGCCGTCGCCGTCCCAGTGCACCCAGGTCAGCTCGCCGTCCTGGCAGTAGGCGTTGTTGTTGCCGTGCTGGGTGCGGCCCAGCTCGTCGCCGTGCGACAGCATCGGCACGCCCTGCGACAGAAACAGCGTGGCCAGGAAGTTGCGGCGCTGCCGGGCCCGCAGGTCGCAGATCTCGGGGTCGTCGGCGGGGCCCTCGCGGCCGCAGTTCCAGGACCGGTTGTCGTCGGTGCCGTCCCGGTTGTCCTCGCCGTTGGCCTCGTTGTGCTTGCGGTCGTAGCAGACCAGGTCGGCCAGGGTGAAGCCGTCGTGGCAGGTGATGAAGTTGATCGAGGCGACGGGGCGGCGGGAGCTGTGCTCGTACAGGTCGCTGGAGCCGGTCAGCCGGGACGCGAACTCGGGCATGCTGCCGGGCCGCCCCCGCCAGAAGTCGCGCATCGTGTCGCGGTACTTGCCGTTCCACTCGGTCCACAGCGGCGGGAAGTTGCCGACCTGGTAGCCGCCCTCGCCCACGTCCCACGGCTCGGCGATCAGCTTGACCTGGGAGACCACCGGGTCCTGCTGCACCAGGTCGAAGAACGCCGCCAGCCGGTCCACGTCGTGCAGCTCGCGGGCCAGCGCCGAGGCCAGGTCGAAGCGGAACCCGTCCACGTGCATCTCCGTCACCCAGTACCGCAGCGAGTCCATGATCAGCTGCAGGGCGTGCGGGCTGCGCACGTTCAGCGAGTTGCCGCAGCCGGTGTAGTCGAGGTGGTAGCGCCTGTCGTCGTCGCGCAGCCGGTAGTAGGAGGCGTTGTCGATGCCGCGGAACGACAGCGTCGGCCCCAGGTGGTCGCCCTCGGCGGTGTGGTTGTAGACCACGTCGAGGATGACCTCGATGCCCGCCTCGTGCAGCGCCCGCACCATCGCCTTGAACTCCGGCACCTGCTCGCCGGCCTGCCCGGACGAGCTGTAGGCGTTGTGCGGCGCCAGGAACCCGATGGTGTTGTAGCCCCAGTAGTTGGTCAGGCCGCGCGCGACCAGGGCGTGCTCGGGGACGAACTGGTGCACCGGCATCAGCTCCACGGCGGTCACGCCCAGGCCGGTCAGATGGTCGATCATGGCGGGGTGGGCCAGCCCCGCGTACGTGCCGCGCAGCTCCTGCGCAAGCGCCGGGTGCAGCCGGGTCAGGCCCTTGACGTGCGCCTCGTAGATCAGCGTCTCGTGGTAGGGCACCCGCGGCGGGTGGTCGTCGCCCCAGTCGAAGAACGGGTTGATCACCACGTTCTTCGGCATGTAGGGGGCGCTGTCGTCGTCGTTGACCGCGTCGACGTCGGCGAACCGGTAGGAGAACAGCGACTCGTGCCAGCGCACCTCGCCCTCCACGGCCTTGCCGTACGGGTCGAGCAGCAGCTTGGCGGGGTTGCACCGGTGGCCGCTCCCGGGGTCGTACGGCCCGTGCACCCGGTACCCGTAGCGCTGCCCGGGGCCCACGCCCGGCAGGTAGGCGTGCCAGACCAACCCGTCCACCTCCGGCAGGTCGTGGCGGGTCTCACGGCCCGCCGCGTCGAACAGGCACAACTCCACCCGGTGCGCCACCTCGGAGAAGAGCGCGAAGTTGGTGCCCGTGCCGTCCCACGTGGCGCCCAGCGGGTACGACTCCCCGGGCCAGACCTCCCGCATCGTCCTGTGCTCCCCAGTGTCGGCGTGGCCGGCGTGTCGGCGTGACTGACAGGCGTCCGGAGTGTCCCTTACCCGCCCGGCCCGCCCGACCCCCGCGCGAGCGCGGTCATGCGGAGCCGAGGGGGCCGGAGCGCCGGATGACCTCGCCGCCGCACGTCCCGGAGGCGGGGGACGGGCCGAGGCGGCGGGCGACGGCGGCGGAGGCTGCCCCGGCCGGGACGAAACGGTCACAGATGGCGGGTCCAGACGCCCGGGGGATGCTGCCGCGGGGCGAGCCACAGCCACGGCTGGGAGTGGCGGAAGGGCAGGTCGGTGCCGGGCTGCCAGGGGAACAGCCCGTCCGGATTCGGCCAGGCCGCCTGCAGGATCGGCGGCGGCGAACTCCGGTAGAACGCCACCGTGCCGCCGAACATCGCCCGGTACCAGCCGGGGTCCACGGCGCGGAACGCGGCGGGCATGCCGCGCAGCACGCCGTCGCGGCGCTCCCCGTCGGCGACCGGGCGGCCCGCGGCGATCTGCCGGCCCAGCGCGTTGAGGGCCTCCTCCATCTCGTACACGTCGCCGCCGAACATGCCCAGCTCGGGGGAGCGGTGGCTGTGCCACAGCCCGATCGTGTACGCCCAGCCCGGGCCCTGCTCGTCCGCCCCCACCAGCACCACGCTCCACCCGTACTCGGTGATGTGCACGATGGTGCGCAGCTCGAAGTTGTCCAGGCGGTCGCGATCGCCGTAGTCGTGGCAGATGATGCAGTGGCACTGGGGCGGCCCGGCGGACATGGCCCACAGCTTACGGTCGCCCGCCGCCCCGCCGTTCAGGCCGTCCGGGCGCGGTCGATGACCGCGGCGAGGTCGAGGCCGGGCGGCAGGGTGCCGAAGGCCGCCCCCCAGTCGCCGTCCAGGCGGGTGGCGCAGAACGCGTCGGCGACGGCCGGGTGGCCGTGCCGGACCAGCAGCGACGCCTGCAGGACCAGGGCGAGCCGCTCGACGACGCGGCGGGCGCGCAGCTCGATCGTGGCCGGGTCGGCGAGCGAGTCCTTGACCTGCTTGACGGCCGTGTCCAGCCGGGAGTCGGCCCCGGACGCCGACTCCACCTCGGCGAAGAACGCCTCCACCGTCTGCGGCTCCCGGGCCATGGCGCGCAGCACGTCCAGCGCCGCGACGTTGCCCGACCCCTCCCAGATGGAGTTCAGCGGCGACTCGCGGAACAGGCGGGGCATGCCCGACTCCTCCACGTACCCGTTGCCGCCCAGGCACTCCAGGGCCTCGGCGGCGTGGACGGGCCACCGCTTGCACACCCAGTACTTGCCGACGGCCAGCGCGAGGCGCTTGAACGCGGCCTCGGACTCGTCGCCGCGCACCGAGCGGTCGGCCGCTCCCGCCAGGCGCAGCATGAGCACCGTCGCGGCCTCCGACTCCACGGCCAGGTCGGCCAGCACGTTGCGCATCAGCGGCTGGTCGATCAGGGCGCGGCCGAACGCCCGCCGGTGGACGGCGTGGTGGACGGCCGTGACGGTGCCGTGCCGCATGCCTGCGGCGGCGCCGACCACGCAGTCCAGCCGGGTCATGTTGACCATCTCGATGATCGTGCGCACCCCGCGGCCGCCCTCGCCGACCTGCCAGCCCAGCGCGCCGTCGTACTCGATTTCGGCGGAGGCGTTGGAGCGGTTGCCCAGCTTGTCCTTCAGCCGCATCAGCCGCATCGGGTTGAGCGTCCCGTCGGGCAGCACGCGCGGCACCAGGTAGCAGGTCAGCCCGTCCGGGCCCTGGGCGAGGGTGAGGAACACGTCGCACATGGGCGCGCTGGTGAACCACTTGTGCCCGGTCAGGCGGAACGCGCCGTCCGGGCCGGGCTCGGCGCGGGTGGTGTTGGCGCGCACGTCCGAACCGCCCTGCTTCTCGGTCATGGACATGCCCGCCAGCAGGCCCGCCTTGGTGAGCGGGGCGCGCAGGCCGAAGTCGTACTCGCGGGCCGTCAGCAGCGGCTCGTAGGCGGCGGCCAGCTCGGGGCTGTGCCGCAGCGCGGGCACGGACGCGTAGGTCATGCTGATGGGGCAGCCGTGCCCGGCGTCCACCCGCCACACGTAGAACCCGGCGGCCCGCGCCACGTGTGCGCCGGGGCGGTCGTCGGCCCACGGCGCGGCGTGCAGGCCGTGCGACACCGCGACGCGCATCAGCTCGTGCCAGGCCGGGTGGAACTCCACCTCGTCGATGCGGTGCCCGTAGCGGTCGTGGGTGCGCAGGACGGGCGGGTGCTCGTTGGCCAGCCGCCCCCACTCCTGCGCCTGCTCGGTGCCCGCCAGGCGGCCCAGCTCGCGGATGCCCTCGGCCGCCCATCCGGCGCCCTCGCGGGTCAGCCCGTCCAGCAGGGCGGGGTCGTCGGCCACGTCGTGGCCGACGAGTGGGGGGACCTGGTTGAACACCTCGTGGGTCGGGGGCATCGCACACCGCCTTTCACCGCGCCGTCCCCAGTACAGTACCGAATCTTGTTCGGAGGGTCGGTCCTCCTCAAGGGCGGGGGAAACTCGTCCGGGGGGCGGAGGGTACGAGGGGCGGCGTCACGTACCGTCTGACACATGGCCGACTCCACCTCGCAGCAGGGTCCGCGCCAGGCGCCGGCGTCCCGCCCGGACGTGGAACAGGCGCCGACGCGCGTCTCGGACGCCGAGCGCGAGGCCGTCGTCGAGCGGCTGCGCGTCGCCTCCGTGGAGGGCCGGCTGACCTTCGCGGAGCTGACCGAGCGCACCGAGAAGGCGTATCTGGCCGCCACCCGCGCGGACCTGGAGGGGATCACCGCCGACCTGCCCGCCATGGGCGCGCCCGGGGCGGACCCGGCGCTGCCCGCGCCGCGCCGCTTCCACGCCGTCATGGGCGACTGCGACGAGCGGATCAGCGGCCGCATCAGCGACGCGCTGGAGGCCCACGCGGTGATGGGCGACGTCGTGCTCGACCTGCGCCAGGCGCAGGTCCCCACCGGCGAGGTGGAGGTCTGCGTCACCGCCGTGATGGGGGACGTGCGGATCATCGTGCCGGACGGCGTGCGGGTCGAGCTGACCGGCTACGCGGTCATGGGCGACCGCAGGGTCGCCGTGCGGGAGGTGCCGCCCGGCCTGCGGGTGCCCGTGGTGCGGGTGCGGGCCATGGCCGTCATGGGCGACGTCAAGATCGTGGACGACGAGCACCATGCCCCGGTGCGCCGCGCCCTGGCGTCCTGGTGGCGGGAGCGCCGCTCCCGGGGCGGAGGGCACGGCCCAGGCTCCGGTCCCGACGGCTGACCGGCTCCCGCCGCTATCGGGAGTCGTCGTGGCGTTCGGCGTCCCGGACGCCCTCCTCGTCGGGCGGCAGCGCGTCGGGCTGCCCGACGTCCACGCCCGGCACTCCGGTGCCGCTGACCTCGTCCTCCTGGCGGGCCATGCCCTGCTCCCGCGGGACGGTGCTGCCCTCGCCGGCCACTTCGCCCGGCCGGTCGGCATCCGTCCGCCCGCGTGCGTCGCCGCCCCGGGTGACGGGTGCGATCCGCCTGTCTTGTGTCTGCTCCGGCTCGTGGCCCAGATCTGCGTGTTCGGTCATGCACCGCCGCATACCCGCTCTGACGCGGGTATGCGGGCCGGTGCGCTCAGACGGCGACCGCGCCGGCGTCCGCGACCGCCTCGTCGTAGCGGTGCAGCACCAGTTCGGCCAGTTCGGGGGCGGCGCCCAGGACGGGCGACACCGCGTCCGCCCCGGCCGCCAGGGACTCCTCCCGCACCTTGTCGGCGAAGTACCCGGGCGCCAGGAAGTAGGACGCCACGGCCACGCGCGGTGCGCCCGCGTCCCGCAGCGCCGCGACCGCCTCGCCGGGCGCGGGTCGGGCCGCCGACGCGTAGGCCGGCACCACGCCCCGCCAGCCCCGGGACCGCCACCGGCGCGCCATCGCCCAGATCGTCGCGTTCGCCGACGGGTCGCTGGACCCCGCCGCCACCAGCACCACGGCGGTGTCGGGGTCGCCGGCCGGCACGCCGGCCTCGGCCAGCCGCCGCTCCAGCGCCGCCACCAGCAGCGGATGCGGGCCCAGCGTGGCCGCCGTGCGCAGCCCCAGGCGGGGGTGCCGCGCCCGGACGCGGGCCAGCACCCCCGGGATGTCGGTCTTGCTGTGGTACGCCGCCGTCAGCAGCAGCGGCAGCACCACGGCCGAGGGCTCGCCGCGCCGCGCCAGCCCGTCCAGCACCCCGGCGGGCGCCGGGGGCGCGTGGTCGAGGAAGGAGGCCAGCACTGCAAGGCCCGGCCGCCGCCCCCGAATGGCGGCCAGCAGCTCCTCGACGGTGGCGGCGGCGCGCGGGTCGCGGCTGCCGTGCGCGACCGCGACCATCGGCGCCGGATGCGCGCCCGCCGCCGTCGTCACCGGTGCATGCGTCACAGGTGGATGCCGCACTCGGTCTTGCCCGTCCCGGCCCAGCGGCCGCTGCGCGGGTCCTCGCCCGGCGCCACCGGACGGGTGCAGGGCTCGCAGCCGATCGAGGGGTAGCCGTCGTAGTGCAGCGGGTTGACCAGCACGCCGTTGTCGGCGATGTAGTTGTCCATGTCCTCCTGGGACCAGTGCAGGATCGGGTTCACCTTGACCATGCCGCGCCGCCCGTCCCACTCGACGACCTTGCGGTCGCGGCGGCTGGGGGTCTCCTCGCGGCGGATCCCGCTGAACCAGGCCATATAGCCCTCCAGGGCCTTGGTCAGCGGCTCCACCTTGCGCAGGTGGCAGCACAGGTCGGGGTTGCGCCCGTACAGCCGCGGCCCCAGCGCGGCCTCCTGCTCCGCCACGGTCCGCGACGGCGTCACATTGATCACGTTGACCGGGTAGACGGCCTCCACCGCGTCCCGGGTGCCGATGGTCTCGGCGAAGTGGTAGCCGGTGTCGACGAACAGCACGTCGATGCCCGGCTTGACCTTGGACACCAGGTGGATCAGCGCCGCGTCCGACATCGAGGACGTCAGGCAGATGCGGTCGCCGAAGGTCGCCACCGCCCAGCGGATGATCTCCAGGGTGGACGCGCCCTCCAGGGTCTCGGCGGCCGAGGCGGCCACGTCCTCCAGGTCCAGGGTCGGTCTGTCGGTCTCCAGCAGTGTCACCGGAAAGTCTCCTCGTGTGTCCGGCGCCCGGCCGCCCGCGCGTCCCCGACGCCGAGGAACTTCAACCTGAAGACGCGCAGGCAGTCCCCGCACGCCCAGGTCCCGTCCTCCTCGTGCGGTCGCAGGTGCTCCTCGCCGCAGTACGGGCAGTAGAACGGCGCCGCTCGTTCGCTCATTGCTCGAAGGCCTTGTGAGATCGGTTACGGCGATCGTTTCCAACGATCGGCTACGAAGATCGGTTGCGAAGATCGGCGGCGGAGGGGCGGCCGCCCGGGGACGGCCGCGCGTCCGCATCCGCTACTTCAGGTCGGCCCCTACTTCAGGTCGGCCTCGTCGGCGCGCCCCACCCAGTCGGCGAAGCTCTCGCCCTCGCGGCGCTGCTCGTCGTACCTGCGCACGATCCGCTCGACATAGTCGGTCAGCCCGGCGGAGGTGGTCTTCAGACCGCGCACCTTGCGGCCGAAGGAGGCGCCGACCTGGCCGCCCAGGTGGATCTGGAAGCCCTCGACCTGGTCGCCGTTCTCGTCCACCACCAGCTGGCCCTTCAGGCCGATGTCGGCGACCTGGATGCGGGCGCAGGCGTTCGGGCAGCCGTTGAGGTTGATGGTCAGCGGCTGGTCGAAGTCGGGCAGCCGCTTCTCCAGCTCGTCGATCAGGTCCATGGCCCGCTGCTTGGTCTCGACGATCGCCAGCTTGCAGTACTCGATGCCGGTGCAGGCCATCGTCTGGCGGCGGAAGGTGGACGGGCGCACCTGCAGGTCGTGCGCGGCCAGCTCCTCGGCCAGCGGCTCGGTGTTCTCCGCCGGGACGTCCAGGATCACCATCTTCTGCTCGGTGGTGGTGGCCACCCGGCCCGACCCGTACCGCTCGGCCAGGTCGGCGACCGTGCGCAGCAGCTCGCCGTTGACCCGGCCCGCCTTGGGCGCGAACCCGACGTAGAAGCGGCCGTCCCGCTGCTGATGGATGCCCACGTGGTCGCGGTGCGGCAGCGGCTCGGCGGGCGGCGGCCCGTCGGGCAGCGCGTACCCCAGGTACTCCTTCTCCAGCACCTCGCGGAACTTCTCCGGGCCCCAGTCGGCCATCAGGAACTTGAGCCGGGCACGGTGCCGCAGCCGCCGGTAGCCGTAGTCGCGGAAGATCGAGGTGACGCCCGCCCAGACCTCGGGCACCCGCTCGGGCGCCACGAACGCGCCCAGGCGCTTGCCGAACATCGGGTTGGTGGACAGCCCGCCGCCGACGAACAGGTCGTAGCCGGCCTCGCCCTCCTCGTTGACCACGCCGACGAACGCGACGTCGTTGATCTCGTGCACGGTGCAGTGCGACCGGCACCCGGAGATCGCCGTCTTGAACTTGCGCGGCAGGTTGGAGAACTCCGGCGAGCCGATGTAGCGGTCGGCCACCGCGCGGATCGCCGGGGTGGCATCGATCACCTCGTCGGCCGCGATCCCGGCCAGCGGGCAGGCGATGATCACGCGCGGGGTGTCGCCGCAGGCCTCGGTGGTGGACAGCCCGACCGCCTCCAGCGACTCCCAGATCGCCGGGACGTTCTCGATCTCCACCCAGTGCAGCTGGATGTTCTGCCGGTCGGTGATGTCGGCGGTGCCGCGGGCGTACTTCACCGAGATGTCGGCGATCGTGCGCAGCTGCGCCGCGTCGAGCCGGCCGCCGTCGATGCGCACCCGCAGCATGAAGTAGCGGTCGTCGAGCTCCTCGTCGGCCAGCACGGCGGTCTTGCCGCCGTCGATGCCGGGGCGGCGCTGGGTGTACAGCCCGTACCAGCGGAACCGGCCGCGCAGGTCGGCCGGGTCGATGGAGTCGAAGCCCCGCTTGGCGTAGATGTCGATGATCCGGCGGCGGACGTTCAGCCCGTCGTCGTTCTTCTTGTTCTCTTCGTTCTTGTTCAGCGGCTCGCGGTAGCCGAGGGCCCACTGGCCCTCGCCCCGCTTGCGTCTGGTCGCTGGTGGCACGGCGCGCGTCCTTGTCGATCAGGGCGGTCGGTGTCGTGGGGCGGACGCATGGCGCACCGGCGGTCGCGAGGCCGGGCTCGACGCTGAGCGAAGGCGGTGACACGGGACGCCGGGGCACCACGCACCCGCGGAGCGAAACGGGGGCGTGGTCGGGCGTCACCGACAGATCGCGCTGCGGACGCGGAGGAAGTCGACGTGCCGGCGCATCACCAGCAACGGGTCCGCAGCAGTCATATCAGCACTTTGACACGGCCTCTTGCGGCATGTCCAGTTGTGTCCGGCATGCGGACACCTGGGGTGTTCGATCAGCACAGCGGGATCGCTCACCCCTGCCGCCTCCAGTTCACCCGTGGTTCGCCGGCCGGCGGCGCGTCCGTCCGGTCGAGGGCCGCCGCGTCCCGGGGGCCCGCCGCGTCGTCGCGGCGGCGCCGCTGCTCCGGCGTCGCGGGGACGGCCGCGTGCTGGCAGTCGCACCACGACCCGCCACGGCACTCGCCGTGGCGGTGCTCCCGGCACGCCGCACAGATCACCCTTCCATTGTCACCAATGGGCGGGGGTGCATGCGCGCGGCCCCGCCGGTACCGGCCGCGGTTTCCCGGCAGGTCCGCCGAATGATCTTGGGCGGGCGGGGCGCGGCGCGCGTCGAACGGTGTGAAACGACGCGGACCGATCGGACCGAAGCAAGCGGACCGAAACGAGCGGACCGAAACGAGCGGAACGGACGCGGCGGACGGCGGCGGCGCCCGCGACGGCGGGGAGGGTCGCCCGTCCCGCGCGCAGCGGTCCGATCACGGGACGTGCCAAGTGGAGTGCGGATTTGGGCGGTGTGCAATGGCCTGGCCGGAATACACCCTACGGTGGGTGGGCATGACCAGCGTGTTCAGGTCGGCCAACCTGCAAGCCCGGGCCTGGGCGCGCGCCATGCGGCTGAGACGACGTCCGGAGACGTCCACCCCCACGGCCGGCGGACCGGCCGATGAGCCCGTCGGCGGACCGGCCGGCGAGCCCGTGGGCGATGCGGCGGCGGGCCCGGCGGGTGATACGGCGGCGAGCCCGGCGGGGGAGCGTCCGGCCGTCCGCGCGGTCGCCTGGGGGCTGGTGCGGGACACGGCCGTCGCGGCCTTCCGCTACCGGGTGACGGGCCTTGCCGCCGAGGCCGCGTTCTTCGCGCTGCTGTCGCTGCCGCCCCTGGTCATCGGGCTGGTGGGGCTGATGGGCCATCTGCGCGGCCTGCTCGGCCCCGGCACCGTCGGGGAGATCCGCACCTGGATGATCGCGCAGGCCGAGACCGTGCTGACCGGGCCCGCGGTCGACTCCGTGGTGGTCCCGCTGATCGACGAGGTGATCCGCGGCGGCAGCCCCAACATCGTGTCCCTGAGCTTCGTGTTCACGCTGTGGGCGGGGTCGCGCGCCACCAACGTCTACGTCGACACCATCACGATCGCCTACGGGCTGTCGGGCGTGCGCGGTGTGGTGCGCACCCGGCTGCGCGCCTTCTTCCTCTACCTGGTCGGCCTGGTCGTCATGCTGGTCGTCCTGCCGCTGCTGGTGGTCGGGCCCGCGCTGCTGCGGCGGGCGCTGCCGGAGGAGGGCGCGGGATACGTCATGGCGGCCTACTGGCCGGTGGTGGTGACGCTGTCGATCCTGTTCCTGGCGCTGCTGTACCACATGAGCGTCCCGGTGCGGACGTCCTGGTGGCGGCAGGTGCCGGGTGCGGTGCTGGCGCTGGTGATATGGATCGTCGGCGGGTTCCTGCTGCGGCTGTACCTGAGCGGGTCGCTGAGCGGCGGGATATCGGTGTACGGGCCGCTGTCGGCGTCGATCGCCGTGCTCGCCTGGCTGTACGTGGCGGCGCTGGCGGTGCTGGTGGGCGCCACGCTCAACGCCGAGACCGACCGGCGCTGGCCCAGCGGCGACACCGCCCGGGCGCGCGCCGCCGCGGCGGCCGGCGAGCCGCCAAACGTCCCGCCGGGTAAAAACTGCGCCGACTAATGGTCTGGAATGGCCAAGTATGTCGTAGCCTCGCGAGACATGACCCTGCATGAGGAGAACGGCGGCCGGATCCGCACGGTGACCGGCGCCGTTCCCGTCTCCGCCGTCACCGGGCCGGTCCTGCCGCACGAGCACCTGCGGCTGGACCTGCGCTGGCCGACCCGCCCCGCGCTGCTGGCCTCCGACCCGCGCCGGTGGCTGGACGAGGAGAAGGCGGTCATGGTCGAGCTGTCGCAGCTGCGCGCCGACCGCGACCTGTCCCTGGTCGTCGATCTGACCTGCGCCGGGATGGGGCGCAGCGCCCCGTCCCTGGCCCGCGTCAGCGCCGGTTCGCGGGTCGCGGTGGTGGCGGGCACCGGCGTGTTCACCGAGCCGTTCCACCCCGACTTCGTCGGCGACGCCGACGTGGAGCGGCTGGCCGAGCACTTCCTCGCCGAGATCGGCTTCGGCATCGACGGCACCAACGCGCTGCCCGGCGTCATCGGCGAGATCGGCACCTGGGGCGAGGCGCCCACCGAGCGCGAGGAGCGGTGCCTGCGCGCCGCCGCCCGCGCCGCCCGCTACTCCGGGCTGCCGGTGGCGACCTGCGGACGCGCCGGGGCGGCCCAGCTGGACATCCTCACCGGCGCGGGCCTGGAGCCGCACCGCGTGGCCGTCGGACGCCAGGACCTCGCCGACGACCCCGCCATGCCCCGCAAGATCGCTGAGGCGGGCGCGTACGTGTCGTTCGGCTCGCTCGGCCTGGCGGGGGAGGACCCGGTGGCCCTGGGCGCCCGCGTGCGCGCCGTCATGGAGCTGCTGGAGGCCGGGCTGGCCGACCGGGTGCTGCTGAGCACGGGCGTGTCCCGGATGTCGCATGTGCGCCGCTACGGCGGCGCGGGCTACGGCTACCTGTTCGAGGTGTTCCTGCCCGCGCTGCGCGCCGCGGGGGCCGACGAGGACACGCTGACGCGGATCGTCCGCGACAACCCCCTGCGCTGGCTCGCCTGCGCCGACGCGGCCTGACCGCCGCGGAGCACCGTCCGACGGCCCGATGCGCGGCCGGGCCGGCTCGATAACCCGGCGAGGCTGGGTAGGGAACAGGGCAGAGGACAGGCGAGGTCCGCGACCCCGGGAGGGGGCGCCGATGCCCTGGAACAGGACCGGCGGGGGGACCGCGCGCGGCGCGGGATCCGCCACCGAGAGCGTGCGGCTGCCGTTCACCGACCGCGCCGAGGCCGGCCGCCTCCTGGCCGAGCGGCTGGTCCCGATGGGGCTGCACGGGGCGGTGGTGCTGGCGCTGCCCCGCGGTGGCGTGCCGGTCGGCTACGAGGTGGCCCGGCGGCTGTCGCTGCCGGACCGGCCCGCCCGGCTGGACGTGCTGGTCACCCGCAAGATCGGCTATCCGCTGCAGCCGGAGCTGGGCGTGGGCGCGCTCGCCGAGGGCGGCGAGCCGGTGTTCGACCGCGACCTGCTGGACCGCCTGTCGCTGGACGAGGACGACCTGGCCGGCACGGTCGAGGCCGAACGCGCCGAGCTGGACCGCCGGGTGCGCGCCTACCGGGGCGACCGGCCCCTGCCCGACCTGGCGGGGCGGGCCGTCATCGTGGTGGACGACGGGCTGGCGACCGGCGGCACGGCCCGCGCCGCGCTGCGCGCGGTGCGGGCGCGGCGCCCGGCGCGGCTGGTGCTGGCGGTGCCGGTGGGCGCCGCCGAGACCGTCCGGGCGATGGAGGCCGAGGCGGACGAGGTCGCGGTGCTGGCGGCGCCGTGGTCGTTCCGCGCGGTGGGCCAGTGGTACCGGGATTTCGACCAGCTGACCGACGCCGACGTCATCGCCTGGCTGGACCGCGCCCGCCTCGCCGAGTGACCCGGCGCGGTGCGGGCGGGACGCGGGCGGGGCGGGCCGCACGGGCGTGCCGAGCCGACCGGGAAATGACGGGAAGCGGGAATTCGCGTAAATTGATCACACGCCGGGCCGTCATCGTGTATTGCGCCCACCCCATAGCGCATATTCGGGTCCCGCGTGGGGTTTTCGGCGGCACCGTGATGTACATGTGACGGACATGTGATGAAAGACGTTGCGGGTTTTCATGCGCGGGCAACGCAAACGGCCCCGCGGGTGCGGGGCCGTGACGTTTTCCGGTGGCGTACCGGGGTGCGCGACGCGGCGATCCGGCGTCCCGTGGGATCGCCTCAGGCGGCGTTCGCGCGACGCATCCGGCGACGGCGCTCCGAGGCGCGCTCGTCTTCGTTGAGACCGCCCCAGGTGCCGTACTTCTCGGGCCGGGACACCGCGTAGTCCAGGCACTCGGTACGCACGGGACAGCCCATGCAGATCTGCTTGGCCTTGCGCTCACGGATCTCCCGCTCGGGCTGACGCTCGCCGTCGGGTCCGAAGAAGAGCACCAGGTCTTCCCCCCGGCACGCCGCGGCGTCCTGCCAGCCCCAGCTGGGACGAGGGAGGTTTGCCTGCCGACGTACCTGAGCCATGGAACACCCACCTTGGTTGGTTTGCTGAGCAATTTCGGGACATGGACGCTCGACGTGCGACAAGACGTGCGTCAGCAGCGCCGAGAGGTCCAACGTCTGGAGTTGCCGCTCTGTTCCCCGCCCGGTCGCGTTCCGGGACGAGGGGCCGCGTGCGGCAAGGGAGACCCTCGAAAATGGGGCCTCCGAGAGATTACACGAGGGCCGCCTCGTTGAGAAGGGTGAGTTCCCTAACAACGTAGGTTCCGAGGTTCTCTTGACACCCCGGGCCGCATGGATCGGTCTGCTCGACCCGTTCCACGGCGATCCGGTAACGCCTCTCCCCTACAACAACCACCGCCTCGTACGGAGATGTTCCCGACAGCGATTCCACGGTGACCGCCGTCACGCCGCGGGCTCCGGTGTGCGCTCGTGCGAAGTGCTCGGCGGCCTGCGCCGGTTCGGGGAGCCCGGCGCGGCCGCGCAGCCGGTCCAGCACCACCTCGCCCCGCAGGTAGGCGTCCACGGCCCGCACGGCCTCGTCGAGGTCGAGATCGCCGTAGTACACGCCGTGTGGGAGACATACCAGGTTCGCTGCGAAGCGGTCACCGCCGACGTGGGTCGTTTCCCAGACAAAAGGGTCGAAACGTGCGGTCAGCTCGCGGGCGAGCGGAGCGCCGTAGCGGGCGCAGCAGGCGTTGCGCCGGCCGTGCGCGCACACCAGCAGCAGCGGGTCGGCGACCGGCTCGCCGAACCCGGGGGAGCGCCCGGCGGCGACCGCCGCCAGGTCCAGATCGGCCAGTTCGGCGGGGTCGGCGAGCTCGCGCCCCTCCAGCCAGACGCGCTCGCCGTGGGAGTAGCCCACGTACACCTGCACCGGCGGGATGCGGCGGCGCCGGCCGGACCTGCGGATGAGCTGCGGCCGCACGCCCGCGGCCTGGGCGGCGCGCACCGCTTCGGAGATCGCGGCGGGGCCGGTCAGGCCCTGCTCGACGCGCTCGGGCCACGGCCCCGGGTGCTCGACGAGCAGCCAGGCGCGCGCCTTGGTGGTCGCGCTCGCCAGGCACGGCCGCTCGCCCGAGTGGCTGCCCGGGCAGTGGGCACAGCTGTTACGGCGCGTCACGTGGGACCCCCGATGATCGAGAACCTGCTTAGGTTAGGTTAACCTAATCAAGTTCCCGGCCGCCAGGAGACATGATCCACTTCATACCCGCGATTTGATCGCCGGTGACCCTGAGTTGTGCCGTTTCTGGTGCCTTATCTGCTTTTTGGACGCGGATTCGGCGTCTTACCTGCGAGCTGGGGCGCGCTGTCCGTATGGTTAGGCCAAGCTTGCTCCAATCGACGCACCCGTCACACTGCGCCACCATGCGCTCCGCCGCCTCGCGGGCCGTCGACCGCGGTGTCACAGCATCGGAAGGAGGCCTCGGCCGCGGGCAGAGCGGCGGCGCGGAGCGTCCGGCGGCCGCCGGCCGGGCGGTGCGGGCGGACGGGGCCGAGGCTATGGTGGGCCCGGCCGTGGTCGGCTTGGAGGACGCGCCCCAGGAGGTCGTCGGCCGCGGCGCCTGGTACGCGCGGGATCGGGGTTTCCGGCGTCGACGTGCCGTGCGCCGTCGACCGCAGGCTTGACCCGGCGGGGATGCCCGACCCCGGCATCCTCCTCCCGCCCGCAGCCCAGGAGTAGCCGCGATGCCGTCGCCGCAAGGCCGCCGCGCGTTCACCGCGATCGTCAACCCCGCCGCGGGCGCCTCCGCCTCCGCGGCCACGCTCGTCCCCGTGGCGCGCCTCCTGCGCGAGGCGGGTGCCGACGTCGCCGTCGAGCACAGCCGCGGGCTGGCGCACGCGGCCGAGCTCGCGCGCGCCGCCGCCGACGCCGGCCGCGCCGTGCTGGGCGTGGGCGGGGACGGCATGGTCGGCTGCGTGGGCGGCGCCCTGGCCACGACGGGGGCGGTGCTGGGGATCGTCCCCGCCGGGCGCGGCAACGACTTCGCCCGCCAGCTCGGCATCCCGTCCCGTCCCGACGCCCTGGCCCGCCTGCTGCTGGAGGGGGAGCCGCGCGCCGTGGACGCCATCGACGCCAACGGCACCCCCGTCCTGGGCAGCGTCTACGCGGGGGTGGACGCCGTCGCCAACCGCAACGCCAACAGAACCCGGGTGCTGCGCGGGTCGGCCGCGTACTACGTCGGCGCGCTGCGGGCCGTCCTCGCCTGGCGCCCGGCCGACTACCGGATCACCGTGGACGGCCGGGAGCACCTTCGCACCGGCTACACCGTGGTCGCCGCCAACTCCGGCTGGTACGGCTTCGGCCGCCACATCGCCCCCGACGCCCGCGTGGACGACGGCCTGCTCGACGTGGTCGTCATCAAGCGCGCACCGAAACCCCTGTTCTTCGCCGTGATGCGGGAGCTGGAGACCGGCCTTCACGTGCGCCGCCCCCAGGTGGAGGTCCTGCGCGGCCGCCAGGTCCGCATCGAGCTGACCACGCCGGGCCGGACGCTCCCGTACGGGGCGGACGGCGAACTGCCCGGGGTGCTCCCGGTGACCGCCACCGTCCTGCCCGGGGCGCTGCGCGTCCTGGCCCCTTGAGCCTGCGGGACGGCGAGGCCGGCACCGCGCACCAGATTTGGGCCGCAAGTTCTGGTCGGTTTAAGCCCTCATTACGGACGTCCGTATAGCGTTCAGTACGTCCCGATATAAGGGACCTAAGGGCGACTGCGGGACCGGTCATGAGATGGCGACAGCTCGCCGTTCTGGGGGGACTCATGACCGGCGCGGCCGCTCTGGGCGTGGAGGCGCCGACGTCCACGGGGGTGGCGTCGGCGCCGACCACGTTCTTCGCGCCTTTCGGCGCACCCCGAGTCGCGTGACGACCACCGCAGCCCGTGCGGCACCGCCGACTTCACGCTGATCTCCGTGTCACCGCCGCCGGGCCGCGTGATCGTGCCCACCGGCGCCCCGCGCGCGCCTGCACCGTTGAGAAAGACGGTCACCGTTCGGTCAGGGAGGAGGGACCCCCGGGTGAGCCCCGCCGAATCGCTTGACGGGGCAGATCATCTCCGGGAAGGGTTGCGCTGTCCCCTCATCCCTCCGGAGGTGCAGTGTGCGCGCCGAGGACGCGGCCGCGGAGCAGACCCCTGAGAACTCCCGTACGTCCGAGGCCGGCGCGGGGTGGCGGTGCGGGAAACCGGGCAGCTTCTACGAGCTGCTGCCCGAGCGGGTCGAGCCGTTCTCCTGGCGTCGCCCCACGGTCCTGTGGCGCTCGCGCAACGACGTCATCGCCAAGCTCTTCGGCGACCCGTCCAACGGCATCCGGCGGCGCTGCGTCGCCGCGCTGACCGCCCGCGGCACGAAGGCGGCGTTCACCATGCACCGCTCGGCCGCGGAGTTCTCCTTCCTGCTCCTGGGGGACACCGGCGAGGGCGACCGCTCCCAGTACGCCGTGGTGCCGCCCGCGCTGCGCGTGGGGGAGGACACCGACTTCATGGTCATCGCCAGCGACGTCATCTATCCGGCGGGGGAAGCGGCCGACTACCCCGACAAATTCTTCCGGCCCTACCAGGGCTACCCGGGGCCCATCTACGCCGTCCCCGGCAACCACGACTGGTACGACGGCCTGCAGGGGTTCCTCCGGGTGTTCTGCGACCTGGCGATCGACTGCACGCCCGACCCCTGGACCGGCCCCCTGGCGGTGGTGCCGCGCCTGCTGTGGCGCCGGCCGGCCGAAGTGGACGACAAGGCGCTGGCCGAGGCCCGGGACCGCTACCGGGGCGCCCCCAGGCAGCGCGCGCGGCAGCCCGGCCCGTACTGGGCCATCGACACCCCCGCGCTGCGGATCGTGGCCATCGACACCGGCATCACCGGCGGCCTCGACCGCGACCAGGGGGCGTGGCTGCGGGAGATCTCCGCGGGCCCCAAGCCCAAGCTGCTCATCACCGGCAAGCCCCTGTACGTGGACGACCGCCGCGCCCCCGGCCGGATCGAAGGCGGCGGGACGATCGACGCCATCGTCCGCGACCCGGCCAACAACTACGTCGCCGCGATCGGCGGCGACATCCACAACTACCAGCGCTACCCGGTGCGCGTGGGCGACCGCGTGATCCAGTACGTGGTGGCGGGCGGCGGCGGCGCGTTCATGCACGCCACCCACACCATCCCCCGCACCCGCCTGGTGGACGAGGACGACTTCCGCTGCTACCCGCTGCGGGGCGACTCGCTGTCGCGCTACAGCAGGCTGTACGGCAGGTGGCTGCGGATGCCGAAGCTGTTCGAGCTCACCCCGCAAGAGGCCACCGAGGCCGTCCGCCACCGCCTGGGCATCGAACCGGCCCGCGCCTACAACAGCGTGGGCACGGCCCCCGGGGCCGCCCCGTCGCGGCGCGCGCGCTTCGTCGCCGCGCTGCTGGGCGTGCCGAAGGGGCAGCGGAGAAGGCCCGGCTATGCGCGGCTCCCGGTGCGCCGTGTGCCGCAGCGGTTCCGTTCGGAGATGGCGGACTGGGACACCCCGCCCTTCTTCAAGAGCTTCCTGCGCATCGACGTCACCGAGGAGCGGCTGCGGATCCGCTGCTACGCGGCGACGGGCTGCGGCGACCAGGAGGACCGCCCGCCCGTGGAGGACGACGTGACGATCCCCCTGCGGCCCGCCGCCTTTTCTTCGCCGGCCTGACGGCTGCGCCGGCCCTTGCGTCGGCCCCGAGCCGGCCTCGCGCCGTTTCTGTCGGTGCCGTCCGCGACACTGGGGCGGTGTGAGGATCGCGGTGGCCTGCGGAGAGGACGGCGGGGGCACGCTGCGGCCGGTCCGCGACGACGGCGCGCCCGCCGGGCCTGCCGAGCATGTCGCCGACCTCGCCGCCGCGGTCGCCGACCGCGAGCGCGCCCTCGCCCCCCGCTGGGTGTGGCCGTCCACCGCCCGGGTGTATCCGCGGCTGCTGCGCGCGGGCGTGCGGGTGGCGCGCTGCCACGACCTCGAACTGGTCGAGACGCTGCTGCTCGGCCACGACGGCCGCCACGGCGAGCCGCGCTCGGTGCAGGCGGCCTGGGCCAGGCTGAACGGCGCGCCCGTCCCCGCCGACCCCGCGCCGCCCGACACCGCACCCCAGCCGCCGCTGTTCGACGACGCCGGCGGCGCCCCCGGCGCGGCCGCCCGGCGCGACGACATCGACCAGATCGTGGCGGTGCACGCCGCGCAGCGCCGCCGCATCGCCGGGCTGGAGGGGGGCGCGCTGCTGGCGGCGGCCGAGTCGGCCGGTGCGCTGGCCGCCGCCGAGATGGGCCACGACGGGCTGCCCTGGTCGGCCGAGCGGCACGACGCCCTGCTCACCGAGCTGCTCGGGCCCCGCCCGTCCGGCGGGATGCGCCCCCGCCGCCTGCAGGAGCTGGCCGACCGCATCGGCGAGGCGTTCGGACGGCACGTCAACCCCGACTCCCCGGCGCAGGTGGTCAAGGCGTTCGCCGCGGCCGGGCTGCCCGTCCCGTCCACCCGCGCGCACGTGCTCAAACGCGTCGACCATCCGGCGGTGCCGCTGCTGCTGGAGTACAAGGAGCTGGCCCGGCTGCACACCGCGCACGGCTGGACGTGGCTGGACACCTGGGTGTCGGGCGGGCGGTTCCGGCCCGAGTACGTGGTTGGCGGCGTGGTGTCGGGCCGCTGGGCCACCAACGGCGGCGGCGCCCTGCAGATCCCGCGGGTGCTGCGCCGCGCGGTGGTCGCCGACCCCGGCTGGGTGCTGGTGGTCGCCGACGCCGCCCAGCTGGAGCCGCGGGTGCTGGCGGCGCTGGCGGGCGACCGCGCGTTCGCCCGCGCCGCCGCCCAGGGCGACCTGTACAGCGCCCTCGCCGACGCCTTCGGCGGCGCCCGCGACAAGGCCAAGCTCGCTCTGCTGTCGGCGATGTACGGGGGCGGCACCGGCGAGGCCGGGCAGCTGCTCGCGGTGCTGAAGGGCCGGTTCCCCGAGGCGTTCGGGTTCGTGGAGGCGGCCGCCCGCGCGGGGGAGCGCGGTCACCTCGTCCGGTCGCGGCTGGGCCGCACCTGTCCGCCGCCGTCGGCCGAGTGGCGCGCCCTGACCGCCGAGGGCACCGGGCGCGCGGCCGCGGCGGTGCGCAGCCGGGGCCGCTTCACCCGCAACTTCGTGGTCCAGGCCACCGCCGCCGATTGGGCGCTGGTGCTGCTGGCCGCGCTGCGCCGCCGGCTGGCCGCGCTGGGCCCGCCCCGCCTGGTGTTCTTCCAGCACGACGAGGTGATCGTGCACTCGCCCCGGGAGCTGGCCGGGGAGGTGGGGGCGGCCGTGCAGGCGTCCGCCGAGGAGGCCGGGCGCCTGCTGTTCGGCCGCACCCCCGTCGTCTTCCCCATGCAGATCGCGGTCGTCGACTGCTACGCCGACGCCAAGTGAGACCGGACGGGGACGCGCGAGGACGTCAGCGGCGCACGTTGAACGACTCGCGGTTGTTCAGCTCCTCCGCGTCGGAGAACGACGTCTGCCGGTAGGCGTTGCTGATGGCGGCGATCTCCTCGGCGCTCAGCACGTCCTCGATGCGCTCGAAGCCGTCCGGGGCGCGCTCGCTCACCGTGTGCAGCACGCGGTCGGCGGGCATGTCGCGGCAGGCCAGCACGATCGCGTTCACCGGCTCGCGGCGCACCTTGTCGTAGGCGGCCAGCCCGCCGACCGGGTCGTCGGAACGCTGCGCCAGCTCGTAGGCCAGCACCCGGGCGTCCAGGATCGCCTGCGAGCCGCCGTTGGACCCGATCGGGTACATCGGGTGGGCGGCGTCGCCGAGCAGGGTGACCCGGTCGCGGCTCCAGAACGGCAGCGGTTCCCGGTCGATCATCAGGTGCGACACGATCCGGTCCGTCGACGACAGCAGCGCCGGCACGTCCAGCCAGTCGAACTTCCAGTCGGCGTAGACGTGCAGGAACTCCTCCAGCCGCCCCTCCCGCGTCTCCACGTCGGGCGCCTCGGTGATCCCGTCGTGGGAGATCTTGACCTCGGCGACCCAGTTGAGCAGCGCCCGCCCCTGCTTCTGCAGCGGCCGGGAGATCGGGTAGACCACCAGCTTGGCGCGGGAGTTGCTGCCCGCCACCACGATGGTGCGGTCGTCCAGGACCGGCTCGGTCTCGGCCATGCCGCGCCACACCCGCACGCCGTTCCACAGCATCCCGGGCTCGTCCGGGTGCAGCTGCGCCCGCACCGTCGAGCGGTTCCCGTCCGCCCCGATCAGCACGTCGTAGCGGACGGTCTCGACCGCGCCGGTGGCGCGGTCGCGCAGCCGGGCCCGCACGCCCGTGTCGTCCTGCTCGAACGACTCGAACACCGTCCCGGTGCGCACGGCGTCCGCGCCGAGCCGGGCCCGGACGGCCTCCAGCAGGATCATCTGCAGCTCGCCGCGGTGGATGGAGTACTGCGGCCAGCGGTACCCCTGGGCGGTGCCGCGCGGCTCGGCCCAGATGCGGCCGCCGTGCCGGTCGAAATGCGCCATCGAGGCGGGCTTGCAGCCGGTGGCGTCCAGCTGCTCGCCCAGCCCCAGCTCGGTCAGCTCGCGCACGGCGTGCGGCAGCAGGTTGATGCCGACGCTCACCGGGCGCAGCTCCGTCGCCGCCTCGATGACCTGCGTGCGGATTCCGGCCTCGTGCAGGCTGAGCGCCGCGGTGAGGCCACCGATGCCCGCTCCGACGACAAGTGCGTCCATGAATCGCCTTTCCGTCCTCGCGTTGATGGACGTCCGACCTCGGCCGGCGGAAGGCCGGTCCCCCGCAGCCGCTTCAGCCGTCCCGGCGCCCCGCCGAGATGTCGGCTATGCCCGTCTTGTGGTGTCCATCCTTGTCGCGCCGACGCCGCCCGGCGCGGCCTTCGCGGAATCGACCGCAGTGACATCGGTCTCGCCGAGCGCGCCGCGGTCGCCGCGCACCAGCCGGCCCACCGCGGCCCGCGTGCTGATGAACTCCGGCAGCCCCCGCGTCTCGATCTGGTCGCGCTCGGCCGGCAGCGGCACCGGCACGTCGGCGACCACCCCGGTGGGGGACGGCGCCAGCACGACCACCCGGTCACCGACGTAGACGCTCTCGTCGATGTCGTGGGTGACCAGCAGGATCGTCATCCGCTTCGCCCGGTGCACGCGCAGCACCAGGTCCTCCAGGTCCTCCCGGGTCTGGGCGTCCACCGAGCCGAACGGCTCGTCCATCAGCAGCAGCGACGGCTGGTAGGCCAGCGCGCGGGCGATCGACACCCGCTGCTGCATGCCGCCCGACAGCTGCCAGGGGTACTTGCGGGCGGCGTCGGCGAGCCCCACCGACTCCAGCGCCCGCATCGCCGCGTCCCGCCGCTCGGCCTTGGACTTGCCGCGGCGGCGCAGCGGCAGCGCCACATTGTCGCGCACCGTCAGCCAGGGGAACAGCGAGCGGCTGTAGTCCTGGAACACCACGGCCAGCCCGTCGGGGACGCCCTCGACCGGCTCGTTGTCGAGGACGACCTTCCCGCCGGTGGGGCGGATCAGCCCGGCGATGCAGCGCAGCAGCGTGGACTTGCCGCAACCGGACGGGCCGACGATGCTCACCAGTTGCCCGTCGGGCACGGTGAGGTCCATGCCGCGGATGGCGATGTGCCCGTCGGGATAGGTATGGCTGAGGGCGGCAATCTCCAGCACGACGACAACCCTTCTGTTGGTGGTAGCGAGGCTTGTGCTCGCGGGGGGCGGCCCCCGCGCCCCCCTGGTCGTTTCAGTTGGCCAGCCTGCGGGCACCGCTGTGCCAGGCGAGCAGCCGCCGTTCCAGCAGCACGAACACCCCGTTGAACAGCAGTCCCAGCACGCCGAGGATGACGATCCCCGCCCACATTGCGGGCAGGTCGAAGTCGCGTTGCGCGCCGATCAGCTGCGCGCCGATGCCCGCGGTGCTGCCCACCAGCTCCGACAGCACCATCAGGATCAGCGCGAAGCCCAGGCTGACCCGCAGCCCCGCGAAGATCTTCGGGGCGGCGGCCGGCAGGATCACCGTCGCCAGGCGCTGGTACCGCGACAGCCCGAACACCCGCGCGGTCTCCAACTGCAGGGAGTCCACGGTGCGCACGCCGTCGGCGCTGTTGAGCAGCACCGGCCACACCACGCTGAACGCGATCGTGATGATCTGCATGGTGGCGCCCAGCTGGAACACCATGATGAAGAACGGCAGCAGGGTGGGCGGCGGCACCGCCCGCAGGAACTGCAGCAGCGGGTCCAGCAGGTCGTTCAGCGTGCGGGAGCGGCCGATCGCCACGCCCAGCGCGACGCCGACGACGCAGGACAGCAGCCAGCCGGCGAACAGGTGGCCCAGGCTGGTGGAGAAGTCGTCCACCGCCTTGTCGGTGAGGAACAGCCGGGACGCCGGGCCGGAGAACCACATCTCGTGCAGCGCCGAGACGATCTTCGACGGCGGCGGGAAGTACTCCTCCTGCACCGCCCGGGTGCCGATCTCCCAGGCGACCACCGCGAGCACGACCAGCCACAGCCGCTCGGCGGCCGCGCGCAGCAACCGCGTCATGACACCCCCTCCACACGGGCGGTGTTCCAGCGGAAGGCGAACCGCTCCAGGCCGACCAGGGCCGCGTTGGCGGCCAGCCCCAGGACACCCGCCCAGCACGCGCCGGCGAGCATGACATCGGTGTCGCCGCCGCCGGACTGGCTCTCCATCAGGAAGACGCCGATGCCCTCGCCGCCGCCCGCCAGCAGCTCGGCGCTGATGACGACGACGAGCCCGACGGACGCGGCGATGCGCACGCCGGTGGCGATGAACGGGCCGGCGCTGGGCAGCGACACCCGCCACAGCACCGATCCCTCGCCGAAACCGAACGCGCGCAGGCTCTCCTTGGCGACCGGGTCCACGTCGCGCAGCGCGTACAGCGTATTGATCAATATCGGCCACAGCGAGGCGTAGAAGATCAGCGCCATCTTCTGCTGGGTGACCGAGGAGAACATGATGAGCACCAACGGGATCAGCGCCACCGACGGGATGGGGCGGCACATCTCCACCAGGAAGCGGGAGGCGGTGCCCAGCAGGGGCACCGCGCCGAGCAGGACGCCGAGGGGGACGGCGACGGCCACCGCCAGCGCCAGCCCGCCGGCCCAGGCGCGCACCGTGTCGCCGACGTCGACCAGGAAGTCGCCGTCGACGGCCAGCCGTCCCGCCTCCGACAGGATCGTCGAAGCGGCGGGCAGGGCGTCCCCGTCGACCAGGCCGAGCCGGTTGACCGCCTCGACGACGAGGATCGCCCCGACCACGCCGGCGGCGCCCAGGAGCAAGCGCCGGGGAGCGATCATCCGGACGTCGCCCCCGAGATCAGCAGCGGCTTGACGTCGATGCGCTGGCTGGCGATCCCGAACTGCTGCATGACGTCGGCCACGCGCTGCAGCCGGGTCGCGTTCAGCGACGTCGGGTAGGCGGTGTACACCATCGTGGCGGCGACGTTGGCGTCGATGCCGCGCGCGTACTTGGGCAGGATGTCCTGCACCACCTTGCGGTCGGCGGCCATGCCCTGCGCCTTGACGATCGCGCGCTGGAAGGCGGCGACCGTCTTGGGGTTCTTGTTGGCGAACTCCTCGGTGGTGGCGTAGCCGGCGAGCGGGAAGTCCGCGGTGGCCCCGGTGGACAGGTCGGCCAGCAGCCGGGCGCCCAGCTTCTGCTGGATCTGGGTGCCGAACGGCTCGATCGCCTGGACGGCGTCGACACTGCCGGACTTGAGCGCGGCCTCCATGTTGGGCGGCGGCACCTCGACGAAATTCTTGTCCTCGTCGAGTTCGACGCCCGCGGGCTTGGCGGCCGAGCGCACCAGCAGCGTGCCCACGTTGCGCTTGGTGTTGACGCCGATCTTCTTGCCCTTCAGATCGGCGATGCTGCGGATCGGGGAGTCCTTGGCGACCAGCAGCGTGTGCGTCTTGGGGGCGGTCTGCGACGCCTCGGCGACGATCTTCGGCTTCAGCGCCCCGGTGGCGGCGGCGTTGAAGAACGAGACGTAGTTACCGAACGAGATGTCGAGCTGGCCGCTCTTGAGGCGCGGGATGGCCTCCGCGCCACCGTTGATCACCTGGGTCTTGACCGTCAGGCCCTCGGCCTTGAACAGGCCGCGGCTGATGGCCAGCTGCAGCGGGGCGGTGTCACCGACCAGCATGGTGCCGACGGTGATCTCGGACTGCTCCAGGCCGTTGGCCGACTCCTTCTCATCGGAGTCACCGCAGGCGGCCGCCGAGGCGGCCACGGTCAGGGCGAGGGCGCCGGCTAGCAGGGTGCGGCGATGGAGTGCATGCATTTGGCAACGCTCCGTGATGCGGGGGAGGGTTGATCAATGTGATCTTTCAACGGTCGGGGAGCGTAGCGTACGGGCGCGGGACATGGTCGTAAGATGCCGCTTTACATGTACAAATGTGAACAGCTGTAAACAATCTGTGACATCTTCGGCTCATTCATCACAAGTCATGACCTGTGTGATCATTCGGGTTGGCTGTGGTGGTGGCTCTGTGTTGCAATGTTCCGCGCTCGCCCGCAGAGGCTCTTGGGGCGCGAAATCAATCCGAATCGCGTTCGGGGCATGTGGGCCGCGAGCGGTCGTCCATTGAGAGGTAGCGGAGGGCAGTGCGCACAGCGGAAGGGGCCGAGGTCGCCCCGCAGTCCCCCCGGGCAGCGCCCACTACCGGCAAGGAACCCCAGCGCAAGAAGGGTTCCGGCGGGTGGCTGCGGCTGCGCAACTGGCGCGTGACCACGCGTCTGATCGCCGTCATCGCGATCCCGACGGTCGTTGCGGCGGTGCTGGCCGGTGGCCGTGTCCACTCTTCCGTGGAGAACGCGGGGGAGTATCGGCGCAGCAGTGATCTGGCTACTGTCGGTAGTCGTCTCAGTGTGCTGTCCCAGGCGCTCGAGAACGAGCGCGACGCCATGGCCGAGCGCGCCGCGGGCGGTGCGCGCGCCGTGGACGATGACACCCTGCGGCAGCGCCAGTCGGCGGTGGACGCCGCAGCGCGTCAATACCGTCAGGCCGTCGCCGACGCGGACATCACCGGGACGCAGCTGCGTCTCGGCCTGGCCAATATCGACAACCGGGTGCGGTCGCTGAGCGCGCTGCGGTCGCTGGCCGGCCGGCTGGGTCCCGGCCCGGTCGTCGACAAGTACAGCGAGTTCAACGACGACATCCTGGCCCACCTGGTCGTCGCCGCCTACGACTCGTCCGACTCCGACACCGCCCGCAGCCTGCTGACACTGGTGTCGCTGTCGCGCGCCAAGGACGCCGCTTCCCGCGAGCGCGCCCTCATCGCCGCGGCCTTGTGGGACCGCCGGTTCGACACCGCCACCCTGCAGGGAGTGCAGGACGCCCGGGCGGACCTGACCCGCAGCATGGCGGACTTCCGGGCCTCGGCCAACCTGGCCGAGGAGCGGCTGTTCGATGACACCGTCACCGGTCCCGAGCTGGACCAGGCGGAGTACACGCGGGCCCAGGCGCTGACCCTGGCGGCCCGCAGCACGTCGCTGAGCATCCAGCCGCTGGGTCCCCGCCAGGCGAAGGACTGGGTGAACGACTCCACCGCCCGCATCGACCGGATGCAGCAGGTGGAGACCCGCCTGCGCGCCGACCTCGGCAAGCGCGTCGACAAGCTGCGCTCCGACGCCGAGTTCGCCACCGTCCGCGACGCGGTGCTTCTGGCCCTGCTGCTGGCCGTCGTCCTGGTCGCGGTCATCGTGGTGGCCCGGTCGATGGTGCGGCCGCTGCGCCGCCTGCAGGAGGGCGCGCTGGAGGTCGCCGGCACCCGGCTGCCCGGCCTGGTGGACCGGCTGCGCGACCCGCAGGCCGCCGCCGAGGGCATCGAGGTCGAGCCCATCGACGTCGACTCCAAGGACGAGATCGGCCAGGTGGCGCGGGCGTTCGACGAGGTCCACCGCGAGGCGGTCCGGCTGGCCGCCGACGAGGCGGTGCTGCGCGGCAACATCAACGCGATGTTCGTCAACCTGTCGCGGCGCAGCCAGACCCTGATCGAACGCCAGCTGCGGCTGATCGAGGAGCTGGAGCAGAGCGAGCGCGACGAGGAGCAGCTGGCCAACCTGTTCCGCCTGGACCACCTGGCCACCCGCATGCGCCGCAACTGCGAGAACCTGCTGGTCCTCGGCGGCCAGGAGCAGGTGCGCCGGTGGAACCGCCCGGTGCCGCTGATCGACGTGGTGCGCGCCTCGCTGTCGGAGGTCGAGCAGTACGAGCGGGTCGCGGTGCGCGTGCAGGGCGACATGACCGTCTCCGGTCCGGTCGTCAACGACCTGGTGCACCTGCTGGCCGAGCTGGTGGAGAACGCCACCACCTTCTCCGCCGAGCACACCAAGGTGACGGTGTCGGGGCAGCTGCTCAGCGGCGGCGGCGCCATGCTGCAGATCAACGACAACGGCGTGGGCATGTCGGCCGAGGAGCTGGAGCAGGCCAACTGGCGGCTGGCCAACCCGCCGGTCATCGACTTCTCCGCGGCCCGCCGCATGGGCCTGTTCGTGGTCGGCCGCCTGGCGGTGCGGCACGGCATCCGGGTCGAGCTGCGCGCCGCGCAGGGCGGCGGGATCACCGCGTTCGTGATGCTGCCGGACGCGGTGATCAGCGCCGGCGAGGGCGGCGGTGTCGGCACCCGCGGCTTCGGCTCCCGCGACGCCGACCCGGCGGGGCGGTCACCGCAGCTGGCCGGGGTGTCGGCGCAGTCCGCGATGGCCGGGCCCGGCGGCTCCGGCGGCGGGATGTTCCAGCGCGGCGAGGCCGACGACCCGTACGGCGGCACCGGCGGGCAGCCGATGCTGCGCGGGACGGGCCCGCTGCCGACGGTCGGCGGCACCGGTCCGCATCCCATGGCCGGAGCCGGCCCGCACGGCGCGCCCGACACCACCGGACCGCTCCCCGTCAACGACGGCTCCGGCCCGCAGCCGCAGCGGTCCGGCCCGGCCGAGCCGCAGCAGGCGTTCGGCAACACCGGCCCGCTGCCGATGGGCGGCGAGTACGAGCCGAAGGACACCTACGGCGTCGACGCCCGCGCTTCCCACGCGTCCGGCGGCCGCGACCCGTACGGCGGCGCCCGCGACCCGTACGGCGGCGCCCGCGACCCGTACGGCGCCGGCGAGGACCGGCCCGGCTACGGCGCCGAGGAGCGCCCGGGCCGCGCCGGCGACGACCGCCCCGGCTACGGCGGCGATCTGCCCGTCCGCAAGCCCGGCGCGCATCTGCACAACTCGGAACCGGTCGTGCCGGAGGCGCAGCCGGCCGTGCCGGAGCAGGACCGGCCCCGGCAGGTGTCGTGGGAGACCGGCCCGATGCAGCCCGTCCGGCCCGGCAGGCCGGGCAGGCCGGCCCGGCGTCAGCCCGGCGGCGGCCAGTGGGACGACGCGCCGGCGCCCGAACCGGCGGCCGCGGACGAATTCTCCGCCCAGGACGGCCCCTACCCGGACGAGCCGTTCGGGCAGGCCGCCCCGCCTTCGGTGCAGACGCCCCCGGCGGCCCGGCCGCCTGCGCGCGGCTCGTCCGCCCCACAGGGCGGTGTGCGTCCCTCCGAGCGCTCCCCTATCTTCGATGCGATGCAATCGGAGTGGTTCCAGCGCCGGACCGAGGGCGCGTCGGGGGACCCGGCCAAGGGCTGGTCGTCCCCGGCCGACGAGGGCTTCCGGGTGGCGGAGGCCGCGACCCGCAAGCCGGTCGCGGGCAGCCGCACCGCGGCGGGGCTGCCCAAGCGGGTGCCCGGTCGCAACCGGGTTCCCGGCGCGGTCACGCCGCAGAACGCCGCGGCGCGACGCGAGCAGGCGCAGAGCCAGTCCGCTGACGTCGTACGGAATCGTTTCGCGAGCCTGCAGCGCGGCGTGCGCCGCGGACGCGATGAGGCTCGCGGCGCGGCCGGATCCGCCGGCACGCATGGTGAGGGTCCGTCACAGGATGGCGGAGAGACAGGAGGCACCCCGTGAGCGGGCAGGATCTCAACTGGTTGGTGACGAACTTCGCGGATCGCGTCCCGAAGGTCGCCCACGCCGTCGTGGTCTCCTCCGACGGGCTGCCGATGGCGTACTCGTCGGGTTTCCCACCGGAGCGGGCCGACCAGCTGTCGGCCATCGCGTCGGGCTTGATGAGCCTCACTCAGGGCGCGGCGAAGATCTTCGATGCCGGCGGGGTGAACCAGACCGTCGTGGAGATGGACCGCGGGCTGCTGTTCGTGATGGCCATCGCCAACGGCTCGGTGTTCGCCGTGCTGGCGGCGCCCGACTGCGACCTGGGCCTGGTGGCATACGAGATGACGTTGCTGGTGGAGCGCGTGGGTCGGGTCCTGACGCCGGCGCTGCGCTCCGCGGGCGACGGGCAGCAGCAGCCGCCGTACGGCGGGCCGTCGGTGTCGGAGATGGGTGCGGGTCCGGCCCGCTATTGACCAGTAATGACCCCGGGGGTGCGGGGGCGGCGTCCCCCCGTAGTGGCAGCGACTGACTCGGACGGAGGTCGGCGAGATGGATCGAGGCAGGCCCTACGGGCCCGGCCCGGGAGGCCCGCCCCAGTGGCCGGGCGATCCGGCCCAGGGACGCCCAGCGCCGGAGGCCCGGGCGGAGGGTGAGGCCAGTTCACTGGTGCGCCCCTACGCCGTGACCGGGGGCCGTACCAAGCCGCGGTACGACCTGGCCATCGAGGCCCTGGTCACGGCGGCGCCCTACCCGCCCCGCGACATCTCCAGCCTGACGCCCGAATACCGGGCGATCATGGATTTGTGCCGGTCGGCGCGCTCGGTCGCCGAGGTGTCGGCGCTGCTGCGCATCCCGCTCGGCGTCGCCCGCGTGCTCGTCGCCGACATGGCTCTGGAGGGACTGCTGCGGCTGCACCAGTCGCGCCCCGCCAATGCCCAGCCGGACCTCCGCCTACTCGAAAGGGTGCTCAGTGGCCTTCGCAAGCTCTGAACCCGCGCCGCCCGGCGCGGACGGCGAGCTGACGTCCGTCAAGATCGTCGTCGGCGGCGGCTTCGGCGTCGGCAAGACCACCTTCGTCGGGTCCGTCTCGGAGATCATGCCGCTCACCACCGAGGCGGTGATGACCGCGGCCAGCGCCGAGGTGGACGACCTGTCGGCGGTGCCCGACAAGACCACCACCACGGTCGCCATGGACTTCGGCCGCGTCTCCCTGGACAGCGAGCTGATCCTGTACCTGTTCGGCACGCCCGGCCAGCACAGGTTCTGGTTCATGTGGGACGACCTGGTGCGCGGTGCGATCGGCGCGGTGGTGCTGGTGGACACCCGCCGCCTGGAGGACTGCTTCGCGGCCGTGGACTACTTCGAGGAGCTGGGACTGCCGTTCGTGGTCGGCGTCAACGGCTTCCACGGGGAGTTCCCGTACGCGGTGGAGGACATCCGGGAGGCGCTGTCGATCAGCAAGCACGTGCCGATCATCAAGTGCGACGCGCGCAGCCGGCAGTCCACCAAGCAGGTGCTGATCACGCTGGTGCAGCACGCGATGGCGGTGCACTCGGCATCGGTCGGGCCGATGCCGCCGTCGGCGCCGTCCACGCCGCCGGTGCCGCCGAGCGGCGGTGCGGTGGGCACCTCGCCCAGCTGGACCTGACCGGCGCGTCCTGCGCACGCGGGCCCGGAGCCGCGCGGCGGCTCCGGGCCCGCGTGCCTACGGTCGCGTAGGGTTATATGCACCCTGCATGATATGTCGTCGTGATCGGTTGGATTGCGCCGTATCAGGGGGTTGCTATGGACCAGTCGAAGGACGTGGTGTCCGCCCGGCGGGTCGGGACGTACGTCGCGGTCGGCGACAGCTTCACCGAGGGGCTGCAGGACCCGTACCCGGACGACCCCGACCGCTTCCGCGGCTGGGCGGACCGGCTAGCCGAGCGCCTGGCCGCGCACAATCCGGGGCTGCGGTACGCCAACCTGGCCGTGCGCGGCAAGCTGCTGCGGCAGATCGTCGCCGACCAGGTGCCGGCGGCCGTGGAGATGCGGCCGGACCTGGTGACGTTCTGCGCGGGCGGCAACGACATCATCCGCCCCGGCACCGACCCCGACGCGCTGGCCGTGGAGTTCGACGACGCCGTGCGGCGGCTGCGCGGCTGCGGCGCCGACGTCGTCGTCTTCACCGGGTTCGACCCGCGCGACCACCGCGTCGGCTCCCGGCGGCTGCGCGGCAAGGCCGCCACCTACAACATGCACCTGCGCGCCATCGCCGACCGGCGCGGCTGCGCCGTGGTGGACCTGTGGTCGCTCATGCCGGTCTTCCGCGACGCCCGGGCCTGGCACGAGGACCGCCTGCACCTGTCCCCGGAGGGGCACCGGCGCATGGCGCTGCGCGTCGCCGAAGTGATCGGCGTCCCGGTGGACGAGGACTGGCGCGAGCCGTGGCCCGACGACGTCCCGCCCGTGGGCCGCCTCACCATGTACCGCGAGGACCTGCGCTGGGCCCGCACCCATCTGCTGCCATGGATCGGGCGCCGCGCCACCGGCCGTTCCAGCGGCGACGGCCGCACGCCCAAGCGGCCGACTCCGCTGCCGCTGTGAGCCCCGTCCGCCGCGTGCGGCGGGACGCCGGTCAGGTGCCCGTCGCGGCGGCGGGCCGCTCGGCGGCGGGTCCTGCGCTCCCGCCTTCCGGGGCCCCGCTCCCCGTGGCACCGGTCTCGCCGGCCCCTTCTTCGGGGGCCTCGTCTTCGGAGGCCGCGCCCGCCTCGCCGGCCGGCTGCGGGGTTTTGACGGCGGCGGCGACCGCCTCCTCGACGGTGTCCACGATGGTCAGCCGGCGGTGCAGCCCGGTGATCTCCAGGGCTCGCCACACGATGGGCCGGGGGGCGACCAGCACGAGGCAGCCGCCGGCCTCGGCGGCAGACCGGTAGCAGCCGATGATCACCGAGAGGCCGTGCGAGTCCGTGAACTCCAGCCCGGCCAGGTCGAGCACGACCCGGTCGCCGTGCTCGCGGCGCGCCCGGCGCAGCCGCAGGCGCAGCTCGTCGGCGGTGGCGATGTCCAGCTCGCCGCGCAGCCGGACCACGGTGCACCCGCCGTACGGGCGGGAGGTCACTTCCAGCGGCTGCACGGGGGTCCCCATCTCGATGGACACGGTGGTCGCGGTGGACACGCCTCCGCCGGACCCGGCGGCGAAATCGGTTCATCCGGCAACTATCCCGGAGCGGACGACGCCTGCCAATAAGGCGACATCCCCATAGGGCGTCTCGACACTGTCCGTAACGGCGGAGCCCGCGGCAGGGGGACCACTCGCCGCACTATGTGCCATCGTCAAGGGCGCAAACGGGGGCCGCTCCGCCTTTCCTGCGGGCGTAAGGTGCTTGCCAGACGTGACCGATAAGTGTTCTCACGGGGGACGTTCTCACGCGAGACGTCCCCCGTGGCCGCGGTGGGATCTAAGGAGGAGCGTCCCAGGTGAGCGCGCCCCGGTTGCCCGACCATCTCGAACTGCTGCTGACCGACGAACCCGTCCTGGACGTGTACGCGCACGGTCCCTGGCGGGTGCCGGACGGCCTGTACGAGGAGATGCGGGAACGCGCCGTCGCCTTCAACGCCGACGAACGCGCGGTGCTGCTCGCGCGGCCGCTCAGCGACTTCTACGGGCCGCGCACCTCGGCGGCCGGGGCCGAGCAGTGGTCGCTGCTGACGTTCCTGCTGGGCGCCTCGGCGGTGCGGGGCGGCTCGCGCGGCGACGTGGAGTACGAGCTGCTGTCGGACTTCTTGGCCGCGCCCGAGCCCGCGGTGCGCGACCCGCTGGCGTGGTTCACCCAGGGCGGCCGGTGGCGCCCGCCCGGCCTGTGGCTGCCCGAGCCCGCGGGCGACGACCCCGAGCGCCGTGCCGTCATGTACCGGCTGGCGCGCGACGGCCTGGAGGTGTTCGCCGGGCTGGAGCCCCTGGAGCCGCGCCGCCGGGCGCTGGTGGAGCTGTTCGACAAGCGCGCGGCCGACCCGGTGCTGCGCGAACAGGACCTGACCGTCCCTCAAGACCGCCTGGAGGCCGCGTGGGCGGACGGCCTGCCCGACGACACCCTGGCCGTGCTGCCGGAGCTGGCCGGGCCCGTCGGCTACCTGAGCTGGGTGTGCCAGGGCCTGGACGCCGCGCACGGCCGCCTGGCCGCCCAGCTCGGCGACACCGAGCCCGCCGACGCCGCCGTCGCGAACCTGCTGCTGGCGGCGGAGCTGACCGCCGTGCCCGCCGAGATGGCCGTGGCGGTGGGCACGGCGCGTTACGAGAACCTGCAGGACCGGCTGCGCGCCCTCCGCGGTGAGTTCGACGTCGAGGCCTGGCAGCTGAACCTGCGCGCCTGGCTGGCCCGCGGGCTCGTCGCCGGCGAGGCCGACGCGTGCCGCGCCTGGCTGGACATGGCGGTCCGCCTCACCGGCGCCGTGCAGGGCCTGCCCGAGACGGCAACCATGCCGCGCTGCCGCGTCCCGGTGCGCGCGTTCCAGGTGGACCTGCGGCGCCTGTTCGCCTCCCGCCGCGTCGCCAACCACCTGGTGGGCCGCCTGGCCCCGCCCGGCGCCGCCGCGGCCGGACGGCAGGCCCCGCCCGGCGCCTCCCCGGCCGCACCGGAGGCCGCCGAGCTCAAGGAGGCGCTGGTCGGGCAGCCCGAGCTGACCCGCGCGCTGCGCGAGGCGCTGGCCGCGCGGGCCGCGGGGGAGCGCCCGATCCGCCTGCTGGTGGCCGGCCCCGAGGGCACCGGCAAGGGCACCGCCGCCGAACTGCTGGAGCGCGTCCTGGCCGAGAGCGGCGCCATCCGCGAGGCCGCCTGGGTCTCCGACCAGGTGTTCGCCGAGCTGAGCGTCAGCGACGCGGTGCTGTGGCTGCAGGCCGGCGTCCGCGAGTGCCTGCAGGCGCGGCTGCTGCTGGTCGTCGACGACCTGGAGCGGCTGGCCTCCTACGAGCGGTGCGGGCCCGCCGCCGCGGAGGAGCTGCGGCGGCTGATGGCCCGGTCGCCGACGCTGGACGTCGTCGCGCTGTGCCGCCCCGGCGGCGACCGCCGCCTGTTCGACGCCAATCCCGCCCTCGTCCGCGCCTTCGAGGTCACCCGCACCCGCGACTTCCGGCAGGACGACTACACCGAGCTGTTCCGCCGCGCCGTCGCCCGCCGCGGCGCCGCGGTCGCCCGCGAGGTCGCCGCCCAGGCCGGCGCCCTGCTGGCCGCCACCCCGCCCCTGCTCAACCTGCGCGGCGCCCGCCTGGTCGAGCACCTGGCCAACCAGGCCACCGCCAACGCCCGCGCCCGCCTGGCCGCCGCCCTGCAGGCCGAGCCTCCCCGGCCCGCCGCCGAGGACGCCGACCCGTCGCCCGCCGCGGCCGAGGCCCCGGCCGCCGGCGGGCCGGGGGTCCTGGAGGTCGTCGCGGCGGACCTGCCGCAGCGGCTCATCCCGGGCCGGGCCGCAGAACGCGACCCCCACGCCGAACTGGCCGCCCTGGCCGGCATCGAACCCGTCAAGCGGGAGATCGCCGCGCTGGTCGCGGAGGCGAAGGCGGCGCGGTTGCGGCGCGAGGCGGGCATGGCCGTGGCGTCCCGCCCCCGGCACCTGGTGTTCGCCGGCAGTCCCGGCACCGGCAAGGGCAAGGTCGCCGGGATTCTCGGGCGGATCTTCGCCGAGGTGGGGGCGCTGTCATCGGGGCACCTGGTGGAGGTGGACCGGGCGGACCTTCTGGGCGAGTACACCAGCGAGAGCGCCTTGAAGATGCGGCGGGCCGTGGAACGCGCGCTGGGCGGTGTGCTGCTGGTGCGCGGTGCGCACGCGCTCGCCCAGGTGGAGCCGGTGCGCGGCCGGGAGCTGGTCGGGGCGCTGCTGACCGCCGTCCAGACGCATTCGGACGACCTGGTGGTGGTGCTCACCGGGCCCGAGGCGGAGCTCAACGGGTTGTTGCGTTCGCATGAGGATCTGGCGGCGTACTTCCCCAAGACGGTGCGGTTCCCGGATCTGACCGACGACGAGCTGGTGGAGGTGTTCGCCCGCAAGGCGGCCGAGTCGGGGTTCGCGCTGGCGGCCGGGGTGCTGGGGAAGGTGCGGGCGCTGGTGCAGGCCGCGCCCCGCGACCGCGGGCTCGTCAACGCCCGCCTGATGAGCCACCTGCTCGACCGGGCCGTGGCCATGCAGGGCCGGCGCGTGCTGGAGGACGGCGTCGTCGACGAGCACGAGTCGCTCGACGAGATCCTGCTCGCCGACGTGCCCGACTCCCTGATGCCCGGCCGCGAGGCCGTGTCGGACGACCCCCTGGTCCAGATCGACCGGCTGGTCGGGTTGGCGGCGGTCAAGCAGGAGGTGGCGAGGCTGGTGGCCGAGGCGCGCGCCGAGCAGGTCCGCCGCGACGCCGGCGTGCCGATCGCGTTCCCGACCCGGCACATGGTGTTCACCGGCAACCCCGGCACCGCCAAGACCACCATCGCCCGGCTCATCGCCGCGGTGTACGCGCAGCTGGGGCTGCTGTCGTCCGGTCATCTGGTGGAGGCCACCCGGGCCGACCTGGTCGCCGAGTACATCGGGCAGACCGCGCACCGCGTGCGCACCGTGGTCGAGCGCGCCCTGGGCGGCGTGCTGTTCATCGACGAGGCCTACACGCTGGCCGGGACCGGCGGCGACCAGCGCGACTTCGGCCACGAGGCCGTCGCCGAACTGCTGCGGCTGATGGAGGAGCACCGCTTTGACCTGGTCGTCATCGTCGCCGGGTACGGCAGCGAGATGGAGCGGTTCCTGGCGTCCAACCCCGGCCTGGCCTCCCGGTTCCCCAAGCGGCTGCACTTCCCCGACTACAGCGTCGACGAGCTGCTGGCCATCTTCGAGCTGATGGCCGACCAGGCGGGGTTCACCCTGGGCGACGGGGTGCTGGGGCAGGTGCGGGCGCGGCTGGCGGCCGAGCCGCGCGGCGCGTCGTTCGGCAACGCCCGCGTGGTGCGCAACCTCCTGGACGCCGCCATCGCGCGGCAGGCGCAGCGCATCACCGCCGCCGCCGACGCCAAGCCCGGCATCAAGATGGACGACGCCGAGGTGCGCATGCTGCGCACCGAGGACCTGCCTCCCGGCCCGCAGGAAGCCGGCCGCGGCGGCCACGGCCCCTACATCTGAGCCGCGCGACGCACGGGGCGGCCGTGGGCCGGAGGGCTGAGCCGACCGGTCCGCATGTCGGTGGATGAGGTGACATCGGCGGACTCACAATCATGCGGTGGATTGACGCGCGGGACACGCCGGGTTGTCTAAGGTCTACGGGTACGACGCGAAGGCAGACGGGGGCCGGACACTAATAGGAAGGGGACGCGCGTGGCACGCAGGCCCGCATCCTCCCAGGCGGGGCGCCCGTACGACCACGAGCACGACCCGTACGGGGACGCCTACGCAGACCCCTACGGACGGGATCCCTACAGCGGGGACCCCTACGACGGGGACCCGTACGCGGGACGCCGTCGCAGGCGGCGCTGGCCGCGCGTGCTGGCCGTGCTGCTGGCGCTGCTGCTGGTGGTCGTCGTCGGCGGCTACTTCTACCTCGACTCGCGGCTCAACCGGGAGTCCGTGCTGGAGGACTACGCCGGACGTGTCGCCGACACCCCCGGCACCAACTGGCTCATCGTCGGCTCCGACAGCCGGGAGGGGCTGACGCGGGAGCAGAAGCGGCAGTTCGCCACCGGCGACGCGCAGGGCCGCCGCACCGACTCGATGATGCTGCTGCACTACGGCGACGGCGGCACCACCCTCGTCAGCCTTCCGCGCGACTCCTATGTGGAGATCCCCGGCCACGGCCGCAACAAGCTCAACGCCGCGTTCGCGTTCGGCGGCCCCAAGCTGCTGGTGCGCACCGTCGAGCAGGCCACCGGCGTGCACATCGACCACTACGCCGAGATCGGGTTCGGCGGCTTCGTGGGCGTGGTCGACGCGATCGGCGGCGTCGAGATGTGCATCAAGGAGCCGATGCGCGACCGCAAGGCGGGCCTGAACCTGCAGGCGGGCTGCCAGACGCTCGACGGCGGCACGGCGCTCGGCTACGTGCGCACCCGCGCCTCGGCCCGCGCCGACCTGGACCGCGTCGAACGCCAGCGGCAGTTCTTCGGCGCGCTGATGAAGAAGAGCGCCAGCCCGGGGGTGCTGCTCAACCCGTTCCGCAGCATCCCGCTGGCCCTCAACGCCACCAGCAACTTCATGGTGGACGACGGCGACCACCTGCACGACCTGCTGCGCATGATGTGGGCGATGCGCGGCGTCACCGGCGGCGACGGCGTCACCACCACCGTGCCGATCGGCGGCTCCGGATCGGCCGCCGGAGTCGGCGCCTACATCACCTGGCACCGCACCAAGGCCGCGCAGCTGTTCGACGCCCTCAAGCAGGACCGGCCCGTCCCCTCGGACGCCATTTCCAACTGAAGGACGACGTGAGATTCGTCACCGCGGCCGGACGGCGCTGACGGCCCGGCCCGGGAACGCTCCCGGGCCGGGCCGCGCATTAGAGTCGGGTTATGGCCGATGCCACGCCCGACGCCGCCGACCTGGACCGGCTGCCGGCCAGGGAACTGCACGACAGGGCGGTCGCACGCGCCAAAGAGCGGCGCGACGTCGGCTTCCTGTGGGAGCTGCTGCGCGCGATCCCGGCGGCCGCGGCCGCCCTCGGCGAGCAGGACCGCGCCACGTTCGACCTGCTCCACGGGCTGTCGCTGCTGGAGGAGTTCACCCACGCCGGCCAGGGCGAGATGGCCGAGGCGCTGCGTCCCCTCTACACCGAGTACCTGACCCGTCACGGAATGCCCGCCGAGCGCGCTTGACGTGGTCTTTCCGCCGCCTTGGCGCGCCCGGTGCCGCCGCCGGGAATCACTGGGCGTGGAGCCCGTGACACAGAAGGTGGGGGACGTGAACAAGAAGTGGTTCAAGATGGCGGGGCTCGCCTTCGCCATCTGGTACATCGTCAGCCGGCCGGAGGCGGCGGCCGGCCTGGTCAACCAGAGCCTGGGCGGACTCGGCAGCGCCGCCGAGTCGTTCTCGACGTTCATCAGCGCCATCCCCTGACCTGCGGCGGGGCGCAGGCGCCCGCGGAACGCCGGAAGGACACGGGATTCTTCCGTCGCGGGGGATCATCGGGCTCCCGGGCCGTCACAGTAAACTCCCGCTTTGCGGGCAGACGCAGACGGGCACAATTGGTTCGGGTCATTGTGTCGCTGCGCTACTAGAGGGACGGCATCGGGATGTTGAAGAAGTACCTCCGCTACGGGGCCATCGCCTTCGTCATCTTCTACCTGCTCAGCTCGCCGCAGGACGCGGCAGGTGTCGTCAACAACGCGCTCGCGCAGCTGGGCAACGCCGGCACCCAGCTGGGGGCGTTCGTGACCTCCATCAACCTCGGGCAGGGTTAGCGGACACGGGGCGGGCTCCACGCGGCGGCGACCCGACGCGCCGCCCGGGGCCCCGCCTCGCGAATGTCGCCGTCCCGCCGCGACCGCGGCAGGTCGCGGCCGGGGCGGAGGGGGCGTCTCCTAAGATCGGCCCATGTCCGTCTACGACGTGGAGATCGGCGGTCTGCGGGGAGGCTCCGCGGACCTCCGGCAGTACCGGGGCAAGGCCGTGCTCATCGTGAACGTCGCCTCCAAGTGCGGCCTGACTCCCCAGTACGCCGGGCTGGAACGACTCCAGAAGCGGTACGCCGACCGCGGCTTCACCGTGCTCGGCGTGCCCTGCAACCAGTTCATGGGCCAGGAGCCGGGCACGCCGGAGGAGATCGCCGAGTTCTGCTCGGCGACCTACGGCGTCACCTTCCCGCTCACCGAGAAGGTCGAGGTCAACGGCGAGGGGCGGCACCCCCTCTACCAGCGCCTCGTCGGCTTCGCCGACGCCGGGGGCCACACCGGCGACATCCGCTGGAACTTCGAGAAGTTCCTGATCGCGCCGGACGGCACCGTCGTCGCGCGGTTCGCCCCCCAGGTCGAGCCCGAGTCCGACGAGGTCACCGCCGCGATCGAGGCCAACCTCCCCGGCTGACCGGCACGCCCGCGGCCGCCGCGGTCGGCGCGGCGGCCGCGCCGACCGGCTTCCACCGGCCGCGCGGCAGGTCGTCAGGGGCCCCGGTCCAGGTTCCAGTCCAGCGTGGCCGGAAGGGCGCCCTCGAGGGTGAGCAGCCAGCGCTTGACCTCGACGCCGGAGCCGCCGCTGTAGCCGCCCAGGCCGCCGGCCGCGACCACGCGGTGGCA
Source organism: Actinomadura sp. NBRC 104425 (assembly GCF_030269545.1). Classification (GTDB taxonomy): domain Bacteria; phylum Actinomycetota; class Actinomycetes; order Streptosporangiales; family Streptosporangiaceae; genus Spirillospora; species Spirillospora keratinilytica. The sequence continues at coordinate 62,498 of NZ_BSTN01000007.1, read as the reverse complement.
CGGCACGACGATCGGTATCGGGTTGCCGCCCATCACCTGCCCGATGGCCTGCGGCGGCAGCCCGGTGCCGCTGCGCTCGCCGAGTTCGCCGTAGGTCACCACCGAGCCGTACGGCACCGACTCGTGCAGCGTGGCCAGCACCTGCCGCTGCAGCCGCGACGTCAGCCGCCAGTCGACCGGCAGGTCGAACGGCACGGGCTCGCCGGCGAAGTACGCGGCGAGCCGTTCCAGCGCCGGGGCGGTGCGGGCGGGGTCGTCCACCACGGGCAGGCCGACCGCGGCCGCCACGCGGGCACGCTCGGCGGGGGAGTCGCGCCACCGCAGGCTCACCACCCCCTCCTCGGTCACGCCGACGAGCAGCGTGCCGAGCACGGTCTCGACCGCGCCGAACGCCAGGGTCGGCGTCATCGGCCCTCCGCCTCTCCGCGCGCCGCGGCCCTGCCGCCGCGCCTACCGCCGTGGACGAACACCAGCACCCTCCCATCATCCCGCCTCCGCGCACCCCCGCGGGACGCGGGTCACGGCGCGGCCAGGAGGCGGTGGAGGCGGACCGACCCGCGGACCGGGCGGCTGCCGCACCGCCTCGGGCCCGGCCGCCTCGGCGCGCAGGTCGCCGGCCCCGAGGGCCGCCGGTACCGGTAGGTCTGCGCCGGTCCCGCCGGCGCCGTGATCGCCATGGCAGGACCATGGACGGCGCATCGGACACCTCCGCCGGGTCAGTCCAGCAGCCCGGGGAACAGCAGCGCGAGCTGGTGCGGGAAGGCCGCGATCAGGCGCAGCTCGTCGTCGGTCAGCGGACGGCCCGTCATCGCATTGCACAGCTGGACGAGCTTGAACGCCGACTCCTCGTCCGCGGGCTCCACGCCCAGCCCGTCCAGCACGTGCCGGAACCCCGCGCGGCCGCCGTACTCGCCGGTCAGCACGACCCGCCCGCGCCGCGCGTGCCAGTCCTCGGGGAAGGGCCCGAGCACCTCCTCGTCGTACAGCTCGTAGTTGCCGTGGTCCTTCAGCGCCCCGTCGGCGTGGATGCCCGACTCGTGCGCGAACGCGTTCGCCCCGACGCCGACCTGGTTGTAGGGCAGCGGCTGGCCGAGCGCGTAGCTCGCCCACAGCGCGAACCGCCGCGCCCACGACAGGTCGATGGGATCGCCGATCTCGGCGCGCCCGTCCAGCCCGAACCCGTGCCGGAAGGCCAGGATCGTCGACAGCAGGTCGGCGTTGCCGGCCCGCTCGCCGATTCCGTTGACGCAGGTGTTGACCCAGGCGTCCTGCCCGGCCTCCAGGTCGCCCAGCGCGCCCGACACCGAGTTGGCCACCGCCATGCCGAGGTCGTTGTGGCAGTGCGTCTCGACCGGCATCCCGGTCGCGGCGGCCAGCTTGGCGAACCGCTCCCGGATCCGGTCGGGGGTGTCGCCGCCGATGGTGTCGCAGTAGCGCACGCGGTCCGCGCCCGCCTCCTTGGCGGCCAGCGCGAACTCGGTGAGGAAGCCGTCGTCGGTGCGCGAGCCGTCCTCGGCGTTCACCCCGACGGTATGCGCGCCGCCGGCCTTGGCGGTGCGGACCGCCTCGGTCATCTCCCGGATGATCGCGGCGCGGTCCAGGCGCCCCCGGAACTTGTTGGCGATCATGTAGTCGGACGTGGAGATGGACAGGTTGTAGTGCCGCAGGCCGAGGGGCAGGGCCTGCTCGACGTCCCGGGCGATGCCGCGGCACCAGCCCGACAGCCGCAACTCGCCGAACGCTCCGGCCTCGGCCAGCGCGACCTGCGCGCGCACGTACGGCGCCTCGTGGAACAGGAACGGGAAGCCGATCTCCGACTGCGCCACGCCGAGACGTCCCAGGTAGAAGTTCACCATCGTCTTGCCGAACTTCGACAGCCCGGTGCGGGCCGTCTGCACGCCGTCGCGGTTGGTGACGTCGAGGAAGTGGATCCGGGGCATGGCACGCCGCCTTTCGCTCGTCGGGTACTCGCTTGCCGGGGTCCGCCCGTGGGCCCATCCGGATTCGCCCACCGGGGAGCCCGTCGCCTCAGATTGACACCGCGATCGACATGTATCAATATTGATTAAAATCAATATGAGGAGCTGGGGATGGCAGAGCATGCGCAGGCGGGGGAGTGGATCGACGCCGCGGCGGCCGCACGCCGACTCGGTGTGAAGCCCGCCACGTTGTACTCCTACGTCAGCCGCGGGGTGCTGCGCCGGCGGCGCGACTGCGGCGGGCGGCGCAGCCTGTTCGACGCCGCCGAGGTCGAGCAGCTGGCGCGGCGCGGCCGGCCCCGCCGCCCGCCGGCCCCGGCCGAGCTGGTCATCGAGTCGTCCGTCACCGCGCTGGGCGCCGACCGCCCGTACTACCGCGGCCGCGACGCCCTCGAACTGGCCGGCGAGCAGCCCTTCGAGGCGGTCGCCGCCTGGCTGTGGACGGGCGAGCCCGGGGACGGCGAGGCGGGCCGGTGGCGGGCGTCCGGCGAGGGCCTGGCCGCCGCCGTCGCCGCCCAGTCCGGGCTGCCCGCCGACGTGCTCCCGCTCGACCGCCTCCAGGTGATCACCACGGCGCTCGCCGCCGCCGACCCGCTGCGCTTCCACCTCGACCGCCCCGGCGTGATCGCCACCGCCCGCGCCCTCATCGCCGGCCTCGTCGACGCGCTGCCCCGCGTCGGGTCCGCCGGGCGGGATGCGCCGCCCGCCGCCGGAGCCGAGGGGGCGGGGACGATCGCCGAGCGGCTGTGGGGGCGGCTGTGCGGCGCGCCGCCGTCGCCGGGGCTGATGCGGGCGCTGCAGGCGGCGCTCGTGCTGATGGCCGACCATGAGCTGGCCGCCTCCACGCTCGCCGCGCGGGTGGCCGCGTCCGTCCGCGCCGACCCGTACGCGGTGGTCGCCGCTGGGCTGGGCGTGCTGGGCGGGCCATTGCACGGGGGCGCGTCCTACGGCGCCGAGTTGATGCTCGCCGAGATCGGCGAGCCCGGCCGGGCGTCCCGGGTGATCGGCGAGCGGCTGCGCGGCGGCCAGCGCATCCCCGGGCTCGGGCACAGCGTCTACAAGTCGGGCGACGCCCGCTTCGCCCGCCTCTACGGGCTCGTGCGCGACGCGGCGCCGGACGACCCGCGGCTCGACGTGGTCGACGCCGTCCTGGCCGAGGCGTCCCGGCGGCGCCTGCCCGCGCCCAACAGCGACCTGGCGCTGGCCGCGCTCACCTCGGTCGCCGGGATGGCCCCGGGCGCGGGGGAGGTCGTCTTCGCGGTGGCGCGCACCGCCGGGTGGATCGCGCACGCGCTGGAGGAGTACGGGCGCGGCGGCCCGCTGCGGCCCCGCGCCGTCTACACCGGACCGCCCCCGACCTGAGGAAACGTCGATGCCCGGGGGTGGTCACGGCCTCGCCGGACCCCGGGGTAGGCTCGATGCCGTGCGAAGGTTCTTCACCCCCGGATGGCTTGGGCTGCACGCCCTGGCGATCGTGCTGTTCGTGGCCTTCCTCGGCTTCGGGTGGTGGCAGTTCGAGCGGGCCCAGTCGGGCAACGACCGCAGCTGGGCCTACACCTTCGAATGGCCGATCTTCGCCTGCTTCGTGATCGTCATGTGGGTCAAGATGATCCGCGACGAGCTCAACGGCGACTCCGCGCCCCGCGCGCCGAAGGTCATCGAGGACCCCGTCGAGGCCAAGGTGAAGCAGGAGATCATCCGTCGGCAGGAGGAAGAGGACCCGGAGCTGGCGGCCTACAACCGCTACCTGGCGCGGCTGAACGCGCAGGCGGGCCGCCCCGACTGACCCGCACCGGAGCCGTCGGCCGCAAGCGCCCCGAGCTTAGGCGCCCGCGGCGGTGCCGTCCTGCCGGAAACCGCTTGAGACCAGGACCCGCTGAGAGAGGTGTGATTCGTGGAAGCGGCCATCAACCGGTACCGCATCCTGGCGATCGTCGTCGGCGTGATGCTGCTGATGGTCGTCTTCGTCGGCATGCCGATCCGCTACATCGGCGGCAACCCCACCCCGTCGTCGATCATCTCCCCGATCCACGGCGCCCTGTACATCGTCTACCTGGCGATGGCCTACGACCTGTGGCGCCGGGCGCAGTGGCCGCTCAAGCAGATGGTGATCATGGTGTCCGCGGGGCTGGTGCCCTTCCTGGCCTTCTTCATCGAGCGGCGGATCGTCCGGCAGGCGCGGGAGACGGCGCGCGCCGTCGAGCAGCCGGTCGCCGAGGTCTGATCGGCACGGTCTGATCGGCACGGTCTGATCGGCACGGTCTGATCGGCACGGTCTGAATCCGCGCCGCGGCCCGCGGCCGCCCTCCGCCTGGACGGTCTTGTCCAGATATGTTTGACTGAGTCAAACGTTCTGGAGGTGGCGTCATGACTGTCTCGATGACTGTCTCGGCGGAGGACGTGTCGGCGGTCCGCTCGTTCAACCGCTTCTACACCCGCATCATCGGGGTGCTCGGCGAGGGGCTGGTGCACACCCCGTACTCGCTGACCGAGGCGAGGGTGATCTTCGAGCTGGCCCAGCGGGACGCCACCGAGGTGCTGGACCTGCGCCGCACCCTCGACCTGGACGCCGGCTACCTGAGCCGCATGCTGGCCCGCTTCGAGAGCGACGGCCTGGTGCTGCGCGAACGGTCGCCCAAGGACGCGCGCCGCCAGATCGTCCGGCTCACCGGGCGGGGCCGCGAGGTGTTCGCCATGCTCGACGAGCGGTCCGGCGCCGAGATCCGCGACATGCTGGAGCGGCTCCCGGACGGCGAGCGGCGGCGGCTCGTCGCGGCCATGCGGACCATCCGCGGCATCCTCGACGGCGCCGCCCCCGCGCGCGCCTTCGCGCTGCGTCCGCTGCGCCCCGGCGACCTGGGCTGGGTGGTGCAGCGCAACGGCGCCCTCTACGACGCCGAGTGCGGCTGGGACCGCACCTACGAGGCGCTGGTCGCCAGGGTCGTGGCCGACTACGTCGACGGGCACGACCCCGAACGGGAGAACGCCTGGATCGCCGAGATCGACGGCGAGCCGGTCGGCAGTGTGTTCTGCGTGCGCCGCGACGACCGCACGGCCCAGCTGCGGCTGCTGCACGTCGAGCCGAGCGCGCGCGGGATGGGCGTCGGCACGGCCCTGGTGGACGAGTGCCTGCGCTTCGCCGCCGCCGCGGGCTACCGGGAGATCATGCTGTGGACCACGGCCCTGCAGAAGGCCGCCCGCCGCATCTACGAGCGCGCCGGGTTCGAGCTGGAGCTGGAGGAGGAGCCCGTCGAGCGGTTCGGCACCCGCATCCACGGCCAGTACTGGCGCCGCGCCCTGTGACAGCGGACGACCTGTGACAGCGGACGACCTGTGAGACGGGACGACCTGTGAGACGGGACGACCTGTGAGACGGGACGGCCCGCGGAGACGCGGTCTCCGCGGGCCTGGTACCGCAGCGGTATTCGGTTCATCTGTGCGGACGGCCCGGGAACGGGGTCGGGACAGGGGTGCCGGACCGCCCTGGTGATCGCTTGCCTGTGCCACTCACCTCCCTTCGGGGACGGCCGTACGGCCGTGCGGGGAACGGCCGCACGCTCGGGTCGCGCCACGCGTCCGGGGACGGTCGGAGCGGACGGGGGGCGCCGGTGCCGCGGGGGCGTACGGCACCGGCGCCCGGAGGGACGGCCGGCCGGGGAGCCGGGCGCCCGTTGTCGGGGAGCCTGCCGCCGCACCGCGCTCCTGCGGCGGCAGGCCCGCCTTCGGCCCGGAGCGGCCGAGAACCCGAGGCGTGCCGCCGGGCGCAGGCACCGCGGGCACCCGAACGCGCAAGGGGGCGATGCCGGTGCGGGCCGACGCGCCGGGACGGTCCTCGGCCGTCCGGACGAGGTCGTGCGACGGGGCGGACGGAAGGGGCGCGCAGACCCTCGCCGTGTGCGGCATGTGACCCCTCCTCGTTCCGCCGGGTCGGGCCTTTACCGGCCCGGAGGGTTGACCTTCACTCGCTGTCACGATCTCGTTGCGGTAAGTACCCTCAGGTCATGACCCTGTAAACGCCGCCCTAGGAAGATCTGTGACGGCGGCCGCCCGGCGGCCGCCGCCTCACAAGGCGGGCGCGGCCGCCGATGAGGCCGGCCGGGGCGTCAGGTGGATGATCGCTCAGAGCGAACGTTGTCGAGGAAACAAAATCCTGCTCCGTTTTCTTGAGTGGAAGTGACTCAACCTTGTTGGGTCCGCAGGGCGGTTCCCGGGGGACGGGGGCCGTCGCCGACATGGACTTGGAGCGGAGCATGAGCGAGACCCTGACGCTGCCGGTGCTGCCCCTGGACGACGGGGCCGTTCTGCCCGGCATGGTCGTCCCCCTCGACCTGTCCGAGGGGGAGGTGCGGGCGGCGGTCGAGGCGGCGCGGGCCGCGGCGCGCACGGCGGGGCCGGGGATACGGTCGGCGCCCAAGCCGCGGGTGCTGCTGGTGCCCCGGCTGGAAGGGCGGTACGCGGCGGTCGGGACGCTGGGCGTGGTGGAGCAGGAGGGGCGGCTCCCCGACGGCGGGCCGGGCGCGGTGGTGCGCGGCGTGGCGCGGGTGCGCATCGGCACCGGGACGACCGGTCCGGGCGCGGCGCTGTGGGTGGAGGGCACCCGCATCGAGGAGCCGCCCGCCACCGGGCGCGCGCAGGAGCTGGCCAAGGAGTACAAGGGCCTGGTGAGCGCGATCCTGCAGAAGCGGGGCGCCTGGCAGGTCGTGGACGTGGTGCAGCGCATCGACGACCCGTCGGCGCTGGCCGACAACGCCGGGTACGCGCCCTACCTGTCGCAGGAGCAGAAGATCGAGCTGCTGGAGACCACCGACGTGGTGGAGCGGCTCACCCTGGTCATCGGCTGGGCGCGCGACCACCTGGCCGAGCTGGACGTGGCGGAGACGATCCGCAAGGACGTCCAGGAGGGCATGGAGAAGACGCAGCGCGAGTTCCTGCTCCGGCAGCAGCTGGAGGCCATCCGCAAGGAGCTGGCCGAGCTGAACGGCGAGCCCGCGGGCGAGCAGGACGACTACCGCGCCCGCATCGAGGCCGCCGACCTGCCGGAGAAGGTGCGCGAGGCCGCGCTGAAGGAGGTCGAGAGGCTGGAGCGGGCGTCCGACGCCTCCCCGGAGGGCGGCTGGATCCGCACCTGGCTGGACACGGTGCTGGACATCCCGTGGAACACCCGCACCGAGGACGCCTACGACATCGCGGGCGCCCGCGCCGTGCTGGACGAGGACCACGCGGGCCTGGACGACGTCAAGGACCGCATCGTCGAGTACCTGGCGGTGCGCAAGCGGCGCGCCGACCGCGGCCTCGGCGTCGTCGGCGGGCGGCGCAGCGGCGCGGTGCTGGCGCTGGCCGGCCCGCCCGGGGTCGGCAAGACCTCGCTGGGCGAGTCGATCGCGCGCGCCATGGGGCGCAGGTTCGTGCGGGTCGCGCTGGGCGGCGTGCGCGACGAGGCGGAGATCCGCGGGCACCGGCGCACCTACGTCGGCGCCCTGCCGGGCCGCATCGTGCGCGCCATCCGCGAGGCGGGGTCGATGAACCCGGTGGTGCTGCTGGACGAGGTGGACAAGCTCGGCGCCGACTACCGGGGTGACCCGACCGCGGCGCTGCTGGAGGTGCTGGACCCCGAGCAGAACCACACCTTCCGCGACCACTACCTGGAGGTCGAGCTCGACCTGAGCGACGTGCTGTTCCTGGCCACCGCCAACGTCGTGGAGGCCGTCCCCGGGCCGCTGCTGGACCGCATGGAGCTGGTGCGGCTCGACGGCTACACCGAGCACGAGAAGGTGGTCATCGCCCGCGACCACCTGCTGCCCCGGCAGTTGGACAAGGCCGGGCTGGAGGCGTCGGAGGTGTCCTTCGACGACGCGGCGCTGCGGCGGCTGGCGACCGAGTACACCCGGGAGGCGGGCGTGCGGTCGCTGGACCGCTCGATCGCCCGGGTGCTCCGCAAGATCGCCGCGAACGTGGCGCTGGGCCGCGAGACGCTGCCGGTCTCGGTGGGCGCCGGCGACCTGAAGCGGTATCTGGGACGGCCCCGGCACACCCCCGAGGTGGAGCTGAGCCGTTCCGAGCAGCGCACCGCGGTGCCCGGCGTGGCCACCGGCCTGGCGGTCACCGGCACCGGCGGCGACGTGCTGTACATCGAGGCGTCGCTGGCCGACCCGGAGACCGGCGACACCGGAGTGACACTGACCGGCCAGCTGGGCGAGGTGATGAAGGAGTCGGCGCGGATCGCGCTCAGCTACCTGCGCTCGCGCGGCGCCGAGCTGGAGCTGCCGGTCGGCGACCTGAAGGACCGCGGCGTGCACATCCACGTGCCCGCCGGCGCGATCCCCAAGGACGGGCCGAGCGCGGGCATCACGATGACCACCGCCCTGGCGTCGCTGCTGTCGGGCCGTCCGGTGCGGCCGGACGTGGCGATGACCGGCGAGGTGTCGCTGACCGGGCGGGTGCTGCCCATCGGCGGGCTGAAGCAGAAGCTGCTGGCGGCCCACCGGCAGGGCATCACCACCGCCATCGTGCCCAAGCGCAACGAGCCGGACCTGGAGGACGTGCCGGCCGAGGTGCTGGAGAAGCTGACGGTGTTCGCCGTCAGCGACGTCCGCGAGGTCCTCGACCTGGCCCTGGAGCCCGCCACCAACGGCTCCGCCGTCGCCGCGTGACGGCGGCCCCGCAGGCGCCCGCGCCGGAGGCGTTCCGGCGCGGGCGCCGCGCTAGGCGCGCGGGGTGAGCCGGAAGACGCGCAGCTGCCGGGTGACGCGGCCGGCGTACTGGTCGTAGACGGGCCAGACCCTCAGCAGCCGGGGCCAGACCTCGGCGCGTTCGGCGTCGTCGAGCAGGTGCGCGGTGACCGGGACGGTGCGGCCGCGGAAGCTGACCTCGGCCTCGGGGTTCTTCAGCAGGTTGCCGCTCCAGGCCGGGTGCTTGTCGTGGCCGAAGTTGGAGCCGACGACGATCCACGAGCCGTCCGGTTCGGGCAGGCAGGCCAGCGGCGCCCGGCGGGGGAGGCCGGACACCGCGCCGGTGGTGGTCAGCACCAGGCTGGGCACCACGGCCTGGCCGAGCAGGAACCGGCCGCCGGTCAGCCGGTGCAGCGCCCTGTCCAGCGGCGGGACGACTTTGGGACCGACCCTGGCGAACCAGAGCGAGCCCGAGACGCGCTGGACGGTGCGGCGGGTCAGACCGGTCATCGGCTGCTCCTTTCGGGGGGCGAGCCGCCCGGCGCGGCGGGCGGGCAGGTGGCCGGCGGCGGCCAGCCAGGCCAGCGCGTCGGCGACCGTCTCGCGGGGCGGGCGGAGGGTGAGGCCGAGGGCGTCGAGGGCGGGCCGGTCGTCGGTCGGCACGAGCGTGACCATGAGCTCGGCGGCGTCCCTGGTCAGCGGGTAGTCGAAGGGGCGCACTCGCTTGACGGCGTCCAGCGCGGACCCCAGGCCGAGCATGGCCCCGGCCGGCACGGGCAGGCGGCGGCAGCGCACGCCGGTCAGGTCGTCGCACAGGTCGGCGAGCTGCGGCCAGGTGAGGTAGTGGCCGCCGAGCATCCAGCGGCGCGGCCCCCGGCCGGGCGCGACGGCGCGGGCCAGCGCCTCGGCCAGGTCGCGCACGTCCAGCACGGACACGCCCCCCGGAGGCATCGGCCACAGCAGGCTGAGCGCGCCGGCCAGGCCCGCCATGAGCGAGTCCAGCCGGGGCTGGTGCGGGCCGCACACCCCGCCCGGGTAGACGGTGGTGACGGGCGCGCCGGCGTCCTGCAGTTCGCGGACGTAGCGTTCGGCGGCGACCTTCGAGCGGCCGTAGGCGGTGCGGGGCGCGGCCAGCGGGCCGTCGGCCGTGATGACGGGCCCGGGCGGCGGGACGAACACCGCGACGGTCGACACGTGCACCACCGGGTCCAGGCCGCGCGCCACGGCGCCGCCGACGACGTTGCGGGTGCCGGCCGCGTTCACCTCGACCAGGTCGGCGGACGGGCCGGTGACGCCGACCGCGGCGGCCGCGTGGATCGCGGCGTCGCAGCCGTCCAGCGCCGCGGCGACCGAAGCGCCGTCGAGCATGTCGCCGGGGACCAGTTCGACGCGGTCGGCCGGCACGTCCAGCGCCGCCAGGACCCCGGCGGCGCGCCCCGGGTCGCGCACGAGCGCGCGCGGTCGGTGGCCCGCGGCCAGCAGCGCGCGCACGGTGTGGGAGCCGACGAACCCGGATGCACCGGTGACGAGGACCCGCATGGCAGAAACCTAGCGCCCGGAAACCTAGCGCTTGCCAGCAAGTGCCTACTTTTCGGACTCCTTTATATTGCTTGACGGACAGTCCCAGGCGTTGACGATCATGGAACGCTCCAGCACACTCGGGGGCCACCCAACCGCCGATCGGGAGAGCGCATGAGGATCGGACTTGTCGGCGCGGGGCGCATCGGGGCGCGCCATGCCGCCGCGCTGCGGGAGATGCCCGAGGTCGACTCGCTGATGGTGGCCGACGCCGACGCGGAGAGGGCGCGGAGCCTGGCCGCCGGCCTGGACGTGCGGGCCGCGGAATCGGTGGGGGAGCTGTTCGAGGCCGGCCTGGACGGGCTGGTCGTCGCCGCGGCCACCGAGGCGCACGCGGCCCTGGTCGCCCGCGGCGTGGCGGCCGGAGTGCCGGTGTTCTGCGAGAAGCCCCTCGCCCCGGATCTTGATGGAACGTTCCAAGCAGTGCGGTCCGCGGCCGCCGCCGGCGTGCCCGTGCAGGTCGGCTTCCAGCGCCGCTTCGACGCCGGGTACACCGCCGCGCGCGAGGCCGTCGCCGGCGGGCGGCTCGGCTGGCTGCACACCGTCCGCTCCTGCACCTTCGACCCCGCCCCGCCGCCGCCGTCGTACGTGCCGGGCTCCGGCGGCCTGTTCCGCGACTGCCTCATCCACGACCTGGACGCGATCCGGTACGTCACCGGCCGGGAGGTCGCCACGGTGGCCGCCGTCGGCGCCAACCGGGGCGACGAGGTCTTCCGCCGCCACGGCGACGTCGACACCGGCGCGGCCGTGCTGACCCTCGACGACGGGACGCTGTGCCTGCTGTCCGCCACCCGCTACAACGCCGCGGGCTACGACGTGCGGCTGGAGCTGTTCGGCTCCAAGGACAGCATCGTGGCCGGGCTGGACGAGCGCACCCCCGTCACCGGGCTGCCCGGCGGCCCGCCTCCCCGGCGCCCCTACACCGGGTTCCTGGACCGCTTCGCCGACGCCTACGACGCCGAGCTGCGCGCCTTCGTCGGCCTCGTCGCCGGCCGGCACGGCAATCCTTGCCCGCCCGAGGAGGCGCTGGAGGCGTTCTACCTGGCCGAGGCGTGCGACCTGGCCCGGCGGGAGAACCGGATCGTGGACGTGGCGGAGGTGCGGCGATGAGGCGGGCTCCCGGGCGGCATGCTCCCGTGCGGCATGCTCCCGGGCGGCATGCTCCCGGGCGGCATGCTCCCGGGCGGCATGCTCCCGGGCGGCATGTCCCCGGGCGGCATGTCCCCGGGCGGCATGTCCCCGGGCGGCAGGGGCCGCCGTCCCCGACCAGGGCACGGGAATGTACCGGCGGCCACGAGGCGGGAGCGTTAACATCTCGCGATCATCGGAGTCCGGAGGACACCGACTCGGGCAACACATCCCACCCACCCACTCGGGGAGAACGGAGACGCCGATGAAGCGCACACGGACCATGGCCCTGGTGGCCCTGGGCGCCGCGGCATCACTCGCACTGAGCGCCTGCAGCCAGTCGGGCGGCAAGAAGGCCGAGGAGAGGGCCACCGCGGACGGGCCGCGACTCACCATCGCGATGGTCACCCACTCCGGGCCGGGCGACGCGTTCTGGGACATCGTGCAGAAGGGCGCGCAGGCGGCCGCCGCCAAGCACGGCGCCAAGTTCCTCTACTCGGCCGACCCGGACGGCGGCAAGCAGGCCCAGCTCGTCCAGTCCGCGATCGACAAGAAGGTGGACGGCATCATCGTCACCTTCGCCAAGCCGGACGCGCTCAAGGACGTGGTGGGCCGGGCCGTCTCCGCCGGGATCCCGGTGGTCTCCATCAACTCCGGGGCGGACGTCTCCGCCCAGTACGGCGCGATCGCCCACTTCGGGCAGGACGAGACGGTCGCGGGCGAGGCCGCCGGGCGCGAGCTGGCCAAGATCGGCGCCAAGAAGGCCCTGTGCGTCATCCACGAGCAGGGCAACGTCGGGCTGGAGGACCGCTGCGCCGGGGCGCGCAAGACCTTCGGCGGGCAGATGCAGGACCTGTTCGTCCAGGGCACCAACATGCCGCAGGTCAAGTCGTCCATCAGCGCCAAGCTGCAGGCCGACCGCGACATCGACGGCGTGCTCACGCTGAACGCCGCGGTCGCCGCCACCGCCGTCGACTCGGTCAAGGAGAGCGGCTCCAAGGCCAAGGTCGCCACGTTCGACCTCAACAAGGACCTGGTCGCGCTGATGAAGGCGGGATCGGTGCAGTTCGCCGTCGACCAGCAGCCCTACCTGCAGGGGTACGAGGCCGTCGACGAGGTGTGGCTGTACCGCACCAACGGCAACGTGCTGGGCGGCGGCCGGCCCGTGCTGACCGGGCCCGCCATCGTCTCCAAGGACGACGCGGCGCGGATCGAGACGTACGCCGACCGGGGGACGCGCTGATGGGGCAGGTGGTCGTGGAGCCGTCTGCACCGGCGGCCGACGAGCGGCTGGCCCGGCAGTCGTGGGCGCGCCGCCTGCTGGCCCGCCCCGAGCTGGGGGCGCTGCTCGGCGCCGTTGCGGTGTTCGTGTTCTTCTCCCTGGTCGCCGACGCGTTCCTGCGCGCCGAATCGTTCTCCACCGTCCTGTACGCCAGCTCGACGTTCGGCATCATGGCGGTCGGGGTGTCGCTGCTGATGATCGGCGGCGAGTTCGACCTGTCCGCCGGGGTGATGGTGACGACCTCGGCGCTGGTGGCCGCGCTGGTCAGCTACCAGCTCACGCTGAACCTGTGGGTGGGGGTGGCGCTGTCCCTCGTCGTCACCCTCGGCCTCGGGTTCCTCAACGGCCTGCTGTACGTCAAGACGGGGCTGCCGAGCTTCATCATCACGCTGGCGACGTTCTTCATGCTGGCCGGCGGCAACCTCGGCGTCACCAAGGCGGTCACCGGAAACGTGGCCAGCGACTCGGTCCGCGACATGGACGGCTTCTCCTCGGCGCGCGCGGTGTTCGCCTCCGACCTCGACATCGGCGGCGTCAACGTCAACATCACCGTGTTGTGGTGGCTGCTGCTCGTCGCCGTCGCCACCTGGATCCTGCTGCGCACCCGGATCGGCAACTGGATCTTCGCGGTGGGCGGCGCCCCGGCCAGCGCCCGCGCGGTCGGCGTGCCGGTCGACCGCGTCAAGATCGGGCTGTTCATGGGGGTGGCGTTGTGCGCCTGGCTGTCGGGCATGCACCTGGTGTTCGCGTTCGCCACCGTGCAGTCCGGGGAGGGCGTGGGCAACGAGTTCTTCTACATCATCTGCGCGGTGATCGGCGGCTGCCTGCTGACCGGCGGGTACGGCTCGGCGGTCGGCGCCGCCATCGGCGCGTTCATCTTCGGCATGACCAACAAGGGCATCGTGTACGCCGAGTGGAACCCCGACTGGTTCAAGTTCTTCCTCGGTGCGATGCTGCTCGTGGCCACCGTGGTCAACCTGGTGGTCCGGCGCAGAGTGGAGCAGGCGCGATGAGCGGACGGGTGCCGCTGCTGCGGCTGGACGGCGTCGGCAAGAACTACGGCAACATCATCGCGCTGCGCGAGGTGTCGCTGGAGGTGCACGCCGGGGAGGTCGCCTGCGTGCTGGGCGACAACGGCGCGGGCAAGTCCACCCTCATCAAGATCATCGCGGGGCTGCACCGGCACGACAGCGGGACCTACGAAGTCCAGGGCGAGCCGGTGGAGTTCGCCTCCCCCCGCGACGCGCTCGACCGCGGCATCGCCACCGTCTACCAGGACCTGGCCGTGGTGCCGCTCATGCCGGTGTGGCGCAACTTCTTCCTCGGCTCGGAGAAGCGCAAGGGGTTCGGGCCGTTCAGCCGCCTGGACGTCGACTTCATGCGCCGCACCGCCAAGGGCGAGTTGCTGAACATGGGCATCGACCTGCGGGACGTCGACCAGCCCATCGGCACCCTGTCGGGCGGCGAACGGCAGTGCGTGGCGATCGCCCGCGCCGTGTACTTCGGCGCCAAGGTCCTGATCCTGGACGAGCCGACCGCCGCGCTGGGCGTCAAGCAGGCCGGGGTCGTGCTGCGCTACATCGTCCAGGCCCGCGAACGCGGCCTCGGCGTGGTGTTCATCACCCACAACCCGCACCACGCCTACCCGGTCGGGGACCGCTTCCTCATCCTCAACCGGGGCCGCAGCATCGGCTACCACACCAAGGACGAGATCACCCGCGAGGAGCTCACCTCCCTCATGGCGGGCGGCGCCGAACTCCAGGAGCTCGCCCACGAACTGGAGTCGACGTCCCGCACCGTCGCCGACGAGCTGTCCGAATGACGCCGCGTCCCCCTGCCCCGCCCGGTTGAACGGGGCAGGGGGCGCGCTGCGTACAGGGAAGGCGTGAGCAGCGCGCATTCCCATGGAGACGGGCGGGCCGTCCTGATGGCGTCGCCGGGGCCCGCACCGGCCGGGCCCGCGCAGGCCGGGCTCGCCGCCGTCGCGGCGGCGCTGGTGGTGCTGGCGGCCACGGTCCGGTTCGGCGGCTCGATCAGCGAGCAGGCCGCGCCCGGACTGACCCAGGCGGGGGCGTTCACCAAGGGCGCCCTCGCGCTGTCGGAGCTGGCGATGAACGCCGCCGGGGCGCTCACCGCGGGATGGTTGCTGCTCGCCGCCGTGCTGCTGCCCGCCGCGTCCGGCCACCTGGAGCGGTGCCTGCGGGCGGCGTCGCTGAGCGCGCTGGCGTGGACGCTGGCCGTCCTCGCCGTGGTGGCGTTCTCGACGGGCGACCTGTTCGGCGTCCCGGCCGGGCGCGTCACGGGGAACCTGCTCGCTACGTTCCTGACGGACCTGCCGCAGGGGCGGGCCCTGGTCGCCGTCGCGGTCGCCGCCGCCACCGTCGCGGTCACCGCGCCCCTGGCCCGCACGCCGCAGGCCGCCGGATACCCGCTGCTGCTGGCGCTGGCCGGACTGCTGCCGCCGATGTTCACCGGGCACGCGGCGGACGCCTCGTTCCACGCCCTGGCCGTCTACAGCCTGGCCGCGCACGTCCTCGCCGCGGCCGTGTGGGCGGGCGGACTGGTCGCGCTCGCCGTGGCGGTGCGGTGGGACGGGCGGATCGCGGCCGAGGCCGTCGCCCGCTACAGCGCCGTGGCGCTGGTGTGCTTCGCGGTGGTCGCGGTGAGCGGCGCGGTCAACGCCTGGATCCGGCTGGGCGGCTTCGACCTGGGCTCCCGGTACGGCGCGCTGATCGCCGCCAAGGCCGCCGTGCTGGCGGCGCTGGCCGGGTTCGGGTGGCGGCACCGGCGGGCGAGCATCCCGCGGCTGCGGTCGCGGCACGGCACCGGGACGTTCCTGCGCCTCGCCGCCGCCGAGACCGTCGTCATGGCCGCCGCCATGGCGCTGGCCACCGGCCTGTCGCGGACCCCGCCGCCCGAACTGGCCAGCGACACGCTCGACCCGGTGCAGCTGCGGCTCGGCTTCCCGCTGCCCGGCCCGCCGAGCGTGTCCGCCTACGCCCTGGACTGGTGGATCGACCCGCTGTTCGGCACGCTGGTCGTCCTCGGCGGCGTCCTGTACGCGGCGGCCGTCGTGCGGCTGCGCGGGCACGGCGGCGCCTGGCCGCCCGCACGCGTCGTCGCCTGGTACGCGGGGCTGACGATCGTGCTGGTCGCCACGTCCAGCGGGCTGGCCCGCTACAGCATGGTGCTGTTCAGCGCCCACCTGGTGCAGCACATGGTGGTGACCCTGCTGGCGCCGGTCATGCTGTGGCTCGGCGCGCCCGTCGCCCTGGCGCTGCGCGCGCTCCCCGAGGGGCGGCCCCGGGAACTGGTCGCGGCGGTGGCCCGCAGCCGGGGCTTGCGGCTGCTCACGCATCCGGTCGCGGCGACGGCGCTGCTCGCCGCGACTCTCTACGGCTTCTACTTCACGCCGCTGTTCGAGGCCTCGCTGCGCAACCACGCGGTCCACTCGCTGGCCATGGCGGTGTTTCTGGCGTCCGGGTGCTGCTACCTGCGGGCCGTCACGAGCCCCGGGCGGGGCCTGCGCGCGGCGGCGGTCCTGGCGGCGTCCCTTCCCTTCCACGTCGCCTTCGCGCTGCACCTCGCCGGCTCCGACGACGCGTTCGCCGCGGGCTGGTTCACCCGCCTGGGACGGCCCTGGGGCGTCTCCCCGCTGGCCGACCAGCGCTCGGCCGGGGAGATCGTCTGGACGCTCGCGGCGGCCGTGACACTGCTGTTCCCGGCCGTGCTCGCCTCCCTCATTCGTATGCGGTCTGGATATCGCGCGCGGCGTACCTGACGTCCGGGTGCGGGTGGGCCCGCAGACTGCGCAGCAGGTCGCGCCACTGCTCCGGCCAGTCGGCGCGCCGCCCGTGCCGCTTGGCCAGTGCGCAGGCGAACAGCCCGCCGGTGACGTCGCCGCGCGCGGCGAGCCGGAGGGCGTGCGGGAGCACCTGATCGGGTTCGGGCTCCTTCGGCTCGGGCCGGACGCGCCACGGGTCGGACCGCGGCTCGGGAACCAGCGCCCGCGCCACGTCCCGCACCGCCAGCACGCCGCCGATGGGACGGTCGGCCAGGGCGTCCAGGACGGCGCCGGCGTCGGGTGCGTCCCAGCGCAGAGTCCCGGCGGCCAGCTCCGACGCCAGCGGCTCGGGCAGCCGCCCGTCCAGGGCGCGCAGGACCGGCTCGGCGCGCGCCAGGTCCTCCCGCGCCGCGTCCCGCACCTGTGTCGTCAGCGTGCGCAGGCGCCGGAGGGCGGGCAGGTCGCGGTCGGCCCCGGCGTCCGGCTCGGCGGGCGCGGCGCGCAGCGCGTCCGCCGCCCCCGCGAGCTCGGCGGCGCCGACGCCCGCCATCGCGCAGCGGACGAGTCCGCGCAGCGCGGTCTGCCAGGAGCCGGTCTCGTCCAGATCGGCGACCGCGCGGGCCAGCAGCGCCGGGACCTGCGGCACCCACGGCGCCCATGCGGACAGGACGCCCAGCGAGCGGTCGCGGACCTCGCGGTCGTCGGAGCGGGCCGCCTCCAGCACCAGCGCCGCATACCGTTCGCGGAACCGCTCCTCGACGTGCGCCGGCGGGACGCCGAGCACCTCATGCGCCAGGTCGCCTCCGGCCGCGGCGGCCTCGCCGAGGATGCGCCAGGCCGCCGGCTCGGCCAGGTGCGCGCGGACGGCCGACGCGATCGCCGTGCGCATGTCCCGATGCTGATCGGTGTCGTCCCAGACCGCCGTGACCAGCTTCATCGCCCCGGGGACCCGGTTGCGCAGCAGGATGCGCAGCGCCGCCTTGCGGGCGGTGATCTTGCCGCCGGTCAGTACGGGGTGCAGCACGCCCGCCAGCGCCGACGGCCGCACGAACCGCGCCGCCCGGGACGCCGCGGACAGCGCCACGTGCGCGTCGTCGGAGTCGGCGAACCGCAGCAGGTCGGCGAGCACGTCCTGCGGGCGCGGCAGCCAGGGGGCGGCGGTGAGCGCCGGCCGCAGCAGCGGGCGGTCGCCGCCGGAGCGCGACCGCGGCCCGGGATCGAGGTAGCGGCGCAGGTCGGCGGCCCCGGCGCCGGGCACCCGGGCGATGGTGCGCACGGCGCGGGCGCGTTCTTCGGCGGGCAAGCCGCCGTCGCCGGCCAGCCGGTGCAGCAGCGCCAGGTAGGTCGCGTGCTGGCGGCCCGTCCAGCGCCGCATCCACGACGGCGGGGCGATCGGCACGAACGGCACGTCCGGGCGGTGGAAGCGGCCCGCGGGGCTCCCGGACAGCGCCGGGTGCAGCAGGTCGGTGCGTTCCCGCGCGACCACCTGGAACACCTCCGGCACCGTGATCGCCGACGGCTCCTCGGCCAGCAGCCGGGCGACGCGCTCGCGCCTGGCGCCCGGCACGGCCAGCCACAGCTCGATCGCCTCCCGGATCACCATGTCGTCGCGGGCGTCGAGCGCCGCCTCCAGCGCGTCCTGCAGTTCCGGCACGGCGAACGCGCGCCGGTGCAGATCCGCGGCGAGGGTCAGCGCGAGGGCGTGGTCGTTGCGCCGGGCCATCGCCGCCAGATACGGCGCGAGCGTCCGGCCCAGCTCGTGCTCCGCGCCGTGCGGCAGCAGCGCGTCGATCTCGTCCTCGTACTTCCGCAGCGGCAGCGAGCCCTGTTCACCGGTCAACCGGGCCATGATCTGCACAGCGGGGGACAGCAGCGCGGCGTCCCGGCGCATCGCGCCCTGCCGCGCCAGCCGGGCGGCCAGCAGCATCGCCTGGCGGCGGGTGCTGAACGAGGTGTCGCGGGCGGCCAGCGCGTCCCCCACCATGCGCACGACCGCCGGGACGTGCTCGGCACGCAGCACCGAGGACGGGACCGCGGTCAGCGCTTTCAGGGCGCTCTGCCGGATGAGGTTCTGCTCGTTGCGCAGCCGGCCCAGGGCCTGCAACACCCGCGTGAGCACCCGCGGGTCCCGGGTGCGTCCGGCGCACCGGATCAGCAGCCGGTATCCGACGGCGCGGTCGTCGCCGTCCGGCCTGCGCGTCAGCGGCTCCAGGACGGGCAGGGCCTCGTCGTACGGCAGGAACGAGGCCGCCTCCCGGCGGAGGCCGGGCCGGTGGGCGACGCGCGGCAGCCGCAGCAGCCGCCGGGCCTCCCGCACCCGCGCCGCCTGCGGCAGCAGGTCCAGCAGCTCCTCGTCGATCCCGAATCGGGTCAGGCAGGCGTCGGGCAGCACGGCCGCGACCACCGCCTCCCGGCGGCTCGGCGCGATGGCCCCGAGCAGCTCGTACAGGGCTTGGCGGTCGTCCCGGACGGCGCGGGCGACCTCGATGATCCGCGCGTCGTCGAACGCGGCCAGGCGCTTGCGGACGCAACTGCGGCCCAGCAGTGCGGGCAGCGCCGACCGGTGCCCGTCGGACAGCAGCAGGCGCAGCGTCCGCTCGGGCTCGGCGCCCAGCAGCAGGCCGATACGGCGGTGGACGCCGTCCGGCAGCGGCCCCGGGGGCAGGAAGCGCTCCAGCAGCGTGAGGACCCTGCCGGGCGCGTGCGGCACCGCCGCACCGACGCCGGCGCCCTCGCGGGACCACCACGCGCGCAGCATGCCGTCCGGCACGCCGGGAAGGGTGCGTTCGGCGTGGTCGAGCAGCACGCCCGGGTGGGCCCGGGCGAACGCCTCCCAGTTCGGCACGGCGTGCGCCAGGCCGTCCAAGCGCGCGCGGGCGGCCTCCTCGCCGCAGGCGGGCAGCAGCGCCGCCGCCTCCGCCTCGCCCCAGCGTTCGGCCACCGCGTCGATGAGACGTTCGGCCACGTCGCGGCGCCGACGCCGGCGGACCGCCCGGTACACGGCGGAGCGCACCGCCGCCGGGGCGTCCGCCAGCAGCGCCTCGAAGAACTCGGCGGCCACACCGTAGCGGGCGGCGAGATCGACGGCGCGGGCGGCGAGCTCGGCGTCGGGGTCGCGGGCGGCGCGGACGATATGGGCCAGGGCCGCCTCGTCGCGCACGGCCGACGCCACGAACAGCGCGGTCGAACGCTCGTAGTGGCCGCCGGCCGCCAGTTCGTCCAGCAGCCGCGCCAGGTCGCGCGGGTCGGCGGCGCGCCCCCGTTCGGCGAGTCTGCGGCGGCGCTCCTTGAACGGCAGCGGCTCGACCTCGTCCAGCAAGTCTTCGGCGCGCATCGCCCGCCATCCTGCCGCAACCCGCCGCCGGAGAGCACCGCCTTTTTCAGTCCTCGCCGACGGGCGGACGGGACGCGGTGACGTGCTTGGCCAGCGCCCGCACCCGCGCCTCGTGCCGGTCGTACCCGACCACGACGGGCGGCTCGTTGTAGGGCATGGTGTCCGACGAGCGGCGCAGCTTGATGTACTGCCCGCACGCGTCGATCGCATACGGCTCCATGTCGTCCTGCAGCGCGCCGATCACCGTGATGCCGTGCGACTCGCCGATCTCGCGGAACAGCGCAACGGCCTCCTTGCGGTGCTCCTTGCCCAGGTTGCGGCCCAGCTCGTCCAGCACCAGGCACAGCCGGCCGCCGCCGGAGGACGCCAGCGCCGCCGCGCACACCAGCTTGACGGCCTTCTCGTCCATCAGCGCGGTGTTGGCGCGCCGGTTGTAGGGGACGTACCGCTGCCCGTCCGCGCGCCGCCACTTGGGCGTGACGCGCCACCGCCACTCCTGCTCGGGGTCGGCGGGCGGCTCGGGCGTGGGGAACTCCAGCGTCGCCCCGTACCCGCCGTACTCGACGTCCAGCTTGTCGAACTCCTCGGCGACGCGCTGCAGCCGGGTGCGGATCGCGGCGGTCAGCGCGGTGCGGTGCGCCTCGGCCGCGCCCGCCGCCTCCACCGCGCCCTTCTGCGCCTTGTCCAGGTCGGCGCGGCGCGCGGCCATCTGCACCTCGATCTGCCGCCGCTGGTGCCGCTCGTAGTCCTCCTGCTGCCGCAGGTACGTCTCCAGGGCCCGGACGAGGCGGGGGAACGTCGCACGTTCGCGTTCGGTGCGGCGGCCCTCGCCCTCGGCGCGCTCCCGCAGCAGGAACCGGATCTCCTCGGGCATGTCCTCGTCGGCCATGCCGTCGGGGAAGACCAGGCGCAGCGCCTCCGACAGGTGCTTTTCGGCGGTGTGCCACCAGTCGTCGGGCGTCCAGGTCCGCTCGTCGTCGGTGAGGGCGTCCAGCCACTCGGCGGCCGCCTCCCGCGACCCGCCCCACTCCTTCTCCAGCTCGGCCACGCCCAGCGCGGCGCGGCGCCCCTCCAACTCGATGATCTTGGCGTGGATCTGCTCGCGGGTGCGCTCGTGCGCCTCGCGGCGGCCGCGCAGCCGGTCCACCTCCAACGCGCGCGTGTCGGCCTTGGCCTGCAGGCGGCGCAGCTCCTGCTCGGCGGCCTCCAGCCGCGGCTGCAGCGCCTCCTCGGCCGCCGCCAGCTCCTCCAGCCGCTCGCGCAGCCCGGTCATCTGCTCGCGGACGAGCTCCAGCTCGGCGGCGGCCTGCGCGCCCGCCAGACGCCGCTGCGCCTGCGCCACGTCCGCCGCGGCCTGCGCGGTGCGCTCCCGGGCGGCCTCCAGGGCCTCGCGCGCCTCCTCCAGCGCCGCCCGCGCCGCCTGCACGCGCGCCACCCGCCCCGTCACCGGCTCGGGGAACCCGCCGACGATCACCACGCCGGTGCCGTCGCCGTCGTCGAGCGCGGAAAAGAACCGCCGCAGCGGCAGCCCGCACCGCACGCCCGGCGGATGGCCGTCGCGTCCGGCGGCGCCGGCGTCCGCCGCCAGCTCGCCGTCCGCCGGGACGATCATCGAGCCGGGCAGGCCCCGCAGCGCCTCCATGGCGGCGTCCAGGTCGCCGGGGCCGACCACGACGGCCTCCCGGTACGGCCACAGCGCCGCCTCCCAGCGCTCGCGCACCTCCTCGGCCAGCTCCACCGCGTCCAGCAGCCCGACCGCCGCGACGCCCGCCGCCGCCAGCGCGCGGATCTGCGCCGGGGCGCTGCTCTCCCCGGCCTCGGCCTCGGCCAGCTCCCGTTCGGCCCGCGCCACCGCGCCCCGGGCCATGCCGAACTCCTGCTGCGCCTCGTCGCGCCGGGCCTCGGCCTCGGCCAGCTCGCGGCGCGCGGCGTCGGTGTCGCGCCCGTCGGCGTCGCGGCGCCGGTCCTCCAGCGCCGACACCCGGCGGCGCAGCTCCTCCAGCCCGTTGCGGGCCACCGCCTTGTCCGCGCCGAGCGCGTCGGCCTGCCCCTTCAGGTCGGCCAGCACCGCGCCCGCCTCGGCCAGCCGCTCGTCCAGCGCGCCGCCGGTGAGCTGCTCCACCTCCCGCTCCGCCGCCTTGACCGCCGCGGCGGCCGCGGCGGCGTCCCGGTGCAGCCGCTCCGCCTCGGCGGCGTGCGCCGCGTCGGCCGCCGCGGCGTCGACCAGCAGCCGCGCCTGCCGCGTCCGCCAGTTCCGCACCGCCGCCGCGACCTGCTCGCGGGCCTTGTCGCGGCGGTCGAAGGTCTTCAGCAGCGCCGCCGCCTCCCGCTCCCATGCGGCCAGGCGCTCGGCCGCCTCGGCGGCCTTGGCGCGCTCGCGGTGCTCCTCGGCCCGCGACACCCGCTCGGCCTCCAGCTCCCGGTCCAGCCCGGTCAGCGCGGCGATCGCGCTGAAGATCCGCTCCGGCGGGATTTCGTTGAGCGGCTGCGACAGCAGGTTGGTGGCGACCCTGGAGCGCACCGACGTGGACAGGAACGACACGCACCGCACCTGCCCGCCGTACAGCACGCGGGTCAGGTCCTTGGCGACGAAGTCGCGGCGCCCGGCGCTGCGCGGCAGGCCCGCCCACAGCCGGTCGGCCATCGACACCCGCTCGGCCTCCGACGGGGCCGACGCCAGGTGCACCCCGCGCCGCCAGCGGATCTCCAGGTGCGGGGCGTCGGCGTTGACGCGCAGCCACACCGTGACCGCCGACGCGCCGTCCTCCTCGGGGGAGTCGGCGTGGTCGAACACGCCGATGATGTAGCCGTGGTCGGCGCTGGCCCACCGGCTCTCGCCCTGCGCCGCCAGCTCGGCGTTGAACAGCAGCTCGGCCACGGCGCGCGCACCGGACGCGAACCGCCACTGCTCGTCGCCCAGCAGCGCGGTGATGGCCGCGATGAACGACGACTTGCCCGCGCCGTTGGAGTCCTTGGGGCCCTGCCCCGCCACCACGATCAGCGTGCCCGGCACGGTCGGCACCGGATGCGTGGACAGCCGCGAGATGTTCACCGCCTGCACGGCGATGAGCACGCGGTCCCCGACGACGTTCTCGTCGTCCCCCGGCCCGGACGCGGGGCCGGGCACCAGCGGTTCGAGGACGGCCGTCATTCGTTCTCCCCCTGATGCGTCGGTTCCGCCCCGCCGGACTGCTGCGCGCCGGACTGCTGTGCGGCGGCCTGTTGAGAGGCGGCGCGGGCGCGGCTGTGGCGGCGGGCGCGGATGGTGGCGGCCAGCGGCGAGCCGGGGCCCGCCGCCAGGATCAGCTCCTCCTGCAGCCGGCGGCGGGCGGCCTCGGTGAGCCGGTGGAACTGCGGGCCCGGGACGAACCCGCCCTGCTCGTCCGGCCCCGCCTTCACCTGCGACACCAGCCCGGCAAGGCGCAGGCGGCGCAGGGCGGCCTCCAGCTCCCCGATGGGCAGCTGCGAGCGGCGCCGCAGCTCCTCCAGCGGCGTCGGATACGGCGACAGCCACGAGTCGTCCGGCAGCAGGCCGGTGGCGCGGGGGATCGCGACGGAGTGGATGAGGATCAGCGTCAGCACCGCGCGTTCGTCCGGCGGCGGCACGCACGCCGGGTCGGCGGCCAGCGCCTCGGCGACGTCGTCGCGGTAGGCGGACGTCCAGCGCGGCGAACCGCCCTTGACGGCCGTGCGCACCAGCGTGCGGCCGGACAGGGCGAGCATCTCCTCGACGGTGCGGCGCAGGGCGGGCTCGCGCAGCGCCGGGAACCGCACCTCGGGCACCGGCTCGGCCGCGTGCTCCACCGCCATGTAGGCGGCCACCAGCTCCGCCCGCCGCTTCTCGTCGTAGGAACGCAGCAGCGGTTCGAACAGCTCACTCACCCGCATCCTCCACGGGCCCGCCCTGCTCCTGCGGCTCGTGCGGCACGTCCGGCTCGCGCCGTTCGTCCGCGGGGGCGGCCTGCTCGTCGACGCGGGGCAGCGGCTCGGGCGGCCGGGGAAGGCGGCGGATCAGGTCGCGCAGCGACCCCAGCGAGTCTTCGGGCCACAGGGCGATGCGGGGGCCGGGACGGACGGTCGCGGCCTCCTCGTCCAGCAGCAGCCACCCGGTGTCGTGCAGGCGGCGCAGCTCCCCGGTCGCCCAGCGGCGCGCCAGCTCCGGGTCGCCCCGCGACATGCGCGCGTACACCTCCAGCACGTCGCCCACGGGGACGCGCTCACCGGGCCAGGGCGCCTCGTCCAGCCGGGGCCAGCAGCAGCGCAGCGCGGCCGCCAGCACACGGCGCGCCTGGCCGGGGCGGTCCAGCGGCATGGGCGCGATGTCGTACTCCTCCAGCACCGCCGGGGTGGCGCCGTCGGGCCACGGGGACAGCAGCCACACGCGCGAACCGTCGCTCGCGGTGACCAGCCCCGGCGGAGCGGGGTCCGACACCGCGATCGAGTGCGCGCCCAGCAGACGCGCCCGCGCCCGGGCGAGCACCTCAGCGGGCACGGACGACGGTGCGGACGACGGCACGGGCGCAGGCACGGGCGCGCTCACGTGCCGGTCCTCTCGAACACGCCGGGGGACAGCCACGTCGGGGACCCGTCCGGACGCGAATCCAGCCCGTCCGACCACACCAGCCGGTAGGGCAGCTCCGGATGCAGATGCGCCGACGACAGGTCGGCCAGAAGCCGCCGGGCGGCGGTCCAGTCCTGGTCGAGCACCTCCTCCACGGCGACCCGGTCGCGTCCCCGCAGAACCTGCTCGGCGACCACGCGCAGACGCTCGGCGGCGGCGTCGTCGCTCGACGCGTCCTCCGACAGCCCCGGGTCGGGCACGGACGGACGGGGCGGCGCCGGACGGGGCGGGGTCGCGCGGGGGCCGTCCTGCACGGCCGTCACCACCGCGGCGGGCTCGTGCCAGGGCGCCGGCGCGTCGAACACGAACCCCTCCAGCACCGCCGCCAGCTCCTCCCGGGAGGCGGTGCGCGCGAACGTCCGCCACGTCTCGGGCGGCAGCAGCGTCAGGTTGCGCGTGGTGCCCGCCGAGTCCGACAGCCGGGCCGCGGCGCGCCGCGAGGCGTCCCCGTAGGCGTAGATGGCGGCGCGCAGGTCGGTGCAGGTGCGGTCCAGCTGGGGCCAGCGCCGCAGGATCGCCCCGTGCAGCCGCTCGGCCCGCTGCAGGATCTCCTCGGTGCCCCACAGCTTCGGCGCCTGCTCGCGCAGCTCCTCGATGGTGCCGTTGGTCAGCGTGACCAGCTCGACGCTCCACAGGCGGAACGCGCGCGCCAGCCCCTCGGCCCCCGCGCGCGCCTGCTCGACCGTCATGCGGGGGTCGGCGACGTTGAGCTGCTCCAGCGCCAGCAGCCGGTGCATCTCGCTCTGGCCGCCGTCCAGCATCATCCGCCGGATGAACATCAGCCCCACCACGCTGGTGAACGACGCGCGGTAGCGGAGCTGGTTGGGCTTGGGGAACACCTCGCGGATCGCGCCCAGGCCCTTGAGCACGCGCAGCCGGTTCTCGAACACCTCGGCGGGGTAGCGCCGGCACACGTACCGCATCTGCTCGCGGCTCAGCCCCTCTTCCCCGGCGTCGGCGAACGCGGCGAGGAGCGTCTCGGCCACGTCCACCATCTCGGGGTCGTCGACGACGGCGCCGCTGTCACGCGCCAGCGCGGCGAACATCTGCCGGTAGACGCCCAGCACAGCCTCGCCGACGAGCACGTCGTCCAGGCTCGCAGCATCGTTGGTGGGGGACACGGCGCATACGGTACGGCCCCCGTCCCCCGAACGTGGAATCGACGGCCCGGCCCGCCGGAATCAGGACGGCCGGGGGATGGCCTTGTGCTCCAGGTACGCCTCCAGGCCCTCGGGGCCGAGCTCGCGGCCCAGGCCGCTGTCCTTGAAGCCGCCGAACGGCGTGTTGGGGTCGAGCACGTAGAGGTTGATGCCGCAGCTTCCGGTGCGGATGCGGCGGGCGACCTCGACGCCGTGGTCGACGTCGGCCGTCCACACCGAGCCGCCCAGGCCGTAGTCGCTGTCGTTGGCGATGCGCACGGCGTCGTCCTCGTCCTCGTAGGGGATCAGCGCCAGCACCGGGCCGAAGATCTCCTCCCGGGCGATGCGCATGTCGTTGCGGACGCCGGCGAACACCGTGGGCGCCACGTACCAGCCGCGGTCGTGCGGCCGGTCCAGCCCGCCGGTGATGATCTTGGCGCCCTCGTCCTGGCCGATCCGGATGTAGCCCTCCACCCGGTCCTGCTGGCGGCGGGTCACCAGCGGGCCGATCTCGGTGCCGTAGTCGGCCGGGTCGCCCACGGCCAGCCCGCCGACCATGGCGGCCAGGGCGTCGGCGACCTCGTCGTAGCGCGAGCGCGGCGCCAGGATGCGGGTCTGCGCCGCGCACGCCTCGCCGTTGTTCATCAGCGACGCCGTCTTCAGGCCCTCGACGGTGGCGGCCAGGTCGGCGTCCTCCAGGATGATCGCCGCGGACTTGCCGCCCAGCTCCAGCGTGACGCGCCGCAGCTTCTCCCCGCACACCGCGCCGATCGCCCGCCCGGCCGCGGTGGAGCCGGTGAACGCCACCTTGTCGACGCCGGGGTGCGCGACCAGGTACGCGCCGACCTCCCGCCCCGCCGGGACGATGTTGACCACGCCCTCGGGGACGCCCGCCTCCCTGATCCACTCGGCCAGCACGTAGGCGTCCAGCGGCGCCTCCGGGGACGGCTTGGCCACCACGGTGCAGCCCGCGGCCAGCGCCGGCGCCAGCTTCATCATCAGCGTGAACTGCGGGACGTTCCACGGGTAGATCGCCGCGACCACGCCGACCGGCTCGCGCGTCACGGTGACCGGGCCGAGCATGCCCGCGCGCTCGTCCTCCCAGGCGTACCCGGCGGCCAGGTCCGCGTAGTAGCGCAGCACCATCTGCGCCATGGCGGCCTGCCCGAACACCGAGAACAGGATGGGCGAGCCCATCTCCTCGGTGATCAGGTCGGCCATCTCCTGCTGCCGCTCGGCGTAGATGTCCGCCAGCCGGCCGAGGACCGCGGCGCGCTCGGCGGGCGTCATGCGCGGCCAGGGCCCGTGGTCGAAGGCGCGGCGGGCGGCGGCGACGGCGGCGTCGATGTCGGCCTCGGTGCCCTCGGGCACCCGTCCGACCGCCTGCTCGGTGTGCGGGGAGACGACCTCGATGGTGCCGGTGCCGGCCGGGGCGGCCCAGTCGCCGTCGATGAACAGCCGATCGTGCTCGCGCATGCCGTCGCACCTCCGCGGAGTTTGACCGAATGCTTGCTTGGTCACAGCATCGCACGGCGCCCCCCGGGATTGGCAAGAGCCGGATGAGACCCGAGTCTCACGTCACGGCGGCGTCACGGCGGCAGCAGGTGGGCGTTCGGCTCGCGGGCGCGCCCGGCCAGCTCGGGCAGCTCGACGACCAGCACGCCCTTCGCGCGCAGCAGCTCCCCGCCCTCGCCCTCGACGAACAGCGTCGGCTCGCGCCAGGCGAACACCACCCGCGGGATCCCGGCGGCCAGGACCAGGTCCGCGCAGGTGCGGGGACGGGACCGGCGCCGCCCGCACGGCTCCAGCGAGCTGTAGAGGGTGGCGCCGGCGAGCCGCGCCCGCACCGGCGCGGGCGGCCCGCCCCACGGACCGGCGCCGAGCTTGGCCAGGGCGGTCTCCTCGGCGTGCGCGTGCGGGTCGGCCTCCCGGGAGAAGCCGCGGGCCAGCTCCCGGCCGTCCGCGTCGACGATCACCGCGCCGACCGAGAACGCCGTGGCCGACGGCGGGCACAGCGCGGCCAGGTCGCAGGCCAGCGCCAGCCAGCGCAGGTCGTCCCCGCGCCGGGCGGCGGACGGCGGCGCGGCGGGCGGGGCGGCGCCGTCCATCAGCGGCCGCCGCCCTGCCGGTAGCGCAGCAGCACCAGGTCGCCGATGCGGGTGGCCTCCTCCAGCCGCATCGGCGCCGCCGGGCTCTGCGGGTACACCCCGGCGCCGGCGAACCGCGGCGCCGCCGGGTCGCCGATGAAGAACGGCGCCACCACCAGCTGCAGCTCGTCCACCAGGCCCGCGGTCAGGAAGCGGGTGTGGACCTCGCCCCCGCCCTCGACCATCAGCCGCCGCACACCGCGCCGCGCCAGGTCGCCCAGCAGCGCCGGCAGGCTCACCGGGTCGCCCGCGTCGACGACCTCGGCGCGCCCGGCCAGCCGCTCGGCCAGCCCGGGCGCCACGCCGGACGGCGCGTACACCAGCTTGGGCGACTCCCCGGTGGTGAAGAACCGGGCGCCGGGGTCGAGGTCGCCGCCGGCGGTCACCGTGACCTTGGTCAGGTCGGGCGGCAGGCCGCGCCGCACCCGCTGCTCGCGGCGCGCCGCGGACCGCACCAGCAGCCTGGGGTCGTCCCGCCGCACGGTGCCCGCCCCGACCATGATGGCGTCGCAGCCGGCGCGCACGGCGTCCACGCGGTCCCAGTCGGCGGCGGTGGACAGCCGCAGCCGCTCCGGGTTCGCGTCGTCGATGTAACCGTCCACCGACATCGCGCAGCTCAGCAGCACGTAGGGACGCTCGCTCACGCCGGTAACCCTAAGGCAGCGCCGCCGCCCCGAGCCCACCGGAGGCCCACCACGTCGGCGCCCGGCCGGCCTGCGGCGGCCACTGATCCTTTGTGGCGCGTCGGCGTTTCTGTGCCCGAAGTGTCAGAGGTGACGCCTATGGTGGCCGGGACATGCGATTCCTCCACACCTCCGACTGGCATCTGGGCCGGTCCTTCCACCGCGAGGACCTGCTGTCCGCCCAAGGCGCGTTCATCGACCACCTGGTCGAGACGGCGCGGTCGGAACGCGTGGACGCCGTGCTGGTCTCCGGCGACGTCTACGACCGCGCGCTGCCGCCGGTGGACGCGGTGAAGCTGGCCGACGAGGCGCTGAGGCGGCTGCGCGAGATCGCCCGCGTCGTGGTGATCTCCGGCAACCACGACTCGGCGCGGCGGCTCGGCTTCGGCGCGGGGCTGATGGACGCCGCCGGCGTGCACCTGCGCACCGACCCGGCGGCGGTCGGCGAGCCGGTGCTGATCGACGGCGTGGCGGTCTACGGCATCCCGTACCTGGAGCCCGACCTGGTGCGCGGCGAGTGGGAGCTGGACGAGCGCGGGCACACCGCCGCGCTCACCGCCGCGATGCGCCGCATCCGCGCCGACCTGGCCGGGCGGCCCGCGGGCACCCGCTCGGTGGTGCTGGCGCACGCGTTCGTCACCGGCGGCGAGGCCCCGGAGCCGGAGACCAGCGACAGCGAGCGCGACATCTCGGTGGGCGGCGCGGCGAACGTGCCGGCCGGGGTGTTCGACGGCGTCGACTACGTGGCGCTGGGCCACCTGCACGGGCGGCAGCGGCTGACCGAGCGGGTCCGCTACTCCGGCTCGCCGCTGGCCTACTCGTTCTCCGAGGAGCACCACGTCAAGGGCTTCTGGCTGGTGGACCTGGCCGACGACGGCACGGTGACGGCCGAGTTCGCCGAGGCGCCCGTGCCGCGCCCCCTCAAGCGGCTGCCGCCCGCCCGTATCGACGAGCTGCTGACCGACCCGCGCTACGACGCCTACCGCGACCACTGGCTGCAGATCACCCTCACCGACCCGGACCGGCCCGCCGCCGCCATGGAGCGGCTGCGCGCCCGCTTCCCGCACGTCCTGGTGCTGGGCCACGCCCTCGAAGGCGGCGGCGGGCGGTCCGGGCGCACCTGGTCGGAGCGGGTGCGGGCCAAGTCCGAGATCGACATCGCGGGCGACTTCGTGGCCGAGGTGACCGGCGCCCCCGCCGGCGACGAGGAGCGGGCGCTGCTGCACGAGGCGTTCGAGGCCTGCCGCCAGAAGGAGGCCCAGGCGTGAGCGGAGCGAGCAGGGCGTGAGCGGAGCGAGCAGGGCGTGAGCGAAGTAGGCACGGCGTGAGCGAAGGGGGCACGGCGTGAGGCTGCACCGGCTGGAGATCACCGCGTTCGGGCCGTTCCCCGGCACCGAGCACATCGACTTCGACGCGCTGTCGGACGCGGGCCTGTTCCTCATCCAGGGGCCGACCGGCGCGGGCAAGACCAGCATCCTCGACGCGGTGTGCTTCGCGCTCTACGGGCGGGTGCCCGGCGCCCGCAGCCGCAACGACGCCACCGGCCTGCGCAGCGACCACGCCCCTGCGGGCGCGGCCCCGCGGGTGGTGCTGGAGACCACGATCCGGGGGCGGCGGCTGCGCGTCACCCGGTCGCCGCGGTGGGAGCGGCCCAAGCTGCGCGGCCGCGGCACCCGGGTCGAGCAGGCCAAGGTCACGCTGGAGGAGTTCGAGCGGGGCCGGTGGGTGGCGCTGTCCACCCGGCTGGACGAGGCCGGCGACCTGATCGGGCGGCTGCTCGGCATGACGTGCGACCAGTTCTGCCAGGTGGCGATGCTGCCGCAGGGGGAGTTCGCCGGGTTCCTGCGCGCCAAGGCCGACGAGCGCCGCAAGGTGCTGGAGCGGCTGTTCGCCGCCGAGGTCTTCACCCAGGTGGAGAACTGGCTGGCCGACCGGCGCCGCGACACCCACCGCGAGGCCGCCGCCCTGCGCGCCGAGGCCGAGTCGGTCGCCGACCGGGTCGCCGAGATCAGCGGGTCGGCGCCGCCGCGCCGGGCCGCGCGTCCCCTCGTCCCCGCACCCCGGCAGGGCGAGCCCGCCCCCGAGCCCGTCGAAGAGGTCGAGGCGCTGCCCGCGTGGGCGGCCGAGCTGGAGGCCCACGCGGCCGACGCGCACGCGGTCGCCGAAGGACTGCTCGCCGAGAGCCGGGCGCGGCTGGCGGACGCGCGCGCCGCCGCCGACCATGGCCGCGCGCTGCACGAGCTGCGGCAGCGGCACGCCGAGGCGGTGCGCCGCCGCGCCGAGCTGGACGAGCAGGCCGCCTGGCGGGCCGCGCTCGCCGAGCGGCTCGACGCCGCCGCCCGGGCCGACCGCGTGCTGCCGCTGATCCGCGAGGCCGCGGCCCGGCAGGGGCAGGCCGAGCGGGCCCGCGCCCGCGCCGCCGAGGCCCGCGCCCGGGTCGGCGCGCTGGTGTCGCCGGGCGCCGCCGAGGACGTGCTCGTCAAGGTCGAACGCGACCGCCGCGACCAGGTCGCCGCCCTGGAGGGCAGGCGCGCCGACGCCCAGCGGCTGCGGCGGATCGGCGACGAACGCGCCGGGCTGGCGCGCGAGCTGGAGCGGCTGGAGCAGGAAGAGGCGCGGCTCGCCGACATCCTGACGGAGCTGCCCGGCGTCGTCGACGGGCTGCGGGTGCGGCTGGACGACGCCCGCGTCGCCGCCGCCGGGCGTCCCGGCGCCCAGGCCGCCGTCGACGAGGCCGCCCGCCGCATGGACGCCGCCGAACGCCGCGACCGGGTGGCCGGGCTCCTCGCCAAGGCCGAGGACGAGCACCGCGCCGCCGTCGATGCCGCGCAGGAGGCCCGCGACCGGCTCCAGGAGGTCCGGCAGGCCCGGCTGGACGGCATGGCCGCCGCGCTCGCCCGCGACCTGCGGCCCGGTGAGCCGTGCCGGGTGTGCGGGTCGCGCGAGCATCCCGAGCCCGCCGCGGCCCCCGGCCCGGTCCCCGGCGAGGACGACGAGCAGCACGCCCAGGCCGCCTACGAGCACGCCCAGCGGCGGCGCGAGTCGGCCGCCGTAGAGGTCGAGTCGCGGCGCGCCGAACTGGACGCCGCGCTGGAGATCGTCGGCGAGGCGGGCGTCGCCGCGCTGGCCGCCGAGCTGGACGCGGCCCAACGTGCCCTGGCCGAGCTGACCGCCCGCGCCGCCGAGGCCGAACGCCTGGAGGCCGAGCTGCACCGCCGCGAACAGGACCTCGAACAGGCGCGCACCGGCCTCGACCGGGCCCGCAACGCGCTCACCGAGGCCCGTGCCCGCGACCGGGAGCGGGCCGCCGAGCAGGAGCGGCTGCGCGCCGAGCTCGACGCCGCGCGCGGCGACGACCCCACGCTGGAGGCCCGCATCGACCGGCTGCGGGGCGAGGCCGACGCGCTCGCCGCCGCCGTCCAGGCCGCGCGGGACGCCGAGCACGCCGCCGCCGAGCTGGCATCGGCCCGGGAGCGGGCGGCCCGGGCGGCGGCCGAGGCGGGCTTCGCGGCCC
The DNA here is from genome assembly GCF_030269545.1 of Actinomadura sp. NBRC 104425. Taxonomy (GTDB): domain Bacteria; phylum Actinomycetota; class Actinomycetes; order Streptosporangiales; family Streptosporangiaceae; genus Spirillospora; species Spirillospora keratinilytica. The sequence goes on along the minus strand of NZ_BSTN01000007.1, from coordinate 30,641 downwards.
CCGACGACGCGCTCGCCGCCGAACTCGCCGACGAGCGCCGCCGCGCTCTCGACGAGCAGGCCCGCGACTACGACGACCGGCGGGCCCGCGTCCAGGCCGTCCTGGACGACCCGCAGACGGCCGCCGCCGCGCAGGCCCCCGCCCCCGACCTGGACGCGCTGGGCGCCGCCCTGGAGGCGGCCGAGGCGGAGCACACGGCCGCCGCGTCCGCCGCCGCGTCCGCCCGGCGCCGCCGCGAGCGCCTCGCCGAGCTGCGCGCCGAGCTGGCGGCCGCGGTCGCCGCCTGGCGCCCGGCCGCGCACCGCCATGCCGTCGCCGCGCGGATGGCGGGTCTGGCCTCCGGCCGGTCGCCCGACAACCGGCGCGCCATGTCGCTGTCGGCGTACGTGCTGGCCGCGCGGCTGGAGCAGGTCGTCGCCGCCGCCAACCAGCGGCTGGCGCGCATGTCGGCGGGCCGGTACACGCTCGTGCACACCGTCGACAAGGCCGCGGGCGACCGCGGCAGGGGCGGCGGCGGGCTCGGCCTGCGGGTGGTGGACGCCTGGACCGGCCAGGCCCGCGACCCGGTCACCCTGTCGGGCGGCGAGTCGTTCGTCAGCTCGCTGGCGCTGGCGCTCGGCCTGGCCGACGTGGTCACCGCCGAGGCCGGCGGCACCGAGATCGGCACGCTGTTCGTTGACGAGGGCTTCGGCACCCTGGACGAGGAGACTTTGGACGAGGTGATGGCCGTCCTGGACGGCCTGCGCGACGGCGGACGCGCGGTCGGCGTCGTCAGCCACGTCGCCGAGCTGCGCACCCGCATCCCCGCGCAGCTGCGCCTGCGCAAGCGCCGCGAGGGCTCCACGGTGACCGTCGCGGTGTGACCCGGCGGGCCCGGCCGGTCTCAGGGTTTGCGGGCGACGCCCGCCAGCAGCCAGCCGGTCGGCCGCTCGTAGGGCCGGTCGGGGCGCCACTCGGGGGCGGGCACCAGCCCCGGCTCCACCGGCTCCAGGCCGTCGAAGTAGGCGGCCAGGCAGTCGCGGGGGCGGAAGGACAGGTGGATGCCGCTCTCGCGCATCAGCTCGGCGGACACCTCGCGTTCGCGGTCGGTCAGCGCCTCGTCGGTGAAGTCGCTCAGCGCCAGGTGGCTGCCGGGAGCCATCGCGGCGCGGAACGCGGCGACCGTGGAGTGCGCCCGCTGCGGGTCGGCGAAGTGCGACAGCACGCAGAACATCAGCACCCCGACCGGACGGGTGAAGTCGATCAGCGCGGTGACCTCGGGATGCGTCAGGATCGCGGCCGGGTCGCGGGCGTCGGCGCACACCGCCGTCGCCGTCGGCACCGCGTGCAGCAGCGCTTGGAAGTGCACCACCGCCACCGGGTCGTTGTCGATGTACACGACGGTCGCGGCGGGGTCCGCGCCGTGGACGACCTCGTGCACGTTGCCCTTGCCGGGCAGGCCGCACCCGACGTCCAGGAACTGCCGGATGCCCGCGGCCACCAGGTACCGCACGGCCCGCCGCATGAACTTGCGGTTCTCCCGGGGCAGCAGCCGGGCGGCGGGCAGCGCCTCGAGCGCCCTGAGGGCGGTCCGGCGGTCGGGTGCGTAGTTGTCCTTGCCGCCCAGCGAGAAGTCTGTGATCCGTGAGCTCGCGGGCGCGTCGAGGCGCGCGCCCGGCCGTGTTCCGCGCTCTGTCATCCCGCCGCCGTTTCCTGTGCCGGCCCCCCGGATTCGTGGAGGAGTCACATTCTGGCATCTCTGAGCGATGCCGTCATGACAGTCAGGAAGGGAGTGAGGCGTACGAAATCGGTGCAGTATCGGCCCGGAAGCGGCGGCGCGGCCGACGCCGGCGGGCCGTCACAGGTACAGGCCGGTGCCGTGCTCGGGCCGCTCGCTGGCGATCGCGTGCAGGTCCCGCTCCCGCATGACCAGGTAGTTCTCGCCCTGGATCTCCACCTCGTACTGGTCGTCGGGGTGGAACAGCACCCGGTCGCCGACCTTGACCGTGCGCACGTGATGACCGACGCCGCAGACCTGGCCCCACACGAGCCGGTTGGACTGCTCCACCGTGGCCGGGATGACGATGCCACCGGTGCTGCGCCGCTCCCCGGGCTCCTTCTCGACCTTGATCATGACACGGTCGTGAAGCATCTGGACTTCGAACTTCGGCTCGGACACGCTGGGAGTTTATCCCGCCGCGCGGGTGCGGGCCGCCCACGCGTCGGCGATCATGCGGGGCAGCTCCGAGCGCCGCGGCCGCCAGCCCAGGTCGTGGCGGACGGCGGTGGCATCGGAGATCAGCAGCGGCGGCTCGGGCCGCGGCGGGCGGCGCACCGTCGGCACGCGGCGGCCGGTGACCTTCTCCACGGCCGCCACCACGTCGCGCACCGACACCGGTGCGCCGCTGCCGACGTTGTAGACGCGGTCCTCGCCGGGCCGGACGGCGGACAGGGCGCGCACATGCGCGTCGGCGAGGTCGTCCACGTGCACGTACTCGCGGACGGCGTCGCCGGCGCCGTTGATCTCCAGGTGCGGCGCCTCCCCGGCCGCCACGGCCAGCGCCCGGGGGATCAGCCGGGTCGGGTCGGGGTCGCCGCGCCCGTCCACCGCCCCGGCGACGTTGAACGTGCGCAGCACCACCGCGCCGATCGCGCCGGTGCGGGCGTGCCAGCGCACCACCTGTTCGGCGGCCAGCTTGGACGCGCCGTACGGGCTGGCGGGGGCGGGGGTCTGGTCCTCGTGGATCGGCTGCCACTCGGGCGTGCCGTAGACGGCGGCCGTCGACCCGTACACCACGCGGGTGCCGGTGGCCAGCAGGTCCAGCAGGTTCACGGTGCCCTGCACGTTGACCGCGAAGAACCGCAGCGGCTCCTCGAACGACTCGCGGACCCGCGTCAGCGCGGCCAGGTGGCACACCGCGTCGTACGGCTCGGTCAGCACGGCCCGCAGCGCGGGCGGGTCGAGCAGGTCGCCGACCAGGGGCCGCACGCCCGGCGGCAGGTCCTGGCCGGCGTCGCGGACGAGCCCGTCCACCGCGTGCCCGGCCGCCACCAGGCGCCGTCCCACCGCGTACCCGACGTAGCCGGCCGCCCCCGTCACCAAGACCCGCATGGTCCCAAGCATCCACGTCACCGGGTACGCTCCGCAACGCAGACGGCTCCGGCGCGGCGGCGATCACTCCGGCGGGCGGGTCAGCGGTAGCGGCGGCCGAGGCGCGAGGACACCCGCGCGACGAGCGACGACGGCACCAGGCGGCTGAGCCCGACCACCGCCTTGTACCGGGCGGCGGGCACGCTGACGTGCACACCGCGGCGCAGGTCGCGCAGCGCCGTGTCGACGACCATGTCCTTGTCCAGCCACATCGCCTCGGGGAAGCGGGAGACGTCCATCCCGGCCCGCTCGTGGAACTCGGTGCGCACGAACCCCGGGCACAGCGCCATGACGCGCACGCCGTGGCCGCCGCGCGCCGCGATGTCCGCGGCGACGGCCTTGCTGAAGCTCACCACCCACGCCTTGGACGCGCCGTAGGTGCCGCGCACCAGGAACGCGGCGGTGGACGAGACGTTGATGATCCCGCCGCGGCCGCGTTCCAGCATGCCGGGCAGGGCCGCATGCGTCAGCCGCAGCACCGCCTCGCAGTGCACCCGCAGCATCACCAGCTCGTTCTCCAGCGGAACGGTCAGGAACAGGCCGCCGTGGCCGAACCCGGCGTTGTTGACCAGCAGGTCCACGCCGTCGCGGACGCGGCGCTCGGCCGCGGCCAGCCCCTCGTCGGCGGCCAGGTCGGCGGGCAGCGCCTCGACCCGGACCGCGTACCGGTCGGCGAGGTCGCGCGCCGTGCGGTCGAGCCGTTCGGCGTCGCGGGCCAGCAGGACCAGGTCGAATCCGTCGGACGCCAGCCGGCGGGCGAACGCGGCGCCGATGCCGGCGGTGGCGCCGGTGATCAGAGCAGTCGGCATGCCCCGACCCTACGGCGTCACCCCGGGACGGCGCGGACGGGGGCGGCGGGACGGGCGCGTCCCGCCCGGAAGTGCCGCGGGTCGGGGCGGCGCGTGGCGCGCCGGTAGGCGAAGGTGAACCCCGGCCAGTTGTTGACGACCTTGCCGTCGGCGGTCTGGTACCAGCTGGAGCAGCCGGCCTCCCACACGGTGGAGCGCATCCGCTCCTGCATCCGGCGGTCGAAGGCGTCCTGCACGTCGGGGCGCACGTCGATCCAGGCCAGGCCGGCCTCGCGCAGCGCCCGCACGCAGCCCAGCACGTACCTGATCTGCGACTCCAGCATGTAGATGATCGAGTTGTGGCCGAGGTTGGTGTACGGGCCGTACAGCAGGAACAGGTTGGGGAAGCCGCTGACGGTGATGCCGAGGTGGGCGCGGGCGCCGCCGCGCCACGCCGCGTCCAGGGTCCGGCCGTCCCGCCCCACGATCGTCATGGGGGCGAGGAAGCCGTCGGTGTGGAACCCGGTGGCGTAGACGATCACGTCGATGTCGTAGGCGGCGCGGGCGGTCTGCACGCCGGTCGGGGTGATCCGCGTGATCGGGTCGGTGACCAGCTCGACGCCGGGGCGGCGGAGCGCGGGGTAGTAGTCGTCGGACAGCAGGATGCGCTTGCAGCCCATCGGGTAGTCGGGGACCAGCCGGGCGCGCAGCCGCGGGTCGGGCACCTTCGTGCGCAGGTTGCGCCGGAACCGCCACTCCAGCGGCTTCATCAGCCAGGGGTACTTGACGAAACCCAGCGCCCGCGACTCGTACGACAGGTAGATCCGGGCGCGGCTGAGGTCGTGCAGCGCCGGGACGGCGGCCAGCAGCGCCTTCTCCCACGCCCGGTACGGCCGGTCCGGTTTGTCGATCACGTAGGGGGCGGACCGCTGGAACACCGTCAGCCGCCCGGCCCGCGGGGCGATCTCCGGCACGATCTGGATCGCGCTGGCGCCGGTGCCGATCACCGCGACCCGCCGGCCGGCCAGGTCGGCGCCGTGGTCCCAGCGGGCGGAGTGGAAGCTGGTCCCGGCGAAGGAGTCGCGGCCCTCGATCTGCGGCAGCGCGGGCCGGTTGAGCTGGCCGCATGCGCTGACCAGCACCCGCGCCGCCAGTTCGCCGCCGCCGGCGGTCGACACCCGCCACACCGCGGCCCGCTCGTCGAACCGCGCCCCGGTGACCTCGGTGCGGAACCTGATGTGCGGCAGCACGCCGTGCTCGCGCGCCACGTCCCACAGGTAGGCGAGGATCTCCTCCTGCGGCGGGAAGCGGCGGCTCCAGTCGGTCTTGCGCGCGAACGAGAACGAGTACAGGTGCGAGGGGATGTCGCAGGCCGCTCCCGGATAGGTGTTGTCCCGCCAGGTGCCGCCGAGCCCGGCGGCCTTCTCCAGGACCGCCACGTCGCGCACCCCGGCCGCCAGCAGCCGGGCCGCCATGCCGATCCCGCCGAACCCGCTTCCGATGATCACGACGTCGTGCGGTGCGTCCATCTCGCCGTCCGGGGGTGTCGTTGCGATGTCCGTGCCCCGAGCGTAATGACCCATCGGTCAGCTGACCAGGCCCACAAAGTGTCGCCGCCGCCTGCCATGATCGGCCCCATGCCGAACGAGGACGCCTCCCCGGCGGGCGCGCCCGCGCCCGCCGACGTCGAAGCCGTCGACGCCCACATGGCCGAGATGCAGGCCGTCCGCCCCACCAAGAAGTGGCGGCGCCGCACGCTGGAACTGCTGGAGCGGCCGGGGGTCCGCGAGCACGTGCTGGCCACCGTCCGCGGGTACGCCCGGGGCGACCGCGCGGCCCCGTGCGAGTGGGGGCCGCCCGACCTCAAGACACTGGTCGCCGACCGCGAGGCGCGCGGCTACGTCTGGGCCGCCGCCCTGTCCGGCGACCCGGCGGCGTTCACCGAGCTGGTCGCGGTCTTCCGGCACGCGGCCTGGCTCAGCCGCGAGTACTTCGCCGACGAGAAGCTCGCCAACGCCACCGTCAACGCGCTCGGCGCCTGCGACCACCCCGAGGTGATGAGCACGCTGCGCGCCCTCGCCGAGCAGGTCGGCTACCCGGGCGGCCGCAAGCAGGTCGCCAACGCCGTGCGGGCGGCCGCCGAACGGCAGGGCCTGACTCCCCGGCAGCTCACCGAACGCACCGTGCCCGACCACGGGCTCGGCGCGGACGGCTCGGCGGCCCGGGAACTCGGCGGCCATCGGGGCGTCGTCGCCGTCGAGGACCCCCGCACCGTGCGCCTGACCTTCGTCGACGCGGCCGGGCGGGCGCTGCGCACCGTTCCGGCCGCGCTCAAAGAGCCGTTCGCCGACGAGATCGACAAGCTGAAGGACCTGGCCAAGCAGGTGCGCGGCACCCTGGCGTCCGAACGCGCCCGCATCGAGGCCCTCATGTCGGCCGAGGCGACCTGGACCTACGGGGAGTGGTGCCGCCACTACCGCGACCACCCGATCACCGGCGCGGTCACGTCCGGCCTGATCTGGGAGTTCCAGCACCCCGACGGCACCTGGACGGCCGCCGCGCCCGCCGGTTCCGCGCTGGTCACCGCCGACGGGCACGCGCTGCCCGAACCGGGCGAAGCGGCCGGCGTGCGGCTGTGGCATCCGCTGCGCGCCCCCGCCGCCCAGGTGCGGGCCTGGCGGGCGTTCGTCACCGACAACCGGATGGTCCAGCCGTTCAAGCAGGCGTTCCGCGAGACCTACCGGCTCACCCCGGCCGAGGAGGAGACGGGCGTCTACTCCAACCGCTTCGCCGCCCACATCGTGCGCTACGACCAGCTGTACGCGCTGTTCAAGCAGCGCGGCTGGACGGCGAACTACCTCGGCCCCTACTACAACGGCTACGCCGGGGAGGCCAAGTGGGTCCTGGCCGAGGGGGAGTGGCGCGTCCGCTTCTTCCACGAGGCGGTCGAGTCGCAGAGCGCCGGAGCGCCCGAGTACGCCTCCACCGACCAGGTCCGCTTCGACCGGCGCGCCGGCCGCGCCTGGCGCGAGGTGCCGCTGGCCGAGGTGCCGCCTGCGGTGTTCAGCGAGGCGATGCGGGATGTGGACCTGTTCGTCTCGGTGACGTCGGTGGCCGCCGACCCCGACTGGATCGACCGCGGGGAGGACCGGTTCGCCGGCTACTGGCGGCAGGCGGGCTTCGGGGAGCTGACGGCGAGCGCCGAGACGCGGCGGGACGCGCTGGCCCGGATCCTGCCCCGCACGAAGATCGCCGACCGGTGCGCGCTGGACGGGCGGTTCCTGGTCGTGCGCGGCGACCTGCGCACTTACAAGATCCACCTGGGGTCGGCGAACATCCTGATGGAGCCGGACGACCAGTACCTGTGCATCGTCCCGGCGCGCACGCGCAGCCGCCGCACGGTCTTCCTGCCGTTCGAGGACGACCGGCTGGCGCTGATCCTGTCCAAGGCGTTCCTGCTGGCCGCCGACACCGCGATCACCGACCCGTCGATCATGCGGCAGATTCGGACGGCGACCCCGTGACCGCCCCTGCGGCCGAGCGGCGCGACCGCCACACCCCCGCGTCTGCCCGCGAGGTCCTGGAGTCTCAGGCCCGTACGATCGGCGACGGCGGGGAGTGGGCGGACCTGGCGCTGGCGGCGGGAGCGCTGCTGTGGTGCGAGAGCCCGCCGCCCGGCGGCCTGGAGGAACCGGCCCGCGCGCTGGTCGAGTTCGTCCTCGACGACTCGCGGGACGGCCTGTACGCGGGCGTCCCGTTCCGGGGCGTCCCCTTCTCCGCGCTCGCGCTGGCCCGCATCGCCGGCCCCGACCTGTACGACCGGGTCGCCGCCCGGCTCGCCGCCGAACGCGGCCCGATCGCGCGGGACGAGCTGGCGCTGTTGAGCGGCTGGGACGCGGCCGGGCACGCGCTGCTGGCCGGCCTGGCCGACGAGCACCGCTTCTCCGCCGGAGCCGAACCCGCGCCGCCGCCCGACCGGTGGCAGCGCCTGGCCGGGTACGGCTACGCCGACTTCGCCCGATCCGCCCTCAAGGCCGCGGACGCCCGCGTCGCGGCCATCCAGGCGGGCGAGATCCCGTACCGGGCCGACCGGGCGTTCACCAAGGACGAGGTCGCGGTGCTCGGCCGCGCCGCCAGGGTCGCGCTGATGAACGACGAGCCGTGGCTGCCCGGTCTGCTCGACCGGCTGGTGCGCGGCGTCGCCGTCGCGCCCACCGGGGCCCGGACGCTGCCGTCCCAGGCGCTGCTGTACGAGCTGGCTCGGGCCGCGCAGGACTTCCCCACCCCCGAGCTGGCCGCCACCCTGCGCGAGGCCCGCGCCATCGCCCGCAACAAGGCGGTGCCCAAGCAGCTCGCCAAGATGCTGAGGAAGGTCGACACGGCGCTGGCCGAACGCGTCGACGTCGCGCTGCGCCTGCCCGCGCCGGGCTTCGCGCCGGGCGGTGTCCTGCGCCGCGACCTGGGCGGCCACCAGGCCGAGATCGTCGTCGGCGACGACGTGGAACTGCGGTGGCGGGCGGCGGACGGCAGGCGGCTGCGCGGCGTGCCCGCCGCGGTCCGCCGCGACCACGGCGACGAGCTCAAGGAGCTGCGCGAGCTGGTCAAGCGGGTCCGCGCGCAGCTCGCCACGGTCGCCCGCGCCCTGGAGGGCGGCTTCACGGTGGAGGCGGCCCGGCCGTACCGCGCCTGGCGGGCCGAACTGGCCGCGCACCCGCTCACCGGGACGCTCGTCGGCCGCCTCATCTGGGACGTCGGCGGCCGCGCCGCCCTGCCCGCCGACGGCGGTGCCGTCCTGCACGGCGTCGACGGCAGGCCGCTGGACGGTGTGGACGACGACACCCCCGTCCGGCTGTGGCACCCGGTCCACGCCACCGCGGAGGAGATCCGCGCCTGGCGCGACCTGCTCGCCGAACGCCGGATCCGCCAGCCGTTCCGGCAGGCGTGGCGCGAGATCTACCGGCTGACCCCGGCGGAGGAGGAGACGGGCGTCTACTCCAACCGCTTCGCCGGGCACATCGTCCGCTACCGGCGGCTGTTCGCGCTGCTGCGCTCGCGCGGCTGGTCCAGCGGCCTGCTCGGCCCCTGGGACGGCGGCGACGAGGACAGGGCCGAACGCGTCCTCGCGGGCGGTCGGTGGCAGGCCCGCTTCTTCCACGCCTACCTGCACGACGGGGAGGGCGGCGAGGAACTGGCGTCCACCGACCAGGTGCGCATCGCCCGCCACCGCGACGGAGACTGGCGCGAGGTGCCGCTGGCCGAGGTGCCGCCGGCGGTGTTCAGCGAGGCGATGCGGGATGTGGACCTGTTCGTGTCGGTGACGTCGGTGGCCGCCGACCCCGACTGGATCGACCGCGGGGAGGACCGGTTCGCCGGCTACTGGCGGCAGGCGGGCTTCGGGGAGTTGACGGCGAGCGCCGAGACGCGGCGGGACGCGCTGGCCCGGATCCTGCCCCGCACGAAGATCGCCGACCGGTGCGCGCTGGACGGGCGTTTCCTCGTCGTCCGCGGTGACCTGCGCACCTACAAGATCCATTTGGGGTCGGCGAACATCCTGATGGAGCCGGACGACCAGTATCTGTGCATCGTCCCGGGGCGTTCGCGCGTCGGGACGGTCTTCCTGCCGTTCGAGGACGACCGGCTGGCGCTGATCCTGTCCAAGGCGTTCCTGCTGGCCGCCGACACCGCGATCACCGACCCGTCGATCATGCGGCAGATCCGGAGGGGATGACCATGGCCGCCGTGACGTTCCGCGACGAGACCGCCGCCGGCGGGGGGCTCGACGCGTTCTCCGTCGCCGGGCTGCCCGCGACGATGACCGTCCGGGAGCTGATCCGGCTGCGGGTGCGCGAGGAGGTGGCCCGCCACAACGCCCGGCCCGACCGCCGCTTCACCGGGCTGGTGCAGCCCGCCGAGACCGGGCCGGACGAGACCGAGCCGGACGAGACCGAGCCGGACGGGGGCCGGCCGCGGAAGGCGCGCCACGTCGACTGGGAGCGGCAGGCCGACATCGCCGAGCGGGCGTTCCTGTCCAACGGCTTCTTCGTGCTCGTCGGCGACCGGCAGGTCGAGGACCTGGACGAGGTCGTCGACCTCGGCGGCGACCCCGAGGTGGTGTTCATCAAGCTGGTGCCGCTCGTCGGCGGCTGAGGCCCCGGGCCCGGGGCCTCAGCCGGTGGCCCGGCGCGGACCCGGGCCGGGTCAGGCCAGGCAGACCAGGGCCGCGCGCAGCTGCGCGTCCAGCGGGTGGTCGTCCGGCAGCCTGTTGACGGTGGCCTCGACGAAGTCGGACGTGGACAGCTCGGCCTCCTTGGCGGCCGTGCCGCCGGCCTCGCCGTCCAGCCGCACCCGGACACCGCCGGGCACCTCCTCGACCTGCACGGGCGAGCCCTGCTCCGCCAGCACGAACCGGCCCACCCGGGCCCGCCACCGCGACCGCTCGGGCTCCTCGCCGTCCGCGACGGGCGCGCCGACGTCGTCGGCGTGCGTGGCGTACTCCGAGGCGTAGTGGAAGGTCTGCAGGCCCACCGGGTACGGACCGGCCATGGTCGGCAGCATCGCGTCGGCGCCGCGTTCGCGCATGCGGCGCCGCGTGTCGCCGTTCTGGCGGCGCCATTCGGCCAGCACCCCCGCCACCGGCAGGCCGCGGCGGGTGTCCACGCACCACTGGTTGAAGCCGGCCAGCCCCTCGACACCCTCCTTGTCCAGGCGGTTGAACAGCACGTCCAGCTCGTCGTCCAGGCAGGCGTGGTTGTACAGCTCCTCCCCGGCCAGGTGCGCCAGGACGTCCCGCACCGTCCATCCCTTGCACCTGGAGGGGCGGTCCCAGTCGGCGGCGCCGAGCTCGGCGAAGTAGGCGTCCAGCCGCCGGGCTTCGCGGTCGAAAAGGTCGAACGGGTTCAGGTCGCTGAGCATGTCGGTTCCCATGCGGCTATGCCTCCCCTCTTCGGCGCCCCGCCGAACCGGCGGGGCCGCCCGGATTCGCGGCGGGCGCGGCCCGGGGGAGGGGCCGCTCAGGTGTCGACGAAGGACTGCGGGACGATCACCCGCAGGGCGTTGCCGAGCAGCCGCACCGTCACCGGGGTCCGGCCGCGGACCTCGCCGTCCACATCGACCGGCATCGGCAGGTCGGTGGCGATGTGCACCTCGTCGGTGGTGAGGAAGGCGTCCTCGCGCAGCGACCGCCGCGGGCCGGTGAGCTGGTGCCGCGCGGTCGCCGACGCCAGCCGCAGCCGCCGCTCGTCGCCCAGCCGGTACACCGCCAGCAGCCGGTCGTCGGGGCTGGCGTCGCGGGCGATGCGCCGGCCGCTGTGGTGGGCGCCGTTGGCCACGTTCAGCTGGTGGGTGACGACCTCCTCGACGCGGTCGCCGGCGCGGATGGTCGCCCGGAACGCGGTGTGCCGGGGCAGCAGCCACGCCGCCGTCAGCGCGTACGCGGCGCGGCCGGCGACCCGTTTGAGGCCGTGCGGCACGTGCTCGGCGATCTGCACCGACAGGCCCAGGCTGACCATGTTGGCGAAGATGTGGCGGCCGCCGTCGGGCTCGGGGCCCGACCCGTCCGGCCGGGTGCCCTGCACCCAGCCCACGTCCACGTCGGCGACCTTGCCGTCGCGCAGCACCGCCACCGCGTCCGCCAGGTTCAGCGGCAGCTCCAGGCTGCGGGCGAAGTTGTTGGTGGTGCCCAGCGGCAGCACGCCCAGCGCGACGTCGCGGTGCGCCAGGTGGCTGACGGCCTCGGCGACCGTGCCGTCCCCGCCGCCGACCACCACCAGGTCCGGCTCCAGGGCGAGCACGTCGGCGAAGATCTCCCCCAACCGCCCGGGGTCGGTGACCGGGAACTCTCGCACGAACTCGATGCCCGCCGCGTCCAGCAGCTCCCGGGCGCGGTCGAGCAGACGGCGGCCCCGCCGCGACCGCGCGTTGACGACCAGCACGGCGCGCCCGCCGCTCCGGATCGCCGCCTGCAGCTGCGGTTTGCTGCGCGGCGCGCGCGGTCGTGTGCCGTCCATCCCGATCACCCTACCCGTCGTCCCCCGCCCGGCCGTCGCGCGTACTTGAGTGCCCCATTACGTTCCGTTGAACGACGGTGGGGCGACTGCCATTCCACCGCCGGGTCAGTGGCCGCAGCGGGGGTCGGCGAGATGGTCGTGCCGTTCGCCCGAGCCGTTGACGTGCCGGGGCCCGTGCGGATCCTCGCAGTGGAAGTCGTCGGTGACGTGATCGACCTCCAGCGTCGTGTGGGTGATGCCGTAGGCGGAGCGCAGCACGTCCTGCAGGTCGCGGCGCACCGCGTGGCAGTCGCCCCGCGGCTCCACCAGCACGTGCGCCGACAGCGCCGGGTAGCCCGAGCTGACCTCCCACACGTGCAGGTCGTGCACCTCCTCCACGCAGGGGCGGCCCGCCAGCCGGGTGCCGATCTCGCCGGGGTCCACGCCCGCCGGGGCCGCCTCCATGAGCACCCGCCCGGCGTCGCGCAGCAGCCCGTACCCGGCCTTCAGCATCAGCGCGGCCACCACCAGCGAGGCGATCGCGTCGGCCCGGGTGAACCCCGCCGCCCACACCGCCAGCCCGGCGACCGCCGTGGCCACGAACGCGAACAGGTCGTTCAGGATGTGCTGGAACGCGCCCTCGACGTTGAGGCTGCGCCGGTCGGCCCGGCTGATCAGCCACGTCGCGGCCAGGTTCACCGCGATGCCGGCCAGCGACGTCCAGAGCACCAGGCTCCCGTCCACCTCGGGCGGCGCCACCAGCCGGCGGACCCCCTCGTAGACGAAGAAGGCCGCCAGCAGGATCAGCGTCAGCCCGTTCAGCTGCGCCGACAGGATCTCCGCCCGGCGCAGCCCGTAGGTGTAGCCGCCCTTGGGGGGACGCGCCGCGATCCGCATGGCGACCAGCGCCAGCGCGACGGCGAACGCGTCGGTCAGCATGTGCGCGGCGTCGGTGATCAGCGCCAGCGACCGGGCGGCGAGCCCGACGACCACCTCGCCCGCCATGAACGCCAGCAGCAGGGCCAGCGCCGCCGACAGGTGGCGCCGGTCGGCGTTCGCCGACACCGCGTGCCCATGCCCATGGCCGTGCCCGTGCCCGTGCTCGGCGGCCTTCCCGCGTCCGGGCAGGAAGAACCGCCGGCGCGCGCGCCGCTTCCCCGCGGCCTCCTGCCGCTCCGCGCTCATGCCTCGCCCTCCTGGTGGCCGACGTGCGCCAGGGCGAGGTCGAGCAGCATCCGGACGTGCGAGTCGGCCAGCCGGTAGTAGGCCATGCGCCCGGACCGGCGGGCCCGCACCACCCCGCTGGCGCGCAGCAGCCGCAGCGCGTGCGAGACCGCCGACTCCGAGTGCCCGCACGCGGCCGCGATGTCGCACACGCACATCTCGCCGCCTTCCAGCAGCGCCGTGATGATCCGCAGCCGGCCCGGATCCGCCAGCAGCCCGAACACCTGCGCCAGTTCGGTGATCTTGTCGTCGGCGGGCAGGGCCGCGGTGACCACGGCGACCTTCTCCCGGTCCACCACCCGCACCGCGCACACGTCGGCGACCCGGACATCTGAAGCGCTGCTCATATGAGCAAATATAACTTACGGTCCGGCGCCCGCCGGGGCGGGGTCAGCCCAGGTTGCGTTCGGACCACTCCTTCAGGTCGCGGCGCTGGATGGCGGCGGCCATCAGGTCGGGGAACAGGTCGGGCGTGCAGGCGAACGCCGGGACGCCCAGCGCGGCCAGGGCGGCGGCGTTCTCCCGGTCGTAGGCCGGGGCGCCCTCGTCCGACAGCGCCAGCAGCGCGATCACCTGGACGCCCGCCCCGGTCAGCGCGGCGGCCCGCTGCAGCATCTCGGCGCGCACCCCGCCCTCGTACAGGTCGCTGATCAGCACCAGGATCGTGTCGCGGGGCCGGGTGACCAGGCCCTGGCAGTACGCCAGCGCGCGGTTGATGTCGGTGCCGCCGCCGAGCTGGGTGCCGAACAGCAGCTCCACCGGGTTGTGCAGCTGCGCGGTCAGGTCCACCACGGCGGTGTCGAACACCACCAGCGAGGTGCGCAGCGAGCGCATCGACGCCAGCACAGCGCCGAACACCCCCGCGTACACCACCGACGCCGCCATCGAGCCGCTCTGGTCGACGCACAGCACCACGTCCCGTTCGACCGCCTGGTCGCGGCGCCCGTGGCCGATCAGCCGCTCGGGCACCACCGTGCCGTGCTCGGGCAGGTAGTTGCGCAGGTTGGCGCGGATGGTGCGGTGCCAGTCGATGTCGGCCGCACGGCGCGGCCGCAGCGTCCGGGACGCCCGGTCCAGCGCGCCGGACACCGCCGAGCGGGTGCGCTGGGCCAGCCGCCGCTCCAGCTCCGCCACGACCGCGCGGACCACGGCGCGGGCCGACTCGCGGGCCCGGTCCGGCATGACCTTGTTGAGCGACAGCAGCGTGCCCACCAGGTGCACGTCGGGCTCGACGGCCTCCAGCATCTCCGGTTCGAGCAGCAGCCGGGTCAGGTTGAGGCGCTCGATGGCGTCCTTCTGCATCACCTGCACCACGCTGGACGGGAAGTAGGCGCGGATGTCGCCCAGCCAGCGCGCCACGGTCGGCGCCGAGTCGCCCAGGCCGGCGCTGCGGCGGCCCGACCGGGACCCGCCGCCCTGCCCGCCGCCGTACAGCTTCTCCAGCGCCGCGTCCATGCGCGCGTCGGCGCCCTCGAGCGCGACGCCGGTGCCGTCGGCGGACTCGCCGCCCAGCACCATCCGCCACCGCCTGAGCCGCTCGTCGTCGGGAATGGTCACGTCGTTCACGCGGGGGCCTCCCAGCCGAGGATGCGCAGGACCGTCGCGGCGGCGGCGGCCGCGCGGCCGGCGTCGACGCCGTCGTTTTCGCTGTCGCGGTCGCCGCGCGGCGCGGCGGTCGCGGCGCCGCCCAGCCGCCGCACCCGCTCGCCGATGGCGCGCCGCTCGGCCGCCGCGTACCCGCCGAACGTGCGGCGCAGCAGCGGCAGCACGGCGGTGAACGCCTCACCCGGCAGCCCGGCGATCCAGCCGTCCAGCAGACGCAGCAGGTCGTCGTCGTGCACCAGCAGCAGCCCGCCGCCCGCCAGGAACCCCTCCACCCAGGCGGCGGCGCGGTCGGGCGCGGTGCCGGCCGACACGGCGCGGGCCATGCGGACCGGCGCGTCGTCGAGCCGCCCGGCGTCCAGCAGCAGCCGGACCAGGCGCCCCTCCAGCAGGCCGTGCACCGCGCGGTCGCCGTCCCGGTCGGCCAGGCCGCGCAGGGTGCGCAGCCAGCGGTCGGTGTGGCCGTCGTCGCCGAGGAGGGACAGCGCCCCGTGCACGGCGTCGATGCGCCCGAGCATCTCCCGGGACGCGTCGTCGTCCAACCCGGTGACGGCCGGGGGCAGGTTCACGCAGACGCGCACCACCAGGCCGTCGACGACGGTGCGCAGCGGGCCGGTGGGGGTGCCGCGCACGTCCCCGTACCGCAGCGCGCGCACCAGGGCGGGCAGCGCCGCCATCAGGTGCGCCACGTCGGAGTCGACGGCGGCGCGGTCGGCCAGGGCGCGCATGACGGCCGGCAGCGCGTCGCCCAGGTCGGCCAGCAGGCACCGCTCGGCCAGCGACGTCAGCTCCGACAGCGACGCGGCCCGGGCGGCCGCCGCCTCCGCCCGCGCGGCCGCCGCCTCCAGCACGGTGGTGCCCCAGGCACTGGCCTCGATCAGCGCCACGTCGAACTCCGGCCGCCACAGCAGCGTCCAGCTCTCGCGGAACGTCCCCTTGGACCGGCCCTGCGCCTCCTGCGGCACGCCCCACTCGACGTCCAGCAGGCGCAGCCGGTGCAGCAGCCGGCTGCGGTCCAGGTCGAGCGGTTTGCGCAGGTCGAAGTCGTACTCCCGGTCGATCGCGGACGGCTTGAGGCGCAGCCGCCGCTGCTCGGCCTGCAGGTCGCGCTGCAGCGGCACCATCGGCGTCCGCTCGGGCACCGACCCGAGCCGCTCGCCCACCGTCATCCGGCGCCGGATCAGCTCCACCGGCAGGTCGTTGCCCTCGCACAAGACGGCCCGGACCGCCTCGGTGACCTCGTCCAGCCCGGCCAGCGGACGGCCGCGCAGCGCGGCCAGCGCCTCGGCGAGCCGCACCGCCTCGATGACGTGCGCCGACGAGACGTGCAGGTCCTCCTCGCGCAGCATCCGCGCGGCCTCGGTCAGCCACCGCTCGACCGGCCGGTCGCCGGACGTGAACAGGTGGTGGTACCAGCCGGGGGACCGCACGCCCGCGCCGTACCCGGAGGCGCCCGCCAGCCTGCCGTGCGTCCACGGCACCCAGGTCATCGCGACCTTGGTCTTGGGCAGGCCGCGCAGCGTCCGCTCGTCGCGCGCCGCCGGGACCTGCTCCAGCAGCGCCGGCACGTGCCAGGCGCCGCACACGACGGCGACGCGCTCGTACCCCTCCTTCAGGGCGCGGCGCAGCGTGCGGCGCATGTACGCCTCGCGCTGCTCCTCACGCCGCAGGTAGCCGGGCGGCAGCAGGTCCGGGCCGCGCTCCGGCTCGGGCAGCTCGGCCAGCCGCGCGCGCAGCTCGGTCATGGCCTCGGCGATCGCGGGGAACGGCGAGGGGCCGTCGCGGCGGTGCTCCACCACGTCGTCCCACCAGCGTTCGGCGTCGTCGTATCCGGCGGTCTTGGCCAGCCAGCCCAGCGGGTCCATCCGGATGCCGTGCGCCTCGCCCTGCTCCGGGGGCCGTCCGGCGGGCGGCTGCGGGCCGTCGCCCTCGGGAGGCGCGCCGGGGTCGTGCTGCCGGACGAGCTGGTGCGCGGCGGGCAGGTCGCAGAACCGGACGGGGACGCCCGCGTCCAGCGCGTGGCGCAGCGCCTGCCACTCCGGGCTGAACTCGGCGAACGGCCAGAACGCCGCCTGCCGCCCGGCGCCCTCGCCGCCGTCGGGGGACGGGGTGCGGCCGGGGGAGTAGGCCAGCAGCGCCACCGGCGGGACCATGCCCGGGTCGGCGGCCAGGGAGACCAGGTCGTCGGCCTCCGGGGGCCCTTCGATCAGCACCGCGTCGGGTTTGTACTCCTCCAGCGCCCGCCGCAGCGCCCGCGCCGACCCGGGGCCGTGGTGCCGGATCCCGAACACCTCGACCCGCGCCCGCCCCGCCGCGGACGGGCCCGGGGCCGCCGGCGCGGAGGCGGCGGGACGGGGCGGGGCCGGGGTCAAGACACCTCCCGGCAGGCGCGGTAGAAGTCCTGCCAGCCGGGGCGTTCGCGGACGACCGTCTCCAGGTACTCCTGCCACACCACCCGGTCGGACACCGGGTCCTGGACGACGGCGCCGACGATGCCGCCCGCCACGTCCGCGGCGCGCAGCACGCCGTCGCCGAAGTGCGCGGCCAACGCCAGCCCGTTGGTGACCACCGAGATGGCCTCGGCGGTGCTCAGCGTGCCGCTGGGCGACTTGAGCCGGGTGCGGCCGTCGTCGGTGAGGCCGCCGCGCAGCTCCCGGAACACCGTCACCACCCGGCGGATCTCCTCCAGTCCCGCGGGCGTCTCCGGCAGCTCCAGCGCCCTGCCGATCTGCGCGACCCGGCGGGAGACGATTTCCACCTCCTCCTCCACCGTGGCGGGCAGCGGCAGCACCACCGTGTTGAACCGGCGGCGCAGCGCGCTGGACAGCTCGTTGACGCCGCGGTCGCGGTCGTTGGCGGTGGCGATCACGGTGAAGCCCTTGCGGGCCTGCACCTCGGTGCCCAGCTCGGGGACGGGCAGCGTCTTCTCCGACAGGATCGTGATGAGGGTGTCCTGCACGTCGCCGGGCATGCGGGTCAGCTCCTCGACGCGGGCGACCGCGCCGGTGCGCATCGCCCGCATCAGCGGGCTCTCCACCAGCGCCCGCTCCGACGGGCCCTCGGCCAGCAGCCGGGCGTAGTTCCACCCGTACCGCACGGCCTCCTCCGAGGTGCCCGCCGTCCCCTGCACCAGCAGGGTCGAGTCGCCGCTGACGGCCGCCGCCAGGTGCTCCGACACCCAGGTCTTGGCGGTGCCGGGCACGCCGAGCAGCAGCAGCGCGCGGTCGGTGGCCAGCGTCGCCACGGCGACCTCCATCAGCCGCCGCGGCCCGATGTACTTGGGGGTGATCCGCGTGCCGTCGGGCAGCTCGCCGCCCATCAGGTAGGTGGTGACCGCCCACGGCGACAGCCGCCACCCGGGCGGGCGCGGCCGGTCGTCGTGCTCGGCCAGCCCGGCCAGCTCGTCGGCGTACTGCTGCTCGGCGTGCGGCCGCAGCACGCCGCCCGGGGGAGTGGAGTCGGTGGGAGAGGTCAACGGGACAGCTCCTTCAGCATGTCGTGGCGGAAACGCAGGGTCTCGATCAGCTCGGCGAGCGCGTGACCGGCCGCCCCCGACGCGCGGACGCCGGGTGCGGCGGTGCCGGGGGCAGTGGTGCCGGGGGCGGCGGTGCCGAGGCGGGCCGCGACGGCCTCCAGCCGGGGCGCGGCGTCCGGGCCGAGGCGCTGGTCGGCCAGGCGGCACAGCTGGGTCAGGGTGTGCTCGTGGGACCGCGCCCGCCGTTCGGCGGCGGCCGCCAGCGCGGCCACCACGGCGTCGGCGAGCCGGCCCGTCCACGGGCCGGGGATGCGCTCCAGGACGCGCAGCAGGTCGGGGTCGCCGTCCACCCAGCGGATCAGGTCGGCGGCGGCCTGCTCGCGTTCGCCGCCGGGCAGCACCTGCAGCAGGTCGGCCAGCGCCTCGGGCTCGTCCACCATGACGCCGCCCTTGAGCAGCGCGCGCGCCCACGCGACGTCGCGTTGCCGCAGGGCGGCCCGCGCCCAGCCGATGTGCATGTCGCGGGCGGCCCGGGCGTCGGCGGCGCGGGCGTCTGCGCGCCCGGCGGCGTCGGCCACCGGCAGGCAGACGATCTCCCCGGGCGGCAGGCCGAACAGGTCCGTCCACGCCGACAGGGGCGTGCGGGCCAGGATCTCCCGCAGCCAGGCCGACCGCGTGCCGACCGGCCCGCCGGACCGGCCGCCCGGCGCGAACGACCCGGTGGGATGGAACGGGACGCCGTCGCGGGCCAGGCCCTCGTCGTGCGTGCGCGGCGGCTCCACCAGCACCCAGGTGCGGCGGCGGCCCTGCACCGTGCGCTCCTCGGCGCGCACGCAGGCGCGGGCCCGGGCCGCCATGCGCGCCGCGTACGCCGAACCCGGCAGCCGGGCCAGCAGGTCGGCGGCGGTCTGCCGGACGTCCTTGCCGCGGTCCTCCAGGGCCGACTCCAGGAACTGCTCGTCGTCGGCCGACAGGCCGTGCTCGAACGTCGCCAGGAACGCCGCCCGGTCGGGCGCGGGCTCGCGCCCCCAGGTCTCGCGCAGCGCCTCGCGCGCCGCCGCCGGATCGGTGCCGCGCAGCGCCGTCAGGTAGGCGACGCGCTGGTTGCGCGTGCCGGTCCGCCACACCTCGGGGCCGCCGCCCGGGTCGTCCCCGGCGCCCACCAGGTACGCCCACTCGGTGTTCTGCAGCGCCAGCCACACGCCCCGCCGGCCGGCCGCGCGCGCGATGTACGGCCGCAGCATCCGGTCGCTGCGGCCGCGTTCGAGCAGGTCGGGCAGCAACCGGGCGGGGACGCGCCGACCGTGCGCCGCGGCCGCCTCCAGCCATTCGGGCAGCACCCGGATCTGCGTGCCGCCAAGGATCAGCTCCAGCCGCCGCGCCGCCGCGGGCGACACGACCGGCAGGTCCTCCACCGGCGCCGGCGCGATCGGCTCCACGCCCCCGGACGCACGCCGGCCCGCCCGCCGCCGCACCGTCAGCAGCGCCGCCTGGTCGAGCAGCCGCTCCGCCGCGTCGCCGGCCTCGGCGGGCGCCTGCGGCAGGGGCGGGGCGGACCTGCGCCGCGTCCCCAGCAGGGCGGCGGTGACGTGCTCGTTCCACACCCCGCCCGGCGCCGTGCTCACAGCACCACCATCCCCTCGTCCTCGTGCCAGGCCGCCAGGGGGCGCAGCCCGCGCGGCGTCCACTCGCCGGAGAAGACGACCGGGTGCCCGCCCGACACCGCCAGCAGCCGCCACGGGTCGGTCGGCCGCAGCGCCAGCGCGTCCCCGGCCTCGTCGATGACGTGCAGGACGCCGGCTGCGGAGCGGGCCGGCCGCACCGCCGCCAGCGTCACCGGCCAGCGGTCCAGCCACGGGTCGCGCGCCAGGGCGGCGGCGTGCTCGTCCAGGAACCCCCGCACCGTCGTGCCGCCCGGCACCGCGGGCTCGGCCGGGCCGTGCCGCTCGCCCACCAGCGCCCGCAGCGGCTGCGCCCCCGGGTAGAACGCCAGCTCGGCGTCGAACTCCGTGCCCACCACCAGGGACGCGTCCAGGGGGCGCCCGGGCGCTGCGAACGACAGCACCAGCGCGGGGCGGCCCGTGCGGCGGCCCCGCAGCCACACCCGCCGCGTGGTGAGCCGGTCCTGCTCGGAGTCGTGCGCGCCGGTCACGCACCACCGGTCGCGGACCCGCTCGCCGCGTTCGGCGACCTCGTCCTGCGACAGGGTGAAACCGACCCGGGCGCGGACCGTCTCACGCAGCCCCTCGGGAAGCTCCCCGCCGCGCCGGTAGGCCCGCACCAGCAGCCGCAGCAGCGCGTACTCCTCCAGCAGCCGGTCGGGCCACTCCGGCCGCCGCGGCAGCCCCGCCAGGGCCTTGATCTGCCCGGCCAGCGCGCCGGCCTGGGCGTCGACGAGGCGGCGGGCGACGTCGTCCCACATCCGGTAGGGGGCGTGCTCGGCCTGCGCGAGCCCCTGGGCGACCTGGTCGCACAGCCACCGGTCGAGCTCGGCGAGCCCGTCCTCGACCCGCCGGCGGCGCCGCTCGGCGGTCTTGGGGTCCCTGGTCCTGGGCGCGGCGGCGGCCCTGCGTTCGCGCGCCTTGCCGGCCCGGGCGCGGCGCCCCTCGATCCACTCGGCGGCCCACTGCGGGCGCTCCCCGCCGCCGACCGCGCCGTCGCTCCACAGCAGCAGCAGCGCCAGCCCGTGCTTGCAGGGGAACTTGCGGCTCGGGCAGGTGCACCGGAACGCCGGGGCGGTCACATCGACGCACGCCCGGTAGGTGCTCCTGCCGCTGCCCTGGCACTCGCCCCAGACCGCCTCGCCGTCGGCGCCCGTCCCGCTCCACTTGGCGGGCCTGGCGACGCCGGCGGCGGCCTTGGCCGACGCCGCGTCGGGCGCGAGGGCGAGCACCTGCTCCCGGCCCCATCGATCGCTCACGTGTCGAAAATATCCACCGGGTCTGACATACACCCGAGCCGGAGCATCCGCCCGGCCGGGGCCCCCGGGCACCGGCGGTCCGGCCGCGTCCGCCCTGGTCAGACGCCGGGCAGCAGGGGAAGATCCGGCAGGGACGACGCGTCGGGCGCCATGAGCGTCGCGCCCGCCAGCAGCGACGCCAGCGACACCGCCGCGAACAGGGTCACCCAGGCCAGCCCGGGGACGCCCGTCAGGTGCGCCAGCTGGTCGGCGTCGGAGGACGGGGCCATGTGGCGGGCGCGCATGCGCTGCAGCTCCACGACCGGGCGGATGGCGGCGAACAGCAGGAACCACGCGGCCAGGTAGGCGAACCCCGCCTGGGTCTTGTCGCCGCCGAACCACGACACCCCGAAGATGAGCGCGCCGGTGGCCACCACCGACACCACCCCGTACACGTTGCGGATCATCACGAGCATCCCGGCCAGCAGCGCCAGGGAGAACCACAGCATCAGCGTGACGCGGCCCCCGGCCAGCAGCAGGGCGAACAGCAGGCCGAGCAGCGGGGGAGTGAGGTACCCGGCCATCGCGGTGAACACCATGCCCGGACCGTGCGGCTTGCCCCGCGAGACGGTCACGCCCGAGGTGTCGGAGTGCAGCTTGATGCCGTCCAGCTTGCGGCCGGTGGCCAGCGCGATCAGGGCGTGCCCGCCCTCGTGCGCGATCGTCACCACGTTGCGCGCCACCCGCCAGGTGGGCCCGTGCAGGACGGCGCCCAGCGCCAGCAGGCCGACCAGGATCACCAGCCACCACGGAGGGTCCGGTTGCGTCCCGGTCAGCCGATCCCACAGGTCGGCGATGCTGCCCGCGTCAGCGCTTGCCACGTCCACGTCCACCTCGGAAATCTCGGTTCGCGTCGGCGATCCCACAGGGTAGGACGTTCCGGATCGCCCCGGCGTTCGTTCCGTTCCGGCGGTTCCGCTCACACATGCGACACGTCGGGGAGTGCGGGGTTCGCCCCGTCGGCCCGGTGCACCGGCCGCGGCGGCCTCCGCGCAAAGGGGACGGAAGGCTTCAGTGTGCGCCTAGAGTGCGCCGCACATGATCGGCGGGACGTCATTCTGTCGCGACATTGCGGGAATTGTCGGGCGTCGTAGTTAATCGTTCCACCAAACCCGCACGGCCTTCCGGCGGCGCTCCCTACTCTCGGTCCGCACTGACGATTCATCCCTCGCGGCCTGAGGAGCTGGCGCGATGCCGGAGAAAGTGGCGACGAGAAACGAGGCGGAAACGCATTATCGGGATCTTGTCCGGTTGGCGTATTTCGTTCAGCCGGGCCGGGCGCGCCGCGTCTACCGGATGGCGGTCGCCCGGCGGATCGTCGACGAGGCCGTCACCCGCCGCCCGCGCGGCGACCTGGCCCGGCAGCGGACCCGGGTGCTGCGCCGGGCCATGCGCCCGTCCCGCCGGCTGCGCATCGGCCTGGGCCCGTGGCTGCGCGCGTTGCCCGCCCGCCTGCCGGACGCGGCGCTGACCGCCGCGCTGGCCGACCTGGAGCCGCCCGTGCGGGTGGCCTGGGTGCTGCGGCGGATCGAGGGCATGCGCCGGTACGCGGTGCGCGACCAGCTGCTGCGGCTGCGCGTCCGCGACCCCTGGCCGGTGATCGACGCCGCCGACGCCGCCGAGCTGCCGGCCCTGGAGCCGCCGGACGCGTTCGCCTTCGGCCCCGGGATGGACCACCCCGTCCGCCGCCGCCCGCTCATCCCCGTCGCCGCGGCCGTGGCGCTCACCGCCGCGCTCGGCGGAGCCCTGGTGATCACCGAGAACGAGGGGTCGCTGGCGGGCGGCGAGGGGGCGGCCGACGACCGCCGGCTGCACCTGCTCACCGCCGCGCCCGGCGCCTGGCGCGGCGGCCCGCACCGCCTGGACGTCTGGCCCGCCCGCGGCGACCTGGCCGGCGACCGCGGCTTCACCACGCGGGCGCTGCGCGCGTGGGCCCGCTCGCCCGCCGCCCCGCGCCCGCCGGGCAGGGGCGACGTCGGCGCCCAGCTCCTGTTCGCCGGGCACGTCGACGGGGTCCCCACCGCACTGCTGCGCAACGGCGACCGCGTCGCCCGCTACAGCGGGCAGGGGCGCCCCGTGGAGATTTTCACCGCCGCCGCCGACGACGGCTCGACCCCGCTGCCGCTGGGCGGCGGCCGCTACCTGCTCGCACCCTGGGACACCCGCGCCGCGACGCCCGGCGGCCGCAAGGTGGAGGTGGACGCGGGCGTGACCGAACGGGTGCCCGCCCCCAAAACCCCGTGCGGGCGCGGCCCCCTCCTCCGCCTCGAAGGCGCCGACGGCGCCCGCACGGTGGGCGACCTCGGCTTCGCCCGGCCCGCCGTGCTGACCCAGCGTCCCGCCGAACCCGCCCCCGACGCGCGCCGCCCCGCCCCCGACGCGCGCAGCGCGAAGGCCGCCTCCGGCGCGCGCGCCGCCGCGCCGCTGACGGCCGACGGCGTGCGGCTGTGGGAGCGGGTGGCGTGCGCGCTGCCCCGCCTGGAACGCTCGGTCACCGAGGCGTCGGCCCGGCGGTTCTGGACGGGCACCCTGCCCCACGGCGGAGGCCCCGCCGAATGGGTGTGCACGAGCCTGTCCTTCACCACGGGCGGCCCGGCGGGCGAGGCCACGCTGCTGCGGCGCGGCGCCCACCACGCAACCGGCAGCTGCGACGTGGCCAGGCCGGTCAGCGGCACCTGGTGGCAGGCGCCGTCCGGACGCTGGTACTACCTCGCCGCGGCCGGTCCGGGCCTGGTGCCGCACATCCAGAGCGAGGGGGCCCTGCGCACGGCCGACACCAGGGGCCGCCTGCTGGTCGCCTCCAGCCTCCGCTCGGCCCACCAGTCCGGCGTCCCCATCACCCTCACCGCCCGCGCCCGCTGAACCCGCCCGGCACCCGGTCAGCACTCGCTTACTGGAGTGGGGCAGACTAGGGAGGCGAACCGCATTCCGCGCGAAGGGTGCGGACGGCGAGAGGCGAAACGAGGCGAAAGGGGCCGTCGATGGGCAAAGGGCCGCTGTCGGGCGTGCGGGTGATCGAACTGGCCGGCATCGGGCCGGGGCCGTTCGCCGCGATGCTGCTGGCCGATCTGGGCGCCGACGTCGTCCGCGTCGACCGCGCCTCCTCGGCCACCCGCGGAACCGATCCCGTGCCCGCCGACTTCCTCGGCCGCGGCAAGCGCTCGATCGCGGTGGACCTGAAGAACGAGCGGGGACGCGACGTCGTGCTGCGCATGGTCGAGCGGTCGGACGTGCTCATCGAGGGCTTCCGGCCCGGCGTCACCGAACGGCTCGGCATCGGCCCCGACGCCTGCCTGGCCCGCAACCCCGCCCTGGTGTACGGGCGGATGACCGGCTGGGGCCAGGAGGGGCCGCTGGCGCGCAGCGCCGGCCACGACATCGGCTACATCGCCGTCACCGGCGCCCTGCACGCCATCGGCCGCGCCGGCGGCCCGCCGCAGGTCCCGATGAACCTGCTCGGCGATTTCGCGGGCGGCAGCATGTACCTGGTCGTCGGGGTGCTGTCGGCGCTGCTGGAGGCGCGCGCCAGCGGCCGCGGCCAGGTCGTGGACGCCGCCATCGTCGACGGCACCTCGCACCTGTCGACGTTCATCCACTCGTTCCTGGCCGGCGGCATGTGGCGCGACGAACGCGGCGTCAACCTGCTCGACACCGGCGCGCCCTGGTACGACGTGTACGAGACGGCCGACGGCGAGCACGTCGCGGTCGGCGCGCTGGAGCCGCAGTTCTACGCCGAGTTCCTGGAGCGCCTCGGCCTGGCCGACGCCGGCCTGCCCGACCGGGGCGACCCCGCGAACTGGCCGGAGCTGCGGGAGCGGTTCGCCGCCGCGTTCAAATCCAGGACCCGCGACGAGTGGGCGGAGATCTTCCTGCCCGGCGACGGGTGCGTGGCGCCGGTGCTGTCGCTGCGCGAGGCCGCCGAGCACCCGTACAACACCGCGCGGGAGGTGTTCGTGGAACGCGGCGGGCACCGCCAGCCCGCCCCGGCGCCGCGCTTCTCCCGCACGGCCCCCGAGATCGGCGGCCCGCCCCCCGCCCCCGGCGCCGACACCCGCGCCGTGCTGGCCGAACTGGGCTTCGACGACGTGGACGACCTGCTGTCCGGCGGCGCCGTCGCCCAGGCCTGACAGCGGGGTTGCTCAAGGGCAGGGCGCCTGGCAGCCGGTCCCGGAGGCCACGAAAGTCGCGGCGTTCCGGTGTCGAGTCCGGTACCGGGGGTAGTTGCACAGACCGTCACGTCCAGCAGGCGTGGGGGGCTGAGTCGATCATGGGACTGCTGCGATCCGCGGCGCGCCTGGTGCCCGGAGTCGCCTCCGGGGCCGCCGAAGCGGCGGGGGGTGCGGCCGGGCTGGCGTGGGGTGCCGCCGAGGTGGCCGTGCAGGTCCCCCGGCGGGCCGTGCGGGCGCTGCCCGCCCCGCCCGTCCCCCGGCCGGCGCCGCCGGTTCTGCCGGCGGCGATGGCGCTGCCCGCCGCGGTGTCCGGCCTGATCGCGCTGCACCGGCCGCGCGGGCTGCCCAGGCCGCTGCCCCGCCCGCCCGGATGGTCGCGGATCGCCGACCTCTCGCGGCGTGCCGAGCTGGGCGCCCTGGTCGGGACGCACGGCAGGCGCCGCGTGTGGGCCAGCGAGGGACGCGCCTGCATCGAGCTGCACCGTCGCGCCGTCGGGCGGGCGCGCGAGGCCGCCGAGCTGCGCCGGGCGGTCGGCGCGGCTGTGCGGCGGCTGGAGGGCGTGGACTGGGCGCAGGTCAACGCGGTCACCGGCGAGATCCTGTGCGCCTTCGACGAGGACGCGCTGCCGGTGGAGCGGCTGGTGGCGGTGATCGCCGACGTGGAGAAGGACCACGATCTCCCCGACGAGCCCTTCCCCCTGTCCGCCCATCCCGCCGACCGCGCACCGGTCACCGTCGAGACGATCGCGCTGGCGTCCGACTGCGCGGCGCTCGCGCTGGCCGCCACCGGGCGGCTGACGCGCGCACCGCGGCTGCCGGGCGTGTTCCGCATGGTGCTGCCCTGGGTGGACCACCAGCCGAGGCTGCGCCGCCTGCTGGAGCGCCGGCTCGGCCCGCACGGCGCAGACCTGGTGCTCGCCGTCGGCAACGCCGCCCTGCACGGGCTCACCCAGGAGCCGGCCGGACTGGCCGTCGACGTCGTGCACCGCG
The DNA here is from genome assembly GCF_030269545.1 of Actinomadura sp. NBRC 104425. Taxonomy (GTDB): domain Bacteria; phylum Actinomycetota; class Actinomycetes; order Streptosporangiales; family Streptosporangiaceae; genus Spirillospora; species Spirillospora keratinilytica. Next base: position 4,319 of record NZ_BSTN01000007.1, on the reverse strand, counting down.
TCGTCCTGATCGCCGAACTCAACGCGCGGCGCGCCGCCTGGCACGGCTGGCACCACCGGCTGTCCGCCGCCGGCGTGCCGCACGAGCCGCCGCTGCGCGCCGAACGGCCCGTCCCGCTGCCGGACGGACCGGTGGAGAAGGCCGCCGACCGTTCCGCGCTGGCCACATTGGGCGGGGCCGCGGCCGTGCTGGCCCTGACCCGCGACCCGGGCACGGCCGCCGACCTCGTCATGGCGACCGTGCCGCGGGCCGCCCGGTTCGGCCGCGCCGGATTCGCCGCGACGCTCGACCGGCAGCTGTCGCGCGCCGGGGTCGTCCCGCTGGACGGCTCCTGCTACCTGCGGCTCGACCGGATCAGCGCGGTGGTGGTGGACGCGTCCGTGCTGTGCGCGGACGACCTGGAGATCCTTTCCGCGGACGACCCGTCGACGTGGCGGACGGCGGCGCGGCTGCTGCAGCACGATCCGGGCCTGGACGGCAGGCCCGGCGACGACGGCCTGCGGCTGGAACGCGTCGCCGACGACGGCGCCGGGGGCGTGCGGGTGCGCGTCGTCGACGCCGACGGCACCGCGCGCGGCGGCGCCGTCGTCGGCCACCGCCTGGACCCCCTGGCCGAGGCGGTGCTCACCGCGGCGCGCGACGGCGGCGTGCGCGTGCTGCTGACGGAGAACGCCTCGACCGACGAGCTGATGCCGCTGGCCGACGACGCGCTCGACCCCCGCCTGCCGCTCGCCGAGCACGTGCGGCGGCTGCAGGAGGAGGGGCACGGCGTGCTCGTCCTCACCGGCGCCGACGATGACGCCGCCCTGGCCGCCGACGTCGGCGTCGGCGTGGTCGCGCGACCGGCGGCGCCCCCGCGCGGCGGCGAGGCCGCGCCGCCCCCCGACGGGGCGGTCCCGGGGCCGGTGTGCTGGGGCGCGGACCTGATCTGCACCGGCGGGCTGGAACAGGCGTGGCGGGTGCTGGCCGCCGTGCGCGCCGCCCGCGAGGCCAGCGGACGCGCGGTGCGGCTGGCCGCCGGCGGGTCGGCGCTGGGTGCGCTGCTGGTGGTCACCGGACGCCGCGCCACCGCGCCGCTCAACCTCGCCCCGATGCACAGCGCCGCGCTCATCGCGCTGCTCGGCGGCGTGGTGTCCGCGCGGCGCCTGGCCGCCCGGCCCGCGCCGCAACCGCTGCCGCGCGTCCCCTGGCACGCGCTGGACCCGCAGGCCGCCGCCGAACAGGCCCTCAAACTGCGCGCCGCCCCGCCCGCGCAGGAGCCGCCGCGGCGGCGCCCGCCGATCTTCCTTCCGCTGCCCGACGGGGCCGCCCGCCGCGCCGGGATGCTCGCCGATGTGGCCCGCGCCGTCGGGCACGAGCTGCGCGACCCGCTGACGCCGGTGCTGGTGCTGGGCGCCGCCGCGTCCGCCGTCGTCGGATCCGGGGTGGACGCGGGGCTGGTCGGCGGGGTCATGGCCGGCAACGCGCTCATCAGCGGAGTGCAGCGGGCGCGGGCCGAGCGGGCGCTGCGCGAGCTGCTGCTGGACCAGCGTCCCCCCGTCCGCCGGGTCCGCGCGGACGGCGGCCGGCGGCCGTGGGACGATCCGCGGGTGCGGCGCTGCGAACCGGTGCCGACCGACGGCGTGCCGGCGGCCGAGCTGCGGCCGGGCGACGTCATCGCGCTCGGCCCGTCCGACCTGGTGCCCGCGGACGCCCGGCTGCTGGCCGCGGACGACCTGGAGGTCGACGAGGCCAGCCTGACCGGCGAGTCGCTGCCGGTGGCCAAGTCGGTGGAGGCCGTTCCGGGCGCCGAGTTCCCCGACCGCACCTGCATGCTCTACCAGGACACCACCGTGCTCACCGGCCGCGCCTACGCCGTCGTGGTCGCGACCGGCGCCGCCACGCAGGCGGGGCGCGCCGCCGCGCTGGCCGGACGCGGCGCCGCCCCCAGCGGCGTGCAGGCGCAGCTCAACGAGCTGACCCGGGTGGCGCTGCCGGTGACCGGGCTGAGCGGCGCGCTGGTCGGCGCGCTCGGGCTGCTGCGCGGCGCGTCGGTCCGGCAGGCGGTGTCGTCGGGCGTGGCGGTCTCGGTCGCGGCCGTCCCCGAGGGGCTGCCGCTGGTGGCGACCGTGGCGCAGCTGGCCGCCGCGCGCCGCCTGTCGCGCCGCAATGTGCTGGTGCGCAGCTCCCGCACGCTCGGCACCATGGGCCGCGTCGACACCCTGTGCTTCGACAAGACCGGGACGCTGACCGAGGGGCGGCTGCGCGTCACCACCGTCAGCGGACCCGACGGCGAAACGCAGCTCGACTCGGCGCTGGGGCGGCGCGTGCTGACCGCTGCCGCGCGCGCCTGCCCGCAGGGACGGGGCGCGGAGCGGCCGCGCCACGCCACCGACCGCGCCGTCCTCGACGCGGCCGCCGCGCACCTGGGCGGCGACGACGGCTGGCGGCTGGTCCACGAGACCCCGTTCGAGCCCAGCCGCGGCTTCTCCGCCGCCACCGGCTGGGACGGCGACCGGCCCGCCCTCGTCGTCAAGGGCGCACCCGAGGTCGTCATGGAGCGCTGCGACCGCGTCGCGTCCGCCGCCGGCACCGAGGCGCTCACCGCCGAGCGGCGCGGCAAGGCCCGCGGCGTCGTGCAGGACCTGGCCGAACGCGGCCTGCGGGTGCTGGCCGTCGCCGAGGCGCGGCCGGACGCGTCCCGGCTGGACGAGGGCAGGGCCGCGCTCGACGGGGAGCGGCTCACCCTGCTCGGGTTCGTCGGCATCGCCGACCCGCCGCGCCGCGACGCCGCCGACGCGATCCGCACGCTCACCGAGGCGGGCATCCGGGTCGTCGTCATCACCGGCGACCACCCCGCCACCGCCCAGGCCGTCGCCGCCGAACTGGGCGTCCCGCACGCCGACCGGGTGCTCACCGGCGCCGAGCTGGACCGGCTCAGCGACCGGCACCGCGCCGCCCGCATCGCCCGCACGTCGGTGTTCGCGCGCGTCGGCCCCGAGCACAAGGTCCGCATCGTGCAGGCGCTGCGCCGGGCGGGCCGGGTGGTCGCGATGACCGGCGACGGCGCCAACGACGCCGCGGCGATCCGGCTCGCCGACGTCGGCATCGGGCTGAGCGCCGGGGACTCGGCCGCCGCCCGCTCCGCCGCCGACCTCATCCTGCCCGGCAGCGACCTGCCCGGCATCACCGAGGCGCTGCTGGAGGGCCGGATGCTGTGGCAGAGCGTGCGCAACGCGGTGTCCATCCTGGTCGGCGGGAACGCGGGGGAGATCGCCTTCACCGTGTACGGCACCGCCGTCGGCGGGCGCGCCCCGCTCAGCACCCGCCAGCTGCTGCTGGTCAACATGCTGACCGACATGATGCCCGCGCTGGCGGTGGCGCTGGCGCCGCCCGACGGCGACGGCGAGCGCCCGGCCCGCCGCGGGCCGTTCGGCGACCCGCTGTACGAGGCCATCGCGGCGCGCGGCCTGGTCACCGCGCTCGGGTCCATCCTCGCCTGGCAGATCGGCCGGCTCACCGGGCGGCGCCGCCGCGCCGGCACCATGGGCCTGGCCGCGCTGGTCATCACCCAGCTGGCGCAGACGCTGCAGATGGGACGGCACAGCCCGGCCGTGCTGGCGACCTGCGCCGCCTCGGTGCTGGTGCTCGCCGTCGTCATCGAGACGCCGGGCCTCAGCCACTTCTTCGGGTCGGTGCCGCTCGGCCCGGGCGCCTGGACGGTGGTGCTGGGGTCGGCCGCGGTGGCCGCCGCCGTCTCGGTGCTCGGCCCGCGACTGCTGCGCCGCCTGCTCTCAGTGAAAGGCGGCGCGGTGAAGGATGGCGCTGTGAAGGACGGCGCGGTGAAGGACGGCGCGGTGAACGGCGGCGCGGTGAACGGCGGCGCGGTGGACGGCGCCGAGGCCAAGGAGCCCGCGGGCGGCGCGCCCGCCCCGCGCTAGTTGTTCTGTCCTGACAGGTTGGTGACGCGGCTGGCGGGTGGGAGGCCGCCGAGTGCGGTGTGGCCGCGGTGATGGTTGTACATGTGCAGCCAGGGCGCAAGCGCGGCGCGGCGTTCGCTCTCGGAGGCGTAGGGGCGGGCGTAGGCCCATTCGTCCAGCAGGGTGCGGTGGTAGCGCTCGACCTTGCCGTTGGTCTGCGGCCGGAACGGGCGGGTGCGCTTGTGCGCGATTCCGGCGGCGGTCAGGGTGTCGCGCCACAGCCGCGATCGGTAGCACGAGCCGTTGTCGGTCAGTACACGGCGCACGGTGATTCCGGCGGCGGCGAAGAACGCCTGCGCACGAGTCCACAAACGCGGCTGCCGACTCCTTGGTCTCATCCGGCAGGATCTCGGTGTAGGC
>NZ_BSTN01000006.1:16623-342547 GCF_030269545.1 Actinomadura sp. NBRC 104425 | reverse complement strand
CGCGGCGGGATCGGACCGAAGAGGCCGCACGCCCGGCGCGCCGGGGCGGGCGGCCGCCCGGCGGCCCGCGCAGCGGGGCGCCCTTGAAGACGTAGAGAAAGTTTTCATCCAGCGGGCGGCGTGGTTGTGTCGGGTCTCATGACCTGCGTGACACATCGTGCTCAGGACGTGTGTGACACTTCGCCGAGTGTTGGTGGAGTTGAGCGTGGTGGAGCAGCGGTATCAGGCTGTGCTGCAGGTGCTGTCGGGGGCGAGTGTCACGGAGGTGGCGGGCCGGTTCGGGGTGTCGCGTCAGGCGGTGCACCGGTGGCTGGGCCGGTATCGCGATGAGGGCCTGGCCGGGTTGTCGGTTCGCTCCTCGCGTCCGGCCTCCTCGCCGTCCCGCACGCCTGCCGAGGTGGAGGCGCTGATCTGTGAGCTGCGGCGTAACCATCCTTCGTGGGGTGCTCGCCGTCTGGTGTGGGAACTGGGCCGTCGGGGCTGCCCGGGTCCGGTGCCGTCACGGGCCACGGTGCACCGGGTGCTGGTCCGGCACGGCCTGGTGCAGGTCACGCCGCGGGGTCGGCGGCGTGAGGACTACAAACGCTGGCAGCGCACCGAACCGATGCAACTGTGGCAGATGGACATCGTCGGCGGGGTGTTCCTCGCGGACGGCACCGAGTGCAAGGTCGTCACCGGCATCGACGACCACTCGCGGTACTGCGTGATCGCCGCGGTGGTGGCCCGCCCCACCGGCCGGGCCGTCTGCCTGGCCCTGGCCGAAGCGCTGGCCAGGTTCGGCATTCCTGATGAACTGCTCACCGACAACGGCAAGCAGTTCACCGCCCGGTTCGGCCGCGGCGGGGAGGTGCTGTTCGACAGGATCTGCCGCGAGAACGGCATCGCGCACCGGCTGACCCGGCCCGCCTCGCCCACCACCACCGGCAAGATCGAACGCTTCCACCAGACTCTGCGCCGCGAACTGCTCGACGGCCACCGCCCCTTCACCGGCATCGAGCACGCCCGGCAGGTCCTGGACGCCTTCGTCCACCACTACAACACCGCCCGGCCGCATCAGTCCCTGGACATGGCCTGCCCCGCCGACCGATTCCAGCCCCGCCGCGACGACCACCTCCCCCTGCGCCTGCCGCCCACACTGCGGCCCCACCCCGACACCGAGCCCGAACCCGACCCGGCGGCCGAGCCGAAGCCTGCGGCGGTGCCGCCGCCGCGCAAGGAGCTCGACCCCGCGCAAGCCGCGGGGCTGGTGCTGTCGGCCGATGGCATCGACCCGGTGAACGTGGCGGTGGAGTTCACCCGCATCGTCCCGGCCTCGGGCAACCTGTCTGTCTGCGGCCAGCAGTTCTGGCTCGGCCCCCACCACGCAGGGCTCACCCTCACCCTCCGGGCCGACACCGCAACCATCGAGCTGCTGACCGCCGGAACCAGGATCAAAAAGGTCCCCTCCCGGCTGACCCCACAGCACCTGCGGCAACTGCTTGCCGCCGGCGGCACCCGCATCCAGCCGACGGCGCCCCCGTCCCGCCCCGGGCCCGGCCAGGCGATCGAAGTCGACCGCACCGTCAACGCCAGCGGCCTGCTGTCTTTGGGCGGCCGCCAACACCCGGTCGGCTACCACCTGGCCGGACGCCGCCTGACCGCACGCATCGACGGCACCCTGCTGCACCTGATCGACGGGCACACCCTGCTGCGCACCCTGCCCAACCCACTCACCGACACCGACATCGCACGCATCCGCGACGCCCGCCCCGCCGGACCACCACCCCAACCGGCCACCGAACCCGTCCAGGCTCAACGCAAGGTCAGCAGCCGCGGCCAGATCGTCATCGCAGGGCAGAAGATCCAGGTCGGGATCGGCCATGCCGGAGCGACCGTGACCATCGAGGACACCGGCAGCACCTTCCGCATCAGGCTCGCCGACCAGACCATCACCGAGGTCGCCCGCACCACCACCAAACCGATCGCCCGGTTCAAAGCCCGCAAACCCCAACACCGCCGAACCGGCCGACCCTCCCCACCCCAGACACCAACCCCACTACCCTCACCCCAGGAACAACCACAGATCATCTAGCCGAAGTGTCACCCACCTCCCGAGCCGGATCTGTCACCAACCTCATGAGACCCGACACGCGCTGGGTGCTTCGTCTCTGGGGTCTTAGCTTGCCTGTTCTTGCTGCTCGTAGCGGCGGCGCCAGGCTGCGCAGCGTTCGATGTAGGCGGGGAGGTGCTGGGCCTGGAAGCGTTCGGCGGACCAGTCGTCGTCGCCTACTTCGGCGGTGGGGTTGCAGACGTAGGCCCAGCCGTGGCGGCCGTCCACTAGGTCTAGGCGTTTAAGGTCGTACAGGGGGTTCTCAAATGCGTCCAGTAGTTGCCACTCGTCGGCCGTGAGGCCGGTGAGCAGGTAGCCGCGGGCTATCGACTCGCCGGGGACCAGGCCGGGGTAGACCTCGCCGGGCAGGGTGGCGACGCGCCACCCTGCGGCGGCTGCGGGGTTGTGGTCGGGGACGCGGTCGATGAGGGCGAACAGGACCTCAGGGAACTGGAGGCTTCCGTAGACGAACAGGGCCTCCGGGTCCACCGATAGGCGGTCCGTCCGGCCAGAGCCGGGCGAGGTCGGTCGGGGTGAGTGGGTCCCGGTACGCGGCATGAAGCACCTCCCGGGAAACCTTAGCGTCGGCGTCGGCGAGTGCGGCGAACCAGTCGAATCCGGCCGGATAGGCCCACATGTAGGTGCGGTGGGTGGGATCGGTGCCCCGGTCGGTGAGGTAACCTGCGATGGTCTTGTCGCTCCACCACGGGACGCACGCCCGAAGGTGGTCGGCGCACTCAGCGGCGGGGGTGCCGGCGTTGATGGCGCGGTGGACCTGACCGAGGACGAGTTGCGTGTAGTGGGCCAGGCGGACGCGGGCGATCAGAACCTTGTCGTCGGGCAGGACGAACAGGGGCCAGGCTTGGGCGAGTCCTTCAAGCAGCACTTGGTGCGGTGCGTGGATGGACAGCAGGCGAACCCAGGGGACGTCTTCGGCGGCGGCGCGGGCGGTGTAGCTGGCGCTCTGGAGGCCGTGGCCGAGGACTTCGTGAAGGGCGAACTGGCGGGCGCCCGCCTGGGTGAACTCCACGTTGGGGAGGTTGAGGCGGAGGCGCACGTTGTGGCCGGCGCCATCCAGCCAGTAGGCCCAGTAGGCGTCGACCTCGGCGGTTTCGATGGTGAGGGTGTAGGGGGCGTTGCTGCCGGTGGCCTGGCGGATGGCGGGTTCTAGGTCGTTGGCGGCTGAGCGGATGGCGTCGGGGGCGTCGCTGACGTCGAGTGGTCCCTCTGCCTGGCGGAGTTCGCGGTTGGTGTCGGGGCCCCAGGCGATGCCGAGATCGGCTAGGGCGGTGCGGGCCTGCTCGAAGCGTTCGGCGATGTAGTCGTCGGGCCAACCGGCGGCGTCGCACCCTTGGGTGGCGCGTACGTAGTCGTTCAGGGGTGGCCGTTCGCCTAGAAGAGCGCCGAGGTAGGCGAGGTCGGCGTCAAGGCGGGCGGCAAGTAGGCCGGTGGCGTGCTGGTGCAGGTCGGCGAGTCGTCGGTAGACGGTGAGGCGGTCGGGGGCGGGTTCTGGTTCGGGGCCGCCTGGGTGGCAGTCGAAGTCAATGATGGGGGACGCTCCGCGGTTGACCTCTAGGGCGTTCCACGCGCGGAGAACCGTCTCGATGTCGTCACGCAGGGGCATGCGGTACATCCCATCGCAGGGTGAGGGACTGGTTGGGGTGTAGGTGGTTGCGGGTGAGCGTCATCACGGCGTCGTCGCCGTCGTAGTCCCACACAAGGTCGTCATCGGCGGAGATCTCCGCGCCGTTGGGGTCTTCCTCGGTGGCCTGGCAGCGGACGAGTTGCAACAGGGCCGGTCCGCCCCGGGCGGGCGTGGCATGACCCGCGCGCCCCGGGTCGTGCCGCCCGAGGGGGTGGACGCTGGGCCGGTGGTGCGGGCGATCCAGCGTGAGTACCCGGGGGTGCTGGCCTGGTACGGCATGGCTACGGGCTCGTGGTGGGCGTTCGTGCCACTTGGGCAGGGCGCACGGCTCGTGGAAGCCATCGATCCCGATGAGTTGCGGGAAGCGTTGCGCAACCCGCGGGCGTGGCCGTGGCCGCGTGCCAGGACGGCAGGATTGCGAGGCTGACGAGCAGGCATCGCCCGAGCCGACAGCTGACCTGGGAAGCCCGGCACCGGCGTCACCCATCCACGGACTGGCCCGACGACTGAACGTCGCCCCCTGACGCAGGCCGCACTCAGGCCGGGGTGGAAGGTTGGTGGGCATGGACAGGGGCGGGAGCGGTCAGTAGGTTCCGCAGCGCGGGTTTCGGACGTGCGACCAGGGAGTGTGGGTGACCGCCCAGTTTGCGATGCCTTCGCCGGTGAGGACGGTCCGGATCCTGCTCTGTGTCGCGGCGTTCCTGACCTTCATGGCGGCGCTGCAGGGCGGACTGGTGGTGGGCGGCGCCGAGGGCGTCGGTGTCGCGGTCGGCCTCTCGCTGCCCGCGGTCGCCAGCCTGGCGGCGGCCTGGGCGATCGGGAGGCGACCGGGCCGCCGGGTGCGCGTCGGCGTCGTCGCGCTGGAGGTCCTCTACCTGTTCTGGCAGTTCGGCCGGATCGCCGACGGCGACCCGTTCGGCCTGGTGGGGGCGATCCTTCCGGTGGCCATTTTGATCCTGGTCAACCGGTCCGCGTCGCGGCGGTACTTCTCACGCGCCGAATGACCGGTGACGGTCGGCCCCTGGAATCATTTATCGTCCTCGCCAACGTACGCGTGCGGGGCTGCCCATGGGAGGTCGGGTGTTCGGTTCCACGGTGAGACCGTGCGCGCGGCGGGCCGTCCGCGGTTGTGTCATCGCGGCGTTGTGCGCGGTGCTGTGCGCGGGATGCACCGCGGAGCAGGAGGGACCGGCCGGCGCCTCCTCGACCGCGCCGACGCAGACCCGTTCCGCCCGGCAGCAGGGGGGCGTGATGAACGAAGAGGAGATCCGGGAGACCGTGCGGCGGGCCCTGGAGGAGGCCGGGGACTCCCACTTGGGCCCCCTGACCCGCAAGACCTCCTCGATGCTCCAGGAGGTCTCGGTTCCGCTGCCGAAGACCTGGCGGTTCTTCCGGTTCGACACGGTCCCCCACCCGCAGGCCTCGTTCCAGGTGGCCGTCGAGGTGAGCACCGGGAAGGTGGTGTACCTGACCGGCAGGCCCGAGGCGTTCGGCCAGGTGCTGCGCGCCTCGAAGGCGACCCTGCCGACCACGCGCGAGGCGGTCGCCGTGGCCCGCGCCTACCTCGACGTGACGCGGCGCATGAACCGCTACCTGCGGGTCGTCGACGGCGTCGAGGACCTGACGTGGCGGCCCGAGCCGACCGACGAGGAGAAGAAGGCCCGGGAGCGCGCCGAGCCCCGGCTGCGTTCCCTGCTGAAGCCGCCCGCGGCCGTCGCCAAGGGGGACGCCTACGTCGTCACCCTGTTCGTCCGGAACGGGACGGACATCGAGCAGCGCACGGTCAGCATCGACGCCGGAGCCTCCGTCACCGACACGCGGCAGGTCGTGCTGCGCGGGCTGCCGCTCGCCTGACGGTCCGCTGTCCGGCCGCGGGTTTCGCGCGGGCGCGCCGGGGCTTTGTGGTGACCGTAATGTGAGTTAGACGTGCTTGATCACCCTTTGTGGGCGGGTCATAATCGGACCTGCCTCGGTGCCCGGGGGTTAGGCGACGAGCGCCTTCTGGAGATCCCTGCCCACCGAGGTGACCCTTGTTCTCGCTTCCGCGTCGGCCCCGGCGTCCGGTGCCTCCGGCGACCGACCGCGGTGAGGGTCCCGCCTCCTACATCGCCGTGGCCCTTCTGGTGGGCCTGCTGGTGGGCGCGCTCGTCGTCACGAACGTCCCGGTCACCGTCGTCTCCACGATCAAGACCGCCGTCTGCAAGGTCGCCTCCGGCTCGCGGTGCGACACCCCCGAGAAGGCCGGTGAGAATCCGGGCACGGCCGGGGGCGGACGCCCGGAGACCGTCGCCGCTCCCCAGCGCGGCGGAGAGAAGAAGGACGACGGCAACTGCTGGAGCTGGGCCGACTGGGCCTGCGGCGCCGTCGACGGGTTGCGGCTCGGCACCGTCGACCTGTTCACGGACGCTTGGGACGGCGTCGCCTTCGCCGGCTGCCTGGCGCACCTGTGCAGCCATGACGGCTTCAAGAGCAACTGGAGCGGCATCGGCGCGCTCTTCACCACGGACCCGCGGGACACCGCGCGGGTCATCGTGGACGAGACCACCAAGCCGATCCGCGACGACTGGAACAACGGCCACAAGGTCCGCGCCGTCTTCCGCGCCGTTCCGGCCGGGCTCGGCCTCATCTTCGGCGGCAAGGGCCTGAACAAGCTCAAGAACCTCAAGAACAGGGACAGGGCCCCCGACCCGCCCCCCTTGGACCCGCCGCAGGTGATCGAGCGGCGGGCGGTCGAGGCGGCGCGCCGCGGCGATGTGGAGACGGCGCAAAAGGCGCTGGAAGACGCACGCCGACATCTGCGCCGGATATGGGAGGCCGGCGCGGACGACCCGACCCGGGTCTCCATGGGCGAGCGGGCGAGGGTCAGGAGCACCGTCAGGGCGGCCGAGCGGGCCGTCAAGGACGCCAAGATCCGCAAGGTCCTGCTGCAGACCCCGACGGGGCGCTGGGCCAACGACATCCTCAACCGGTACAACGTCGATGTCTTCTACACGACGAAGAGCGGCACCTTCTACTCCCCCGAGAGCAACCAGATCGTCATCTCCAACTACAAGGACGTGGACGAGGCGCTCTCGCCCGAGGAGGAGGCGATCGACCTGGTGCACGAGGCCAACCACGTCCTGTACGACCACACCGGCAAGAGCCCCGAGCTGTCCCAGCCGAGGGACAAGTACGTGGACGGTCTCCACCAGGAGGAGGCCGAAGGGGTCGTCCGCCAGCTGGAGATGACGTTCGACCTGAGGGAACAGGGGGCCAAGCTGGACGTGCTTCCGGTGGAGGAGACGTACTACCGCGGCTTCCACCGCGCCGTGGCCGAGGCCGAACGGCGAGGCGAGAAGCTGACCGACGCCGAGCGGCGGCGGATCGGCCGGAAGGGCGCGGTCGACGCGCTGCTGAAGGAGCTTCGCGCCGGGCGGCACAGGACGTCCACCACCAATGAGCGCTACCCCGACTACTACGGAAAGCAGTGGGACCGGGCGAACGGCTGGTCCAAGCCCTGATCACACGACCCGGCCCCGCGGGCGGCTAGGTTGGCGGGCATGGAGCTGACGGTGGGGTTGCGGGGCGAGGTGGTCGCCGCGGTGGGGCCGGACGACACGGCCGAGCGGGTCGGCAGCGGGGACGTGCCGGTTCTGGCCACGCCGCGGTTGGTGGCGCTCGCCGAGGCCGCCACGGTGCGGGCGGTCGCGGGGCGGCTGGGGGAGGGGCGGACGACGGTGGGCACGCGCGTGGAACTCGCCCACCGTGCCGCCGGCCCGATCGGGGCGCGGGTCACGGTGGCGGCCGAGCTGACCGCCGTGGACGGCAGGCGGCTCTCGTTCACCTTCTCGGCCACCGACGCCGGCGGCACGGTGCTCGGCGATGGCCTCGTCGAGCGGGTCGTCGTCGATCGTGAGCGTTTCCTGGGCTCCCTCTCGCGCTGAGACGGGGGCGTCAGTACGGTAGCGGGCGGCCGGACGGGGTTCGCAGGTCCAGCGGGCTCGGTCGGCGTGGGGGTCGCGGGCGCTTGACAAGCTGCTGCCTGGCCATGTTGATCATCTCCCCCGTGGTGGCGATGACGTAACCCCGGATCCGTGTGATGGTACGGACGGACCCGAGGACCGCCGAGTTTATGCACCCGTCTGGCGTTGTTCGACCGATTTTTCGCGGCGGCTTCGGCGACCGGCCGCGGCCGGTTCCGGCCCGGGAGAGGCGGCGGCAGGGGAGCGGCAGCGCGGCTAGGACACCACGTCCCGGTCGCGGAAGCGGCGGAAGGCGAGCGCGAACAGCACCACGGAGTACGCCACCGACAGCGCCGTGCCCTTGGCCATGCCGGTCCACTGGATCTGCGGCTGCAGGGCGTCGGTCCACGCGTACATCCAGTGGGTCGGCAGGAAGTCCCGCCAGGAGCCCAGCGCCGTCACCGCGTCCAGGATGTTGCTGACGATCACCAGCCCGACCGCGCCGCCGACCGCGCCCAGCGGGGAGTCCGTGGTGACCGACAAAAGGAACGCCAGCGCCGCCACGACCAGCTGGCTGACCAGCGCGAACGCCACGATGATCAGCATGCGGCCCAGGGCGGTGCCGACCGGGACGGCGCCGCCGGCGGGCAGCCGCACCTCGCCCCAGCCGAACGCGACCGCGCCTGCGACCAGGGACATCAGCGGCAGGGTGAGCACGGCCGCCGCCGCGTACCCCAGCGACACGATCAGCTTCTGCCGCAGCAGCCGGGCGCGCGGCACCGGGGCGGCCAGCAGGTAGCGCAGCGACGACCAGCTCGCCTCGCTGGCCACGGTGTCGCCGCAGAACAGCGCGACGGCGACCACGAGTAGAAAGCCGACCGAGACGAACATCGCGAACAGGGCGAAGTTCATGGCGCTCGCGGTCGCCACGGTGACCAGGCCGGGGGCCCGGCTCGGGTCCGGGTCGCCGCCGAGCAGGAATGCGGCGACCAGCACCCACGGCAGCACCATCAGGATGCCGAACGCCACCAGCGTGCGGCGGCGCCGGAACTGCCGGACGGCCTCCACGCGCAGCGGCAGGGTGCGTCCCGCCCGGTAGCCGGCCGAGCCGTCCGCCGGCGCCGCCGCGGGGCGCGCCGCGACCTCTTCGACGCTGCTCACGCCGTCCCTCCGGTTCCGATGATCTCCAGGAACGCGTCCTCCAGCCGCCGCCCGGACCCGGTGATCTCGGCGACCGGTCCGGCCGCGACGCGCCGTCCGCGCGACATGACCACCGCGTGCGTGCAGGTCTGCTCCACCTCGGCCAGCAGGTGGCTGGACACGATGACGGTGCGTCCGGCCTGCGCGTACCGCACCAGCACCTCGCGCATCTCGCGGATCTGCGGCGGGTCCAGGCCGTTGGTGGGCTCGTCCAGCACCAGCAGGTCGGGCAGGCCGAGCATGGCCTGGGCGATGGCCAGCCGCTGCCGCATGCCCTGCGAGTAGGTGCGGACGGGCCGGTCCAGCGCGGCGCCGAGGCCGGCGATGCGCAGGGCCTCCTCCAGGTGCGCCTCCGCGGCCGGACGGCCGGTGGCGCGCCAGTACAGGTCGAGGTTGTCGCGGCCGGACAGGTGCGGCAGGAACCCGGGCCCCTCGACGAACGACCCGAGCCGCGACAGCACGGGCGCGCCGGGCGCCACGCTGTGCCCGAAGATGCGGATCTCCCCGGCGTCGGGGTGGATGAGGCCCATGAGCATGCGCAGCGTCGTCGTCTTGCCCGCACCGTTCGGGCCCAGCAGGCCCAGCACCTGCCCCTTCTCCACGCGGAACGACAGGTCGTCGACGGCCAGGTGCCCGTTGGAGTACGCCTTGGTCAGCCCGGTGATCTGCAGCGGGACGTCGGCGAGCGACGGGTCGTACGCCGCGCCGCCCCTGCGGCGGCGCCCGGTCGCCAGGATCCCGGCGGCGACGGCCAGGCCCGCGGCGGGCAGGATCCACACCCAGGCGGGCACGGGCGCGGCCGGGGTGGTCAGCGACGGGACGCCCGGCACCGTCAGCCCGGAGACGGCCCGCACCTTGTACGTGGCGGGTTTGACGGGCGTGGCAAAACCCATGTCGGTGGTGGACAGGACGAGCCGCATCCGGTGGCCCCGGTCGAAGCGGTAGTCCATGCCCGGGAGGGTGACGGTGACCTCGCGTCCGTCGCCCGCGTCCCGCACCCGCAGCGGCGCGGCGAGGCGGCGCGCGGGGGACGCCTGCCCGTCGGGCGAGACGTCGTACAGTTTGGCGAACAGCGTCACGTCGCCCTCGCCCTGGACCCGCACGCGCACCGTCGGCGCGCCGGTGAGCTGCAGCGGCTCGGTCAGCCGCGGCGAGTCGAACACGGCGGACTGGCCGGGCATGTCCGCGGGCAGCTGCCCGGCGACCGCGCCCGCGCCGCCCAGGTCGCCGATGCTGCCGAGGGCGCCGAGGCCGGGCAGGGCGGAGATGGACGGGGGCGAGCCGCCCGCCGGGTTGTGGACCGTCTGCTCGCCTCCGGTGAGCGGGACGGTGCGCCGCCGGGTGCCGTTCAGGCCCGGGTACCGGCCGGTGGACGCGGCCAGCACGACGACCTGCTGGCTGCCCGAGTCGATACCGCCCGCCCGCGTCACCGTGAAGCCGTCCACCGGCGGTGCGCCGCCGTCGCCGCGCAGCCGCCGGTCGAACCAGTCGCGGACCAGTTCCCGGATCCGCTCGGTCTCCGGGTCGCCGCCGTCGTGGCCGCCCTGGTACCAGACCACCGACACGGGTGCGCCGTTGCGGGCGATGGCGCGGGCGTTGGCGTCGGCCTGGTCGAGCGGGAACAGCGAGTCGGACTGGCCCTGCACCAGCAGCGTCGGCACCCTGATCCGGTCGGCCACGGACTCGGGGCTGGAGCGGCGCAGCGTCTCGACCGCCTCCGGCGTCGGCTTCCCCGACTCGGCGACCTGCTGGTACATCGTGCACAGCGACGGCAGGAACCGTCCGCACGCGTCGTTGCCGCCGCTGCCGGTGAAGAAGATCCCGGCCCACAGCTTCTTGAAGACGCCGGCGTCCGCGCCGTCGCCCGTCGCGTTCGGGAACAGCGCGTCGGGGAGGCTGTACCAGGTGATCTGCGGGGCGATGGCGTCCACGCGGCGGTCGTGGGCGGCGGTCATCAGCGCGATCGCGCCGCCGTAGGAGGCGCCGGCGATGCCGATGCGCGGGTCGCCGGGCCGGTCGAGCGTCACCTCCGGGCGGCGCGCCAGCCAGTCGATGAGCTGCCGGACGTCCTTGACCTCGTAGTCGGGGGAGTTGAGCGCGATCTGCCCGGTGGACGCGCCGAACCCGCGCGCCGACCAGGTCAGCACCGCGTACCCGGCGCGGGCGAGGTCCTCGGCCTCGGTGCGCACGTCGTCCTTGGTGCCGCCGAACCCGTGCGCCAGCAGGACGGCGGGGCCCTTGGTGCGTCCCACCGGCCGGAAGAACGCGGTGTCGAGCCAGACGCGCTGGTCGTCCTTCGGCCCGTCGACGACCTGGATGCGCTGGTGCAGCGCCTTTACGGGCGGTTCCCCGGACGCCACGCCCCAGGCCACTGCGCCGCCCGCGGCCGCCACCGCGACCGCCCCGGCGGCGGCCGTCCAGCGTGTGACGCGCCCGGCCCCGCCCCACCGCTCCCGGAGCCCGCGTGCTCCCCCCAGCCTCATGCCCAGCACCTTATGCGCCGCGTGGGGGACGGCCGGTCCGTCCCCCAGACGATCTTGTCTCCTCCCGTCGCCGTATCCGGGGCCGGTCTCGTTACGCCCCCTGCGGTATCACGCCTGCGGAAAAGTCCCGTCTCACCGCGGGGCGCTCGGGGACAGGGCCGCGGTGAACATCACGGTGAGGCGGTCGGTCAGATCGGCCGGGTCGGCGGCGCGCAGGTCGGCCATGCCGAGCGTGCGGCGCAGCGGGCCGAGACCCAAGATGAGCTGCGCGGTGAGGGCGGCGCGGGCGCGGGCGTCGGGGCCGTTGAGCCGGGCGACCAGCGGCTTGACCAGGACGCGTTCGGTGTGCTCGCTGAGGACGGACTGCACCTCGGGGCCGCCGCCGACGGAGCGGTCGATCATGCGCGGCAGGGGACCGGGGACGGTGCGGTGCACGGTGCGCACCACATGCTCGGCCAGCCGCCGGGGCAGGGTCGCCGCGTCCCCGGCGGCGATCAGCCCGGCCAGCGCCGACTCGCCCTCCAGCACCTCGGCGAACAGCCCGGCCTTGGAGCCGAAGTAGCGGTGCACGAGGGCCACGTTGACGTCCGCCGCGGCCGCGATCATGCGGACGGTCACGCCGTCGTAGCCGTGCTCGCCGAACAGGTCCCGGGCGGCCTCCAGCAGCCGGCGCCGGGTCGCCTCCCGGTCGCGCGGCCGGTCCCGCCGCCCGGCGGGACGCGCATCGGGGCCCGGCGGCCCGCCGACGTCCGCCTTGTCCCGCTTGACCAGCATCTTCTCTCCCGTCGACACGGGCCCCAGTATTGCCTGATTTGCATGTAAACAGATGACTACTTAGGATATGTGCAGAGCACAGGTAATTGACTTGTTATGGGGGCCAGGGTGACTCAAGCCAGCGTGACGCCGGATACCGGCGGGCGGCACGCCGCGCCGCGCGACCAGGCTCCGGTGCACTACACGCACCGGCAGATCCTGGAGATTCTCACGGGGCTGATGCTGGGCATGCTCACCGCGATGATCTCCACGTCGATCGTGGGCACCGCGCTGCCCACCATCGTCGGAGACCTCGGCGGGCAGGACCAGCTGTCCTGGGTGGCCAGCGCCACGCTGCTGACCATGACGGCCTCCACCCCGCTGTGGGGCAAGCTGTCGGACATCTTCGGCCGCAAGCTGATGTTCCAGACCGCCCTGGTGCTGTTCGTGCTGGCCTCTGTCGGCGCCGGGCTGTCGCAGAACATCGGCGAGCTGATCGTGGCGCGGGCCGTGCAGGGCCTGGGCGCCGGCGGCCTGTCGGCGCTGGCGCAGGTCATCCTCGGTGACGTCGTCACGCCGCGCGAACGCGGCCGCTACGCCGGCTACATGGGTGCCGTGTTCGGCGTGGCCACCGTCGCGGGCCCGCTGCTCGGCGGGTTCATCGTGGACGCCGACGGGCTCGGCTGGCGCTGGTGCTTCTACGTCTGCGTCCCGCTCGCCGTCATCGCCTTCCTGGTGATCCAGAAGGTGCTGAAGCTGCCCAAGGTCAAGCGTGACACCCGGCTGGACATCTTCGGCGCGTTCACCATCACCGGCGGCGCCGCCGTGGTGATGCTGCTGCTGTCGCTCGGCGGCAAGGAGTTCGACTGGAACTCCGGCTGGACCTACGGGCTGGCGGCCGTCGCGTTCGTGCTGCTGGTGCTGGCCGTGATCGCCGAGCGGATCGCGAGCGAGCCGATCCTGCCGCCCCGGCTGTTCCGCAACCCCACGTTCGTGCTGACCAGCCTGGGCTCGGCGGCGCTGGGCTGCGCCATGTTCGGCGGCATGATCTACCTGCCGCAGTACCTGCAGATCGTCAAGGGCATGAGCCCCACCGCCTCCGGGCTGATGACGCTGCCGCTGGTGGCGGCCATGCTCGTCACCTCCACCGTCTCCGGCCAGATCGTCACCCGCACCGGCCGCTACAAGGTCTTCCCGGTGGTGGGCATGCTGCTGGCCGGCGTGGCCATGTACCTGCTGTCGCAGCTGCACACCGACTCCGGCAAGCTGGTCATCGGGGTGGACCTGGCCGTGCTCGGCCTCGGTCTCGGCCTGACCATGCAGATCCTGCTGCTGGCCGCGCAGAACGCCGCCGCCCCCGCCGACCTGGCCGCCACCACCTCGGGCGTGTCGTTCTTCCGCAACCTCGGCGGCGCCATGGGCGTGGCCGGGTTCGGCGCGGTCCTCACCAACCGCCTCACCAGCGAGCTGAACGACCGCATGGCCGCCGCGCACGTCAGCGCGCCGTCCGGCGGTCAGCAACTGGGCTCGCCCGACCAGATCCACGCCCTGCCCGAGCCGTTCCGGAGCTGGGTGCTGGACTCGTTCACCGCCGCGCTGCAGCACGTGTTCCTGTTCGGCATCCCGATCGCGGTCGTCGGACTGATCGCCGTCCTGGCGATCAAGGAACTGCCGCTGCGCGGCGGACGCGCCGCCGCTGCGGCGCCGGCCGGGGCTGGGGCCGGCGCCGCAGCGGGCGGTGCGGCACAGGCCGGGGCCCCGGCGGACGGCCCCGGCAGGAGCGGAGCGGTCCCGGTGGACGCGGCGGGGGCGGCGTCCATCGGAACCGGCTCCGTCGGCAGGCACGCGCGTGCCGACGAACCGCACGCCGCCCCGGCCGAGCAGCTGGTGTCCGTCGGTGCGAACGGCGCCCACGGCGTCCACGCCTCGCAGAGCCCGAACGGAGTGGCCGCCGGCGCGGCCGCGGCGCCCCAGCCGCAGCACGCGTCCGCCGTGGCCGGCCACACCGTCCCCGACGAGGAGGACGGCGGGCAGATCCGGGGCGTGGTGTACGGACCGGGCGGCGGACCGGTCGCCTCCGCCGCCCTCACACTCATCGACGTGGCCGGGCACCAGCTCGGCCGCGCCCAGACCGGCCCGGACGGCCGGTACGCCCTGCGCACCCCCGGCCCCGGCACCTATGTGCTGATCGCCGCGTCCGCCGAGCACGAACCGCAGGCCGCGACCCTCGTCGCCGGCGCCAAGCCGCTCGACTTCGACCTGGTCCTGGCGGGCAACGGCGGGCTGTCGGGCACGGTGCGCGACTCCGCCGGCGCCCCGGTCGAGGGGGCCATGGTCGTGGTCACCGACGTGCGCGGCGAGGTCGTGGGCAGCGCCCGCACCGCCGCCGACGGCGGCTATGCGCTGCGCGACATCGTCGCGGGCGCCTACACCGTGGCCGTCAGCGCCGAGGGGCACCGCCCCGTCGCCCTGCAGGTCGAGGTCGCGGGCAGCGGCGCCACCCGCCTGGACGTCGAGCTGCGGCCCGGCGTGCAGGTGCGCGGCACCGTCCGCAACCGGGCCGGCGAACCCGTCGCCGAGGCCAGCGTCACCCTTCTGGACGGCGCCGGCACCGTGGTCGCCCACATGATCACCGGGCCGGACGGCGAGTACGCCTTCACCGACCTCACCGGCGGCCAGTACACCGTGATCGCCTCCGGCTACCCGCCGGTGGCCACGGCCGTGACGCTGACCGGCGACGGCCCCGACGGGCACGACATCGAGCTCGGCCACCCCGACGCATGAACGGAAGGCGAGCCATGAGCGACACCCGAGGCCTGCGCGGAACCGTCCGGACCAAGGACGGCTGGACGGTGCGGCACGCCGTCGCCACCGTCACCGACCTGACCGGACGGCAGGTCGCGCGGGTGGAGGCGGACGAGGCCGGACGCCTGGCCGCCCCGCCGCTGCCGCCGGGGACCTACACGGTCATCCTCACCGCGGTCGGCTACGCCCCGCACGCCGCCACGCTGATCGTGCCGGCGTCGGGCGCGGCCGACCTCGGCACGGTCGTGCTCGGCCGGGCCGGCGGTCCCGAGCTGCCGCCGCCCGGCCCGTGGACGATCGACCCGGTGCACTCCAGCGTCGGCGCCGTCGCTCGGCACCTGGGGCTGTCCAGCGTGCGCGGCCGGTTCGCGTCCTTCGAGGGACGCATTGACATCGCCGAGCCGGTGGAGGAGTCCACGGTACGGGCGCGCATCGACGCCGCGTCCATCGACACCGGCAACAAGCTGCGCGACGACCACCTGCGCTCGGCCGACTTCCTCAACGCCGACGTCCACCCGGTGATCGAGTACGAGGGGATGGGACTCACCGCGCTCGGCACCGACCGGTGGACCGTGCACGGACGGCTCACCCTCAACGGCTTCACCCGCCCGGTCGACCTCGACTTGACCTACCTCGGCAGCGGCCCCGACCCGTGGGGCGGCACCCGCATCGCGTTCCGCGCGGGCACCGAGCTGCGCCGCGCCGATTTCGGCATCCGCTACAACGAGATTTTGGAGGCCGGGATCGCCGCGGTCGGCGAGAGCCTGCGGGTGGAACTGGAAATCCAGGCCGTCCAGGGCGAGACGCTGCCGACCGCCTGACGGCCGCCGCTCTTTCCGGTCAGCGGCCCTTCAGTTCGCGGACGAGCCGCTCGGCCTGCGCGCGGTCGGCGGGCCCGGTGATGACGATCCGGCCGTCCAGGATCGGCATGTCCACCCGCGGCGCCGTGACCAGCCGGTCCCGCACCACGAACGCCAGCTCGCGGCCCACCGACCCGCGGGTCAGGTTGGCGAACGCCGCGTGATCGTGCCTGCGCAGCGTCACCGCCACGTCGTAGGCGCCGCTGGTGCCGTTGCGCTGCGTGCGCAGGTCGGCGACCTCGCGGATGGCGATGCCCTGCGCCAGCCGGTAGCAGGTCGGCCCGCTCGCCGACTGCCCCGTCACCCCGGGCGTGCCCGCCGGGCACTGCCCCGGCGTCGTCTGCGTCACCGGGAAGACGTTGAGCGGCGAGGCCAGCACCACCGGACGGGTGCGCATGGAGGCGGCGATCATCGCTCCGCTCACCGCCACCGCGGCGATGAGCAGCCCCAGCGTGACCACCATGACCAGCAGCGCCGACCGGTGTGCGCGCGCCGCCTGCTCGGCGTCGACGTGACGGCGCCGGTGCGCGGCCCGGCTGCGCTTGACCGCGGCGACCTCCCGCTGCCGCGCCGCCGACCGCACCCGGCGGCGCCGGGCTGCGTCCGCGGACGCCGTGCCGAGCCCCACCCCCGGCGGCATCCCCAACCCCACACCGCGCTCGCCGCCGGCGGGGACGGGCAGGGGCTTGGTGCCCCCCTCCGAAGGCGTCCCGCGCTCCGCAGCCTTCACACCACGCGTCGCCTCAACATCCCGCGCGCTCTCCGCGCCGCCCACAGGTTCTGCACGCCCAGCAGCCTTGCCGCCCTGCGCGGGTTGGGCACTCCCCGCACTCGCACCACCTGACGGCACCGCGCTCTTAGCGGATTCGCCGCCTCCGACGTGTTTTGCGCTGTCCGCTGGCTCCACGCCCTGCGTGGCTTCCGCGCTGTGCGCGCGTTCGACAGCTTTGCCGCCCTGCGCGGGTGAAGTGCTCTGCGTGTTTTCGGTGCCGTCTTGTGGTGTCGTGTCTTGGGCGGATGCGTCGTGTTGCGTGGGTTGTGCGTCGTGTGTTGGTTTCGTGTCTGGCGTGGCCTGTGTGTTGTGGGCGGGTTGCATGTGGGTGGCGGCTTTGCCGCCCTGCGTGGGTGGGGTGCCTTGCGTGTTGTCCGTGCCGCCTTGTGGTGTCGTGTCTTGGGCGGATGCGTCGTGTTGCGTGGGTTGTGCGTCGTGTGTTGGCTTCGCGCCCTGCGCGGCCATGCCATGCGTGGGGTTCGTGTTCTGCGCGCTACCTGCGGCATCTGGCGGCGTCGTGCCCCTGGCGGACATGTCATGTCCGGTGGGTTTCGCGCCTTGTGCGGTCCCCGGGCTGGCCGCGGGTTCTGCGTGTTCCGCGGGCTTTGTGCCCTGCGTGGCGTCGGCGTTGTCCGCGGGCTCGGCACGGTTGGCGGGGGTGCTGGTTTCCGTTGCCGTTTGCACGGAGGGTGGGGCGGGCGCTGGGTCGCCCTTCTTTTTGCGGCGCCTGCGCTTGTTCCTGCGGCGCTTCTTGCCCTCGTCAGCGGCGTCGGCGGTCATCTGGGACGGTTCGGGTTCCGCCGGGGCAGCGGGCGGATCGTCCTTGCGTGCCGGCACGGCGACGTGCGTATGCTGACGGTCCTTGCTGCGGCGCGGAATGACCCGCATCGTCACCTCCCCGATGGCGCGGCCCTCACCGGCCGGCCCACGCGTCGTACCCGACCGCGCTTCACCCGACCACTCGTACCCGACCGGTCTCGCGGCGACCTCCGAGTGATCTACCGTTTGGGCCAGTCTTCCAGTACCCCGGGCGGCAATGCATCGTCCTTCGGGCCGAACTCGGCCACACCCGGACGAAAGCGCACGGGCCGGCCCCCAGGGGGACCGGCCCGTGCCGCCGAAGCCGCGGTCAGTCGACGCGCCAGGTGTCGCCGCTGGCGAGGAGGGCGGCCAGGTCGCCCTTGCCCTCGCGCTCCACGGCCTCCTCCACCTGGGCGCGCAGCAGCTCGTCATAGGACGCGCGCTGCACGTTGCGGAAGATGCCGATCGGGGTGTGCTCGAACGACGGCGAGTCCAGCCGCGACAGGGCGAACGCCTGCGACGGGTCGGGGTTGTGGGCGTCGTGCACCACGAGGTCCGACGGGTCCACGTCCGCGACGTTCACCACCTCGAAACCGCCGGACGGGCTGCGGCGCAGCCCCTTCTGGCGGTCCTTGCCGAACACCACCGGCTGGCCGTGCTCCAGGCGGATGGTGATGTCGTCGCGCACCTGCGGGTCCTTCAGCGGCTCGAACGCGCCGTCGTTGAAGATGTTGCAGTTCTGGTAGATCTCCACCAGCGCGGTGCCCTTGTGCTGGGCGGCCTCCCGCAGCACCGACTGCAGATGCTTGCGGTCGGAGTCGATGGTGCGCGCCACGAACGTCGCCTCCGCGCCGATCGCCAGCGAGATCGGGTTGAACGGGGTGTCCAGCGAGCCCATCGGCGTCGACTTGGTGATCTTGCCGATCTCGGAGGTGGGCGAGTACTGGCCCTTGGTCAGCCCGTAGATCCGGTTGTTGAACAGCAGGATCTTCAGGTTGACGTTGCGGCGCAGCGCGTGGATCAGGTGGTTGCCGCCGATCGACAGCGCGTCGCCGTCACCGGTCACCACCCACACCGACAGGTCCGGACGCGACACCGCCAGCCCCGTCGCGATCGCCGGGGCGCGGCCGTGGATCGAGTGGAACCCGTAGGTGTTCATGTAGTACGGGAACCGCGACGAGCAGCCGATCCCGGAGACGAACACGATGTTCTCGCGGCGCAGCCCCAGCTCGGGCAGGAACGACTGGACCGCCGCCAGGATCGCGTAGTCCCCGCAGCCGGGGCACCAGCGCACCTCCTGGTCGGTCTTGAAGTCCTTGAGGGTCTGCTTCTGGTCGGCCTTGGGCACCAGCGCCAGGGCGCCGAGCCCGTTGCCGTTGACCCCGTTGGCGCCGTTGACCCCGTTCTCACTCACTGTCGATCACATCCTGGATGACGCCCGCCAGCTCCTCGGCCTTGAACGGCAGGCCGCGCACGCGGTTGTAGCTGATCACGTCGACGAGGTACTTGCCGCGCAGCAGCAGCGCCAGCTGGCCGAGGTTGATCTCGGGCACCAGCACCCTGTCGTAGGAGCGCAGCACCTCGGCGATGTTGGCCGGGAACGGGTTGAGATGCCGCAGGTGCGCCTGGGCGACCGGACGGCCCGCCTTGCGGACCCGCCGCACCGCCGCGGAGATCGCACCGTACGTGCCGCCCCATCCGAGCACCAGCACACGTGCCTCGCCCGACGGGTCGTCAACCGCCAACGGCTCGATGTCGCGGGCGATGCCGTCCACCTTGGCCTGACGCAGCCGCACCATCGTGTCGTGGTTGGCCGGGTCGTAGGAGATGTTGCCCGAGCCGTCGGCCTTCTCCAGGCCGCCGATGCGGTGCTCCAGGCCCGGTGTGCCGGGCACCGCCCACGGCCGCGCCAGCGTCTCGGGGTCGCGTCCGAACGGCTGGAAGTCCCCGCCGTCGGCGGTGGCCAAGCCCGGCTCGATCGTCGGCAGCGAGTCCACGTCCGGCAGCTTCCACGGCTCGGAGCCGTTGGCCAGGTAGCCGTCCGACAGCACCACCACCGGCGTGCGGTACTTGACGGCGATGCGGGCCGCCTCCAGCGCCGCGTCGAAGCAGTCCGACGGCGAACGCGGCGCCACCACCGGCACCGGCGCCTCGCCGTTGCGGCCGAACATGGCCTGCAGCAGGTCCGCCTGCTCGGTCTTGGTCGGCATGCCGGTGGACGGGCCGGCGCGCTGCACGTCGATGATCACCAGTGGGAGTTCGGTCGCCACCGCCAGGCCGATCGTCTCGCTCTTGAGCGCGATGCCCGGCCCGGACGTGGTCGTCACGCCCAGGGAGCCGCCGAACGAGGCGCCCAGCGCCGCGCCGACCGCGGCGATCTCGTCCTCGGCCTGGAACGTTCGCACGCCGAAGCGCTTGTGCCGCGACAGCTCGTGCAGGATGTCGGACGCCGGCGTGATCGGGTACGAGCCCAGGAACACCGGCAGCCCGCTGCGCTCGCCCGCCGCGACCAGCCCGTAGGCCAGCGCCGTGTTCCCGGTGATGTTGCGGTACAGGCCCGGCTCGTGCTCGGCGGGCTTGACCTCGTACGACACCGAGAACGCCTCGGTGGTCTCGCCGTAGTTCCAGCCCGCCCGGAACGCGGCGATGTTCGCCTTCATGATCTCGGGCTTGCGGGCGAACTTGCGTTCCAGGAACGCGATCGTCCCCTCGGTGGGCCGGTGGTACAGCCACGACAGCAGCCCGAGGGCGAACATGTTCTTGGCGCGTTCGGCGTCCTTCTTGGAGATGTCGAAGTCGGCCAGCGCGTTCACCGTCATCGAGGTCAGCGGCAGCGCGTGCACGCGGTACTCGCTCAGCGAGTCGTCCTCGACCGGGTTGCCGGTGTAGCCCACCTTGGCCAGGTTGCGCTTGGTGAACTCGTCGGTGTTGATGATCAGGTCCGCGCCGCGCGGCAGGTCGGGCAGGTTGGCCTTCAGCGCGGCGGGGTTCATGGCCACCAGCACGTTCGGCGCGTCGCCCGGCGTCAGGATGTCGTGGTCGGCGAAGTGGAGCTGGAAGCTCGACACGCCGGGCAGAGTTCCGGCCGGGGCGCGGATCTCGGCGGGGAAGTTCGGCAGCGTCGACAAGTCGTTGCCGAACGCCGCGGTCTCCTGGGTGAAGCGGTCGCCGGTCAGCTGCATGCCGTCACCGGAGTCACCGGCGAAGCGGATGATGACGCGGTCGAGCTGCTGGACCTGCTTGGTCACAGAGGAAGACCTCCTCGACGCGCAGCACCCGGCCCGGGGGAGGCACCCGGGAACGTGATGCTACTTAGGCTTACCTTCATGGTATGTCCGGGATCTGATTTCTTTTCTCGGAGGCTCGGTGGCTGGAGGAGGCCGCGGGGAGACCGTGCCGGGCCGGAACATACGACCTGGGCGACCCGCGGGTTCACCGGCGACACAGGCAGCTCGCCAGGCGGCACAGGTCGACGTGCAGACGCCTGACCAGCCGCAAAGGCTCGCAGGGGGAGCCGCCGCTCCCCGATGGCACGGATTCCACGCTCTGCACTATAGAGAGCCCGGGAAAGCCACTTCTTACCCGACCCCGCCGCCTGTCACCTGCGGCGCAGGTGAATCAGGCCTTATCGGTGACCTCGGTCACCCCGCGGGCGCGGGGTCAGGACCGTCCGGTCGGTGACACGGCCGTCGACGCCCGCGTGCTGGGGGTCGTGCGGCGGGTCGGCGCGAGCGAGGCGCGTTCGCGGTCCAGCCGGGCGAGCAGCCTGCCGACCTCGCTCGCCGTCAGCGCCTGGCCGACCACCCGTGCCTGCGCCTCGTAGGCGTGCTCCCCGGGAGTGTCGCGGGCCTGCCGCATCCACGCCTGCCATCCCGCGCTGCGCACCGTGCACCGCAGCACGAGCGAACGGTTCGCGGGCACCGCACCCGACCCGGTGCAGCTGCCGAGCGTCCGGCCGTCCGCGGTGATGGTCGCGCGCAGCGCCGCGCGCGTCCCCTCCGGCACTGGCCCGCTCTCCGGGACGGTCAACGTCGCGGGGACGCTCACCGTGCAGCCGGTGACGTTCTCGTTGCAGTTGACGAATGTCAGCTTGCCCGCCCGGAACCGCACCGACGGGTCCGCCGCCCCGACCAGGGCGGCCACCCGCGGCCGCAGCTCGGTGAACACCGGCGCCGGCTGCGTCAGCCGGGTGACGGCCAGCGCCGGGTCGCCGTTGCCCGCGACCTGCACGCGCAGCAACCGGTACGGCGCGGACCTGGTGATGAGGTAGTCGGCCTTGGGCGTCTTCACCCGGTACGCGGGCGTGCCGCCGACGTTCTCCAGGGACGCCCTGCCCGACGCCTTGACCAGCGCCTTCGCGATCGACTCGGGGGCCAGCACGTTCGCCACGTCCAGCCCGGGCATCGACTCGGGCGCCTTGCTCCACCGGCCCGCGTAGTTCTCCGGGTGGGCGCTGTCGGGGCCGTACTGGCGCCAGAACGCCGTATCGGCCTTGATGTACGTGGCGCCGCCCACCGCCACCACGTTGAACTGCCGTCCGCCGACCGAAAGGCGTCCCGTGGCCGCCCCCGACCGCGTCACCCTCAGCCGCACCCGCGCGGTCTGCCCGGCCTCGCCGCGCAGAGTGCCGTCGTACTGCACCCCGGCCATGGCCCGCATGTCGCGTCCCGCCCGCACGGCCCACCCCGCCACCGGCGCGTCGGCCCTGGGCTCGTTGTTCTTCTCGGACTTCTCGCCCTTCGACACCAGCACGTACGCCGTCGCACCGCCCGCCAGCACCACGACGGCGCCCACGCAGCCGACGACGACCCGGGCCGCCCGCGACTTTCTCCTCTTCTCGGGGGCCTTTTCCGGTTGCGGCGCCGGTTCGGGAGCCGGTCCGTGCTGCGGGGGCTCGACCGGCCCGCCGGCGGACATCCCCACCCCCGCCACCAGCACGTCCCCCGGCTCGGGCGGCACCACCTGGACCCGTCCCGCGGCGGAGGGCAGGGCCGACGGACCCGCCGTGCCGAACCCGGGCACGGCGGGCAGGGCGGACCCGGGATGCGTCTCCGGCTCCGCGCGGGGGGGACGGGGGCCGCGCTGCGGCGGCCCCTCCTGTTCAACGCTCACTCAGCAGACCACTCTGTTCCCGACTTGCCGATGCCAGACATAGAGTGCCGGACGAATCGGACCGGCGCAGCACAAGCGCCGATCATCCCGGCCGGGGCACCGGTCACCCAGCGCCGATGCCTCGCTATGAGCTACGTCTCAATGCCCGCGGACGGATCGGGGGGCGGCTGAGGAGCCCGCAGGAGGCGGCGCCGGCGGACCGGCGCCGCCGGCCCGTCACTCCTGGTCGAGGGCCGCCTGCATCCGCTGGATGTCGGAGTCGCTGGCCCCGGAGACCTTGAACTGGGCGCTCATGTAGTAGCGGGTCTCGCTGCCGCGCGAGAAGCTGCGCCACGCGGAACCCGTCACGTCGCACGCGACCCATTGCGGCGTCGAGGACGACACCGTGATCGACTTGGTGCAGTTGCCGAGCTCGCGTCCCGTCGTGGTGCCCGCCCGCAGCGTGAACCGCACTTCGATCGTGGTCGACGAGGTGGTGTCCACCGGCGGCCGCACCTGCCCGCGCACCCGGCAGCTGTTGCTGTTGGCCTTGCACGGGGTGTCGTCCCAGGAGGCGATGCTGGGCAGGCTGTGGACGTCGAAGGAGTCCTTCAGCTCCCCGATGCGGTTGCGGATCTCGGTGACCGTCGCGTACCCGGCGCTGCCGGACCGGACGGTCACGTCCGCCGCGACCCGCGGGTAGGACGACTCGTAGCGCAGCAGCTCGGGGTGGTCGTCGTCATCGGTCAGGTAGAACGACGCCAGGGACGAGGCCACCCGCACCGCCTTGCGGCCGCCGACCGTGGTCTCCCGCTCGGTCAGCCGGTAGGACGTGTTCGACCGCATCTCCGAGGCCAGCGCCGCCGGCGTCAGCTTCCGCTTGAAGGACAGGTCGATCTCGGTGGTGCTGACCCGGCCCCACTGCTGGCCGTCCTTCAGGTAGTACGGCGTGGTCAGCAGGCTCGTCTGCCGCTCCCAGTAGGACCGGTTCGCCTTGACGAACAGGTCGTCGTCCACCGACAGCAGCGTCATCTGGGACCCGTCGGCGGTGACGTCGCCGAGGATCCGGCCGCCCTTGGTGATCTTCAACTCGCCGTTGAGGCCGGAGGTGGTCGTGCCGAAAGAGCCCTTGAACGTCATGGCCCGCGCTGACGACAGCCCGCCGGCCGCGGCCCGCAGCCGCTCCGCCGGGGTCGGCTCGCTGCCGCCGCGCACGACGATCACCAACGCGACGGCGATGAGCAGCACGAGGACGAGCGCACCCCCGACGATCAGCGCGATGATCGCGCCGCCGGATCTCTTGGGCGGCGGACCCATCGGCGGCTGCCCCATCGGACCGCCGGAGCCCGGCGGAGGCGGGTAGAAGGGCGGCGGCGTGCCGGGGCCCCCATAACCACCCGGACCGGACGGCGGAGGAGTGCCACCGGGCGGGCCGCCCGGCCCGCTGGTGCCAGCCGGACCGGAAGGGTCACCGGGGCCGCCCGGCGCGGGCGGCCAGGAAGGACCGGCGGGGGGATCCCAGCCGGGGGGAGGCGGAGGAGTGCTCATCCGGTCACGTCCTTACAGTTCTTTTGCCCCGTCTGTGTCTCAGTGTGCAGTAAAGAGCGGTCGATGGTAGAGAGTGAGCCCGCCGCCCGTAAGTTCGGCCCGCCCTCGACTTTTCAGAGATACTTGACGGGAGGTTCTCCAGGAGGTCGCCGTGCGGGACTACTTCCACTCCTACGTGGTCGTCGGGGTGCTGCTGCTCGTCGGCGGCGGCATCGTGGCGGGGGCGCTGGCCGCCAACCGGATGCTGCGCCCGCACCGTCCCACCCCGGAGAAGCTCGCCACCTACGAATGCGGGGTGGACCCCGTCGGCGGGGACTGGGCCCAGTCTTATGTGCGCTACTACGTGTTCGCCTACCTGTACGTCGTCTTCGCGGTGGACGCGGTGTTCCTGTTCCCCTGGGCCACGGTCTTCTCGGCTCCCGGCTACGGCCTGACCACCCTAGGGGAGATGTTCGTCTTCCTGGGTTTTCTCGCCGCCGGGCTGGCGTACGCCGGCAAGAAGGGCGTCCTGTCGTGGGTCTGACACCGCGCGCAGCAGGTAAGAATGCTGCTGTGACCCCCGACAGCCCCGGACGGGGAGCGTGCCGATGAGCACCGTGGACCTGCCGACGCCCGGCGTGGGACCGCTGGCCAGAGTGGCGCCCAAGCCGATCAAGTTCGTCCTGAACTGGGGCCGCCGCTACTCCCTGTGGGTGTTCAACTTCGGGCTGGCCTGCTGCGCCATCGAGTTCATCGCCACCTCGATGAGCCGCCACGACTTCATCCGCCTCGGCGTCATCCCGTTCGCGCCCGGCCCCCGCCAGGCCGACCTCATGGTGGTCTCCGGCACCGTCACCGACAAGATGGCGCCCGCCGTACGGCGGCTCTACGAGCAGATGCCCGAACCCAAGTACGTCATCTCGTTCGGCGCCTGCTCCAACTGCGGCGGCCCCTACTGGGACTCCTACTGCGTCACCAAGGGCGTCGACCAGATCATCCCGGTGGACGTGTACGTCCCCGGCTGCCCGCCCCGTCCCGAGGCTTTGCTGCACGGCATCGTCCATCTCCAGGAGAAGATCGCAGGAGAGTCCCTCGACGACCGCTACGGCAGCGGCGGCGAACCCGTCGCGCCCCCGCCCCCGCCCCGCCCGCTGTCGGCGACGGTGCTGCGCCGCCCCCTGCAACCGCCTCCCACCCCCGATGACGTCTCCGAAGCGCCCGACGCCATCACCCAGCCGGTAGAGCCGCAGCCGTCGGGTTCCGGCGACGCAGCCCCGTCCGAGACCGCACAACCGGCGAAGCCGACCGAGCCTCGCGCCGATGCCGCCCAACCGAGTGCGGAAAGGCGCTCACTGCGGTCCGAGGACGTCAGCCCGACCGCGGTGACCCAGCCGGTGGAGCCGGTTGACGAGCGCGGTGCGGCCGGATCGAGCAACAAGACGCGCCCGCTGCCGCCCCACGAGAGGGGCACCGGTGATGCCACCCTGCCGTTGGGGTCGGCCGACGAACGTGCCGATGCCGCCGAGCCGAGCGCCGAGAAGCACTCGTCGCGGTCGGCCGACGCCGCCGCGGATGAGGTGACGCGGCCGGTGCAGCCGGTTGATGAGCGCGGTGCTGCCGGGGCGCGTGACAGGACGCGTCCGCTGCCGTCCAAGGCAGGTGCGAGCGAGGCTACGCGGCCGTTGGAGTCGGCCGACGAACGTGCCGATGCTGCGGGGGCGAGCGTTAAGAAGCGCTCGTCGCGGTCGGCTGAGGCTAATCCGAGCGAGGTGACGAAGCCGGTCGAGCCGCGTGACGTGCGTGCTGACGTTACGAGTGCCGAGCCGCAGCAGTCGGGTTCGGGCGGCACGGTTCCGAGCGGGGCCGCACAGTCGGCGGAGTCGGCCGAATCGAGTCTTGAGAAGCGTTCGCTGCGGTCTGAGGATGTCAGCCCGACTGCGGTGACGCAGCCGGTGGAGCCGGTGGATGAGCCCAGAGCGGCCGGATCGAGTGATGAGACGCGCCCCCTGTCCTCTGGCGAGCGCGGCTCCGGTGATGCGCGGCTGGTGGAGTCGGCCAGCGAGAGTGCTGGTGCTGTGGGCGCCAGTGTTGAAGAGCGGTCGCCGCAATCCGAGGGGGGTGGTCCGGACGAGGTGACGCGGCCGGTAGAGCCGGTCGACGAGCGCGGCGCCGGATCGAGCGAGGGGACGCGCCCGCTGCCGCCCGGCGAGACTGGTTCTGGTGATGCCGCGCGGCCATTGAGTTCAGCTGATGAGAGTGATGATG
Organism: Actinomadura sp. NBRC 104425; assembly: GCF_030269545.1. Taxonomy (GTDB): domain Bacteria; phylum Actinomycetota; class Actinomycetes; order Streptosporangiales; family Streptosporangiaceae; genus Spirillospora; species Spirillospora keratinilytica. Next base: position 316,315 of record NZ_BSTN01000006.1, on the reverse strand, counting down.
CGGCGGGAGCGAGCGTAAAGAGGAGCTCGTCGCGGTCGGCTGAGGCCGGTCCGGGTGAGGTGACGCGGCCGGTGGAGCCGGTCGACGAGCGCGGCACAACAGGATCGAGCGACCAGACGCGCCCGCTGCCGTCCAACGAGGCCGGCTCCGGTGATGCCACGTTGCCGTTGGAGTCGGCCGACGAACGTGCCGATGCTGCGGGGGCGAGCGTTAAGAAGCGCTCGTCGCGGTCGGCTGAGGCTAATCCGAGCGAGGTGACGCAGCCGGTCGAGCCGCGTGACGTGCGTGCTGACGCTACGAGTGCCGAGCCGCAGCAGTCGGGTTCGGGCGGCACGGTTCCGAGCGGGGCCGCACAGTCGGCGGAGTCGGCCGAATCGAGTCTTGAGAAGCGTTCGCTGCGGTCTGAGGATGTCAGCCCGACTGCGGTGACGCAGCCGGTGGAGCCGGTGGATGAGCCCAGAGCGGCCGGATCGAGTGATGAGATGCGTCCGCTGCCGCCCAGCGAGGCCGGGTCCGGTGATGCCGCGTTGCCGTTGGAGTCGGCCGACGAGTGTGCTGATGCTGACGGGTCGGATGTTGGGCAGGAGCGGTCGTCGCGGCCTGACGTTGGTCCAGACGAGGTGACGCGGACGGTTGAGGCCGCTGATGCGGAGAAGCAGGCCGGGAGGCGCAGGCGGCGGGGGCGTGATGGCGGGCACGATCCGTCGATCATCCCGGGGCTGGTGGACGACGGTGACGACGAGGGCGGACGGAGCGGCCGGTGAGTGCCGAGCTGGCGGCGGCCTGGACGGCGCGGTTCGGTGACGAGGTCAGCACCGAGGAGACGCACGGCGGGCTGGCGGTGGGGGTGCCGCCGGAGCACTGGGTGGACGCCCTGCTGTTCGCGCGCGACGAGCTGTCCTGCGGGTTCTTCGACTGGCTGACGGGCGTGGACGAGCTGACCGAGGGGTTCGCCGTCGTCGCGCACGTGTACTCGCTGGAGCGCGGGCACCACCTGCTGGTCCGCACGCGGGTGCCCCGGGACGAGCCGCGGCTGCCCACCGCTGTCGGCGTCTACCGGGGGGCGAACTGGCACGAGCGGGAGACCTTCGAGATGTTCGGCGTGGTCTTCGACGGGCATCCGGATCTCCGGCCGCTGCTGCTGCCCGACGGCTTCGAGGGCCATCCGCTGCGCAAGGATTTCGTGCTGGCCGCGCGGGTCGCCAAGCCGTGGCCGGGCGCCAAGGAGCCGGGCGAGTCCGGGCACGGCGCGCCGAGCCGCCGCCGCATGCGCCCGCCGGGGGTGCCCGACGACTGGGGGCCGGCCGCGCGGCAGTCGGCCGAGCGGCCGCAGCGCCGGGCGCGCCGACCGGACGAAGGGCGGGGATCCGGTGCCTGACCTGCTGGAAGTCGTGCTCAAGCTGGTGCTGGTCGCGGCCGCGTTCGCCGTGCTGCCGCTGCTGGTAGGGCAGGCCGAGCACAAGGTGATGGCGCACATGCAGGGGCGGCTCGGCCCCATGTACGCCGGTGCGTTCCACGGGTGGGCGCAGCTGGTGGCGGACGGGGTGAAGTTCGCGCAGAAGGAGAGCGTCGTCCCGCGCGCCGCCGACCGCACGGTGTTCAAGCTGGCCCCGGCGGTGGCGATCATCCCGTATCTGCTGGTCCTGCTGGTGATCCCGGTGGGGCCGGACGGTCAGGTCGCGCTCGATCTCGGCCTCGGGGTGTTCTTCGCGCTGGCGGTGATGGGCGTCGGCGTGATCGGGGCGATCATGGCGGGCTGGGCCAGCGCCAACAAGTACTCGCTGCTGGGCGGCATGCGGGTGGCCGCGCAGCTGATGTCGTACGAGCTGCCGCTGGTGTTCGCCGCCTCCTCGGTGGCGATGGCCGCCGGAACGCTGTCGCTGAGCGGCATCGTCGAGGAGTGGCGCTGGTGGTGGCTGCCCTGGCAGGCGGTGGGCGCGGTGGTGTTCTTCGTCGCCGGGCTGGCCGAGCTGCGCCGCCCGCCGTTCGACATGCCGGTGGCCGACTCGGAGATCATCTTCGGCCCGTACACCGAGTACGGCGGGCTGCGGTTCGCGCTGTTCATCCTGGCCGAGTACGCCGGGATCGTGGTGCTGTGCGCGCTGACCACGGTGCTGTTCCTGGGCGGGTGGAAGGGCCCGTTCCTGGACGCCGAGCTGGGCTGGCTGTGGACGCTGCTCAAGGCGGCCGTGCTGGCGTTCGTGGTGATCTGGCTGCGCGTCAGCTACCCGCGGCTGCGCGAGGACCAGCTGCAGAAGCTGGCCTGGGCGTACCTGGTGCCGCTGTCGCTGGGGCAGCTGGCGCTCACCGGTGTCGTCAAGGTCGCCCTCGCCTGACCGGCGGGGTCACGGCAGGAAGATCGCGTACTCGGCGAGCTGCGGGAGCAGGCCGGGCGGCAGGTCGACGTCCACCGACATCTCCTCGGCGGAGATGAAGCCGCCCTGCTCCTCGCGGCGCCGCACGATCTTGTCGACGAGTTCGGGCGTCATGCCCGGCAGCGTGGCCAGCGCCTGCGGGGAGGCGTGGTTGACGTCGACCAGGCCGCCGTCGTCGTAGGTGCGCGGCAGGTCGGGGCGGCCGATGCGCAGCTCGTGGGCCAGGGCAGGGTCCTCGGCGGCCAGCGCGCGGGCCTCCTCGCGCAGTTCCCGGCGGTACTGGGCGACGCGCAGCGCGTGCTGGTTGGCCTGGCTGCGCGGGCCGGTGCGGGGGAACAGCGAGGGGCGGACGGCGAACGCGTGCACCGTGCCGGCGATCCACAGCATCAGCATCATGGTCCCGGCGATGAACCCCAGGAACGGGTCGCCTAGCTGCATCAGCGTGAGCACCCCGGCGGTGGCGGCGCCGTAGCCGACGGAGGCCGCCCCCATGTTCCACGAGCGGCGCCTGACCGCCGCGTACAGGAACGAGAACGGCGTGCCGAGCCCGAACGTCAGGAACGGCACGAACGCCCACAGGATGCCGCGGGGCTCGCCGGGCGTAACGGGCACCGGGACGGCCGGGGGAGGGGGCGGCGGGACGGGAGGCGTTGGGAAGGGCGCACGCCAGCCGGGAGGAGGTACGGGCGTGTGCGGCCGTGGGCGCGGCCGGTGCGCCGAAGGGCGGGGCCCGCCCGCGCCGTTCGGATCGTCCACGCCGTGGGTCACGCGGCCTCCTCGCCTGACGGCTCGTCGTCCAGTGAGCTTAGCCGCCGAGCCATCGGCTGCGCTCGGCTCACGTGTGTTGGACGAACGCCGCCCCCGTTGCGTTCCCCCACGGCGTTTCGTACGCAATTATGGGGGCCGTGGGACGGCTACCAGGAGGCGGGCTGGCCAAGGGGCTGGCGGTGACGCTGCGGACGATGACGCGGCGGTCCATAACGCGCCAGTACCCGCAGGTGCAGCCGGAGCTGCCGCCGCGCAGCCGCGGCGTGATCGCCCTGTTCGAGGAGAACTGCACGGTCTGCATGCTGTGCGCCCGCGAGTGCCCCGACTGGTGCATCTACATCGACTCGCACAAGGAGACGCTGCCCGCCGAGGGCGGCGGACGGCCCCGCACCCGCAACGTCCTGGACCGCTTCGCGATCGACTTCGCGCTGTGCATGTACTGCGGAATCTGCATCGAGGTCTGCCCGTTCGACGCGCTGTTCTGGTCGCCGGAGTTCGAGTACGCCGAGTACGACATCGGCGAGCTGACCCACGAGAAGGAGCGGCTGCGGGAGTGGATGTGGACGGTGCCGCCGCCGCCGGCGCACGACCCCGGGGCCGAGCCGCCCAAGGAGATCGCCGCGGCCGAACGCGCCGCCGCCCGCCCGGCGCGGGGCGCGGCGCGCGGTCCGGCGGGTGGCGCCGTCCGCGGGCCGCGGGTCGGCCGTGACGGGCGGCCGCCGGGACGGGGCGAGCCCGGCGGGGGAGGCGCATGACCGGCCAGGAGATCGTCTTCACGCTGCTGGGCGTGGTCGCCGTCGGTTCGGCCGTGCTCGTGGTCACCACGCGGCAGCTGGTGCACGCGGCCCTGTGGCTGGTGGTGTCGCTGGGCGCGCTCGCCGGCGGCTACCTGGTGCTGACCGCCGAGTTCGTCGCGTGGGTGCAGGTGCTGATCTACGTGGGCGCGGTGGTCGTCCTGCTGCTGTTCGGCATCATGCTGACCCGGGCGCCGATCGGTCGGGCGGCCGACCTGGACTCCGGCAACCGGTGGGCGGCGCTCGCGGTCGCGCTGGCGACGGCGGGTGTGCTGGTGTCGGTGGTGGTCATCGGGTTCCGGGACGCGTCCATGCCGCTGCGGGCGGGCGGCGGTTCCGCCGACGCGCTCGGCGCCGCCGTGTTCCGCACCTGGGTGCTGCCGTTCGAGGTGCTGTCGGTGCTGCTGCTGGCCGCGCTGGTCGGCGCGATCGTGCTGTCGCGCTCCGACGTCGGCGGGCCGAAGGAGAAGGAACCCACGAAGAAGCGGGGCGAGCGCTGATGCACGTCGCCTATCCCGCGGTGGTCGCCGCGCTGCTGTTCTCGGTCGGCGTGTACGGGGTGCTGGCCCGGCGCAACGCGATCCTGGTGCTGATGTCGGTCGAGCTGATGCTCAACGCCGTCAACCTCAACCTGGTCGCGTTCGACGTGTGGTGGCGGGACCGGCTGCACGGCGGGCAGGTGCTGACCCTGTTCACCATCGTGATCGCCGCCGCCGAGGTGGGGCTGGGGCTGGCGATCGTCCTGCTCGTCTACCGCAACCGCCGGATGATCGACGTGGACCGGCTGCGCACGCTGTCGGAGGACGCGGCGCCCGCTCCCGAGGTCGGCGACGGTGACGCGGGCGGCGTACGCGCTGCGGCGGCCGTGCGGGCCGGCGGCAAGGGAGCCGCGACATGATCGCGTTGATCTCCGTCGTCATCCTGCTGCCGTTCGTCGCGGCGTTCGCCGGGATGCTGCTGGGTCCGCGCCTGTCCGAGACGCTGCGCGCACGCCCACCCCGCGACAAGGCCGCGCCCCACGCCGAAGCGCAGGCCGAGGCGCCCGCCGAAGGGCGGCGGGCCCGGTGGCAGGCGGCTGCGACGGCGGAGCGCTCGCCGCTGCGCAACGGGCCCGCGCTGATCGCCTGCCTGCCGGTCGCCGTCGCCGCCGTGCTGTCGGCGGTCGCGGCGTTCGCCGTCTGGCGCACGCCCGGCACGCGCACCGGCACCCTCACCCTCGTCGAAACCGGCACCGTGCCGATCGAGATCGGCCTGCGGCTGGACGGGCTGCCGGCCGTCGTCGGGCTGATGGTGTGCCTCGTCGCGCTGGCCGTGCAGGTCTACTCGGTCGCCTACATGGCCGAGGACCCCCGCTACTCCTCCTACGCCGCGTTCATCTCCCTGTTCACCTCCGCCATGCTGCTGGTGGTGTACGCGGGCGACCTGCTGCTGCTCTACGTCGGCTGGGAGGTCATGGGGGTCTGCTCCTACTTTCTGATCGGCCACCACTGGGAGGACCGCGCCAACTCGCGCGCCGCCGTCAAGGCGTTCCTGGTCACCCGGCTCGGCGACGTCGGATTCCTGTTCGGCGTCTTCGTGCTCGGGGTGGGCGCCCGCTCGTTCGACATCGGCGAGATCTGGGCGCGGGCCGGGACGCTGCCGCACGCGACGGTCACGGCGGCCGCGCTGCTGCTGCTGGCCGGGGTGGCGGGCAAGAGCGCGCAGTTCCCGCTGCACACCTGGCTTCCGGACGCGATGGCGGGCCCCACGCCGATCAGCGCGCTGATCCACGCGGCCACCATGGTCGCGGCGGGCGTGTACGTCGTGGCCCGCGTGTACGGGGTGTTCCTTGCGGCCCCGGCCGCGCTGGCGCTGCTCGGCCTGGTCGCGGTGGTCTCGATGCTGGGGTCGGCGCTGGCGGCGCTGGCGCAGGACGACATCAAGCGCGTCCTGGCGTACTCGACGATCAGCCAGCTGGCGGTGATGGCGGCCGGGCTGGCGGTCGGCGCATGGAACGGCGCGATCTTCCACCTGCTCGCCCACGGCGCGTTCAAGGCGCTGCTGTTCCTGGCGGCGGGCTGCGTGATCGTGACGGCCGGGTCGACCATGCTGCGCCACTACGGCGGGCTGCGCACCGGGATGCCGATCACGTTCTGGTCGATGACGATCGGGCTGGCGGCGCTCGTCGGCGTCCCGCCCGTCAGCGGCTGGTTCAGCAAGGACTCCGTCATCGAGGCCGCCCAGCACGCCGCCGCCCACGGCGGCGACATCGCCGCGGGCGGCGTGCACATCCCGGCGGGCGTCGCCTGGACCGTGTACGCCGGCCTGCTGCTGACGGCCGCGGTGACGGCGGCGTACGCGATGCGGCTGTGGCTGATGACGTTCTTCGGCGAGCCGCGCGGCCGGTACGAGGTGCGCGAGGCGCCCAAGCTCATGTCGTGGACGGTGGCCGCGCTGGCCGTGCCGTCGGCGGTCGTCGGGTTCTTCGGGTTGGGCGCGGCCGAACTGCGGCCGCACCTCGGCTCGGCCGTCGTGGCGCTGCTGTGCGCCGCGGTGGGCGCGGGCGCGGCGTTCTCCATCTGGAACCGCGACCCCGCCGCCGACCCCGCGCGGGCGCTCGGCCCCGCACGCGAAGTGTTCGCCCGCGCGTTCTACGTCGACGAGCTGTACGCGGCCGCGGTCGTGCGTCCCGTGCAGGCCGTGGCGCGCCAGGTCGTCGCGGTGGACCGGCGCGGCATCGACACGGCGGTCGTCGGCGCCGCCCGCGGCGCACGCCGCCTCGCCGAACCGCTGCGGCGGCCGCAGAACGGCAACCCGCAGACCTACCTCACCGGCCTGATCGCCGGGATCGTCCTCATCGCGGCCGGGGCGGTGATCTTCCTGTGATCTTCGTGCTGTTGCTCGCGATCCCGCTGGCGGGGGCGCTGGCGCTGCTGCTTCCGGCCGGGCGCTTCCTGCCGGGGGACGGCGCCGTCCGCCGCTACGGGGTCGGCGTCTCGGGGGCGGCGCTGCTGGTGGCGCTGTCGGCGGCGGCCGCGTTCGACTACGGCGACCCCTCGCGCGTCCAACTGGAGATCGACCGCGACTGGGCGCCCGCGATCGGGCTGCGCTTCCACCTCGGCGTCGACGGCATCTCGCTGCCGCTGGTGCTGCTCACCGCGCTGCTGTCGCTGCTGTGCTTCGTGCACGCCCTGCGGCACCCGCCGCACGGGGCGGCGTCCGACCGCCTGCTCGTCGGGCTGCTGCTGGTGCTGGAGGTCGGGCTGCTCGGCACGTTCACCGCGCTCGACCTGGTGCTGTTCTTCGTGTTCTTCGAGGTCGTGCTGATCCCGATGTACGCGGTGATCGTGCTGTGGGGAGGCCCGGGCCGCCGCGCCGCCGCGTACAAGTTCATCCTCTACACGCTGCTCGGCTCCGGCCTGCTGCTGGCGGGCATGCTGCTGGTCGCGGTGAACGCCGGGACGCTCGATGCGACCGAGCTGGCCCGCCGGCACGGCGCCGGCATCGCCCACGGCGTGCAGGTCAACGCGTTCCTGCTGATGGTGCTGGGCTTCGGCGTCAAGGCGCCGATGTGGCCGCTGCACACCTGGCTGCCCGACGCGCACACCGAGGCCCCCACCATCGGGTCGGTGCTGCTGGCCGGGGTGCTGCTGAAGATGGGCACCTACGGCCTGGTCCGGGTGGCGCTGCCGCTGGCCCCGGACGGCGCCGCGTACTGGGCGCCCTGGCTCGGGCTGCTCGCCGTCGTCGGGATCGTCTACGGCGCCCTGGCCTGCCTGGCGCAACGCGAGCTGAAACGGATGATCGCGTTCTCGTCCGTCGGGCACATGGGCTTCGTGCTGCTGGGCATCGCCACCCTCACCCCGGTCGGGGTGAACGCGGCGCTGTTCGGCAACATCGCCCACGGGCTGATCACCGGGCTGCTGTTCTTCCTGGTCGGAGCCGTCAAGGTCCGGTACGGCACCGGTGAGCTGGACCGGCTCGGCGGCGGCATGCTCACCGAGGCGCCGCGGCTGGCGTCCGTCTTGACGTTCGCCTCGGTCGCGAGCCTGGGCCTGCCCGGCCTCGCCGGATTCTGGGGCGAGATGCTGGCCCTGCTCGGCGCCTATCGGCCGCACGCCGACCTGCCGCGCGAGACGTTCGTGACGTTCATGGTCGTCGGCGGGCTCGGCGCGGTCCTCACCGCCGCCTACTTCCTGCGCATGCTCACCAAGATCACACACGGTGCGGTGCCGGCGGACCGCGCCGCCGCCCCGGCACCCGGACCCGACGGGCCGGACGGGACGGCGACGCGGACCCGCATCGCGCCGATCAGCCGCTGCGAGTACGCCGCCTGGACCCCGTTGATCGTCCTCACCCTGCTGGTCGGCCTGTGGCCCAAGACGCTGCTGGCCGTGACCACCGCCCCGGTCCGCGCGCTGTTCGGAGGCGGCTGATGGCGGCCGGACGGACCACGGCGGAAGGAACCGCCCGATGATCATCCAGAGCATCGACTACGCGGCCGTCGCGCCCGCGCTGATCGTCGCGGTGGCGGCCGTCGCGCTGCTGCTCGCCGACGCGTTCGACGTGCCGCGCCGCGTCCTGGGCTGGGCGTCGTGCGGCGCGCTGGCCGCCGCGCTCGTCGCGGTCGTCGCGCTGGCCGCGGGCGGCGGCCGCCGCGCCACGTTCTGCGTGCCGGGCGGTCTGCGCGGCGGCGGACCGCCGTCCTGCTCCTACGTGACCGACCAGTTCACGCTGCTGTTCCAGGGCGTGGTGCTGGCCGCCGGGGTGGTCGTCGTCCTGCTGTCCCTGGACGAGATCACCCGGGCGAAGATGCCCGCCGGGGAGTACCACTTCCTGCTGCTGGCCGCGACCGCCGGCGCGCTCACCCTCGTCGCCGCCCGCGACCTGGTGCTGCTCGTCGTCGCGCTGGAGACGCTGTCGCTGCCGGTGTTCGCGCTCGTCGGCCTGCGCCGCTACGACGGCGCCGCCACCGAGGCCGCGCTCAAGCTGTTCCTGGTCTCGGTGATCTCCGCGGCCGTCATGCTGTTCGGCGTCAGCCTCCTGTACGGCGCCACCGGCGCCATGCACCTGGACCGGCTCGCGCCCGCCCTCGCCCGCCTGCCCGCCGACCTGGAGCCGGTCGCGGCCGCCGGGACCGTGCTGGTGCTGGCCGGGTTCGGGTTCAAGGTCGCGGCCGTGCCGTTCCACTTCTGGGCGCCGGACGTCTACCAGGGCGCGCCGCTGCCGGTCGCCGCGTTCCTGTCGGTGGTGTCCAAGGCCGCCGGGTTCGCCGGCCTCGCGATCGTCCTGGCGCTCGGGCTGCCCGCGTACGGGCACGTCTGGGGGCCGCTGGTCGCCGTGCTCGCCGCCGCCACCATGACGCTCGGCAACCTGATGGCGCTGCGGCAGCGCACCGCCATCCGCCTGCTGGCCTGGTCGTCGGTCGCCCAGTCCGGCTACATGCTGGCGCCGCTGGCGGTCGGCGACCACCGGCTGCCCGAGGCGGTCGCCGCCACCACCGCCTACGTTGCGCTGTACGCGGTGATGAACATGGGTGCGTTCGCCGTGGTCGTCGCCGTCCAGCGCCGCGGCCCGCACTCGCGCTGGGACGCCCTGGACGACTTCCGCGGCCTGGCCCGCAGCAGCCCCTCCGTCGCCGCCGCGCTGGCGTTCTTTTTGATCTGCCTGGCCGGGCTGCCGCCGGGCGTCATGGGGCTGTTCGCCAAGGTCGTGGTGTTCCGCGCGGCCCTGGCCGGGGGCGTGACGTGGCTGGCGGTCGTCATGGCCGTCAACACCGTCATCGGGCTGTACTACTACCTGGTGTGGGCCGTGCGGCTGTTCGGCGCCCCGCCCGCCGGGGCCCGGCCGCCCGTGCCGGACACCGGGGTGCCCGTCCGCGCCGCCATCGCCGCCGCGGCCGCCGGCGCCGTGGTGCTGTCGGCGGCGCCGCAACTGGTGCTGCAGACGGTGTCGAACGTCACCTGACCGGCGGCCGTCCGGGGGTCTTGCGGCGGTCCGCCCAGGCCCCTGGACGCCGCCCGAAAACGGGAACGTTTCGCCAGGTCACACCGTTGTCCCAGACAGCGGAAGAGCAACGGGAGGCGGCGAAAGTGCACTTCAACGGCGTCAAGACGGCCGCTTTGATCGCGGCCCTGTCGGCGTTGATGCTGCTCGCCGGCTGGGGACTCGGCCGCGGCGCGGGGCTGGCCATCGCCCTGCTGATCGCGCTGGTCACCAACGGCGTGGCGTACTTCTTCAGCGACCGTATCGCGCTGCGTTCCATGCGCGCCCACCCGGTCGGGGAGGTCGAGGCGCCCGTCCTGTACCGGGTGGTCCGGGAACTGGCCACCTCCGCGCGCCGGCCCATGCCCCGGCTGTACGTGTCGGAGACCATGCAGCCCAACGCGTTCGCCACCGGCCGCAACCCGCGCAACGCGGCGGTGTGCTGCACCCGGGGGCTGCTGCGCATGCTGGACGAGCGGGAACTGCGCGCGGTGCTCGGCCACGAGCTGTCGCACGTCTACAACCGCGACATCCTCATCTCCTCCGTCGCCGCGGCCATCGCCACCGTCATCACCTACCTGTCGTACCTGGCGGTGTTCCTGCCGGTCGGCCGGTCGGAGGACGACGACGGGCCCGGCGTCCTCGGCGCCCTGATGCTGCTGGTGCTCGGCCCGGTCGCCGCCGCCGTCGTGCAGATGGCGATCAGCCGGACCCGCGAGTACCAGGCCGACGCGGCCGGCGCCCAGCTCACCGGGGACCCGCTCGCCCTGGCCGCCGCACTGCGCAAGATCGAGGCGGGCACCCGCGCGATGCCGCTGCCGCAGGACCCCGAGCTGGCCACCACCAGCTCCCTCATGATCGCCAGCCCGTTCCGCGGCGCGGGGATCGGGCGCCTGTTCTCCACCCACCCGCCGATTGCCGAGCGCATCGCCCGCCTGGAGCGCATGGCCGGCCTGCGCTGAGCGCCCCGTCCCGCACCGGGGGCGCAAGACGCGGTGTCTAGGGGAGGGTGAGGACGACCGGGCCGTCGGCCGTGATGGCGATGGTGTGCTCGAAGTGCGCGGCGCGACTGCCGTCCGCCGTGACGATCGTCCAGCCGTCCGGCAGCACCTCGGCCGCGTCGCCGCCGCCCTCGTGGAACATCGGCTCGATCGCGATCGTCAGGCCCTCGCGGAGCTTGAGCCCGCGTCCCGGCCGCCCCATGTTGGGCACGTCGGGATCCTCGTGCATGCGCGTGCCGATGCCGTGGCCGCCGCAGCCCTGCAGAATCCCGTACCCGCAGTCCCGGGCCGTGCGCATGATGGCGTGGGAGATGTCGCCCATCCGCCCGCCCGGCCGGGCCTGCTCGATCGCCCGTTCCAGTGCCGTGCGGGTGACGTCCATCAGCCGCCGGGCCTCCTCGTCGGCCGCGCCCACGGCGAACGTGATCGCGGCGTCGCCGTGGTAGCCGCCGAGCTCGGCGCCGCAGTCCACCGAGACGACGTCGCCCTCCTTGAGCACCCGCCCGTTCGGGATGCCGTGCACGACGGCCTCGTTCACCGACACGCAGATCGTCGCAGGGTAGGGCGTCGGAGACCAGTCCGGGTGGTAGTGCAGGAACGACGACCGCGCCCCCGCCTCCTTGATGCACCGCGCCGCGATCGCGTCCAGCTCCGCCAGCGGGATGCCCGGCTCGGCCGCCTCGCGCACCGTGTGCAGCGTGCGGGCCACCACCCGGCCCGCCTCACGCATGATCTTCCATTCCCGGGGGCTGCGATACGTCACCATGGCCAAGATAGTAATACCAGTATTAGAATCTTCACCATGGTGCGCACACCACTGACCTCCGAGCAGCGCGACCGCGGCCGCGCCCTGGGCGGCATCCTGCGGGCCGCCCGGGGCCCGCGCAGCGCCGCGGCCGTCGCCGCCGAGGCGGGAATCTCCCTGGACACCCTCCGCAAAATCGAACGCGGGGCCATCGCGGCGCCCGCGTTCTTCACCATCGCGGCCCTGGCCCGCGTCCTCGACCTGGACCTGACCGCCCTGGCCCGCGACCTGGAGCCGTTCGACGATTCCCGTCTCGCGGGCTGAACCGCGGCCGCGTTCCCGACATCTCTGTGTACGGGCGCCGGCACCGTCAGCGGGGGAAAGGTGCCGGCGACCCCCTCACTCACCGGTAGTTGACGAACTGCAGCGCGACGTCGAGGTCCTTGCCCTTGAGCAGGGCGATGACGGCCTGCAGGTCGTCCTTCTTCTTCGAGCTGACCCGCAGTTCGTCACCCTGGATCTGGGCCTTGACGCCCTTCGGCCCCTCGTCCCGGATGATCTTGCTGATCTTCTTGGCGTTCTCCTGGGAGATGCCCTCCTTCAGCGCCACGCCGAGCTTGTACAGCTTCCCGGACGCCTTGGGCTCCCCGGCGTCGATCGCCTTCAGCGAGACGCCCCGCTTGACCAGCTTGTCCTTCAGCACCTCCAGCACCGCCTTGGCCCGCTCCTCGGAGTTGGCCTGGATCTCGATGCCGTCCCCGGCCCACCGGATGCCCGCGTCCACGTTGCGGAAGTCGAACCGGTTGGCGACCTCCTTGGCCGCCTGGTTGAGCGCGTTGTCGACCTCCTGCCGGTCGAGCTTCGACACGATGTCGAAAGAAGAGTCTGCCACGGCACTCAGCCCCTCTGAACTGCGAAAACACTCTGCTTTAGGCCCCCGTGGAGGCGCGGACCGACGCGATCGCCCCTCCGGGGCGCCCCCACCTCGCCGATCAGCGTAGCGATCGCGCCCCACCGCCGCCGCGCACGACGGCGCCGCCCGGCGCCCCCGGCCCCCGCGAGCGTTTCCGCCGCCGGTGACCGGTTCGCCGTGCCCGGCGAGGGCGCGGGCGCGTCCCGCGGCACCGGACGAACCGCGTTCGGGGCCGGTCTGGCGCGTCCCCGTCGCCTCAACGCCCCCTGAGGTTGACAAACCCCTCCACATCCGGCCATCGCCCCTCATGAGCGATAGGTCGCTGATAGACCAAATGCCCCAACCGTCACAGGGGAGGCAATCGGGGTGAAAAGGATTCTGACCACGGGGGCCGCGGCGCTCGCCGCGGCGGTCGCGACCGGAGTGGTCGCGGCGCCGGCCGAGGCCGCTGGCGCGGTGCAGATCTACCGCGTCTACTTCGACTCGCCGGGCAAGGACACCGGCTCGAACAAGTCGCTGAACGCCGAGTGGGTGCAGCTGTACAACACCGGCAAGACGGCCCGCCAGCTCAAGGGCTACAAGCTGCGCGACAAGACGGGCTACACCTACACCTTCGGCAACTTCAAGCTCGGCGGCCGCAAGTCCGTGTACATCCACACCGGCAAGGGCACCAACACCTCCACCCATCGGTACTGGGGCCGCAAGTGGTACGTGTGGAACAACACCGGCGACACCGCGTACCTGCGCTACCCGAACGGGACCCTCGCGGACAAGTGCTCCTGGGGCAGCAAGGGCGACTACAAGAAGTGCTGACCCCGCCCTGAGCAAAGCGCCCGCCGGCCCCATGGGGCCGGCGGGCGTTCCCATGTCCACTTACCCCCACCGCTACCGCCCCCGCCGGTGGGGTCGCTTCGCACACCGCAGCGGGCCCTCTGCTCCGATGTCACGACCGGTCCCGGGTTCCGCTATCCTTTCCAGAGTCGCCGCGAGGACGACAGCCAGGGCGGGTTGCCCGAGTGGCCAATGGGAGCGGACTGTAAATCCGTCGGCTTCGCCTACCCAGGTTCGAATCCTGGACCCGCCACACGACAAAAGACGCCCCCTGACCTGGGAGAACAGGCCAGGGGGTGTTCTGTTGCCAGGAGGCCTTCCCCCGCAACCAGACGCCGCCGGACGCAGCCGCCTGTCACCACTGCCGGAAAATACGCGGGATCCGAACGGCCCGTTCTCCGCAGGCCGGCCCGCAAAAACGAAGGGGCCCCGGTAACCGGAGCCCCAACGGTGTAGGCCGCCTCAGTCGCCGAGAGCATCTTCAATCCGCTCGTTCGCCCTGTCCTGCTGGCCGTCGATGCACTTGGCGTAGATCCGCAGTAGGACGTTCACACTGTGCCCGGCGCGCTCGGCCACCTCAGTCGGCGGGACGCCGGAGTTCAGCCACAGTGAGACACCCGCATGCCGCAGGTCGTACGGCCGTCTTGCCAGTGGTGAGGCGACCTGTTCGGGTGCGAAGGCGAGTTTGCGGATCTCGGCCGACACGTCGCCGTACGCCGTGGAGCCGACGATACCGCCCCGCTCCGTTTGGAAGAGCCGTCCATCCTCGACAGGGGAGAGGAGGCTTGTTCGGGGGGCACAGCTGTTGCCGGTTGTTACCGGCGGTCGGTGGGCGGGAGTTCCGCGTAGCGTTGGGCCATGTCCGAAGTGCCGTCACGGGTCGTACTGCGCCCCCTCGCCCTCTCCGACCAGGACGAGTTCTGCTCGCTTGTGCGGGCCAGCGCCGAACTGCACCGGCCGTGGATACAGTTGCCCGCAACCGCGCAGGAGTTCCGGGCCTGGATGCGCCGGTTCGAGGACGGCACCAACCGGGGGTTCCTGGTCCGCGTACGGGAGACCGGCGACGCCGCCGGCCTGATCAATATCAACTCGATCATCCGCGGTCGCTACCAGGGCGCCTCCCTCGGCTATGCCGCCTTCGCCCCGTCCGCCGGACGGGGATACATGGCCGAGGGGCTCACTCTTGTCCTGCGGCACGCCTTCCACGACCTCAGGCTCCACCGGCTGGAGGCCAACATCCAGCCGGACAACAAGGCGTCGCTTGCGCTGGTGCAGCGTCTGGGCTTCCGGTACGAGGGGTTCTCGCCCGCCTACCTGTACATCGACGGCGCCTGGCGCGACCACGAGCGCTGGGCCATCACCGCGCCGGACCCTTGGACGCCCGGTCCGTCCCTCCCTGAGGTGTGAGCGGAACCCTGTGAACCAGCGTGGGGGCCGTTGCGGCGGGATCCCCCTGCGGGAGAACTCGGCCAGTAGCCGACGTGCGGTGGTGCGCACGTACTGGCGGGCGGGTGTCGAGCGTGCGAAGGGATCAGGGGTAGACAGGCTGCGTGCGGATCACCTATGCGAGCGAGGCGACACCGGGGCGGCTGAACGAGGACTACGTCGTCGCCGGGCCCGAATGGGTTGTGCTTCTGGACGGCGCCACGGCGGCGCCCGGAGTGGACAGCGGGTGCGTGCACGGCCCGGCGTGGCTGGTGCGGCGGCTGGCGGGAGGGCTGGCGGCGCGGCTGGCCGCAGAGGACGGCGCACCGCTGCAGGACCTGCTGGCCGACGCCATCAAGGCGGCCGGGGAGGCCCACGCCGACACCTGCGATCTGGACAATCCCGACAGCCCGTCGGCGACCGTGGCGATGCTGCGGCGCCGCGGCGGCGTCCTGGACTGGCTGGTGCTGGCCGATTCGCCGGTGCTGCTGCAGACGGACGGGCAGGTGCAGGTCGTGTGCGACGACCGGGTCGACAAACTGCCCTCGTACACGGTCGAGGCCGTGCGTGCGGCCCGCAACAGTCCGGGCGGATTCTGGGTGGTGCAGACCCGTCCTGAGGCCGCCTACGAGGCGCTCACGGGCGAGGCGCCCGCGGAGCGGGTGCGGCGGGCGGCGCTGCTGAGCGACGGCGCGGCGCGGCTGGTGCAGATCTTCGGGCGCACCGACTGGGCGGGGCTGCTGGACCTGCTCGACGACGCCGGTCCCAGGGCGCTGATCCGGCGGACGCGGGAGGCCGAGGCGGGCGCGACGATCCGGCGGGGCAAGCGCCATGACGACGCGACGGCGGTGCTGGTCCGTCCCTGACCCCAATCTTGGAATGGGATTCTAGAATGGGTTCATGGAACCTCAGGATTTCGCCGATGTGCTGGCCGCCGTGCGCACGTTCGTCCGCGAGCAGGTGATCCCCCGCGAAGAGGAGATCGAGGAGACCGACGCGATCCCGGAGGACCTGCGCCGGGCCGCCCGCGACATGGGCCTGTTCGGGTACGCGCTGCCGGAGGAGTACGGCGGGCTCGGCATGTCGATCAGCGAGGAGGTGCGCCTGGCGTTCGAGCTGGGCTACGCCAGCCCCGCCTTCCGGTCGATGTTCGGCACCAGCAACGGCATCGCCGGGCAGGTGCTGGTGAACGCGGGCACCCGAGAGCAGAAGGAGGCCTGGCTGCCCCGGCTGGCGTCCGGGGAGGTCGTCGGAGCGTTCGCGCTCACCGAGGCCGAGGCCGGGTCGGACCCCAGCACCCTCACCACGCGCGCGGTCAAGGACGGCGACGAGTACGTCATCGACGGGGCCAAGCGGTTCATCACCAACGCCCCCGAAGCGGACGTGTTCATGGTGTTCGCCCGTACCGGCGGCCCCGGTTCGCGCGGCATCTCCACGTTCCTGGTGAGCGGCGACGCCCCCGGCCTCAAGGTCGGCCCGCCGGACGCCAAGATGGGCCAGCGCGGCGCCCACACCGCCGAGGTGTTCTTCGACGGCGTGCGCGTGCCTGCGTCCGCGATGGTCGGCCCCGAGGGGACCGGCTTCCGCACGGCCATGGCCTCGCTCGCACACGGCCGGCTGAGCATCGCCGCCGTCTGCGTGGGGCTGGCCCAGCGGATCCTGGACGAGACCGTCGCGTACGCCAAGGAGCGCACGCAGGGCGGACGTCCGATAGGCGAGTACCAGCTGATCCAGGCGCTCATCGCCGACTCCCAGGCCGAGCTGTACGCGGGGCGGTCCATGGTGCTGGAGGCGGCGCGCGCGTACGACGCGGGGGAGGACACCAAGCTCGGCCCGTCGTGCGCCAAGTACTTCTGCTCGGAGATGGTCGGCCGCGTCGCCGACCGGGCCGTGCAGGTCTTCGGGGGCATGGGCTACATGCGCGGCGTCCCGGTCGAGCGCTTCTACCGCGACGTCAGGCTGTTTCGGATCTACGAGGGCACCAGCCAGATCCAGCAGCTGGTCATCGGGCGCCATCTCCTGCGCTGACCTGCGCAGAGGCCGGCCGGGCCGGTTCGTGCGGGTGCCGGCTGCCGGAGCCCGGCGGGCGGTCCGGCCAATCGATTTCCTATCCGGCCCGCGAGCCGTGTATGGTTACAACGCGTCGAGAGGACGCAGGCCCCTTTAGCTCAGTCGGCAGAGCGTCTCCATGGTAAGGAGAAGGTCTACGGTTCGATTCCGTAAAGGGGCTCCAGCAACAGCGGTCAGGAGTGGCGGTCTGCGCGGGCAGGCGTCACTCCTTCGTTGTGTTGGGGGGTCGGCCGCCGACCGGGCGCCGGCCGGACCGTTCCGGAAAACGGGTTGGACAGGTCACCGATCCGCAGCGGTATCCTGTTACCCGATGGCGTCGGCCACCGGAACGCATGTGCCGGATCCCCGGGCCGGGCCCGGCGTTTTCAGACGCCGGTGAACATCCGGTATCCTTGCTTTCCGGTCGGACACCGACCATCGTGGCGGGGTAGCTCAGTCTGGCAGAGCAAGCGGCTCATAATCGCTGTGTCGCCGGTTCAAGTCCGGCCCTCGCTACTACCCGAGCGACTCTCGCCCCCGGCAAGGGGGCGAGAGCGCGCTGGGTTCTTCGCGCCGCACCGGCCGCCCGTACGGGCGCGACCGCGCGGCCCGTCGTACGAACGTCCTTGTCCCCAGCTCAGAAAGGCACTCCAACGTGGCTGCCACCGACGTCCGGCCGAAGATCACGCTGGCCTGCCAGGAGTGCAAGCACCGCAACTACATCACGCGCAAGAACCGGCGGAACGACCCGGACCGCCTGGAGCTCAAGAAGTACTGCCCCAACTGCCGGACGCACCGTCCGCACCGCGAGACCCGCTGACCGGCTCGCGGCGGGTGGTACCGCCGCTGCGGCCCGACCGCACGACCGGACCCGCTGACCAGCGCGCGTCTTCCGCCGCACGCGGCGACCGCGACGCGCCCGGCGGCGCCGCTCGGGCGACCGCCGAGAACCCGCGGATACACGCGAGGCTTGCCCAACCGTCCAGCCCGTTCCCGCCCACCCGGCGAGGACGGGCTGAACGTCGTTCTGTTACCGTCCGAGCGAGACCGCATCATGGGGCGGGCCCGTCGGCGCCCGACGGGCAGGGGCGGGGCGGCCCCCGTTCGACCTGGAGGGAGCGGATCGCATGGCGATCAACCGTGATTTCATCGGGCGGACCTTCCCGCCCACCGAGCCGTACGAGGTCAGCCGGGTGAAGATCCGGGAGTTCGCCGACGCGATCGGCGACCCCAACCCGCTCTACCGGGACGCCGAGGCCGCCAAGGCCGCCGGCTACCCCGACGTCATCGCGCCGCCCACCTTCCCCATCGTGGTCTCCCTCGGCAACCCGGCGCTGGCCGACCCCGAACTCGGCATCAACTTCTCGATGGTCGTACACGGCGAGCAGCGCTTCGCCTACACCCGGCCGATGCGCGCCGGCGACGTGGTGACCTGCACCTCCACCATCACCGAGATCAAGTCGATCGGCAACAACGAGAAACTGACGGTGGAGACCGACATCAAGACCGTCGAGGGCGAGCTGATCTGCAAGACCTACAACACGCTGGTGGAGCGGGGGGCCTGATGACCGCGCAGGTGAAGTACGCCGACGTCGAGGTCGGCACCGAGATCCCGGAGCGCACCTTCAAGATCGACCGGGCCAACCTGGTGATGTACGCCGGCGCCTCGGGCGACTTCAACCCCATCCACTGGCGGGAGAGCTTCGCCAAGGCCGTGGGCCTGCCGGACGTCATCGCGCACGGCATGTACACCATGGCCCAGGCCGGCCGCTTCGTCACCGACTGGGCGGGCGACCCCGGCGCCGTCGTCGACTACGGCGTGCGCTTCTCCGCCCCCGTCGTGGTGCCGGACGACGGCGGCGCGACCCTCCAGATCAGCGGCAAGGTCGAGGAGAAGCTCGACGACAACAAGGTCGTGGTGGCGCTCACCGCGCGCGCCGCCGACCAGAAGGTCCTCACCCGGGCCAAGGCCGTCGTCCGCCTCGCCTGACCGGGCCGGCCCCGCCGGCCCCCGAGTACCGCTCTCAGCGCGACTGTGCCCGCTGGACGCGCCGGATCCGCGGCGCACCGGCGGGCACCCGGCCGAACGTCTGTTCGGACGGCCGGAGATGGCACGCTGGAGCGCGGGCGTCCCGCCGCACGGGACGGACAGCGGCCCAACTACGGGAGGGGGAAGCGCGTGGCGGTGTTCGCTGAAGAGGTGAACCTGGCCGGATACACCACGCTGCGGCTCGGCGGTCCGGCGCGCCGGTTCGTGGAGGCGACGACCGAGGACGAACTGGTGTCCGTGGTGCGCGCGGCGGACCGGGACGGCGAGCCGGTGCTGGTGCTCGGCGGCGGCAGCAACGTGGTGGTCGCCGACGACGGCTTCCCCGGCACCGTGGTGCACGTCGGCACCCGCGGCACCGAGCGCGTGCCGGACGAGCCCGGACGGGTGCTGGTGCGCGTCCAGGCGGGCGAGGAGTGGGACCCCTTCGTCGCGCGCTGCGTCGCCGACGGGCTGGCCGGGGTGGAGTGCCTGGCGGGCATCCCCGGACGCGTCGGCGCCACCCCCATCCAGAACGTCGGCGCCTACGGCCAGGACGTCAGCGAGACGATCACCGAGGTGCGCGCCTACGACCGCACCACCGGCCGGGTCGTCACGCTGGACGCGGACGCGTGCCGCTTCAGCTACCGCAACAGCGTCTTCAAGGGCGGCGACCGGTACCTGGTGCTGGAGGTGACCTACGCGCTGCGCGAGTCCGACGAGTCGCAGCCGATCGCCTACGCCGAGCTGGCGCGCGCGCTCGGCGTCGAACTCGGCGCCCGGGTGCCGCTGAAGGAGGCGCGCGACGCGGTCCTGGAACTGCGCCGAGCCAAGGGCATGGTGCTAGACCCCTCCGATCCCGACACCCGCAGCGCCGGTTCCTTCTTCACCAACCCGATCCTGGACTCCGCGCAGCTCGCCGAGCTGGAACGCCGCGTCGCCGAGCGGCTCGGCCCGGACGCGGCCTTCCCGCGCTACCCCGAGCGCCCGGGGCCGGACGGCTCGCCGCGCGTCAAGACGTCCGCGGCGTGGCTGATCGACCGGGCGGGGTTCGCCAAGGGGCACGCGCTGGGGCCCGTCCGCATCTCCGGCAAGCACACCCTCGCGCTGACCAACCCCGACGGGGCCAGCACCGCCGACCTGCTCGCGCTGGCCCGCCAGGTCCGCGACGGCGTCCGCGAGGCCTTCGGGATCGAGCTGGTCAACGAGCCGGTGCTCGTCGGCGTCAGCCTCTGACTCGCGCTCTGCCCCGTCCGGCGCCGGGCGGACGGGCGCCGCGACGCGCTCCCGGTTCGCGGTTCCCCCCTGGGCGGTTCGCACGCATCATGAGAATCTCAGGCCCTTGGCTCCCGCGACCCCTGACGCGGGAGGGCCTCGATGGGGCGGAGATGAACGGTGGCGACTCTGCGAACCCAGCGGGGGCTCGGCCTGCGCCCCCAGCTCAGCGACGAGGTGGCGGCGCGGATCCGCGAGCTCATCTTGGACGGCCGGGTGCGGCCCGGGGAGTTCCTGCGGCTGGAACGGCTGGCACTGCAGTTCGGCATCAGCGTCACCCCCGTTCGCGAGGCGCTGCAGTCGCTGCGCAGCGAGGGGTTCGTGCACCTGGAGCCCCGGCGCGGCTTCGTGGTCGCGTCGCTGTCCAAACGGGACGTCGCGGACCTGTTCTGGGCGCAGGCCACGATCGGCGCCGAACTGGCCGCGCGCACCGCCGAGCGCATGGGCCCCGACCTGCTGGAGCAGCTGATCGGGCTGCAGCGGGCGCTGGAACAGGCCACGGACGCCGGCCGGCTCGACCTGGTCGAGGAGCACAACCACGCCTTCCACCGGACGATCAACCTGGCCGCCGACTCGGCCAAGCTCGCCTGGACGCTCGGTTCGGTGGTGCGGTATGTGCCGCGCGGGGTGTGGACCCGACTGCCCGAGTGGCCGGAAGTGGCCAGGGCGGACCACCGGCGCATCCTGCGCGCGCTGCAGCGCAAGGACGCCCCCGCGACCGGCGCCGCCATGCGCCAGCACATCACCCGGTCGGGCGAGCTGCTGGTCGCCCACCTGGAACGGCAGGGCCTGTGGCGCTCCGTCCTCGACGACGCCGACGACTAGCGGCCGACGACTAGCGGCCGACGACTGGCGGTCGGCGGCTAGCACGAGGCCGGGGAGGCCGCGCGCCGGGCGCCGGCCCCGTCCGGCTGGGGCGCGTCGCCGGCGGGCAGGCGCAGCCAGTCGTCGATGCCCGCCAACAGCCGCTTGCGGACGTCCTCGGGGGCGGCCGACCCGAGCACCGACTGCCGGGCCAGCTCGGCCAGTTCGGCGTCGGTGAACCCGTGCTCGGTGCGGGCCAGTTCGTACTGCCGCGCCAGCCGCGCGCCGAACAGCAGCGGGTCGTCGGCGCCCAGGGCGATGCGCGCGCCCGCCTCGAACAGCGTCCGCACCGGGACGTCCGCCGCCGTCGCCGCCACCCCCAGCCCCACGTTGGACGCCGGGCACACCTCCAGCGTCACCTGGCGCCGCACGATCTCCTCCAGCAGCCGCGGGTCCTCCACCGCCCGCACGCCGTGGCCGATGCGGTCGGCCCGCAGCGCCTCCAGGCACTCGCGCACGCTCTGCGGGCCGAGCAGCTCGCCGCCGTGCGGCGCCGCCAGCAGGCCGCCGCGCCGTGCGATGCGGAACGCGCCGTCGAAGTCGTAGGCCCGGCCGCGCCGCTCGTCGTTGGACAGCCCGAACCCCACCACGCCCTGGCCGGTGTAGCGGATGGCCAGCCGCGCCAGCGTCCTGGCGTCCAGCGGGTGCCGGGTGCGGTTCGCGGCGATCACCACGCCGATGCCGACCCCGGTCGCGGCGGACGCCTCCCGCGCGGCGTCCAGCACCAGCTCCACGGTCGGCGTCAGCCCGCCGAACCGCCCCGCGTAGCCGCTCGGGTCCACCTGGATCTCCAGCCAGCCCGACCCCTCGGCGGCCTCGTCCTCGGCCGTCTCGCGCAGCAGCCGCCGCATGTCGTCGGGGGTGCGCAGCACCGAGCGCGCGATGTCGTACAGCCGCTGGAACCGGAACCAGCCGCGCTCATCGGTGGCGTGCAGCTGCGGCGGCCAGTCCTCCACCAGGGCGTCCGGCAGGTGCACCCCGTGCCGCGCCGCCAGCTCGACCAGGGTGGAGTGGCGCATCGAGCCGGTGAAGTGCAGATGCAGGTGCGCCTTGGGCAGGGCGCGAATCGGACGCTCTGAAACTGGACGGGGCTCCATGCACAAATGTTGCCTGATCGTCGCCCGGTTCGCTCCGCACCCTCGCCAGACCACCCGGCGAGGCCATGCCGCATGGCACCAAACGACCACCCCGGACGCCCTTCACCTGCACCGTCAGGACGACGACCGCGTCGTGCAAGCAGGTATCCGGCCGACCCCGAGGACTGGACGGCGCCGACGAGCTTCGCCGCCCGCTCCACTTCGGCGCTCGGGGTACGGGCGGTCGTCGGCGACCGCCCCGGCTCTGCACGCCCGGACGGCTCGGCACACGATGAGCTCACGTGCGTCGTCGAGGGCGTCGGCGCCCGGCCGCGCGGCGTGCGGCCTCTTGTGGCCAGTCGGCTTGTGGCCAGTCGGCTTGTGGCCAGTCGGCGCGAAAGCGCCCCGGCGGGACGTCCGGTGGAGGCGCCCCCGCCGGGGCGTCATGTCATGCGGGGCGGTCGGCTCAGTGCGCCTCGGCCAGCAGCTTGGCGACCCGGGACACGCCCTCCACCAGGTCGTCGTCGCCGAGTGCGTACGACAGCCGGAAGTAGCCCGGGGTGCCGAACGCCTCGCCCGGCACCAGCGCGACCTCGGCCTCCTCCAGGATGAGCGAGGCCAGCTCCACCGACGTCTGCGGGCGGCGGCCCCGGATCTCCTTGCCGAGCAGCGCCTTGACCGACGGGTAGGCGTAGAACGCGCCCTCCGGCTCGGGGCACACCACGCCGGGGATCTCGTTGAGCATCCGCACCATCGTCTTGCGGCGCCGGTCGAACGCGGTGCGCATCTGCGCCACCGCCGACAGGTCGCCGGTCACCGCGGCAAGCGCCGCCGCCTGCGACACGTTCGCGACATTGGAGGTGGCGTGCGACTGCAGGTTGGCGGCGGCCTTCACCACGTCCTGCGGGCCGATCAGCCAGCCGACCCGCCAGCCGGTCATCGCGTAGGTCTTGGCGACGCCGTTGAGCACCAGCGTGCGGTCGGCCAGCTCCGGCACCAGCACCGGCATGGAGTGGAACCGGGCGTCCCCGTACACCAGGTGCTCGTAGATCTCGTCGGTGATCACCCACAGGCCGTGCTCGTACGCCCAGCGGCCGATCTCCTCGATCTGGTCGCGGGTGTAGACGGCGCCGGTCGGGTTGGACGGGGACACGAACAGCAGCACCTTGGTGCGCTCGGTGCGGGCCGCCTCCAGCTGGTCGACGGTCACCCGGTAGCCGGTGGTCTCGTCGGCCACCACGGTCACCGGCACGCCCCCGGCCAGCTTGATCGACTCGGGGTAGGTGGTCCAGTACGGCGTGGGCACGAGCACCTCGTCGCCCGGGTCCAGCAGCGCCGCGAACGCCTCGTACACCGCCTGCTTGCCGCCGTTGGTGACGAGCACCTGCGCGGCCTCCACCCGCAGGCCGGAGTCGCGGGCCGTCTTCTCGGCGATGGCCGCGCGCAGCTCGGGCAGCCCGGCGGCCGGCGTGTACTTGTGGAACCGCGGCTCCCGGCACGCGGCGACCGCGGCCTCGACGATGTAGTCGGGGGTCGGGAAGTCCGGCTCGCCCGCACCGAACCCGATGACCGGGCGGCCCGCCGCCTTCAGCGCCTTGGCCTTGGCGTCGACGGCCAGCGTGGCGGACTCGGAGATGGCGGCGATACGCCTGGACAGGCGAGGACGATCGATGCTCATGCCTCCTATCGTTACAGACCCGGGGTCATGACTTCAGCGGTATATCCCCGCCGGTGGGGCGGGGTGTCGCGGCCGGGCCGGACGGCCTGTTCGCGACATGGCGGCGCGCTCCGGTTCGACGCGGGCGGCTCGGGGACGTAGACTCACCGTCCTAGTGGCGGCTCACGGCATACGGTCCTGTCCTCGAAAGGCCGTAAGCTATGAACGACACGACCCGACCGGCGACGGTCGGGACGTCTCCTTGCACGGGAGAGAAAAGTGAAGGGCAGTGGCTCAATTGGTAGAGCTCCGGTCTCCAAAACCGGCGGTTGGGGGTTCGAGTCCCTCCTGCCCTGCGAGGTGCGGTGCGCGCACCCGTGCCTGCCAGGCGATGGCACGCCGCACGGTGAGCGAGCGAGTCAACCACAGGGTGGTTGGTCACGACCTATGAGGTGAACGGCGGCACAATGGCGACTGAGACGCGCGGCGAGGCCGCGGCCAAGGACGAAGGCAAGGGGAAAGCCCCACGGAAGCGGACGTCTCCCGCTCTCTTCGTGCGCCAGGTGGTCGCCGAGCTGCGCAAGGTCATCTGGCCGACCCGGCGTGAGCTGATCACCTACACGTCCGTGTCGCTGGTCTTCGTGTTGATCATGCTCGCCATCGTCTCCGGCCTCGACTGGCTGCTGCAGCGAGGCGTGTTCTGGGTCTTCGGCTGAGCCACCGGCACCGGGCGGCCGCCGCGCCGCCGCCGGCGCACCGCCGAGGGCCTTCCGGGGCCCCGCGGGGGCGTTCGCCCGCATCGCCCGGAAACTCCATCATCACCATTCGTACGAGGGAAAGAGTCGCCGTGTCCGAGTCCTCACAGCCCAACGACGAGGCCGTCGAACAGGCCCGGTCCGCCGAGGCTGCTGCGGCCGAGCCGTCGGGTGAGCCCGCCGGGGCGGATGCGCCCGTCGCCGGCGCCGAGCCGGTGGACACGGAGACCGAGGGCGACGCCGCCGAGTCCGGCGACAGCGCCGAGGCGGAGGAGTCCGCCGAGGCCGAGCCCCCGGCCGACCCGTACGCCGAGTTCAAGATGCAGCTGCGGATGCAGCCGGGCGACTGGTACGTCGTGCACTCCTACGCGGGGTACGAGAACCGGGTCAAGACCAACATCGAGACCCGCACCCAGACCCTGAACATGGAGGACTACATCTTCCAGATCGAGGTCCCCCAGCACGAGGTGACCGAGATCAAGGGCGGCAAGCGGCAGAAGGTCAACGAGAAGGTCCTGCCCGGCTACATCCTGGTCCGCATGGAGCTGACCGACGAGTCGTGGGCCGCCGTGCGCAACACGCCCGGCGTCACCGGCTTCGTCGGCCTGTCCAACAAGCCGTCCCCGCTCAGCCTGGACGAGGTCGCCGCGCTGCTCGCGCCCGAGCCGGAGGAGCCCGCCAAGGCCAAGGAGCAGGTCAAGGCCGCGCCGTCGGTGGACTTCGAGGTGGGCGAGTCCGTCACCGTCATGGACGGCCCGTTCGCCACCCTGCCCGCCACCGTCAACGAGATCAACACCGAGCAGCAGAAGCTGAAGGTGCTGGTCAGCATCTTCGGCCGGGAGACGCCCGTCGAGCTGTCGTTCAACCAGGTCTCCAAGATCTGACGGGGCGGCCGCGGCCGGCGCGTACGCGTATCCTGGTCGGGACGGCATCGCGCGCGGGGAGGTCCGCTCGAGTGTTCGCGGATCGGCTCCGCGCCGCGTGGAGAAGGCCGGTGCCCGCCAAGGCCTGGGGCGCGAGATCCTCGGCTCGGTGCTCCCGTCCCGGCTTTCGGGCCGGACGCACCGGCTCGGCCGCGGAGACGGCTCCGTCTCGCTGCTCCACGCCGATTAAGCCATATCCGCGTCGTTCCCGCGCCCGCGGGGATGGCGAGGCATAGCGGTTCCTACGTCGCGGTTGAGTCCCGGCCGCGACGTTGCCCGTGAAACGCGGGAACCGGAACCGAAGCAAACGGGACGTAGGGGTGCAGATGCCTCCGAAGAAGAAGGTCGCCGCGATCGTCAAGGTGCAGCTGCAGGCCGGGCAGGCGACCCCGGCGCCGCCGGTCGGTACCGCGCTCGGTCCGCACGGCGTCAACATCATGGACTTCTGCAAGCAGTACAACGCTGCCACGGAGTCCCAGCGCGGCAACGTCATCCCCGTAGAGATCACCATCTACGAGGACCGCTCGTTCAGCTTCGTCACCAAGACCCCGCCGGCCGCGCAGCTGATCCTCAAGGCCGCGGGCGTGGAGAAGGGCAGCGGCGAGCCGCACAAGAACAAGGTCGGCTCGGTCACCCGCGACCAGATCCGGGAGATCGCGCAGACCAAGATGCCCGACCTGAACGCCAAGGACATCGACGCCGCCGAGAAGATCATCGCCGGCACCGCCCGGTCCATGGGCATCGAGGTCAAGTAAAGCCTCGTACGGGACGTCCGTACGACCGTGGAAGGGCCTGGCGCGGCCCGTACCACGACCTCCTTTCACACCAGGGAGACAGACATGAAGCGCAGCAAGGCGTACCGCGCCGCGGCCGAGAAGATCGACCGCGAGCACCTGTACAGCCCGGCCGAGGCCATGCGGCTGGCCAAGGAGACAAGCGTCACCAAGTTCGACGCGACCGTGGAGGTCGCGCTGCGGCTCGGCGTGGACCCGCGCAAGGCCGACCAGATGGTGCGCGGCACGGTCAACCTGCCGCACGGCACCGGTAAGACCGCCCGCGTGCTGGTGTTCGCGGGCGGCGCCAAGGCCGAGGAGGCGCGTGAGGCCGGGGCCGACATCGTCGGGTCCGACGACCTGATCGAGAAGATCCAGGGCGGCTTCCTGGACTTCGACGCCGTGGTGGCCACCCCCGACCAGATGGGCAAGGTCGGCCGGCTGGGCCGGGTGCTGGGCCCGCGCGGCCTGATGCCCAACCCCAAGACCGGCACGGTCACCATGGACGTGGCCAAGGCGGTCGCCGACATCAAGGGCGGGAAGATCGAGTTCCGGGTGGACCGGCACGCGAACCTGCACTTCATCGTCGGCCGGACCTCCTTCAGCGAGCGGCAGCTGGTGGAGAACTACGCCGCCGCGATCGAGGAGGTGCTGCGGCTCAAGCCGTCGGCGGCCAAGGGCCGGTACGTCAAGAAGGCCGTGGTGACCACGACGATGGGGCCGAGCGTTCCGATCGACCCGAACGCCGTGCGGAACCTGACCGCCGAGCTCGAGGAGGCCTGACCGGCGACCCGGCGGCAGTCGTGAAGGGCGTCCCCGTTGGGGGCGCCCTTTTGCCTTGTGTGTTCCGTCCGAAATGCGGTGTCTGTGGTGCCGGCGGGAACGGTGGTGTTAAATCGATCTCCGCCCGCGCAGGCGTCGTCGACGCAACGGGACGGAGGACCGTGGACCGTCGTGCCGAACACCTGGCCGTGATGGCCGTCGTCACGGCCGCTGCCGTGGTGCCCGCCGCGATCGCGGCCGTCGTCAAGGCGGGGCCGGAGGAGTCCCGCGGCACTCCGCGGACGCCCGTGGCGGCCGTCCAAAGCGCCCCGGCCCCGGAGACGGCAGGAGCGTCCCGCTCCCCTCTCCCCGAGAACACGCCCGAGGCGGCGCCCACGGGCGGCGCGCCGACGACCGCCTCGGTCGCGCCGGGGCGCACCTCCCACGCGGCCGCCGCCGACACCCCCGCCCCGCGCGCGTCCGACACTCGGACGACGCTGCGCTCGTACGTCCGCGTGACCGAGGTGCGGCTGTCCGGAGCGGCCAACGGCGACTACGAGCACGCCACCGAGACCGCGCGCTTCACCCTGGCGCCCCGGTTCGCGCTGGACGCCACCGGCGTGCGGACGAGCGTGCGCGGCGGCGAGAAGACCACCGTCACCCAGCGGGCGGTCGTCAAGGGCCGGACGGTGTCGGGCTACGACGGCACCGCATGGCAGCACCGCACGCTGACCGACGCCCAGCTCGCCGGGCTGCGGCAGGGATCCGACCCGCGCCGGCTGGCCGACCTGGTTCGGTCGCTGCCGGGCGTGAACAGGTCGGCGCCCGACCGGTCCGGCTCGGTGCGCTACACGGCCGGGGTGTCGATCGGCGACCTGCTGGCCCTGCTGCCGGAGGCGGAGACCGGACCGGCGGGGCGGGCGCTGAGGTCGGTGCCGTCCGGCATCGGGGTCTCGCTCGACATGCGGGTGGACGCCGAGGGCCGTCCCACCTGGATCGGCCTGAACGCGGCCGTGCCGGGCGGGCGGTTCAGCGGCTCGATGGCGTTCCGCTCCTACCGCTGAGAACGCCGCGGCCGCCGTGTCGCACGGTCCCGTGCGGGTACGCCGCGGGTCGTACCGCGGAGCGAGGCATTCAGACCAACGGGGGATGCCCGTCCCCCTGGGCCGGACGAGACTGTGGTCATCGGTAGGCAACAAGGGAGGCTCGATCCTCATGAAACGCCGTTTCGCCGTGGCCGCGGGAGGCACCGCCGTGAGCGCCGCGCTGCTGCTATCCGGCTGCGCCGGTGACGGTTCTGAAGACGTGTCCACCGGCGCGATGAGGCTGAGCGCCGCCGAGGCGGTCCTGCAGTCGTCGCAGAAGACCGGGCAGGCCGACACGTTCAAGGCGGACCTGACCGTGACCGACGCGCGCAACGGCGCGCACGTGCAGGCCACCGGCAGGTTCCGGCTGCGGCCGGAACTGGCGTTCAGCGCGCAGCTGCAGAAGGCCGACGGCGCGGGCCTGACGGGCGCCGGCGGGCAGGCGATCTACACCGGCGGCGTGCTGTACGCCAAGGTCCCGCAGCTCGCCCGGCTGGCGGCCGACGGCAAGCCGTGGGTGTAGGTGGACCTGGCGAAGGTGGGGCGGCAGACGGGCATCGACGTCGCCGGCCTGGTCGAGCAGGTGCAGAAGGTGAACCCGGCCGAGCAGACCAAGATGTTCACCGCCTCCAAGGATGTGCGCAGGGTCGGCGAGGAGACCGTCGACGGGGTGCGCACCGTGCACTACACCGGGACGGTGACCGTCAAGGAGGCGCTCGACCGGCTCGACCCCGACGCGCGGCAGCGGGTGAGCCGCTGGTTCCCGCAGGGCGCGTCCGACGAGAAGATCACCTTCGATCTGTGGGCGGACGGCGACCAGCTGCCCCGCAAGATCGTGTCCAAGGGGACGGGCGGCGACACCGGCTCGCTGACCGTGCGCTACAGCGACTACGGCACGTCGTTCAGCGTGAACCCGCCCCCCGCCGACCAGGTCGGCGAGCTGTCGTTGAACGGCCTGTTCGGCAACTGACCGCCGGTCGTCCCGGATCCGCCGAGCGCGCCGCGAGCCCGCCCCGCGGGCTTGCAGGAACCGGTATGGACTCGATGACCTTCGACCTGTGGGGCGACAAGGACCAGCTGCCGCGCAAGCCGACGATGAAGAGCGCGCAGGGCGGCCAGAGCGACATGACGGTCAGGATGACCTACCGGGACTACGGCAAGCCGGTGCAGATCAGCGTACCGCCCGCCGACCAGGTCACCGACTTCAGCGAGCTGATGAAGAACCTGCCCGCGGGCAGCTTACCCGGACCGCTACGGGGCCGCACCTCCGGCGGGGGTGCGGCCTCGCCGCATGCTCGGGGCCGCGCATTTCCCCGATCTCCCGGGTGGAGGATTTGGTGCGCGGCCGAACCAGCGCGTAGTCTTGACATTGCCGAAGACCGCCGGTCGTCGCCCCGTTCCGGGGCGGCCGAAGGACCCGCGCCCGCCAGGGCGCCGGGCGGCCCGCGTAGGTGTAGTCGAGAGCTTCCGTGCGACCTCCGCGTCGTGCCGACGCCCCGTGCGCCTACGCCGGGGCGTTTCTGTGTTTCTGGCAGAGCCTTTCGCCCCGGCGGCTTCCACCCAGGTAATCGGAAGGAGGCCCATGGCAAAGGCCGACAAGGCCGCGGCGATCGCCGAGCTCACGGAAGAGTTCCGGAGCTCCAACGGCGCCGTGCTGACCGAGTACCGCGGGCTGACGGTTGCAGAGCTGAACAAGCTGCGCACCAATCTCGGCGAGCACGCCCGGTTCGCCGTGGTGAAGAACACGCTGACCAAGATCGCCGCGTCCGACGCGGGTCTGGACGAGGAGTTCCGGAACCTGCTGCAGGGCCCGTCCGCGATCGCCTTCGTCAAGGGCGACGTGGTCGAGGCGGCCAAGGGGCTGCGTGACTTCGCCAAGGAGAACCCGCTCCTGGTGATCAAGGGCGGTTACATCGACGGCAAGCCGATGGACGCCGCCGAGGTCACCAAGCTCGCCGATCTGGAGTCTCGCGAGGTGCTCCTCGCGAAGCTGGCCGGCGCGATGAAGGGCTCCATGGCCAACGCGGCCGCCCTGTTCAACGCGCTGCCGACCCAGGCCGCCCAGCTCGCCGAGGCGCTGCGCGCCAAGCGCGAGGAGGCCGGCGAGACCGCCGAGGCCCCGGCCGCCCCGGCCGACGCCGACGCGTCCGCCGAGTGACCGGGGTCCCGCCCGGACCGACCACCCGCGGTCGTATCGACGACCCATCTGCCTAGCCCTAGCGGAGGAAGAGACACCATGGCGAAGCTCAGCACCGAAGAGCTGCTCGACGCGTTCAAGGAGATGACCCTCCTGGAGCTGTCGGAGTTCGTCAAGCAGTTCGAGGAGACCTTCGACGTCAAGGCCGCCGCCCCGGTGGCCGCCGTCGCCGCCCCCGGCGCCCCGGCCGCCGGCGGTGAGGCCCCGGCCGAGGAGACCAAGGACGAGTTCGACGTCATCCTCGAGGCCGCCGGCGACAAGAAGATCCAGGTCATCAAGGAGGTCCGCGCCCTGACGAGCCTCGGCCTGAAGGAGGCCAAGGACCTGGTCGACAGCGCCCCCAAGCCGCTGCTGGAGAAGGTCAACAAGGAGCAGGCCGACAAGGCCAAGGAGGCCCTGGAGAAGGCCGGCGCGACGGTCACCGTCAAGTAAGGCTTCTCAACGGCATTCCGAAGCGCTCGCTTCGGCGCGCTTCGGCGCGCTTCGCACGAGGCGGTCATCCCGCGTGGGGTGGCCGCCTTGTCGCGTTCCGGCGCCGTCCCGCCCGGCCGGTGCGCGAGCACCCGCGACAGGGCATACCGGGACGGAAGGCATTCCGGTCACGTCCTTGTGACGCCCATCTCGGACCAGTAGTCTCACCAGGCACGTAAGTAACGATTCTCTTACGACCTCACTGGACGGCGGGTCTAATCCGGCGCACCCTCTTCCATTTCCGCGTCGGGCCGCTACGGTAGTGACACCCACCACAGCTACCCGGCGGTAGCAACGGGAGTGGTCCGCTGAGTGACGACGACGCACGGAGTGCTACGACCACACAGCTGCTCGGTCTTTGGTTCCGGATTCCCCCCGGCCTGGACGAAAGGTGACGAGTGGGCGTCGAGATCAGGGTTGAGGGACTGACCAAGTCCTTCGGCCGTCAGACCATCTGGCAGGACGTGTCGCTGACGCTGCCCGCGGGAGAGATCAACGTGCTCCTCGGGCCTTCCGGCACGGGCAAGTCGGTGTTCCTGAAGTCGCTTGTCGGGCTGCTCAAGCCGGACCGCGGCCACATCTGGATCGGCGACCGGGACCTGCCGCGCCTGCCCGAGGCGCAGCTGTACGAGACCCGCAAGCTGTTCGGGGTGCTGTTCCAGGACGGCGCGCTGTTCGGGTCGATGAACATCTACGACAACATCGCCTTCCCGCTGCGCGAGCACACCCGCAAGACCGAGGCGGAGATCAGGCGGATCGTCCTGGAGAAGATGGACATGGTCGGCCTGCTCGGGGCCGAGCACAAGCTCCCCGGAGAGATCTCCGGCGGCATGAAGAAGCGCGCCGGCCTGGCCCGCGCGCTGGTGCTGGAGCCGGAGATCCTGCTGGTGGACGAGCCGGACTCGGGCCTGGACCCGGTCCGCACCGCCTACCTCAACCAGCTGATCGTCGACCTGAACGCGCAGATCAACGCGACGTTCCTGATCGTCACCCACGACATCAACACCGCGCGGACCGTGCCGGACAACATCGGCCTGCTGTTCCGCCGCGAGCTGGTGATGTTCGGGCCGCGCGAGATGCTGCTGTCCAGCGAGGAGCCGGTGGTCCGCCAGTTCCTCAACGCCCGCCGGGTCGGCCCGATCGGCATGTCGGAGGAGAAGGACGTCTCCGAGCTGGAGGCCGAGGCCAGGATGGGCCACGACCCCGGCAAGCTGCCGCCGATCCCGCCGCAGCTGATGCCCAGCGACGGGCGGGTGCGCGCGGGCCAGCACGCCCCGGGCGCCTGGTGCGCCGCGAACGGCGTGACGCCGCCGCCCGGCTCGTTCATCGACGACCAGGGCCGCAACTGGGTCGAGGAGTGGCCGCGCTACGTCGCGGCCATGTCCGGCGTGCCCGCGGGCCAGGGGGCGCCCCCGCCCCCGCCGCAGGGCCGGCCGGCGCCGCCCGCCCAGCCCGGCACGGGCGCTCCGCCGCCCCCCAGCGCCTGGCCGCCGCCGCCCACCTCGCCGCCCCCCGGAGGCCGGCACTGATGTCGTCTCCTGGTATCGGCGCGAACCAGCGAGAGGGCACCCGCAGAAACGGCGCCTCCGACGTGTTCCGCAAGGTCGGGGACGGCGCGGTCAACGTCGCCGTCAAGGAGCCCGGCCGGTTCTTCGCCCTGTGCCTGGACACCGTCCGGGCGATGTTCGTGTGGCCGTTCCAGTGGCGGGAGTTCATCCAGCAGTCCTGGTTCATCGTGTCGGTCACGGTGATCCCGACGATGCTGGTGGCGATCCCGTTCGGCGGAATCCTGTCGCTGCAGGTCGGCGGGCTGATCCGGCAGCTGGGCGCGCAGTCGTTCACCGGCGCGACCGCGGTGGTGGCGATCGTCCGCGAGGCCAGCCCGCTGGTCACCTCGCTGCTGGTGGCGGGCGCGGCGGGCTCGGCCATATGCGCCGACATCGGCTCCCGCAAGATCCGCGAGGAGATCGACGCGCTGGAGGTGCTGGGCATCAACCCGCTGCACCGCCTGGTGGTCCCGCGCATGCTGGCCTGCGCGTTCGTCGCGCTGTTCCTCAACGGCCTGGTGTCGGTGGTCGGGCTGGTCGGCGGCTACACCTTCAACGTGCTGCTGCAGGACGGCACGCCGGGCGCCTACCTGGCCTCGTTCAACGCCATCGCGCAGCTGCCCGACCTGGTGCAGGCCGAGATCAAGGCGTTCGTGTTCGGCATCACCGCGGGGCTGGTCGCCGCCTACAAGGGGCTGAACGCCAAGGGCGGCCCGAAAGGCGTGGGCGACGCGGTCAACCAGACCGTCGTCATCACGTTCATGCTGCTGTTCCTGGAGAACTTCCTGATCACCACCCTGTACTTCCAGTTCGTCCCGCAGAAGGGCATGTAGGCGATGGCGGCGCCAGGAAAGACGGGCAAGGCCGTCTCCCGGATGGTCAACGCCCCGCTGGAGCGGCTGGACGACTTCGGCCACCAGCTGTCGTTCTACGCGCGGGCCTTCGCGTGGGTGTTCCGCGTGCTGCGCCGCTACCGCACCGAGGTGCTGCGGCTGCTGGCCGAGGTCAGCCTCGGCACCGGCGGGCTGGCGGTGATCGGCGGCAGCGTGGTGATCGTCGGGTTCATGACGTTCTTCACCGGCAGCCAGGTCGGCATGCAGGGCTACAACTCGCTGAACCAGATCGGCACGGCCGCGTTCACCGGGTTCGTGGCGTCCTACTTCAACACGCGCGAGATCGCCCCGCTGGTGTCGGCGCTGGCGCTGTCGGCCACGGTGGGCTGCGGGTTCACCGCCCAGCTGGGCGCGATGCGGATCTCCGACGAGATCGACGCGCTGGAGGTCATGGCCGTCCCGTCCATGCCGTTCCTGGTGACCACGCGGCTGCTGGCCGGGATGATCGCGGTGATCCCGCTGTACGTGGTGGGCCTGCTGGCCTCCTACGGCGCCACCCGGCTGATCGTGACGCTCTTCTACGGCCAGTCCACCGGCACCTACGACCACTACTTCCATCTTTTCCTACCGCCGTACGACATCCTCTGGTCGTTCGGCAAGGTGATCGTCTTCTCGATGCTCGTGATGCTGATCCACTGCTACTACGGCTACAACGCCAGCGGCGGCCCGGCCGGGGTGGGCGTGGCGGTGGGCCGCGCCGTGCGCACCAGCATCGTCGTCGTCAACGTGGCGGACCTGCTGCTCGGCATGGCCATCTGGGGCGCCACCACGACCGTGCGGATCGCGGGGTGAGCCGGGGATGACGTCGCTTCCGCAGAGCCCGTCGCGTCCGTTCGGCGGCATGTCGCAGCAGATCCGCCACCGGCTGCTCGGGCTGTCCATGCTGGTGGTGCTGGCGCTGCTGCTGGCGCTGGTCGTGGCGCTGTACAACAAGGCGCTCACCCCCGTGGTCCGGGTGAAGGTGGCCGCCGAGCGGGCCGGGCTGCAGCTGCTGCCCCGCTCCGACGTCAAGGTGCGCGGGCTGATCGTCGGGGAGGTGCGCGGCACCCGGGCGACGTCCGACGGCGCGATCCTCGACCTGGCGATCAACCGGGACAAGGCCAAGCTGATCCCGCGCAACGTGCAGGCGCGGCTGCTGCCCAAGACGCTGTTCGGCGAGAAGTACGTCGATCTGCAGATCCCGGCGCAGCCCGGCCCGGTCGGGCTGCGCGCCGGCCAGGTGATCCAGCAGGACCGCTCGCAGGCCGCGGTGGAGATCGACCAGGTGCTGGACAACCTGCTGCCGCTGCTGAAGGCGGTGCCGCCGGCCAAGCTGAACGCCACGCTCAACGCCGTGGCCACCGCGCTGCAGGGCCGCGGCGACCAGATCGGCCGCAACCTGGAGCAGGCCGACGCCCTGCTGAAGAAGATCAACCCGCAGCTGAGCACGCTGGTCTACGACCTGTCGGCGCTGGCCGACACCGCCGACGTCTACAACCAGGCCGCCCCGGACCTGCTGCAAACGCTGCGCAACCTCAACGTCACCAGCGACACGATCACGCAGAAGCGCGCCACGATCGAGGACCTCATCCCGCAGATCACCGGTCTGGCCGCCAAGGGCGACCAGTTCATGCAGAACAACGGCCCCAAGATCATCGGGTTCAACATCGCCAACCGGGACGGGCTGGCGCTGATCGCCCGCTACTCGCCCGAGCTGCCCTGCGTCACCGAGGGGATCATGAAGCTCAAGCCGCGCGCCGAGGAGGCGGGCGGCGGCCGCACCCCGACGTTCAACCTCACCCTCGAGATCGTCAAGCCGCGGCCGGCCTACAAGTACCCGCTGGACCTGCCCGAGGTGAAGGACTACCGCGGGCCGCGCTGCTACAACCTGCCCAACCCCAAGGTCCCCTTCCCCGACTACATGGCGCTGGACGGCACGCAGGACGACCTGTGGTGGAAGGACGCCGACAGCAGCGGGCAGGCCGGCTCCCGCGGCCGGGCCGCCTCGGGCGTGCTGGTCGACCCCGGCACCCAGATGAGCGACAAGGAGAAGGTCAAGGCCATGGTGGGGCCGCTGACCCGGACCCCGTCCGACCAGGTCCCCGACTCGGCCCAGCTGCTGTTCGGCCCGCTGCTGGACGGAGCGGTGGTGGAGGTCAGGTGAGCGCCGTGGGCAAGACGACCAGTGCCGCGATCAAGCTGGGCATCTTCATCGCCCTCACCTCCCTGGCGACCGGTGTGCTGGCGATGACCATCTCCAACGTGCGGTTCGCCGACACCCGCACCTACAAGGCCGTGTTCTCCGACGCGACCGGGCTGCTGGCCAACGACGACGTGCGGATCGCCGGGGTGCGGGTCGGGCAGGTCGACGACGTCAAGCTGTACTCCGACCGCTCCGACGGCGGGAAGATGAAGGCGCTGGTCACCTTCAGCGTGCAGCGCGACGGGGCGCTGCGGGCCGGGCTGCCGGAGTCGACCGCCGTGCAGCTGCGCTACCGCAACCTGATGGGGCAGCGGTACCTGTCGCTGAGCCAGGAGCAGCCGGGCCAGGTCAACGGCTACCTGCGGCCGGGCGCGGTGATCCCCGACTCCAAGACCGAGGAGGCCCTCGACCTCACCGCGCTGTTCAACGGGTTCCGCCCGCTGTTTCGCGCGCTGGAGCCGCAGGACGTCAACAAGCTGGCCATGGAGATCGTCCAGGTGCTGCAGGGCGAGTCCGGCACCGTCAACAGCCTGCTGGCGCACCTGGCGTCGCTGACCAACACGCTCGCCGACCGGGACCGGGTGATCGGCAACGTGATCACCAACCTGAACAACGTGCTGGGCGCGATCGACTCCCGGCACACCGAGATCAACCAACTGATCACCGACCTGCGCGGCCTGGTCAGCGGGGTCGCGGCGGACCGGGACGCGATCTTCGACTCGGTGTCGGCGCTGAACGGGCTGAGCTCCACCACCGCGGCGCTGCTCAAGGACGTGCGCCCCGACGTGCGCGACGACATCGCGGGCCTGCGCCGGCTCACCGCGACCCTCAACGCCAACGAGAAGGACGTGGACAACGCGCTCAAGCGGACCCCGGACCGGCTGGAGGGGCTGGTCAACATCTCCTCGTACGGGTCCTGGTTCAACATGTACCTCTGCGGCCTGGACGCGCGGGTGCGGCTGCCGGGCGGACCGGTCTACCAGACCCCGGCGATCGTGAACGAGAACGCGAGGTGCAAGTAGATGAGGATCCCGTTCCGGGAGCGCAACCCGGTCCCCATCGGCCTCACCGCGTTCGCGGTCATCGCCGTCGCGCTGCTGGTGGCGCTGAACCTCGATAGCCTGCCGCTGGTCAACGGGCAGCGCACGTACACCGCGGACTTCGCCGAGGCGGCCGGGCTGCGGGCCGACGAGGAGGTGCGCATCGCGGGGGTCAAGGTCGGCAAGGTCACCGGGCTGGAGCTGGCCGGCGACCACGTCAAGGTCACCTTCCGGGTGGACGACGAGGTGCGGCTGGGCTGGAAGACCCGGGCCGCCATCAAGATCAAGACCCTGCTCGGCTCGCACTACCTGGAGCTGAAGCCGGACGGCACCGGACGGCTCAAGCACATCCCGCGCGAGCGCACCAGCACCCCGTTCGAGGTCGTCCCGGCGGTCAGCGAGCTGAGCGAGCGGGTCGACAAGATCAACACCCAGCAGCTGGCCAAGTCGTTCGACGTGCTGTCGGACACCTTCCAGAACTCCCCGGACGAGATCCAGGCGGCGCTGCAGGGGCTGCGGCGGCTCTCGCACACGGTCGCGTCCCGCGACGACGAGCTGCACGAGCTGGCCGACCGCGCCAAGGACGTCTCGCAGCTGCTGGCCGACCGCAACCAGGACTTCGTCAAGCTGCTGCAGGACGGCGACAAGCTCCTGCAGGAGGTGCAGGCCCGCCGCGCGGTGATCCACCAGCTGCTGGTCAACACGGTCGCGCTGACCCAGCAGGTGAACGCGCTGATCAAGGAGAACGAGGCGCAACTGGGGCCGATGCTGGACAACCTGGAGCAGGTCAACAAGGTCCTGCTGCGCAACCAGGACAACCTGGACCGCATGCTCAAGCTGTACGCCCCGTTCACCCGGCAGTTCGCCGACGTCACGGGCACCGGCCGCTGGTTCGACGCCTACCTGCAGAACCTGCTGCCGATCCCGGCGTCGATCCAGAATCCGCAGACGCAGAGCGGCAGTACCGGCACTCAGAGCGGCACCGGCACGCAGCAGGGGGGCCGGTCAGGACAGTCAGGCAACGGGCAGGGCAACAGCGTGTTGCCGTTCCTCCCGTGAGCGAGCACCAGGCAGGCATCCGTGCGTAACAAAGGGACCATCCTCCGCATCGGCGGCGTCGTCCTCGCCGTCGCCGTGCTGGCGGCCGTGCTCGTGTCGGTGTTGCACAAGCCCGAGCACAAGCACCTGACGGCGTACTTCACCCGGACGGTCGGCCTGTACCCGGGCGCCGACGTGCGGATCCTCGGCATCCCCGTCGGGGAGGTCACCGAGGTCACCCCGGTCGGCGCCTCGGTGCGGGTGAAGATGCGCTACGACGCCAAGTACAAGGTGCCCGCCGACGCCCAGGCCGTCATCGTCAACCAGACGCTGGTGTCCGACCGGTACGTGCAGCTCACCCCCGTCTACAAGGGCGGCGCGGTGATGGCCGACGGGGCGACGCTGGCGGTCAATCGCACGCAGGTGCCCGTCGAGGTCGACCAGGTCGGCTCCAGCCTGAACGAGCTGTCCAAGGCGCTCGGCCCGCAGGGCGCCAACTCGCAGGGCGCCCTGACGCGGCTGCTGCAGGTCGGCGCGGACACCCTGAACGGGCAGGGCGAGGACATCCGGCAGACGATCTCCGACACCTCCGAGCTGCTCAGCACGCTCAGCGAAGACCGCGGGGACGTGGCCGAGACCATCGAGAACCTGCGGATCATCACCCGGGCGCTCAAGGACAACGACACGCAGGTCAAGCAGTTCACCCAGCACCTGAGCGGAGTGTCGGCGCAGCTGTCGGCCGAGCGCGAGGAGCTGAGCGCGGCGCTCAACACGCTCGGGCCGACGCTGCGCAACGTGCAGCGGTTCGTCAAGGAGAACCGCGAGCAGCTGTCGGACAACGTGCGGCAGCTCGCGCAGATCACCGGCGTGCTGGTCAAGGAGAAGGACGCCCTGGCCGAGCTGCTGGAGACGGCGCCGCTGGCGATCAACAACCTGGGCCGCGCCTACGACCCGATCAGCGGCACCATCCACAACCGGGTGAACTTCCTGCAGTTCGACAATCTCGCCGACTGGCTGTGCTCGCTGGCCTACTCGGTCGGCACCCCCGCCAAGCAGTGCCTGGACTTCGTCACCCCCTACAACGGCATCGGCAAGGCGCTCAGCGGGCTGAGCCTCGACCTGTCCTGGATCACGGCGCTGACCACGCACTACGACCCCGAGCCGATCCCGGCGGACGCCTACGGCCCGAATGCGGGCTCGGGCTCGACCAAGAGCTCGTCGAGCACGTCGGCCAAGGCGAACGGCAAGACGAACGCCAAGACGAACCAGGCCAAGACCGCGAGCACGCGCAGGGACTTCACGGCCCTGCTGCCAGGAGGTGGCCGATGAGCAGGCGCCGAACCGAGCACGCGACCCGGGCGGGCCGCCGGACGGGCGCCGCGGCCGTCCGCAGGCTGGGCGCCGTCGCGCTGGCCGCCGCGGCGGCACTGTCGGGCTGCTCGTTCCGCGGCGTGGACTCGCTCCCGCTGCCGGGCGGCCCCGACCTCGGCCCCGACCCCCGCACCGTCAAGATCGAATTCTCCAATGTGCTGGATCTGGTGCCGCAGTCGGTGGTGAAGGTCAACGACGTGTCGGTCGGCAAGGTCGACAAGGTGGACCTGGCCGGCGGTCCCGGCGGCTGGCACGCGGTCGTCACCGTCAAGCTCCGCCGGGACGTGAAACTGGCCGACAACGCCGTCGCCTCGATCAACCAGACCAGCCTGCTGGGTGAGAAGTACGTTTCGCTGGCCAACCCGACGAATGAGACGCCGCGCGGCGAGCTCGGCTCGGGCGATGTGATCCCGCTGTCGCGCACCCGGCAGGGCACCGAGGTCGAGACGGTGCTGTCGGCGATGTCGATGCTGCTCAACAACGGCGGCCTGGAGCAGATCTCCACCATCACCCACGAGCTGAACGCGGCGATGAGCGGCCGCGAGCCGCAGATCCGGTCCGTGCTGAACCGGGTCGACACCTTCGTCGGCACCCTGGACCGCAACCGCACCGCGATCACCCGGGCGCTGGACAGCATCGACCGGCTGTCGGCCAAGCTGTCGGCCGAACGGCGCACCATCACCGATACCGCCGACCGCACCGGCCCGGCCGTCGAGAT
This sequence comes from Actinomadura sp. NBRC 104425, assembly GCF_030269545.1. GTDB lineage: Bacteria > Actinomycetota > Actinomycetes > Streptosporangiales > Streptosporangiaceae > Spirillospora > Spirillospora keratinilytica. The sequence goes on along the minus strand of NZ_BSTN01000006.1, from coordinate 276,797 downwards.
CCTGCGCCGCAACCGCGCCGACCTGACCAAGATGCTGGTCAGCCTCGACAAGCTCAGCCGCACCACCACCGATGTGCTGAACAAGTCGCACGCCGACATGGTGGCCAACCTCCGCGAGATCGACACGATCCTGCGCAACCTCAACAAGGCCGGCGAGAACCTGCCCAAGTCGCTGGAGACCCTGATGACGTTCCCGTTCCCGCCGACCTTCAGCAACGTCATCCGCGGCGACTACGGCAACGTCCGGCTCACCATCGACCTGGACTTCGAGAACATCGCCAAGAACCTGTTCGGCGGCACCGATCTGGAGAAGCTGGCCGACAGCGGCCGCCAGATGCGCGACATGCTCACCGTCCCGAACGTCACCCTGCCGCAGACGCCGCTCGGCGTGCTGCCGCAGACGGCAGGCGGCACCACCGGCGGCAGCGGCGGGCTGCCCGGGCTCCCGTCCTCCGGAAACACCGGCCAGACCGGCCAGACCGACCAGAGCAGCGGCCGGACGGGCAGCGGGCAGCGCAGCGGCGGGCAGAGCCGGCCGGGGGCGATGGCCCCGCAACAGCGCGATCTGGAGACCCTGATGACGGGGGGCCTGGCGTGATCCTCAAAACGGGCGTCAAGATCCAGCTGCTGGTCTTCGCGGTCATCACCGTGATCGGCGTGTACGTGGTGACGGTCAACTACATCGGGCTGGGCCGCGAGGTGTTCAACCGGCAGTACACCGCCTACGTCGACCTCACCGACGCCGGCGGCGTGTTCACCGGCGCCGAGGTGACCTATCGCGGCGTGGCGGTCGGCCGGGTCGGCCCGATCCAGCTCACCCGCGACGGCATCCGCGTCCGGCTGGACCTGGAGCGCGGCCGCTCCATCCCGCGCGACGGGCTGATCGCCGTGGTGGCCAACCGGTCCGCGGTCGGCGAGCAGTACATCGACCTGCAACCCGCCCGCAGCGGCCGTCCCTACCTGCACGAATACGTCAACGGACACCCGTACACGATCCCCCGGCAGAACACCCGGCTGCCGGTGTCCACCGCCGAGCTGCTGCGCAACGTCAACACGCTGATCGAGCGCAACAACCTCAAGCCGGAGAATCTGCGCACGATCGTCGACGAGCTGGACAAGGCGTTCTCCGGCTCGGCCGCCGACCTGCAGCAGATCCTGGACGACACCGACCGGCTGCTGAAGACCGCCGACGAGTCGTACCCGGCGACCAAGGAGCTGCTGGACAACAGCCGCACCGTGCTGAACACCCAGCGCAACCAGGGCGCCGACATCCGCGCCTTCGCCCGCAACCTCAACCAGCTCACCACCCAGCTGCGCCGCGACGACCCGGCCCTGCGCTCCACCATCGACGCGGCCCCGTCCACGGCCGACCAGCTCGACGCGACCATCGACGACCTGGCGCCGACCCTGCCGGTGCTGCTGGCCAACATGACCAGCACCGGGCAGGTCATCGCGTCCCGCCAGGACGGGCTGCGGTCGCTGTTCATCCTCTACCCGATTGCCGTGGCCGGGGCGTTCACCGTGACGCCGGGCGACGGCACCCAGCACCTCGGCCTGGCGCTCAACATCAACTCCCCGGCCCCCTGCACCAAGGGCTACGAGGGGACCCAGCGGCGCTGGCCCCAGTACACCGACTCCAAGGACCCGTCGCTGACGGCCGGGTGCAAGGAGCCCGCCGACTCCGACAAGGCCGTCCGGGGCAGCCGCAACTTCCCCAAGGACAGCATCCGCCCGTACCCGAAGGTCCCCGCGGGCGCCACCGACGGCGCCGGGTTCCCGCCCGGCGGCGCGGACGGCGACTCCGACGGCTCGGACGGGGCCAAGGCGTCCGGCGAGCAGAACAAGACCGAGGAGAACAAGACGGGGGAGACCAAGCAGGCCGCCGCGGGTGACGGCACCGATGTCCAGACGCAGAGCGCCGTCACCGTTCCGCTGGGCTCCACCCGGGTGGAACTCGCCGGGTACGATCCATCGACCGGATGGGTCTACGGGCCGGACGGCAAGCGTTACGGCATGGGCTGGACGGGCGGCCAGGCGCGCCTGCTCGGCGAGGCGGGCTGGAAGATGCTCTTGCTGGGCCCCCTGGGGCTGAACTGACCGGCCGAACCACCACGGGCCCGCACCGACCACAAAAGGCCGGGCCGAAGCCTGCGAAGGAGGCGACGCGATTGAGGTACGGCGCGACCGACGCGATCGACGCCAAGGCGTCGCGCGGCCGCCGGACCACCCTGTCCGTGCTCGGCGTGCTGGCCGTGGCGCTGGCCGTGGCGACGGGGGTGTTCGGCTACCGGTACTGGCGGGCGCAGGACGAGGAGAAGCAGCGCGCGGCCGCCGCCCAGGCCGCCCGGCAGACCGCCGTCAACCTGTCCAGCCTCGACTACCGCAACATCCAGAAGGGCATCGACCGGGTGCTGGCGGGGCTGACCGGCGACATTCGCAACCAGTGGGCCACCCAGGCCAAGACCGTCGCCGACGTCGCCACCAAGAACCAGTCGATGTCCCAGGTGCAGCAGGTGCGCGCCGGCGTGGTGTCGATGGACGGCGACTCCGCCGAGGTCATCGTGTCGATCACCTCGACCACCACCAGCCCGAAGGTGCCGCAGGGCGCGCCCCGGTACTACCGCTACTCGATGGATCTGACCCGTACCGACGGGCGCTGGCTCGTCTCGAACTTCGGGATTGTCCCATGACGATGCTCGGACGCAGGAAGCGCGACGCCGCCGAGAAGGCCAAGAAGGCGGAGAAGGCGCGGCGGCGCGCCGAGGAGGCGGCGCGCAAGGCCCGCGAGGCCGCCGAGGCCGCCGAGCGCGCGGCCCGCGAGGCGGCCGAGGCGGAGGCCGAGCAGGCGGAGGCCGAGACCGGGCCTGAGTCCGAGTCCAGGGCGCGGAGCAAGAGCAGGCCCGAGTCCGGCTCCAAGGCCGAGGACGGGGAGGCCCCTGAGGCCCCGGAGGCCGAGGGCGGCTCCGAGACGTCCGATAAGCCGGAAAAGCCCGCTGAGGCGTCCGAGAACAAGGGCGGCTCCGAAGACGGCGGCGACGCCTCCAAGGCCCCTGGGGACGCCGACAGCGCCGGGGAGGCGGACAAGAGCGGGCCGCGGGACCCCGGCGCGTCCGAGGCGGGCGACGAAGAGGCCGGCGACACGGAAACCGGCGACGAGGAAACCGAGGACGAGGAAGCCGGGGACGACGAGCCCGCCCTCACCAAGACCGAGACGACGGCGACGACGGCGGCGGAGACCGAGACCGACGCCGAGCAGGACGACGACGCCGAGCAGGACGACGACGCCGAGCAGGCCGAGGCCGACGGCGACGAGGAGGGCGCCGAGGAGAAGCGCGCCCCCGGACGGGTGCGGCGGTTCTTCCGGTCTGTGGCGTCCGCAGGTGTGCCCGGGTATGTCCTGATCGTCGTCAACGTGGCGCTCGTGGCGGGCCTGGTGTGGCTGGTGCCGGCCGTGAACCGGGCCGATGATCAGGAGGCGGCCGCCGACCAGGTGAAGTTCGCCGCGTCCCGGGCCGCCGAAGACCTGTCGTCGTACGACTACCGCACGATCGACGCCGACCTGAAGCGCGCCACCGAGCAGACCACCGGCGCGTTCAAGACCGAGTTCCAGCGGCTGACCGGCACGGTGCGGACGTCGGCCACCCAGCAGCAGGCGGTGGTCGAGGGCACCGCGGTCAAGACGGCCGTGGAGAGCGTCGACGGCGACCGGGCCGTCGCGCTGGTGTTCCTCAACCAGCAGACCGCCAAGGAGAGCAGCGGCCAGCGCACACCGAGCCAGTTCTCGATGCGCCTGGTCATGCGCAAGATCGGCGACCGCTGGCTGGTCTCCGAGCTGCAGATGCTCTGACCCCGGCCCCGCGCGCGGCCGGACGGTGCGTCCGGCCGCGCCATCCCGCCGCGCACCCCTCTCGCGCCCGCCTCCGCCGGGCGCGAGTTTGCTCTTGGCCGGGCTCGGTGGTTTCCTGGATCGCCGATTGGGACCCGGCGGGGCGCGGACGCCCCCGGGCTACCGGCGGGTAGGGGGCCGAATCCTAAACTATGGCCTTCCTCACTGCAGGTCAGAGCCCGAAAAGTCCAAGTCCGCTCTTGACTCGGGGCCGCTGAGGAGCGATGCTCCATGGCAGTTGTGATGCATACAGCGGCGCTAGACTTGCATGCGGTGTAGTGGTCGGCTACACTGCCCCTTTGCGCTGCCCTCTGACTATCCATGTGCTGAACATCCCCGTCATGTCCCGCTTTGCGGGCGCTGCACCGGGGTGTCCAGCACCTGGATCGTCTGGCGTGCGCGTCATCTGTTACGCCGCGAGCCCTCGGAAGGACCACTCTTGGCAGCCTCGCGCAACGCCTCGAATACCGCAACCGGTCCGCACCGCGTCTCCTTCGCGCGCATCAAGGAGCCGCTCGAAGTCCCGGACCTCCTCGCGCTGCAGACCCAATCGTTTGACTGGCTGCTGGGCAACGAGAGGTGGAAGGCCCGGGTCGAGGCGGCCCAGAAGGCCGGTAGTAAGAGTGTCCCGACGCAGTCGGGCCTTGAGGAGATCTTCGAGGAGATCAGTCCCATCGAGGACTTCTCCGGGACCATGTCGCTGTCGTTCCGGGACCACCGCTTCGAGCCGCCCAAGTACTCCGTCGAGGAGTGCAAGGACAAGGACATGACCTACTCCGCCCCGATGTTCGTCACGGCGGAGTTCATCAACAACACCACCGGTGAGATCAAGAGCCAGACGGTGTTCATGGGCGACTTCCCGCTCATGACCCCCAAGGGCACCTTCATCATCAACGGCACCGAGCGGGTGGTGGTCTCCCAGCTGGTCCGCTCGCCCGGCGTGTACTTCGACCGCGCCCTGGACAAGGCGTCCGACAAGGACATCTACGGGTGCAAGGTCATCCCCAGCCGCGGCGCCTGGCTGGAGTTCGAAATCGACAAGCGCGACAACGTGGGCGTGCGCATCGACCGCAAGCGCAAGCAGCCGGTGACCGTGCTGCTCAAGGCGCTGGGCTGGGACGAGGCCCGCATCCGCGAGCGGTTCGGCGGCTACGAGTCGATCAACGTCACCCTGGAGAAGGACCACACCTCCGGCCAGGACGACGCGCTGCTGGACATCTACCGCAAGCTGCGGCCGGGCGAGCCGCCGACCAAAGAGTCGGCGCAGACCCTGCTGGAGAACCTGTACTTCAACCCCAAGCGCTACGACCTGGCCAAGGTCGGCCGCTACAAGGTGAACAAGAAGCTCGGTCTGGACCTGGACATGAACACCGGGACCCTGACCGAGGACGACATCGTGGCCACCATCGAGTACCTCGTCCGGCTGCACGCCGGCGAGGAGGAGGCCACCGTCGGCGTGGTGCCGGTGCCGATCGAGGTCGACGACATCGACCACTTCGGCAACCGCCGCCTGCGCACCGTCGGCGAGCTGATCCAGAACCAGGTCCGGCTGGGCCTGGCCCGCATGGAGCGGGTCGTCCGCGAGCGGATGACCACCCAGGACGTCGAGGCGATCACGCCGCAGACGCTGATCAACATCCGGCCGGTCGTCGCCTCCATCAAGGAGTTCTTCGGCACCAGCCAGCTGTCGCAGTTCATGGACCAGACCAACCCGCTGGCCGGGCTGACCCACAAGCGGCGCCTGAACGCGCTGGGGCCGGGCGGTCTGTCCCGTGAGCGCGCGGGCATGGAGGTCCGCGACGTCCACCCGTCGCACTACGGCCGCATGTGCCCGATCGAGACGCCGGAAGGCCCGAACATCGGCCTGATCGGCTCGCTGGCCGCCTTCGGCCGGGTCAACCCGTTCGGCTTCGTCGAGACCCCGTATCGCCGGGTGGTCGACGGCCGGGTCACCGACGAGATCGACTACCTGACCGCCGACGAAGAGGACCGCTACGTCATCGCGCAGGCCAACTCGCCGATGACCGAGGACGGCCGCTTCGCCGAGGACCGCGTCCTGGTCCGCAAGAAGGGCGGCGAGGTCGAGCTGGTGCCGCCGGGCGAGGTCCAGTACATCGACGTGTCGGCGCGGCAGATGACCTCCGTGGCCACCGCCATGATCCCGTTCCTGGAGCACGACGACGCCAACCGGGCGCTGATGGGCTCCAACATGCAGCGCCAGGCGGTGCCGCTGCTGCGCAGCGAGGCGCCGCTGGTCGGCACCGGCATGGAGTACCGCGCCGCGACCGACGCCGGCGACGTGATCCTGGCCGAGAAGGCCGGCGTGGTGGAGGAGGTCTCCGCCGACTACGTCACCGTCATGAACGACGACGGCACCCGCACCACCTACCGGATCGCCAAGTTCAAGCGGTCCAACCAGGGCACCTGCTTCAACCAGAAGCCCATCGTGGACGAGGGGCAGCGGGTCGAGGTCGGGCAGGTCATCGCCGACGGTCCGTGCACCGACAACGGCGAGATGGCGCTCGGCAAGAACCTGCTGGTGGCGTTCATGCCCTGGGAGGGGCACAACTACGAGGACGCGATCATCCTGTCCCAGCGCCTGGTGCAGGACGACGTGCTCAGCTCGATCCACATCGAGGAGCACGAGGTCGACGCCCGCGACACCAAGCTGGGCCCCGAGGAGATCACCCGGGACATCCCGAACGTCTCCGAGGAGGTGCTGGCCGACCTCGACGAGCGCGGCATCATCCGCATCGGCGCCGACGTCGTCCCCGGCGACATCCTGGTCGGCAAGGTCACCCCGAAGGGCGAGACCGAGCTGACCCCCGAGGAGCGGCTGCTGCGCGCCATCTTCGGTGAGAAGGCCCGCGAGGTCCGCGACACCTCGCTGAAGGTGCCGCACGGCGAGCAGGGCAAGGTCATCGGCGTCCGGGTGTTCTCCCGCGAGGAGGGCGACGAGCTGCCCCCGGGCGTCAACGAGCTGGTCCGGGTGTACGTCGCGCAGAAGCGCAAGATCACCGACGGGGACAAGCTGGCCGGCCGGCACGGCAACAAGGGCGTCATCTCCAAGGTGCTGCCGGTCGAGGACATGCCGTTCCTGGAGGACGGCACCCCGGTCGACATCATCCTCAACCCGCTGGGCGTGCCCGGCCGGATGAACGTCGGCCAGGTGCTGGAGACCCACCTGGGCTGGGTCGCCAGCCAGGGGTGGAAGATCGAGGGCGACGACGCCGAGTGGAAGCGGACGCTGCGCGCGCTCGGCGCCGCGGAGGCGCCGCCGTGGACCAAGACCGCCACGCCGGTGTTCGACGGCGCCCGCGAGGACGACGTCACCGGGCTGATCGAGAGCACCCTGCCCAACCGGGACGGCATGCGCCTGGTCGGGCCGGGCGGCAAGGCGCGGCTGTTCGACGGCCGCACCGGCGAGCCGTACAAGGACCCTATCTCGGTCGGCTACATCTACATCCTCAAGCTGCTCCACCTGGTCGATGACAAGATCCACGCTCGCTCGACCGGCCCCTACTCCATGATCACGCAGCAGCCGCTGGGCGGTAAGGCGCAGTTCGGCGGCCAGCGCTTCGGTGAGATGGAGGTGTGGGCGCTGGAGGCGTACGGCGCCGCCTACGCCCTGCAGGAGCTGCTGACCATCAAGTCCGACGACGTCCTCGGCCGGGTCAAGGTCTACGAGGCCATCGTCAAGGGCGAGAACATCCCCGAGCCCGGCATTCCCGAGTCCTTCAAGGTGCTCATCAAGGAGATGCAGTCGTTGTGCCTCAACGTCGAGGTGCTGTCCAGCGACGGCATGTCCATCGAGATGCGCGACACCGACGAGGACGTCTTCCGCGCCGCGGAGGAGCTCGGCATCGACCTGTCCCGGCGTGAGCCGAGCAGTGTCGAAGAGGTCTGATCAACTCAAGGGGAAAACTGTTGCTTGACGTCAACTTCTTCGACGAGCTTCGCATCGGTCTGGCGACCGCCGACGACATCCGCCAGTGGTCCCACGGCGAGGTGAAGAAGCCGGAGACGATCAACTACCGGACCCTCAAGCCGGAGAAGGACGGGCTCTTCTGCGAGAAGATCTTCGGCCCGACCCGGGACTGGGAGTGCTACTGCGGCAAGTACAAGCGCGTCCGGTTCAAGGGCATCATCTGTGAGCGCTGCGGCGTCGAGGTGACCCGCGCCAAGGTGCGGCGCGAGCGGATGGGCCACATCGAGCTGGCCGCGCCGGTCACCCACATCTGGTACTTCAAGGGCGTCCCATCGCGGCTGGGCTACCTGCTGGACCTGGCCCCCAAGGACCTCGAGAAGATCATCTACTTCGCCGCGTACATGATCACCAGCGTGGACACCGAGCGCCGCGAGCGCGACCTGCCCACGCTGGAGGCGCACATCTCGGTGGAGCGCCAGCAGATCGAGCAGGCCCGCGACGCCCAGATCGAGGCCCGCCAGCAGAAGCTGGAGGCCGACCTGGCGGAGCTGGAGGAGGCCGGGGCCAAGGCCGACCAGAAGCGCAAGCTGCGCGACAGCGCCGAGCGGGAGATGAAGCAGCTGCGCGACCGGGCGCAGCGCGAGCTGGACCGCCTGGAGGAGGTCTGGACGAGGTTCAAGAACCTCAAGGTCCAGGACCTCGAGGGCGACGAGCTGCTCTACCGCGAGATGCGCGACCGCTTCGGCAAGTACTTCGAGGGCGGCATGGGCGCCGCGGCCATCCAGGCGCGGCTGCAGAACTTCGACCTGGAGGCCGAGGCCGAGAAGCTGCGCGAGACCATCCGCACCGGCAAGGGCCAGAAGAAGGCCCGCGCGCTCAAGCGGCTGAAGGTCGTCTCGGCGTTCCTCAACACCCGCAACAGCCCGCTGGGCATGGTGCTGGACTGCATCCCGGTGATCCCGCCGGACCTGCGTCCGATGGTCCAGCTGGACGGCGGCCGGTTCGCCACGTCCGACCTGAACGACCTGTACCGGCGCGTCATCAACCGGAACAACCGGCTCAAGCGGCTGCTCGACCTGGGCGCGCCCGAGATCATCGTCAACAACGAGAAGCGGATGCTGCAGGAGGCCGTCGACGCGCTGTTCGACAACGGCCGCCGCGGCCGCCCGGTCACCGGGCCGGGCAACCGTCCGCTCAAGTCGCTGTCGGACATGCTCAAGGGCAAGCAGGGCCGGTTCCGCCAGAACCTGCTGGGCAAGCGCGTCGACTACTCCGGCCGTTCGGTCATCGTGGTCGGCCCGCAGCTCAAGCTGCACCAGTGCGGCCTGCCCAAGCAGATGGCGCTGGAGCTGTTCAAGCCGTTCGTGATGAAGCGCCTGGTCGACCTGAACCACGCGCAGAACATCAAGTCCGCCAAGCGGATGGTCGAGCGCGCCCGCCCGGTGGTGTGGGACGTGCTGGAAGAGGTCATCACCGAGCACCCGGTGCTGCTCAACCGCGCGCCCACCCTGCACCGCCTGGGCATCCAGGCGTTCGAGCCGCAGCTGGTGGAGGGCAAGGCGATCCAGATCCACCCGCTGGTCTGCACCGCGTTCAACGCCGACTTCGACGGCGACCAGATGGCGGTGCACCTGCCGCTGTCGGCCGAGGCGCAGGCCGAGGCGCGGATCCTGATGCTGTCCACCAACAACATCCTCAAGCCGTCGGACGGCAAGCCGGTCACCATGCCCACCCAGGACATGGTCATCGGGCTGTACTGGCTGACCACCGAGGCCGAGGGCGCACTCGGCGAGGGCCGCGCGTTCTCCTCGGTCGCCGAGGCGATCATGGCCTACGACCGCGGTGAGCTGGACCTGCAGGCGATGATCTCGGTGCGGCTCAAGGACGTCCCGCCGCCGCGCGGCTGGCAGGCGCCCGAGGGCTACGAGCCGGGTCGGCCGTACCGGCTGGAGACCACGCTCGGCCGCTGCCTGTTCAACGAGACGCTGCCGAACGACTTCCCGTTCGTCAACTACGAGGTCGGCAAGAAGCAGCTGTCGGCGATCGTCAACCAGCTGGCCGAGAACTACCCCAAGGTCGAGGTGGCGGCGGCGCTGGACGAGCTGAAGAGCACCGGCTTCCACTGGGCGACCCGGTCCGGCACGACCATCGCGATCGAGGACGTGGTGGTCCCGCCGAACAAGCAGGAGATCCTGGTCACCTACGAACAGCGCGCCGACAAGGTGCAGCGGGAGTTCAACCGCGGCCTGATCACCGACGACGAGCGCCGGCAGGAGCTCATCGAGATCTGGAACAAGGCGACCGCGGACGTGGCCGCCGACATGGAGGCGGCGTTCCCCAAGACCAACCCGGTCTGGATGATGATCCAGTCGGGTGCCCGGGGCAACCCGCTGCAGCTGCGCCAGATCGCCGGCATGCGCGGCCTGGTCTCCAACCCCAAGGGCGAGACCATCCCGCGGCCGATCAAGTCGTCCTACCGCGAGGGCCTGTCGGTGGTGGAGTTCTTCATCTCCACCCACGGCACCCGCAAGGGGCTGGCCGACACCGCGCTGCGCACCGCCGACTCGGGTTACCTGACCCGGCGTCTGGTGGACGTGGCGCAGGACGTCATCGTCCGCGAGGAGGACTGCGGCACCGACCGCACCATCCCGTTCCGGGTGGCCGAGCGGGACGCCGCGGGCAACCTGGTCAAGCCGGCCAACGCCGAGACCAGCCTGATCGGCCGGACCATCGCCGAGGACATCGAGGTCGACGGCACGGTGATCGTGCAGGCCGGCACCGACCTGTCGGACGCGGTGCTGACCCGGCTGATCGAGGCCGGCGTGGAGGAGGTGCGCACCCGCAGCGCCCTGGTCTGCGAGGCCAAGATCGGCGTGTGCGCCGCCTGCTACGGCCGCAGCCTGGCCACCGGCAACCGGGTGGACGTCGGCGAGGCCGTCGGCATCATCGCCGCCCAGTCCATCGGCGAGCCCGGCACCCAGCTGACCATGCGAACCTTCCACACCGGTGGTGTCGCCGGTGCGGACATCACGCACGGTCTGCCGCGTGTGCAGGAGCTGTTCGAGGCCCGCGTGCCCAAGGGCGTGGCCCCGATCAGCGAGGTCGCCGGCCGGGTCAAGATCGACGAGACGGAGAAGACCCGCAAGGTCGTCATCGTCCCCGACGACGGCTCCGACGAGATCGCCTACCCGGTGCCGATGCGTTCGCGCCTGCTGGTCAAGGAGGGCGAGCACGTCGAGGTCGGCCAGAAGCTGATCGCCGGTGTGGTCAACCCGCACGAGGTGCTGCGCATCCTCGGCCCGCGCGCCGTGCAGCTGCACCTGGTGCAGGAGGTCCAGGACGTCTACCGCTCGCAGGGTGTGTCGATCCACGACAAGCACATCGAGGTGATCGTCCGCCAGATGCTCAAGCGGGTGAACATCCTGGAGTCGGGCGACACCGAGCTGCTGCCCGGCGACCTGGTGGAGCGTCCGCTGTTCGAGGAGACCAACCGCAACGTGGTCGCCGAGGGCGGCACGCCCGCCGCGGGCCGTCCCGTCCTCATGGGCATCACCAAGGCCTCGCTGGCCACCGAGTCGTGGCTGTCGGCGGCCTCCTTCCAGGAGACCACCCGGGTCCTCACCGAGGCGGCCATGCACGCCAAGAGCGACCCGCTGCTGGGCCTGAAGGAGAACGTCATCATCGGTAAGCTCATCCCGGCCGGTACCGGCATGCCGCAGTACCGCAACGTCCGGGTCGAGCCGACCGAGGAGGCCAAGGCGGCGGTGTACTCCGTCGGCTCCTACGACGACGGCGCCGAGTACGCCTTCGGGCAGGGCTCCGGCGAGGCCGTCCCGCTGGAGGAGTACGACTTCGGCCAGTACAACCGGTAACGGCCGCACGGTCGTGTCGAGGCCGCCCCGATCGCGGATCGGGGCGGCCTTTCGCCTTTTCCGGCGCGTGCCACTGGGGCGGGGGAGATCGGTGGGGCGCGGGCGGGGATAGGATCGTGAGTCTCCGGTGCGCGACCGGAATCCGGGGCGCTGTCTGCTCGCGGCGCGGTGCTCCGGTGCTGTTGTCGCGAAGGCCGTCTCGCCGGGGCTCCGGCGGGGCGGTCTTCACCGCGTCTTTCGCCGCGTCCGGTGGCGGTGCGCGACGCCGGCGCCACGGCGGGTGCTGGTGATTTGCGATAGACCGGCCGATCGGGGCAGGCTGGGGCAGGAAGGGACCGGGCGGGGTCGAACGGCCACGTCCGGGAGCGCGGAAAGGTCCGGGCGTGGAGAGGTCCGGGACGACGGCACTGAAGGAGCCCCCACGATGACCGAGCATGACGGCACGCAGGGACCGCAGCCGCCGTCGCCGGGCGACCAGGAGTCGCCCGAGGCGCCGGGCGGGCGGTCCGCAGGGCAGCAGCCGGGGCGGCCGATGGGCGACCGGACCGTGGTGTTCGGCGCACCGCAGCTCGGCGGCGCCGCCGGAGGCGGCCGCCACGCCGCGCCCCAGGACCAGGGGCAGCAGCCCCCGGCGCAGCAGCCGCAGCCCCAGCAGCCGCAGCCCCAGCAGCCGCAGCAGGGCGGTACGCCCCCGCCTCCGCCGCCGACCATGGTCGAGCCGCTGCAGCAGTTCGGGCAGGGGCAGGAGCAGCCGCAGGCGCCGTACGGGCAGCAGCAGGCCGCGCCGGGCCAGCAGCAGGCGCCCGGTCAGCAGCACCAGCAGGCGCCGTACGGGCAGCAGGCCCAGGGGCCGGCCGGGTACACCCCGCCTCAGGCGCCGCCCCAGCCGCCCTACGGCCAGCAGCCGTATCCGCAGCAGCCGTACGCCCAGCAGCAGGGCTACGGGCAGCAGCCCGAGCAGCAGCAGTACGGGCAGCCCCAATACGGCCAGCCGCAGCCGGCGTACAACCCCGCGCAGGACCTCTACTCCCCGCCGCCGCAGGTGCAGCAGCACCAGCAGCAGCAGGCCCAGCAACAGCAGCAGCCGCAGCAGCAGTCCGAGGGCGGCGAGGGCGGCGAGCGCACCCTGATCGTCCCCGGTCCGGGGGCCGGCGCGCCCGAGGCCGACAGGCCCCGGCCCGTCGCCGGCGACCAGGCCACCACCGCGTGGTCGCCCGGCACCGACATCCCCGTGGCGACGGGGCCCGAGCGCAGGCAGCCGGAGGCGCAGGGCGAGCCGTGGCAGGCCCCGACGCCGCCGTCCACCCCCGAGCCGTGGGCGCCCCAGGACGACAAGCAGGGCGTCGACTCCGCCCGCACCCTGATGGTGCCGCCTCCCGAGGCCGGGGCGGGCACCGCCTCGTCGGGCGAGGAGCACCCGGCCGCGCCGTACGGCGCCGCCCAGGGGCAGCACGAGCAGTCCGGCGGTGAGGACGCGCGGTCGACGCAGGCCTTCAGCAACCCCGCCGGAGCCGGCACCGATGGCGCCACGCGCATGGACATCGGCCAGCAGCAGTGGGGCCGGCAGGGCCAGGCCCAGCAGGGGCAGTTCGGTCAGCAGGGCTACGGGCAGGGTGAGCAGCAGCAGTACGGCCAGCAGGCCGCGTACGGCCAGCAGCAGGGCCCGTACGGCGGGCAGCAGCAGAACCCGTACGGGCAGCCGGAGGGGCAGCAGCAACAGCAGTACGGGCAGCAGGCTTACGGCCAGCAGCAGGGGCAGCAGGGCCAGTACGGCCAGCAGGCTCCGGCCCAGTACGGGCAGCAGGGGCAGTACGGCCGGCAGCAGGGCGGCTACCCCGGCTACGGCGCCGCGGGCGGTTCGGACGACAAGGGCGGCAAGGGCGGCAAGACGCTCTACATCGTCGGCGGCGTGGCCGTCCTGGTGATCCTCATCGTGCTGATCGTCGCCTTCGTGATGTAGCGGACGCGGCGACCGGGGCCGGGATGCCGGCGCGGTCGCCGCGGCCTCCACGGCTTCCCCCGCAAAGGCGCTGATTCCGGGCCCCGGGGGACGAAACAAACAAGCTGCAAAAATTCGGTGACAATCCGGCGTTTCACTCGCGCTCGGGCGGTTACCCATAACGAGCGCGGCCGTGCACGTCACACCGGTTCCAGCGGCCCGGTACTTGCGCCGGAGGGGGCCGGCGCGATAGTGCGGAACTCGCTTTGCACTTTGGCGCGGGGCTGGGTAGTCTCTTGCTTCGCGCCCGCCGGTGTGCGGGCCGATCCGCGTGCGCACCGGCAAGGCCCAGGTGCCAGGGCCGGCGCCGCGAAACACTCCCCGGCTTGTTTCGGCCCCCTGGGGCCGGGCGGTCGTGTGTGGCCAAGCAGAGTGCGACACGCCCGACCGCGTGGGTCGGAGAGGTCGGGAAACCGGCAGGTCACAGCCTCGTCAGAGGTGGTGATGACGGGTTCCGTGCGAGCGGAATCCACCCCAGAACGAACACATACCGGCTCGGTACGAGGAAGACGGAGACGCGGTGCCCACGATCCAGCAGCTGGTCCGCAAGGGCCGCCAGGACAAGGTGACCAAGAACAAGACGCCCGCGCTGAAGGGCAGCCCGCAGCGCCGGGGTGTCTGCACGCGCGTCTACACCACGACGCCCAAGAAGCCGAACTCCGCGCTTCGCAAGGTCGCTCGTGTCCGGCTGACCAGCGGGATCGAGGTGACCGCCTACATCCCCGGGGTCGGCCACAACCTGCAGGAGCACTCCATCGTGCTCGTGCGCGGCGGTCGTGTGAAGGACCTCCCGGGCGTTCGTTACAAGATCATCCGCGGTTCGCTGGACACCCAGGGCGTGCGGAACCGCAAGCAGGCGCGCAGCCGCTACGGCGCGAAGAAGGAGAAGAGCTGATGCCGCGCAAGGGCCCTGCTGGCAAGCGCCAGCTCATCGCCGACCCGGTGTACAACTCGCCGCTGGTCACCGCGCTCATCAACAAGGTGCTCCTGGACGGCAAGCGCTCGCTGGCGCAGCGCATCGTCTACGACGCCCTGGAGGGCTGCCGCGAGAAGACCGGCAACGACCCTGTCGTCACGCTCAAGCGCGCCCTCGACAACGTCAAGCCGACCATCGAGGTCAAGAGCCGTCGCGTCGGTGGCGCGACCTACCAGGTCCCGGTGGAGGTGCGGCCGGCCCGCAGCACCACGCTGGCGCTGCGCTGGCTGGTGCAGTACGCCCGGCAGCGCCGCGAGAAGACCATGACCGAGCGGCTGATGAACGAGCTGCTGGACGCGAGCAACGGACTCGGCGCCTCGGTGAAGAAGCGCGAGGACACGCACAAGATGGCGGAGTCCAACAAGGCGTTCGCCCACTACCGCTGGTGACCGCGGTCACCGACCCACTACGACTTACGCGAGGACGACAGTGGCTACCAAGACCGGTGTAGACCTGGCCAAGGTCCGCAACATCGGGATCATGGCCCATATCGACGCGGGCAAGACCACGACGACCGAGCGGATCCTGTACTACACGGGCATCAGCTACAAGATCGGCGAGGTCCACGACGGCGCCGCCACCATGGACTACATGGAGCAGGAGCAGGAGCGGGGGATCACCATCACCTCCGCCGCGACCACCTGCACCTGGCCGGTCGACGACGTCAAGCACACCATCAACATCATCGACACGCCGGGCCACGTCGACTTCACCATCGAGGTCGAGCGGTCGCTGCGGGTCCTGGACGGCGCGGTCGCGGTGTTCGACGGTGTGGCCGGCGTCGAGCCGCAGTCGGAGACCGTCTGGCGTCAGGCCGACCGCTACGGCGTCCCGCGGATCTGCTTCGTCAACAAGCTCGACCGGGTCGGCGCCGAGTTCCACCGCTGCGTCGACATGATCCGTGACCGGCTGCAGGCCACCCCGCTGGCCATGCAGCTGCCGATCGGCGCCGAGGCCGACTTCCGGGGCGTCGTCGACCTGGTCACGATGAAGGCCCTCCTGTGGAACGAGGAGGCCAAGCTCGGCGAGATGTACGACGTCGTGGACATCCCCGACACCCACGTCGAGATCGCCCGCGAGTGGCACGACAAGCTGATCGAGACCCTCGCCGAGAACGACGACGAGATCATGGAGCTGTACCTGGAGGGCACCGAGCCCACCGTGGAGCAGCTCTACCCGGCGATCCGGCGCGCCACCATCGCGGGCAACGTGACCCCGGTGCTGTGCGGCACGGCGTTCAAGAACAAGGGCGTGCAGCCGCTGCTGGACGCGATCGTCCGCTACCTGCCCTCGCCGCTGGACGTGGAGGCCATCGAGGGGCACGCGGTTCGCGACGAGGAGACCACGCTGGCCCGCAAGCCCAGCGAGGAGGAGCCCTTCTCCGCGCTGGCCTTCAAGATCGTGTCCGACCCGCACCTGGGCAAGCTGACCTTCATCCGCGTCTACTCGGGCGTCCTGGAGTCCGGCTCCCAGGTCCTGAACTCCGTCAAGGAGCGCAGGGAGCGGATCGGCAAGATCTACCGGATGCACGCCAACAAGCGTGAGGAGATCGACCGGGTCGGCGCCGGCGACATCGTCGCGGTGATGGGTCTCAAGCAGACCACCACCGGCGAGACGCTGTGCGACGACAAGGACCCGATCGTCCTGGAGTCGATGACCTTCCCGGCTCCGGTCATCCACGTGGCGATCGAGCCGAAGACCAAGGCCGACCAGCAGAAGCTGTCCACGGCGATCCAGCGGCTGGCCGAGGAGGACCCGTCCTTCCAGGTCCGCACCGACGAGGACACCGGCCAGACGGTGATCTCCGGCATGGGCGAGCTGCACCTGGAGATCCTGGTCGACCGCATGAAGCGGGAGTTCAAGGTCGACGCCAACGTCGGCAAGCCGCAGGTGGCCTACCGGGAGACGATCACCAAGAAGGTGGAGAAGGTCGAGTACACCCACAAGAAGCAGACGGGTGGCTCGGGCCAGTTCGGCCGCGTGATCATCGACCTGGAGCCGCTGGGCGAGGGCAACGACGGCTACGAGTTCGAGAACAAGGTCACCGGTGGGCGCATCCCGCGGGAGTACATCCCGTCGGTGGACGCCGGCTGCCAGGAGGCGGCCGAGTTCGGTGTGCTCGCCGGTTACCCGATGGTGGGTGTGAAGGTCACCCTCCAGGACGGCGCCTACCACGAGGTCGACTCCTCGGAGATGGCCTTCAAGGTCGCCGGTTCCATGGCGTTCAAGGAGGCCGCCCGCAGGGCGGCGCCGACGCTGCTGGAGCCGCTGATGGCGGTCGAGGTCACCACCCCCGAGGACAACATGGGCGATGTCATCGGTGACCTCAACAGCCGGCGCGGTCAGGTCCAGGCCATGGACGAGCGCGCGGGGATGCGGGTCGTCAAGGCGCTCGTGCCCCTCTCGGAGATGTTCGGCTACGTGGGCGACCTGCGCAGCAAGACCCAGGGCCGGGCGGTCTTCACGATGCAGTTCGACTCCTACGCGGAGGTGCCCAGCAACGTCGCGCAGGAGATCATCGCCAAGGCGCGGGGCGAGTAGCACCCGAGCCCGAGGTCACCAGCCAGCAGCATCAGGCGGCCGGTCCAGCCGGCCGACGATCGCAACAAGGAGCAACCAGTGGCGAAGGCCAAGTTCGAGCGGACCAAGCCGCACGTAAACATCGGCACCATCGGGCACATCGACCACGGTAAGACCACCCTTACCGCGGCGATCACCAAGGTGCTGCACGACGAGTACCCCGACCTCAACCCGTTCACGCCCTTCGAGGACATCGACAAGGCCCCCGAGGAGCGCGAGCGCGGTATCACCATCTCCATCGCGCACGTCGAGTACCAGACCGAGGCTCGGCACTACGCGCACGTGGACTGCCCGGGTCACGCGGACTACATCAAGAACATGATCACCGGTGCCGCCCAGATGGACGGCGCGATCCTGGTCGTGGCCGCCACCGACGGCCCGATGCCGCAGACCAAGGAGCACGTGCTGCTGGCCCGCCAGGTCGGCGTGCCCTACATCGTCGTCGCCCTGAACAAGTGCGACATGGTCGACGACGAGGAGATCCTGGAGCTGGTCGAGCTCGAGGTCCGCGAGCTGCTCAGCGAGTACGAGTTCCCCGGCGACGAGGTTCCGGTCGTCCGCGTCTCGGCCTTCCAGGCCCTGCAGGGCGACGCCAAGTGGGCCGAGTCCATCAAGGAGCTCATGAAGGCCGTGGACGAGAACGTCCCCGAGCCGCAGCGCGACACCGACAAGCCGTTCCTGATGCCGATCGAGGACGTCTTCTCGATCACCGGCCGCGGCACCGTGGTGACCGGCCGCATCGAGCGTGGCGTGATCAACGTCAACGAGGAAGTCGAGATCATCGGCATCAAGGAGGAGTCGCTCAAGACGACCGTCACCGGCGTCGAGATGTTCCGCAAGCTCCTCGACCAGGGCCAGGCGGGCGACAACGTCGGCCTCCTGCTGCGCGGTGTCAAGCGCGAGGAGGTGGAGCGCGGCCAGTGTGTCATCAAGCCGGGCACCAACACCCCGCACACCGAGTTCGAGGCGCAGGTCTACATCCTGTCCAAGGACGAGGGTGGCCGGCACACGCCGTTCTTCAACAACTACCGTCCGCAGTTCTACTTCCGGACCACGGACGTGACCGGCGTCGTCAACCTGCCCGAGGGCACCGAGATGGTCATGCCGGGCGACAACACCGAGATGCGCGTCGAGCTGATCCAGCCCGTCGCCATGGAGGAGGGCCTGAAGTTCGCCATCCGTGAGGGTGGCCGGACCGTGGGCGCGGGTCGCGTCACCAAGGTCATCAAGTAACACCTCTCGTCGACGCGGCGGCCCGGCCGCCAGAACCACTGGCCGGGCCGCCGCGTCGCGATCGAACACCCAGCGGCACTACCAGCAAAGGACACCGAGGCCACCATGGCGGGACAGAAGATCCGCATCCGGCTCAAGGCCTACGACCACGAGGTCATCGACACCTCCGCGAAGAAGATCGTTGAGACGGTGACGCGGACGGGCGCCAAGGTCGCGGGCCCGGTGCCGCTGCCGACCGAGAAGAACGTGTACTGCGTCATCCGCTCGCCGCACAAGTACAAGGACTCGCGCGAGCACTTCGAGATGCGCACGCACAAGCGGCTGATCGACATCATCGATCCCACGCCCAAGACGGTCGACTCGCTCATGCGGCTCGACCTTCCGGCCGGCGTTGACATCGAGATCAAGCTCTGAGGGACGCACCGAAGATGAGTAGGAACAGGAAGGGCGTCCTGGGCGAGAAGCTCGGCATGACCCAGGTCTTCGACGATGAGGGCCGGATCGTTCCGGTGACCGTCGTCCAGGCCGGGCCGTGCGTCGTCACCCAGATCCGCACCCAGGACCGCGACGGCTACAGCGCCGTGCAGCTCGGGTACGGCCAGATCGACCCGCGCAAGGTGAACAAGCCGCGCACGGGCCACTTCGAGAAGGCCGGTGTCACCCCGCGCCGCTACCTGGCCGAGATCCGGACCGATGACGCCTCCGAGTACGAACTCGGCCAGGAGATCACCGTTACGGTCTTCGAGGCCGGGCAGAAGGTCGACGTCACCGGCACCAGCAAGGGCAAGGGCACCGCTGGTGTGATGAAGCGCCACGGCTTCGGCGGCCTCGGCGCCTCGCACGGCACCCAGCGCAAGCACCGTTCGCCGGGCTCGATCGGCGGCTGTGCGACCCCCGGTCGCGTCTTCAAGGGCCTCCGCATGGCGGGGCGGCACGGCAACGCCCGGACCACCGTGCAGAACCTGACCATCCACGCCATCGACCCGGAGAAGAACCTGCTGCTCATCAAGGGCGCGGTTCCCGGCCCGAACGGCGGGCTGGTCATGGTTCGCAACGCAGTGAAGGGAGCGGGCAAGTGACCAGCAAGCTGGATGTCGACCTGCCTGCCGAGATCTTCGACGCCAAGACCAGCGTGCCGCTGATCCACCAGGTCGTGGTGGCGCAGCAGGCCGCGGCGCGGCAGGGCACCCACGCCACGAAGACCCGCGGGGACGTGCGCGGCGGCGGCAAGAAGCCGTACCGGCAGAAGGGCACCGGCCGGGCCCGTCAGGGCTCGACCCGCGCGCCGCAGTTCGCCGGCGGCGGCACCGTCCACGGGCCGCAGCCCCGCGACTACACCCAGCGGACGCCGAAGAAGATGAAGGCCGCCGCGCTGCGCGGCGCCCTGTCGGACCGGGCCCGCCACGGCCGGGTCCACGTGGTCGACCACCTGATCGAGGGCGACACGCCCAAGACCAAGACGGCGCTGGCCGCGCTGCGCGGCGTGACCGATGCGCGGCGGGTGCTGGTGGTCCTGGACCGCGAGGACGAGGTCACCTGGAAGAGCCTGCGCAACGAGCCCAGCGTCCACCTGCTGGTGTCCGACCAGCTCAACACCTACGACGTGATGGTGAACGACGACGTGGTCTTCACGAAGGCCGCCTACGACGAGTTCATCGCGCGCGCTACCAAGAAGTCCCGTGCTTCGGAGGCGGTGGCCGAATGAACAAGATCGCTGACCCTCGCGACATCATCATCGCGCCGGTCGTCTCGGAGAAGAGCTACGGGCTGCTGGACGAGAACAAGTACACCTTCATCGTCCGCCCGGACGCCAACAAGACGCAGATCAAGCAGGCCGTGGAGGAGGTGTTCAACGTCAAGGTGACGAACGTGAACACCCTCAACCGGCCGGGCAAGCGCAAGCGCACGCGGTACGGCTGGGGCAAGCGCAAGGACACCAAGCGCGCCATCGTCAGCCTCGCCGAGGGCGACCGGATCGACATCTTCGGGACCCCGGCCTGACGGCCGGGATCGCCGGAGCAGACAAGGGATGAACGAAAAAGATGGGCATCCGTAAGTACAAGCCGACGACGCCCGGCCGTCGCGGTGCGAGCGTGTCCGACTTCGTCGAGATCACGCGCACCGAGCCGGAGAAGTCGCTGCTGCGCCCGCTGCCGAAGAAGGGCGGGCGCAACAACCACGGTCGCATCACCACGCGGCACCAGGGCGGTGGGCACAAGCGCGCCTACCGGATCATCGACTTCCGGCGGGACGACAAGGACGGCATCCCGGCGAAGGTCGCGCACATCGAGTACGACCCGAACCGCACCGCCCGCATCGCGCTGCTGCACTACGTGGACGGCGAGAAGCGCTACATCCTCGCCCCGCACGGGCTCAAGCAGGGCGACCGGGTCGAGAACGGCCCGAACGCCGACATCAAGCCGGGCAACTGCCTGCCGCTGCGCAACATTCCGACCGGTACCGTCATCCACGCCATCGAGCTGCGGCCGGGCGGCGGCGCCAAGATCGCCCGCAGTGCGGGCGCGGGCGTGCAGCTGCTGGCCAAGGAGGGCAAGTACGCCACGCTGCGCATGCCCTCCGGTGAGATGCGGATGGTGGACGTGCGCTGCCGCGCCACCGTGGGCGAGGTCGGCAACGCCGAGCAGTCCAACATCAACTGGGGCAAGGCGGGCCGCATGCGCTGGAAGGGCCGGCGCCCGACCGTCCGCGGTGTGGCCATGAACCCGATCGACCACCCGCACGGTGGTGGTGAGGGCAAGACCTCCGGCGGTCGGCACCCGGTCAACCCCAAGGGCAAGAAGGAAGGCCGCACCCGCCGGGCCAACAAGCCCAGCGACCGGCTGATCGTCCGTCGGCGCACGAAGAAGAAGCGGTAGGAGTCGCTCGTCATGCCACGTAGCCTTAAGAAGGGCCCCTTCGTGGACGACCACCTTCTGAAGAAGGTGGAGGAGCAGAACGAGAAGGGGACCAAGAACGTCATCAAGACGTGGTCGCGGCGCTCCATGATCATTCCCGAGATGATCGGGCACACGATCGCGGTGCACGACGGCCGCAAGCACGTCCCGGTGTTCATCACCGAGGCCATGGTGGGGCACAAGCTCGGCGAGTTCGCGCCGACGCGCACGTTCCGCAGCCACGTCAAGGAAGACCGCCGCAGCCGTCGCGGCTGAGCAGGCAGAGGGTCTCGCCCGTCGCGGCGGGCGAGGATCGCAACACGGAGAGGAACTAGCGATGGAAGCCAGGGCCCAGGCGCGGTACATCCGCGTCACGCCCAGGAAGGCCCGCCGCGTGGTGGACCTCATCCGCGGCCTGCCGGCCACGGAGGCTCAGGCGGTGCTGCGGTTCGCCCCCCAGGCTGCGAGTGAGCCGGTGGGCAAGGTGCTGGCGAGCGCCATCGCCAACGCCGAGCACAACTTCAAGCTCGACACCGACACGTTGGTCGTGAGCCGCGCGTGGGTGGACGAGGGGCCGACGCTGAAGCGGTTCCGGCCCCGCGCCCAGGGCCGGGCTTACCGCATCAACAAGCGCACGAGCCACATCACCGTGGTGCTGGAGTCGCGCGAGGAGGCTTCGGCGGGCGGCGGCAGGAAGCAGAGGAGGGCCCGGTAGTGGGTCAGAAAATCAACCCGCACGGGTTCCGGCTCGGCGTCACCACCGACCACAAGAGCGTCTGGTTCGCCGACAAGCTCTACAAGGACTACGTCAAGGAAGACGTCCAGATCCGGCGCATGCTCAACAAGGGCATGGACCGGGCGGGCATCTCCAAGGTGGAGATCGAGCGGACCCGTGACCGTGTCGAGGTCAACATCCACACCGCCCGGCCGGGCATCGTCATCGGCCGCCGCGGCGCGGAGGCCGAGCGGCTGCGCGGCGACCTGGAGAAGCTGACCGGCAAGCAGGTGCGGCTGAACATCCTCGAGGTCAAGAACCCCGAGGTGGACGCGCAGCTGGTCGCGCAGGGCGTGGCCGAGCAGCTGTCCAGCCGGGTGGCGTTCCGCCGCGCGATGCGCAAGGCGATCCAGTCGGCGATGAAGTCCGGCGCCAAGGGCATCAAGGTGCAGTGCTCCGGCCGCCTCGGCGGCGCGGAGATGTCGCGGTCGGAGTTCTACCGCGAGGGCCAGGTGCCGCTGCACACGCTGCGCGCCGACATCGACTACGGGTTCTACGAGGCCCGTACGACGTTCGGCCGCATCGGCGTCAAGGTGTGGATCTACAAGGGCGAGGCCGCGCAGACCCGCCTTGAGCGCGAGCAGCAGGCCGCCCAGCAGCGGGCGGCCGGCGGCCGGGAGCGTCGCGGCGAGCGCCGCGGGCGCGGCGGCCGGGGCCGCGGCGGCGGCCAGGGCCAGGGCGGCGGCGACCGCGCGCCCAAGCAGCAGCAGAGCCAGGAGCAGTCGGCGTCGGCCGCCGAGTCCGCTCCCAGCGGTGAGGGGAGCTGATCGACCATGCTGATCCCCCGGAAGGTGAAGCACCGCAAGCAGCACCACCCCAAGCGCAAGGGGATGGCCAAGGGCGGCACCAAGGTGACGTTCGGCGAGTGGGGCATCCAGGCCGTCGAGGGGTCGTACGTCACCAACCGGCAGATCGAGGCCGCACGTATCGCCATGACCCGGCACATCCGGCGTGGCGGCAAGGTGTGGATCAACATCTTCCCGGACCGTCCGCTGACCAAGAAGCCCGCCGAGACCCGGATGGGTTCCGGTAAGGGCTCGGTCGAGTGGTGGGTGGCCAACGTCAAGCCGGGCCGGGTGATGTTCGAGATCTCCTACCCGAACGAGCAGGTGGCCCGGGAGGCGCTGCAGCGCGCCATCCACAAGCTGCCGATGAAGTGCAAGATCGTGAAGCGAGAGGTCGGTGAGGGCTGATGGCCAAGGGTCTTACCGCCGAAGAGCTGCGCGCAGAGCCCCAGGATGAGCTGGTCAAGAAGCTCAAGGAGGCCAAGGAGGAGCTCTTCAACCTCCGCTTCCAGGCGGCCACCGGCCAGCTGGAGAGCCACGGGCGGCTGCGCACCGTCAAGCGTGAGATCGCCCGCATCTACACCGTGATGCGGGAGCGTGAGCTCGGCATCGTCACGGTCGCCGAAGAGACGGAGTCCGCGGAGGGCAAGGGCGACGATGACTGAAACCACGACTGGGCAGGCGCAGCGCGGCACCCGCAAGGTGCTGGAGGGGCTTGTGGTCAGCGACAAGATGGACAAGACCGTGGTCGTGTCCGTCGAGGACCGCGTCAAGCACCCCAAGTACCACAAGGTGATCCGGCGCACGAAGAAGTACAAGGCGCACGACGAGGCCAACGCGTGCGGCGTCGGCGACCGCGTCCGCCTCATGGAGACCCGCCCGCTGTCGGCGACCAAGCGCTGGCGCGTGGTGGAGATCCTCGAAAAGGCCAAGTGATCGAGGCCAGGTAAACCCATTGGTTCCGCCAGGCTCCTCCAGGCCCGGCCCTGGAGGAGAACCGGTGTGACGAACAGGAGTTGACGTGATCCAGCAGGAGTCGCGACTCAAGGTCGCCGACAACACGGGTGCCAAGGAGATCCTTTGCATCCGGGTGCTCGGCGGCTCGGGTCGGCGCTACGCGGGAGTCGGCGACGTCATCGTCGCGACGGTGAAGGATGCCCTTCCCGGCGCGGGCGTGAAGAAGGGCGACGTCGTCAAGGCGGTCGTCGTGCGCACCCGCAAGGAGCGCCGGCGCCCGGACGGCTCCTACATCCGCTTCGACGAGAACGCGGCCGTGCTCATCCGGGACGGCGGCGACCCCCGCGGCACCCGTATCTTCGGCCCCGTGGGCCGCGAACTGCGCGAGAAGAAGTTCATGCGGATCATCTCGCTCGCGCCGGAGGTGCTGTGATGAAGATCAGGAAGGGCGACGAGGTCATCGTCATCGCCGGCAAGGACAAGGGCGCGACCGGCAAGGTCCTGCGCGTCCTCCCGCGCGAGGAGCGCGTCGTCGTCGAGGGCGTCAACCTCATCACCAAGAACGTCAAGGCCGACCAGGCGCGTCCGGGCAAGCAGACCGGCCGTGTGACGGTCGAGGCGCCGCTGCACGTCAGCAATGTCGCGCTCGTCGAGGACGGCAAGCCGGTCCGGGTCGGGTACCGCATCAAGGAAGACGGCACGAAGGTCCGGATCTCGCGCCGCAGCGGTAAGGAGATCTGATTTCGATGACCGAGACCGTTACCGAGCGGCCCGTGCCGAAGCCGCGGCTGAAGCTGCGCTACCGGGACGAGATCGCCCCGGCGATGCGCGAGCGCTTCGGCTACAAGAACGTGATGCAGATCCCCACGCTGACCAAGATCACGGTCAACATGGGGGTCGGCGAGGCGGCCCGCGACGCCAAGGTGATCGAGGGCGCGATCCGCGACCTGTCCCTGATCACCGGGCAGAAGCCGAGGGTGAACCGGGCGCGCAAGTCCATCGCGCAGTTCAAGCTGCGCGAGGGCATGCCGATCGGCGCGCACTGCACGCTGCGCGGCGACCGGATGTGGGAGTTCCTCGACCGTCTGCTGACGCTGGCGCTGCCCCGCATCCGCGACTTCCGCGGGCTGTCGCCCAAGCAGTTCGACGGCAACGGCAACTACACGTTCGGGCTCACCGAGCAGGTCATGTTCCACGAGGTCGACCCCGACAAGGTGGACCGGCAGCGGGGCATGGACATCACCATCGTGACCACCGCCACGACCGACGAGGAGGGCCGCGAGCTGCTCAAGCTCCTGGGCTTCCCCTTCAAGGAAGCCTGAGCTTCCTGGCAGCCGGGGATCCGGCTGAGGATCGCGACAAGGAGAGCTGAGGATGGCGAAGAAGGCACTGATCGCCAAGGCGGCCCGCCGGCCCAAGTTCAAGGTGCGTGCGTACACCCGGTGCTCGCGCTGCGGACGGCCGCGTTCGGTCTACCGGAAGTTCGGCCTGTGCCGGGTCTGCTTCCGGGAGATGGCGCACCGGGGCGAGCTGCCCGGCATCACCAAGTCCAGCTGGTGACGATCACCAGCCAGTAATAACCACCGGGCGCCCGCGGCAGCGCGGGTGCCCACGACCACGCCAAAGGTCCGTGGAGGAAACCGTGGCGAGGGAGGGCCACTAGGCCATGACGATGACCGACCCGATCGCAGACATGCTGACGCGTCTGCGCAACGCGAATGCGGCTTACCACGACACCGTGGCGATGCCGTACTCGAAGATCAAGGCGCACATCGCCGAGATCCTGCAGCAGGAGGGCTACATCTCCGGCTGGCAGGTGGAGGACGCCGAGGTCGGCAAGAAGCTCGTGATCGAGCTGAAGTTCGGCCCGACCCGGGAGCGTTCGATCGCCGGCATCAAGCGGGTGTCCAAGCCGGGTCTGCGGGTGTACGCCAAGAAGGACAACCTGCCCAAGGTCCTGGGCGGCCTGGGCGTCGCGATCATCTCGACGTCCTCGGGTCTGATGACCGACCGGCAGGCGGCTAAGCGCGGCGTGGGCGGCGAAGTCCTCGCCTACGTCTGGTGAGGGGGTTGTAGGACATGTCGCGTATCGGACGACTCCCCATCACCGTGCCCAGCGGCGTCGAGGTCAGGATCGACGGCCGGGAGGTCACCGTCAAGGGGCCCAAGGGTGAGCTGCGGCACACCGTCGCCGAGCCCATCGAGGTGAAGCTGGAGGACGGCAAGGTCACCGTGACCCGGCCGAACGACATCAACACCGTCCGGGGGCTGCACGGCCTGACCCGCACGCTGATCAACAACATGGTGATCGGCGTGACCGAGGGGTACCGCAAGACCCTGGTCATCCAGGGCGTGGGTTACCGGGTGCAGCAGAAGGGCAAGGACCTGGAGTTCTCCCTGGGCTACAGCCACCCGATCAACGTGTCGCCGCCGGAGGGCATCACCTTCCGCGTCGAGAAGCCGACCCAGCTGGTCGTCGAGGGCATCGACAAGCAGAAGGTCGGCGAGGTCGCCGCCAACATCCGCAAGCTGCGCAAGCCCGACCCGTACAAGGGCAAGGGCGTGCGGTACGAGGGCGAGCAGATCCGCCGCAAGGTCGGAAAGGCTGGTAAGTGATCATGGCGGGCACCAAGACCCTGGCCAGGAAGAACACCTCGGCGCGGGTGAAGGCCCGGCGGCGCCGGCACCTGCGGGTCCGCAAGAAGGTCTACGGCACCGCCGAGCGGCCTCGCCTCGTCGTGACCCGCTCCAACCTGCACATCCGGGCGCAGGTGATCGACGACGACCGGGGGCACACCCTGGTGTCGGCGTCCAGCATGGAGGCCGAGCTGCGCGCCGACTCCGGCGACAAGACCGCCAAGGCCCGCAAGGTGGGCGAGCTGGTCGCCGCCCGTGCCAAGCAGGCCGGGATCAGCGTCGTGGTCTTCGACCGCGGCGGCAACAAGTACCACGGCCGCATCGCCGCCCTGGCGGACGGTGCGCGCGAGGGCGGGCTGGAGTTCTGAGACTCATGGCCCACGAACCGCAAGACGAGAAGAGGTACCACTGATGGCAGCGCAGAGGCGCGGTGGCGGTCAGGGTGGCGACCGTCGCGACGGCCGCCGCGACGACCGCCGCGGTGGCGCCGACAAGGGCCAGTCGTACATCGAGAAGGTCGTGGCGATCAACCGGGTCGCCAAGGTCGTCAAGGGCGGCCGGCGCTTCAGCTTCACCGCTCTGGTGATCGTCGGTGACGGCAACGGCACGGTCGGCGTCGGATACGGCAAGGCCAAGGAGGTGCCCGCGGCGATCGCCAAGGGCGTCGAGGAGGCCAAGAAGCACTTCTTCAAGGTGCCGCGCATCCAGGGCACCATTCCGCACCTGGTGCAGGCGCGGGACGCGGCGGGCGAGGTCCTGCTGCGGCCGGCCAGCCCCGGTACCGGCGTGATCGCCGGCGGCCCGGTGCGCGCGGTGCTGGAGTGCGCGGGCATCCACGACGTGCTGAGCAAGTCGCTGGGCAGCGACAACGCGATCAACATCGTGCACGCCACGATCGCCGGGCTCAAGCAGCTCAAGCGGCCCGAGGAGATCGCGGCCAAGCGCGGGCTGCCGCTGGAGGACGTGGCCCCGGCCGCCATGCTGCGGGCGCGCGCCGCCGGCAGCGAGCCGCGGGCGGAGGTGGCGTCGTAATGGCCCAGCTGAAGATCACCCAGATCAAGTCGGTGATCAGCGAGAAGCAGAACCAGCGTGACACGCTGCGCACGCTCGGTCTGAAGAAGATCGGGCAGAGCGTGGTCCGGGAGGACTCCCGGCAGCTGCGCGGCATGATCCGGACGGTGAACCACCTGGTCGCCGTCGAGGAGGTCGACTGACCATGGCGACCGATCTGAGCAAGGACTCGGCCGGCGCCGAGGGCGCTCCGCTCAAGCTGCACGACCTGCGTCCGGCGCCGGGCGCCAACCGCCGCAAGATCCGCAAGGGCCGCGGCGAGGCGTCCAAGGGCAAGACCGCCGGCCGCGGTACCAAGGGCACCAAGGCCCGCGACACCGTGCCGGTCGGGTTCGAGGGCGGCCAGATGCCGCTGATCCGCCGGGTGCCGAAGCTCAAGGGCTTCAAGAACCCGAACCGGGTCGAGTACCAGGTGGTCAACCTGGACAAGCTGGCCGAGCTGTACCCGCAGGGCGGCGAGGTGACCGCCGAGGACCTGGCGGCGCGGGGCGCGGTGCGCCGCGGCCGTCCGGTCAAGGTGCTCGGCGACGGCGACATCTCCGTGGCCGTCCAGGTCCGGGCGCACGCCTTCTCCGCCTCGGCCAAGCAGAAGATCGAGGCGGCCGGCGGGTCGGCCGAGACGCTGTAAAGAAGGACACCGGCACAGTGACACCGGGGCCGTTGGCGATGCGGCCGAACATTCCGCGGGGGGAGCGCCCTCCGCGGACCCCCGGCCTCCGGGGCGGGGGCGACCTTCGGGTCGGTGTGGTCGGCGCCACGGCCCCGGTGTCGCGTCCTGTTAGAGTCAGGGCGACGGCGGTGGTATCTTTCGGCGTCCGCCGTCTAGGACCTGTAACCGGCCCCTCGGCGGCCATGGATACACCAGTCGCGCAGGAGGAATGGTGCTGACCGCGTTCGTTCGGGCATTTCGTACGCCTGACCTGCGTAAGAAAATACTCTTCACGCTTTTCATCATCGTGGTCTTCCGCATCGGGTCGGTACTGCCGTCCCCGGGCGTGAACACCGAGGTCCTGCGCGAGACGGCCGACCAGGCCAAGCAGAGCAACCAGCTCTACGGCCTGGTGGACCTGTTCAGCGGCGGCGCGCTGCTGAAGCTGTCGGTGTTCGCGCTGGGCATCATGCCCTACATCACCGCCAGCATCATCCTGCAGCTGCTGACCGTCGTGATCCCCAAGCTGGAGGCCCTCAAGAAGGAGGGCCAGGCCGGCACCACGAAGATCACCCAGTACACCCGGTACCTGACCGTGGGGCTGGCGATCCTGCAGGCGACCGGCATCGTGGCGATGGCCAGTACCGGGCAGCTGTTCCAGGGCACGACGACCGGCGGCGACGTCCTCTACAACAACGACCTCACCACGATCATCACGATCGTGATCTGCATGACCGCGGGCACCACGGTCATCATGTGGCTGGGCGAGCTGATCACCGACCGCGGGGTCGGCAACGGCATGTCCATCCTGATCTTCACCCAGGTGGTCGCGGTGTTCCCGGCCCAGTTCTGGGCGATCTACCAGGGCCAGCCGGAGGACCGCCGGGTCTTCGTGTTCTCCCTGGTGATTCTGGTGGGTCTGGCGATCATGGCGGGCGTGGTGTTCGTCGAGCAGGCCCAGCGCCGGATCCCGGTGCAGTACGCCAAGCGGATGGTCGGCCGGCGGATGTACGGCGGCACGTCCACCTACATCCCGCTGAAGGTCAACCAGGCCGGCATCATCCCGGTCATCTTCGCCTCGTCGCTGCTGTACCTGCCGGTTCTGGCCACGCAGCTGTGGCCGGACACCAAGTGGCTGCAGAGCATCTCGCCCTACTTGCAGCAGGACAACCCCTGGCACATGGCGGTGTTCTTCGCCTTCATCATCTTCTTCACGTACTTCTACGTCGCCATCACCTTCAACCCCACCGAAGTGGCCGACAACATGAAGAAGTATGGTGGGTTCATCCCGGGTATTCGTCCGGGCCGGCCGACCGCCGAGTACCTCGACTATGTGCTCACCCGGATCACCACGCCCGGCGCGTTGTACCTGGGGCTCGTCGCCCTCATCCCGATGGTGGCGTTCTCGCTGTTGAACGCCACCCAGGACTTCCCCTTCGGGGGCACGAGCATCCTCATCGTCGTCGGCGTGGGACTGGATACCGTGAAGCAGATCGAAAGTCAGCTCCAGCAGCGCAACTACGAGGGCTTCCTCCGGTAGTGCGTATCGTCCTGGTGGGCCCCCCGGGCGCGGGCAAGGGGACGCAGGCCCAGTTCATCGCATCGCATCTGTCCATCCCGAAGATCTCGACAGGTGACATCTTCCGGGCGAACGTGAGCAGCGGCACCGAGCTCGGCCGCAAGGCCAAGGCGTACATGGACCGCGGCGACCTGGTTCCTGACGAGATCACCATCGCCATGGTGCGCGACCGGTTGGCGCAGGACGACGCCCGGGATGGCTTCCTGCTGGACGGCTTCCCGCGCAACGTCCCGCAGGCGGAGACGCTCAAGAAGATCCTGGCCGAGTGGGATGCCCGCCTGGACATCGTGCTGGAACTCGTGGTCGACGAGGACGAGGTGGTGCGCCGCCTGTCCGGTCGCCGCACCTGCTCGCGCTGCGGTCGCATCTGGCATGTCGACTTCGACGACAAGCAGGACGACATCTGCGACGACTGCGGCGGCGAGCTGTTCCAGCGCGACGACGACCGCGAGGAGGTCGTCCGGCACCGGCTGGAGGTGTACCAGCAGCAGACCGCGCCGCTGGTCCAGTTCTACGCCGACGAGGGCATCCTGGTCGGCATCGACGCCACCGGGCCGATCGAAGAGGTGACCAACCGGGCACTGGCGGCGCTGCGCCCGCTGGACCGGTGACCCTCCGGGGCTAGCAGCAGGCGGTTCCGGCGTACGCGCGCGTCCGTCGCAGCGGCGGCGCGCGCGTACGCTGGACGCATGCCCCCGAAGTGATCGAGGGCGGTCAAAGGGGACGGCGCCCCGGCCCCGCACCGGCGCGCCCCCACGGGCAGGAAGGCCGCGCAGGCGGCTCCGGCGCGCGGCAAGGGAGTGGCATGTTCCGATGGCGTAGGCCCGCGATCCAGATCAAGACGCCCGAGCAGGTCGAGCTGATGCGGGAGGCGGGCCTGCTGGTGGCCCGCACCCTGGAGCTGCTGCGCGAGGCGGTCAAGCCGGGCATCACCACGATGGACCTGGACGTGCTGGCCGAGACGCACATCCGCGACCACGGCGGGGTGCCGTCGTTCAAGGGCTACCACGGCTTCCCGGCGACGATCTGCACGTCGGTGAACGACGAGATCGTGCACGGCATCCCGCGGGCCGACAAGGTGCTGCGGGACGGCGACGTGATTTCCATCGACTGCGGTGCGATCGTGCACGGCTGGCACGGCGACTCGGCGGTGACCGTCCCGGTGGGGGAGATCTCCGCCGAGCGGCGGCGGCTGCTGGAGGTCACCGAGGCGGCCCTGTGGGCTGGTCTGGCGGCCGGAGTGGCGGGGGCGCACCTGACCGACATCTCGCACGCGATCGAGTCGCACATCCGATCTCAGGGCCGCTACGGCATCGTCGAGGGGTACGGGGGGCACGGCATCGGCACCGAGATGCACATGGACCCCCTGATCGCCAACCACGGCGAGCCGGGGCACGGGCCGGTGCTGCGGCCGGGCATGTGCTTCGCGGTCGAGCCGATGGTCAACCTGGGCGGCAAGGACACCCGGGAGCTGGCCGACGGCTGGACGGTGGTCACCGTCGACGGCAGCGTGTCGGCGCATTTCGAGCACACCTTCGCGGTGACGCCGCAGGGCCCGCGGGTGCTGACGGCCATTGACGAGGGGCGCGAGTGGCCGGCCAAGCCGGCGGGTAGTAGTACTTCTTGAGAAGACGTGAAGGGGCTGGCATGCCGCCGAACCCTGACATCCGCGCCTCCGACGCCGACCGCGACCGGGTGGCCGAGCTGCTGCGCGAGCACTGTGCACAGGGCCGCATCACCGTGGACGAGCTGAACGAGCGGCTGGAGACCGTCTACGCGTCCAAGACGCTGGGGCAGCTGCAGGAGGTCACCGCGGACCTGCCCGAGGAGGACCTGTACGAGCTGCCCGTCCCCGAGTCGCAGCGCGCCACCGTGGAGCCCGTGCGCGCTTCGGGCGTCCTGGAGCGGCACGGCCGGGAGGCATGGGGTGCGTGGGCCGCCGTCAGCGGGATCAATCTGGCGATCTGGCTGCTGCTGGCGGTCACCGGCACCATGGTCTACCCGTGGTGGATCTGGGTGGCGGGGCCGTGGGGCGCGGTGCTGCTCCTCATCACGGTGCTGGGGCGGCGGCGCTGAGCCCGCGCCCGAGGCAGTCGTCCGGGCAGCCCCGGCCTTCCCGGCGGCGGGGTCATTCCACTTGCATGAGCGGCCGGTAGTTGCCGGTCGGCACGAAGTGCGTGGTGGCCGTCCCGTCGGCGACCAGATGCACGGCGAATCCGGCGGGTTCGCCGGTGAGCGCGGCGCGTCCCGGGCGGGTCATGTCGAGGAACAGCTGCCGGTAGGTGCTGGGGCAGGTGGTGCCGACCGTCCCGGCCAGCGACCCGACGGTCCCCCGGTGCACGTGCCCGCTGATGACGCGCACGACCTGCGGGTGCCGCGCGATGATCTCGGCGAACTCGGCGGTCTCGGCGAAGCGCATGTCGTCGATGAAGCGGATGCCGATCGGGTACGGCGGGTGGTGCGTGGCCACGATCGTGGGGGTGTCGGGCTGCTTCGCCAGCGTGCGGTCGAGCCATTCCAGGCGCCCGTCGTCCATGGACCCGTGCGACTTGCCGGGGACGCTGGTGTCGCAGCACACCAGGCGCGTGCCGGCCACGTCCACGGCGTACTGCACCGGGGCCTGGGGCTCCCCGCCGGTGGCGGCGACGGCGGGGTGGTCGCTGAAGGCCGCGCGGAGGGCGTCGCGGTCGTCGTGGTTGCCGGGCAGCGGGTAGACGGCCATCGGCAGGGGCGACAGCAGCGCGTGCAGCCGCTCGTACTCGGCGGGTCGGCCGCCGTCGGCCAGGTCGCCGGTCAGCACCACGGCGTCGGGCCGGGCGGGCAGCGCCAGCAGGCTCGCCACCGCCGCCCGCAGCGCCCGCACCGGGCCCGAGGCGTCGTCGACCGCGCCGTCCCGGCCCGCCGCGAGGTGGATGTCGCTGAGCTGCGCGATGATCGCCATTCGTCCCCCCTTCTCCCGGCATACCACGAAGCGTCCGGACGGCCGTGCGGCGTCCGTCTCCTGTGCCGGATTTGTTGATCTTGGCTGCCGCGCGGCCGCCGTGTCGACTCGCCGCCCGGGGACGTGAGCCATCCCACCGCGGGACCGTCCGCGCCGAGCGGGACGCGAGCGGTCGGGCGTGCGGGGCGTCTCAGAGACGCTCAGGGGCGCTCAGGGAGGCGGACGGTCGGGCGGCGGCGCTCTTCAAGCCACCTGGGCGATCACGGCCGACAGCGCGGAGGTGACGTCCTCGGGCGCGGGGGCGATGTCGGGCACGATGTCGCGCAGCGCCAGCCAGCCGTTGATGGCCTGGGCGGTCGGCTGGGCCTCGCGCAGCTGCGGGTCGTCCACGCCGTACCAGGCGGCCACCTTCGACCAGCGCCACAGCCGGTGGCCGGCCGACGACATCTCCGCGGCGGGGAACCCGCCGGGACCGCGCGCGCCGGTGATGGACAGGCGCACCGAGTCGGGTGAGCGGCCGACCCGCTCGGCGATGTCGCGGATGGTCAGCAGGGGGTCGGCCTCGACCCGCTGCACCCGCACCCCCGGGGCGGCCTCCTCCACATGCGCCACCACCTCCATGATCGCGGCGGCCAGCGTGGGGCCCTGCCAGGTGCAGTGCGCGCTGCCCGGCCGGTCGGCGTGCTGCGGCTCGGTGATGATGGACACGGTGACCAGCCCGCGGGTCCGGTCGAACAGCGGGTCCAGCTCCTCCTCGTAGAGGGGGCGGCTCAGGACCAGCGCGAAGTCATAGCCCGGCATGCCGAGCCCCTCTCTGTGCTCCGCGCCTTCGCTGTCACGACCGATTCTCCTTCGATCCCCGCCCACCAGCCCCCATCAAGTGACGCCTCCCTCAAGGATCCCTTAGGGAAAGGTACAACGCGCGGGCGGCGATATGCTTGTGCGGGAGCAGTGTCGGGGCCCGAACGCACGCTCGTTTCGCATTCGCGGCCTCGGTGCCGTAGACTCCTATGTCGGTCCACCTTCCGGCCGCCTTCCACCCATGCCTCAGTGCCTTTGGTGCCCTGGCGACGGGCCGCGGTCGTGTGTCGCGCGGCGACGCGGGCCGAATCCGATGAACCGATCAGCAAAGCGCGGAGGACATGCCCAAGAAAGAAGGGGCCATCGAGATCGAGGGCACCGTCGTCGAGTCCCTCCCGAACGCCATGTTCCGAGTGGAGCTGGACAACGGGCACAAGGTGCTCGCCCACATCAGCGGCAAGATGCGGATGCACTACATCCGGATCCTGCCGGACGACCGCGTCGTCGTGGAGTTGAGCCCCTACGACCTCACGCGCGGTCGGATCGTCTACCGCTACAAGTGAACCCGTCCCACTGAGGTTGCCTCTCCCGCGTGTGGCGGCGCGGGGGTGACCCTGGCAATAGGAGACCCAGTGAAGGTCAAGCCGAGCGTCAAGAAGATCTGCAACAAGTGCCGGGTGATCCGGCGCCACGGCCGGGTCATGGTCATCTGCGCCGACCCGCGCCACAAGCAGCGTCAGGGCTGACGGCCCGGGCGCGCCGTCCCGCCCGCCGGGGCGCCGCGCGCGGGGAACAGTCCACATCTGAAGACAGCGCAGCGCGAGCCTTCACACTCCACGCCGTACGTCTCGCCGGGATGCTCCCCCTGGAGCTCTCTGGAGGGTCGTACGGCATGGTCGTGTGAAGGGACCCACCCCCGGACGGAGGCCGGGGCCGCCACCCGGGCAGGGTGTGAGCGGGCCGCGCTGCGTCGACACCTCCGCGACACGAAGGGAACTGCCCGAGATGGCACGCCTGTTGGGCGTCGACCTCCCGCGCGACAAGCGCGTGGAGATCGCTCTCACCTACATCTTCGGCATCGGCCGGACGCGCGCGAAGGAGACCCTGCGCGCCACCGAGATCAACCCGGACCTGCGCGTCCACCAGCTCGGCGACGACGAGCTGGTGAAGCTGCGCGACTGGATCGAGGCCAACTACAAGGTCGAAGGCGACCTGCGCCGGGAGATCCAGGCCGACATCCGCCGGAAGATCGAGATCGGGTGCTACCAGGGCATCCGGCACCGCCGCGGCCTGCCCGTGCACGGCCAGCGCACGCAGACCAACGCGCGCACCCGCAAGGGCAAGAAGAAGACCGTGGCCGGAAAGAAGAAGGCCGGCAAGAAGTAACGGCAGTCCGGGCCGCCGTCCCCTCGCCGGGGCGAACGTCCGGGTCGATGACCTCAGGAGTAGAGAGAGCAGATGCCTCCCAAGAGCCGAGCCGGCGCCAAGAAGGTGCGCCGCAAGGAGAAGAAGAACGTCGCGCACGGTCACGCGCACATCAAGAGCACGTT
The DNA here is from genome assembly GCF_030269545.1 of Actinomadura sp. NBRC 104425. Classification (GTDB taxonomy): domain Bacteria; phylum Actinomycetota; class Actinomycetes; order Streptosporangiales; family Streptosporangiaceae; genus Spirillospora; species Spirillospora keratinilytica. Next base: position 241,684 of record NZ_BSTN01000006.1, on the reverse strand, counting down.
CAACAACACCATCGTTTCGATCACCGACCCGAACGGGAACGTGATCTCCTGGGCCTCCTCGGGCCACGTGGGCTTCAAGGGGTCGCGCAAGTCGACCCCGTACGCCGCCCAGCAGGCGGCCGAGGCCGCCGCCCGCCGCGCCATGGAGCACGGCATGCGCAAGGTCGACGTGTTCGTCAAGGGCCCGGGGTCGGGCCGCGAGACCGCCATCAGGTCGCTGCAGGCCACCGGCCTGGAGGTGGGCTCGATCCAGGACGTCACGCCCGTTCCGCACAACGGCTGCCGGCCGCCCAAGCGCCGCCGCGTCTGAGCCGGGGCAGAGGAGATCAGGAGAGATGGCTCGTTACACCGGCGCCGACTGCAAGCTCTGCCGGCGCGAGAAGATGAAGCTGTTCCTCAAGGGCAGCAAGTGCGAGGGCCCCAAGTGCCCGATCGAGATCCGGCCCTACCCGCCGGGCGAGCACGGCCGGGGCCGCCCCAAGGAGACCGAGTACCTGCTCCAGCTGCGCGAGAAGCAGAAGGCCAAGCGCATCTACGGCGTGCTGGAGAAGCAGTTCGGTAACTACTACGTCGAGGCCAACCGGCAGGGCGGCAAGACGGGTGAGAACCTGCTGCGCCTGCTGGAGCGCCGCCTCGACAACGTGGTCTTCCGGGCGGGTTTCGCCAAGTCCCGGGACATGGCCCGGCAGCTGATCCGCCACGGCCACTTCCTGGTCAACGGCAAGAAGGTCAACATCCCCTCGTACCAGGTCAGCGAGGCCGACATCATCGAGGTCCGGCAGAAGTCGCTGCCGCTGGCCCCGTTCGAGGTCGCCCGCGCCGAGGCCGGCGAGCGCCAGGTCCCGGCCTGGCTGGGGGTGCAGACCGACGGCCGGATGCGGATCTTCGTGCACGCGCTGCCGGTCCGCCAGCAGATCGACGCTCCCGTCCAGGAGCAGCTGATCGTCGAGCTCTACTCCAAGTAAGGGCTCGCCCCGGTTTCGCGCCGGGCCCGCACGCCCGGCGCGAAACCGGACAATCGGGGTATATCTCCATCGCGGTCGTCATATAGCGGGCACCGCGGAAAGAAGGTTCCATCATGCTCATCGCTCAGCGTCCCACCCTCACCGAGGAGCAGGTCGACGAGTACCGGTCGCGGTTCACCATCGAGCCGCTGGAGCCGGGCTTCGGCTACACGATCGGCAACTCGCTGCGCCGCACCCTGCTGTCCTCGATCCCCGGCGCCGCCGTCACCAGCATCCGCATCGAGGGCGTGCTGCACGAGTTCACCACCGTCCCGGGGGTCAAGGAGGACGTCACCGACATCATCTTGAACCTCAAGGAGCTCGTCGTCTCCTCCGAGCACGACGAGCCGGTGGTGATGTACCTGCGCAAGCAGGGCCCGGGTGAGGTGACCGCGGCCGACATCGCGCCGCCGGCGGGGGTCGAGGTGCACAACCGCGACCTGCACATCGCCACGCTGAACAGCAAGGCCAAGCTGGAGATGGAGCTGACGGTCGAGCGCGGCCGCGGCTACGTCTCGGCGGCCCAGAACAAGCAGCCGGGCCAGGAGATCGGCCGCATCCCGATCGACTCGATCTACTCGCCCGTCCTGAAGGTCACCTACAAGGTCGAGGCGACCCGAGTCGAGCAGCGCACCGACTTCGACCGGCTCATCCTGGACGTGGAGACCAAGCCGGCCATGCTGCCGCGCGACGCGGTGGCCTCGGCGGGCAAGACCCTGGTCGAGCTGTTCGGGCTGGCCCGCGAGCTCAACGTCGAGGCCGAGGGCATCGACATGGGCCCGTCCCCGACCGACGCGGCGCTGGCCGCCGACCTCGCGCTGCCGATCGAGGAGCTGAACCTCACGGTCCGCTCCTACAACTGCCTCAAGCGCGAGGGCATCCACTCGGTCGGCGAGCTGGTCGCCCGCAGCGAGCAGGACCTGCTCGACATCCGCAACTTCGGCGCCAAGTCCATCGAGGAGGTCAAGCAGAAGCTGGCCGACATGGGCCTGTCGCTGAAGGACTCCCCGCCCGGGTTCGACCCGAGCGCGGCCGCGGACAACTACGGCGACGACGACTCCAGCTACGCCGAGACCGAGCAGTACTGATCCGCGAACGTTCCCCGTCGCGACGGGGGGCGGGGTGCGGGGCCGTCCGTCCGGGCGGGCCCGCACCCCGCGCGAACGAGTAACCGACACGATGATCCCGCCGCGTGCGTCACGGCGGCGGGCGACTGACGCCGGTACCTGATACGGCCGGCGCAGGAAGGACACGCGATGCCCAAGCCCACCAAGGGCGCCCGCCTCGGCGGCAGCCCCGCGCACCAGCGGCTGCTGCTGGCCAACCTGGCCACGCAGCTGTTCGAGCACGGGCGCATCACCACCACCGAGGCCAAGGCCCGGCGGGTGCGTCCGCTGGCGGAGAAGCTGATCACCAAGGCCAAGCGCGGTGACCTGCACAACCGTCGGCAGGTGCTGCGCGTCATCCGGGACAAGAGCGTGGTGCACGAGCTGTTCACCGAGATCGCTCCGCGCTACGAGAACCGTCCCGGCGGCTACACCCGGATCACCAAGATCGGCCCGCGGCGCGGCGACAACGCGCCGATGGCCGTGATCGAGCTGGTGCGGGAGCCGCTGGCCGCCTCCACCGGCACCGCCCCGGCCGCCGCCCCGGCGGAGAAGGCCGAGGAGAAGACCGAGGAGAAGGCCGACCTCGCAAAGTCCGAGGAGACCGAGGCGGCGGAGTCCGCGGACGAGGCGAAGGCCGAGGCCAAGGACGCCGCTGACGAGGCCGAGAACGCCGAGGGCGACGCCAAGTAGACCCTCGCCCGACCGTTTGCGGTGGCGATTTCGATCGGCATCCGATCGACACCACCGGGGCCCGCCGTCCCGCTACGGGACGGCGGGCCCGATCTTTGCCAGACTGGATCTATGGTCAGGTCAGGAGGGCGGCGGCCCGCGGGAAGAACGAGACACGACGGTGGAGAAGGGCAGCTTTCCTGACATGACCGCATTGGTACGGCTCCGCCTGGACATCAGCTACGACGGGAGCGATTTCGCGGGCTGGGCCCGGCAGCCCGGGCAGCGGACGGTGCAGGGCGTGATCGAGGACGCGCTGGCGCGCGTGCTGCGCCTGGACCCGGCGCCGGTGCTGACCGTCGCCGGGCGCACCGACGCCGGAGTGCACGCGCGCGGCCAGGTCGCCCACGTCGTCGTCCCGAGCGCCGCCTACTCCGCCATCAACGGCACGCTGCCGCGCCGGCTCGCCGGCGTGCTGCCGCCGGACGTGCGCGTCCGGCGCATCGCCCCGGCGCCCGACAGCTTCGACGCCCGGTTCTCGGCGCTGTCGCGGCGCTACGAGTACCGCGTGTGCGACGACCCGGTGGGCGTGGACCCGCTGCGCCGCCGCGACGTGCTGTGGCACCCGCGCCCCCTCGACCTGGACCGGATGAACGCCGCCGCCGCCGCTCTGGTGGGCGAGCACGACTTCGCCGCCTACTGCCGCAGGCGGGAGGGCGCCACGACCATCCGGCGGCTGCTGCGGTACGAGTGGACGCGCGAGGAACCCCACCTCGCGGTGGCAACGGTCGAGGCCGACGCCTTCTGCCACTCCATGGTGCGCGCCCTGGTGGGCGCGCTGCTGATGGTCGGCGACGGCCGCCGCGACATCGACTGGCCCGCCAAAGTGCTGGCGGCCGGGGTGCGCGACTCCGCGGTGAACGTCGCGCCCGCGCACGGGCTGTCCCTTGAGGAGATCCGGTACCCCGATGACGAGGCCGCCCTGGCGCGGCGCGCCCAGGAGACCCGGCGCGTCCGCACCCTCAACGCGACCGGCGGCAACGGCGCCGCGTCCGCCAACGGCGGTGCGACCGGCGACGGCGGCTCGGGGGAGACGGCCGACGCGGACGAGTCGTCCTCGGCGGGCGTCTCCTGACCGCACCCGGCGCCGTTACCGGCGCTGCCTGGCGCGTGCGTCGATGGGACGTACGCCGTAGTCGATGAACTGCCGCGCCACGTTCTGCAGCGCGTCCCCGGGCTGGGGGCGCCTGCCGTTGGCGTACTGGGCGTACGAGTAGACGATGTAGCGGCCGCGCACGGTGCTGGCGGCGTATCCGCCCGCGCGGTCGATGTCCTTGGTCCGCGAGCCCGCCATGCCGCGGAACCATTCGTACTTGCTGGGGTCGCCGGCGCGGCTCGCCCGGAGCGCGGCCTCGTGGTTGGGCAGCACGGCGATGCCGGACGTGACGGCCACCGACCGCTGCTTGTCCAAGAAGGTGACGCGGACGACGCTGGTGCAGCCCGCACGCTGCAGGGCCTGCGCCATCGCGCCGCGCGCGGTCAGGGCGCAGTTGTGGTTGACCGACGCCTTGTCCCGCACGTAGGAGCGGCCGCCCACGGTGACGTTCTTGGTGGGGAACGCCTCGACCAGCGCCAGCGGCTTGGGGTCGGTCTTGACGTTGTTGATGCTCGCCTGCGCCGACTGGGAGGGGGCGGGAACCGTGGTGGCCCCGGTGGGCGAGGCGGCGGGGGCCTGCGGCTGCTGGGCGGACGTGGGCGTGCGCCCGGCCGGAGCCGCCTCACGGCCGTCGCCGCCCGAGCCGGAACCGAGCAGGACGTACGCGCCCGCGGCGACGACGAGGGCGCCCGCGACACCGCCGGCGGCCAGCAGCGCCTTGCGGTTGCCGCGCTTCTTCCCGCTCGGTGCGGGTGCGGTCGGGGCGCCCTGGTCGGCGGGGGCGGCGGGGAACGTCTGCGTCGGCGCGGTGTAGCCGGGGCCGCCGAACGGCGCCGGATTGTCGGGGCGGTACGGCGGCGTGGCCGCCGTCGGCTGGTTTGGGGAAGCGGCGGGGCCGGGGGCGGGTGCCGCAGGGGCCGGGATCTCGGTTCGGGGGATCGGCGCCGTGTCGTCGTCCGAGGCCTGGGGACCGGCGGGCTTGCCGCCCGCGGGTTCGGTGCCGGCGGGCTTGTCTTTCCCGGGCGTCGCGGAGTCGTCGTCGACACGGACGACGGGGATGTCGGGCTCGGTCTCGGCGGCGGACGGCGGCGCGGGCTGCCGGGTGGGGACGGCGCCGCGCGTGTCGACGCCCGGCGCGCCGGCACCGGCCACCAGCGTGCCCGGCGTCGGGGCCGGCAGTGGATCGGTCCCAACGGGAGGTTCGGACGACTCGGACGACTCGGCCGATTCGGGTGCCGCGGCTTTCGGCTTCGCGGCTTCGGTCTTTGCAGGTTCGGTCTTTGCAGGTTCGGTCTTGGCAGGTGCCTTCTTTGCAGGTTCGGCTCCGGGTGCGGGCTGCTCGTCAGGCCCGCTCTCGGCGTCGGCGCCGTCGGATGCGGTCTGCGGCTTGTTCTCCGCGTCGTCGCCGGTGTCGTCGTCCTCGTCGGTGGCCCACCAGGGACGCTGGAGCATGAACGGGGGCAGCCCGACGGTGCCGGGCTTGTCGGCGGGGGCTTCCTCGGACTTCTCCGGGGAGGTCTGCGCGGACGGTCTGTCGGGCTCGCCGGCGGCGGGGTCCGCGTTGCCGAAACTGGGCGGCGCCTCGGAGGCGGGGCCGGAGGACGCCCCCGGCTCCTCGGCGGAGTCCCTGGTCTCGTTAGGTCCAGACATAAGAAGTGAGGGTATTAGTTTCCGTAGGGTTTCCCCTCGGTCTCCCGGTAGGCCAGCGCGAAGCTGAGGCCGCTGTTCTTGATGACCTGGCGGCCGAACGTGGTGACGGCCTTGTAGGAGGACTCCGGGATCTTCTTGCCGTCCGGGCGCTGGACCCAGGTGATGACCAGGTAGTGGCCGCGCGCCTCGGCGGTGCCGAGCGCCTCTCCCTTGCCGATCTTCTTGGTGATGCCCGGGCCGGTCAGCGGCCGCAGCGCGGCGCTCTTGGCGCTGGCGGCCTTGACGGCGCTCTTGGCATACGTCTCGGTCGTCAGGTTGAACACGCCGACCGAGCCGATGAGCGCGCCGTCGCTGCGCACGTAGGTGGCGCGCAGCACCTGCGAGCAGTCGCCCTTGCGCAGCACGCTGGTCAGCTTCGTCCCGGTCACCGTGCTGGTGCAGCTGCTCTTGTGGTTCCAGGCCACCCGGCTGTACTTCATCCCGCTCGCCTTGAAGGAGCGCTTGCCGAAGATCTCTTCGAGCGTCAGCGGGGTGGGGTCGGTGGTGCGGCTCTTGAGCTTGACCGGCTGCAGCGACGGGACCGTGGGGGACGGGGTCGGCGACGCGGTCGTCTTCGTCGGCGTGGCCGAGGCGGTGGCGGGCTCGGCGTCGCCGTCGCCCTTCAGCATCGACGACACCGCGAAACCGCCGCCGACCAGCAGCAGCCCGGCGGCGGCCGCACCGCCGATGGTCAACGCGAGGTGGGGCCGGCGCTGCCGCGGCGCCTCCTGCCCGGCGGGCCCGTCGGGCGGTTCGGGGCCGTCCGGTCCGCCGGGGCCGGGGCCGAACTCGGCGAACTCGCCGTTCGGACCCGGCCCCGGCGCCTGCCCGGACTCCGGGCCGTAACCCTGCCCGAAGCCCTGGCCGTGGCCCGAGTCGTAGATCTGCGTGTCTCCTGGGGCGCCGGGCCCTCCCGGGCCGTCCGGAGCCTGGCCGAAGGGCGGTGCGATCGCCTGGGTGCCGGACGGTCCTCCGGCCGCGGACGCCCTGGCCTGCCGCGGCCCGCCCTCCCAGGGATGGTCCCCCCAGGAGGGCGCGCCGGGCGGTGCCTCCTCGGGACGCTCCGGTGCGGGACCGTACGGCGCGGACGGCGGCTGCCCGGGAGGCCAGCCGCCGGGTTTGCCTTGATCGCCCGGATAACCCATGGCTTGGACCTTACCGTTCCTCTGCTACGGCTCTGGATCTGCGGGGAGAAGCTCGGAACCTTCGGATCACCCACCTTGACATGGGGCGGAACCGGACGCCGCCGGTTTGCGGAAGGTCGCCCGGTGAGCGGACGACGTGACTGCTAGCGGCCGAAGTCCTGCGTCCAGTACAGGCCGCGGTCGCTCTTGGCCACGCCGACGCCGATGGTGCGCAGGCTGCAGTCGAGGATGTTGCGCCGGTGTCCGGCGCTGTTCATCCAGCCCTCCATGACGGCGTCGGGGGTGGTGTACCCCATGGCGATGTTCTCGGCCGCCGGGTCGGGGTAGCCGGCCGCCTCCATGCGGTCGAACGGGTCGTCGCCGTTCTGCGAGTTGTGCGAGAAGTAGTTCTTCGCCGCCATGTCCTCCGAGTGCTTGCGCGCGGCGGTGACCAGTCGGTCGTCCACCTTCAGCGCGCTGCAGCCCGCCTTGGCCCGCTCCTCGTTGGTGAGCTTCACCACGGCGTCCTCCTCCTTGGAGAACGCGCCCGAGTCCGAGCCGGAGTCCGAGCTGCTGTCCGAACCTGAGCCGGTGTCCGAGCCTGAGCCGGTGTCAGAGCTGGAACCGGAGTCGGAACCAGAACCGGAACCGGAGTCGGAGTTGGAGCCGGAACCGGTGTCAGAACCACTGCCGGAGCCGGAGTCCGAGCCGCTGTCAGAACCGGAACCGGCGCCCGAGTCCGAGCCGGTGTCAGAGTCCGAGCCGGAACCCTTCTTCCAGTCCCAGTCCCAGCCCCAGCGTGAACGCTTGCCGGTGTCCGAGCCGGAGTCGGCGGAGTCGGAGCCGGACGAGGGCGTGCTGCTGTCGTCCTCCTGCGACGAGGGCGATTGCGGCTTGGGCCAGTCGCCGTGCATCCGCTTGAGCGGCGGCGTGTCGCGGTTCCACCTCTGCTGCCACTGGCCGGGAGAGGGATTCTGCTGCCCGCCGCTCGGCGGGGTCGGCGTGAACTTGCTCGATGCGCTGGCCGGTTGGGCGTCCAGCAGGACGGGCAGGGCGGTGCGGTCGAGAGCGAAACCGGTTCCGACGGCGAGCGCGGAGGCGGTGAGCGACGCGGTGACGACCGCGAACCGCATGCCCCGGGTGCGTCGGTCCTCCCGGCGGTGTTTGGGGGTGTACCGGGTCCTTGCCTTCTGTGTTGAGCGGGGAGTGTTCAGCGGGGGCTCCCTGGGTCGGGCCGGCGGTGCCGGCGTGACGTACCAGTGGCATGGCACGATAACCCTTAAAAAACCGGCAAGTCTCCCTAAAGCGGACAGATTTTACCTGTGCACGGCCGGTATGGTGATCGACACGGGCCTCGGCGAGCCCTGCGGAGAAGCGTCCCGAAGCGGGGCATCGCAGGGCCTGCCGACGCCGTCCGCACGGCCGAAACGGTCGAGGCACCTTCGCGCATAGGGCATACTGGAGGGTGGCGGGGCTGCACGACGTTCCCGCTTTGACCCGTGCCCGCGAGGCTCGATATTCTGCGGGTTCGTTGTGTCTTTGCTTGCGTCCGCTCTCCGCGGCGGGCGATCGCAACCGCTAGAAGTCGACGAGGAAACGAAGGTCTACGACCGTGCGCACGTACACCCCTAAGCCCACTGACGTCGAGCGTCAGTGGTACGTCATCGATGCGACCGATGTCGTGCTGGGTCGGCTCGCCAGTCAGGTCGCGCAGCTGCTTCGGGGTAAGCACAAGCCGATCTACGCGCCGCACCTGGACACCGGTGACTTCGTCATCGTCGTGAACGCCGAGAAGGTCGCGCTGACGGGCAACAAGCGCCAGCAGAAGCGCGCCTACCGGCACTCCGGTTACCCGGGCGGGCTGCGCTCGATCGCCTACAGCGACCTTCTGGACAAGCACCCCGAGCGCGCGGTCGAGAAGGCGATCAAGGGCATGCTGCCCAAGAACCGGCTCGGCCGGAAGATGTTCGGCAAGGTCAAGGTGTACCGCGGCCCCGAGCACCCGCACCAGGCGCAGAAGCCGATCCCGTTCGAGATCAAGCAGATCGCGCAGTGAACCCCCGCCGTCCGGCGTCCGCCGGGCGGTGACGCACATTCACACGGTGGATGCCGGCCACGCGCGCGGCTCCGCCGGTCGGTCGCCGAAACCATTTCCGTGGCCGCCGGGGCACCCGAAGACCGACCGGGCCCGCCGCCCTGGCCAGAAGACCCTTGGAGAATTCCGTGGACGAGCCCACCGGCTTGGAGACGCCCGCTGAGGGTGTCGAATACGACGCCTACGACGAAGAAGTCCCGTCCGAGTACAGCACGGAGACGCCGCAGGCCGTCGAGACCGGCTACCTCGGTCAGCCGGTGGCGACCGGCCCCGCCGCCGGCACCGGCCGCCGCAAGCAGGCCATCGCGCGGGTGCGGATCGTCCCCGGCAACGGCACCTGGAAGATCAACGGTCGCACCCTCGACCAGTACTTCCCGAACAAGGTGCACCAGCAGATCGTGAACGAGCCGTTCGTGCTGCTCGGCCTGGACGGGCAGTTCGACGTGCTGGCCCGCGTCAACGGCGGCGGCGTCACCGGGCAGGCCGGCGCGCTGCGCCTGGGCATCTCCCGGGCGCTGCAGGTGGCCAACCCCGACCACCGCCCGGCGCTGAAGAAGGCCGGCTTCCTGACCCGCGACGCGCGGGTCATCGAGCGCAAGAAGGCCGGTCTGAAGAAGGCCCGCAAGGCGCCGCAGTACAGCAAGCGCTGATCGTCAACGGTGCGAGCCGTCGCACCCCGCGCATCGGGTCCGGTGCGCGCCCCGCGGGAACCGGGGCGCCCCGGCCGGCGGGGGCGGCGGCTCGTCCGCGTTTGCGGATCATCCGTCCCGTCCGCGCCTGCGCCGCCGGATCGCGACTCGACGATCTTGGAGGTGGCGCAACGGCTGCCGAGAACGGGGCGGCGCACTAGATTTGACCGCGCGGAGCGACGGGGTGCGGCCCCCGGTCGCGGGCCGCGCGGTCTCTTTTTCTATCGGGAGTGGAAACTGTGGGTCGTCTTTTCGGGACCGATGGCGTACGCGGGCTCGCCAACCGCGATCTGACCGCCCCGCTGGCCATGGACCTGTCCGTCGCCGCGGCGCGGGTCCTCGGCGAGGCCGGCGCGTTCACCGGGCACCGCCCGGTCGCCGTGGTCGGGCGCGATCCGCGGGCCTCGGGCGAGTTCCTGGAGGCCGCGGTGGTGGCCGGGCTGGCCAGCGCGGGTGTGGACGTGCTGCGGCTGGGGGTGCTGCCGACGCCGGCGGTCGCCCATCTGACCCACGCGCTCACCGCCGACCTGGGCGTGATGCTGTCGGCCTCGCACAACCCCGCCCCCGACAACGGGATCAAGTTCTTCGACCGCAGCGGCCACAAGCTGCCCGACGAGATCGAAGACCGCATCGAGGCCAGCCTCGGGCAGGACTGGGAGCCGCCGACCGGCGCGGGCGTCGGCCGCGTCCGCGAGGCGCACGGCGCCGTCGAGCACTACGTCGCGCACCTGGTCTCCACGCTGCCGGTGTCGCTGGCCGGGCTGCGCGTGGTGGTGGACTGCGCAAACGGCGCGTCCTGGGAGGTGGCGCCGGAGGCGCTGCGCCGCGCCGGCGCCGAGGTGATCACCATCGGGGTGGCGCCGGACGGGCTGAACATCAACGCCGGCTGCGGCTCCACCCATCTGGACGCGCTGCGCGCCGCGGTGCTGGAGCACGGCGCCGACGCCGGGATCGCCAACGACGGCGACGCCGACCGCTGCCTGGCCGTCACCGCGACCGGTGCGGAGGTCGACGGCGACCAGATCATGGCGATCCTGGCGCTGGAGCAGCGCGAGGCCGGGCTGCTGGCCGCCGACACGGTGGTCGCCACGGTCATGTCCAACCTGGGCTTCCGGCTGGCCATGCGGGAGGCCGGGATCAAGGTCGTGGAGACCGCGGTCGGCGACCGGTACGTGCTGGAGGCGATGCGGGAGGGCGGCTACACGCTGGGCGGCGAGCAGTCCGGCCATGTGATCATGCGCCGGCACGCCACCACCGGCGACGGCGTGCTGACCGGGCTGCACCTGCTGGCGGCGATGGTGCGGCGCGGCGTCTCGCTGGACGAGCTGGCCAAGGCGATGACGCGGCTGCCGCAGGTGCTGATCAACGTCCGGGGCGTGGACAAGACGCGGGTCAAGACGTCCCCGGAGCTGGCTGCGGCGATCGCCGAGGCCGAGGCGGAGCTGGGCGACTCCGGGCGGGTGCTGATCCGGCCGAGCGGCACCGAGCCCATGGTGCGGGTGATGGTCGAGGCGTCCTCGCAGGAGCAGGCGCAGTCGGTCGCCGAGCGGCTGGCGGGCGTCGTCCGTGCGGCCCTGGGCTGACGGCCCGCTGCAAGACGGCCTTTCGACACCGAGCGTTCGCGTCCCCGGCCCCGGTCAAGGGCCGGGGACGCGGCTTTCCTCAGGGCGCCCGCCGCGGGCGCCGCGCGTCAGCTGTCGGTGATGTCCAGGCGGCCGACCTTCAGGTGCGCGATCTCCACGGTGCCCGCCTGGAGATGCCCGATGACGGCCCGCTTGACGACCAGCCGGCCGATGGCGACCGCGCCGATCGCGAGGGCGCCCAGCGCCATCGCGCCCAGCGCCAGCGACCCGGCGGCGTTTCCGGCGCGCACCGTCAGCCCGGTCGCCGACGCCCCGGTGACCTCCGCGCCGGTGGCGCGGGCCCCGAAGGCGCGTTCGGTGCGGACGCGCGGCCTGTCCTTGCGCGCATGCTCGTCGTCGTTCGGTGCCTGCCCGTTGGGCGGTGCGGCGTGCTCGTTGGGGTCGCTGCTCATGGGGTTCAGCCTATTGCCGCCGTCCCCGCGCCACGCCGGGCCCGGCCTCAGCAGCGGTCGAGGAAGCCGCGCAGCGCGTCGCGGTCGGCGCGGGTCACCGGCAGCGAGTACTTGCGGGCGACCGCGATGTACCTGATGCCGTACTCGCAGCGGAACACCTCGGCCGGCTGCCACTGCGCGGGGCCGGAGTCGCTCTTCTCCCGGTTCGGCACGCCCCACACCGCCAGGAGGTTGTCGGGGTCGTTGGCGAACCGCTCGCGCCGGTCCGCGCTCCACCGGGAGGCGCCCATCCGCCACGCCAGCGCCAGCGGGTAGACGTGGTCGATCTGCACTTCGGCGGGCTTGGACCGGTTGAAGGCGATGTCCTTGCCGCTGTAGGGGTCGTGCAGCCGCCCGGAGGTCACGATGCAGTCGTCGCGTTTGCGCACCTGCCGCAGGTCGCGGGCGAGGATGTCGTTGCGCTGGTCGCAGCCGTTGCGGTCGATGTCCTTCCACCGGCCGCCGAACCGGTCGCGCGAGTAGCCGTCCCCGTCGCCTTCGGACGCGATGCGCAGCGCGGCCAGGTCGTCGCGCGCCTTGGCGACGTTGCGCTCGGCGGTCCGCGAAGCGCCGCCGGACGGCCGTTCCGACGCGGAGGGCCCCGACAGGCGGACGTCGGCCTGGCATCCCGCGGCGGCCGTCATGAGCAACGCGCACGCAAGTCCCGCCGCCGACCGCCGCACGCCCCGGCGCCGCCACATCCTTCCCCCACCGCTTTCTAGTTTTGATCCGCTATACCGCTATTTGCCGTGATTTGACGGTAAGAGGTTACGGGTTGGACGCGGCGGCGGTCTGCAGCGGGCGGATGGGCGTCGGCGGTCCTCCGCAGGACGGAGCGGACGCCCGGACGTAGGACCTGAGGGGGACGTGCCGCACCGCGCGAGCCACTAGGTTCGTACGCATGCCGATCATCGCCACGCAGGGACTGACGATGCGCTTCCCGCGGGTGACCGCCCTGGACGACCTCACCATGGCCGTGGAGCCCGGCATCGTCGGGCTGGTCGGCGCCAACGGCGCCGGCAAGTCCACGCTCATCCGCATCCTGCTCGGCCTGCAGCGCCCCACCGCCGGCCGGGCCAGCGTGCTCGGCCTGGACATCGCCCGCGACGGCGCGCGCATCCGCGAGCGGGTCGGCTTCATGCCCGAGTACGAGTGCCTGCCGCCCGACGTGTCGGCCACCGAGTTCGTCGTGCACATGGCGCGCATGTGCGGGCTGCCGCCCGGCGCCGCCCGCGAACGCGCCGCCGACACGCTGCGCCACGTCGGCCTGTACGAGGAGCGGTACCGCCCCATCGGCGGCTACTCCACCGGCATGCGGCAGCGGGTCAAGCTGGCGCAGGCCCTCGTCCACGACCCGCGGCTGGTGTTCCTGGACGAGCCCACCAACGGGCTCGACCCGGCCGGCCGCGACGAGATGCTCGGCCTCATCCGGCGCATCGGCACCGAGTTCGGCATCAGCGTGCTGGTCACCTCGCACCTGCTGGGCGAGCTGGAGCGGATCTGCGACCACGTCGTGATCATCGACGGGGGGCGGCTGCTGCGCTCGCAGGCCGTCGAGGCCTACACCGCGGCCAGCGGATCGCTGACCGTCGAGGTCGACGAGGGCCGCGACCGGCTCGGCGCGCTGCTGGCCGGTGTGGGGCTGGCGGTGCGGCCCGAGGGCCGGTTCCTGGTGGTCGACGTCGCCGACGAGAACACCTACGACCTCATCCGCGACGGCGTCGCCGACCTCGGCCTGCGGCTGATCCGGCTGGAGCAGCGCCGGCACCGCATCGAGGAGGTCTTCGCCGCCGGACCGCCGCAACCCCCCGGCCCACCCGGGCCGCCCGGACCACCGGGCCCGTCGGTCCAGTCCGGGGCGTACCCGCACGGAGGACCCCGATGACCACCAGCATGATCCACGACATCGGGTACCGGCGCTACGAGGGCCGCCGCCTGGGCCGCGCGTACGTGCTGCGCTCGATGTACGTGCACAACCTGCGCGCCGCCTTCGGCCTCGGCCGTCCGGCCCGCGCCAAGGTCATGCCGTTCCTGCTCGCCGCGATCATGCTGCTGCCCGCGGTGGGCGCGGTGGCCGCGGTCGGGCTGGCCGACCTGACCGATCCGCCGATCCGCTACTCCCAGTACGCGGTCAGTTTGCAGGTCATCATCGCGATCTTCCTGGCCACGCAGGCGCCCGTGCTGGTGTCCCGCGACCTGCGCCACCGCGTGGTGCCGCTGTACTTCTCGCGCCCCGTCGACCACCTGGACTTCGTGCTGGCCAAGCTGGGGGCCCTGGCCACCGCGCTGTTCGGGATGATGGCGGTGCCGGTCACGGTGATGTACATCGGCAGCCTGGTCAACAAGATGCCGCACGCGTCCCGGCACCTGGCCGAGTACCTGGCCGCGCTGGCCGGGTGCGCGCTGCTTGCGCTGGTGCTGGCGGCGATCGGGACGGTGGTCGCCGCGTTCACCCCGCGCCGCGGCTTCGGGGTCGCCGCCGTCGTGGCGGTCTACCTGCTCAGCGCCACGTTCGTGCTGATCCTGCAGGGGCTGGCCGAGCTGCGCACCCAGTTCGCCCTCGCCGGGTGGATGGGGCTGTTCACACCGTTCAACCTCGTCGACATCGTGCAGGTGCGGCTGCTGGGCGCCGAGCAGTCGTCGGCCGCGGTGGCGCCCGGCCCGGTCGGCGGCCTGGTCGCGCTGCTGCTGTGCGCCGTGCTGGTCGTCGGCTCGGTGCCCGTCCTGTACCAGCGGTTCCGGAAGGCGGGCCTGTCGTGAGCGAGCTTCGGCTGGAGAACGTGTCGCGCTGGTACGGCAACGTCGTCGCCGTCAACGGGGTCTCGATGACGATCGGCCCCGGCGTGACGGGCCTGCTCGGACCCAACGGTGCGGGCAAGTCCACGCTGATCCACATGATGGGCGGCTTCCTGGCGCCCTCGTCCGGCACGGTCGAGCTGGACGGGCGGCCCGTCTGGCGGAACCCGGAGGTGTACCGGTCGCTCGGCCTGGTGCCCGAACGGGAGACCGCCTACGACTTCCTCACCGGCCGCCAGTTCGTCGTCGCCATGGCCAAGCTGCACAAGCTGCCCGACCCGGCCGCCGCCGCGCGCCGCGCCATCGCCCTGGTGGAGATGGAGCACGCGCAGGAGCGCGTCATCGGCACCTACTCCAAGGGCATGAAGCAGCGCATCAAGATGGCCTCCGCGCTGGTGCACGACCCGCCCGTGCTGCTGCTGGACGAACCGTTCAACGGCATGGACCCGCGGCAGCGGCTGCAGCTGATGGAGCTGATCCGCGCCATGGCCGCCGAGGGCCGCACCATCCTGTTCAGCTCGCACATCCTGGAGGAGGTGGAGCGGCTGGCCGGGCATATCGAGGTGATCGTGGCGGGCCGGCACGCCGCCTCCGGCGACTTCCGCGCGATCCGGCGGCTGATGACCGACCGGCCGCACCGCTTCCTGGTCCGCTCGGCCGACGACCGCCGGCTGGCCGCCGCGATCATCGCCGACGGGTCGTCGCGCGGCGTCCACCTCACCGAGCAGGGCCTGGAGGTGGAGGCCGTCGACTTCCAGCGCTTCACCTGGCTGCTGCCCCGGCTGGCGCGGGATGCGGGCGTGCGCCTGCTGGAGGTCTCCCCGTCCGACGAGTCCCTCGAAAGCGTCTTCTCCTACCTGGTGAGCCGATGAACGCGACGATCGCGTCGATCACGTTTCGCGCCATGCTGGGGCGGCGCCGCGCCCTGCTGCTGCTCGTCCTGCCGTTCCTGCTGCTGGCGCTGGCGATCGGGCTGCGCGCCGCCGACGTCGCCGACCTCGACGTGTCGGCGGGCGTGCTGCAGCGGTTCGGCCTGGCCACGCTGCTGCCGCTGCTGGCGCTGATCGCCGGCACCGGCGTGATCGGCCCGGAGATCGACGACGGCCAGATCATGTACGTGCTGACCAAGCCGATCCCCCGGCGGGTCATCGTGCTGACCAAACTGGCGGTGGCGATCGTGCTGGTGGTGGCGTTCGGAGTGGTGCCGACGCTGCTGGCCGGGCTGGTGCTGACCGGAACCACCGCCCAGGTCGCCGCGGCCTTCACCGCGGGTGTACTGGTGGGCGGCATCGCCTACACCTCGCTGTTCGTGGCGCTGGCCGTGCTCAGCCGCAACGCCGTCACGATCGGCCTGCTGTATGCGCTGGTGTGGGAGGCGCTGCTGGGCAGCGTGGCGCCGGGGGCGCGTTCGGCGTCGGTCCAGCAATGGGCGATGTCGGTCACCGACGCGCTGACCGACGCGTCGGCGGTGACGTCCACCGTGCGGCTTCCGGTGGCCCTGGCGCTGCTGGCCGCGGTCGCCGTCGCGGGCTGCGTGCTGGCCGTCGCCCGGCTGCGCACGCTGCCGGTTGCCGGTGCGGAGTAGCGCGCGGCTCAGATGCGGCGCAACCGGACGCGCTGCACGCTGTGGTCGCGGGCCTTGTGCAGCACGAGGGTGGCGCGGCCGCGGGTCGGCAGGATGTTGGACACCAGGTTGATCTCGTTGATGTCGCGCCACACCCGCTGCGCGAACGCGGCGGCTTCGTCCTCGTCCAACTGGGCGTACCGGTGGAAGTACGAGCGCGGGTCGCTGAACGCGGTGCGGCGCAGTGCGAACAGCCGTTCCACGAACCAGTGCCGGATGTCCTCGACGCGGGCGTCCACGTAGATGGAGAAGTCGAAGAAGTCGGCGACGGCGAGCGTCCCGGCGGGGGAGGGCTGCAGCACGTTGAGGCCCTCCACGATGAGGATGTCGGGACGCCGCACGGTCTGCCGTTCGTCCGGCAGGATGTCGTACTCCAGATGCGAGTACACCGGGATGTCCAGCTCGGCGGCGCCCGCCTTCATGGACTGCACGAACCGCACCAGCGCCCGCCGGTCGTAGGACTCGGGGAACCCCTTGCGGTCCATCAGGCCGCGTTCGGTGAGCACCGCGTTGGGGTACAGGAAGCTGTCGGTCGTGACGAGTTCCACACTGGGGTGCTCGGGCCAGCGCGCCAGCAGCGTCCGCAGCAGCCGCGACGTGGTCGACTTGCCCACCGCCACGCTGCCCGCCACGCCGATGACGAACGGGGTGGGCCGCACCGGCTCGCCCAGGAACCCGCTGACGGTGTCGCGCAGCCGCCCGTCGGCCACGAAGAACAGGTTCAGCAGCCGCGACAGCGGCAGGTAGACCTCTTCGACCTCGGTGATGTCGATCGGGTCGCGCACTCCGCGCAGCGCGTCCAGTTCTTCGGGGGTGAGGGGCAGCGGGGTGTTCTCGCGCAGCGCCCGCCACTGCTCTCGGGAAAGCTCTACGTAGGGGCTCGGCACGGCGTCCCATCCGCTCGTCATGGGCTGACACCCTAGCCGTCAGTCCATTGTTCCGCCGCGCCGGGGGCGAGCCGCAAGGGCGTCTCCCGCAGTTCACCATCCGTACACGCTGTAGCCGTTCACTTTGGCATTCGCTGGTGGGGCCCATGAGCCGGCACCCAATAGGCTTGCCGCCATGTGCGGAATCGTTGGGTACGTCGGCGACCGGCCGGCGTTGGACATCGTGGTCGAGGGGCTGGCGCGGCTGGAGTACCGCGGCTACGACTCTGCCGGTGTGGCCGTGCTCGCCGACGGGAAGCTGGCCACGGCCAAGCGCGCCGGCAAGCTCGTCAACCTGCGCGGAGCGCTGGAGAACGACCCGCTGCCCGACGGGACGCTGGGCGTGGGGCACACCCGGTGGGCGACGCACGGCCCGCCCAACGACCGCAACGCCCACCCGCACACCGACTGCGCCGGGACGGTCGCGGTCGTCCACAACGGGATCATCGAGAACTTCGCCCGGCTGCGCGCCGAGCTGGACGAGGGCGGGCACGCCCTGGACTCCGACACCGACACCGAGGTCGTCGCGCACCTGCTGGAGGACGAGCTGCCGCGCGCCGGCGGCGACCTGACCGAGGCGATGCGCCGGGTGTGCCGCCGCCTGGAGGGCGCGTTCACGCTGGTGGCGGTGCACGCCGACGACCCCGGCCGGGTGGTGGGCGCGCGCCGCAACTCGCCGCTGGTCGTCGGGGTCGGCGACGGGGAGAACTTCCTGGCCAGCGATGTGGCGGCGTTCATCGCCCACACCCGGGACGCGATCGAGCTGGGCCAGGACCAGGTGGTCGAGCTGCGCCGCGACGGCGTGACCGTCACCGACTTCGACGGCCGTCCCGCCGAGATCCGCGAATACCACGTCGACTGGGACGTGTCGGCCGCCGAGAAGGGCGGCTACGACTACTTCATGCTCAAGGAGATCGCCGAGCAGCCGCGGGCGGTCGCCGACACCCTGCTCGGCCGGATCGGCGCGGACGGCCGCCTGGTGCTGGACGAGATGCGGCTGTCCGACGAGCAGCTCCGCGAAATCGACAAGATCATCATCGTGGCGTGCGGCACCGCCTACCACGCCGGGCTGATCGCCAAGTACGCCATCGAGCACTGGGCGGGGCTGCCCTGCGAGGTGGAGCTGGCCAGCGAGTTCCGCTACCGCGACCCGATCCTGACCCGCACCACCCTGGTCATCGCGATCTCCCAGTCCGGCGAGACCATGGACACGCTCATGGCGGTCCGGCACGCCCGCGAGCAGCACGCCAGGGTGCTGGCGGTGTGCAACGTCAACGGCTCCACGATTCCGCGCGAGTGCGACGGCGTGCTCTACACCCACGCCGGTCCCGAGGTCGGCGTCGCGGCCACCAAGACGTTCCTGACCCAGCTGGTCGCGGTGTACCTGATCGCCCTGTACCTGGGGCAGGTGCGCGGCACCAAGTGGGGCGACGAGGTGTTCGCGATGATCCAGCTGCTGGAGCGGATGCCGGAGAAGGTGGAGAAGGTCCTGGAGACCATGGAGCCGGTGCGCGAGCTGGCCCGTTCCCTGGCGGACGGCCACTGCGTGCTGTTCCTCGGCCGGCACGTCGGCTTCCCGGTGGCGCTGGAGGGCGCGCTCAAGCTCAAGGAGCTGGCCTACATGCAGGCCGAGGGCTTCGCCGCCGGCGAGCTCAAGCACGGCCCGATCGCGCTCATCGACAAGGACCTGCCGGTCGTGGTGGTGGTGCCGCCGCGGGCCCGGGCGGTCCTGCACGACAAGATCGTCTCCAATATCCAGGAGATCCGCGCCCGCGGCGCCCGCACCATTGTGATCGCCGAGGAGGGCGACACGTCGGTCGAGCCGTACGCCGACACGCTGATCCGCGTGCCCGCCGTGCCGACGCTGCTGCAGCCGCTGGTGGCGACCGTGCCGCTGCAGGTGTTCGCGTGCGAGCTGGCCACCGCCAAGGGGCACGATGTCGACCAGCCGCGCAATCTGGCCAAGTCCGTCACCGTGGAGTGAACCGGGCGGGTCGCCGGGCACCCCCGGCGCCCCCGGACATCCCGCGCGGCCGTGCCGAGCCGCATGTCCGGCGCCTGCGACGCCCATGACGGGCTCACCCGCGGCGAGCCTCCGGCGTTCGCGGCGGGTTCGCCCGTGGCGGGCGTCCAGCGTCCGCCGCGGGCTCACCTGCCACGCATACGGCGCTCCTCGCCGACGCCTGCCGGCGCTGCGCGAGGAGCGGCCGTGCCGCATCCGCGCGCCGCTGTCTGCGGCCTGCCTGGGGAGTCGCCCGGGGCGGGCGGTGGACGTGCCGGCGCGCGGGTAGCGGTGCCGAGTTCCGATCAGGGCTCGGCGGCTGCCTTGATCCTGAAGGCGAAGGCACGCCACTCGGCCGGGGCGAACTTCAGCACGGGTCCGGACGCGCCGAGGACGCTGTCGCGAACCCCGATCGCGCCGCCGTCGAGGCGGGCGACTTCGACGCACGTGCCGTTGCCGCCGCAGCGGCCGCTGCTCTTCCAGTGCGCCGACGCCTCCTGCTGCTGCCCCATTGGCGCCTCCCGGCGAACATCCTCACAAGGGCTGGCGGCTACATGCCGACATTGCCTTATATACCCTTTGATATACGACATGTCGTCGGGCGGATGGGACAGAAAGCTGTGTCCTGCCGGTGCCGCCGTTCATGTCGACGGCACCGGCCATGCGATCAGCGGGTCCCGGCGTCCCCGGTGAGGTCGAAGCGGCCCCGCTTGACCTGCGAGACGAACGAGCTCCACGCGGTCGCGGAGAAGCTCAGCTCCGGACCCCCGTCGCGGGCGGAGTCGCGGGCGCCGATCACCCCGCCGGGCAGCGCGGCGACCTCGACGCAGGTCGTGCTCCCGCCGCAGCGCGAGCTTTTCCGCCAGCTGCCCCTGTTAATATTACCTGACGCCACTTTGCGCCTTTCAGAAGATATATGTCCGATTCGTGTTGGATGCGAATTCGCGAATACGCGTCGAGTGTCGCAGCGGCCGTCGCGGTAAACGGACCGAAACTGCGCGTCTCGATGTCCGGAGGGGTGCTGCCGGACGCCAGACACGGCGACCCTAGCAGAAATGCTCAGTGGTCTTCATGATGCCCGCGGGAAACGTCCGCGGATTTGACCTTTGTTATGCAAAGCCGTACTGACCTGCGCGGCGGCGGGTCAGACGCGGCTGCGCCACATGTCCCTGGCGGCCGCGAGGTGGATGCGAGATTCCACCGGATCGAGCGCGTCCTCGCTCATTTGCTGGTGCGCCAGCCGGGCCCGGAAGCTGACCGACTCGTCGGTCAGGTAGTCCATCGTCAGCGTCTCCGAGTAGACGATGTCGGGGAACTGCACGTCGTAGATATCGGAGAACTCCAGCAGGGTGAAGGAGGGCTCCATGACGGCATGAAATCCATCCAGCGGCAGAATGCGCAAAGAAATGTGCGGCAACTCCGCCGAGCGGCGCAGATGTTCCATCTGCTCGGCCATCACCGCCGCGTCGCCGACCCGGCGGTGCAGCACCGCCTCGTCCAGCACCAGCTCCAGCCGCATCGGGTCGGGGCGCCGCAGCACCTCCTGGCGGCGGATGCGCAGCTCGATCCGGCGTTCGATCTCCTGCGGGGAGATGCGGCGGTCGAGGTAGTTCCAGCCGCCGACGACGTGCCGGGCGTACGACTCGGTCTGCAGCAGGCCGGGCACGACCACATTCTCCCACTGGAGCTCGGCGTCGGCCTCGGTCTCCAGCGAGATCAGCTGCGCGTACCCCGGGTCGAGCCAGGGGTAGTCCTCCCACCAGCCGCGCTGCGCCGCGTCCCGGGCCAGCGCGATCAGCTCGGCCCGGCGCCGCCCGTTCACCCCGTACAGCTCCAGGAGCATCTCGACGTCGCTCAGCCGCGCGCCGGTGCGGGCGTTCTCCAACCGGCTGACCTTGGCGGTCGACCAGGACAGGCGATCGGCCACCTCGTCGCCGGTGAACCCGCTCTGCGCACGCAACCGGCGCAGCTCGGCGGCGAGGCGCTGCTGCCTGACGGACGGACGTGGGGTTGCGCTCATGCTGCGTTTACTCCGCCCCAACGAAGACCCCGAACACCTTTTGCCATTGCAGTCTGCCTCACCGGACGCCTTCAAGGCAGCGGCGGAGCCGCATTCCGGGCCTCATGGCAGTCTTGAAGGTGATCGTCGGAGCGGGCGGCGCCCCCGGACGATGATCGTGACGCGCGTGGGGACAGTGGTACTTCAGAGGCCTATGTGCAGGCGAGGGCGGAGAGGAAGCCGGGGATGAGGTACGCGCACGAGGTCGGCAAGGTCCGCGCTGCGGAAGGGGTCCTGATGGCCCGGCTGCCCGAGGGCACGCTCATGCAGCGCGCCGCCGCCGGACTGGCCGCGGTCTGCGCCCGGCTGCTGCCGCGCGTGTACGGGGCGGACGTCGTGCTGCTGGTCGGCGGCGGCGACAACGGCGGCGACGCCCTCTACGCCGGTGCCCGGCTGGCCCGCCGGGGCGCCCGGGTGACCGCCGTTCCCGCCGGCGCCCGGACCCACCGGGGCGGGCTGGCCGCCCTGCGCGCCGCCGGCGGCCGCGTGCTGGACCGGCTGGACGGCGCGGCGGTGTCCCCGTCCGCGGCCGCGGCGATCGAGGCGGCCGACCTGATCATCGACGGGCTGACCGGCATCGGCGGGACGGGCGGCCTGCGCGAGCCGCACGCCACGCTGGCCGTGCTCGCCTCCCATGCCACCGGCGTCGTGGTGGCCTGCGACGTGCCCAGCGGGGTGGACGCGAGCTCGGGCCGGGTGGACGGCGTGGCCGTGCACGCGGACGTGACCGTCACGTTCGGCACCTACAAGCCCGGCCTGCTCATCGACCCCGGCGCGGCCTGCTGCGGCGTGGTGGAGCTGGTCGACATCGGCCTCGGCCCGGACCTGCCCGACCCCGACGTGGTGGCGGCCTGGCCGGTGGACGTGCAGCCGCCCGAGCCGCGTCCGGAGTCCGACAAGTACCGGCGCGGTGTGGTGGGGATCCTGGCCGGCGGCGAGGAGTTCACCGGCGCGGCGGTGCTGTGCACGGGCGGGGCGGTGCGCGGCGGCGCGGGCATGGTGCGTTTCGCCTCCGTCGAGCGCCCCGTGGAACTGGTGCGCCGGCGGTGGCCCGAAGCGGTCACCACCGTGCTTCCCCCCGGGGTCGGCGGGGTCAAGGCGCTGGAGCGCGTGGGCCGCGTCCAGGCGTGGGTTGTGGGGCCCGGGCTGGGCACCGGCGCGGAGGCCGAGTCCCTGCTCGAAGCGGCGCTGGGCACCGACCTTCCCGTCCTGGTGGACGCCGACGGGCTGACGATTTTGGCCCGCCGCCGCGACCTGCTGCGGCGCGAGGCGCCCACCATCCTCACCCCCCACGCCGGGGAGCTGGGGCGCATCCTCGGCGTGGAGCGGGAGCTGGTCGAGGCGCGGCGGCTGGAGCACGTCCGGCGGGCCGCCGCGGAGCTGTCGGCCACGGTGCTGCTGAAGGGGTCGACCACGCTGGTCGCCGAGGAGGACCGTCCCGTCCGGGTCAACCCCACCGGCACGCCCCGCCTGGCCACCGCGGGCACGGGGGACGTGCTGTCCGGGCTGATCGGCGCGCTGCTGGCGGGCGGGATGTCCGCGTTGGACGCCGCGGCCGCCGGGGCCTATCTGCACGGTCTGGCCGCCCGCATCGCCGCTCGGGGCCCGGTCGGGGACGGGACGGGCCATTCGTCCGAGGCGCCCATCAGCGCCGGCGACGTGATCACCGCCCTGCCCGACGCCTTCCGCGCCGTGTCCTGACCGCCATACCGAACTGCATTTCCTGAATGGCAGGTCAGTGGCGAACCGATCGGTGGGGCGTAGACGTCCTCATGGGGGTAGGAACCCCATAGGTGTTCAAATGTGCGCTGGAACGCGCCCGGCACCGTCGCCGGGCGGGAACGGAACGCAGGATGCCGCCGTACAGGGCCGTGAGCAGGCAGGAAGGGCAGCGATATGGTCCGGCCACGGCTTCCGGCGCGGCACACTGGGGAATCATGAGCAGTCCAGCGCAGGCACGCATCGACCTGGAAGCCATCGGCGCGAACATCGCGCTGCTGCGTGAGCACGCCGGCGGTGCCGAGGTCATGGCCATGGTGAAGGCCGAGGCGTACGGGCACGGCCTGGTGCCCGCGGCCTGGGCGGCGCTCGCGGGCGGGGCCTCCTGGCTGGGCGTGGCCAAGCTCGACGAGGCGTTGCGGTTGCGGGGCGGGGGCGTGACCGGGGTGCGGACGCTGGTCTGCCTCTGCACGCCGGGGGAGCCGTTCGAGCGGGCGGTCGCCGCGGACGTCGATCTGGCCGCCGGGAGCGTCCGGCTGGTCCGGGAGATCGCCGAGGCGGCGGTGCGGGCCGGGCGGCCCGCCCGCGTCCACCTCAAGGCCGACACCGGCATGTCCCGGGGCGGTGCGGCCCCGGACGACTGGGCCGCCCTGGTGGACGCCGCGCTGGCCGAGGAGGCCGCCGGGCACCTGCGCGTGGTCGGTGTGATGTCGCATCTGGCGTGCGCCGACGAGGTCGGCCATCCCGCCAACGCCCGCCAGGTCGCGGTGTTCCGCGAGATGGTGGAGCACGCCGAGAAGGCGGGGGTGCGGCCCGAGGTGCGGCACCTGGCCAACTCCGCGGCCACGCTGACGCTGCCGGAGGCGCGCTTCGACCTGGTCCGTCCCGGAATCGCCACCTACGGGCTGACGCCGGTGCCGCAGCTCGGCGACTTCGGGCTGCGGCCCGCCATGACGCTGTCGGCCGGCGCGGCCCTGGTGAAGCGGGTCGCGGCGGGCAGCGGCGTGTCGTACGGGCACACCTACCTCACCGAGCGGGACACCACCCTGGCCGTGGTCCCGGTCGGGTACGGCGACGGCATCCCCCGGCACGGCTCCAACCTCCTGGAAGTGCTGGCGGGCGGGCGGCGCCGCCGCATCGCGGGCCGGGTCTGCATGGACCAGTTCGTGATCGACCTGGGCGACGACGCCCTGGCCGCCGGGGACGAGATCATCCTGTTCGGGCCCGGCGACCGGGGCGAGCCGACCGCGCAGGAGTGGGCGGACGCGCTCGGCACGATCTCCTACGAGATCGTCACCCGCATCGGTGCCCGGGTGCCCCGGGTCTACGCGGGGCGGTCCGCGACGCGGCCGCACGAAGGGGTCAGGCATGGGTAGCAGACGAAAGCTGGGCATCGCCGGTACCGTCGCGGGCATCGGAGCGGCGGGCGTGGGTGCCGCGGTGGGGCTGCGGCAGCTGGCCGTGGGGCGCCGCCGCCTGCGGCCCGATCCCGACGCCGGCGAGCCGTTCGGTGAGCTGCGCGGCCGTCCGCTGACCGTGCACGCCGACGACGGCCTGCCGCTGTACGTGGAGGTCGACGGGCCCGACGACGCCCCGATCACGGTGGTGTTCTGCCACGGCTACACGCTCAACCAGGACGCCTGGCACTACCAGCGGCGCGACCTGCCCACGCCGCGTCCGGGCCTCGGCCGGCCGCGCCTGGTGTTCTGGGACCAGCGCAGCCACGGCCGGTCCGGGCGCAGCAAGCCCGCCCACGCCACGATCGCGCAGACCGGCGAGGACCTGTACGCGGTGCTGCGCGCCACCGTCCCGGCGGGTTCGCCGGTGGTGCTGGTGGGCCACTCCATGGGCGGCATGTCGATCATGGCGCTGGCCGACCGGCATCCGCAGCTGTTCGGCGCCCAGCGCGGCAGGCTGCGCGTCGCCGGGGTCGCCCTGATCAACACCTCCTGCGGCGACATGACGGAGCTGACGCTGGGGCTGCCGCTGGTGCTGGCCAAGGCGCTGCGCCCGCTGGCGGGCGGCGCGATCCGCGGCCTCAGTCGCCAGGCCCAGCTGGTCGACCGCGCCCGCGGCCTGGCCGGCGACATCGCGTTCGTGGTGACCCGCAAGATGGCCTTCGCCGACAAGCACGTCAGCCCCACGGTGGTGGACTTCCTGGAGCAGATGATCCGGGCCACCCCGATCGACGTGATCGCCGAGTTCTACCCGGCGCTGATGGCACTGGACGAGGTGTGCGCGCTGGAGCCGATCGGGCGCGTCCCGGTGCTGGTGCTGGCCGGCGGGCGGGACCGGCTCACCCCGCCCGAGCACTCGCGGCGCATCGCCGAGGCGCTGCCGGACGCCGAGCTGATCGAGGTCGGCGACGCCGGGCACGTGCTGCCGCTGGAGTATCCGGGCGTCGTCACCGGCGGGCTGCGCCGGCTGCTCGAACGCGTCCAGCCCCGACACGAGGAGCGCACCGCTTGAGCGAGGAGGCAGGGCGGCGCCCGCAGGGCGCCCCGAAGACGAGCACGGAGACGGGCACGGGAGCGAGCGGGGAGCGCGGTTCGGGGGAGACGCCGGCGAACGCCACCGTGACGGTGCGGGTGCCGAGCGCGGAGGACATGCGCACCTTGGGGCTGCGCCTGGCCGGGGGGCTGCGCGCCGGGGACCTGCTGGTGCTGACCGGCGACCTCGGCGCGGGTAAGACCACCCTGACGCAGGGCATCGCCGAGGGGCTGAAGGTGCGCGGCCCGATCACCTCGCCCACGTTCGTGATCGCGCGGGTGCATCCGCCGCTGGCCGGGGGGCCGCCGCTGGTGCACGTCGACGCTTACCGACTGGACGGTTTCGCCGAACTCGATGATCTTGACTTGGACGCCGAGATCGCCGAATCGGTGACCGTCGTGGAATGGGGGCGGGGGCTGGCCGAGGGGCTGGCCGACGACCGGCTGGAGATCGTGATTTCCCGTTCCGGCGACACCGACGAGCGCACCGTGACGATCACCGGGGTGGGCGCACGCTGGGCGTTCGCGCTTGGCGATCTTGTTGACGAAAGATGACGACATCGGTGGGCGGCCATTGGTGAGCCGTTTTCGATAAGTGGGGGCTCGACCACTTCCGGGGTGGATGTCGTACTCTTCGGTAACGAACTCTTCATCCGACTGACAGCTTTCCTCGTTCGGGAGTGGATGCCGGTGAGTGGTAGCCATCGCGGCGGCAATCACCGCGCGGGCAGCGGCAGCCACCGGCGCGTCGGCCGCGACCGCCGCCCCGGACGCCGCCTGGCGGCCCTGCTGGCGGGCGTGACGACGGGCGTCGGGGTGTGCGTGCTGGCGGCCTTCGTCATCATCAGCGGCCTCGGCGTGGGCCGCGACGGCGGCGGATCCGGCGAGGTCATCGGCAGCGGCGCCGCCGAGACCACCCCGGCCCGCGGCGAGCGCACCCAGGTCCCGGACGCCTGCGAGGTGCTGAGCAGCGAGATCACCGACCGGCTCGCCCCCGGCGCGCAGAGCAACCCGGCCGACAACTACCAGGCCAGCGACCAGCAGAGCGAGTGCGTGTGGGGCGCCTACAACGGCAAGCGCAAGCGCCAGCTCACCGTGGAACTGCGGGCGATCACCAGCGGCCAGGGCGGGCCCGTCGAGGCCGCCCGGCGCACCTTCGCCGACGAGCGCTCCGCCGACGAGTCCGGCAAGGCGCTGCTGGTCGGGCAGGAGCTCACCGACAAGCGCGACATCGAGGGCGTGGGCGACGAGGGCTACGTCGTCTACAGCGTCGACAAGGGGCAGGGCTCCGGCGAGGCCGTCGCCAACGTGCGGCTGGGCAACGTGCTGGTCACCGTGCACTACAGCGGCGGGGACGGCGGCGACGCGCTCGGCTCGTCCGCCGCCATGGACGGCGCCGAGGAGGCCGTCAAGGGCGCCGTGGACGCTCTGGACGCGAGCTGATCCGGCGGCCGGGCCGGGCGCACGTCCCCCCGGAACGCACTACGCTTGCAGTTCGTGCTGGTCCTGGCTTTCGACACCGCCACCGCCGCGGTGACCGTCGCGCTGTACGAGTGGTCCCCCGGCGAGGGAGCCGTCCGCCGCGGCGGCGTCGAGGCCGTCGACCGGCGCAGGCACACCGAGCTGCTCACCCCGGCCATCGCGCAGACGCTGGCGGAGGCGGGCGCCGCCCCGCAGGACCTGCACGCCATCGCCGTGGGCGTCGGCCCCGGCCCCTACACCGGGCTGCGCGTCGGGCTGGTCACCGCGCGCGCGATGGGCGACGCGCTGAAGATCCCCGTCCACGGCGTGTGCACGCTGGACATCATCGCCTGGGAGTCGCGGCGCGAGGAGCCGTTCGTCGTCGCCACCGACGCCCGCCGCAAGGAGGTCTACTGGGCGCGGTACGAGACGGCCGCGGTGCGCGCCACCGACCCGGCCGTCGGCCCCCCGTCCGACGTGCTCGCCGGGCAGCCGGCCGACCTGCCGGTCATCGGCGAGGGCGCCGCCCTGTACCCCGAGGTGCTCGGCGCCCGCGACCGCGAGCCGCGGCCGCTGCTGCCCAGCGCCGGCGCGCTGGCCGAGCTGGTGGTGACCCGGCTGTCGGGTGCGCCCGGCCCCGGCCTGCTGCCGCCCGAGCCGCTGTACCTGCGGCGCCCCGACGCCCGCGAACCCGGCCCGCGCAAGAGGGTGTCGCAGTGAGCGGCGTCCGGCTGCGCGCCATGACCGCCGCCGACCTGCCGGCGGTGCTGCGGCTGGAGCGGCGGCTGTTCCCCGAGGACGCCTGGAGCGAGCAGATGCTGCGCGGCGAGCTGGCCGACCAGCCCCGCACCCGCCACTACGTGGTCGCCGAGGACGACGGCGCGATCATCGGGTACGCGGGCCTGGCCGCCGCGGGCGGGCAGGCCGACGTGCAGACCATCGCCGTGGCGCCCGAGCGGCAGGGCCAGGGCGTGGGCGCGGCGCTGCTCACCGAGCTGCTCGACGAGGCCGGCCGGCGCGGCGCCGAGGCGGTGTTCCTGGAGGTGCGCGCCGACAACGACCGGGCCCGCCGCCTGTACGAGCGGTTCGGGTTCCACCGGGTCGGGCTGCGCAGGCGCTACTACCAGCCGTCCGGCGTGGACGCCATCGTGATGCGCCGCCTGCCGGACGGCCGCCCGCCCGTCGGTTTCGGCCCGGAAGGAGGGCGAGACAGATGATCCGTGACTCCGAGCCCCTGGTGCTGGGCATCGAGACGTCCTGCGACGAGACCGGGGTGGGCATCGTCCGCGGCACCACGCTGCTGGCCGACGCGATCGCCTCCAGCGTCGACCAGCACGCCCGGTTCGGCGGGGTGGTGCCCGAGGTGGCCTCCCGCGCGCACCTGGAGGTGATGACCCCGACCGTGGAACGCGCCCTCGCCGACGCGGGCGTCGCCATGCGGGACGTCGACGCGCTCGCCGTGACCGCCGGGCCCGGCCTGCCGGGCGCGCTGATGGTGGGCGTGGCCGCGGCCAAGGCGTACGCGCTGGCGCTGGGCAAGCCGCTGTACGGGGTGAACCACCTGGCCGCGCACGTGGCCGTCGACCAGCTCGAACACGGGCCGCTGCCGCGTCCGTGCGTGGCGCTGCTGGTTTCGGGCGGGCACTCGTCGCTGCTGCTGGTGCCGGACGTGGCCGGCGACGTCCGGTCGCTGGGCGCCACCGTGGACGACGCGGCCGGCGAGGCGTTCGACAAGGTCGCCCGCGTCCTCGACCTGGGCTTCCCCGGCGGCCCCGTCATCGACCGGCGCGCCCGCGAGGGGGACCGCGACGCGATCTGGTTCCCGCGCGGCAAGTACGACGACGGCACCTACGACTTCTCGTTCTCCGGCCTGAAGACGGCCGTGGCGCGCTGGGTGGAGGCCAGGGAGCGAGCCGGCGAGCCCGTGCCGGTCGCGGACGTGGCCGCCTCGTTCCAGGAGGCCGTGGTGGACGTCCTCACCCGCAAGGCGCTCCAGGTGTGCCGCGACCACGGCGTGCACGACCTGCTCATCGGCGGCGGGGTGGCGGCCAACTCGCGGCTGCGGGCCCTGGCGCAGGAGCGCTGCGACGCCGCCGGGGTGCGGTTGCGGGTGCCGCGTCCCAAGCTGTGCACCGACAACGGGGCGATGGTGGCCGCGCTGGGCGCCGAGATGGTGTCGTCCGGGGTGGCGCCGTCCGATCTGGGCCTGCACGCCGACTCCAGCCTGCCCATCGACTCGATCCGGATCTGAGCGCCCGGGGCCGGGTCAGGACGTGGCGGAGACGCCGAGCTCGGCCAGCCGGGCGGCCAGGTAGTCCTCGAACAGGGGCACGTGCGCCTCGTCCATGATCCGCCCGGTGCCCTCGGGCAGCAGGTCGAGCAGGGTGCGCACGTCCCAGTACGGGTCGTGCCGGTAGCCGCCGGACACCTGGTCGAACGACGACAGGAACCGGTCGGCGGCGGCCGTGCCGTACCGCAGCGCCAAATGCACCCGCATGTGCGCGATGTCGACGGCGATCGGGCCGTAGGAGGCGTCCGACCAGTCCACCACGCCGGTCAGCCGCCCGTACGACCACAGGGTGTTGTCGGGCTGGTAGTCGCGGTGGATGAACCTGGACGGCGCCTCGGGCGCCGGGCCGGACGCCACGTCGAACGCCCGCTCCCACAGCGCCGGACGCTGCGCGTGCGCGGGCGGCCGCCGCACCTCGAGCCGGTTGTACGGCACGTACGGCGGCATGGTGGACGCGCCGTTGACCGCGTGCACCGACAGCAGCGCGGCCGCCATCTGGATCAGGTACTCGGGCAGGTCGCCGGGCGACGGCCGCGGCGGATGCCCGGCCAGCCGCTCGATGATCAGCGCGGGCGCGTCGCAGTAGGCGCCCGCCGGGTCGGCCGCCACCAGTGACGGCGTGGGGACCTCGCAGCCCGCCAGCAGCGCCAGCGCGGCGATCTCGCGTTCGGGGGAGAACTCGGCGCCCACGCCCGGCACGGCGGGCCGCGCGGCACCGCCCTCGCCGACGGCGTGCGCGGGCGGCGGGTGCGGCAGCCACCGCCGCAGCACCAGCCGGTGCGCCGCACCGGAGCCGCTCTCGACCAGCAGCGCGTGGTTGACGTGGGCGGCCCCGCCCGGCAACGGACGCACCATCTTCACCACGGCGCCCCGGCCGAAGCACTCCTCCACCCAGCGCAGCGTGTCGCTGTCAGGCGGGGTGCCGACGGGAGACCGGGGAGCCGGAGACTGGGTCACGGGAACCATGAAAACCGATTCGGGCGTGGGTTGGCAGTGATTTTGCGAAGACGGAACGTAACAAAAAGCACGTCACCGGGAGGCGTCACCGCGACGCCTTGCGGCCTTGGAGGGTATTCGCCGGAGGAAACGCATGTGCCGGGGCGGGGCGCCGTGGGCGCACGGGAGCGGGTGGGCGCCCCGCCGCACGAGCCGGTCCTGACAGCCGGTCGCGGGCCCTGCGCGGCCCCGGCTACTCCTTGGCCTCGCGCCGGGGGCGCAGCAGCGCCTCGGCGAGCGCCAGCATCGTCTCCTCCAGCGTGGACAGCCGCTTGAGCATGTCCTCGTGCACCGCGTGGACCTGCTTGGTGACATCGCCGTGCACCGAATCGACCTTGCGGCCGACCTCCTCCTGGACATCGTCGAACCGGCGGCCCAGCTCGGCGTGCACCGCGTCGGTGCGCCGGGCGACCTCCTCCTGCCAGCCGTCGACGCGCTTGGCGAACGCGTCCTGCAGGCCGCCGACCCGCCGGGTGACGTCCTGGTGGATGACATCGACCTGCTTGGCCACGTCCTCGTGCACGTCCTCGATCCGCTTGCTCATGTCCTCGTGCACGCCGCCCACCTGCCGGGCCACCTCCGTGTGCACCGACTCGACCTGCTTGGTGACGTCCGCGTGCACCGACTCGACCCGGCGGGAGACGATCTCCACCTGCGTGGTGAACTCCTCCAGCGCGCCGTCGACCTTGCGGGTGACCTCCTCGTGGATGCCCTCGATGCGCTTGCGGACGTCCTCGTGCAGGCCCTCGAACCGGCGGGAGAACTCGTCCATGCGCTTGGCCACGTCGGTGTAGGCGGTCTCGGCGATCTGCGCCATGGTGGCCTTGACCTCGTCCCGGTCGGGCCGGGCGCGCAGCTCCTCGATCAGCGGGTGGACCGCGTCGGCGAGGTGCTTCTCCAGCGCGTCGAACCGGTCGCCGTGGTCGATCACCGGCCGCTGCGCCAGTTCGGCCAGCTTGCGGTGCAGCTCGCCGACCTCCAGGGTGGCCGGCAGCCGGTCCAGCCGCTCGCCCAGCGAGCCGATCCGGTCGTCGATGCCCTCGAACCGCCCGTCCAGGCCGTCCAGCTTGCCCGACAGCCCCTCGAGTCGGCCATCGAGCCCGTCCAGCCGGCCGTCCAGGCCGTCCAGCCGCCCGCCGACGCCCTCGACCCGGCCGTTGACCGCCTCCAGCCCCTGCTCCACCCGGTCGGCCATCTCGCCGAGCGACTGGTCGACCCGGGCGGTGATCCCGCTGATCGAGTGCTCCAGCTTCTCGGCCCGGTGGCCCAGCTCGGCCAGGGACTTGTCCAGCCGGTTGAACCGGACGGAGGCCGCCTCCATGCTGCCCTGCAGCTTGTCCAGCCGCTTGGCCATCTCCTCCATGCGCTGCGACGCCTGCTGGGTGACGTCGTTGATGTGCTGCGCGGAGTCGAGCACCGCCTGCAGCCGGGTCAGCCCCTCGTCGACGTTCTCGGCGACGACCCCCACGTCGGCCCACAGCGCGGGCAGCTCGGCCACCGGCTTGACCCGTTCGCCCACCGCCTCGATGTGCTCGGCCAGGCCCTCGGCCCACTCCGGCGGCTTGCCCGCCAGCTCCTCGACCTGCCCCCGGACTCCGTCGAGCTGCCCGGTCAGCCCGTTCAGCTCCCGTTCCCGGACCTCGCGCAGCAGCCATTCCATCCCCTCCAGCCGCTGGCGGATCTCGTCCAGGACCTGACCCTGTGAGCGCTGTTCGTAGACGTGGTCCTGCGCCGCACGGGCGAGCAACTCCCGCATCCGATCCGAGACCGGTTGACCCCCCGTCTGCAGGAAGTTGTGATTCGTTTCCACCCGATGCTCCTTCGTGTGCCGACGCGATGAAATGGCGTGCGGCATTGAATCGTGAACGCCTCACTGTAGTGGTTGCGCGGCGTCGCGATAAAGGGAACGGGAAACATTGCGAGTTCTGTGGAATGCACTTGGTTTTCCGGGAGGCGGTAACAGGGGAGAACATCCTGGGCGAGGTCATTTCCGACGGTTCACGGGCGAGCCGGGCGGGCGGCCGCCTCCGACGCCGCGGCGCCGGGTCGAGCCCGCCTGCGGGCGCCCAGTCTGCCGGGCCCGGGGACGCGGTGCGGGCAGGCGCGCCGAGGGAGCGCGTTCGCCCGTCAATTGCGGGGGTCGCTTTTCTTCGGCCGCCTGCGGTTCCCAGTGTGGCGCGCGCGGTCCGGGAGCGGCGCATTGCTTAGCGAACGCGATGCCGCGGTGTGGGCAACGCTTTCGGTGTGTCCGGCGCGTCTCCCGAATCCGCTTGGGAACATTAAGCGGCGGGGAGATCTTTCGGTCGCAGGTGAGATCTTCGTTTATTCTCCGGCGGGGAGCGGGCGGGCGAGCAGCGCGACCGGAGCCCGGCCCACGCGGGTGAGCACGACGGTCGCCTCGCTCCCGCCCCGGCGCGCCCGGGAGGTGAACCCGAGGTCGCGGCGCAGCCGGTCCACGTCCACCGCCGAACCGCGCTTCTTGATCGTCAAGATGCCGACGTCGCGGCGGCGCAGCTCGCCGCGCAGCCGCTTGACCGAGAACGGCAGCACGTCCTCTATCTCGTAGGCCGCCGCGAACGGCGTCGCCACGGCCGCGTCGGCGGTGACGTAGGCGATGCGCGGGTCGGCCAGACCGCCGCCCACCTGCGCGGCCACCTCGGCGACCAGGTGCGCGCGGATCACCGCGCCGTCCGGCTCGTACAGATAGCGCCCCCACGGGCGCACGTCCGGCTTGTCCAGTCCGGGCTCGGGGGTGAGCGTCGCGGCGGGGGCGTCCGGGTCGTCCGACCGGATCACCGTCGCGCGGCGGCCCGCCGTCCCGGCCAGCCCGCCCAGCCACAGCGCGGCCTCCTTGACGTCCCCGCCGACGGAGATCCACTCGGCCTCCACGCCGTTCGGGATCGCATCGTGCGGGATGCCCGGCGCCACCTTGACGCACCCGGCGGGCGCACGCGCGGCCAGATCCATGACGGTGCCGAGCGGCGGCTCGTACGCCCGGGGGTCGAACACGCGCCCTCGGCCGGTGCGCCGCCCCGGGTCGGCGAACACCGCCGCATACCCGGCGGGATCCTCCCGGGTGGCGTCGCCCTCGCGGACGGACGCCAGACCGGCCAGCCCCAGCGCCTCGACGTTCGCCCGCGCCACCGCAGCCGTCAGCGCGTCCCGCTCCACGCCCTCGCCGCGGCACCCCAGCCGCGCCCGGGCGATGAGGTCCGCCCCGATGCCGCACCCCATCTCCAGCACCACCCCGCCGCAGGCGTCCATGTACGCGGCGAAGCGGTGCGCGCGGTGGGCGGCCACCCGGGCGCGCGTGGCCTGCTCCAGACCGTCGGGGGTGAAGTACATCAGGTCGGCGTCCGGACCGAACTTGGCGCGGGCGCGCACCCGCAGCCGGGCCTGGGTCAAAGCGGCGGCGACGAGGTCGGCGGGGTAGCGTTCTCGTAGGCGCGCAGCCGTGCTGAGCAGGGCGTTCTCGCTCAGGTCCGCCTCTGCGGCCGCCGCGAGCACGGCGCGGCCCGCAGGGCCCGGCAGGGCCCGGAACGCCTCGATGTCCATACCCCGGACGGTAGCGGTGCCGGCGCCGGGGGTGCGCACGTGTTCGTGTTGACGCCTCCCCGGCCACGGCATAGTCTCCATGACTGGCACTCTCAAGCTGAGAGTGCCAATAAGCGACGAGGTCGGTCTGGCACCCGCGACGGCAGGCCGGTCCGGGGTCGCCTCTTCTGCCACATGTGCGGCCGGCCCTTTCACGCCGGCCGAGGACACCACCGAAGGGGAGGTCAGATCGTGACGACCGCCACCAAGGTTGCTCTCAAGCCGCTTGAGGACCGCATCGTCGTCCAGCCGCTTGAGGCCGAGACCACCACCGCGTCGGGCCTGGTCATTCCCGACACCGCCAAGGAGAAGCCCCAGGAGGGCACCGTTCTGGCCGTGGGCCCGGGTCGCGTCGACGACAAGGGCGAGCGGGTGCCGCTCGACGTGAAGGTCGGCGACGTCGTGCTCTACAGCAAGTACGGCGGCACCGAGGTCAAGTACAACAACGAGGAGTACCTCGTGCTCTCGGCGCGTGACGTCCTCGCGATCGTCGAGAAGTAAGGCGTCCGAGCTGTGACGCACCGCCCCGGTCCGGCCCGTCAACAGGGGCGGACCGGGGCGGTTCGCGCGAAGGGAGACTGTTTTTCGCATGGCGAAGATCCTGGAGTTCGAGGAGGACGCGCGCCGGGCCCTTGAGCGCGGCGTCGACCGCCTCGCCGACGCCGTCAAGGTGACCATCGGCCCGCGCGGCCGCAACGTGGTCATCGACAAGAAGTTCGGCGCGCCGACCATCACCAACGACGGTGTGACCATCGCCCGCGAGGTCGAGCTGGAGGACCCCTACGAGAACCTGGGGGCCCAGCTGGCCAAGGAGGTGGCCACCAAGACCAACGACATCGCCGGCGACGGCACCACCACCGCCACGGTGCTGGCCCAGGCGCTGGTCCGCGAGGGCCTGCGCAACGTGGCCGCGGGCGCCTCGCCGCTGGGCCTCAAGCGGGGCATCGACGCGGCCGCCCGGCACGTGTCCGACCAGCTGCTCAAGGTCGCCCGCGAGGTCGAGGAGAAGGGCGAGATCGCGCACGTCGCGACCATCTCCGCGCAGGACGCCGGCATCGGCGAGCTGATCGCCGAGGCGTTCGAGAAGGTCGGCAAGGACGGCGTGATCACCGTCGAGGAGGCTCACACCATGGGCCTGGAGCTGGAGTTCACCGAGGGGCTCCAGTTCGACAAGGGGTACCTGTCGCCGCACATGGTGACCGACCCCGAGCGCATGGAGGCCGTCCTCGAGGACGCCTACGTGCTGATCGTCGACGGCAAGATCTCCAACGTCAACGAGTTCCTGCCGCTGGCCGAGAAGGTCGCCCAGACCAAGAAGCCGCTGCTGGTGGTGGCCGAGGACGTCGAGGGCGAGGCGCTGGCCCTGCTGGTCGCCAACAAGATCCGCGGCACCTTCTCCTCGGTCGCGGTCAAGGCCCCCGGCTTCGGCGACCGCCGCAAGGCGATGCTCGCCGACATGGCCATCCTCACCGGCGGCCAGGTGGTCAGCGAGGCCCTCGGCCTGAAGCTGGAGAACCTCAACCTGGAGGACCTCGGCCGGGCCCGCCGGGTCACGGTCACCAAGGACGCCACCACGATCGTGGACGGCGCCGGCGCCGCCTCCGACATCGAGGACCGCATCCGCCAGATCCGGGTCGAGATCGAGCGCAGCGACTCCGACTGGGACCGCGAGAAGCTGCAGGAGCGCCTCGCCAAGCTGTCGGGCGGCGTGTGCGTGCTGCGCGTCGGCGCGGCCACCGAGGTGGAGCTGAAGGAGAAGAAGCACCGCCTGGAGGACGCCATCTCGGCGACCCGCGCGGCCATCGAGGAGGGCATCGTCTCCGGCGGCGGCTCGGCGCTGGTGCACGTGGCCAAGGAGGGCTTTGAGACCCTCGGCCTGTCCGGCGACGAGGCCGTCGGCGCCGAGGCGGTGCGCCGCGCGCTGGTCGAGCCGCTGCGCTGGATCGCCGAGAACGCCGGCAAGGAGGGCTACGTCGTCGTCTCCAAGGTGCAGGAGCTGCAGACCGGCCACGGCTACAACGCCGCCACCGACGAGTACGGCGACCTGATCGCCCAGGGCGTCATCGACCCGGTCAAGGTGACCCGGTCGGCGGTCAGCAACGCCGCGTCCATCGCGGGCATGCTGCTGACCACCGAGGCCCTCGTGGTCGAGAAGCCGGAGGAGCCCGAGGAGGCCGCCGGCGGCGGCCACGGCCACGGGCACGGTCACGGCCACTGACCGTTCCGGTCGCGTCCAAGAGCCCCCGCCGGGCGACCCGGCGGGGGCTCTTTTCGCCCGCCTTGTGGTCACTTTGCGCGCCGGGACGGGCGCGCGGCGTGACGAAAGAGCGCCGGACGGCCGCACTGTGACCATTCCGTTGTCTTGCACGGTGGAGACAGGGCGGAGCGCGCTGGGCATCATGCTCTACGTGACCGAGGGATGCTACGCCGGGACCACGACCGCGCGCGCTACCGAACCCTCGGGAGGCCCGGCCCCGCCGGCGCCCCCCGACACCGGCCGCCGACGGCAGCTGCGCGCGGTGTCGCCGGAGGGCGGGCGGCCCGAGGAAGGAGACTTCAAAGAGCTGACGAACCTGGCCGTGCAGGGCGACCCGGGCGCGATCGAGGTGCTGATCGGCCAGGTGCGCCCCATGGTGGTCCGGTACTGCCGGGCCCGGCTGGGCCGCGTGTCCGGGCAGTACCACATCGCCGACGACGTGGCCCAGGAGGTCTGCATCGCGGTGCTGTCGGCGCTGCCGCGCTACCGCGACATGGGGCGGCCGTTCGCGTCGTTCGTCTTCGGCATCGCCGCGCACAAGATCGCCGACGCGATGCGCAGCGCGGTCCGGGCGGCCGTGCCGACCGAGGACCTGCCGGACGGTCCCGACGACCGGCCCGGCCCCGAGGAGACGGTGGTGCGCTACATCGAGGCCCAGCGCGCCCGCGACCTGCTCACCCGTCTCCCCGACCACCAGCGTGAGCTGGTGCTTCTGCGAGTGGTGGCGGGTCTGTCGGCGGAGGAGACCGGTAATGTACTGGGCATGTCCGCTGGGGCGGTACGGGTCGCGCAGCACCGGGCCCTGGCCCGGCTTCGGGCGATGGCCAGAGAGGAGTCGATCGCTTGACGGAGCGCAGGACGGGCGCCCCGGAACCGGTCGAACCCTCCCGCCGCGGCGATGCCCCCGCCTCCGGGGCCCTGACCGGCGATCTGAGTGCGGTGCGCCGCACCGACGCGGTCTTCGAGGCGCTGGCGCGGCACGCTGCGTCCTTTGCACCCGCCGCTGAGCCCGCCGCCTCCGCTTTTGAGCCCGGTGCACCGCGGGACGAGTCCGGGACGCCCGGCGACGCCGAGGCCGAGCTGGACGAGCGGCTGCGGGCCGCGGGCGCGGAGTCCGATCCGGCGGTGCGCCTGCTCCGGGCGCTGGTCGCCGACGTGGCCGAGCCCGGCCCCGGGCGCCGTCCCGGGCCCGAGCCGCCGTCCGGACCGCGCCGCCGCGGCCGCCGTACGATCGTGGCGCTCGGGGTGGCGGGCGCGGTGCTGGCGTCGGGCGGGGTGGCCGCCGCGGGCGGCGACCTGAGCAGACGGTCGGCGCACGACGTTCCGTCCGGCGAGCAGATCACCAGACCTGCGGACGACCCGTCCGCCGACACCAAGCGGCAGACGCTGCGCGCGGCGCCTCCCGCGACAGGGTCCGGCGCGAACGCCGGACGGGCGCGGGCCGTGCCGCGCACGTCCACGTCACCGGCGCCGTCCCGGAAACCCGCCGAGCGCCGCGACCGCGCGGCCGACCGGAGCGTACGGTCACCCGCCCCGTCGGCATCGCCCTCGCCGTCGCCGACCGCTCCGGACGACACGCTCATCCAACCGGCCCGGCCGGGCGCCACCCCCTCCGCCGGGCTGCAGTGGCCGGCCCCGCCGGCCGAGAACGAGTTCCGGCGGCGCATTGAGGAGATTCGCCGCTGGCTCACCAGGCCCGCCGGCCAGTCCCGCCGCAGCGGCGAATCGCGCCTTCTCTGGCAGAACGCGCTAGACCAGCGGACCAGCGAGCAGGACAAGGACACCGGGCGCACCCGAAACGACCCGCGCCGCGACCGCCCCTGAACCGCCGCCGACTCGCCAGGCCCGTCGGCCCCACAGTCATCGGAGACCTCCGAGGAGACCCCCGCCTTCAGGCGGGGGAGGAATCGGCCCCCTGCGGAGCAGGACAGGGGTAGGCGATTCACCGCCAGGTGAATCGCTGTATCGAACAAGCGAACGAAACTTAAGTGATCTTGCGCTACCGTGCGAGATCGTGGAGCGGGCGTACAAGTACCGCTTCTAGCCAGGCCGGTCGGGCAGTTCCGCCGCGACACTGAGCCGCGCTTTTTCGTCACCGTGTGGGACGCGAGGGGCGGCGGTGCGGTGGAGCAGTTGGGATATTGCGGGTGTGACGTGCATGCCGGACTTGACGGGTATGCCGGGTTTTATGGGGGCGCGCCGATCCAGGGGACGCGCTCGGCGCGTCCTGCGCGGCCGCCGCGGCTAGTCGGTGTCGCGGCCCTCTTCGCTGTCTATGACGCCGTCGACATAGCCCCGGGCGTACTCCCAGGAGACGTAGTCGACCGGGTCGGGCGCCAGCGCGGGCTCGTGCACCCGCGGGGTGCCCTCGTCGAGCAGGTGGCGCAGGTTGCCGTGCAGCAGGTCCCAGTCGATGTAGTGCGGCTTGCCGCAGTCGCCGCAGTCGACGGTCAGCCCGCGCACCCCCAGCGGCTCCAGGAGCGCCCGGAAGACCTCCAGGTCGGCGAGATCGGCAAGCACGTCCTCGCGCTCCGCCACGCTGAGCGGAGCGACATCCTCCCCAGGGTCGCCGAGCGAGGCGGCCGGGTCCTCCGGGTCGCCGGCGAACGGGTCGAGTGGGGCATCGTCGTGCACCCCTCCACGCTACTGCCAGGGTGCGGGCGAAGGGGAGTCCCGATCCCGGCCGGGCGCGAAGAATGATCGAGCTTTCCCGTTCCGTGATCGGGAATTACGGGACCGGCGGCCGCCGTTCAATGTCACCAAGGCCACGTGACCTGCGGCGCGAAGCGCCGTACCCGGTTTGGGCGCACGCCCTACGATGGTGGTGAGCCCCGGCGACCCGGGCCGGAGGCCGCCCCGCCCGGCGGCGTCGCCCGCAAGGCCCGCACGGGCCGATGGATCACGCGCCCACACCATCCGGAAGGAGGGAAGCGGCGTACCCCGTTCCGTCCCACGGCGCACCGTCCCCGACGGCACCGCGTCCGGCGGAGCCGGCGCCGCGACACCGATGAACCCCGAAGCCCAGGTCGCCGCAGTGCAGCCCCAGGCCAGCCAGGTCCTGCCCGAGGGGCTGACCTTCGACGACGTGCTCCTGCTGCCGGGCTACTCGGACATGCAGCCGGGCGAGGCCGACACCACCACCCGGTTGACCCGCAACGTGTCGCTGCGCATCCCGCTGGTGTCGGCGGCCATGGACACCGTCACCGAGGCCCGCACCGCCGTGGCCATGGCCCGCCAGGGCGGCATCGGCGTGCTGCACCGCAACCTGTCCGTGGAGGACCAGGCCGCCGAGGCCGACCGGGTCAAGCGCTCCGAGGCCGGCATGATCACCAATCCGGTGACCTGCCTGCCGGACGCCACCCTGGCCGAGGTGGAGGAGCTGTGCGCCCGCTACCGGATCTCCGGGGTGCCGGTCACCGATGTGCGGGGCGTGCTCGTCGGCATCGTGACCAACCGCGACATGCGGTTCGAGACCGACCACTCCCGTCCGGTCCGCGAGGTGATGACCCCGATGCCGCTGGTCACCGCGCCGGTGAACGTCTCCCGGGAGGAGGCGTTCCGGCTGCTGGCCAGCAACAAGATCGAGAAGCTGCCGCTGACCGACGCCGACGGGCGGCTGCGCGGGCTGATCACCGTCAAGGACTTCACCAAGAGCGAGCAGTACCCCAACGCCACCAAGGACGCCGACGGGCGGCTGCTGGTGGCCGCCGCGGTCGGGGTCGGCGAGGACGCGGTGCGGCGGGCGCAGGCGCTGGTCGAGGCGGGCACCGACGTGATCGTGGTGGACACCGCGCACGGTCACTCCAAGGGCGTGGCCGACACCGTCGCAAAGATCAAGGCGAACTCCCGGGTGGAGGTGGTCGGCGGCAACGTGGCCACCTACGCGGGGGCGAAGGCGCTGGTGGAGGCGGGCGCGGACGCGATCAAGGTCGGCGTGGGCCCGGGCTCGATCTGCACCACCCGCGTGGTCGCCGGGGTCGGCGTGCCGCAGATCACCGCGATCATGGAGGCGGCGCGGGCGGCCCGGGAGGCCGGAGTGCCGGTGATCGGCGACGGCGGGCTGCAGTACTCCGGCGACATCGCCAAGGCCCTGGTGGCCGGGGCCGACACGGTGATGCTGGGCAGCCTGCTGGCCGGGGTGGAGGAGTCCCCCGGTGAGCTGATCTTCGTGCACGGCAAGCAGTACAAGTCGTACCGCGGCATGGGCTCGCTGGGCGCCATGCGCAACCGCGAGCGCGGCGGCTCGTTCTCCAAGGACCGCTACGCCCAGGCCGACGTCACCGCCGAAGAGAAGCTGATCCCCGAGGGCGTGGAGGGGCAGGTGCCCTACCGGGGGCCGCTGGCCAACGTCGCCCACCAGCTGGTCGGCGGGCTGCACCAGTCGATGTGGTACGCGGGCTGCCGGACGATCCCCGAGCTGCACGAACGGGGGCGGCTGATCCGGATCACCTCGGCCGGGCTGCGCGAGAGCCACCCGCACGACATCCAGATGACCGTGGAGGCCCCGAACTACCAGGGCCGCTGACGCGGGTAGTCTCTGCGGGGCGTCATCGCGGGTTTCGCCTGGAGAGGATTGAGCTGTGGCTGCTGAGGTGGAGATCGGCCGGGGCAAGAGCGGCCGGCGCGCGTATGCCTTCGACGAGATCGGCATCGTACCGTCGCGGCGCACCCGCGACCCCGAGGAGGTCAGCGTCGCCTGGCAGATCGACGCCTACCGGTTCGATATGCCGCTGGTCGTGGCGCCGATGGACAGCGTGGTCAGCCCGGCCACCGCGATCGCCATCGGCCGTTTGGGCGGGCTGGCCGTGCTCGACCTGGAAGGGCTGTGGACGCGGTACGAGGATCCCGAACCGCTGCTGGCCGAGATCGCCTCGTTGGACGACGCCCGCGCCACCCGGCGGCTGCAGGAGATCTACAGCGCGCCGATCAAGGAGGAGCTGATCGGCCGGCGGATCGAGGAGATCCGCGAGGCCGGGGTGACCGTGGCGGCGCGGCTGTCGCCGCAGCGCACCGCGCAGTTCCACAAGGCGGTGATCGACGCCGGGGTTGACCTGTTCGTCATCCGCGGCACCACCGTGTCGGCCGAGCACGTGTCCGGCCGGGCCGAGCCGCTCAACCTCAAGCAGTTCATCTACGACCTGGACGTGCCGGTGATCGTCGGCGGGTGCTCGACGTACACGGCGGCGCTGCACCTGATGCGCACGGGCGCGGCGGGCGTGCTGGTGGGCTTCGGCGGCGGGTCCGGGCACACCACCCGCACCGTGCTGGGCGTGGCGGTGCCGATGGCCACGGCCGTCGCCGACGTGGCCGCCGCCCGGCGCGACTACCTGGACGAGTCCGGTGGCCGCTACGTGCACGTGATCGCCGACGGCGGGATGACCAACAGCGGCGACATCGCCAAGGCGTTCGCGTGCGGTTCGGACGCGGTGATGGTGGGCTCGCCGTTCGCCCGCTCCACCGAGGCGCCCGGCCGCGGCTACCACTGGGGCAGTGAGGCTCATCACGGCGACGTGCCGCGCGGCACCCGGCTGGAGGTCGGCACGATCGGCACCCTGGAGCAGATCCTGTACGGCCCCTCGCACGTCGCCGACGGGTCGATGAACCTGATCGGGGCGCTGCGGCGGGCGATGGCGACCGCCGGGTACACCGAGCTGAAGGAGTTCCAGCGGGTGCAGGTCGTGGTCGCGCCGACCGCGGCGCACTGAGGGCCGCCCGGATTCGCCGGTCCGGTTCGTGTGGACGAGTCCCTACCGTGGGGTAGGAACTGACGGACACCCGACCGCACAGGGGGGATCGCGATGGCCGGATCGCCGGTGACCGGACTGGGCAGCTCGCGCCTCGGCCCGGCGGAGCGGGCCGAGGCGCTGGAGCGCATGGCCCGCGTGGAGTTCGACGTCGTGGTCGTGGGCGGGGGCATCGTGGGCGCGGGCGCCGCCCTGGACGCCGCCACCCGGGGCCTGTCGGTGGCGGTGGTGGAGGCGCGCGACTTCGCCTCCGGCACGTCCTCGCGGTCCTCCAAGCTGATCCACGGCGGGTTGCGGTATCTGGAGCAGTACAACTTCGACCTGGTGCGCGAGGCGCTGACCGAGCGCGGCCTGCTGATGCAGCGGGTCGCACCGCACCTGGTGCGGCCGGTGCCGTTCCTGCTGCCGACGACGCACCGGGTGTGGGAACGCGGCTACTTCGGCGCCGGGGTGGCGCTGTACGACCTGCTGTCGTTCCAGATGGGCCGCACCCGGGGCGTCCCGCGCCACCGGCATCTGACCCGGCGGGGGGCGCTGCGGCTGGCGCCGTCGCTGCGCAAGGACGCGTTCACCGGGGCGATCCAGTACTGGGACGCCCAGGTGGACGACGCCCGGTACGTGATGATGGTGCTGCGCACGGCCGCCGAGTACGGCGCGCAGATCGCCTCGCGCACCCAGTGCGTCGGGTTCCTGCGCGAGGGCGAGCGGGTGACGGGGCTGCGCATCCGCGACCTGGAGTCGGGCACCGATGCGAAGGTGCGGGCCAAGCAGGTCGTCAACGCCACCGGCGTGTGGACCGACGACATCCAGGAGCTGGTCGGCGGCCGCGGCCAGATCCACGTGCGCGCGTCCAAGGGCATCCACCTGGTGGTGCCCAAGGACCGCATCCACTCCTCCACCGGCATCATCCTGCGCACCGAGAAGTCGGTGCTGTTCGTGATCCCGTGGGGACGGCACTGGATCATCGGTACCACCGACACCGCGTGGGACCTGGACAAAGTGCACCCCGCGGCGTCCCGTGCCGACATCGACTACGTGCTCGAACACGTCAACCGGGTGCTGTCCACGCCGCTCACGCACGACGATGTGGAGGGCGTGTACGCGGGGCTGCGTCCGCTGCTGGTGGGGGAGACCGACGAGACGTCCAAGCTGTCCCGTGAGCACGTCGTGGCGCATCCGGTGCCCGGCCTGGTGCTGGTCGCGGGTGGCAAGTACACCACGTACCGGGTCATGGCCAAGGACGCGATCGACGCCGTCGCGCACGGGCTGGACGGCAAGGTCGCCGAGTCGTGCACCGACCGGGTGGCCCTGGTCGGTGCGGACGGCTACCCGGCCATGTGGAACTCTCGGCACCGCCTGGCCGCGCGTTCGGGGCTGCACGTCGCCCGCGTCGAGCACCTGCTGCACCGCTACGGCACCCTGGTCGACGACCTGCTCACGCTGATCGCCGAGCGGCCCGACCTGGGCAAGCCGCTGACCGGCGCGGACGACTACCTGCGTGCCGAGGTCGTCTACGCGGCGACCCACGAGGGCGCCCGCCACCTCAACGACGTGCTGTCCCGCCGCACCCGCATCTCCATCGAGACGTGGGACCGGGGCGTGGGCGTCGCGCGCGAGGCGGCCGAGCTGATGGCGCCGGTCCTCGGCTGGTCGAAGAAGCAGACCGACCGCGAGGTCGAGTACTACAGCAAGCGCATCGAGGCCGAGCGGGACTCGCA
Organism: Actinomadura sp. NBRC 104425; assembly: GCF_030269545.1. Classification (GTDB taxonomy): domain Bacteria; phylum Actinomycetota; class Actinomycetes; order Streptosporangiales; family Streptosporangiaceae; genus Spirillospora; species Spirillospora keratinilytica. The sequence goes on along the minus strand of NZ_BSTN01000006.1, from coordinate 198,400 downwards.
GAACGAGCTGGGCGACCAGGAGGCCGACGCGCGCCGCCGGGGCGCCCCGGAGATCGTGCCCACCACCGGCCCCTGATCCGCCGTCTGACCTGGCCGAACGCCGTGCCGCCCGATAGGGGCGGCACGGCGTTCGCGTGTCCGCCTGCCCGGCGCCGTCGCACATCCGGAAGGCGTGGCCGTATGTGGCCTATGACGTGTTGGTGAACGGAGTCTGAAAGGTTTCAAAAACTGCTAATGTCCCGCTTCCTGAGTTTGCTGCGGGGAGCGAAGAATGCTGCGTTTGGGGCTTGTGTCTGGTGGGCTGTTGGTGGCGCTGGCCGTCGGGGGCGTGGACGTGGCGACGGCGGGGGGCGCGCTGGCGCAGCCGTCGACGGGGGCGCTGACCGGAAAGGCGGCGGCCAAGCCGAAGAAGAAGACGAAGAAGAAGTACTACGTGCCGCAGGGGCCGCGGTTCAACCTGCCGACGGGGACGAAGACGCAGCAGGGCGCGCTCGACCTCTACATCAAAAAGCTCATCCGGAACACCCCGAAGGGCGCGGAGATCGACGTCGCGCTGTTCCGGCTCAACACCGCCGGCATGGCCAAGGAGCTGGTGCGGGCCAAGAGGCGTGGGGCCAAGGTGCGCGTCGTCGTCGACTCCGACTCGCCCAACAAGCGCCGGTACGTCTACGACTACCTGCGCAAGAACCTCGGCACGAGCACGCGCCGCTCGTCCTGGATCGTGACCTGCCCCAAGGGGCGCGGCTGTATCGCCCCCAAGGTCTCCGGGCAGTGGGGCAAGAACCACAACAAGTTCTACGCGTTCTCGCGCACCTACAGCTCGCGCAACGTCGTCGTGCAGACGTCCGGTAACGCCACCGGCGGCATGTACGTCCAGTACAACGACGCGTACACGCTGACGGACGCCAAGCTCTACAAGGCCTACCGCAAGTACTTCTACGACCTGGCCAAGCGGCGCGCGAACGGCAACTACTTCCGGACGTACCGGTCCGGCTACCGCTCGGTGACCTTCTTCCCCAAGGCGAGCGGCGACCCGATCGCCGACGTGCTGGACAAGGTCAGCTGCCTGGGCGGCACCCGGGTGCGGCTGTCCAGCGGGCTGTTCACCCGGACGGCCGTGGCCAAGCGGCTGTCCAAGCTGGACGACGCGGGCTGCGACGTGCGGCTGGTCAGCGCCGAATTCGGCGAGTCGACGCTGAAGGCGCTGCGGCAGCCGGGACGCAACGGCGGCCCGCAGGCCCGGTTCTTCACCTCCAAGCAGACCCGGGAGGCGCACTCCAAGTACCTGCTGATCGACGGCTGGTACAACGGCCGCAGGCGCAAGGTCGTGATGACCGGCAGCCACAGCTACACCACGGCGGCGCTGCGGTACAACGACGAGGCGATGCTCACCATCGAGAGCACGTCCGTCTACGACGCCTACCTGCGCAACTTCAACCGCGTGTTCGGGGCCGCGGCCGGCCGCCTGTACGTGCTGGCGTCCGTGCCCGCGCCGAACGTGCCCACCGTGCCCGACAGCACGCCGGAGACCGACGACGGCGAGCCCGCGGCCGCGGGCACGGAGGCGGAGCTGCCGGCGACCGACACCGCGCCGCCCGCGGCGCCGCCCCGGTGACGGATGCCCAGTGACGGCCCCCGGCGGCCGTCACCGGGGCCCGGCGGCCGCCGGTCAGCTCAGGGCGGGGCCGAGCAGCAGCCGCATGCCCGTCGCGTACAGCTCGGCGGGCACCCGTTCCGGGTCCAGCAGGTGCTGCAGGGCGAGCCCGGCGTCCAGCGCCACGGCCAGCGCCGCGCGGTCGTCGGGGGTGATGCCCTCGACCTCGTCCAGGTGCGCGGCCAGGCGCGCGCGGCGCGCGGCGTACCACTCGGCGACGCGCCAGCCCGCCGCGAAGTCGCGCATGCCGTACAGCCAGAACTCCACCAGCAGCAGGGCCAGCATGCGGGCCTGGTCGCCGGAGAGCCGCCGCGCGTACGCCCGCCCGGCCCGCTCGAACCGCTCCCCGGCGGGGCGGCCGGTGTCGCACAGCTCCGCGTGCACCTCGACGCCGAACCCCTCGGCGGTGTAGCGCTCCAGCAGGGTCAGCAGCAGGTCGGACTTGCCGGCGAAGTTGGAGTACACCGCGCCCTTGGTGAGCCCGGCCGCCGCCGCCACCTCGTCCAGGGACGCGTTGTGGACACCGCGTTGCGCCCACAGCCGCTGCGCGGCGTCCAGCAGCGCCGCCCGGGTCTGCTCGCGCGTGTACCGCCGGGACGCGCCGCCGGGGGGCGCCGTGCCGCCGCCGTCGGTCTCGTCCTCGCCGGGCGGGCCGAAGGCAGTGTCGATCATCATTGGTCCCCTCCGTCGCGGCACGCCCCGGCGGGGCCGCCCGACGCGCGGGTGCGCGCGGACGCGGGCGATGCCTGGCCACTCTTCCCGCCATGGGGAATACACCGGCGCGTCATGGTCAATCCGGAGATTGCCTGATGTGGTCGGTTCGCCGCGCTGCGTCGCCGTCCCGTCGCATCCGCGTCCGTCCAGGTCGCGGCGGGGGCGGCGGAAGCCGGACAGGAGTTGGTCTTACTGACGGGTAGTCAAATATGGCCGGGGGGTCATACGCTGCTGTGCCATGGCACCCCGGACCGTCCCCGCCGAAGGCGCGGCGGAGCACACCCTCGCCCCCACCCTGATCGAGCGGCTGACGTCCCGCGTCACCGCCGCGGACGACGCTCCCACGGCCGCCGTCCCCACGCCGTTCACCGGAGCGACGCTGGCCGAAGTCCCGCAGTCCGGCTCCGACGACGTGCGCGCCGCCTTCGAGCGTGCGCGCCGGGCGCAGCGCGCCTGGGCCCGGCTGCCCGTCGCCGAGCGCGTCCGGCCGTTCCTGCGGCTGACCGACGCCCTGGTCGAGCGCCGCGACGAGATCCTCGACATCATCCAGCTGGAGACCGGCAAGGCCCGGCGGCACGCGCTGGAGGAGTTCCTCGACGTCGCGATGTGCACGCTGTACTACGCGCGCCGCGCGCCCCGGCTGCTGCGCCCGCAGCGCCGCAAGGGCATGCTGCCGGGGCTGACCCGCGTCCGGGAACTGCGCCACCCCAAGGGCGTCGTCGCGCTGATCGCGCCCTGGAACTACCCGTTCGCGCTCGGCGCCGGCGACATCGCGCCCGCCCTGATGGCCGGCAACGCCGTCGTGCACAAGCCGGACACCCAGACCTGCCTGTCCAGCCTGTGGATCCGGGACCTGCTGGTGTCGCTCGGCCTGCCGGGCGACCTGTGGCAGATCGTCGTCGGCGACCCCGCCGAGATCGGCGACCCGCTGCTGGAGGGCGCCGACTACGTGTCGTTCACCGGCTCCACCCGCGGCGGCCGGGCCATCGCCGAGAAGGTCGCGCCCCGCCTGGTCGGCTACTCCCTGGAACTCGGCGGCAAGAACCCCATGATCGTGCTGGCCGACGCCGACGTGGAGCGCACCGCCCGCGGCGCCGTCCGGGCCTGCTTCACCAACGCCGGCCAGTTGTGCATCTCCATCGAGCGCATGTACGTCCACCAGGACGTCTACGACCGGTTCGTGCCGCGCTTCGTCGAACTGGTCAAGGGCATGCGGCTGGGCTCCGGCCTGGACTTCTCCGCCGACATGGGCTCGCTCACCTACCCGCGCCAGCTGGAGGCGGTCACCCGGCACGTCGAGCAGGCCGTCGCCAAGGGCGCCACCGTGCTCGCCGGGGGCCGCGCCCGTCCCGACCTCGGCCCGCTGTTCTACGAGCCGACCGTCCTCACCGACGTCACCGAAGAAATGGACCTGTGCGCCGCCGAGACGTTCGGCCCGGTCGTGGCGGTCTACAAGGTCGCCGACGAGGACGAGGCCGTCGCCCGCGCCAACGACACCGCCTACGGCCTCAACGCCTCGGTGTGGACGCGGAACGTGGCGCACGGCCGCCGCGTCGCCGCGCGGATCGAGGCGGGCACCGTCAACATCAACGACGGCTTCGGCGCCGCCTACGCCTCGCACGACGCCCCCATGGGCGGCTTCAAGCAGTCGGGCCTGGGCCGCCGCCACGGCGCCGAGGGCCTGCTGAAGTTCACCGAGGCGCAGACGATCGCCAGCCAGCACTTCATGGACCTCGAACCCCCCGGCGGCATCGGCTACGAGCGCTTCGCCGACCTGATGTCCAATGGCGTCGCCCTGATGAAGCGGCTGCGGATCAGGTGAGGGGGACGTCCGGCATGCACGACTACGACGTCTTGGTGATCGGCTCGGGCTTCGGCGGCAGCGTCTCGGCGCTGCGGCTCACCGAGAAGGGCTACAGGGTCGGCGTGATCGAGGCGGGCCGCCGCTTCGACACCGGCCCCGCGGCGGCCGGGGAGGCGGGGAACCGCCATCCCGGCCTGCCCCGCACCAACTGGCGGATCTCCCGCTACCTGTGGGCGCCCGCGCTCGGGCTGACCGGCCTGCAGCGCATCCACCTGATCCGCGGGGCCAAGGGCAGCCGCGTCATGGTGCTGGCCGGGGCGGGCGTCGGCGGCGGCTCCCTCAACTACGCCAACACCCTCTACGTCCCGCCCGCCTCCTTCTTCCAGGACCGCCAGTGGGCCCACATCACCGACTGGCAGGACGAACTCGCCCCCTACTACGACCAGGCGCAGCGCATGCTGGGCGCCGTCCGCTACCGGACCGTCACCGCCGCCGACAAGGTGATCAAAAAGGTGGCCGAGCGGATGGGCAAGGGCGACACCTTCGTGCAGACGCCCGTCGGCGTCCACTTCGGCGCCGGGCCGGGCGTGCCCAGCGACGACCCGTACTTCGGCGGCGCCGGTCCGCGCCGCCGCGGCTGCACCGAATGCGGCGAGTGCATGGTCGGCTGCCGTCACGGCGCCAAGAACATGCTCACCGAGAACTACCTCTACCTGGCCGAACGCGCCGGGGCCCGGATCATGCCGCTCAGCCGCGCCACCCGGGTCGAGCCGCTGCCCGGCGGCGGCTACGAGGTGGAGATCGTCCGCACCGGCTCGTTCGGCCGCAACCGCAAGATCCTCACCGCCGAGCACGTCATCTTCGCCGCCGGCACCTACGGCACGCAGAAGCTGCTGCACAAGATGAAGGCCACCGGGCGGCTGCCGCGGCTGTCCGACCGGCTCGGCGCGCTGACCCGCACCAACTCCGAGGCCATCCTGGGGGCCGGACGCCGCAACGGCCGTCCCGGGCCCGACTTCTCCAAAGGCGTGGCGATCACCTCGTCGTTCCACCCGGCGCCCGACACCCACATCGAGCCCGTCCGCTACGGCAAGGGCTCCAACCTGCTGGCGCTGCTGCAGACGCTGCTGGTGGACGGCGACCGGCCCGGCGAACCGCACCGGCCGCGCTGGGCCAAGTTCCTGCGCGAGGTGGCCCGCCGCCCGCGGGACCTGGTGCAGCTGTTCGACGTCCGGCACTGGTCGGAGCGCACGGTCATCGCGCTGGTCATGCAGAACCGCGACAACTCCATCACCCTCGTCCCCAAGAAGGGCCCGTTCGGCTGGGACGTGCGGGCCCGCCGCGGCCACGGCGAACCCAACCCGACCTGGATTCCCGCCGGGCACGAGGCCACCCGCCTGATCGCCGAGGAGATCGACGGCCTGCCCGGCGGCGCCTGGGGCGACCTGTTCGACATCCCGCTGACCGCGCACTTCCTCGGCGGCTGCGTGATCGGCGACTCGCCCGAGACCGGAGTGATCGACCCCTACCACCGCGTCTACGGCCATCCGGGCCTGCACGTGGTGGACGGGTCGGCCGTCTCCGCCAACCTGGGCGTCAACCCGTCCCTCACCATCACCGCCCAGGCGGAACGCGCCATGGCGATGTGGCCGAACAAGGGAGCCCCCGACCCGCGCCCCGACCTGGGCGCCCCCTACCGGCGCGTCACCCCGGTGGCGCCGAAGAACCCGGTCGTGCCCGCGCACGCCCCGGCCGCCCTGCGCCTGCCCATAGCCGACGTCAGGTAGCGGACTCGGCGCGGTAGGCGGGCCAGACCTGGCGGATGCGGGCCCCCTGGCCGCGGGTGAACTCCCGCATGCAGGTGTCCCACGAGTAGTTCATGAAGTTGTGGACGGGGTCGGGCCCGTCGCCGGCGCAGGTGTCCTTGCCCGTCGGGCACTGGTAGGAGGGGTCGCGCTCGGGCGGGGTGTCGTCGACGCGGTCGCCCTCGCCGCCGCAGCCGTCCTGGAAGGTGTGGTACAGGCCGAGCCAGTGGCCGGTCTCGTGAACGGCGGTGAACCCCCGGTCGAAGTGGTCGATCGGGCCGCCCGGCATGCTGTCGGGGTTGATCACCACGCCGTCGCGGGCCGGCTCGGACCGGTACTTCCACGGGAAGGTGGACCAGCCCAGCATCTCCCGGCCGGTGTCGGCGCTGTAGAGGTTCAGGGTGCCCGCGCCGCCGCGCCGCAGCAGCTTCTTGTACTTCATCTCGTACGTCTCGGGCTGGGAGTACCAGGCGGCGTTGTCGGTGCGGGTCACCTGCACCAGCTCGAAGCGCACCCCGGTGTCGGCGCCGCCGTACCCGCCCCCGTAGGCGGTGTTCATCGCAGCGATCTGCCGCCGGATCAGCCCGGTCGGCACGTCGCCGCGCGTCCCGTCGTGCAGGACGTGGAAGTAGACCGGCACCTTGATGCGCCCCGGCAGGGCGCGCCGCTCGCCCTCTCGGGCGCTGCGCAGCCGCGAGAACCGGGCGGCGAGGTCGCGTTCCACCGCGCTGACCTCGGCGGGCGTCATCTCGTTGCGCTCCCGCACGCGCGGATCGGCGGTGCGGACGCGGGCCGCGGAGACGCCGCAGTCGCTCGCCGGCGGGCGCGGGGGAGAAGGGGCGGGGGACACGGGGGGTATGGCCGCGGCGGCCAGCGCGGCGACGGCGAGGAGCTTCACACCACTCCTTACGGCGAAGACACGAAGAGAAGTCGGATCGTCACCTACAGGTACCAGTGATCGGGCTTGCGGATGGCGTTATCCGCAAGAACCGGACGCCCGCGCTTATCGGCCGGTCGCGGTGCGCGGGCCGGGGGACGGACGGGGCGGGCATCGGCGCAGGCAGGGGCCTCTAAACTGAAGGGGCCCGCCCCCACCTCATCGCGAAAGGCGCCCTGGTGGCCGCAGACCAGTCCTTTGACACCGTTCTCGTCGTCGACTTCGGCGCGCAGTACGCCCAGCTGATCGCGCGGCGGGTGCGCGAGTGCCATGTCTTCAGCGAGATCGTCCCGTCGACCATGCCCGCGGCGGAGATGCTCGCCCGCAACCCCAAGGCGATCATCCTGTCCGGCGGCCCCGCGTCGGTGTACGAGGCGGGCGCGCCGGTCGCGCCCGACGGCCTGTTCGGCATCGGCGTGCCGACCCTGGGCATCTGCTACGGCCACCAGGTGATGGCGCAGGCGCTCGGCGGAACGGTGGAGAACTCCGACGTCGCCGAGTACGGCGGCGCCACGGTGACCGTCACGCACCCCGGCGTGCTGTTCGAGGGGCTGCCGCACGAGCAGGCCGTCTGGATGTCGCACCGCGACTTCGTCAGCCGCGCCCCCGACGGCTTCACCGTCACCGCCCGCACCGACGTCACGCCGGTGGCGGGCATGGAGGACCGCGAACGCGGCCTGTACGGGGTGCAGTTCCACCCCGAGGTGCTGCACACCGCGCACGGCATGGACGTGCTGCGCCGCTTCCTGTACGAGGCGGCGGGCTGCCGGCCCAACTGGACGATGGCCAACATCGCCGACGAGGCCGTCGAGCAGATCCGCGCGCAGGTCGGCTCCCGGCGCGCACTGTGCGCCCTGTCGGGCGGCGTGGACTCGGCGGTCGCCGCCGCCCTCGTCCAGCGCGCCATCGGCGACCGGCTCACCTGCGTGTTCGTCGACCACGGGCTGCTGCGCAAGGGCGAGGCCGAGCAGGTCGAAAAGGACTTCGTCGCCGCCACCGGGGTGAACCTGCACGTGGTGGACGCCCAGGACCGGTTCCTGGCCGCGCTCGCCGGGGTCGCCGACCCCGAGCAGAAGCGCAAGATCATCGGCCGTGAGTTCATCCGGGTGTTCGAGGAGGCGGCCCGGCAGATCGTCGAGGGCCACGCCGACTCCGACCCGGTCGAGTTCCTCGTGCAGGGCACCCTCTACCCGGACGTGGTGGAGTCGGGCGGCGGCACCGGCGCGGCCAACATCAAGTCGCACCACAACGTCGGCGGCCTGCCCGACGATCTGCGCTTCACCCTGGTCGAGCCGCTGCGCACCCTGTTCAAGGACGAGGTGCGCGCGCTGGGCGAGCAGCTCGACCTGCCCGCCGAGATCGTCTGGCGGCACCCGTTCCCCGGCCCCGGCCTGGCCATCCGCGTGATCGGCGAGGTCACCCGGGAGCGCCTGGACATCCTGCGCGAGGCCGACGCGATCGCCCGCGAGGAGCTGTCCCGGGCGGGGCTCGACCGCGACATCTGGCAGTTCCCCGTGGTGCTGCTCGCCGACGTCCGCTCGGTGGGCGTGCAGGGCGACGGCCGCACGTACGGGCACCCGGTCGTCCTGCGCCCGGTCACCAGCGAGGACGCCATGACCGCCGATTGGGCGCGGCTGCCCTACGACGTCCTGCAGAAGATCTCCACCCGCATCACCAACGAGGTCCGCGAGATCAACCGCGTCACCCTCGACATCACCAGCAAGCCCCCCGGCACCATCGAGTGGGAGTGACCGCTGAGCCCGCATCCGCCGGGACATGCGAAAGGCCCGGGTGTGCGCACCCGGGCCTTTCGCGTCGCCGGACGCCGTGTCAGACGGCGGCGGGGGAGAGGGCGGCCTCGGCGTCCAGGGTGGCGGCGGTCGCGTTCACCACGGCGGCGATGCGCAGCGCCTCCTGGATCAGCTCGCGGGACAGGCCGCTTTCGCGCAGCACCTTCTCGTGCGACTCCAGGCAGCGGCCGCAGCCGTTGATCGCCGACACGGCCAGGCACCACAGCTCGAAGTCGGCCTTCTCCACGCCCGGCTTGCCGATGATCGACATCCGCAGCTTGGCGGGCAGCGTGGCGTAGGTCTCGTCGCCGATCAGGTGGGTGGCGCGGTAGTAGACGTTGTTCATGGCCATGATCGAGGCGGCGCCCTTGGCCGCCTCGAACGCCTCGGCCGACAGGTAGTCGGCCGCCTCCTCGGCCACCTCGGTGATGACCCGGGAGCTGCGGGTGGCCAGGGCGCAGGCCAGCACGGTGCCCCACAGCTGCTGCTCGGTCAGCTGGGAGGTGGACGTCACCGAGCCCAGGTTCAGCTTGGTGTCCTTGGCGTAGGCAGGAAGAGCGTTCTTCAGCGCGTCGATGCTCACAAGGGGTGCCTTTCGATCAAGCGGGCGGCCGGGGCGCGGTGCCGCGTCCCGGCCGCCCGGTGTGGCGTGTCTTCACGCGGGGGGACGCCGCCCCCCGGCCGACGGGGGAGGCGCTCAGACGCCCGCCATCAGCTTCTTGGCGTCCAGGGTCTCCTCGCCCTTGTTCCAGTTGCAGGGGCACAGCTCGTCGGACTGCAGGGCGTCGAGGACCCGCAGGACCTCCTTGACGTTGCGGCCGACCGAGCCCGCGGTGACCATCGCGAACTGGATCTCGTTGTTGGGGTCGACGATGAAGGTGGCGCGCTGCGCCACGCCCTCGTCGGTGAGGATGCCGAGCGCGGTGCACAGCTCGCGCTTGACGTCCGACATCATCGGGAAGGGCAGCTCGCGCAGGTCCGGGTGGTCCTTGCGCCAGGCGAAGTGGACGTACTCGTTGTCCACCGAGGCGCCCAGCACCTGGGCGTCGCGGTCGGCGAACTCCCCGTTCAGCCGGCCGAACTCGGCGATCTCGGTCGGACAGACGAAGGTGAAGTCCTTCGGCCAGAAGAACACCACGCGCCACTTGCCCTCGTACGACTTGTGGTTGATCGTCTCGAAGGCGTTCTCAGGGTCCAGCGAGACGCAGGCGGTCAGCTCGTACTCAGGGAACTGGTCACCGACAGTAAGCACGCATGCTCCTTTGGTTGCGCGGGTCCAGCGCCCCGTGTGAGACGACGGGGCGGGTACTGTGAACGCGCCGCCGAGGCTGGTGCTCACTCGGGGGCGCGTGTCACTTAGCGTGCCCCAGGGGCGCCGGGAAAGAGAAATCAGCCCGCCATGCTGCCGCGATAAGAGTCGCCTATCAATGGACGGAAGCCCTGATAGAAGGACCTTTCAGTGGCTTGGGGTCGACACTGTCCTGGCGAAAGCATGACCGAGATCACACGCGGCCGCCACCGTGTCACCACCGAACCGTAACGCGAAGTTTAGTGGAGAACATACCTGAAACAATCCGGCCATCCCGACGTATAACGTGAAGCCGGACAATAACCCACCATCACCCGAAACCCCGGAATTGACCTCCCTGAGACGGTTACGTGTCGCGGCAGGCTCGGGCGTCTTCGCTGTACCAGCGACGCTCGGCCCTCATTTACTCCCCGAGGCTGTTCCCAGCCACCTCGCGCTCCTTGCCGAGCCGGCCGTTGCGCCACCCGCTCGCCCGCTCCGGGCACGCCAGCGGCCTGAGCTATGCAGCTCAGGCCGTGCTGGATGTTCGTGCTCGTTGTGTCAGTTGAACAGTTCGTCGGCTGAGGAGATCGTGGCGGCTCGGCGGACCCATGTCTCCAGTTGCTGGAGGTCCGTGCATGTGAGGACCCGCTGCCGCTGCTCGTCCGTCACCGTGATGCCGCGGGCCTCCAGGATCAGCAGCACGCTCTTGGCTTCCCCTACGGCTTCCCCCTCGGCGATTCCTTGGGCCTTGCCTTCGGCGATTCCTTGGGCCTTGCCTTCGGCGATCCAGGCTCGGGCGGTTTCGCTGTACCAGCGGGACTCGGTCCTCATCTTCTCCCTCAGGGTCTTTCCGGACGTCTGAGCATGTCGTCGACTGCACCGCGACGACGCCTGCTCGCCCATGCCGGGGACGCCAGCGGCCTGAGCCTCGCGGCTCAGGCCGTGTTGGACGTTTGTGTCTGTCGTGTCAGTTGAACAGTTCGTCGGCTGAGGAGATCGTGGCGGCTCGGCGGACCCATGTCTCCAGTTGCTGGAGGTCCGTGCATGTGAGGACCCGCTGCCGCTGCTCGTCCGTCACCGTGATGCCGCGGGCCTCCAGGATCAGCAGCACGCTCTTGGCTTCCCCTACGGCTTCCCCCTCGGCGATTCCTTGGGCCTTGCCTTCGGCGATCCAGGCTTGGGCGGTTTCGCTGTACCAGCGGGACTCGGTCTTCATCTTCTCCTCCAGCGACTTGCGGACCGCCTCGGGGATCAGCGCGCTCACCCAGTCATGGTAACGGCGGGCGACCGCTCGGTCCTTTTCCGCGATCTTGTCGTGTGCGTGGACGATGGCGTCCAGGGTGTCGTCGGGGCCGGCGTGGAACATCGCCGACAGCACGCCCATGGCCGGTTCGGCGGCGATGGCGTCGGGGTCGGTCATCACCGGGACGTGTTCGGGGCGCAGCACCAGGGGGGTGAGGTCGTATCCGGGGTGGCCGGTCTCGATGGTGGCCGCGCATGCCCGGGCGACCGCGGGTTGGGGGGCGATCACCAGGAGGGTGGCGGGGCATTCGTGGCGGGCGCGGAGTGTGGCCAGGTACAGCGGCCAGGTGTACTGCTTGTCGTGGAGTCTGTCGTTGCGCTGCACCTCGACGACCACGCCCCAGGGGCCGTCCTGGGTTTTGAGCAGGACGGCGGCGTCGGCCATGTATTCGCTGGTCTTGTGGTCGGTGCATGATTCGGAGACCTCCGAGGCGTCGTGGATCTCGGAGATCTTTATTCCCATTTCGGTCAGGAGGTGTCCGGCGATCCGGGGGGACCATCGGAACAGCTCGGCCGGTATGTCGTGGGCCTGACTTGGCATGCCTGGGACACTATACGCATTCATCTGGCTACTCAGAGCAAACCGCGGTATGCGGTAGAAGATGCGTTTTGTCCACCCAGCGCAGGTCAAAGGTTCCACACCATGGTGCGCTGATGGACGCGGCGCCCCCGGTAACGCAGACCCAACCGATCGACAGGGCCCATGAACGTCGTGGATCAGGCCGACGGTGGCGTGTGTTCGCGCCGGTGGGCCACTTGCGGCTCGGCGGGATGGAGCACCGCTCCGGGGCCGGTTCCGCGGGGTGTGTCGGCGCTGCCGCAGCTTTGCGGGCGTCAGGGGTTCCCTACGCCGTTGGTCACGTGAATCCGATGTCCTCGGTGGTGTGTCGGCGACTCCAGGTGCCGGTCCGGCCCGCCCTTGGAGAGCGTCTCGGGGGGCCAGGCTCGCGGCGCAGCGGCACCAACCGTTCACGGGTCACCGCTGCTCTTCGGCTTCGCCGCCAACCGACACCGGCATTTGGCGCCGTCTCCTGTCCACTAGCTCCGATCGGCGCTCACAACCGGGATCGCAATGGACGGTCCAACCCTACAAAGCGGAATACATGTCCACTATATGAAAATAAATGTAGATTCATCTGAGTGCATTGACGGCGATGGCTCCACGGCGGAACTCCTCGGATACGCCTCCGTGCCGGGACGCGCTGCGCAACGACGCGATCGTCATCAACGCGGCCCGCGAGGTCTTCGCCGAGCAGGGACCGCAGGCGAGCATGGAGTCCATCGCGGCCCGTGCCGCCCTGGGCGTCGGCACGATCTACCGGCGGTTCGCGAGCAAGGACGCTTTCCTCGACGCCATAGCGCGACTTCTCACCGAGGAGATCGACCAAGCCGCCGCGGCCGCGCTCGCGGACTCGGACCCCGGCGCCGGGCTCGAACGGTTCCTCGATTTCGTGTTCGCCTTCAACGCGGAGAAGCGCCGTTACGCGGCCGCACTGGCCGATCGGGTTTCCAGCGACGAGGTGGACGCGACGGCGGACAGAATCCGGCGGCTCACCCTGAACTCGCCGTCGGCTACCTCGCGCCGGACGTGACCGGTGAGGACATCAAAGCGCTCATCATCGCCATACGAGGAGTGGTCGCGGCCTCGCCGGACGGAGACGAAGCCGCATGGCGCCGCTTCATCCGCATTCATCTCGCCGGGCTTCGCGCCGATCGATGACACGGCCCGGCCGAGCTCACGGGCGCCGGACCTCGACGGCGGCGGTGGCCTGACCCGGGCAGGGCGGCGAGGGCCCCTCTGAAGCGGAGGGGGCGATGGAGAAGGGGACGCGGCCGGAAAAGTCTCAAGACCGATGCCGGATCACCGGAGGGAGCCGCGAGCCGGGGGCCTGAGAGGACCTCCCATGGCGACGCACGGTCGTCCTAGCGTCGGAGGCATGGACATCGCCACGCGTTCCGTATTCATGGTCGGTGGGAGTTCGGGGATCGGCCTGGAACTGGCGCGCCGGTTCCGTGCGGCGGGCAGCACCGTGGTCGTCGGCGGCCGTAACACCGAGGTGCTGGCCCAGCTCGCCGCCGAGGGGCTCGGCGCGGTCGAGATCGACGTCACCGACGCCGATTCGGTGGCCCGAGCCCGCGACGACGTGTTGAAGGAGCATCCCGAACTCGACACCGTCGTCACGATGGCGGGGACCACGGCGCCGGAGGATTTGCGGGACCCGGCGCACTTCGCCACCGCCCAGAACATCATCGACGTCAATCTGCTCGGCACCATCCGCGTCATCGACGCCTTCACTCCGCATCTGCTCGCCCGCGGCGCCGGCACGATCATCACGGTCAGCTCCGGAATCGCCTTCCTCCCGTTCCCGCTGATGCCGACGTACGGCGCGTCGAAAGCGGCGGTGCACGCCTACAGCGAGGCCCTGCGCGCACAGCTCGCGGGCACCGGCGTCGAGGTCGCCGAACTGGTGCCGCCGGCGGTCGCGACGAGCATCGGGAGCGGCAACCCGAACGCGCTCCCCGTGGACGCCTACGGGGCGGAGGTCATGGAACTGCTCGCGCAGGACCCCACGCCCCGCGAGATCCTCGTGCAGCGCGTTCTCACGCACCGATGGGCCGAGCGCGACGGCACCTACGATGAGCTCGTTGCGCAGCGTTCGCAGGCCCTCGCCACGCTGCCCGGCCGCACTCGAGACTGAGGTGCCCAGATGCCCGAGGAAGCACAGAGGAACCGGCTCGGCGCCTACCTGAAGGCGCGGCGGGCCCTGGTTTCTCCGGAGCAGGCGGGCATCCCGGCAGGCGGACGGCGCCGTGTGCCCGGCCTGCGTCGCGAGGAGGTCGCGATGCTGGCCGGCATCAGCGCCGATTACTACCTGCGCCTCGAACGCGGCCGGGACACCCATCCCTCGCCCCAGGTGCTCGACGCGCTGGCGCGGGTGCTGCGGCTCGACGAGACCGAGCGCGGCTACCTGTTCGATCTCGCCGCGCCCCCGACGCGGACGCGGAGGCGCCGCCCGCCGCCGGAACGGGTCCCCGCGCGGCTGCACCACCTGCTGGCCGCGGTCGGCGTGCCAGCGTTCGTCGAGGGACGCACTTTCGACGTCCTGGCCGCCAACGAGCTCGCGACCGCGCTCTCGCCGCGGCTGCGGCCGGGGCAGAACCGGTTGCGTTCGCTGCTGTTGGCCCCCGAGGAGCAGGCGTTCCAGAAGGACTGGGCCACCTCGGCGGCCGAACTCGTCGCCGCGTTCCGCGAGCAGGCCGGAGCCCATGCCGACGACCCCCGCTTCGTGGAGCTCGTCGGCGAGCTGTCGCTGGCCAGCGGGCGCTTCCGGGAGCTGTGGTCGCGCCATGACGTGCGGAGGCTCGAAGGCGGCACGACGACCGTGGTGCACCCGATCGTCGGCGAGCTGCGGCTGCATCGCGACAAGCTCCCCGTCGAGGGGCTCCTCCTTGTGCTCTACTACGCCGACGCGGGCAGCGAGAGCGCGGACAAACTCGCCCTCCTCGCCTCTCTCGCCGGCTCGAAGGACGGCGGCTGACGTCCTTTCGGCTCGACCGCACTGCCGGCGATCGTGACGGCGTCCGTGAGTCCGGGCTGTCCTTTTCTGCCGTGAGGATCGCCGCTCCTTATTGCCGTGATAACTGATTGCTTTCACTCGGCGCAGGTTTCGGGCAGCGGTACTGCTGTTTCCTGAGGGCCCGAATGTGACAGAGGTCACGCAGGGTGACGGGTAAGCTCATACCGTCCCCTCTCTCGTGACCCCACAGGAGACCACCATCAGCAGGCCGACGATCGCCCAGCTCAGGGCGTTTCTGGCGCTCGCCGAGCACCTGCACTTCCGGGATGCGGCGGCGGCTCTGCGGATGAGCCAGCCCGCGCTTTCCGGGGCCGTGGCGGCGCTGGAGGACACTCTCCGTACACGGCTTGTGGAGCGCACCACGCGCCGGGTGCTGCTGACCCCGGCCGGCGAGCGGGTGGCGCGCCGGGCCGAGCTGGTGCTGGCCGAGCTCGACCGGCTCGTGGAGGAGGTGCACGCGGTCCGAGGCCCCCTGGTCGGGCCGCTGCGCGTCGGCGTGATCCCCACCGTCGCGCCCTACCTGCTGCCCGTGGTGCTGCCCAGGCTGTCCGAAGAGTTCCCCGAGCTGGAACTGTCGGTGCGCGAGGAGCAGACCGACCACATCGTCGCCGAACTGGTGGCCGGACGCCTGGACGTGGTGCTGCTCGCGCTACCCGCACCCGTCCAGGGCCTGGTGGAGCTTCCGCTCTACGACGAGGACTTCGTGCTGGTCGCGCCCGCGTCCCGGCCGGTGCCCGGCGAGGACCCGCTGCCGACCGACGCGCTCAAGGATCTCGACGTGATCCTGCTGAACGAGGGGCACTGCCTGCGTGACCAGGCGCTCGACGTGTGCCGTGAGGTCGGCGCACGGGCCGCCGCCGCGACCTACGCGACGAGCCTGGCCACGCTGGTGCAGCTGGTGTCAGGCGGACTGGGGGTGACGCTCGTCCCCGAGACGGCGCTGCCCGTGGAGACGCGCCGCGCGCCCGGCCTCAACCTGTACCGGTTCGCCGAGCCCGCCCCCTATCGGCGGATCGGGCTGGCCTACCGCGCCACGTCCCCGCGCGGCGACGAGTTCGAGGTGCTCGCCCGTACCCTGCGCACCGCTGTCACTGAGGCGGGCACGGCCGTCCGCGTCCACCCCGACGGCCCGGACGAGACACTTCGCGGCCGGGCGACACCGAGCCGCGCTGCCGGCTGACGCCAACCCGGCGGGGCTGCTCGGCCCTGCCCGGCTGCGAGGCGGTGTTGTGGGCGCGGCTCGGCGGGTTGGGTTTGGGGCGGGTCAAGTCTGTGTCAGGCGACGGTTCGGGCATCGCGATACCGGCGTTATCGGCTACTCGGCGCGTTCATGCTGGTTGGCATGGCGACGTGCGCGCCCTCGGCTTTGCCGGGACGGGTTCAGCCGGTCGCCGTCCGAGTCCTCGACACGCCCGGTCATTCTCCGTACAGCACGGGAGAGCGCAATTGGCTCCGACGATCAGCCTTGTGGTGCCCATCTACAACGTCGCGCCGTACCTGGACGCCTGCCTGCGGTCGCTGGCCGCGCAGACGTACCGCGACCTGGAGGTCGTCGTGGTCGACGACGGGTCGACCGACGACGGCGGGCGCATCGCCGCCAAATTCGCCGCCGTCGACTCCCGGTTCCGCCTGCTCACCCAGGACAACAAGGGGCTGGGGGCGGCGCGCAACGCCGGGCTGGCCGCGGCGCGGGGCGAGTTCCTGGGGTTCGTCGACGGCGACGACATGCTCCCCCCGTACGCGCTGGAGTACCTGCTGGCGAGCCTGACCGAGTCCGGGTCGGACTTCGCCGCCGGAAACGTGCGCCGCTTCGACGCCGACGGCGTGCGCCAGTCGCCGATGCACCGCCGCGCGTTCCGCCACACCGTCCAGCGGACGCACGTCACCCGGCACGAGGAACTGCTCGTGGACCGGCTGGTCACCAACAAGCTGTGGCGCCGCTCGTTCTGGGACGCCCAGGGCCTGGAGTTCCCCGAGGGCGTGCTGCACGAGGACATTCTCATCGCGGTCAGCGCGCACTACCTGGCCGGGGCGGTGGACGTCCTGGAGGGCCCCGTCTACCTGTGGCGCATCCGTCCCGGCGAGGACCGCTCCATCACCCAGAAGCGCACCGAGGGCGACGCGCTGGAGCACCGCGTGCAGGCGGTGCGGGCGGTCGGGCGGTTCCTGCTCGACCGGGGGCTGCCGGAGCAGAAGCGCCGCTGGGACCGCGTCGTCCTGGCCGACGACCTGCGCCTCTTCCTGCAGGTGCTGGACGAGGGCGGCGACGCCTACCGGCAGCGGTTCCTCGACCTGGCCGGGGCCTACCTGCGCGACTGCGACCCGGAGATCGTCGGCGGGCTGCGGGCGTTCGAGCGGCTCAAGTGGCATCTGGTGGAGCGCCGCATGCTGCCGGAGTTGCTGGAGGTGCTGACCTTCGAGAAGAGCCGCGAGATGGCCGAGGCCGGGGTGGTGCGGCGCGGCGTCCGCTTCTACGGCGACTACCCGTTCCTCAACGACCCCCGGGTGGGGGTGCCCGACCACGTCTACCGGCTGGACGAGGAGCTGCGGGTACGGCAGAAGGTCGAGTCGGTGAGCTGGAACGGCGACCGGCTCGTCATCGAGGGCCGGGCCAGGCTGCGGTGGCTGCCGCCCCGCAAGCGCTGGCAGCAGCAGCTGCTGGCCTGGCTGGTGTCGCAGGACACCGGGCAGCGCCTGCCGCTGCGGCTGACCACCATCGACCGGGCCGGGGACGACGACGGGTCGGACTGGAGCGGCTACCGCATCACCGTCGACCCGGCGAAGGTGCTGGACAAGGGCGGGTCGTGGCGCGTCGAACTGTGGATGCACAACCGCGGGATCTTCCGGCGGGAGGAGCTCGGCACGCCGTCGGCGGCGGCCCGGTGGCTGGAGCCGCACCGCGTGGGCGGGGTGTGGGTGCGGCCCGAGTGGGTCAAGGGCGGCAAACTCGTCCTGCGCACCGGCGACGACGCCGTCATCGCGAGTGACATGCGGCTGGCCGACGGTGTCCTGGAGCTGACCTGCGAGGCGCCCACCGCCCTGCTGTGGGGCAGCCACCTGCTCGCCACCCGGTGGCCGGGCTGCGCCCCGCGTCGCTACCCGCTCACCCGCCACCGGGACGGGACGGGCTTCACCGCGCGGCTGCCGATGCGCGACTTCGCGGCGCCCGTCGCCTCGCCGCCCGGGTTCCCGGCGGGCAGCCCCGAGGCGATGGCGTTCGGCGACACCACGCAGTGGAGCGTCGAGCTGGTCGGCTCCGACGGCACCCGCACCCCGGTGATCCTGCCGGAGGTGTCGCGGCTGCTGCGGCACGACACGGCGGGCGACCGGGAGATCGCGGCCGTCCGGTCCAAGACCGGGCATCTGGAGATCCACGAACGGGCCGTCCGCCCGGTCATGGACGTGCTGGAGTGGGAGGCGGACGGGCCGCTGCGCATCGCCGGGGACCTGCCCGCCCGCTCCGAACTGCCCACCGCCCTGGTCCTGCGCGCCGGGGGACGCGTCGAGGAGCGGGTGTTCCCGCTGACCCACGACGCCGGCAGGTTCGAGGCCGAGTTCGACCCGTGGCGGGTGGAGTCCCTGGCCGGGACGCTGCCGCTGCCCAAGGGCCGTTACCAGCTGTACGTGCGGCTCGACCACGACGGCGGCACTCGCGACGCGCCCGTCCAGGTCGGCAACGGGCTGCGTTCGCTGCTGCCGATGACGCGCACGCGCGACGGCCGCGACCTGCACCTGGACGCGAGCCGGGAGCTGACGCCCGTCCTGCGCGTCGACGGCGACCTGCCCCCCGAGGAACGCAGCCGCAAGGGGCAGCGCCTGCTCACCGAACGCGTCTACCCGGAACTGTGCGAGCAGCCGATCCGGCAGCAGGTGTTCTTCGAGAGCTACTACGGGCGCCAGTACTCCTGCAGCCCCCGGGCGATCCTGGAGGAGCTGCGGCGCCGCGAGTGCGACTTGGAGTTCCTCTGGAGCGTCCGGGACGGGCAGGTGGAGCTGCCCGAGGGTGTCACGCCGGTGCGCCGGGGCGGCCGCGACTACGTCGAGGCCCTCGCGCGCTCGGCGTACATCGTCACCAACAGCCACGTGCCGACGTGGTTCCGCCGCCGCCCCGGCCAGAAGGTCCTGCAGACCTGGCACGGCGCCACGCTCAAGCGCATCGGGTTCGACATCGAGAGGGTGCGGTTCGCGACCCGCGACTACCACGAGCGGCTGGCGCTCGAGGTGGAGCAGTGGGACTACCTGGTGTCGCCGAGCCCGTGGTGCACGCCGATCCTGCGGCGCGCGTTCCGCTACGAGGGCGAGGTGCTGGAGACCGGCTACCCCCGCAACGACCTGTTCCACGCCGACGGCCGCGAGGAGATCGCCGCCGCGGTCCGCCGCCGGATCGGCGTGCCGGAGGGCCGCAAGGTGGTCCTGTACGCGCCGACCTGGCGGGACGACCGGTACTACTCGCGCGGCCGCTACAAGCTGGAGCTCAAGCTCGACCTGCACCGCATGCACGAGGAGCTGGGGGACGAGTACGTCGTGCTCGTCCGCCGCCACCCCAACATCGTCGACCGGGTGCCCGAGGTGGGCCGCGACTTCGTGTTCGACGTGTCGGTGTACCCGGAGATGCAGGAGCTACTGCTGATCACCGACGTGCTCGTCACCGACTACTCGTCGGTCATGTTCGACTTCGCCATCACCGGACGGCCCATGCTGTTCTTCACCTACGACCTGGAGAGCTACCGCGACGAGCTGCGCGGCTTCTACTTCGACTTCGAGGCGGACGCGCCGGGCCCGCTGCTGCGCACCGGCGAGGAGGTGATCGCGGCGCTGCGCGACCTCGACCGCGTCGTCGCCGAGCACGCCGACGCCTACCGGTCGTTCGCCGACCGGCACTGCCCCCTCGACGACGGCAAGGCCACCGCCCGCGTCGTGGACCGCGTCTTCGGCTGATGTGGTGACCGCCGGGCGCCCGGGAGGACTCCTCCCGGGCGCCCGGCGCATGTTCCGATGCCGGCCGGGCGGTCAGTCGGGGCGGTAGGCGCGGGCGAACAGCGTGACGCCCGGCCACGACCGGACCGGAAGCCGCCGCTCCACGGCGCTGACCAGGCTGAGCAGCTCGTTCACCACGGGCGGGGCGTCCGCCATGTCCTCGCAGTACCGGGTGCGGTGCCGCCGCCACCGCACCAGCGGGCGGAGCAGGACGTTCCAGTTCCACAGCCGTTCCACCCGCAGCCCGGCGCCCTCCAGTACCCCGGCCAGGTCCGCCCGGGCGTAGCGGCGCACGCGGCCCAGCGCCACGTCGTGCGCCGACCACAGCTGCATGTCGCAGGGCACGGCGACCAGCGCGGTCCCGCCGGGACGCAGCACCCGGGCGATCTCCGCGGCGGCGGCGCGGTCGTCGTCCACGTGTTCCAGCACGTTGAGCGCCAGCGCCAGGTCGTAGGTCGCCGACGGCAGCGGCAGGAACCGGGCGTCGCCGAGGTAGGCGACGATGCCCTGGGCCAGGCACAGGTCCACGGCGGCGGGGGCGGAGTCGATCGCCACCGCCTGCCAGCCATGCTCCATCAGCACCCTGGTGTTGCCGCCGCCCGCGGCGCCGATGTCCACGGCCTGCCCGGGCACGCCGATCCGGCGCAGCTCCCGGGCGATGATCCCGCGGCGCTCGCGGTACCACCAGTTGTCGTCCTCGATGTCGACGACCCGCTGAATCTCGATGGTGTCCACGGTCACCAGCGCACCGATTGCGACCCGCCGCGGCCATCGCACGCGCCGTGGTTGACGCCCTTTTGGCGGACGCAGTGCGGGCCATGGCGATACCGGCCGCACCCCCGGGGAACAGACCCCTGACCGGAGGGGGTATCGCAGATGGGCGCGATCGGCCGGGCGGTGCGGCAGCGTCTGCCCGACGGAGCGGTGCCCGCCGCCAGGCGGCACTGGCCCGTCGCCGCGGTGCTCGCGGCGGGCCTGGCCGTACGGGCGGTCGCGCTGGCCGGATACCCCACGGGGCTGTGGTTCGGCGACTCGGTCGGCTACCTGCGCGTGGCCGTCACGCTGGAGCCGTCGATCACGCGGGCGAGCGCGTACGGGGTCATGCTGCTGGTGCTGCGTCCGCTGCACAGCCTGTTCGCGGTGGTCGCCGTCCAGCACCTGCTCGGGCTGCTGACGGCGGTGCTGCTGTACGCGCTGGTATGGCGGCACGCGCGGGCGGCCTGGCCCGGCCGGACGCTGCGGCCGGGGCTGCTGGGCGCGGCGGCGACCCTGCCGGTGCTGTTCGACGGGTACCAGATCCAGCTCGAACACCTGCTGCTGTCGGAGACGCTGTTCACGTTCCTGCTGGTCGCCGCGGTCGTGGTGCTGCTGTGGAACGCGCGGGTCGGCGTGCGGGCGGCCGCCGCGGGCGGTCTGCTGCTCGGCCTGGCCGGGACGACACGGTCGGTCGGCCTGCCCCTGCTGGCGATCGTCCTGGCATGGCTCCTGGTGCTGCGTTCCGGCGTGCCGTGGCGGCCCGCGGCGGTGCTGGTGGTGTCGTTCGCCGTCCCGCTGCTGCTGTACGCCGCGTGGTTCAAGGTCGTGCACGGCCGGTTCGCGCTGACCGGCACCGAGAAGGTCTTCCTCTACAGCCGCACCGTCGACTTCGCCGACTGCTCGGTCATCAGGCCGCGTCCCGGCCTGCTCGACCTGTGCCCGCGCACGCCGCCCCCGGGCGTGGCACCCGCGTTCGCGGTGCTGTGGACCAGGCAGTCGCCGTTCTTCCGCGCCCCCGGCGGCAAGATGGGCTCGAACGAGCGCGCCGGGGAGTTCGCGTGGGCGGCGATCCGCGCCCAGCCCGCCGACTACGCCCGCGTCGTCGTGCGGGACACCTTGCGCGCGTTCTGGTGGAAGCGGACCGTGTACCCGCAACTGCCGACCTTCCGCAAGTACGAGTTCCCGGCCAGGCCGCTTCATCTCAGCAGGCGCCAGGCCAAGGTCGCCCGCGCCTACACCCACCGCGTCCGGCCGGTGCGCGTCGTGGAGCCCTACGCCGGATGGATGCGCGCCTACCAGCACCGCGTGTACCTGCCGGGCATCGGACTGGGCGTCATGCTGGCCGTCGCGGCGGTCGCGATGGCGACGGGGGCAGGCCCCGCGCGTCCACCGGCGAGATCGGGGGTGGCCGCGCCGGTCGGTCGAGGGCGAGCGGCTTTGGGGCGTCGGTGGGGGTGTTGCCCTGGATCAGGCCGCCGACGAGCGTTGGTGTTCCGCCGGGCTCTTGTGCGGGCGCGTGCCGCCGCTGCTGGCCGACGCGGGGCTGTGCGCCGCGCCCTGCTGCCGTGGCTGGTGGTGGGGAGAGGGGCCGCGCGTCCACCGGCGAGGCTGGGGGTGGCCGCGCCGGTCGGTCGAGGGCGAGCGGCTCTGGGGCGTCGGTGGGGGCGTTGCCCTGGATCAGGTCGGCGATGGGCGTTGTCGTCCTGCCGGGCTCTGGCGCGGGTGCGCCGTGGGGCTGTGCGCCGCGCTCTGCTGCCGTGGTTGGTGGCGGTGGGGCTGCTGGTCGTGCCCGCCGCCACCGCCGACTTCGACTACCGGTATGTGCTGCCCGCTGTGCCGTTCGGTGCGCTGTCGACTGTGTTGGCGATCGTCCCGCCCCGACGCTCAGGTTAGCGGCGCCTTCTGTGCCTGTGGCGACGCGCTAAGGAACGGGCGGCCGGCAGTTGTGCTGTCCGCTGTGGTGTTGGGTGGGCTGTCGGTTGTGTTGGCGTTTGTTTCGTGCCGTCGTTCGGGTTAGCGGCGGTTTCTGCGCCTGCGGCGGCGTATCAGGAAGCGGGCGGCCAGCAGCACCGCGACCACGGCAGCGATCGCTGGGACGGCCCGTTTGGCCACCGACGGCCCCGCCACTTCCAGCAGGTCGATCGGCTCCTGCTCGCGGCGCGGCTGGGCGCCGGCCGCCGGATGCTCTCGCCTGGTCTCCGACGGGGGCCGCTGTTGCGGTATGGGCTTGGGCTCGATCTGCGGCGGGGCGGCGCCCTCGGCCGGGGTGGGTTCGGGTGCCTCGGTGGGTGTTCGCGGCTCGTTCTTCTGCTCCTGCACCTCCTTGGCCTTCTGGGCGGCGCCCTGCTGGTCGACGATGTCTTCGGCCGCCGGTGCGCCGCTCTCCTCGGACGACTCCAGCTCCTTGGCCAGCGTGTCGGCGAACCGTCCGATCAGCTTGGCGCCGACCTCGGACAGGATGTTGCGGCCGAACTGGGCGGGGCGCCCGGTCACGTTCAGCTTGGTGTGCACGGTGACGCGCGTGGTGCCGCCCCCTCCCGGCCCGGCCGCCCCCTCATCGGGCACGGAGTGCAGGCGCGCCTGGACGGTCGCCGACGCGGTGCCCGGGCCGCGGGCCTCCTTGCCGGACGCCTCGATCGTCACCGTGCGCGCGGACTCGTCGGCCGCCACGATCCGCGCCGTGCCGCGGTAGGTGACGGTCATGGCGCCGACCTTCACCCGCAGCCGCCCGGTGTACTCCCCGTTTTCGGCCGACTCCAGCGTCGCGCCCGGCACGCACTGGGCCACCCGTTCCACGTCGAGCAGTACCGACCAGGCGCGATCCACCGGTACGGGGACGGTGAATTCGTGGTCGAGCTCCATGATCACGGTCCTTTTCGTTCGGGGGCGCGTTCAGGGGGCCTGACTGCGACCCTACGACCGCGCACCGCACAGACGCCAGATACCCCTGTGCCTGTGGATAACCCGCGGCCCTCGGGGCCCGCGCCCGGATTGTCAGCGGCGGGCGCGGGCCCCGGCCGCAGGCGTCACGCCGACGCGGCGGCGGTGAGGGCGCGGGCGGTGAGCACGCGGGCCAGATGCGCGCGGTACTCGGAGGAACCGTGCAGGTCACCGGGCGGGGACGTGCCCGCGGCGGCCCGTTCGCCGGCCTCCCGGAAAGAGCTCTCCGAGACCGTGCGGCCAGCGATGAAGTCCTCCACTTCGGCGGCGCGCACCGGCGTGGGCCCCATGTTGGTCAGCGCGACCCGGGCGGCCTCGACCGCGCCTCGCTCGCGCCGCACCGCGCACGCGACCCCGACGATCGCCCACGCCTGCGCGGTGCGGTGGAACTTCTCGTAGTGCACGCCCCAGCCCGCGCCCAGCTTCGGCACGCGGACGCCGACCAGGATCTCGTCCGGCTCCAGCGCCGAGGTCATCCAGTCCACGAAGAAGTCCGCCGCCGCGATCTCGCGTTCGCCGCGCTCGGCCGACACCGCCAGGAACGTCGCGTCCAGCGCCAGCGCCACGGCGGGCAGGTCCCCGGCCGGGTCGGCGTGCGCCAGCGCCCCGCCGAACGTGCCGCGGTGCCGCACCGCCGGGTCCGCCACCGTCGCGGTGGCCTTGGCGATCAGCGGGGCGTGCGCGCGCACCAGCGGGTCCCGCATGACCTGGTGGTGGGTGGCCATCGCGCCGATGAACAGCGCGCCGTCCTCGTCGCGGATCTCCCGCAGCGCGGCCACGCGGTCAAGGTCGATCAGCGCGTCGGGGTAGGCGAGCCGCAGCCGCAGCAGGGGCATCAGGCTCTGCCCGCCCGCCAGCACCTTGGCGTCCTCGCCCGCCTCGGCCAGCGCCGCGCACGCCTCCTCGACCGTGCCGGGCCGCGCGTAGTCGAACGTCGCCGGGATCATCGGGCGTCACCTCCCTGCGCCGAGCCGAGCCCTCCGGCCGCGCCCGGACGCGCGTCCCCCGCGGGTTCGCGCTCGCCCCGCAGCGCCCGCCACACCCGTTCGGGCGTGCACGGCATCGGCACGTCCCGCACGCCGTACGGGCGCAGTGCGTCGACGATCGCGTTGACCACCGCCGGGGTGGACGCGATCGTCCCGGCCTCGCCGACCCCCTTGACGCCCAGCGGGTTGGACGTCGCCGGGGTCTCGGTGCGGTCGGTGACGAACTCCGGCAGGTCGGCCGCCGACGGCACCAGGTAGTCGGCCATCGTCGTGGTGGTCAGGTTGCCCTCCTCGTCGTACACGGCCTCCTCGTACAGGGCCTGCGCGATGCCCTGGGCGAGCCCGCCGTGCACCTGCCCCTCGACGATCAGCGGGTTGACGACCTTGCCGACGTCGTCCACGGCCACGTACGAACGCAGCCGCACCATGCCCGTCTCGGTGTCGACCTCGGCGGCGCACAGGTGCGTGCCGTGCGGGAAGGAGAAGTTCTCCGGGTCGAAGGTCAGGTCGGCGTCCAGCGACGGCTCCAGGCCCTCCGGCAGGTCGTGCGCGGCGAACGCGGCCATCGCGATCTCCTGCAGGGTGCGGCCGCCGTCGGGCACGCCCCGCACCCGGAAGCGCCCGCCGGAGAACTCCAGGTCGTTCTCGTCGGCCTCCAGCAGGTGCGCGGCCACCTTCTTGGCCTTCTCGATCACCTTGTCGCAGGCGCCGTACAGTGCGACACCGCCGACCGCCAGCGACCGCGACCCGTAGGTGTCCATGCCCTTGGGTGACACCGCCGTGTCACCGTGCAGCACCTTGACATCCTCGAACGGCACACCGAGCCGGTCCGCGGCGATCTGCGCCCACGCCGTCTCGTGGCCCTGGCCGTGCGCCGACGACCCGGTGACCACCTCGACCTTGCCGGACGGCAGCACCCGCACCGACGCGTGCTCCCAGCCGCCCGCGCCGTACGACAGCGACCCCAGCACCCGCGACGGCGCCAGCCCGCACATCTCCGTGTAGGTCGAGACGCCGATGCCCAGCTGCACCGGGTCGCGCCGCTCGCGCCGGTCCCTTTGCTCGGCGCGCAGCTTGTCGTACTCGAACAGCCGCAGCGCCTTGTCGGTGGCCGCCTCGTAGTCGCCGGAGTCGTAGGTGAGCCCGCAGATCGTCTCGTACGGGAACTCCTCGTGCCGGATCCAGTTGCGGCGCCGCACCTCGATCGGGTCCAGGCCCAGCTCGGCGGCGAGCTCGTCCATCAGCCGCTCGATCGCGAACGTGGCCTCCGGACGGCCCGCGCCCCGGTAGGCGTCCGTCGGCGTCTTCGTCGTGAACACGCCCGTGCAGGTGAACGAGTAGGCGTCCATCTTGTAGATGCCGTTGAACATGAACGCGCCCAGCAGCGGCACGCCCGGCGTGACCAGCATCAGGTACGCGCCCATGTCGGCCAGCAGGTCCACCTTCAGCCCGCGGATGCGCCCGTCCCGTTCGGCGGCCAGCGTCAGCCGCTGGATCTGGTCGCGTCCGTGGTGGACCGCCATGTTGCCCTCGCTGCGCGACTCGGTCCACTTGACCGGACGGCCCAGCCGCCTGGCCAGCAGCAGGCACAGCACCTCCTCCCCGTATACCTGCAGCTTGGAGCCGAACCCGCCGCCCACGTCGGGGGCCACGACCCGCAGCCGGTGCTCGGGGATACCGGTGACCGTCGCCAGCATCAACCGCAGGATGTGCGGGATCTGCGTGGCCGAGTACACCGTGAAGCCGTCGCCCTCGGGCACGCACAGCACGGCCCGGGGCTCCATCGCCGTCGGGATGAGCCGCTGCTGGACGTACCGGCGCTCGATCACCACGGGGGCGTCGCGCATCGCCGCGTCCAGGTCGCCGTTCTCGTACACCCACGTGTAGCACTTGTTGGTGCCAAGGTCCTCGTGGACGAGATCGGCGCCCTCCCTGAGCGCCTCCTCCATGTCGGTGACGGCGGGCAGCGGCTCGTAGTCGACGTCGATGTCCTCCAACGCGTCGGCCGCCGTGTACCGGTCGCGTGCCACCACGCACGCCACCGGCTCCCCTGCGTACCGCACCTCGTCCACGGCCATCGGGGGGTGCGCGGGGTGCTTCATGTCCTCGGTGACGGGCCACGCGCACGGCAGCGAGCCCTGCTCGTCGGCGAAGTCCGCCCCCGTCAGCACGGCGACGACGTTGGGACGGGCCTTGGCCGCCGACACGTCCACCGCGTTGATCCGCGCATGCGCCATGGGGCTGCGCAGGAACGCCACGTACAGCGTCCCCATGGGCTGCATGTTGTCGGTCCAGCGGGTGCGGCCGGTGATCAGCCGCGCGTCCTCGCTCCTGCGGCGCGGGGAACCGATCTCCTGGACGGTCACGGTGTCACCTCCCGGTCCCGCGCCGGGGTGCGCATCTCACCGGCCGCGCGGCGCACCGCCCGCACGATGTTCTGGTAGCCGGTGCAGCGGCACAGGTTCCCTTCGAGTCCCTCCCGGATCTCCTCGTCGGACGGGTCGGCGTTCTCCCGCAGCAGGTCGAGCGCCGCCATGATCATGCCGGGGGTGCAGAAGCCGCACTGCAGCGCGTGCTCCTCGTGGAAGGCCCGCTGCAGGGGGTGCAGCACGCCGTCGATCCCCAGCCCCTCGACCGTGGTGATCTCGCGGCCGTCGGCCTGCACGGCCAGCACGGAACAGCTCTTGACGCTCAACCCGTCCATCAGGACGGTGCAGGCGCCGCAGTTGGTGGTGTCGCAGCCGATCGGGGTGCCGACCTTCCCCAACCGGTCACGCAGGTAGTGGACGAGCAACAGGCGCGGTTCGACGTCGTCCTCGTACGTCGCACCGTCGACCTCGACGCGGACACGTGGCATTCCTTCTCCCAGGGACGTCTCGGTTGGGGTGGGAAGACGTCCCCTGGGGGAGGAGCACGAGGAGCACGCTGGACCGGCCACGGCATCGGGGCCACCTCCGTCGCTCGGAAGAAGGCGACGCAACGAACGTAAGCCGACCCGTAACCCCCGTACCACCCCCCGCCACCCTCAATTTGCTTTCGTTTGGTACATCCCCTCACCGGCCGGGACGGGCGCTGGGCGGCCCGTCCCGGCCGGCCCCGGTAGGTCAGAAGGGGGCGGGACGAGAAGGATCGGGGCCGGGGTCGCCTTGCCGCGGGGCGACCAGCAGGGTGACCGAGTCGGAGCTGCGCATCCACGCGCCCGCGACGTGTCGGCCGCCCTCCGGCCGCCAGTCGGCCGGCGGGGAGTAGTAGTTGCCCGAACCGTCCTTCTTGAACTCCCCGATCAGGTAGGCGGCGGTCATGTGCCGTGCGCGCAGCCGGGCGAGGGCCTGGGCGACGGTGCGGCCGGTCAGCCGCAGGCTCGGCGGGTTGTCACCCGCCGCGGGGTGCTGGTCGCGGTAGACCTCGCCGGGTCGGGCCGTCCGGCCGATGACGATCTCGGTCGCCTGCCACCGGACCGCCTCGCCGCTGAGTTCCACGGTCAGCGGACAGGCGGTGCCCCGGCCGGGCGGGCAGTCCAGCACGGTGGCGATCTGGATGCTGCCAGGCGTGCCGTCGGCTCCGGTGCGGGAGGCGCCCCCCAAGCGGATGATCTTCCGTTCGCGGCCGGGGGACACCGGCACGATCGACAGGGTCACGTCGAGGCCGAGCCGGGCGAACGCCTCCCGGAACTGGCGCTGGTCGGCGTAGACGTCCTTGACGTGGACCCGGTAGGTGTCGTCCGTGCGCCGGATGTCCACGGCGGCGTTGGCGTAGCCGCGGACGGGGCCGGGCCCGCCGGCGTCCAGCGCGACGACCGCGCCGGCGGCCACGGCGGTAGCGGCGACCAACCCGGCCGCGTACCGCCCGTACCGGCGGCGCCGCGGCCGGGCCGCGGCCCGCGGCTCCGCCGTGATCGCCGCGAGCAGGGCGCGGGCTCCCGGCGAGGCCGGTTCCGCGGCTCGGTCGTCGTATCCGGGGGCCAGGCGGGCCACCAGCTCGTCGATTTCGGGCGTGGTCACCGTCGGTTTCCTTCCATCTCCAAGCGTGTGTTGCGGACGGCCGGTACCTCGTCCACGCCGGCGGCGCGCAGCGCGCGGGCGAAGCGTTTGCGGGCGCGGTGCAGCCGGCTGCTCACCGCATTGCGCGAGCAGCCGAGGACCTTGGCGATCTCCGCGTGGCTCAGCCCCTCCCATGCGACCAGGGACAGCAGCTCCCGGTCTCGTTCCGGAAGGGCGCGGAACACCTGCGCGACGGGGGTGCCGTCCATGGGCGCCGGGGTGAGGGACGGTGCGGCGGCCAGTTCGTCGCGCAGCATCGCCGTTTTGGCCGCGTGCCGCAGTTCGCCTCGGCGGTGGTTGGCCAGCACCCTGCGCGCCACTCCGTACAGCCAGAGCCGGGCCTCGTCGCCGGGCGGCAGGTCGTCCGCCCGCCGCCAGGCGATGGTGAACGTCTCGGCCACCACGTCGGCGGCGTCGTCCGGGGACTCGCAGCGCCGCAGGGCATAGCCGAACAGTGCTCGGTAGTTCTCCGCGTAGACGGCGGCGAACTCGTCTTCGTCCAATGGGGGTTCGCCTTCCTGGGGACGGCGTCGGTCACCACACCACATGTCCGCACGCACGCGGATCTTTCACGCGTTCGCGGACCGGGCCGGTGGCCGCGCGGCTCATCCGAGCCCCCGCGGAGCTGCGCCGGTGACGGTGGTGACCATTCTCCGCGCAGCCGGAGCGCCGCTCACCGCCGCATTCCCGCGACGGCCGCCGTTTCTCGCAGATCAGAAGGTCAGTCGGGCTGGGCGTAGACGACGAGATTGTGCGAATAGCTGGACGTGCGGCGGTCGAATGAGCCGGTGCAGGTGATGAGAACCAATCGAGCGGGCGAGTCCTGGGCGAATACCGAATGGGGAAGCCGCTGTTTCGGATATGCGCGCCGGGCCACGATCCGGTAATCGCGCGTCCGGCCGTCGGCGCTGCGCACATTGATCCGGCCGCCCATCCGGACGCCCCTGAGTCCGAACAATGCCCCCGGGCCTTCCCTGGCGGTGTCAACGTGACCGGCGATGACGACCGTGCCGGTGGCCGAGCCGGGTGCGGCTCCGCCTCGCCACCAGCCGAGGTCGCGTGCGGACGGCGGCACCTCCAGGGTTCCGTCGGGCCGGACGCCGACGGGCAGCACCCGGGCCCGCACCCGCAGGTCGGGGATCTCCAGTCGGACCGGTGGCGAGCCGGTGTCGGCCGCAGCGGGGTGCGTCGCCGGTCCGCCGACCGCCGTGGGGACCGTGCCGGCGTCCAGCGCCTGCGGTGTCACCCGCGGGGCGGGGCGCATGACGAGGGCGGCGCCGCAGACGGTGAGCGCCGCGCCGAGTACGGCGCTCACCACACCTGCGATCGTCAACCCCTCCACGGCACGGGACGCCTCCACAGCAGGGCACCGCCCGCCGTCACCAGCAACCCTGCGGAAAGCAGCCCGTATCCCAGCGCGAGGGGCCGCCCGTCCGGAGCGGCCGTCGCCAAGCCGCCGCTGCCGGCCGCGACGTGGCCCGGCGGGTCGGCCTCACGTGCCCGCAACAGCATGTTCAGGTGCTTGCGGAAAACCGGGGAGCTCACCGTGGCCAGGTGCTGGGCCTCGGCCGCCGTCCCCAGGCGCACCTCCTCGCGGGCGGCGGCCAGATCGTCCCGGTGGTCCTTGATCAGGGCGTTCAGCCAGGCCCGGTCGAACGCCTTGCCGTGCATGGCGTTCAGCCTGGCCGCCAGTGCCTTCTGCGCGGTCGACGGCTCCGCCGGCAGCGAGACGCCGAGCCTGCGCGCCGTGTCCTGGACCGCCCTGTCGAGCTTGGAGTGGTCGCTCACCAGCATGGCCCCGAGTGAGCGCACGGCCTTTGACTTGCCCTTCCTCTGCGCGATCGTGCCCACCGTGACCTCTGTCAGATTTCCCTGGTGGGCCTGCACAAGCCATTTCTTGTCCCGGGCCGACACGTCCTGTTGCGCCGCTGCGGGCGCCATACCAGCGGCCGAAAAGGCGACAACGGCCCCGGCGACCGGCACAACACGCAAGATCGACATCACACCTCCACGGTTGCGCATGAATCGACCGAACACTGCCGCGACCGTTCCCCCGGCACGCGCACTCATGAGAGGCGTCATTCCGCCCTGAAAGCATCCTTGCCGTCTTCTGGCCTGTTCAGCCTTTGTCCGGCATATACCTGACCAGCGTCATGCCGATCCCTGAAGCGCCCCGCGCCCAAGCCCCCCCCGGACGGGGTGGGCCGGCCGGTCAGCTTTCGCGGATGGTGTCGAGGTCGCGGCGGGCCTTGGCGAGCAGGTCCCGCATGGCCGCCTCCGCCCGGTCCGGCGCGGCGGCGCGGACGGCCTCGAGGACGGCGCGGTGGCTGGGCACCGGGTCGTCGTGGCGGCCGACGCCGTGCACCAGGCGGTCACGCTCGGCCAGCCCGACCTCGATGACGATCTCCATCCGCTCCAGGAGCTCGTTGTGGGTGGCGGTGAGCAGGGCGCGGTGGAAGGCCAGGTCGGCCTGGACGGCCAGGGCGGCGTCGCCGTCGGCCCGGCCCATCGCGGCCAGGGCGTCGTCCAGGGCGGCGAGGTCCTCGTCGGTGCGGCGCAGCGCGGCCAGCCGGGCGGCCTGGGGCTCGATGATGCCGCGGACCTCGGCGAGGTTCTCCAGGAAGGCGGCGTCGCTGCGGTTGGCGAACTGCCAGCGGATGACGTCGGGGTCCAGCAGGCTCCAGTCGGAGCGGGGGCGGACGTAGGTGCCGCGCTTCTGGCGGGAGGCGACCAGACCCTTGGCGGCCAGCACCTTCAGCGCCTCGCGCAGCGCGGTGAGGCTGATGTCCAGCTCGGCGCCGAGGGCGGCCGGGTCGATGGTGTCGCCGGGCCGCAGTTCGCCGGTGAGGATGCGGCGCGCGATCTCCTGCACGGTCTGCCCGTGCAGTCCGCGTTCGGTGTACCGGGCCACGAGGTCCCTCCGTTCCGGCCGTCGGCGAGCACCCTAGCGGCATCGCCCCGTCGCCTAGTAATCATAAATTAATAATTATTCTTGACAGCCGTGCGACCTGGGCGTTAAACAGTGTCGGCGGACACACCCGTGGTGGACGACCTGCATGTTCGAGGAGATGCGTCGATGAACCATGCCAAGCGCCGGATCCTGGCCGTGCTCGTGGCGGCCGCGGTCCTGGCGGTCACGGCCGCGTGCGGCGGCCGGGTGGGCGAGAACGGCCGGATCGGCGTCGTCTACCTCAACGCCGAGGGCTACTACGCGGGCGTCAAGCGCGGGCTGCGCGCGACGCTGGACCGGCAGGGCCGCGGGCCGCAGCTGCTGCAGATCAACATCCAGTCGGACCCGTCCCGGGAGAGCTCGTTCATCAACACGATGAGCTCGGCGAAGGCCGACGCGCTGATCGTCTCGCCCGCCTCGGCCACCGCGTCGGTTCCGGCGATGCGGCTGGCCAAGGAGAGCGGCGTCCCGGTGATCTGCTACAACACCTGCATCGAGGACGCGCAGGCCCGCAAGTACGTGCGCGCCTTCGTGCTCGGCTCGCCGGAGGAGTTCGGCCGGGTCAGCGGCGAGCAGATGGCCGACCACTTCCTGCGCGCCGGCATCCGCGACCCGCAGGTCGGGATCATCAACTGCGAGCAGTTCGAGGTCTGCGTGCAGCGGCGCGAGGGCTTCGAGCGGGCGCTGAAGGCGAAGGTGCCGGGTGCGCGGATCGTCGCCAGCCAGCAGGGCCTCCAGCTGGACGAGGCCGTGGAGCGGGCCACGCAGCTCCTCATCGCCCACCGCGACCTCGACGCGTTCTACGGCGAGGCGGGCTCGCAGACGCTCGGCGCGGTCCGGGCGGTCGAGACCCGCGGCCGGATCGGCAAGACCGTGGTGTTCGGCGGGGACATGTCCGTCGACGCGGCCAAGAAGCTGCAGGACGGACGGGTCCTCAAGGGCGTGGCGGACATCTCCGGGATCAAGGTCGGGCAGCTGGCCGGAAAGGCCGCGCAGGACGTGCTGGCCGGCCGCCCGCCGGGCCGGTTCATCATCCCGGCGCCCGTCGACCGCTACCTGGGCGCGCAGGACGGCGCCCGCTGGCTCCGGGAGCACCCCGATGGCATCCCGTAGGCCGCGCGCCCGCCGCCCCGCAAGGCCCTGCCGCCCCGCGCGACCGTGCCGTCGCCGAGACCGTCCGAGCAGCCGAGAGAAGGACCAGTCATGAGCACCCCGCTGGTACGCGTCGCCGACGTCACCCGCCACTACCCCGGAGTCCGGGCGCTGACCGGCGCGAGCCTGGAGATCGAGGCCGGGGAGGTGCGGGCGTTCCTCGGCCGCAACGGCGCGGGCAAGTCCACGCTGATCCGGGTGCTGTCGGGCGTCGAGCGGGCCGACGCCGGCACCGTGGAGATCGGCGGGCGGCCGCTGGGCGACGGCGGGGTGCAGCGCGCCGGCGAGCTCGGCGTGCAGACCGTCCACCAGGAGCTCAGCCTGGTCCCGGGGATGACGGCGGCGGAGAACCTGTTCCTCGGCCACTGGCCGCGCACCGCCGCGGGCCGCGTCGACCACGCCGCGATGCGCCGCGCCGCACGGGAGATCTTCGACCGGCTGGGGCTGGACATCGACCCCGACGCCCAGGTCGGCACGCTTCCGCTCGCCGAGCAGCAGCTCGTGGAGATCTGCCGGGCGGTGCGCCGCGAACCGCGGCTGCTGATCCTGGACGAGCCCACCAGCGCGCTGGCCGCCGCCGAGGTGGAGATCGTCCTGGACGCTGTGCGGCGGATCGCCGACAGCGGTGTCGCGGTGATCTACGTCAGCCACCGGCTCGACGAGATCCGGCGGATCGCGCGCACCGCCACCGTGATGCGCGACGGCCGGGTCGTCGGCACCGTCGACCTGACCACCACCTCCACCGACGAGGCGGTCGCGATGATGCTCGGCTCGACCTACGAGGCGGCCGTACGGCCCCAGTCGCGTACGGTCGACCGCACCCGCACGCCGCTGCTGTCGGTGTCCGGCCTGCGCGTGCCGCCCAAGGTCGTGGACGTCTCCTTCGACCTGTACCCCGGCGAGATCCTGGGGCTGGCCGGGCTGATGGGCTCGGGACGCACCGAGATACTGCGCGCCGTCGCCGGGTTCGCGCCGATCGCGGCCGGGACCGTCCGGGTGGACGGGGAACCGGTGCCCCGCGTCACGCCCGCCGGCATGAAGCGTCGGGGCGTCGGGCTGACGCCCGAGGACCGCAAGAGCGAGGCGATCGTCCCGCTGATGGGCGTCGGCGAGAACATGGTGATGTCCGACTACGGCGCGGTCGGCACGAGCCTGTCCGTGCGGCCGTCCCGGGTCGCCCGGGCCGCCCGCGAGCTGATCGGGCGGCTGTCCATCGCCGCCGCGTCGAGCCGCACCCCCATCGCCGCCCTCAGCGGCGGCAACCAGCAGAAGGCCGTCATCGGCCGGTGGCTGCACGCCGGCAGCCGGATCCTGCTGCTGGACGAGCCCACCCGCGGCGTCGACGTGGAGGCCAAGGAGGCCATCTACCAGCTGGTCCGCGAGCTGGCCGACCGGGGCGCCGCCGTGCTGTTCGTGTCCGGCGAGCTGGAGGAGCTGCCGCTGGTCTGCGACCGCGTCATCGCGGTGCGCGGCGGCACGGTCGCCGCCGAGTTCACCGGCGCGGACGTCACCGTCGACGCCGTCCTGTCCGCCGCGATGGCCGCCTGAGCCGCGCCCCCACCCCACAACCGAGGAGAGCGAATCACATGACCACCGCACAGACCGGCCGGGCCGCGCCGCCCGGCGCGCCCGCCGGCGGCGCGGCGGCCCGGCTGCTGGCCGGGCGGGCGCACCAGCTGAACGAGATCGGCCTGCTGGCCGCCATCGCGGTGCTGTACATCGCGCTCGGCAGCTCCGCCGAAGGCTTCCTGTCGGTGCACAACCAGCTGGGCATGCTGCGCGACGCCGCCACCATCGGCATCGCCGCCTGGGGCGTCACCCTCGTCATCATCGCGAGGGAGATCGACATCAGCATCGGCCCGGCGGTGGCGTTCTCCTCGGTGCTGGTCGCCAAGGGCAGCGCCGAATGGGGACTGGGCGTGTGGGGCGCGATCGCGCTCACGCTGGTCCTCGGCCTGCTGTGGGGCGCGGCGGCGGGGTGGCTGCGCGCCGTGTTCGACGTGCCGTCGTTCATCACGACGCTGGGGGTGTGGAGCGTCCTCGGCGGCCTGGGCCTCTACCTCACCGACGCGCTGCCGGTGACCCTGCCGGAGAGCGGCGCGTTCGACGTGCTGGGCGGCGACGTGCTGGGCGTGCCGACCGCGGCGGTCATCATGCTGGTGCTGTTCGCGGTGTTCGCCTACGTGGCGCGGTTCACCCCGTACGGCCGGTCGGTGTACGCGATCGGCGGCAACGCCGGTGCGGCGCGGCTGTCGGGCATCAACCTCACCCGGGTGCGGGTGCTGCTGTTCGCCACCACCGGCCTGCTGTCGGCGGTCACCGGCATCCTGCTGGCCGCGCGGCTGGGCTCGGGCAGCGGCGGCGCCGCGTCCGGGCTGGAGTTCGACGTGATCGCGGCGGTCGTGATCGGCGGCACCGCGCTGGCCGGCGGCCGCGGCGGGATGCTGGGCACGCTGCTGGGCGTGGTGTTCATCACCGTGATCGGCAACGGGCTGGTGCTGCTCGGCGTGGACTCCTTCCTGCAGAACGTGGTGCGCGGTGTGATCATCGTCGGCGCCGTGCTGGTCAACGTGATCGTCGCGCGCCGCGGCCGCACCACCCCGACCTCCTGAGAAAACCGGCGGTGACCATGACTTCGACGACCGGAACCGGTGCCGTGTCGGACACCATGCGGGGCGTCTTCCTGCCCGGCGACTGCACCGCCGAACTGCGCGAGCACGACGTGCCCCGGCCGGGGCACGGGCAGGTGCTGGTGGAGATCGGCGCGTCCGGGATCTGCGGCAGCGACATCGGCTACATCTACCGCGGCTACAAGGGCTACCGGGGCGTGGACGGCCCCGCCTACCGCGGCGTGATCGCAGGCCACGAGCCGTCCGGGCGGATCGTGGCGGCCGGGCCCGGCGTGCACCGCTTCGGCCCCGGCGACCGGGTGATCGTCTACCACATCGTGGGCTGCGGGCTGTGCGACAACTGCCGCCGCGGGCACTACATCAGCTGCGGGCGCGGCCGCGAGTCCTACGGGTGGCAGCGCGACGGCGGGCACGCCCCGTACCTGCTGGCCGAGGAGCGGACCTGCGTGCCGCTGCCCGACGAGCTGTCCTACGTCGACGGCGCCCTGATCGCCTGCGGCTTCGGCACCGCCTACGAGGGGCTGCGCCGCGCCGGGATGAGCGGCGACGGCGACCTGCTGGTAATCGGGCTCGGCCCGGTGGGGCTGGCGGCCGGGATGATCGGCCGCGGCATGGGCGCCCGCAAGGTCATCGGCGTGGAGCCGTCGCAGGCGCGCCGCGCGTGGGCCGAGACGGTCGGCGTCTTCGACGCCGTGCTGCCCGCCGGCGACGGCGCGGCCGAGGCGGTCGCCGACCTCACCGGACGCGGCGGGGCGGCGGTGACCATCGACTGCTCCGGCACCCGGCCCGGCCGGAGCCTGGCGCTGGAGGCGGCGGCCGAGTGGGGGCACGTGTCGCTCGTCGGCGAAGGCGGCGACCTGCACACCGAAGT
Source organism: Actinomadura sp. NBRC 104425 (assembly GCF_030269545.1). Classification (GTDB taxonomy): domain Bacteria; phylum Actinomycetota; class Actinomycetes; order Streptosporangiales; family Streptosporangiaceae; genus Spirillospora; species Spirillospora keratinilytica. Next base: position 162,223 of record NZ_BSTN01000006.1, on the reverse strand, counting down.
GTCCGACACCCTCCTGCACAAGCAGCTGACCATCCACGCCTCCTGGGTCACCTCGCTCCCGGCGATGAGCGAGCTGGCGCGGAACCTGGTCGACTGGGGACTGCGGCCGGAGCGGGTCGTGAGCGACGTCTTCGGGTTCTCGCGGGCGGGCGAGGCGTACGCGCTGGCCGCGGGCGCGAGCAAGGGCAAGGTCGTCCTGGTGCCGGACGACGCCGCCCCGGAGGCGTCGTGAGCGGGGGCGCGCCCGCGGGCGTGCGGGTCCGGACGGACGAGTCCGGCCCGTACGAGGTGGTGTGGCTCGACAACGGGCACCTGCGGCTGGGCGTCGTGCCGCGTCTGGGCGGCCGCCTGCTGAGCCTCGTCCACGAGGGCGCCGAACTGCTGTGGCGCAATCCCGAGCTGCTGGACGACCGGCTGCACCCGGTCGGCGGCCACCGCCCCGCCCCCACGTCGGGCCCGATGGCGAACTGGGCGAACTACGGCGGCGACAAGACCTGGCCCGCGCCGCAGGGATGGTTGTCGCCGCGGGAGTGGGCCGGGCCGCCCGACCCCGTCCTGGACTCGGGTCCCTACACGGCCGCCGTCCGCGAGTGGGAGAACGGCGCGGCGGTGACGCTGGAGAGCGGCCACGACCCGCGCACGGGCCTGCGGATCCGCCGCGAGATCCGGCTCGACGCCGGGCGGGCCTCCTACGAGCTGCGGCTCACCGCCGTCAACGAGTCGTCCGCGCCGGTGCGCTGGGCCCTGTGGAACGTCACCCAGTACCCCGGCGGCGGGGTCGCCCGTGTGGAGGTCGCGGCGGGCTCGGCCGACCCGGTCGAACTGGCCGTCGGCACCGCCGCACCCGCCTGGATGCGGGCCGGCGCGGACGCGGCGGACGGGACGGAACTGCTGGAGATCCCCGCCCAGGACGTCGTCGGCAAGCTCGGCTTCCCCGGCGCCACGGGGCGGCTGACCTACGCCCGTGACGGCCGCCTGCTCACCACGGAATGGGACGTGCCCGCCGACGCCGAATACCCCGACGGCGGATCCCGCGCGGAGGTGTGGATGGAGCACCCGCTGGACCGGCCGCTGGAGCACCTCGGCGGACTCAACCCGCCCGCCCGGATCGTCGAGTGCGAGGCGCTGGGCCCGTGGACGCGGCTCGACCCCGGCGCCGGCACCTCCCTCGGCATCCGCGTACGGGTGGAGGCGCCATGACCGGAGACGGCAAGACCGGAGACGCCATGACCGGGGGTGACAGGAGCGTGCAGCCGGACGCCGCCGCGCGCCCGGTGGCCGTCGTCACCGGAGCGGCACGGGGCATCGGCGCGGCGACCGCGCGGCGGCTGGCCGCCGACGGGTACGGCGTCGCGCTGCTCGACGTGTCCCCGGAGGTCCACCGGGTCGCCGAGGAACTGGCCGCCGACGGAGCCGACGCGCTCGGCGTGCACTGCGACGTCGGCGACCCCGGCGACTGGGAGCGGGCCGTCCGCGCCTGCCGCCAGACGCTCGGCCCCGTCGACGTGCTGGTGTCCAACGCCCTGCACTACGAGCCCGGCGCGGCGCACGAGCTGTCCCTGGAGTCCTGGCACCGGCAGCTCGACGTCACCCTCACCGGCACCTTCCTCGGGGTGCGGGCGACCGTGGCCGACCTGCGCGCCGGCGGCCGCGGATCCGTCGTGATCGTGTCGTCCGTGCACGCCTCCTTCGGGCTGCCGGGGCGGCCCGCGTACGCGGCGGCCAAGGCGGGACTGACCGGGCTGACCCGGCAGCTCGCCGTCGAGTACGGCCCCGCGGTGCGGGTCAACGCCGTGCTGCCGGGCCCGGTCCTCACCGCGCAGTGGGAGCAGATCGGCGAGCGGGACCGCGAGCGCAGCGCCGCCGAGACCGTCGCCGGACGGCTCGGCCGCCCGGAGGAGGTCGCCGCCGCGGTCGCGTTCCTGGCCGGCCCGGACGCCTCGTTCATCACCGGCGTGTCCCTGTTCGTGGACGGCGGCTGGAGCATCACCAAGAACTCGTCGTGACGGTACCGAGGCCGTGACGGCACCGGAGGGAAGAACCGAACGTGAAGATCACCCGGGTGGAGACCTTCCTGGTCCCCCCGCGCTGGCTGTTCTGCCGGATCGCGACCGACGAGGGCCTCGTCGGCTGGGGCGAACCGGTCGTGGAGGGGCGGGCCGAGACCGTCCGCGCCGCCGTCGAGGAGCTGTCGGACCTGCTGATCGGCGCCGACCCGCGGCGCGTCGAGGACCTGTGGCAGACGATGACCAAGGCGGCGTTCTACCGGGGCGGGCCCGTGCTGTCGAGCGCGGTCGCCGGGCTCGACCAGGCGCTGTGGGACATCCTCGGCAAGTCCCTCGGCGTCCCGGTGCACCAGCTGCTCGGCGGCGCGGTCCGCGACCGGGTGCGGGTGTACGGCTGGGTCGGCGGGGACGAGCCCGCGCAGGTCGGCGAGCAGGCCGCGGCCCAGATCGAGGCCGGGCTGACCGCGGTGAAGATCAACGCTTCGGGGCGGGTGTCGCCGCTGCCGACCGCGCGGGAGACCGACGAGATCGTCCGGCGGGTCGCGGCCGTGCGGGCGGCGATCGGCGACGGCAACGACGTGGCCGTCGACTTCCACGGCCGGATCAGCGTGCCGGCGGCGCGCCGGCTGGTGCCGCTGCTGGAGCCGTACCGGCCGATGTTCGTCGAGGAGCCGGTGCTGCCCGAGTACACCGACCGGCTCGCCGACGTGGTGGCCGCGACGACCACCCCCATCGCGTGCGGCGAGCGGCTGTACTCGCGCACGGACTTCCTGCCCGCGCTGCGGGCCGGGGTGGGGGTCGTCCAGCCCGACCTGTCCCACGCCGGGGGGATCTCCGAGGTGCGGCGCATCGCCTCGCTGGCCGAGACGTACGGGGCGCTGCTCGCCCCGCACTGCCCGCTGGGGCCGCTGGCGCTGGCGGCGAGCCTGCAGGTCGCCTTCGCCACGCCGAACTTCCTCATCCAGGAGCAGAGCATCGGCATCCACTACAACTCCGGCACCGCCGAACTGCTCGACTACATGGCCGACCGGTCGCCGTTCGCGTTCGTGAACGGCGCCATCGAACGCTGGGAGGCGCCCGGCCTGGGCATCGAGATCGACGAGGCCGCGGTCCGCCGGGCCGACCGGACCGGGCACCGGTGGCGGCCGCCGCTGTGGCGGCACCCCGACGGAGGGCACGCGGAATGGTGAGGGGCGAGATGAGCACGGGCGGCGGGCTTGCGGAGGCGCTGCGGCGGCACCGGCTGGTGGCCATCGTGCGCGGCGCGGACCGGGCGGCGTCGGTGCGGACGGCGCTGGTGCTGGCCGAGGCGGGGATCCCGCTGATCGAGGTCTCGCTGAGCGGCCGGGACGCCCTCGGCGCGATCGAGGACATCGCCCGCGCCGCGGGCGGCGCCGTCATGCTCGGCGCGGGCACCGCCCTGACCGGCGAAGACGTGCGGCGGGCCCGGGACGCCGGCGCCGGCTACATCGTGACGCCGTCGCTGGGCGCGGGCGTCGACGAGGCGCTGCGGCTGGGCCTGCCGGTGCTGGCCGGGGCGCTCACGCCCACGGAGGTGGCCGCGGCGGCGACCGCCGGGGCGACCGCGGTGAAGCTGTTCCCGGCGAGCGCGCACGGGCCCGGCTACCTCGACGCGCTGCGCGGCCCGTTCCCGGACGTGCCGTTCGTCCCGGTGGGCGGGGTCGGCGAGCGGGAGGCCGCGGCGTACCTGGAGTGCGGCGCGCTCGCGGTCGGGGTCGGGTCGCCGCTGTGCGGCGACGCCCCCTCGGGCGGCGACCTGGACGCCCTGCGGCGCCGCGCCCGCGCGTTCACCGCCGTGGCCGCCGCGGCCGGACCGGTACGGGAGGCGCAGCAGTGACGCGGGTGGACGTGCTCACCGTCGGGGAGACGATGATGGCGTTGCGCGCCACCGGCCTGATCGCGCTGGGCTCGGGGTTCACCGCCAGCATCGCGGGCGCGGAGAGCAACGTCGCCATCGGCCTCAGCCGCCTCGGCCACCGCGCCGCCTGGCTCGGGCGGGTCGGCGCGGACGAGCCCGGCCGTCTGGTCGTGCGGACGCTGGCCGCCGAGGGCGTGGACGTCTCCGCGGTGCGCCGGGACGACGCCGCGCCCACCGGGTTGATCATGTTCGAGCAGCGGCTGCCGGACGTGACCCGCGTCCACTACGTCCGCGCCGGCTCGGCCGGGTCCCGGCTGTCCCCGCAGGACGTCGCGGCGGCGCCGTACGAGCCGGCGATCGTGCACCTCACCGGGATCACCCCGGCGCTCGGCCCGTCCTGCCGGGACGCCGTCCGGGCGGCGTTCGCCCTGGCTCGCGAGCACGGCGCCCGGATCAGCCTGGACGTCAACCACAGGACCCGGCTGTGGACGAGGGCGGAGGCGGCGCGGACGCTGGCGCCGCTGGCGGAGCAGGCCGACCACGTCATCGCCTCCCCGGACGAGTTGATGCTCCTGGGCCCCGGGGACTCCCCCGAAGCGGTCGCGGCCCGGCTCCTGGACGGCGGCGCCACCGAGGTCGTCGTCAAGGACGGAGCGGCGGGAGCGTGCTCCTACACCGCCGCCGGGACCCGTGCGGTGCCCGCCCACGCCGTCCAGGCGGTCGACTCCATCGGCGCCGGGGACGGCTTCGCCGCCGGCTACCTCTCCGGTCTCCTCGACGGCCTGGATGTGGAGGGCCGGCTGCGGCGCGCCCACACCGTCGGCGCGTTCGCGGTGTCCACCCGCGGAGACTGGGAGGGCCTGCCCTACCGTGACGAACTGGACCTGATCGGCCTGCCGGAAGGAGCTGCGCTGCGATGACCGTCCTGGACGGACCCTGGACCGCCGTGGAGGGCGCGGGCCCCTGGGAACTGGGGGAGGGGCTGCGCGCCACGGCCGACGGGCTCGTCGCCGTCGACCTTCTGGCCGGGCGCCTGTACCGGCTCGAACCCACCGTGCTGGTGGCCCGCCTGCCGTTCCCGCTGGGCGCCGTCGCCCCCGTCGAGGCCGCAGACGGGTGGAACGGCTGGATCGCCGCCGCGGGCACCGGCATCGCCCTGCTCCCCGCGACCGGCGCCGACCAGGACGTGCGCTGGCTCGCGCGCCCGGAGGACGGCGCGCCCACGGCGATGCGGATGAACGACGGCGCTGCCGACCCGCACGGCCGGTTCTGGGCCGGGTCCATGGCCTACGACGGCACGCGCGGCGCCGGAACCCTCTACCGGGTGGACCGCGACGGGACGGTCACCGCGGCGATGGGCGGGCTGACCATCCCCAACGGGCCCGCCTTCACCGCCGACGGCCGGACCATGTACCTCGCCGACAGCGCCCTCGGCGTGATCTACCGCATCCCCGTCGACCCCGCCTCCGGCGCCCTCGGCGAACGCGAGGTCTTCGCGCGCGTGCCGGACGGCGAGCCGGACGGGATGACCGTCGACGGCGAGGGCTGCCTGTGGTCGGCGGTCTGGGGCGCGGCGCAGGTCCACCGCTACGCGCCGTCCGGTGAGCGGCTCGCGGTGCTGCCGGTGCCCGCCGAGCAGCCCACCAGCGTGTGCCTGACCCCGGAACCGCCGTACCGGGTCGTGCTCACCACGGCCCGGTACGGCCTGGGCGACCGCCCCGAGGACGCCGCCGACGGCCGCGTCCTGGCGGCGCCGACCTCCGTCCCCGGGCGTCCGGCCGCCCCGTTCCGCTTCACCCCTCCGGGACGCTAGCGGCGGGGATTCAGAGTGACGGAGTAGAGCGAGGTGCCGTCCAGGTCCCGCAGGTGGACGGTCATGGCCGCCGACGCGGCGTCGATGTCGACCTGGCCGAAGAACTGGTAGCCCTCCGCCGGGGAGGTGTTGGCCCGGGGCGGGACCTTCTGGAACTTCAGCTGCGGGCCGAAGGTGTTCTCCAGGGTGTTCGGGCCGAAGGCGCCCGCGTTCAGGGGGCCCGACACGAACTCCCAGAACGGGTCGAAGTCGGTGAAGGCCGCCTTGGAGGGGTCGTAGTAGTGGGCGGCGGTGTAGTGGACGTCCGCCGTCAGCCACACCATGTTGCGGACCTTGTGGCGCTTGGCGTACGAGAGCAGGTCGGCGATCTCGCGTTCGCGGCCGAGCGGGGCGCCGTCGTCGCCCTGGGCGATGGCCTCGAAGGCGGTGCCGTCCGGGACGACCAGGCCGATCGGCATGTCGGAGGCGATGACCTTCCACACGGCGCGGGAGGCGCGCAGCTCGCGCTTGAGCCAGGCGACCTGCTCGGCGCCCAGGATGCCGTTGCGCTGGGTGGAGGAGTCGTTGGCGCCGTTGCGGTCCCGGTGGGTGCGCATGTCGAGGACGAACACGTCCAGCAGCGGCCCGTAGGACAGCTTGCGGTAGACGCGGTCGCCCTTGATCGGCATGTACTCGAACGCGGCGCGGCGGGCACGGGCGGCCAGCACGTCCACGCGCTTTTCGGTGTACTGCGGCAGGTCCAGGATCTCGCCGGGGTACCAGTTGTTGGTGACCTCGTGGTCGTCCCACTGGTAGACCATCGGGACGCGGGCGTTGAACGCGCGCAGCGCCGCGTCCTCCAGGTTGTAGCGGAACTGGCCCCGGTACTCGGCCAGGGTCTCGGCGACCTTGCTCTTCTCGGCGGTGACGATGTTGCGCCAGGTGCGGCCGTCCGGCAGCGTCACGGTCTCGGCCAGCGGCCCGTCGGCGTAGACGTAGTCGCCGCTGCACAGGAAGAAGTCGGGGTCGGTCGCGGCCATGGCGTTGAAGATGCGGTAGCCGCCGAGGTCGGGGTTGATGCCCCAGCCCTGGCCCGCCAGGTCGCCGGACCACACGAACGAGATGTCCGTGCGGGTGCGCGGCGCCGTGCGGAGCCGTCCGTCGACGGGCTCCGACAGCAGCGCGTGCCGGTCCGGGTCGGCCAGCCTGACGCGGTAGTACAGCTGTTCGCCCGGGGGCAGGCCGCGCAGCAGCGTCTTGCCGGTCAGGTCGGTGTCCGGGGTGAGCAGCGGGCCGCGGACGGTCCGGGCGTCCCGCAGGTCGGGACGGCGGCCGACCTCCACGAGCATGCGCGCGGGCCGGTCGGAACGGGCCCACACGACCGCCTCGCGGGCGGTCACGTCGCCGCTCTGCACGCCGTGGGTGAGCCGCGGGCGGGCCCGCAGCAGGGCCGGCGACGCCGGGCCGGCCGGGGCCGCGGACGCCGTTCCGCCGTGCAGCAGGCCGAGCGCCGCCCCGCCGCCGGTGAGCAGACTTCCGCGCAGCACGGTTCGCCGGTCGAGCACCATCCATCGCTCCATTTCAGGGGGTTTGTCTAACGGGCGGCATGTTCTCCTGTTTCTCGGTACGTCCGCGGGCCCGAACATGACGGCTCCGTGAACGCACGTGTTCTGGCGATCGACTTGACAATGCCCCGCGGCGACGGTGTTCTAGACGCCATGACAGCGCGATCCTTCGTCGGCAGCCCCGTGGCCCTGCGCCGCGTGGCCAGCGCGCTGTGTCTGTGTCCTTCGTGTTGTCGCTGATCTCCAGCCGACCCGGCTGCCCTCTGCCGAATACGACCAGCCGAATACGACGAAGGACTCTCTTCCGTGAACCTCGACGTGGTTCCCGATCTGTCGATGCGCGGGCAGGACGACCCGCACGGCCGCGCGATCACCCCGCGTCCCCCGACGGTCGGGCAGCTCGCCGCACGCGTCGGCGCCCTGGCCGCCCGCCCCGCCGAGTGGTGGCATCTGGTGCGGTTCGAGCCCGGCCGCCCGGTGCGGGTGCCCCTGAACGGCGGCGACGGCGGCGACGGCGTCAAGCTCTGGCTGACGACCTGGCCGCCCGGCCACCGCACCGACGTGCACGACCACGACGGCGTGGAGGTGAGCACCGTGCTGGCCGGCGAGCTGGCCGAGGTGTCGATCTCCGCCGACGGCGTGACCGAGCGCCCGCTGCGCGCCAACCGGGTGCAGGTGCGCGGCTCCGCCCGCACGCACGAGCTGACCAACCCCGGCCCCGCGTACGCGATCAGCCTGCACGCCGGTCTCGCATCCCGCTGACACCCGGCGGATGACGCAACCTTCATCCCCGCTTTGTCACGGGTTTGTTCCGCGGGCGGAACACTCGGCGGTATGAGGCCCACGAGCCCGCCGAGGTCCGACGGCGCCGGCTGACCGTCACGACCCGGCGGCATGGCGAAGGAGCCCGAACGTGCCGGACACGACCGCGGCGACCCCGGAGCGGACGGCCGGCACCGTCCCGGCCAGATCCGGCGCGTTGCGGTACGGCCTGCTGGCGGTGGCGGCCGTGGTGGTGTGCGCAGGGCTCGCGCTGGGCCCGGGCCCGGGGCTGAGCGCCCAGGGACGCGTCACGCTGGCGGTGTTCGCCGTGGCGACGCTGCTGTGGATGTTCGGCCGGGTCGACGACGTGCTGGTGGCGCTGGCCGCCTGGCTCGCCCTGGTCCTCACCCGGGTGCTGGAGCCGGGGGCGTTCTTCAGCGGTGCCGCCGGACCGACCGTCCTGCTGCTGGTCTGCGCGTTCGTGATCGCCGGCGGGGTGGCGCGGACCGGGCTGGCCACCCGGGCGGCCGCCGCCGTCGTGGCCGGGGCGCGCAGCGCCCGCGCACTGGTGCACCTGACCACGGCCGCGCTGGTCGCCGCCGTGTTCGCGATACCCGCCACGTCCGGGCGGGCGGCGCTGGCGCTGCCGGTGTTCGTCGCGCTCGCCCGCACGCTCGGCGACCGGCGCCGCATGGTGCTCGCGCTGGCCCTGCTGTTCCCGACGGTGATCCTGCTGTCGGCCGTCGCCACCCTGGTCGGCGCGGGCGCGCACTTGATCACCGTCGAGATCCTCGCCGACGCCACCGGCGAGCGCATCGGCTTCACGCGCTGGCTGCTGCTCGGTACGCCCCTCGCCCTGGTGTCCTCGCACCTGGCCGCCGAGCTGATCCTGCTGCTGACCACCACCCGCGACGACCGCCGCCGCCCGATGAGCATCCGCGCGAAGGACGTCGGCGAGGCGGCGGGCGTGCGGGTGACGGGCCCGCTGACCGCGCCGTAGGCCCGCTCGGCCGCCCTGCTGGCGGTGGTGGTCGCGGCGTGGTGCACCGAACCGCTGCACGGCGTCCACCCGGCGGTGGTGGCGCTGGTCGGCGCGGTCGCCACCGTCGCGCCGGGGCTGGGCACGATGCGGCTGAAGGAGGCGCCGGCCGCCGTCCCGTGGCGCCTGCTGGTCTTCCTGGCCGCCACCACGGCGATGGGCATGGCGGTGACGACGTCCGGCGCCGCCCGCTGGCTCGGCGGGGCGGTCTTCGGCGCCGCGACCGGACCCGCCCTGCCGCCCGCCTGGCTGTTCCTGGCCGTCGTCGTCGCGGTGAGCGCCGCCGCGCATCTGGTGCTGCAGTCCCGGTCCGCGCGTTCCAGCGTGCTGGTCCCGCTGGTGATCGCCGCGTCGTCCGAAGCGGGCGTCGCACCGGCGGCTGCCGCGTTCGCCTCGACGGCCGCCGCCGGGTTCTGCCAGACGCTGCCGTCCTCGGCCAAGCCCGTGGCGCTGTTCGACACCGTCGGCGGCGTCCCCACCTACACCTCCCGCGACCTGATGCGGACCGCCGCGGTGGTGGGACCCGTCACCGCCGCCCTGGTCCTCGCCTTCGCCCTGTGGGTGTGGCCGCCGCTCGGCCTGCCCCTTCGCTGAACCCCCGGTGAGGAGTGACTTCGGGTGCGCATCGTCATCGCCGCCGGAGGGTTCAAGGAGTCGCTGGCCGCCGAGGAGGTCGCCGCGCTGATCGCCCGCGGTGTCCACCGCGCGGCGCCGGACGCCTCGATCACCGCGATCCCGCTGCCCGACGGCGGCGAGGGCACGGCCCGCATGTTGGCGGCGGCCAGCGGCGGCCGGCTCGTGCCGCACCGGGGCACCGGGCCCACGGGCACCCCGGTGGACGCGCACTACGCGATCCTGGGGTGGCCGGGACCGCGCACCGCCCTGGTGGAGATGGCGGCCGCGGCCGGGCTGCGCCTAGTGCCGCCGGACGCGCGCGACCCCGGCCGCACCACCACCGCCGGGGTGGGGGAGCTGATCGCCCACGCGCTGGACGCCGGAGCAGCCCGCATCCTGGTCGGCTGCGGCGACTCCGGCACCTCGGACGGCGGGGCGGGCGCCCTGCAGGCCCTCGGAGCCCGCCTGCTGGACGCCTCCGGACGGGAGCTGCCGCGCGGCGGCGCCGCACTGGCGCGGCTGGAGCGGATCGACCCGTCAGGGCTCGACCCCCGGCTGGCCCGCACCGAGCTGGTGGTCGCCTGCAACCCGTTCAACGTGCTGTGCGGCCCGGCGGGCGTGGCCCGCGTGTACGGGCCGCAGAAGGGCGCCACCCCCGCTCAGGCCGACGCGCTCGACAAGGCCCTGTGCCGGTGGGCGTGCATCCTGGAACGCGACCTCGGCCCGACCGGCATCGACCTGCGCAGCGCGCCCGGAACGGGGGCGTCCGGCGGCCTCGGTGCCGGGCTGGCGGCGGTCGGCGGCCGCCTGGTGCCCCGCTTCGAGGTGCTGCTCGCGCACCTGGATCTCGACGGCCCGCTCGCCGCGGCCGACCTGGTCATCACCGCCGAGGGCGCGATCGACCGGCAGACCTCCCGCGGCAAGCTCCCCGGGGAGGTGGCCCGGCGCGCCAAACGGCACGGCAAACCCGTCCTGGCCCTGGCCGCGGCGATCGGCCCGGACGCCCACTTGGTCTACGGCGGTATCGACGCGTACGCCTGCGTCCTGCCGGGACCGATGCCGAAGGTCGAGGCCATGGAGCGCTGCGCGGAGCTTCTCGCGGACGGTGCCGAGCGCGCCCTGCGCATGGTGCTGCTCGGGACGGGTTTGGCGTGTGCGGCGGGACACCGTGCCCCGGCGCCGGTGTCCCGGGCACGCACGCTCGGAGGGGCGTGACCTGCCCAGCCCGGACGGCGGGCGGTGCCGCATGTGCGGTCGGCACCGCCCGCGGACGGTCAGGCGGTGGCGGGCACCTTGTCGCGCGAGCCTTCCTCGGCGGCGGGCTCGCCCTGGGGAGCGGTCAGGTCGGCCGGGGGAGCGTTGAACACCTCCTCGTCCAGCAGGCCCTCCGAGCGGGCCACCAGGACGGGCACGGTGAGCTGGCCGGTCACGTTCAGCGCCGTGCGGGCCATGTCGATGACCTTGTCGATGGCGATCAGGTAGCCGACCGCCTGCAGCGGCAGGCCGACGGTGGTCAGCGTCAGGGTCAGCGCGACCAGCGCCGGGCCGGGCGTGCCGCCGGTGCCGAGCTGCCCGATCACCCCGGCCAGCGCGATCAGCGCGTAGTCGGCCAGGCCCAGCGACGCACCGGTGTACTGGGCGACGAAGATCGCCGCGACGGCCGGGTAGATCGCGCCGCAGCCGTCGAACTTGACGGTCGCGCCGAGCGGCTGGGCGAAGCTGGCGTACTCGCCGCGCACCCCGTTGCGCTCGACCGACACCCGCTGCGCGATCGGCAGGGTGGCCAGCGACGAGGACGACACGAACCCGAACTGGATCGCGGGCCAGGAGTTGCGCAGGAACTTCACCGGCGAGACCCGGCCGAACGCGCGCAGCAGCACCGGGTAGCCGACCAGCAGCATGATCGCCACGGCCAGGTAGATGGCGCCGGTGAACTTGGCCAGCGGGGCGAGCGAGTCGGGGCCGTAGGTGGCCACCACCGAGGCGATCAGGAAGAACGACCCGACGGGGGTGAACCGCACCACCCACCACACGATCTTCTGCATCACCGCGTACAGGTCGTCGGCCAGGGCGGCCAGCCGCTCGCCGCGTTCGCCGACCGCCACCAGCGCGGCGCCGAACAGCACCGCGAACGACACCACGCCGAGCACGTTGCCCTCGGACATGGCGTTGACGATGTTGGACGGGAACAGGTTCTGCAGCACCTGGGTCCAGGTGACCGGGTCGGTCTCGGCGCTCTCGGACGCCAGCCGGCCGAGTCCTTCGCCGGGGCGCACCAGCAGGCCGACGGCCAGGCCGATCGCGGTGGCGATGGCCGAGGTGATCACGAACCAGACGAGGGTCTTGGCGGTCAGCCGGGCCACGCCGCCGACGCCGCGCAGCCTGCCCACGCTGACCACGATCGCGGCGAACACCAGCGGCACCACCACGACCTTCAGCAGGCTGACGTAGACGCCGCCGAACGGGTCGAGCCAGTCCTCGGCGATCGCCCCGCCGTCGCCCAAGGCGTTGATCAGGGCGCCGACGGCGGCGCCGAGGACGAGGGCCAGCACGATCTGCTGCCAGAACTGCCATTTCCAGACGCGTACGTTCATGGAGGCTTCTCCAAGGGAGCTTCACCGCACCCCGCAACGAAGGCGCGCAATCGCCGCAAAAACGCACGCCGCGCGATCGGGCGGTCACGGCTCGTCGATACGGAACGGCGCGCGTCGATACGACGGTGCCCGCGGGCGTCTCAGGGATGCGGCAGGGGTCGGGAAGGAGGAGGAGAAACAGGCGGAGGGCCGGTCAGCGGAAACAGAGCAGGCTGGCGAGGCGGCACAGGTCGACGTGCAGCCGGGCCACGAGCAGGACGCTCTTCGGGGGGATCCTCACGGCCACAAGTCAACATCGATCTCCGCTTCCCGTCTTCCCGGGAAAGGGAGTGATTTACATCACTTCGGGCGGCGTGACCGGGTGAGCACCCGGACGATGCCGGCCATGCCGAGCCCCACCAGCAGCGCCGGGATCAGCAGCCCGAGATCGGCGACGGGCCGCCCGCCGAGCCCGTTCGCCAGGCACACCGCGGCGACCACCAGGAAGAACACGCCGATCACGGGGCCGCTCGGGTCGAAGCGGCGGCGCGGGCCGGCCGGTGCGGGACTCCGGTCAGGCACGGGTCACCTCCACATGCCCGAACCGCCCGCGCACCCGCAGCTCGATCACCGGCGCGGCGGCCCGGCCCGAAACCTCCGGCTCCAGCACCTCGACAGCCCGGGCGCCCGGCCCGGCGACCGTGTGGCCGTCCACCTGCAGGTCGCCCAGCGCGACCCGCGCGTCCAACTCGACGCGGGCGGTGCGCGGCACCGTCACCTTCAGCTCGCCCATCGTCACCTGCACGCTGACGGTCACCCGCTGCCCGGGGGAGAACCGCGTGCCGCTCAGATCCAGCCTGGCCGAGCCGACGCCCACCTTGTACTCGTCGCTGATCCGGGTGCTGTCGGCCGGACGCCACTCGACGCTGCCGTAGCGCAGGTCGCGCGGCGCCTCGGCCACGACCGACGTCGTCAGCAGCGCGAACGTCAGCAGCGTCCCCACCGGGGCCAGGCCGCGGACGTTGAACCAGCCGCCCAGCACCAGCCCGACGGCGACGACGCCCAGCGCCGCGGACCCCGCGATCAGCGCGGCGTCCGGGCCCGGGTAGGCGCGCACCACCGGCACCGTCGCGGCGCCGACCGCCAGGGCCGCCAGCAGCGTCACGGCGGTCACGGGCGGCATCTTCTTACCGGCCTCGGCGGGCGGCGTCTTGCGCGGCGGCGGCTCGTCCACGGGGGAATCGGGGCCCGGCGCCGCCCGGTGCCGCGCCCCGACGACGGCGAGATCGACCATGCCTGCGGGCAGGCCCCCGCCCGGCGCGGCCACGGTGTCGTCGCGCGTGTCCTTCCGCAACGAGACCCCGTCTCCGACCGGCGGCGCGGGCGCGTCCATCGGATGGCCCTGCACCCGCTCCGGCATGGCCCGCACGGCCGCCATGAAGTCCACGCCGCGGGCGTGCGCGACCAGCAGCACCAGCCCGACCACCGTCAGCACCGCGATCGTGTTGCTGGAGACCCAGCCGCCGACCAGCTGGAACCCGGTCGTCACGCACAGCAGAGCGCCCATGATCGACAGCACCCCGGCGGCGTCGAAGCGGCGGTGCAGCAGCTTCTCGGCCGGGGCGTCCTCCTCGGGCGAGCCCGGCATGAGCAGCACGCCCGCCGCGTACAGCCACACCCCCTGCCCGCCCGTCAGGGTGAGCACCGCGAACGCCACGCGCAACACCACCGGGTCGACGCCCAGGTGCCGGCCCAGGCCCGTGCACACGCCGGCCAGGATGCGGCGTTCCGGGCCGCGGAACAGCCGGGTGCGGCCGTCCGCCGCGGCGGTGGGGCGCTCGGTCACGGTGCGCTCGTCGGTCATGGTCACCATCGTGGCCGCGGCCCGCGCCCGCGCGGTATCCGGGACGCCCCTGAACCGACCCTGAGGAGGTCCTCAGGGGTATCGGGGGGCCCGCCCGGATGCGTCCGGTCTGTTCGGCGTGTGACGATCGATGTGTGGAGGACGCGGAACCGACGACGGGCGGCGGGACGCCGGGCGAGCCGGCCGGCCCGCCGCGGCTGGAGCGGCGCCCCGACGGGGCGCTGCTGGCCGGGGTGTGCCGGGGCCTGGCCGCGCACCTGGGGATCGACCAGGTCGTCGTCCGGTCCGCGTTCGTGCTGCTGACGGTCGCCAGCGGCCTCGGCATCGCCGTCTACTGGGTGTTCTGGCTGCTGGTGCCGCCCGCGGAGGACTCGACCCGCACGGCCCGCCACGACTGGGTGCAGCTGCTGGCCTACGGGGCGGTGGCGATCGGCCTGTCCGCGCTGACCTGGGGCACCGGGCTGGGCCGGGCGGCGCTGTGGCCGCTGATCGCCGGGGGCGTCGGCGTGGCGGTGCTGTGGCAGCAGGCCGACCGCGGCCAGCGGCAGCGCTGGGTGGTGCCGCTGCGGCAGCGGTGGCTGCGCAGCCTGTTCGGCCTGGCGCTGGTGGTCGGCGGCATCGGCGGGTTCGTCGCGCAGCGCGTCGACCCGGGCGAGGCCCGCGCCGTCCTGATCGCCACGCTGATCATCCTGACCGGCGTCGCGGTCATCGCCACCCCGTGGGTGGTGCGGCTCTGGCAGGACCTGGACGCCGAACGGCACGAGCGCATCCGCTCTCAGGAGCGCGCCGAGCTCGCCGCGCACATCCACGACTCGGTGCTGCACACCCTGACGCTGATCCAGCGCAACGCGCACGACCCGCGCGAGGTGCAGCGGCTGGCCCGCTCCCAGGAGCGCACCCTGCGCGCCTGGCTCTACCAGCCGCGCTCCGACCCCGACCGCACGTTCGCCGCCGCGATTCGCGAACTGGCCGGGGAGGTCGAGGACGACCACGGCGTCCCCATCGAGGTGGTCTGCGTGGGCGACACGGCGCTGGACGAACGGCTCGGCGCCGCGCTGCAGGCCGCCCGGGAGGCGATGGTGAACGCGGCCAAGTACGCCGAGGCGCCGTCGGTGTCGGTGTACGGGGAGGTCGAGGGCGACCAGGTGGCCATCTTCGTCCGCGACCGCGGCAAGGGGTTCGACCTGGACGCCATTCCCGAGGACCGGATGGGCGTGCGGCAGTCCATCATCGGACGTATGGAGCGCAACGGGGGACGCGCCATCGTCCGCACGGCGCCGGGCGAGGGCACCGAGGTACGACTGGAGATCAAGAAGGCATGAAGCGGGTAGTCCTGGTCGACGACCACCAGATGTTCCGCACCGGCGTGAAGGCCGAGCTGGGCGACGCCGTGGAGGTCGTGGGGGAGGCCGGGGACGTCGAGGAGGCGGTGTCGGTCATCCGCGCGGCCAGGCCGGACGTGGTGCTGCTGGACGTGCACCTGCCCGGGGGCGGCGGCATCGAGGTGCTGCGGCGGCTGCACGGTTCGGTGCCGTCCCGGTTCCTGGCGCTGTCGGTGTCGGACGCCGCCGAGGACGTGATCGGCGTGGTGCGGGGCGGCGCCCGCGGCTACGTCACCAAGACGATCTCCGGTCCGGAGCTGACCGACGCGATCGCCCGGGTGGCCGAGGGGGACGCGGTGTTCTCTCCCCGGCTGGCCGGTTTCGTGCTGGACGCGTTCGCCGCCACCGACGTGCCCGCCGTCGATCCCGAGCTGGACCGGCTCACCCAGCGCGAACGGGAGGTGCTGCGGCTGATCGCCCGCGGCTACGCCTACAAGGAGATCGCCAAGGAGCTGTTCATCTCGGTCAAGACGGTCGAGACCCACGTGTCGAGCGTGCTGCGCAAGCTCCAGCTGTCCAACCGGCACGAGCTGTCCCGCTGGGCCGCCGCCCGCCGCCTCGTGTGAGTCGCCGCCGGCCGGCGCAGCGCCGATCAGCACGGCGCCGATCAGCACAGCGCCGGCCGGGCGCGGTACCGGGATCAGCCCGCCAGTTCGCCGAGCAGCCGCCACGTGCGGGCCCGGGCGTCCTCTCCCACCAGGTTCGTCTGGGTGAACACCACCTCGGTGGCGCCCGCGTCGAAGTAGCGCCGGACCGCCGCCGCCACCGCCTTCTCGTCGCCGATCTCGACCAGGTCCGCCGCCTTGGCCGCGCCCTCCTGCTCGATGACCCGCTGGTAGGACGGGACCCGGTCGTAGAACGACATGGCCTGCGCGGCGGCCTCGCGCGCCGCGTCCACGTCGTCGGTCACCACCCCGGCCACGAACGCGACGACCCGCGGCGCCGGACGGCCCGCCCGCTCCGCCGCCGCCGTGATCGCCGGAACGATGTGCTCGCCGAGGGCGCGCGGACCGGCCAGGAACGGCAGCGTCCCGTCGGCCAGCTCCCCGGTGACGCGCAGCGCCTGCGGCCCCATGGCCGCGACCAGCACCGGCACGGACGGCTCCGCCCCGGGAACGCCCGCGGGCATCGGCGGGACCGCGGTGACCGTCTCGCCCCGGAAATCGGCGCCGCCGGTGTCCAGCAGCGACCGCAACGCCGTCAGAAACTCGCGCAGCCGGGTCACCGGCCGGTCGTAGGGGACGCCGAACACCGGCTCCACGAACGACCGCGCCCCGAGCCCCAGCCCGAGCTGGAAGGACCCGTGCGCGGCGGCCTGCGCGGTCTGCGCCTGACCGGCGATCAGGATGGGATGGCGGGCGAAAATCGGCACCACGGACGTCCCCACCGCCAGGCCGGGCACCTCCCGGCCGACCAGCCCCGCCAGGCCGATGGCGTCGTAGGAGAACTGCTGGGCGAACCAGGCCGACCGCAGACCGGCCGCCTTGGCCTCCTTCGCCTTCGCCACCACATCGTCGACAAGGTTCCCGGACGCGGGTTGATACAGCACGACACCGATAGTCATGGCAGTCGTCAACCCCTGCCCGGAACCCGGTATTCCCTACCGGTGGAACGGGCCGGCCGTGCGGCCGAAACCGGTCAGTGCGCGCTGGGCAGGCGGGCCGGGCAGCCCGGCTCGCAATGCCCCGCGTGCCAGGCCAGGCGCCGGGCGAACGAGCCCATGATCCACCGCATGACGGGGCGCGCGATCGCCCCCGTGATCCGGTACCTCGGCTCGAACACCGCACGCCACCGGACGAGCGTGTACGGGCCGCTGGGCTCCAGCGTCACATCGGCCCGGTAGCCCCGCAGCGGCATCCACGACACCACGACGTACGCGTAGTGCCGGGGCGGGTCGTAGACCACGACCTTCTCCCGCGCGAATCCGATCTTCCTGACGGCGCCCACGCCGTTGGGCACCTCGTCGCCCTCGCGGACCCGCGTCGCGGCCGGAAACCGGCCCCACTCGTTCCACGCCTCCGCCACGCTGAGATGCTTGAAGATCGTCTCGGCGGCCGCGGTGGTCGTGGCGGTGGCCTCGACCTCGTACTGCATGCGCCCTCCCGTCACAAGGACAGGATGGACGCGAGAAGGCGTTCCTGGAAGGCCGTCACATCGCACCCCACGGCCACCCGAACCGGACGGCGGTCGTCCTCGGCGGGCAGCGACCGGGCGTCCCACACGGTCGTGCCCCGGGTCAGCTCGCCGCGCAGCTCCACCCGCACCGGCCGCTCGGCGTACTCGCCGAGCCCCGGATCGACCGCCAGCATGGCGGCCAGCGCGTCGTGGATGACCGCGCCCCGCCGCTTGAGCGTCGGCGTGTAGGCCGCCACATAGAACTCCAGGATCTTCGTGGCGAACCGGGCCGCCTCCGAGTCGTGCGCGGACAGCCGGTCCAGCCACGCGTCGCCGACCGCGGTCGGGTGGGTGGCGTCCAGCGGCACCAGCACCATCGGCCAGTCCGCGGCGAACACCAGGTCGGCGGCCTCGGGGTCGTGCCAGATGTTGGCCTCGGCGTGCGTGGTGACGTTGCCCGGGTGGTCGAACGCGCCGCCCATGATGACCACCTCGCGCACCAGCGCCGGCAGCTGCGGATCCAGCAGCAGGGCGGCGCCCAGGTTGGTCAGCGGCCCGGTGGCCAGCAGCGTCAGCTCGCCGGGCCGCGACCGGGCCAGCCGCACGATCCGCGCCGCCGCCGCCTCGTCCACCGGCCGCCCCGCCGGGTCGGGCAGCCCGGTGTCGCCCAGCCCGTCGGTGCCGTGCCAGTCCAGCGCGTAGTGCACGTCCTGCGCCATGGGACGGGCCGCGCCCACCGCCACCGGCACCTCGTGCAGGCCCGCCAGCTCCAGCACCCGCAGCGAGTTCAGGGCGCCGGACTCGGGGTCGACGTTGCCGTGCACGGTGCCCACGCCCACCAGCTCCGCCTTCCCCGCGCGCACAAGGGACGCCAGGTAGAGCAGGGTGATCGCGTCGTCGATGCCGGTGTCGCAGTCGAACAGTATGGCGGCCACGGAACTCCTCGGGGGTTGTGCGTGTCAGGCGGTCGGTTCAGGCGGTGCCGACCACCTGGAAGGACTCGGCCAGGCGGCCGTCCGGGAGGCCCGCGGCGGCCGCGTTGGCGCCCAGCCAGCCGCGCAGCTCCTCGGCGAGCCCCTCGCCCATGTGCGCGGTCTGGGAGACGTGGGACTTCAACGCCGCCAGCTTACGGTCGAAGTCGTCGGTGACGTCCACGTAGTGGTTGACGGCCGGGCCGCCGGTCAACCACACCTCCCGCACCGTCCACGCCTCCAGGCCCTCATCGGCCAGCAGCTCGGGGAAGGCGTAGGGGTTGCGCGCGTCCGGGTACACCGCGTCGAGGGCGGCGGCGCCCACCGCGCGGTGGTCGGGGTGGCTGGGATGGATCCGCTCGTAGTTGCGTTCCGGGCTGGGCATCAGGACGCGGTCGGGCCGCACCTGGCGGATCACCCGGGCGATGTCGCGGCGCAGCCCGAGCGTCGGCTCCAGCCGCCCGTCGGGGTAGCCGAGGAACCGCACGTCCTCGACGCCGACGCAGGCGGCCGCGGCGCGCTGCTCGTCGCGGCGCAAAGCCCCCATCTCCGCGCGGGTCATGCCGTGGTCCAACCCTCCGGCGTCGCCGTCGGTGACGATCAGATAGGTCACCGCGATGCCGCGGGCGGTCCACCCGGCGACCGTCCCGGCCGCGCCGAAGTCGACGTCGTCCGGATGCGCCATCACCGCCAGGACGCGCCGTACCGCACTGTCGTCCAGCACATTCGTCACAAGATCACCCTAACCGGAGGTCGCCTGTCTGCCGCCATGGTCACCGGCCGGACCTGGGACGCGCCGGCCCGCAGGGGTAGGGAACCGCACATGCGCAAACTCATCAACGCCCCGGCGGACGTGGTCACCGACGCGCTGCGCGGCCTGGCCGCCGCGCATCCGTCGCTCCGGGTGGACCTGGAGGGCAGGACGGTCGTGCGGGCGGACGCGCCGCGCCCCGGGAAGGTCGCGCTGATCTCGGGCGGCGGTTCCGGCCACGAGCCGATGCAGGTCGGGTTCGTCGGGCACGGCATGCTCGACGCGGCGGCGCCGGGGGAGGTGTTCACCTCGCCGGTGCCCGACCAGATCCTCGCCGCCACCCTGGCCGCGTCCGGCGGTGCGGGCGTGCTGCACGTCGTCGCCAACTACACCGGCGACGTGCTCAACTTCCGGGTGGCCGCCGAGCTGGCCGAGGAGGAGGGCGTCGAGGTCGCCGCGGTGCGGGTGGACGACGACGTCGCCGTGACCGACGGCAGACGCACCGCCGGGCGGCGCGGCACCGGCGGCATCCTGTTCGTCGAGAAGATCGCCGGGGCGGCGGCCGAGGAGGGCGCCCGCCTGGAGCGGGTCGCGGACGTGGCGCGGGAGGTCAACGAGCGCACCCGCTCGTTCGGGGTGGCGCTGTCGTCGTGCACGGTGCCCGTCGTCGGGGAGCCGACGTTCCGGCTCGGCGAGAACGAGATCGAGCTGGGCATCGGCGTGCACGGCGAACCCGGCCGCGAACGCGTGGCGAAGATCCCGGCCGCCGGGATCGTGGACGCCGCGCTCACCGCCATCGACGCGGACGTGCCGCTGCGCGGCGCCGAGGTGGCGCTGCTGGTCAACGGCATGGGCGGCACCCCGCTGATGGAGCAGTACATCGCCTGCGGGGAGGCGGCCGAGTGGCTGGCGCGGCACGGCGCCACCGTGGCGCGGTGCCTGGTCGGCCCGTTCGTCACCAGCCTGGAGATGGCCGGCTGCATGATCACGGTGTGTCGCCTCACCCCCGAGCTGACCCGGCTGTGGGACGCCCCCGTCGAGACCCCAGCCCTGAGGTGGGGCCGGTGAGCATACTCGACTGGGTGCGCCGGTCGGCCGAATTGATCGCGGCGGAGGCCGAGCGGCTGTCCCGGCTGGACGCGGCGATCGGCGACGGCGACCACGGCCACAACCTCGACCGCGGGTTCGCCGCGGCGGTGGAGGCGCTGCCCGAGCACGGCACGCCCGGCCGCGCGCTGGTCGTGGCGGGGCGGACGATCGTGTCCACGACCGGCGGGGTGTCCGGCCCGCTGTACGGGATGGCGGTGCGCCGGGCGGGCAAGGAGCTGGGCGACGCGGGGGTGGTGGACGCGGTCAGGCTGGGCGCCGCACTGCGGGGCGCGCTGGAGACCGTCCAGGAGCTGGGCGAGGCCCAGGAGGGCGAGAAGACGATGGTGGACGCGCTGGCCCCCGCCGTCGCCGCCTACGAGCAGGCCCTGGCGGCCGGGGGCGACCTGGCGGAGTGCACCCGGGCCGCGGCGGACGCCGCCGAACGCGGCGCGCAGGCCACGGTGCCGATGCAGGCCCGCAAGGGCCGGGCCAGCTACCTGGGCAAGCGCAGCATCGGGCACCTGGACCCGGGCGCCGTGTCCACCGCCCTCCTCATCCGGGCGCTCGCCGACCTGGCGTCCGAGCACGCCTGAGGGGGCCGGGATGGTGGGGATCGTGGTGCTCGCGCACAGCCGGAAGCTGGCCGAGGGCGTCGCCGAGATGGCGCGGGCGATGGGCGTCGGCAAGGCCGTCGTGGAGCCCGCCGGCGGGGACGAGCACGGCGGCCTCGGCACCAGCATGGAGCGGCTGAAACGGGCGGTGCGCACCGCCGACGGCGGCGACGGCGTGGTGGTGCTGGCCGATCTCGGCAGCTCCGTTCTGACGGCCAAGGTGTTCGTGGCGGCCGCCGGGACCGGTGTCATCCTCGTCGACGCCCCTCTGGTGGAGGGCGCCGTCGCCGCCGCGTCGATGGCCGCCACCGGGGCGGACCTGCGCGCGGTCGTCCGGGCGGCAGAGGCCGCCCGCGGGCACCGCAAGACCTGATCGCACGGCTGCCGGCCGCGGGTTTCCGGCGCGGGCCGCGGGACCGCGCGAAAGGACGAGAACGTCGGGCGGGCGCCGTACACTCGCACATGATGTCGAACACGCATGCCAATCCCCTGCTGGACGGCCTGAACCCGCAGCAGCGCGCCGCGGTCGTGCACTCCGGGAGCCCGCTGCTGATCGTCGCGGGCGCCGGGTCGGGCAAGACGCGCGTGCTCACCCACCGCGTCGCCCACCTGCTGGCCGAGCGGGACGTGCATCCCGGGCAGATCCTGGCGATCACGTTCACCAACAAGGCCGCCGCGGAGATGCGCGAGCGCGTGTCGGCGCTGGTGGGGCCGCGGGCCAACGCGATGTGGGTGATGACCTTCCACTCGGCATGCGTGCGGATCCTGCGCCGCGAGGCCAAGCGGCTCGGCTTCCCCTCCGGCTTTACGATCTACGACCAGGCCGACGCGCAGCGGCTGATGGCCCTGGTCTGCCGCGAGCTCGACCTGGACCCCAAGCGCTACCCGCCCCGCTCGTTCAGCGCCCAGGTGTCCAACCTGAAGAACGAGCTGATCGACTACGAGACGTTCAAGGTCCGGGCCGGCACCCACATGGAGCAGACGCTGGCCGAGGCCTACGAGATGTACCAGGCGCGGCTGCAGCAGGCCGGCGCCATGGACTTCGACGACCTGATCATGCTGACGGTCAACCTGCTGCAGGCGTTCCCGGAGGTCGCCGAGCACTACCGGCGCCGGTTCCGGCATGTGCTGGTCGACGAGTACCAGGACACCAACCACGCCCAGTACGAGCTGGTGCGCGAGCTGACCGCCCCCATCGCCGTCCCCGAGGGGGCGTCCGCCGACGGCGGGCACGAGGGGCTCGGCCCGGCCGAGCTGTGCGTGGTGGGCGACGCCGACCAGTCGATCTACGCCTTCCGCGGCGCCACCATCCGCAACATCCTGGAGTTCGAGCGCGACTACCCGAACGCCACCACGATCCTGCTGGAGCAGAACTACCGCTCCACCCAGACGATCCTGTCGGCGGCCAACGCGGTGATCGAGCGCAACGCCGACCGCAAGCCCAAGAAGCTGTGGTCCGACCAGGGCGAGGGCGACCCGATCGTCGGCTACGTGGCCGACAACGAGCACGACGAGGCCGCGTTCGTCGCGCAGGAGGTGGACCGGCTCACCGACGCGGGCGACGCCCGCCCCGGCGACGTGGCGGTGTTCTACCGCACCAACGCCCAGTCGCGCGTGTTCGAAGAGGTGTTCATCCGCGTCGGCCTGCCCTACAAGGTCGTCGGCGGCGTCCGCTTCTACGAGCGCAAGGAGGTCCGCGACCTGCTGGCCTACCTGCGCGTCCTGGTCAACCCCGAGGACACCGTCTCGCTGCGGCGCATCCTGAACGTGCCCAAACGCGGCATCGGCGACCGCGCCGAGGCCTGCGTCGAGGCGTACGCCTCCCGCGAGCGGATCTCGTTCTGGCGGGCGCTGCGCCGCCCCGAGGAGGTGCCGGGCATGGCCACCCGCTCGGCCAACGCGGTCCGCGAGTTCGTGGCGCTGCTGGAGGAGCTGCGCGGCGAGCTGCCCGACCGCACCCCGGCCGAGATGATCGAGTCGGTGCTGCGCAAGAGCGGCTACCTGGCCGAGCTGCAGGCGTCCAAGGACCCCCAGGACGAGACCCGTGTGGAGAACCTGCACGAGCTGGAGGCCGTCGCCCGCGAGTTCGAGGACCGGCTGGACGGCGAGTCCGCCGAAGGGCGCCTGGTCGACTTCCTGGAGCAGGTGGCCCTCGTCGCCGACGCCGACTCCATCCCCGGCGGCGCCAAGAGCGCCCCGCTGCCGCCCGCCGAGCAGCCCGTGGAGGGCGACCAGGGCGTCGTCACCCTGATGACCCTGCACACCGCCAAGGGCCTGGAGTTCCCGGTGGTGTTCCTCACCGGCATGGAGGACGGCGTCTTCCCGCACCTGCGCGCCATGAGCAACCCCAAGGAGCTCGAGGAGGAGCGCCGCCTCGCCTACGTCGGCATCACGCGCGCCCGCCGGCGGCTGTACCTGACGCGGGCGGCGATGCGCAGCTCGTGGGGCGCGCCGCAGGTCAACCCGGCGTCCCGGTTCCTGTCCGAGGTGCCGGCGAACCTGGTGCGGTGGGAGCGCACGGCGGCGTCCCCCTCGTCTTCGTCACTGGCGTCGGCGGCGGCCCGTCCGGGGACCCGGTCGGCGGGCAACCGCGCCGTCCCGTCGCTGTCCCCGGGCGACAAGGTCACCCACGACTCGTTCGGGCTCGGCACGGTCGTCTCGGTGGACGGCGCGGGCGAGCGGGCCGCGGCCAGCATCGACTTCGGCGGCCAGTACGGGGTCAAGCGCCTCGTCCTGCGCTACGCCCCCGTCGAGAAGCTCTAGCCCCCGGCGCGCCGGGCCGGTCCGCGGCAGCAGGGCCCGAGCGCGTGGCGATCACGTGCACGGGGCCGGGATCAGGCGGTGGTGGGGCGGCGCAGCAGCAGGTTCACGGCGACCAGGTCGAGCACGGTGCGGCCGTCCTCGGTGAGCAGCTCGCCCCTGGTGCGGACGATCCCGCGGTCGGGCTTGGACCGCGACGGCCGGGCCTCCAGGACGGTGGCGCGCAGCCGCACCGTGTCGCCGGGACGCAGCGGCGAGGGCCAGCGGAGCTCGTCCAGACCGGGGGAGGCGAGGCTGGCCACCCGGGACAGGTAGTGGTCGGCGTACATCCGCATGAAGATGCCGCCGCTGTGCCAGCCGCTGGCGATCAGGCCGCCGAACGGCCCGCCGGACGCGTACTCGGGGTCCACGTGGATCGGCTGCGGGTCGAAGCGTTCGGCGAACTGCAGGATCTCCGCTTCGCTCACCGTCACGGTGCCGTACTCGTACACCGAGCCCGGCAAGTAGTCCTCGAAATAGCGGTCGTCGATCGGTGTGGAGAAGTCTCCGTTCAGCGGCTTGGTCATGGCTACAAGAATGCCGTTCGGCGGCCGGGTGCCGCGACCGCTGTCCTGCTCGCCTCCCGGACGCCGCGGAACGTTCCGTCAGGTGGCGGGCGGCACGGGCAGGGGGCGCTCCAGGGCCGTGAGGGTCAGCAGCACCAGGGACGCCGTCCAGCCCAGGGGCGCCACACCGGCGGGGCGGCCCTTGGCGTCCACCTTCTCCGGCAGGGCGCCCAGCGACGTGCGGTGCCGGGCCAGCCAGTCCAGGCGGGCCTGCGCCTCCTGGACGCGGCCCGACGACGCGGCGGACAACGCGAACATCGCCATCTCCGGGGTCCACGCCACGGTCCGGTTGCCCGCCCACTTCTCGCCGGGCAGCACCCCGCCGTTCGGCAGCGTGAGCCGCCGGGCCGCGTTCAGCACCGCCGCGCTCACCCCCGGGTCCTGCGGGGCGAACGGGGGAGCGACGAACGTCACAGAGGTGTCCATGCGGCCGCCCCGTATCGGAGAACGCGGATAGCCGTAGGGGGCGAAATGCCGCGCCAGCGCGTTCGACAGCCGCAGCGAGGCGTTCCGCCAGTGCGACGCCCGCGCCAGATCGCCGCGGCCGCGCGCCAGGTCGGCCGCCGCGCGCAGGCCCGCCAGCACCGGCCCCACCACGCCCAGGGTGGGGCGGTCCGGGTCCTGCTCGGCGTCGGGCGAACGTTCGAAGTAGTCCGACGACGGCGGCGGCAGCCCCTCGGAGTCCAGCGAGGAGGCCAGCTGGTCGGCGGCGCGCACCACCATCGGCCACAGCTCCGGCAGCCGCCCCGCCCCGGCCGGGTCGTGCGTGTGGACGAGCCAGCTCGCCCACACCACCCAGCCCAGCGAGTCGAGCTGCGGGGCGCGGCCGTCGATCACCGCGCTGCCGTCGGGGTGGTACCGGGCCGCCCACCGGCCCTCGTCCGTCTGCACCCGCGCCAGGAACCGCAGCACCCGCCGCGCCTCCGACGCGTGCCCGGTGACGGCGAACGCCGCCGCCGCGAACGCCGCGTCACGCGGCCAGGCGTACCGCCACGCCCCGTACCACGACGCCAGCGACGCCCCGTTGGGACGGGTCAGCAGGCGCAGGTCGAGCAGCGCCCGTTCGGCCATCTCCCGTTCGGCCGCGGTCCGCCCCGGGACCGTGCCGTGCGCCAGCCACAGGCCGTCGGACCGCACCGCCTGCCCCACCCGCGGATCGTCCGCCGGAACCGTGATCGCCGTCTCGGCGCCGAACGGCACCAGCCGCACCCGCCCGTCGCGCAGCCGCACCACCGAGCTGCCCGGCAGGTACGCGGCGCCGTCCTTCTCCTCGGCGTCCAGCGGCACCCCGGCGAACGGCCAGCCGCCGCCGCCCACCAGCCCCGGGCTGTCCCACCCGGGCCCGCCGCCGCTGGGCATGCGCGCACCGCACGTGGCCACCAGACCGGCGACGAGAAGCAGCGCCACAGCGCGTCGCACCCTGCGCGGACCGCCGTCAAGTACGGCCCCCACCCGGACCTCGGCCACCGCCCGTTCTCCCCCTCTTCACCCCGCATTACGCAAGGCGAGGACAAGTACATCAAAGGGCGTGCCGTGGTTCCTCCTCCTGCAGGTCAAAGCGGCATCGTCCGCAGGTGCCGTCTCGGTGGCCTGGCGACGCCGGCCACATTCCGGGGGCCGGTGAGACCGGACATCCTTCTCTGACGTCACACGGGGGCGGGAAGCCCCGGCCGAGCCTTCACCCCTGGCGTCCGGTCACTCCTGGTAAGGGGCTAGGCTGCATCGACGGAGCGGACCGCAGGGTGTGGCGGCCCCACGGACCCCCGTGTTGCACACCCCCACTCGCGCGGTCATCAGCTGTCGATCCGTTACAAGGGACGCCTCGTGGACCTGTTCGAACATCAGGCGAAAGAACTCTTCGCCGAGTACGGGGTACCGGTGCCTACCGGCAAGGTCGCCCATACTCCCCAGGAAGCCCGGGCCGCCGCGGAGGAGCTGTTCGCCGCGGGAAGCTCGAAGGTCGTCGTCAAGGCCCAGGTCAAGACCGGCGGCCGCGGCAAGGCCGGCGGCGTGAAGCTCGCCGACAACGCCGACGAGGCCGAAGCCCTGGCCGGCCAGATCCTCGGCATGGACATCAAGGGCCACACGGTCCACAAGGTCCTGGTCGAGGAGGGCAGCGCGATCGCGCAGGAGTACTACTTCTCCTTCCTGCTCGACCGGGCCAACCGCACCTTCCTGTCGATCTGCTCCGCCGAGGGCGGCATGGAGATCGAGGAGGTCGCCGCGACCAACCCCGACGCCGTGGCCAAGGTGCCGGTGTCGGCGCTGGACGGCGTCGACCGCGCCAAGGCGCTGGAGATCGCCAAGGCGGGCCGGCTGCCGGCCGAGGCCCAGGAGGGCGCCGCCACCCTCATCGAGCGGCTGTGGGCGGTGTTCACCGACGAGGACGCCACCCTGGTCGAGGTCAATCCGATGATCCTCACCACCGACGGCCAGGTGAAGGCGCTCGACGGCAAGGTCACCCTCGACGACAACGCCCGGTTCCGGCAGGCCGAGCACGAGGCCCTGGAGGACAAGGCCGCCGCCGACCCGCTGGAGGCGCGCGCCAAGGCCAAGGACCTCAACTACGTCAAGCTGGACGGCACCGTCGGCGTCATCGGCAACGGCGCCGGCCTGGTCATGTCCACGCTGGACGTCGTCGCCTACGCGGGCGAGCAGTTCGGCGGGCAGAAGCCGGCCAACTTCCTGGACATCGGCGGCGGCGCGTCCGCCGAGGTCATGGCCAACGGTCTGGAGATCGTGCTGTCGGACGCCGACGTCAAGGCCGTGTTCGTCAACGTGTTCGGCGGCATCACCGCGTGCGACGCGGTGGCCAACGGCATCGTGTCCGCCTACAAGCTGCTGTCCGAGCGGGGCGAGAACGTCGACCGGCCGCTGGTGGTCCGGCTCGACGGCAACAACGCCGAACTCGGCCGCAAGATCCTGCGCGACGCGGCGCTGCCCGGCGTCGAGCAGGTGGAGACCATGGACGACGCGGCCCGGCTCGCCGCGGAACTCGCTGCGGCAGGTGCATGAGCATGGCCATCTGGTTGACCGAGAACAGCAAGATCATCGTGCAGGGCATGACCGGCTCGGAGGGCATGAAGCACTCCCGCCGCATGCTCGCCGCGGGCGCCAAGGTCGTCGGCGGCGTCAACGCCCGCAAGGCCGGGCAGAGCGTCGACTTCGACGGCACCACGCTGCCGGTGTTCGGCACCGTCCGCGAGGCGATGGCCGAGACCGGCGCCGACGTGTCGGTGGTGTTCGTCCCGCCGAAGTTCACCAAGGACGCCGTGGTCGAGGCGATCGACGCCGAGATCCCGCTGTGCGTGGTGATCACCGAGGGCATCCCGGTGCACGACACCGCCTACTTCTGGGCCTACGCCGGGTCCAGGGGCAACAAGACCCGCATCATCGGCCCCAACTGCCCGGGCATCGCCTCGCCCGGCAAGTCCAACGCCGGCATCATCCCCGCCGACATCACCTCGCCCGGCCGCATCGGGCTGGTGTCCAAGTCGGGCACGCTGACGTACCAGATGATGTACGAGCTGCGCGACATCGGCTTCTCCACCTGCGTCGGCATCGGCGGCGACCCGGTCATCGGCACCACCCACATCGATGCGCTGCAGGCGTTCCAGGACGACCCCGAGACCGACGCCATCGTGATGATCGGTGAGATCGGCGGGGACGCCGAGGAGCGCGCCGCCGCGTACATCGAAAAGAACATCACCAAGCCGGTCGTCGGCTACGTCGCCGGGTTCACCGCGCCCGAGGGCAAGACGATGGGCCACGCCGGGGCGATCGTGTCCGGCTCGGCGGGCACCGCGCAGGCCAAGAAGGAGGCGCTGGAGAAGGTCGGCGTCCGCGTCGGCAAGACCCCCAGCGAGACCGCCCGCCTGATGCGCGAGATCATGCAGAGCCTCTGAGCCTCTGACGGGGCGCGTCGCAGTTCCGGAAAAGACGCCCGAGCCGCCCGTCCCGGCGGCCCGGGCGTCTTCCGTTTGCGCCCGCTCCTCGCCGCCGGATTGTGTCGGTGGCGTCCGGCAGGATGGGGGCCGTGAACCGAGACGACCACTGGCGGCTCGTCGAGGACGCCCGCGCCGCCGTCCCGGCCGACGACCTCGCCGTCGCCGAGCAGGCCGCCGCCCTGCGGGCCGAACGCCCGCGCACGCCCGTCACCAACCCGCAGCAAGGCGACACGCCGGGCGGGTGAGAGGCCCCGGCTGCACGGGTCCCGGGTGCCAGCATTGACGCCGTGAGCGATGTGAGCCCGGACAGCAGCGTGACCTCCCCGCCCGCCGAGCAGCCCAGGGCGGCGTCGGCATCCGGCAGGCCGGCCCCGCACGCCGCCATGTCGCGCCCGCTGTATGTGACGGGGCTGGTCGGGGCGCTGTGGTGCATCGGCATCGGGCTCGCCGTGCTCACCACCGTCACCCTCGTCGGCTGGATCGCCGCACCGCGCACGGCGCTGGGCGCGGGCATGCCCGGGGTGTTCCGGACGGCGGTCACGCTCTGGCTGGTGTCCCACCACGCCGGGGTCGCCGTCGAGCACGGCCGCGTCGGGCTGCTGCCGCTCGGCCTGCTCGTCATCCCGGGCGCGCTGCTGTACCGCAGCGGCGGCTGGATGATCCGGGTCGGCGGTGTGCGGCGCCGCCCGCGCGTCGCCGTGGCGCACGTCGCGGTCGCGCTGGCCGTCCCCTACGCCCTGCTGGCGGGGCTGCTCGCCCTGGCCGCCGGGTCGCCGGTGATCCGCCCGTCCGCCTGGCAGGCCCTGATCGCCTGCTTCGTCGTCGGCGTGATCGCGGGCGGGCTCGGCGCGGCGCGGGCCGCCGTCGCCCACATCGCCGCCGGCCGCCGGGTGCGCTCCGGGCTCGGCGCGCTGCTGCGGCTGCTGCCGGAACGGCCCCGCTCGCTGGTGGTCGGCGCCGCCGGCGCGCTCGCCGTCCTGCTCGCGGCCGGGGCCGTGCTGGCCGGCGTGTCCCTCGCCGTGCACACCGACGAGGCGACCCGGCTGTACGACATGCTCTCCCCGGGCATCGTCGGCGGGGTCCTGCTGCTGATGATCGAGCTGGCGTTCCTGCCGAACGCGGTGGTCTGGGGCATGTCCTACGCCGTCGGCCCGGGCTTCTCCGTCGGGGCGGGCACCAGCGTGTCGCCGACCGGGGTGTTCCTGGACGTCATGCCCGCCTTCCCGCCGCTGGCCGCGCTGCCCGAGCCCGGACCGGCGCCGCTGGCGTCCCTGGTGGTGCTGGCCGCCCCGTTCGCCGCGGGCGCCGTCGGCGGGGTGCTCACGGTGCGGTCCATGCCGAGCCGGTCCTACGAGGCGGCGCCGCTGTGGGGGTTTGTGACCGGGGCGCTGGCGGGCCTGGTCGCGGCGCTGCTGGCGGCGCTGTCGGGCGGCCCGATCGGCGGCGGCCGGATGGCCACCGTCGGGCCGTCGCCCTGGCGGGTCGGCCTGCTGGCGGCCCTGGAGATCGGAATCTCGGCGGCGATCGCGGCGTGGACGGCGAACTGGCTGATTTTGCGCCGCCCCGGCGAGGCGTCGTCCGGACGCCCCGAGCGGCGCCGCAAGATCCGCGGCACCAGGCGGCCGGTGCGGGCGGTGCGGCGCCGGCCGAAGCCCACCGCGGCCGTGATGCCGGACGCGGTGGAGGCGGTGGAGGCGCCGCCCGTGCCGGTGCCGGACGAGGAGCCGCCGCGGCCCGTCGCCGCGCCCGAGCCCCCGCAGTCGCCGTACACGGCCGACCCGCTCGAATTCGAGGAGGCCGAACCCGTCCTCGCGCCGCGCCGCACCCCGCGCAACAGGCCGCGCACCGCCGATCCGCTGCCCGACCTGGCCCCTCGGGGCGGGGACGGCGAAGGCCACGCGGACGGCCACAGGGACGGGCACGCCGCCGGGCCCTACGCGCCCGAGCCGAGAGCCCCGGAGCCCGAGGAGGACGAGCGGCGGCCGTCCCACGACGACGCCGGGTCCGAGCCGCGCGGACGCACCGAGAACCGCGGCGGCGCCATCTACGTCCTGAAGGACGAACCGGACCGCTAGGGGAGGCGTCAGGAAAGGACGGCGCCGGACAGGCTGCCCTCGGGCAGGTTCAGCTTCTCCTCGATCTTGGGGAAGTACCGGTCACGGCACGCCTCCTCGTCGATCCTGGTGTTGGCCGTCAGCATGCACTCGTTGTAGCCGCTCGTCTCCGGCCCGATCACCACCGCCATCGCGGCCGCCGCCGCGGCCATGGCCAGCCCCACCGCGCCGAGCACCATGCCGGGGGTTGCGCCGGGCGCGAGCACATTGCGCCGGCGCGCGCGCCGCTGCGCCTTGACGCCCACCACGAGCGACGCAACGCCCAGCACCAGGCCCACCGGGAACATCGGCCACGCCAGTACCAGCGCGCCGACACCCAGCCACAGGGCCCGCCAGCCGGTGCGCTCCTCGGGCGCGTTCGCCGGGGGACGGCCCGCGGGGGGCGGTCCCGCCGGACCGCCGTGGGCGGTGTCGTCGCCGGGGGTCCGGCCGGTGTCCTGGCGAAGGACGCTGCCGCCGTCGCCCTGGCCCGGCTGCTCACTCACGTTGGTTCCTCCTGGCCGCTGAGGTCGATGCGCTTTGGGGCCTGCCGAGCACGGCCGATAGGCTTCGTGCTGGGCGGTCAGTGCCCCGGACACTGCCGCGCAGGTCCGTCAACCCCAACGTCCACCAGGGAGTCATGGTGTCCGCCCGGCTCGTCGTCCTCGTCTCCGGTGCGGGGACCAACCTGCAGGCACTGCTCGACGCGTGCTCGGACCCAGCCTACGGCGCGCAGGTGGTGGCCGTGGGCGCAGACCGCGACGGCACCGGCGGCGTGGCGCGCGCCGAACGCGCCGGGCTGCCGACGTTCGTCGTCCGCCTGCCCGATTTCCCCGACCGCGCGCAGTGGGACGCCGCCCTCGCCGACGCCGTCGCCGAGCACAAGCCGGACCTGGTCGTCTCCGCCGGGTTCATGAAGATCTTCGGCCCCCGGTTCCTGGAGCGGTTCGGCGGCCGCACCATCAACACCCATCCCGCGCTGCTGCCCGCCTTCCCCGGGGCGCACGCCGTCCGCCAAGCCCTGGACTACGGGGTGAAGGTGACGGGCTGTACCGTTCACTTCGTCGACGAAGGCGTGGACACCGGACCCGTCATCGCCCAGGAGACCGTCCGGGTCGGCTGGCATGACGACGAGGACTCCCTGCACGAGCGCATCAAGCAGGTGGAGCGGCGGCTGCTGGTCGAGGTCGTGGGCCGCCTGGCCCGCGACGGCTGGACCCAGCGGGGCAGACGGGTCTCCATGAAGTGCAGGATCTGCAACACGTCCGTAGACGGAGACGATGAGGGGAGCTCGGCCGGTGAGTCGGGTGACGATTAAGCGCGCGCTGATCAGCGTGTACGACAAGACGGGGCTGGAGGAGCTGGCCCGCGGCCTGCACGAGGCCGGGGTGGAGATCGTCTCCACCGGCTCCACCGCCGGCCGGATCGCCGCCGCCGGGGTGCCCGTCATGAAGGTCGAGAAGCTCACCGGGTTCCCCGAGTGCCTGGACGGGCGGGTCAAGACCCTGCACCCCAAGGTGCACGCCGGGCTGCTGGCCGACCGCCGCAAGGACGACCACGTCCAGCAGCTGGAGGACCTGAGCGTCGAGCCGTTCGACCTGGCCGTGGTGAACCTGTACCCGTTCGCCGCCACCGTGGCGTCGGGCGCCAAGCCGGACGAGTGCGTCGAGCAGATCGACATCGGCGGCCCCACGATGGTGCGGGCCGCCGCCAAGAACCACGCCAGCGTCGCCGTCGTCGTCGACCCGGCCGACTACGGCCAGGTGCTGGAGGCCGTGGCGGCGGGCGGCTTCACGCTGGAGCAGCGGCGCCGCCTGGCCGCGCGCGCGTTCGCGCACACCGCCGCCTACGACGTGGCGGTCGCGTCCTGGTTCGCCGGCCCGTACGCGGCCGACGCCGACGCCGCCGAGTCGGGCTGGCCGGACTTCCTCGGCGCCGCCTGGGAGCGCAAGGCCGTCCTGCGGTACGGGGAGAACCCGCACCAGCGCGCCGCGCTCTACACCGCGCAGGGGGGCCCGGCGGGGCTGGCGGGCGCCGAGCAGCTGCACGGCAAGGAGATGTCGTACAACAACTACGTCGACGCCGACGCCGCCCGCCGCGCCGCCTACGACTTCGCCGAGCCCGCCGTGGCGATCATCAAGCA
Source organism: Actinomadura sp. NBRC 104425 (assembly GCF_030269545.1). Lineage (GTDB taxonomy): Bacteria > Actinomycetota > Actinomycetes > Streptosporangiales > Streptosporangiaceae > Spirillospora > Spirillospora keratinilytica. Next base: position 129,661 of record NZ_BSTN01000006.1, on the reverse strand, counting down.
CGCCAACCCGTGCGGCATCGCGGTCGGCGCGGACGTGGCCGAGGCGCACCGCAAGGCGCACGCCTGCGACCCGGTGTCGGCCTACGGCGGCGTCATCGCGGTCAACCGCCCGGTGACCGCGGCGATGGCCGAGCAGGTCGCCGACGTGTTCACCGAGGTCATCGTGGCGCCCGGCTTCGACGACGAGGCCCTGCGGATCCTCACCCGCAAGAAGAACATCCGGCTGCTGCGCTGCCCCGAGGGGCCGGCGAGCACCGAGGAGTACCGGCGCATCGACGGCGGCGTGCTGCTGCAGAGCGTCGACAAGGTGGACGCCCCCGGCGACGACCCGGCGAACTGGGAGCTGAAGACCGGCGCCCCCGCCGACGAGGCCACGCTGCGCGATCTGGCGTTCGCGTGGAAGGCGTGCCGCTCGGTCAAGTCCAACGCGATCCTGCTGGCCGCGGACGGCGCCACCGTCGGCGTCGGCATGGGCCAGGTCAACCGGGTGGATTCGGCGCGGCTGGCGGTGTCGCGGGCGGGCGACCGGGCCGCCTCGGCGGTCGGCGCGTCCGACGCCTACTTCCCGTTCCCCGACGGCCTGCAGGTGCTCGCCGAGGCGGGCGTGCGGGCGATCGTCGAGCCGGGCGGGTCCATCCGCGACGAGGAAGTGATCGCCGCGGCCAAGGACGCGGGCGTGACGCTCTACTTCACCGGCGTGCGCCACTTCTTTCATTGACGCCGCGTCCGCCGGCCCGGTGCAGCCGCACCGGGCCGGCGGCGTTTCCTGTTGCGGGCCGTCTGTACCGGTCTGGGCGATTCCATGCCTGGCGGCTTGGTAGCCTCGCCGTCGGTCGCGTCCGCCCCCTTGTGATGTCTGGCGCGTCCGAGGCCTGGCCCGTGCCCGTGGCAGGCGATCACCGTTGAGCCTTTGGAGGCGCGATGGACTCGGTTGTGTCCCTGCTGCTGGGGATGGTCGTGCAGACCACGTCCCTGCTCCTGGAGGCGCGGCAGCTGATCGGCCTGGTCGCCGCCGCCCTGGCCGCGATCCTGGCCGCCCAGCTCGGCTGGCACGGCACCGACCGCCTGATCTCCTGGCGCGGCCGCCCCGACGAGGACTGATCCGCCCGCGCCGCGGCCCGGCCCCGGCCGATAGCATGGCGGGGACGCGACTGGCGCGGACAAGGTGGAGTCACCACCGGGGAGCGAACGACATCCGGACACCGCGCGCCTGGGTGTACGGGACGGCGGCCGGGGAACCCGCGACGAGCCCGTCCACACGGAAAGTCCCGGCCACGACAGCGCGGAGGTGCACATGACCGCACGGATCCTGGACGGCAAGGCCACGGCCGCGGAGATCAGGGCCGATCTGAAGAAGCGGGTCGACGCGCTGCGCGAACGCGGTGCCCGCGTGGGCCTCGGCACCGTGCTGGTCGGCGACGACCCCGGCAGCCACGCCTACGTCAACATGAAGCACCGCGACTGCGCCGAGGTGGGCATCGAGAGCATCCGCCGCGACCTGCCCGCCGACGCCTCCCAGGAGGACGTCGAACGCGCCGTCGCCGAGCTGAACGCCGACCCCGCCTGCACCGGCTACATCGTCCAGCTGCCGCTGCCCAAGGGCCTGGACGAGCACCGCGTGCTGGAGCTGATCGACCCGGCCAAGGACGCCGACGGCCTGCACCCGGTCAACCTGGGGCGGCTCGTCCTCATGCAGCCCGCCCCGCTGCCGTGCACCCCCAAGGGCATCCTGGAGCTGCTGCGCCGCTACGACGTCCCGCTGCGCGGCGCCGAGGTCACCGTCGTCGGCCGCGGCCTGACCGTGGGCCGCTCGCTCGGCCTGCTGCTCACCCGCCGCTCCGAGAACGCCACCGTGACGTCCTGCCACACCGCCACCCGCGACCTGGCCGCGCACACCCGCCAGGCCGACATCGTCGTGGCCGCCGCCGGGGTCCCGGGACTGATCACCGCGGACATGGTCAAGCCCGGTGCCGCCGTGCTGGACGTGGGCGTGTCCCGCGTGGACGGCAAGCTGACCGGTGACGTCGCCCCGGACGTCCGCGAGGTGGCGGGCTGGGTCGCCCCCAACCCCGGCGGCGTCGGCCCGATGACGCGCGCCATGCTCCTGGCCAACGTCGTCGAAGCCGCCGAAGCCGCGACCGCCTGAGCCCCGACGTGACCGCCCGACCTGCGGCGCGCCCGGGTGGCCCCGGCATGGCTGCCGCCGAGGCCGGGTGAGGTCCGGCCTGGCCGCAGTCCCGGTGCGACCACCTGAGCCGGCGCGGCGGCGCCTCACCGGTACGGCGGTGGGCGCATGGCGGTGGGCGGGGGTGGTCCCCTGCGCACGCGGTGCGCACCGGCGTTCTGGCATGGCCGGGTGTGCTCGGACGTGGCCGCCTCATCTCCGGCGTGATCGCCTGAGTCTTGGTGTGGCCGGGGTGGCCCCCAGCATGACCGTGGGTGCCGACGTGGCCGATGAGCTTCGGCGTGGCCGCGAGTGGGGCGTGGCCACCTGGGCTCCGGCCCGGCCGGGCCCGGTCGGTGCGGATGGAGATGGCGGGGGTTCGCCCGTACGGGGCCGTGGCCCTCGGCGCATGGCCCCGTACGGGCGAACCTTGCGGACCGCTCCCCGATTGCGCTGCCGTGGGGGCGGCCGCAAGCTCAGCGCGTCAGGTCAGCTCGCCCGGCGCCCCGCCGCGCCCGCCGGGGGCCGGCCCGGCGTGCCGATGCGGCCCGGTGGGTGGCCGGGGGCGTGCCCGGTGCGGCGGACCTCCGCGGTGCGGGTGTCCATGGGCGTCCGGTTCTGCTGCGGCACGTGCACCGGCGGCAGCGGGCGGACGAGCCCCATCGCGATGACCTCGTTGGCGAGGCGGGTGCGCCGGTTGGCGCCCTCGGGGATCCGGAACTTCTGGTAGAGGCGCAGCAGGTGCTGCTTGACCGCGGCCTCGGTGACCACCAGATCGGCGGCGATCTCGCGGGCGGTGGCGGGCGCGACGAACGCCTCGTCCGACAGGGCGGGCCGGCACAGCGAGGTCAGCACGTCGACCTCCCGGCGGGTGAGCTCGGGGGCCACGGCGCGCCGCAGCTCGACGTCCGGATCGACCTCCTCCCGGGGGATGCCCCCCATCCGGCAGCGCGCCGTGCCGAAGCTCACGACGTCGCCGTCCTCCAGTACGCGGCGGGCGATCGGGCGGCCGTTGACCCTGGTCCCGTTGCGGGACAGGCCCATGTCGACGACATAGACGTACGGGCCGCGCCGAACGATCTCTGCGTGCAATCGGGACACACTCGGGTCGTCGAGGCGGATGTCGACTCCGCGCCCTCGCCCGACCGTCGTGACGTCGGGGCGCAGCGGCATCACCAGGCCGCTGTCCTCGATCCGCATGAACGGCCCCTCCACGGCAGTCCTCCCAGCTAGTTAGCGACCCCTGTCTGCCGAGTTACCCGGACCCGCTGGCGCCACACCCTCCTACCGGTGAGTAGGACCCACGCCACAAGGCGTCCGGCGTCCCACTGCGTTCGCGTAACCCCAGGTGTACCGCCCGAACGGCTGTCAATTTTCAACCGCGCTCCCGCAAAGCGGTGGAAAATGCTTTCGCAGTAGACGTTACATCCGTAAGGCGTCCACACGGTCCGTTGGGCGCCCCGGACGGGAATCCCAACCGCTACGGTTGGGGTGTCCAGACCTTTCGGTGAGGTCGGTGGGAGAGAGATGAGCGCGGAGCTGGGCCGGCGGCGGAGGCGGGTCCCGGGAGCGGGCGGCGCGCGGGCCGGCCGGCTGAGCCGGCTGCCCTACCTGCTGGTGCTGTGCGGCGTGGCCGGCGGGCTGGTGCTGTGCTCGATGGCCTACTTCCGCAAGGGCTCGATGCTGATCGCCGCCGCGCTGCTGTTCGGCGCGCTGGCCCGGGCGCTGCTGCCGGAGTCCCAGCTCGGGCTGCTGGCGGTGCGCAGCCGCTCGCTGGACTGCTGGACGCTGGTCGTCCTCGGCGAGCTGACCGCCTTCGCGGCCCTCAGCATCCCCCCGATGAACAAGGCGGGCCTGGCCGTGGCCGCCGCCTTCGGCGTGCTGGTCGGGCTGGCCGGGCTGCTGCGCGTGCTGCGGTATGTGTTCTTCGAACGGCGCGGCGCGCATCGGCGCCGGACGGGCGATGCCGAGGGCGTCCCGGTTCATCCCTTGTGATGGAAAGTGTCAGGTAAGGGGCAGGTCTAGACCGGTACGGGCGGTCGGCTAGCCTAACCAGTTGAGCCTTACAAGGACTGCCGGCCGGTGTAGGAAGAGGGACAGCAACAGCATGCCCAAGATCAAAGTAGCGGGCCCGGTCGTCGAACTCGACGGCGACGAGATGACGCGGATCATCTGGAAATTCATCAAGGACCAGCTGATCCTGCCCTACCTGGACGTCGACCTGAAGTACTACGACCTCGGGATCGAGAACCGGGACGCCACCGACGACCAGGTGACGGTCGACGCCGCCAACGCCATCCGCGAGCACGGCGTCGGCGTCAAGTGCGCGACCATCACCCCGGACGAGGCCCGCGTCGAGGAGTTCGGCCTCAAGAAGATGTGGCGGTCGCCCAATGGAACGATCCGCAACATCCTGGGCGGCGTGGTGTTCCGCGAGCCGATCGTGGTGTCCAACATCCCGCGTCTGGTGCCCGGGTGGACCAAGCCCATCATCATCGGCCGGCATGCGCACGGCGACCAGTACCGCGCCTCCGACTTCGTCGTCCCCGGCCCCGGCACGGTGACGATCTCCTACGTCCCCGAGGACGGCGGCGAGCCCATCGAGATGGAGGTCGCCAAGTTCCCCGGCGGCGGCGTCGCCATGGGCATGTACAACTTCGACGACTCGATCCGGGACTTCGCCCGCGCGACCATGCGCTACGCGCTCGACCGCGGCTACCCGCTGTACATGTCCACCAAGAACACGATCCTCAAGGCCTACGACGGCCGGTTCAAGGACCTGTTCGCCGAGATCTACAAGACCGAGTTCAAGGCCGAATTCGAGGCCAAGGGCCTCACCTACGAGCACCGGCTGATCGACGACATGGTCGCCCAGGCCCTCAAGTGGGAGGGCGGCTTCGTCTGGGCCTGCAAGAACTACGACGGCGACGTCCAGTCCGACGTGGTGGCGCAGGGCTTCGGCTCGCTCGGCCTGATGACCTCCGTGCTGATGACCCCCGACGGCCGCACCGTCGAGGCCGAGGCGGCGCACGGCACCGTCACCCGGCACTACCGGCAGCACCAGCAGGGCAAGCCGACCTCCACCAACCCGATCGCGTCCATCTTCGCCTGGACGCGGGGTCTGGCCCACCGCGGCAAGCTGGACAACCAGCCCGAGGTCATCGGGTTCGCCCGCGCGCTGGAGGAGGTCTGCGTCGAGACCGTCGAGAACGGCCAGATGACCAAGGACCTCGCCCTGCTGGTCGGCAACGACAGCTGGCTCACCACGCAGGAGTTCCTGGAGGCCCTGGACGTCAACCTGCAGAAGAAGGTCGCCAAGTGAGGTGACCCCTCGCGGCGTCGCGGAGGCCGCCCCGGCGACCCCGGGGCGGCCTCCGGCGCTTTCCGGGCGTAGCCGCGGCGCTGCGGGGTACACGGCCGGCACACCTGGCGGAAACCGCCGCGGCGGCGCGCGATAGCCTGGCGGGCGGTATCTCGACAACGAGACAAACCGCGCGGCGGCCCGCCCCCGGGGCGTCCGCGCCGGAGAACCACCGGAGGCCGACCGGCCCCGTCAGGTCACAGCAGGAGATGAACGCATGACTCGGACCCCAGTCAACGTCACCGTCACCGGCGCCGCGGGCCAGATCGGCTACGCGCTGCTGTTCCGCATCGCGTCGGGGCAGCTGCTCGGCGCGGACGTCCCGGTACGCCTGCGGCTGCTGGAGATCCCGCAGGCGGTCAAGGCGGCCGAGGGCACCGCCATGGAGCTGGAGGACGCCGCCTTCCCGCTGCTGACCGGCATCGACATCTTCGACGACCCGACCCCCGCGTTCGACGGCGCCAACGTCGCGCTGCTGGTCGGGGCGCGGCCGCGGACCAAGGGCATGGAGCGCGGCGACCTGCTGGAGGCCAACGGCGGCATCTTCAAGCCGCAGGGCCAGGCCATCAACGCCGGCGCCGCCGACGACATCAAGGTGCTGGTCGTCGGCAACCCGGCCAACACCAACGCGCTGATCGCCCAGCGCAACGCTCCGGACGTGCCCGCCGAGCGGTTCACCGCGATGACCCGCCTCGACCACAACCGGGCGCTGGCGCAGCTGGCCAAGAAGGCGGGCGTGTCCGTCGCCGACATCAAGAAGATGACGATCTGGGGCAACCACTCGGCCACCCAGTACCCGGACATCTTCCACGCCGAGATCGGCGGCAAGAACGCGGCCGAGACGGTCAACGACCGGGAGTGGCTGGAGAACGACTTCATCCCGACGGTCGCCAAGCGCGGCGCGGCGATCATCGAGGCGCGCGGGGCGTCCAGCGCCGCGTCCGCGGCCAGCGCGGCCATCGACCACGTGTACACGTGGGTGAACGGCACCGCGGAGGGCGACTGGACGTCCATGGCCGTGCCGTCGGACGGCTCCTACGGGGTGCCCGAGGGCCTGATCTCGTCCTTCCCGGTGACCTGCAAGGACGGCCGCTGGGAGATCGTCCAGGGGCTGGAGATCGACGACTTCTCCCGGGCCCGCATCGACGCCTCGGTCAACGAGCTGGCCGAGGAGCGGGACGCCGTGCGCAAGCTCGGCCTGATCTGACGCGTCCCGATCCGACGCTTTCCGATCTGACGCGGTCTGACCGCGGCAGACTCTGGGCCCCGGGCCGGAATGCCGGTCCGGGGCCTTTTCGCTGCGTCGACGCAGGTGAGAAATGTCTTAGGAGGGTGCTTTCCTACCGCTAAGGTGGCTGATCAGCCATGGACGACATGGCGGCCGAGCGGTGGGACGGCCGAGGGGCGGGAGGACATACGGGGTGGAGCAGGCTTTTCACGTAGATCTTCGGGGTGTGGTCGACCTGCTCAGCCGCCACCTCTACTCCAGTCCCCGCGTCTACCTGCGGGAGCTGCTGCAGAACGCGGTGGACGCGATCACGGCGCGGGGCGGCGCGGGCGGCGCGGTGCGGATCGAGACCGGCGGCGGGCGGCTGCGCGTGCACGACGACGGCGTCGGGCTGACCGAGGACGAGGTGCACCGGCTGCTGGCCACGATCGGGCGGTCGTCCAAGCGGGACGAGCTGGGCTTCGCGCGCCACGACTTCCTCGGGCAGTTCGGCATCGGGCTGCTGTCGGCGTTCCTGGTGGCCGACGAGATCGAGGTGGAGACCCGGTCGGCGGCGGCGCCCGGTGCGGCGGCGGTGCGGTGGACGGGCCTGGCCGACGGCCGGTACCGCGTCGAGCCGGGCGAACGAGACGAGCCGGGCACGACGGTGACGCTGCGGTCCCGCCCCGGGACGGCCGAGCTGCTGGAGCCGGCGGTGGTGGCCGAGCTGGCCCGCGCGTACGGGGCGCTGCTGCCGGTCACCGTGACCGTCGACGGCGAGCAGATCACCGGCGGCGGTCCGCCCTGGCTGGCGGCGCACCCGGATCCGGCGCGGCGCCGCCGCGCGCTGGACGCCTACTGCCGCGACCTGTTCGGGTTCGAGCCGTTCGACGTGATCGACCTGGAGGTGCCGGAGGCGGGCCTGACCGGTGTGGCGTTCGTGCTGCCGCACGCGGTGTCGCCGTCCGCCCGGGGCGCGCACCGGGTGTACCTGAAGCGGATGCTGCTGGCCGAGAACGTCGAGGGGCTGCTGCCCGACTGGGCGTTCTTCGTCCGGTGCGTGGTGGACGCCGGTGAGCTGCGCCCCACCGCGAGCCGGGAGGCGCTCTACGAGGACGAGCTGCTGGAGTCGGCCCGGCGGGCGCTGGGCGAGCGGCTGCGCCAGTGGCTGGTGCGGCTGGCCGAGACCGATCCGGCGCGGCTGCGCGGCTTCCTGCGGCTGCACGGGCTGGGCGTCAAGGCGATGGCGCTGCACGACGACGAGATGCTGCGGATCGTCGACCGCTGGCTGGAGTTCGAGACCTCGGCGGGCCCGATGACGCTGGCCGAGTTCCGCAGGCGGCACGCCGAACTGCTCTACACCGGCAGCGTGGAGGAGTTCCGCCGGCTGTCGGCGGTGGCGGGCGCGCAGGGCGTAGGGCTGGTCAACGGCGGTTACGTGCACGACGTCGAGATCATCGAGCGGCTGCCCGCCATCGACCCGGACGCGGAGCCGCGCCGCCTGGAACCGGCCGAGCTGGCCACCCGCTTCGGCGTGGTGGACCCGGCGGCCGAGCTGGCGCTGCGCCCGTTCCTGGCGGTTGCGCAGCGCGCCGTGGAGCGGCTGGGCTGCGAGGTGGTGATCCGCGACTTCGACCCGGCGTCGCTGCCCGCCCTCTACCTGACCAGCCGCGCCGCGCAGCACCAGCAGGAGCTGTCGCAGGCCAGGGAGCTGGCCGACGACCTGTGGTCGGACGTGCTGGGCGCGCTGAACAACGCCGTCGAGGCGGACCGGCCGCAGCTCGTCCTCAACCACCGCAACCCGCTGACCCGGCGCGTCACGGCACTGACCGAGGAGGGCCTGATCGAACTGGCCGTCCAGGCGCTGTACGGGCAGGCGCTGCTGCTCGGGCAGCACCGGCTGCGCCCCGCCGACACCGCCGTTCTCAACCGTTCCTTCCTCGGCCTGCTCGACTGGGCCGTGCACGACCCGGAGGCCGAAAAGTGAGCACCGCTGAAGTCCACGAGCTGATGGCGCGGGCCGAGGAGCTGCCCTACGGCGAGGCCAAGACGGTGCTGGTGGAGGACGCGCTGCGCCGCGCCGAGGCGACCGGCGACGACCGGCTGGCGTTCCGGGTGCGCATGTCGCTGACCACCGCCTACCAGTACGGCGGCGAACCGGCCAAGGCGTTCACCACGTTCAGCCGGTGCCTGGCCGAGCACGACCGCGACCCGGGCCGCCACGACGCGGAGCGGCGGCTGCTGTGGCACTTCAAGTGGATCGTCCACTCGCTGACGCTGTTCGCCGAGGTGCCGCTCGACCGCACGTACGCGGTCATGGACGACATGGAGCGCCGCTACCGGGCCGGCGGGTACAGCCTGCAGGCGGTGTACCACTACCGCAACGCCGTGGCCCGGCACGTGGGCGACCTCGACGCCGCCGACGAGTGGTACGCCAAGTGGCATGCGGCGCCGCGCGACGAGCTGTCGGACTGCGAGGGCTGCGACCCGACCGGCATGGTGCGGCACCTGGAGGTGCGGGGGCGCGACGAGGAGGCGCTGGCCGTCGCGGCGCCGGTGCTGGGCGACGAGCTGACCTGCAGCGAGCAGCCGCACGGCATCCTGACCGCGCTGCTGCCGGTCTACCTGCGCACGGGCCGGCTGGACGAGGCGCGCGACGCGCACCGCCGCGCGTACCGGCTGGTGCGGTCCAGCGTGGCGGACCTGTCGCTGGTCGGCGAGCACATCTGGTTCTGCGCGGTGACGGGCAACGAGCCGCGCGGGTTCGAGATCCTCCAGCGGCACCTGGGGTGGCTGGACCGGGCGCCGAGCCCGTGCGACGCCATGGAGTTCGCCGCGGCGGGCGCCCTGCTGCTGCGCCGGATGGAGGAGGCGGGCGCCGGGGACGTGGCCGTGCGCCGTCCCGGCGGGGCCGGCGAGGTGAGCGCGGCGGAGCTGCGGGCGGAGCTGGCCGGGCGCGCCCGCGAGATCGCGGCCCGCTTCGACGCCCGCAACGGCACCTCCTACCAGGGCGAGAAGGTGGAGCGGATGCTCGCCGACGAGCCGGTCGTCGAGCACCTGCCGCTGACCGCCCACGACCGCCGCCGGCCCGCCCCGGCGCCGTCTCCGGCCCGGCCTGCGCCGGAGCCCGAGCAGGGCCGCGACCTGTCCGGCGTGACCGACCTGGACGCGCTGCTCGACGCGGCCGACGAGGCCCGGTCGGCGGACGACTTGGACGGCGCGCTGGCCGCGTGGCGGCGGTTCGACGAGGTGGCGGGCGACCGCCGGCTCACCGTGCTGCAGACGGCGCGGCGCGCCGACGGCCGCGGCGTGGAACTGCTGACCGGCGGCGAATACGGGGCGGCGCTGGCGGAGTGGCGGCGGGCGGTGGAGCTGTTCGCCGAGGCGGGCGACCGGGTGCGCGAGCAGAGCGGGCTGAGCCGCATCGGCGCGCTGCTGTTCGCGACGGGCGAGCCGGAGGAGGGCATCGCGCTGATGCGGGCCGCCGTCGCCGTCCTCGACGAGCACGACGCGGGGGCGCCGCGCGCGTTCGACGCCCGCATGCGCCTGGCCGACGCCCTGCTGCGCGGCGAACGCCCGGAGGAGGGCCTGGCCGTGCTGGACGGCCTGGCGCCGTCCCGTCCGGGGGACCTCGGCGAGGTGGAGCTGTACCGGGGCCGCGGTCTCGGCGACCTCGGCCGCGACGCCGAGGCCACCGCCGTGCTGCGCCGGGCCTGCACCGCGTTCCGCGAGGCCGGGCGGCCCGATCGGCTGGCCGAGGCGGCGTTCCTGCTGGGCCGGATGCTGGCCTACGGCGAGGCCCAGGACCCGGACGCCGCACTGGAGGCCTACGACGAGGCCGTCGCCAACGCGGCCGCGGGCCCGCCCGGGCTGACCCCGGCCGCGCACGCCGAACGCGGCTCCCTACTGCTGGCGTGCGACCGCGCCGCCGACGCCGTCGCCGACATGGTGGAGGCGGTGGCCGGGTTCACCGCGCTCGGCCACCGGCCGCAGGCCGCCTACGCCCGTCTCGACCTGGCCGCCGCGTACCTGTCCACGGGGCGGCCCTTCGAGGCGGCGGAGGTCGCCGAGGAGGCCATGCCCGTGCTGGCCGAGCTGGACGACCCGGGCGCCGAACGCCGCTGCCGGTTCATCCTGGCGCACGCCCAGCGCGAACTCGGCGAGGAGCAGGCCGCGGAGGTCTTCACCTCGCTGGCCGAGGACGAGGACGACCCCGTCGCGGCCGCACAGCTGCTGGAGACGGCCGCCGACGTGCTCACCGGCCTCGACAAGGACGCCCTGGCCGCCGACGGGTTCCTGCGGGCCGCGGAGGCGTTCGCCAAGGCCGGCGACCCGTTCGGCGAGGTGCGCTGCCGCCGCCGCGGCGCGCTGTGCCGCGCGTGGGGCGGCGGCGGAGACCGCGCCCTGGCGGAGATGCAGGACGCCCGCCGGGCCCTCGGCGAGCTGCCCGCGCAGGAGCACGGGGCCGAGGCGGCCTGGGAGGCGGCGGCGCTGGACTACGACGAGGCCCGCATGCTGGCCACCCTCGGCCGGCTCGCCGACGCCGTGGAGCCGGCGAGCCGGGCCGTCGACGGGTTCGCCGCGGTCGGCGCGGACGACGCCGCGCAGGCCGCCGCCGCCCTGCGCGACGACATCCGCGGGCGGCTCTAGAGGATGCGGCGGGCTCCGTCGGCGGGGACGGCGGTGAGGAACCGCGGCTCCTGCCATCCGCGCCGCGCGTAGGCGGCGCGGACGGCCTCGCTCACCCGGTCGGCGCGGTCGGCCGGGGTGAGCACGATGGCCGAGCCGCCGAACCCGCCGCCGACCATGCGCCCGCCGCGCGCACCCGCCCGCTGCGCCTCCTCGACCGCGACGTCGGCGCCCGGCCAGGACACCTCGAACTGGTCGCGCAGCGACAGATGGGAGGCGGTGAGCATGGCGCCGAGCTCGGCCGTCGCGCCCGCCCGCAGCAGCCCCGCGGCCGCCTCCACGCGGTGGTTCTCGGTCACCACGTGCTGGACGCGGCGGCGCAGCACGGGATCGTCCAGGGCGTTCAGCGCGGCGGGCAGGTCCTTGACGTCGCGCAGCGCGGCCACGCCGAGCAGCTCGGCGGCCCGCTCGCACTCGGCGCGGCGGTTGCCGTAGTCGCCGTCGACCAGCTCGTGGTGCATGCGGGTGTCGACGACGAGCAGGGCCAGGCCGGCGTCTTCCAGGGGCAGCGGCACCTGCGTGGACAGGCCGCTGCGGCAGTCGAGCATCAGCGCGTGGCCCGCCGTGCACAGCAGGGACGCCGACTGGTCCATGATCCCGCAGGGCATGCCGACGTACTCGTGCTCGGCCCGCTGCGCCAGCCGGGCCAGCTCGCGCCGCCCCGCCGGGGTCAGCAGCTCGTCCGCGCCGTACAGCTCGCACAGCGCCAGCGCGGTGGCGCACTCCAGCGCCGCCGACGACGACAGGCCCGCGCCCTGCGGCAGGTCCGCGTCGATCAGCAGGGACGCCCCGCCGATCGGCGCGCCGGCCGCGTGCTCGCGCAGCACCCAGGCCGTCCCGGCGGGGTAGGCGGCCCACCGCTCCCGCTGCGGCGCCGTGTCGCGCCAGCGGCGCGCCTCGGGCGCGTGCGGGTCCACCGGCACGGCGACGCCGGACTCGGCGGCCTGCAGGGACCGCACCTCCAGCACGCCGTCGTCGCGGCGCGCCGCCGCCACCGACACGCCCTGGGGCAGCGCGAACGGCAGCACGAACCCGTCGTTGTAGTCGGTGTGCTCGCCGATCACGTTGACGCGGCCGGGGGCGCGCCACACGCCTTCCGGTGCGCGCCGGTACGCCTCGGTGAACGCGGCGGCCAGCGCGCGCGGGTCGGACGCCGTCATCGAGCCCGCTGGGCGAACGCCCACGCGTCGGCGACCATGGCCCGCAGGTCCCGCTCGGGCTTCCAGCCCAGCGCCGACCTGATCTTGTCCGACGAGGCCACCAGCACGGCGGGGTCGCCGGGCCGGCGCGGATGCGACTCGGCCGGGATCGGGTGGCCGGTGACCTCCCGGCACACCTCGATCACCTCGCGGACCGAGAACCCGTTGCCGTTGCCCAGGTTGAAGATCTGGTGCACGCCCGGCTCGCATGCCTCCAGCGCCAGCAGGTGCGCCACGCCCAGGTCGACCACGTGGATGTAGTCGCGCACGCAGGTGCCGTCGGGCGTGGGGTAGTCCTCGCCGAACACCATGACCTTCTCGCGCTCGCCGAGCGCGACCTTCAGCACGTTCGGGATCAGGTGCGTCTCGACGGTGTGCCGCTCGCCCTGCACCCGGCCGCCGTCGAGCAGCGCGCCCGCGACGTTGAAGTACCGCAGCGAGACCCCGCCGAGGCCGTGCAGCCGCGCGTACTCGGCCAGCGCGGTGTCGATGGCCAGCTTGGACGCCCCGTAGGGGTTGGTCGGTCGGGTCGGGTCGGTCTCCAGGATCGGCGTCGACTCCGGCTCGCCGTAGGTGGCGGCGGTGGAGGAGAACACGATCCGGTTCACCCCGGCGCGGCGCATCGCGTCCAGCAGCGCCAGCGACTCGCCCAGGTTGTTGTCCCAGTACAGGCCGGGCTTCTCCACCGACTCGCCGACCAGCGACCGGGCCGCGAAGTGCAGCACCGCGTCGAAGCCGGCGCCGTCCAGCACGCCGAAGGCGGCCTCGCGCAGCGTGCCGCGCACCAGCCGGGCCCCCTCGGGGACGGCGTCGGCGTGCCCGGTGGACAGGTCGTCCAGCACGACGACCTCGTGCCCGGCGTCCAGCAGCTGGGCGGCGACGACCCCGCCCACGTAGCCGGCGCCCCCCGTGACGAGCAGCTTCACGTGTCGTTACCTCCAAGTCCGACGGTTCCGCCCCGGCCGGTCGCCGACGCGAGTGATCGACTGCCCACGCTATCCGCGCCGCATGAACCGAACCTGAGAAGTCGCAACGATAGCCTGCGGATGCGGGCCGGTGATGGACCTTCGCCGCGGGTACGTCCTGCGGAAGGATCTCCGGCTCGAAGGGCGGACGGACCACCGACATGAACGATCGCAGCAGCGCCCCGCCGCCGCGCGGGGGCCGTTCCGGCCGCTCGGACCCGCGTCCGCGCGCCGAACCCGACCTGCCCGGTCTGCCCGGCCCGCTCCGGCCGCCTGAAGCCGCCGGGCCGCGCGGCGCGTCCGTGGCGGACCGTCCGCGGCAGCCGCGCAAGCCGGCCCGCCCCCTGGTGTGGCTGCTGTCGCGCTCCACCGACCTGGTGGTCAGGCTGGCGGGGGGCGATCCGGACGCCGTCCGCGAGGAGATCACCGCCGACCGGATGCGGGCCCTGGTGGCGGCCGCCACCGAGCTCACCGACGACGAGCGGACGCTGATCGAGGAGGTGTTCGTCGCGGGGGAGCGGCCGCTGCGCGAGATGCTGGTGCCGCGCACGGAGGTGGTGTTCCTGGACGCGGCGCTGCCGCTGGCGAGCGCGGCCGAGGTCGCGGCGGCCAGCCCGCACTCGCGGTTCCCGGTGTGCCGCGACTCCCACGACGAGGTGATCGGGTTCGTCCACCTGCGCGACCTGCTGGTGCCGGAGACCGCCGACCGCTCGGTGCCGGTGGGGGAGCTGGTGCGGCCGGTGAAGTTCGTGCCCGCCTCGCAACGGGTGCTGCCGGTGCTGTCGGAGATGCGCCGCGAGGGCCACCACCTGGCGATCGTGGTGGACGAGTACGGCGGCACCGCCGGGATCGTCACCCTGGAGGACCTGGTCGAGGAGCTCATCGGGGACATTCGCGATGAATATGATGTGCAGGACGCGCAGGCGCGCCGGCTCCACGGCGGGGTGGTCGAGGTGGACGGCCTGCTCAACCTGGACCAGTTCGCCGCGGCGACCGGCATCCGGCTGCCCGCGGGCCCCTATGAGACGGTCGCGGGCCACATCATGGCGGTCCTGGGCCGCGTGCCCGCCGAGGGCGACGCGGTGGAGGCCGCCGGTCACCGGCTCGCGGTCGCCCGCATGGACGGCCGCCGGGTGGCCCGCGTGCGCGTCACGCCGGCGGCCCCCGCGGCGCCGGCGGTCCCGTCAGCTCCGCACACCCCCGTGCGCGGGGGCGTCCCGCCCGCGGGCGACCCCGAAGGGGTTCCGGACCGTCCCGCACGTCCGGACGATCGTGAAACCCCCGCGGCCGCCCCCGGTGTCGACGACCCTCCGGGCCGGGTCTGAGAGAATCGGTCTGTGCATATGTCCGTAGCGCCCACTTCCGAAGGCACCGGGGCCGCGTCCGCCCCGGCGGTCCCGCGCGTGCTGTCCGGCATCCAGCCCACCGCCGACTCGTTCCACCTCGGCAACTATCTGGGGGCGCTGCGGCAGTGGGTGGCGATGCAGGACACCCACCAGACCTTCTACTGCGTGGTCGATCTGCACGCCATCACGGTCCGGCACGACCCGGCGCTGCTGCGCCGCCGCACCAAGGTCGCGGCCGCCCAGCTGCTGGCCATGGGCGTCGATCCGGAGCGAGCCACCCTGTTCGTGCAGAGCCAGGTGCCCGAGCACGCCGAGCTGGGCTGGATCCTGGGCTGCCTCACCGGGTTCGGCGAGGCCGGGCGGATGACCCAGTTCAAGGACAAGTCCGCCAAGCAGGGCACCGCGGGCACCTCGGTCGGGCTGTTCACCTACCCGGTGCTGCAGGCCGCCGACATCCTGCTGTACACCCCCGGCCCCGGCGAGGGCGCGGCCGGGCGGGTGCTGCGGGTGCCCGTCGGCGAGGACCAGCGCCAGCACCTGGAGCTGACCCGCACCCTGGCGCAGCGCTTCAACCAGCGGTTCGGCGAGACGTTCGCCATCCCCGAGGCCTACATCCCCGAGGGCGCCGCCAAGATCACCGACCTTCAGGAGCCGACCGCCAAGATGAGCAAGTCGGCGTCCTCCCCGCAGGGGATCATCGACGTGCTGGAGGAGCCGGGCCCGATGCGCAAGAAGATCATGCGCGCGGTCACCGACACCGGCACCGAGGTGCGCTACGACGAGGAGAACAAGGCCGGCATCACCAACCTGCTGCGGATCTACTCCGCGCTGTCCGGCACCGCCGTGCCCGAGCTGGAGCAGCGGTACGCGGGCAGCGGCTACGGCCAGTTCAAAAAGGACCTCGCCCAGCTCGTGGTGGACACCTTCACCCCGATCCGCGAGCGCACCCACAAGCTGCTGTCCGACGAGGACGGGCTCGACCGCATTCTGGCCGACGGCGCCGCCCGCGCCCGCGAGGCCGCCATGCGCACGATGGAGGTCGTGCGCGACCGCGTTGGATTCGTGGGACGTGACCACTAGCTCCCAGCCGGCGGGGGGCGCGGGGGGTCGCGCCGGGGGCGGTCCCCCCGCAGGGAGAACACAGGGCACCGGGAGCCACGAGACGCACGGCACGCGCACGATAGGGGTCGCGATCCCGATTCCCGACCCCTACGGGCGCGAGCTGCAGCGTGTCCGCGAATCGTTCGGCGACCGCCTGGCGGCCGGCATCCCCACCCACATCACGCTGCTGCCGCCCTCGCAGATCGACGCCGCCGAACTCGGCGCCATCGAGCGCCACCTGGCGGAGGTGGCGCGCACCGAGCGGCCGTTCAGGATCCGCTTGCACGGTACGGGAACGTTCCGACCCGTCTCACCGGTCGTTTTCGTGGCGCTGGCCGAAGGAAAGGACGGCTGCGCGCGCCTGCACGCGAAGGTGCTGGCGGGCCCGCCGGGGCAGCGGCCGCAGTTCCCCTACCACCCGCATGTCACCGTCGCGCACCACCTGTCCGACGAGCAGATGGACCGCGCCTACAAGGAGATGGCCGACTACGAGGCCGCCTTCCAGGTGTGGGGGTTCTCGCTGTACGAGCACGGGGCCGACGGGGTGTGGCGGCCCCGCCGGGGCTTCTTGTTCGGCACCGGGGCCGTGACCACCCCGCCGGGACGGGACGCCTAGCCGCGAAACGGGAGGCGCTAGCCGCGCCGGCGCCGGACGGCCACGAACACCAGCCCGGCCGCCAGCAGGGCGCCGCCGGCGGTGCCCGCCATCATGCCCCAGCCGCCCGCCGAGCCGTTGCCGCCCAGCGGCGCGTCGGCGAGCATGCCGCCGCTGCCGGCGTCGGCCTTCTTCGGCGTCAGGTCGCCCGGCGGCACCAGCTCGCCCACCGGCTTGACCTTGCCGCGCGCCTTGAAACCCCAGTCCAGCAGCTCGGCGGCGTAGTCGGACGGCGGCTGGTCGGCCCCCATCAGCGAGATGTAGATCGTGTGGCCGTCGCGGCGGGCCGCCGCCACGAACGTCTGCTTGGCGGCGATGGTGTAGCCGTTCTTGCCGCCGAGCATGCCCCGGTAGGCGTGCGACTGGCCCGGCAGCATCCGGTTGTGGGTGTGGATCGGGTAGCCGCCGACCTTCTTGCCCTTCTTGCGCTCCTTCTTGGTCGCCGGCGCGGGGAAGAAGTGGTCGATGGTCTGGACGTAGCGGCGGAAGTCGGCGTTGCGCATCGCCTCGCGCAGGATCAGCACCAGGTCGTAGGCGGAGGTGTGCTGCGTCTTGACGGTGAGGCCGAGGTCGCGGTCGAGGCCGTTGGGGGAGCCGGCCAGGGTGTCGCGGGCGTTGATCCGCTTGGCCTCGGCGTTCATGTCGGCCACGGTCTGCTTCAGCCCGCCGTTGGCCTCGGCCAGCGCCACCGCCGCGTCGTTGGCCGACATCATCATCAGCGCGTAGAACAGGTCGGACACCTTGTAGCTCATCTTCGGCGTCATGCCGACCTTGGTGCCCTCGACGTCGCACGCCTCCTGCGAGGGCCGCACGGTCTGGTCCGCCTTGAACTTGGGGATCAGCGTCAGCGCGGTGAGGGTCTTGAGGGTGCTGGCGGGCAGGAACCGGCCGTGCGGGTTCTTGGCGGCCAGCACCTCGCCGGTGTCGCCGTCGGCGATCAGGTACGACGCCGCCTTGATCTTCGGCGCCGCCGGTACGCCCGCGGCCTGGTTGACGATCGTGCCCTTGCCGCCGAGCTGCGCCCCGCCCAGCGGCCCCGAGGGGGAGGCCGTCACCGAGCCGGCCTGCACGGGGGGCGACACGGGCTCGGCGGCGGCCGGGGCCGCGGCCAGGGCGGGGACGAGCAGGAGCGAGGCCGCAACGGGCGGCACGGCGATCGCGGTGACGGCGCGCGGTGGTCTTCTCATGGCTCCCCGATGGCGTTCGTGTCCGGGCACGGTCGGCGTGTCCGTGGACGGCGCTCCTGCGGTCCCGGGAGGCGGTCCCCGGTGACTTCACGAAGATTAAGCCACGATTGCGCGGCCTGTCCGGGAAGATGATTACCGTCGTCGCACGCGTGCTCACAGTGACGTGATACGGACGTTCGCCCGGCGGCCCGCCGGACCGCCCGCCGCGCCGCCGGCCGGGCCGCCCTGACGCGGACGATCACGAATCGTTACCAGGTAGATTAAAGGTTGGACTAGTTCGTTCGGAGGGTGCTCGCTCGAACTGACATGACCGAAATGAGTCACAGATCGTGTCCGGTTGTCGTCTTCTCGGATCAAATGATCGGCGCCGGGCACGGAGCCCTGCGGCTCTTCGGCACCCGGCGTCATGATGGAGGGCAGTCCCGGCCTGGACCGACGCCCGGATCGGCGTTTGTCCAGGCTTAGTGACCCGCTGGCCGAATTGCGCCACGTGCCACGCATCGACCTGCAAGGATTGTGGACGGAGGTTGGCCGTGGCCATTGACTTCAACCCGTCCCGCGGCCCGACGCTGGGTGTCGAGTGGGAGATCCAGCTCGTGGACGCGGAGACCAGGCACCTGCGGCAGGACGCGCGTGAGGTGCTGGCCGCGCTGCCGTCGCTCAGCGAGGGCGGCGACATCCACAAGGTCCGGCACGAGCTGATGGAGTCGACCGTCGAGGTCGTGACGGACGTGTGCTACACCGTGGGGGAGGCCAAGGACGACCTGGCCGCCACGGTGGCCGCGCTGCGGTCGGCGGCCGCCGACCGCGGCATCACGCTGGCCTGCACGGGGACGCATCCGATCAGCGACTGGCGGGACGCGGTCATGGCCCCGATGCAGCGCTACGCCGACCTCATCGAGCAGATGCAGTGGCTGGCCCGCCGGATCCAGACCTTCGGCGTGCACGTCCACGTCGGCGTCAGCGACGTCAACAGGGTGATCCCGATCGTCAACGCCCTGTCGGCCTATCTGCCGCACTTCCTCGCCCTCACCGCCTCCAGCCCCTTCTGGAGCGGCCACGACACCGGGCTGGCGTCCAGCCGCGCGGTGGTCTTCGGCCAGCTTCCCACGGCCGGACCTCCGCATCTGCTGGACGACTGGGCGGCGTTCGAGGATTACATGGCGACGCTGCTGCGGGCCGGTACGATCCGCAGCATCAAAGAGGTGTGGTGGGACATCCGGCCGCATCCGAACTTCGGCACGGTCGAGATCCGGATGTTCGACGGCATCCCCACCCTGCGGGAAGTGGGCATGGCGGCCGCGCTCTGCCAGTGCCTGGTGACGCTGTTCGACCAGCAGCTGGACCGCGGCTACACACTGCCGCGCCCGGCGGCCTGGGTGGTGCGCGACAACAAGTGGCGCGCCACCCGCCACGGTCTGGACGCCATCGTCATCACCGATGACACCGGGAACACCGCGCCGCTTCGTGACGATCTCTACGAACTGGTACGCGAACTGGAACCCGTCGCCGACCGGCTGGGCTGCACGGAGGAGCTCAAGGTCGCGTCGGATGTCCTGGAGAACGGGGCGTCGTACGAGCGCCAGCGCGCGATCCGCGCCGAGGGCGGCACCCTGGAGAACGTCGTCGACGCCGCGATCGTCGAGTTCGCCGAGGACAGGTTCGTCACATTCGGGGAGGTTGCACATGTCGGGAACTGAGGGGCCCGCCGATCCGGCGGACCGCGCCGGACCCGACGCAGCGACCGGCCACGACCCGGACCGCGGGGTCTCGCGGGCGCGCCGCGCGCCCGGAGCGGGCCCACCCAACACCGGACAGAACACCGGGCGGACGCCGTTCGGCTCCGCCATCGCGCAGGGGGCGCACATGACTCAACCGGGACCCGGGGTGATGCCCGGTCTTGAACCAGCGGCCGCCGCGGGGGCGGCGGGCGCGGGCGACGCCGAACAGGCGCGGACCGCGCCGCCGGGGGCGGCCGGGGCCGCACCGCGCGGCGTCGCGACCGGCGGTGCCGGCGAGGCGGCGCACGGCTCGCCGGCGGGCGGCCGGGCGCTGGGCGGCGAGGCGCTGCAGCTGCAGCTGGACTCGTTCCTGGCCCGCCACGAGGCCGAGCTGATCGAATTCCGCCGCGATCTGCACCGGCATCCGGAGCTCGGATACACCGAGCACCGCACCACCGGGCGGATCGTTCGGCGGCTCACCGCCGCCGGGCTGACCCCCACGGTTCTGCCCAAGGGCACCGGCCTGTTCTGCGACGTCGGCCCGGCCGACGGCCCGACGGTCGCGCTGCGCGCCGACATCGACGCGCTGCCGCTGCAGGACGAGAAGGAGGACGTGCCGTACCGGTCCACGGTGCCGGGCGTCGCGCACGCCTGCGGCCACGACGTGCACACCACCATGGTGCTGGGCGCCGGGCTGTTCCTGGCGCAGCAGGCCGCGGCGGGGCTGCTGCCGGGCCGGGTGCGGCTGCTGTTCCAGCCCGCCGAGGAGGTCCCGGGCGGGGCGCTGGACGTCATCGCCGCCGGCGGCCTGTGCGGGGTCGACCGGGCGTTCGCGCTGCACTGCGACCCGCGCATCGAGGTCGGCCAGCTGGGCCTGCGCACCGGGCCGATCACCGCGGCCTGCGACAAGGTCTACGTCAAGGTCACCGGGCCCGGCGGGCACACCGCCCGGCCGCATCTGACCGCCGACCTGGTGTACGCGCTGGCCAAGATCGTCACCGAGCTGCCCGCCGCGCTGTCCCGCCGGGTCGACCCGCGATCCAGCCTGTCGCTGGTGTGGGGCCGGGTGTCGGCCGGGTCGGTGGCCAACGCCATCCCCGACGACGGCATCGCCGAGGGCACCGTGCGGTGCCTGGACGACGAGGCCTGGCACCGGGCGCCGGAGATGATGAAGGCGCTGCTGGAATCGGTCGCCGCCGCCTACGACGTGGAGGCGTCGCTGGAGTACGTGCGCGGCGTCCCGCCCACCGTGAACGAGGCGGCCAGCGTGCAGATGTTCCGGGACGCGGCCGCGCAGGTGCTCGGCGACGACGCGGCGGTGTCCACGCCGCAGAGCCTGGGCGGCGAGGACTTCGGCTGGTATCTGGAGTCGGTCCCGGGCGCGCTGGCCCGGCTCGGCGTGCGCACCCCCGGTTCGCCGGGCGAGTACGACCTGCACCGCGGCGACTTCGACGTGGACGAGCGCTGCATCGCCGTCGGCGTCCGGGTGCTGACCGCCACCGCGCTGACCGCGCTGTGGGACGGCGGCCGCCCCGGCGACCCCGAGCAGGTGGAGGGCGCCGCCGCGGCCTGAGCCGTCACGGCGGCGACGATGTTCTCACCGTCCGCCCCGGCCGCGCCCGGGGCGGCGCTCCCTGTCCGCACCGGACGGTGTGCGGGCCGTGCACAAGCGGCCTGACCTGTGGCGATATGCCTACACCTTGGTAACGGACCCGTTGCGAATCAGCGCACCGAGGGCGTTTCGGTCTGTTCTCCGGGTAACGTCCGATCGATTTCGGCGGCCGACCGTGCCGGTCGCCGTTTCGCGGGCGGGGAACGGAAGGAGCGCCAAACGTGCGCCGTGGACTCAGAATTTCGCTTGTCACGCTGACGGGCGCAGCGCTCACGCTCGCCGCTTCGGCGTGCGGCGGCAAGAAGGCCACCACCGGCGGGGACGCGGGCGACGGCAAGAAGACCGTCAAGGTCGGGCTGGCGTACGACATCGGCGGGCGGGGCGACAAGTCGTTCAACGACGCCGCCTACGCCGGGCTGCAGAAGGTGAAGTCGACGCTCAACCTCGAGGTCAAGGACATCGAGGCGACCAAGGGCGAAAGCGACAACGACAAGGTGCAGCGGCTGGAGCTGCTGGCCAAGTCCGGCTACAACCCGGTGATCGCGGTCGGGTTCGCCTACGCGGGCCCGCTGGGCAAGGTCGCCAAGAACCACCCGAACACCAAGTTCGCGATCGTCGACGACAGCTCGGTCACCGGACCGAACGTCACCAACCTGGTGTTCGCCGAGGAGCAGGGCTCCTTCCTGGTGGGCGCGGCGGCGGCGCTGAAGTCCAAGACCGGCAAGATCGGCTTTATCGGCGGCGTGGACACCCCGCTGATCAAGAAGTTCGAAGCGGGCTACACCGCCGGCGCCAAGCACGCCAAGCCGGACATCAAGATCGACGTCAAGTACATCTCCCGCGGCACCGACACTTCCGGCTTCAGCGACCCGGCCAAG
Source organism: Actinomadura sp. NBRC 104425 (assembly GCF_030269545.1). Taxonomy (GTDB): domain Bacteria; phylum Actinomycetota; class Actinomycetes; order Streptosporangiales; family Streptosporangiaceae; genus Spirillospora; species Spirillospora keratinilytica. Next base: position 107,576 of record NZ_BSTN01000006.1, on the reverse strand, counting down.
GGCAAGACCATCGCCGAGGGGCAGTACGACGGCGGCGCCGACGTGATCTACCACGCGGCCGGCCTGTCGGGCGTCGGCCTGTTCCAGGCCGCCGCCGCCAAGAAGAAGTACGCCATCGGCGTCGACTCCGACCAGTACCAGACCGCCGAGGCGGCGCAGAAGCCGCTCATCATCACCTCGATGCTCAAGCGGGTGGACACCGCGGTGTTCGAGTTCGTCAAGGCCGCGGGCGAGGGCACGGCCAAGTCCGGGCCGGTCACCTTCGATCTGAAGAACGACGGCGTCGGCTACTCCACCGCCAACGCCGCGGAGATCAAGGACGTGCAGGCCAAGCTGGACGAGTACAAGCAGCAGATCATCAGCGGCGCCATCACCGTCCCCACCAAGTGAGCTGAACGCCCCCGGCCCGGGAGGGCGGCCACCGGCCTCCTCCCGGGCTCTGGTGTAGGAGAACCAGGGATGTCCACCACCGAGCGGCCGTCCGGCACCGGCGCAGCCGCCCCGCCCGCGTTCGAACTGCGCGGCATCACCAAGCGCTTCCCCGGCGTGGTCGCCAACCGCGACATCGACCTCACCGTCACCGCCGGGACCGTGCACGCCATCGTCGGGGAGAACGGCGCGGGCAAGTCCACCCTGATGAAGATCCTCTACGGCATGCAGCGCGCCGACGAGGGGACCATCAAGGTCGGCGGCCAGGAGGTCGTCTTCCACTCGCCGGCGGACGCCATCGCCCGCGGCATCGGCATGGTGCACCAGCACTTCATGCTCGCCGACAACCTCACCGTCCTGGAGAACATCGTGCTGGGCGCCGAGCGCCTGCACGGTATCGGCGCCAAGGCGCGGCGGCGCGTCGAGGAACTGGCCGGACGGTACGGCATGCGCGTCGACACCGGCCGGCTGGTGGAGGAGCTCGGCGTCGGCGACCGGCAGCGGGTCGAGATCCTCAAGGTGCTCTACCGGGGCGCCCGCATCCTGATCCTGGACGAGCCCACCGCCGTGCTGGTGCCGCAGGAGGTCGACGAGCTGTTTGCCAACCTGCGCGAACTGCGCCGCGAGGGGCTCACCGTCCTGTTCATCTCGCACAAGCTGGACGAGGTGCTGGCGGTCGCCGACGAGATCACCGTGATCCGCCGCGGCACCACGGTGGCGACCGGCCTGGACCCGGCCGCGACCACCTCCCGGGAGCTGGCCCGGATGATGGTCGGCAGCGAGCTGCCCGTCCCCGAGCTGCGCGAGTCCACGGTGACCGACCGGCCCGTCCTGCAGCTTCGGGGGCTGACCGTGCGGGACGGTACCGGCCGCGCCGTCGTCGACGGCGTCTCCTTCACCATCCACGCCGGCGAGATCCTCGGCATCGCCGGGGTGGAGGGCAACGGGCAGGCCGAGCTGGTCGAGGCGATCATGGGCATGCGCGCCCCGGACGCCGGGACGATCCTGCTGGACGGCGAGGACATCACCGGCTGGCCGACCCGGCGGCGCCGCGAGCAGGGCATCGGCTTCGTCCCCGAGGACCGGCACCGGCACGGGCTGCTGCTGGAGTCCCCGCTGTGGGAGAACCGCATCCTCGGGCACCAGACGCGGCGGCCCAACGTCAAGGGCCCGTGGATCGACCGGGCCGGCGCCCGCGCCGACACCCGCCGCATCGTGGAGGCCTACGACGTGCGCACGCCCGGCATCGACGTGGACGCCGGGGCGCTGTCGGGCGGCAACCAGCAGAAGCTGATCGTCGGCCGGGAGATGTCGGGCGAGCCGAAGCTGCTGATCGCCGCGCATCCGACCCGGGGCGTGGACGTCGGCGCGCAGGCCGCGATCTGGGAGCACCTGCGCAAGGCCCGCGCCGAAGGCTTGGCGGTGCTGCTGATCTCCGCCGACCTGGACGAGCTCATCGGCATGTCCGACACGCTGCGGGTGATCCTGCGCGGCCGAATGGTCGGCGAGGTCGATCCGGCCGACGTGACGCCCGAACGGCTCGGCTCGGCGATGACCGGGGCGCCGCTGGAAGGGGAACAGTGAACCGGCTGAAGAACTCGCCGCTGGCGCTGACCATCCTGGCGGCGGTGATCGCGCTGGCGTTCTCCGCCGCCGTCACCTCGATCGTGCTGTCGCTGAGCGGCTTCAACCCGCCGTCGACGTTCCAGGCGATGATCGAATTCGGCCTGGAGCCGGACAGCGTCGTCAACATCGTCAACCGGGCGTCCACGTACTACCTGGCCGCGGTGGCGGTGGCGATCGGGTTCCGGATGGGCCTGTTCAACATCGGCGTGGACGGCCAGTACCGGCTGGCGGCGATGCTGGCCGCCGCGGTGGGCGGCGCCGTGGCGCTGCCGCCGGTGCTGCACCAGGCCGTGATCATCCTGGTCGCCATGCTGGTGGGCGCGCTGTGGGCGGGCATCGCCGGGCTGCTGAAGGTCACCCGGGGCGTCAGCGAGGTGATCGCCACGATCATGCTGAACTTCATCGCCACCGGGATCATCGCCTACCTGCTGCAGAACGGCAGGCTCGGCACGCAGGTGGCGGGCAGCGACAACATCGGCACCGAGCCGATCGCCTCGTCCGGGCGGGTGGGCGGCATCCCCTACCCCGGGGCCGACCTGAAGATCTTCGGCCTGGTGCTGCTGGCGGTGGCGATGGGCGTGGCCTTCCACATCGTGGTGGAGCGCACCCGGTTCGGGTTCGACCTGCGCGCCACCGGGCTGTCCCCGAGCGCGGCCGTGGCCAGCGGCGTCGACGCCAAGCGGATGGTCGTGGTGGCCATGCTGCTGTCGGGCGCGGCGGCCGGGCTGATCGGCATGCCGCAGCTGCTCGGCTCGTCCTACTCCTACGGGCTGGACTTCCCCAGCGGCCTCGGCTTCGTCGGCATCGGCATCGCGCTGCTGGGCCGCAACAAACCGGTCGGGATCGTGTTCGCCGCGCTGCTGTGGTCGTTCCTGGACCAGTCGTCGCAGATCCTGGAGTTCAACGAGATCCCCAAGGAGATCGTGGCGATCACGCAGGCGGCGGTGCTGCTGTCGGTGGTGGTCGTGTACGAGGTGGTGCGGCGGCTCGGGCTGCGCTGGCAGCAGCAGGCGGTCGCCGCGGAACTGGCCGACCGTGACCCGTCCCCGAAGGAGGTGGCCGCGTGAGCTCGACCCTGGCCGAGGCGATGCCGGCGGCGGAGCCCGCGCCCGCCCGCCGGGCGCGCCGCCCGCTGGTGCGGGTCCTGGCGGCCCTCGCGGCCGTGTTCGGCGTGTTGGTGGTGCTGCGCGCCATCACCGGGGAGAACACCATCACCTCCGGGGGGACGGTGAGCACCACCCTGGCCCTGGGCCTGCCGATCGGCATGGCCGCGCTCGGCGGCCTGTGGTCCGAGCGGGCGGGCGTGGTCAACATCGGCCTCGAAGGCATGATGATCTTCGGGACGTGGGGCGGGGCGTTCGGCGCCTACTTCTCCGGCAACCCCTGGCTGGGGCTGCTGATGGGCCTGCTGATGGGCGCCCTCGGCGGGCTGCTGCACGCCGTGGCCACCGTCACGTTCGGCGTGGACCACATCGTCTCCGGCGTGGCGATCAACATCCTGGCGCCGGGGGTGGCCCGCTACCTGTCCACCATGTTCTTCCTGGGCGAGGAGGGCGGCGGCGCCACCCAGTCGCCGCCGCTGCCGGAGTTCCCGACCGTCAGCGTGCCGGGCGTCGCCGGGCCGCTGCGCGACCTGGAGGACCGGCACTGGTTTTTGCTGTCCGATCTGGCCGGGCTGGTGCGCGGCCTGACCACCGACCTGTCCGCGCTGACCATCATCGGGCTGGCCCTGATCCCGCTGACCTACGTGCTGCTGTGGCGCACGGCGTTCGGGTTGCGGCTGCGGTCGTGCGGGGAGAACCCGTACGCGGCCGAGTCCCTCGGCGTCCGCGTCTACACGATGAAGTACGTGGCGGTCACCGTTTCTGGTGCGCTGGCCGGGCTGGCCGGTGTGTTCCTGGCCATGGTGGGAACGCACCAGTACCAGGAGAACCAGACCGGAGGCCGCGGCTTCATCGGCCTGGCCGCCATGATCTTCGGGAATTGGCGTCCCGGCGGGCTGGCGGTCGGCACCGGGCTGTTCGGCTACACCGACGCGCTCCAGCAGCGCGGCGCCACCGGGGCGGTGCACTCCCTGCTGCTGGTCGTCGCGGTGGCGCTGTTCGCGTTCGCCGCCTGGCGGCTGTGGACGCTGCGCCGCACGCCGGCGACGCCCGCGGAGACGGGCGACGACCACCGCCGCCGCCGGATCTACCAGGCGGCCGCCGCGTTCCTCGCCGGCGTGCTGCTGCTGGTGTGGTACCTGCTCACCGACGAACTGCCGAAGGAGATCGTCACCTACAGCCCGCACATCACGACGCTGCTGGTGCTGTCGCTGGCGTCCCAGCGGCTGCGGATGCCCGCGGCGGACGGCCTGCGCTACCGCAAGGGGGAGGCCCGGTGAGCGACATCGACTGGGAGGCACTGCGGACCGCCGCCCGCGAGGCGATGCGGCGCGCGTACGCGCCGTACTCGAACTTCCCGGTCGGCGCGGCCGCGCTGGTGGACGACGGCCGCGTGGTCACCGGCTGCAACGTGGAGAACGCCTCCTACGGCGTGGGCCTGTGCGCCGAGTGCAGCCTCGTCGGCGCCCTGTTCGGGCCGGGCGCGACCGGCCGTCCCCGCCTGGTGGCGGTGGCGGTGGTCGGCGGCGACGGCGAGCCGCTGATGCCGTGCGGCCGCTGCCGCCAGCTGCTGTGGGAGCACGGCGGCCCGGGCATGCTGCTGGAGACCAAGCGCGGCGTGCGCCCTCTGGCGGAGGTGCTGCCCGACGCGTTCGGCCCCGACGACCTGACCTCCTGAGAACCTCCGCGAAGGAGCCCACCGACGTGGACGCGATCGACGTCATCCGCACCAAGCGGGACAGCGGCACGCTGACCCCCGAGCAGATCGACTGGGTGATCGACGCCTACACCCGCGGCGTCGTCGCCGAGGAGCAGATGGCGGCGCTGGCCATGGCCGTCCTGCTCAACGGCATGACCCGGGCCGAGGTGGCCCGCTGGACCGAGGCGATGATCCGCTCCGGGGAGCGGATGGACTGGTCGCGGCTGGACCGGCCCACCACCGACAAGCACTCCACCGGCGGCGTCGGCGACAAGATCACCCTGCCGCTGGCGCCGCTGGTGGCGGCGTGCGGCGCGGCCGTCCCGCAGCTGTCGGGCCGGGGTCTCGGCCACACCGGCGGCACACTGGACAAGCTGGAGTCGATCCCCGGCTGGCGGGCGTCGCTGACGCCCGAGGAGATGCTCGCGGTGCTGGCCGACACCGGGGCCGTGGTGTGCGCGGCGGGCTCGGGCCTGGCGCCCGCCGACCGCCGCCTGTACGCGCTGCGCGATGTGACCGGCACCGTCGAGTCGATCCCGCTGATCGCCTCGTCGATCATGTCCAAGAAGATCGCCGAGGGCACCGGGGCCCTGGTGCTGGACGTCAAGGTCGGCTCGGGCGCGTTCATGAAGACCATCGGGCAGGCCCGGGAACTGGCCGAGACCATGGTGGGCATCGGCGCCGACCACGGCGTGCGCACCGTGGCGCTGCTCACCGCGATGGACCGGCCGCTCGGCCGGGCGGTCGGCAACGCCGTCGAGGTCGCCGAGTCGGTCGAGGTGCTCGCGGGCGGCGGCCCGTCCGACGTCGTCGAGCTGACCGTGACGCTGGCCCGGGAGATGCTGACGGCCGCGGGCCTTTCGTCCGCCAAGGACCCGGCCGACGCGCTCGCCGACGGCTCGGCCATGGACGTGTGGCGCCGCATGGTCTCCGCCCAGGGCGGCGACCCCGACGCGCCGCTGCCGTCGGCCGAGGAGACCCACGACGTCGCGGCGCCCGCCACGGGGGTCCTGACCCGCCTGGACGCCTATGCGGTCGGCGTGGCGGCCTGGCGCCTCGGCGCGGGCCGCGCCCGCAAGGAGGACCCGGTCTCGGCCGCCGCAGGGGTCGTCTGCCACGCCAAGCCGGGCGACCGCGTCACCGCCGGCCGGCCCCTGCTCACCCTCCACACCGACGACCCGGACCGCATCCCCCGCGCCCTGGAGGCCCTGGACGGCGCCGTCGAGGTGGCCGCCGACGCCACCCCCGACCTGCTGCCGCTCGTCATCGACCGCATCGCCTGACGGGCCGCGCCGGCGCATCTCGCGGGCCGTGCCGCCGAAAACCGCCGCCCGCCGTTTTCGGTCCCTGCGCGCCATTGCGGACGTGGCGGTTCCAGCGGGCATCGCCGCGCGTCGCACCCGTCCCCGATGACGAGCAGTACCGCCGCGAACACAATTGCGGGCGTCCAACCGATGTTATGCGGATAAAACCGGCAACGGTGTCCGGACGCGGTCCGCAGCGCCGATTTTCCGTCGTTTCCGGCGCGTCGGGATCGTATGATGACGCGACCTGAGAAACGGGGAGGACTGCGTGAAGGTCACGCGGACGGAAATCGACGGGGTGCCGACCTTCTGGGCTTCCGGGGGCAACACCGACGGCTATCGCGTCGCCCTGCTGTTCCGTGTCGGCCAGTCCGACGAAACGCTTGCGCGCAGCGGAATCACCCATCTGGTGGAGCATCTGGCGCTGCACCGCGTAGGCCAGCCCGAACACCACTACAACGGCACCGTCGATTCGGTGACGACGGCGTTCTTCACCGAAGGCGACGGCGACGAGGTGGTCCGTTTCCTGCGCACCGTCTGCGGTGCCCTGCGCGAACCCCCGCTCGACCGGCTGGAGGCGGAGAAGCAGATCCTGCGGACCGAGGCCGCCGGCCGCTCCCCGGGGGTCGCCGGCCGGCTGCTGCTGTGGCGGTACGGCGCCGCCGGCTACGGCCTGCAGGGCTATGACGAGCTCGGGCTGCCCGCCCACACCGGCGAGGACGTCACCGCGTGGGCCGCCCGCTGGTTCACTCGCGCCAACGCCGCCTTGGCCGTCGTCGGCGGCCCGCCGCCAGCCGGGTTGCGCCTGGACCTGCCCGACGGCGAACGCATGCCCCCGCCCGCACCGACCAGCGCTCTGCCGCAGACCCCCGCCTACTTCAACTCGCAGGTCAACGGCGTCGGCCTCAGCGCGGTCGTGCCCCGCGCAACCGCCGGCAACGTGTTCGCCACGCTGCTGCAGCGGCGGCTGCTCAAGGCGCTGCGGCTCGACGACGCGCTCAGCTACAGCGCGCAGGTCGGCTACGCGCCCCGCGATGGGGAGATGGCCCACATCGTCGCGTTCGCCGACGGGCTCGCCGAGTCCCACCCCCGGCTGACCCGAGAGTTCGTCGATGAGATCGAGCGGATCGCCGACGAGCCCGTGCCGGACGCCGAACTGCGGGAGGCGGTGTCGATCCACCGCGCACGCCTGGACCAGCCCGAGGCAGCGGGCGCGCTGACGATGTCGTCCTGCTGGAACGAGCTGATGGGCGCCCCGGACCGCACGTACGAGGAGATCCTGCGCCACCTGGACGAGCTGACGCCAGGCGACGTGCAGGAGGTGGCGCGCACCGTGCGCGATTCGGCTCTGCTGATGGTCCCCGACGGCCAGGAACCCCACGTCGACCGCTACGTCCCGGCGCCCGGCTGCTCGGTCGTGGCGGTGCGCGGGCAGAGCTTCACCCGCGCCGACCCCGAGGCGGGCCACCTGCACCTCATCGTCGGCCCCACCGGCGTGACCAGCATGACCGGGCCGAACCTGGGGACCGTCCGCTACGACTCCTGCGCCGCCGTCCTCGCCTGGCCGGACGGCGCCCGCGCCCTCATCGGGCTGGACGGCATCACCGTCCACATCGAACCGAACCGGTGGATCGGCGCCGACGACCTGCCCGCGCGGATCGACCGGATGGCCCCCGCCGACCGGGTCGTCCCCATGCCGGCCCGCTCCGACGAGGACATCCCCGAGCGTCCCGAGACCGCCGCCGCGCCCCCGAAGCCCGGCAGGCGCCGCAGCGGGCCGCGTTTCCGCCTGCCTTTCGGCCTGCGCAGCGGCACGGCCTGGGACGACCCCGGCCTCGCCGCCGTGCTGCCCCAGGTCGGCTCCGGCAGGCTCGACGCGGGCCTGGAGCTGCTGTCGCGCTCGCGGCCGCTGCCCGAACTTCGCGGTTTCTATCTCGACCGGCTCTCCCGGGCCGCGGCCGGCCACAGCGACCGGCTCGACACCCTGGCCGCCGCCCGGCCGGACGACCCGGACGTCCATCTGTGGCTGGGCGGCACGCTCATCCGCGAGGCCTGGAACGTCCGCGGCAGCGCCCGAGCCGACGACGTTCCGGATGAACAGTTCGCCCAGTTCTGGCTGATCCTCGCGGGCGCCGGAGAACCGCTGTACCGCGCCGCCGAACTGCTGCCCGAGGACCCGGTTCCCTGGGACTGCCTGCAATGGCACGCCATGGGCCTCCAACTGGGCCGGTTGGAACTCGACCGGATCTGGCGGGAACTGAAGGACCGGCATGACGGCCTGTACTGCGGCCACTACACACGGGCGCAGGCATTGTGCGACAAGTGGTGGGGCTCGGACGCCGAAGTCCTCGAATTCGCCGAATCGACGGTCGAGGCCGCCAAACCGGGCGACCCGCTGACGGCAATGCTGCCCGTCGCCCTTCTGGAGAACGGCATCGGGTCCGAGGGCGGCGTGGAAGCGTACCTTTCTTCCCGTCCCGAAACTCACGCCGCCCTGGGCGCGGCGGCCGACAAGTGGCTGACCCATATGGCGGAGCACCCCCGCACCCGCGAGGCCCACCACCTGTTCGGCGCCGCGTTTTATTACGCGGGCGACTACGACCGGGCCCGCCATCACCTCTCCCAGGCGGGCAAGACCCTCACCGACGGACTGCCTTGGGGCTACTGGCCCCGCCCCGCCCGCGCCTACAAGGAGGCCCGCCGCGCCGTCGGCATCCGCTGACCCGCGCCGCTTCCGGGGGCGCCCGCACAACGGCGTGCCGCGCCCTCCGAACCCCTAACCGCCCGCCACCGCTATTGCGACGTCCCGCAACGCCCAGTCCTGCCTGCGTTGTTCGGTGATCGAGCGGGCGATGCGTTCGGCTTGGGCCAGCAGGTTCTGGGCACCGGCCGGATTGTGCGCGGCCACCGCACCCGCGATCTTCGCCAGCGCCCACGAGTGATCGTCGGGGTCGAGGGCGGAGCGTGCGATGCGTTGGGCCTCAGCCAGCAGGCTCTGGGCGCGCACCGGATCGTGTGCGGCCACGGCACCCGCGATTTTCGTCAGCGCCGTTGCCTGGTAGTCGGGATGGGTAATGGAGCGTGCGATGCGCTCGGCCTCCGCCGGGTCGTGCGCGGCCACCGCCGCCGCGACGTTCCTCAACGCCATCTTGTGAAAGAAGCCGGCGCGGGGGATGGAGCGGGCGATGCGTTCGGCGTCGGCGGGATCACGGGAGGCCACCGCTTCTGCGACCTTTTTCAACGCCTGCGCCTGGTCGTAGGGCTCGGCGATCGAGCGGGCGATGCGTTCGGCTTCGGCCGCATCGTGTTCGGCGACCGCCTTCGCCACGTCGCTCAACGCTTGTGCCCGGTCTTTGGGGTCAGCGATGGAGCGGACGATACGCTCGGCCTTCGCCACTAGGTTCCGGGCACCGACCGGGTCGTGTGCGGCTACGGTGTCCGCGATTTTCGTCAGCGCCGTTGCCTGCTCGTCGAGGTCTGTGATGGAGCGGGCGATGCGCTCGGCCTCTGCCGGGTCGTGCGTGGCGGCCATTGCCGCGACATCCCTCAACACCCACATCTGGAAGCGGAGGTCGATGATGGAGCGGGCGATGCGTTCGGCTTCGGCCGGGTCATGCTTGGCGACCGTTGTCGCGACGATGTTCAGCGTCCGTGCCCGGTCGTCTGGGTCGGTAGTGGAGTGGGCGATGCGTTCGGCCTGGGCCAGTAGGGTTCGGGCGGCGGCCGGGTCCTGTACGGCGACCGCATCCGCGACCTCTGCCAACACCGCCGCCTGCCTGTCGGGGGCGGTGAGGGAACGGGCGAGGTGTTCGGCTTGGACCAGCAGGGGATGAGCGCTCGCCGGATCGTGCGCCGCCACCACCTTCGCGACGTCGCTCAATGCCCGTGCTTGCTGGTCAGGGTCGGTGAGGAGGCGGGCGATGCGCGCGGCCCTTGCCGGATCGTGCGCCGCCACCACCTTCGCGACATGCCTTAACGCCCACAGCCGGGCGGGATCGGGGGCGGATCGAACGATGCGTTCGGCTTCCTCCGGGTCGTGCACGATCACCGCGCGCACGATCTCCAGCAACGCGTCCATCTGGTGGAAGGAGTCGGTGATGGATAGCGCGATGCGTTGGGCCTCGGCCAGGTGGGGTTTCGGCGGGGTGGGGGCGGTTGTCAGGCTGGTCGCCGCTTGCTCGGCTGAGGCGGGGCGTTGGGCGGGGTCTTTGGCGAGGAGCGCGGTGATGGCGGTGTCGATGTGGTGGGGAATGTCCGGGCGGTGGGTGCTGGGCGGCTCGGGGGTCTTGGTCAGGTGCATCGCGATGAGGGCGCGCAGGTTGTCGGCGGGGAAGACGGTGCGGCCGGTGAGCAGGTGGTACAGGGTGGCGCCCAGGGCGTACAGGTCGGCGCGGTGGTCGACCGGTCCGCCGTCGAGCTGCTCGGGCGCCATGTAGGCGGGGGTGCCCGGTTGAAACCCCTCCCGGGTCAGGCCCGCGGTGGCGTCCTGGAGGCGGGCGATGCCGAAGTCGCAGATCTTGACGGTGCCGTCGTCCAGGACCATCAGGTTGGCGGGCTTGATGTCGCGGTGCACGATCCCCGCGGCGTGCGCGACGGCCAGGCCCTCGCAGATCTGCACTCCGTACTCGACGGCCTGTTCCACCGCGAGCCCGCCGGGGTGTTCTTGCAGAACGGTGTCGAGGTCGCGGCCGTCGAGGTACTCCAGCACCAGGAACGGGCGGGTCCGCCCGGTGCCGTCGTCTGGGTGTTCGCCCAGGTCGTGGACGGCGGCGATGTTGCGCTGGCTCAGCCGCGCGGCCGCCTCGCCCTCCCGGTGGAACCGCGCCAGCACCTGGTCGGCGGCTCTCGGGTCGGCGAGCAGGTCGGCCGACAGCACCTTGACCGCCACCCGGCGGCGCAGGCGCTGGTCGAAGCCCTCCCACACCTCGCCCATCCCGCCGCGGCCCCGCAGCCGCTCCAGCCGGTAACGGTCCGCCAGCAGGTCCCCAGCTCTCATGCGATCACCGTAACCGGGCGCTCCGCTATGTGACAGACGATGTACGCCACCCGTCACATGGACCGGTACGGCGCCGCCTCGTCCCCCGTCGCGGCGGACGGGGACGAGGCGGCCTCCTTGCGGAAGGAGCAGGGCGTGGCGGTGCGGTCAAGGCCGCCGGAGCGGGACTACTTCGGCGGCGTGACGGTGACGGTCACGGACCCCCCACCGGAGCCGATCATGCCCTTCTCGAGCTTCTTGGCGTTGACGACCTTGTCGATGCTGATCGTGTAGCCGTTGGCGAGCTTTTCGCTGTGCCCGGCCTTGCCCGTCACCCGCCAGTTGTTCTCGCGGGGCACGCCGTACCCGTCGAGGACGACGACGGTCCCCGAGTCGCTCTGGGCGCTGGCGACGCCCAGGCGCAGCCCGCCGACCCAGCTGGTGGTGCCGCGTGCGAGCGTGTTCGTCTCCTTCTGCGGGTTGGCCGGCGGGCTGAGCCTGGCGGCGGGAATCGATTGCGGGGATGACTTCGTCATGGGTCTGGTCTCCTCGGAGGAGCCGCAGCCGACGGCCGCGAACATCAGTACGCCGGTGAGAAGAATCGGCACCGTGCGTCGGTGTGCACGCTGGGACATGGTGATCCTTCCTCACTCGAACGAACCGATGTCGACCTCGGCGAGGTAGCGGTTGAACTCTTCCATCGTCAGGGTGGCGTGGTCGTAGCCCCACGGGTTGAACAATTCCACCTTGCCATCCTTGGTGATGCCTTTGACGACGTAGGCGTGATCGGCGTGGAGCCGCTGCTGGTAGATCTCCTTGCCGTCGACGTCGTCCTTGGTGCTCACGACGACGGGCCGGCCGCTGTTGAGCCAGTTCTCCAGGTCCTGCCGGGTCACGTCGTCGGCGTCCTCGCTGTCGCTGTCGTGGCCGGTGAGCACCTCCATGCCCCGCGCCGGGTCGCCGCCGTTGATCTCGTCGAAGCCGCCTTCCTTCTGCGCGAACGCCTTCTCCAGGATGAGCGGCCAGATCGTCGGGGGCTGGCCCTCCGGCTGGGAGAAGGACAGGTTCCCGTCCCTGTTGATGGGGAAGTAGGGGGTGACGGTGACCTGGTCGCCGTCCGGGAACGTCACCGTGTACGTCCCGTTCGGGTTCTGCCGGATCATGTTGCGGAGCCGACGGCGGCCCTCCGGGGTCTGGGCGAGCGCGCCCATGCTGGACAGCCACCAGCAGTCGCCGAGGCCGCCCTGGTTGAGGTCCTCAAGGGACGGCAGCCCGCTGTCGCCCCACACCCGCGCGTTCTGCACGGGGCCCCATGCGATGGCGGGGTTGTCGTTCTTCTCGTCTTTGTAGTACTCGGTGAAGTTCGGCTCGATGCTTCCCGGCGCGATGCGTTCGAGCTGGTGCAGCAGCCAGGGGTCGGCGCGGAACCGGAGGACGTCCACCACGCCGGGCTGCCGCAGGAGCCGGCGGATCTCGTCGTCGCTGAGCTCGTCGAACAGGGCCTGGATCTCGCCCGGCGACATTGAGGCCAGGATGTCTTTGGGCGGCTGCTTGCTCCAGCAGCTCCAGAAGCGCCACCATTCGCAGCCGTTGAGATAGTCGCGGATGTGGTCCGCGGCCCGCTTGCCGGTCTTCCGCTCGTCGTCGGTGGGGGGCGGAGGAGCCTTGCCCGGGTCGGTGGGCCGGTTGCCCCACTCCTGCTGGCTCGGCGGTTTGGCCGAGTGGACCCTGCGTTCGTTCCCACAGTCGTTGTCGCCGATCTTGCAGACAGCGGCCCGGATATCGCCGGCCACACCGGACCCCACACCCGAGAGCGTGACCGCCCCGGCGATCGCGGCGATCAGCGCGGAGGAGCCTTGCCCGGGTCGGTGGGCCGGTTGCCCCACTCCTGCTGGCTCGGCGGTTTGGCCGAGTGGACCCTGCGTTCGTTCCCACAGTCGTTGTCGCCGATCTTGCAGACAGCGGCCCGGATATCGCCGGCCACACCGGACCCCACACCCGAGAGCGTGACCGCCCCGGCGATCGCGGCGATCAGCAGGGCAACGGCGATGTAGGACACCGGGCCTTCGCCGGTGTCCGGTCTCCGTCCCTTCACAGTTCACGCCCTCCTACCATGCGAAGGGGCCCTATCAAACAGCCAGGCGGTCGCGAGAGCATGGGCCCTCAGGCCCCAATCCGGGCTCAAATACTGGGCCTCGAACATGTGTGTGCAGGAGAGTGCAGAACGAATAGTCGATCTTCCGGAGTCCGCGGATTACCGCCCTCGGTGTGCGCGAGTCTGTTAACCTCCAGATGGTCGCCCTTGCCCCGTGCGGAGTCCCTTTGCCGTGCAATCGGGTACGGTGCCCGTGAATTGCGCATGCCTGTGTTCCAGCTGACGTGAGCAGTCGTCGGAGTGGTTCGCATGACATTTCGAAAAGTGGCTGATTCCGGTCGGCCCGGAACCGTGCGGTGACGCTTTTGACGCGGTGCGGCGGTCGAAGGTTGCGCTCGTCGCGGGCGGACGGATGGTGACTTCGGCCACCCCGTCCCACCCCGGTGGCGCCGAGGTCCGGTGAGCCCTCGGGGCGTCCGGCGCTATCGGTTCGGCGCGGGCGGGCCGGCCGGGGGCGGCGGGGCGAGGTGCAGGCGGCTCAGCAGGATCTGCACGAGCTCCTCGACGACCTCGTCGAGGGTGGCGTCGACCCAGCCGACCGCCCAGTCGTGCATGAGGCCGTTGACGGCACCGATGAACGCCGTCGCGGTGACCCGGTAGTCGCGGTCGGGGATCTCGCCGCGGGCGACGGCCTCCCGGGCCTGCCGGTGGATGAAGTCGATCCAGCGGGCGCGGCGGTCCAGGCGCTGGCGGTCCAGGCGGGGGCTCACCCCGATGATCTCCACGTAGGCGATGCGGGTGTGGCGGGGGTCGCCGGTGGCTCCGGCGGCGTAGGCGCGGAACAGCTGCGCGTACCGCTCGGCGGCGGGCAGGTGCCGCACCTGCGGCAGCGCGGCCAGCACGGCCCGCTCGGCGACGTCGTTGACGTGCAGGTGCAGCTCGGCGAGCAGGTCCTCCAGGGTGCGGAACTCCTCGTAGAACTGGCGGGTGGACAGCCCGGCGGCCCGGCACACGTCGGTGAGCCTGGTGGCGCGGTAGCCGGGGCCCGCGCCGAACAGGTCCAGGCCCGCCTCCAGGAAGCGTCTGCGGCGTTCGGCCTGCCGTTCGGCCGCCGACCTGCCTGCGTACCGGCCCGCCGCCGGTGTGATCCTGCCCGCCACCGTGTCCTCCGCTTTCGTGCCGCACCGATTGTCGCCCATCGGCTCCGCTCCGGCACCGCCGTGGATTCCGGCGGACGGCCGTGCGGCCGATCGGGTCTTGTGGCCGGGGTGGCATGTGCCTACCATCGAGCGGCAAGTCTGAATATCGTCGTATTCAGACTTGCCGGAAATGCAGGCTCCGGCCTTTGCGCGTCGGTGAAGACCCCTGCTCCGCGGCCGCTGGGGAGACGCCCCGCGTCCCGGCCCGTCGGCTGCGGAGCATGTGATCACCGGCGTGTCCAGAAGCGGGAGCCGGCGACCAGGCGCCCGGCACGCCCGCCGGGACGCCGCGCGAGGCCCGGCGGCGGTCGGAGAGGGAGACGGTATGGACGCCGATGTGATCATCGTCGGGGCGGGGCTGGCCGGTCTGGTGGCGGCGCACGAGCTGACCCGCCGCGGCCGGAAGGTGGCGCTGCTGGACCAGGAGAACGCCGCCAACCTCGGCGGGCAGGCGTACTGGTCGTTCGGCGGCCTGTTCCTGGTCGACTCGCCCGAGCAGCGCCGCCTGCGGGTGCGCGACTCCTTCGAACTGGCCTGGAGCGACTGGCAGAACAGCGCCCAGTTCGACCGGCTGGACGACGAGGACTCCTGGGCGGTGCGCTGGGCCCGCGCCTACGTCGAGTTCGCCGCCGGGGAGAAGCGCTCCTGGCTGCTCGAGCACGGCATCAAGCTGACCCCCATCGTCGGATGGGCCGAACGCGGCAGCCTGCGCGCCGACGGGCACGGCAACTCGGTGCCGCGCTTCCACGTGGCGTGGGGCACCGGCACCGGCGTGGTCGGGCCGTTCGTGCGCAGCGCTCAGCGGGCCGCCGAGGAGGGGCTGCTGACCTTCCACCACCGCCACCGGGTCGACGAGCTCATCGTGGACGGCGGAGCCGTCACCGGAGTGCGCGGCACGCTGCTGGCCCCCGACGACGCCCCGCGCGGCGCGGCGTCCAACCGCCGGGCCGTGGGCGAGTTCGAGCTGACGGCCCAGGCGGTCGTGCTCACCACCGGAGGGATCGGCGGCAACCACGACCTGGTGCGCCGGTACTGGCCCGAGCGGCTCGGCCCCGCCCCCGCCAAGATGATCACCGGCGTGCCCGCCTACGTCGACGGGCGGATGCTCGACATCAGCGCCAAGGCCGGGGCCCGGCTGGTCAACCGGGACCGGATGTGGCACTACACCGAGGGCGTGCGCAACTGGGACCCCATCTGGCCGGGCCACGCCATCCGCATCCTGCCCGGCCCGTCGTCGATGTGGTTCGACGCGCTCGGGCGGCGGCTGCCCGACCCCTGCCTGCCCGGCTACGACACCCTGTCCACCCTGCGGTATCTGCGCACCACCCCCGACCTGACCGGGTACGACCACTCCTGGTTCGTCCTCACCCGGCAGATCATCGAGAAGGAGTTCGCGCTGTCGGGGTCGGAGCAGAACCCCGACATCACCAGCGGCGACCGCAAGGCGGTGCTGCGCGAACGGGTGCTGTCCAAGGGCGCGCCCGGCCCGGTGGAGGCGTTCGTCCGCCACGGCGCCGACTTCGTCGTGGCCGCCACCCTGGAGGAGCTGGTGGACAAGATGAACGCCCTCACCGACGAGCCGCTACTGGACGCCGCGCTGCTGCGCCGCCAGATCGAGGCCCGAGACCTGCAGATCGCCAACCCCTACAGCAAGGACGCCCAGGTCCAGGGCATCCACAACGCGCGCCGCTACCTGGGCGACCGGATCAGCCGCGTCGCCGCCCCGCACCGCATCCTGGACCCGGCCGCCGGCCCGCTCATCGGTGTCAAGCTGCACATCCTCACCCGCAAGACCCTCGGCGGCATCCAGACCGACCTGGAGTCGCGCGCCCTCGGGCTGGACGGGCGCCCCGTCGACGGGCTGTACGCGGCCGGCGAGGTCGCCGGATTCGGCGGCGGCGGACTGCACGGCTACAACGCCCTCGAAGGCACCTTCCTCGGCGGCTGCCTGTTCTCCGGCCGCGCCGCCGGCCGCGCCTTGGCCCGCGACCTGTCCTGACACGTCGGCGGCGTCGAGCACGCGGTGCTGTTCGAGACCGACCCCGGCAGGGCCCGCGCGATCGCCCTTGACACCGTCGTCGACAAGCTCGACGCGCATCTGACGGCGGTCGCCGACCACGTCGCCGTCCAGGCGATCGGCATCGAGCCCGGCCGGTCCGCGATGCCCCGCCGGCGCCGGTCGGCGACGCCCTCCTCGCCCCCTGAGCAGCCGGTCGGCGCCCGGCTGAACCAGATCGTTTCCTCGGGAGTCTGAGGGAGTGTCGTCGAGCTTCCGAGGGTGTGCGAGTGAGTGACACGCAGTTGGCCGAGCGGGACACGCGGTTGGCCGAGCTGGTCGAGATGGCGGCGGACGAGCCCCGCAAGGCCAGGGCGGGGGTGACCAGGCTCGCGCGGCCCCTGCCCGCCGAGAAGCTGGCGCCGTTCTTCGAGCGGGCGTGCCGCCGGTTCGCCGCCGCAGCTGCAAATGAGCTGGCGACGTGGGCGTTCACCCAGGCGCGCAAGGCGGACAAGAACCACCCGTCGCTGGTGGACATGGACCGGCTGCACCAGGTCTTCCTGGAGTTCACCCCCATGGGCGTGGTCGCGCCGACGGCGCTGCGCAACCACGTCGCGCTGATGGGCGAGCGGCTGGCGCCCGAGGAGGCGTACCGCAGGTACAACGAGATCCTGGACGCCGCGTTCGCCGTGGGCCTCGTCCCGTACGCGCGGATCTATCCCGACGCGCGGAAACTGGCGCGGGCGGCGAAGATCAAGAAGGCCCGGGCCGAGGACGACCTCACCGCGCGGCTGCTGCGCACGGGGGCGCTGCGGTACGCCTCGCACGCGGTGTGGAACGCCGCCCACGACTCCCTGGCGCGGCTGACCGAAGGCGACGAGGAATTCCAGCGCCTGCTGATCGCGGCCGCGCCGGACACCGACGCCGAGGACGATCCTCACCTCGCCGAGGAGATCCAGCGGATGTGGCTGGATGCGCTGGTCAGGGCGCAGGCGGGTGTCCACCTGACCGAGGAGTGGTTCGTCGAGTACGCGGGCCGGTGCCGTCCGAGCGTGCTGGCCCGTCTGACCGGGCAGGCGGGCGTACGGCTGGTGCCGGACGGGCGGGCCGAGACCGGTCCGGCCGCGGACCTGCTGTCCGACGCCCGGCCGGGCGGCGGCCGGGCCCACGGGCTGCAGGACCCGAGCTTGTGGGCTACCTCGATCGTCGACACGGCCGATCTCGCCGCCTTCGCGGAGCGGGACCCGGCCGAGTTCGCCCGGCTCCTGGACGCCTTCGTCGTCGACCTCGGCCACTACGCCAACATCGACTACTCGGCCGCACTGCACAGGATGTGGCAGGAACCGGCGATCCGGAACGCGCTGCGCGAAAAGGCCGCCGCCTGGAAGGCCGAGGCCGCCTCGCCGTCGCTGCCCGTCGTCTCCCGAGCCGTGCACCGCCTGCTGCGGCTGGCCGACCACGACTACGCCGAGCTGGACCCCGCGTTCACCGACGGCCTGCAGCCCGCCGACCCGGTGGACGCCCTGCGCACCGCCCTGCGCCGCGGCATCCCGGAGGAGCTGCACTTCCCGCACGCCACGTGGGGCCCCCGAGCCCGCGGCACCGTGGAGCTCGTCCAGCACGGCGACTATCTGACGGCCGTCGTCGGCCGGCACTGGGCCAGGGTGTACACCCCCGACGGGCAGATCCCCGACCTGCGCATGGTGAAGGGCTCCGAGGACTTCGTGCTGTGGTACGACGGCGAGGAGTTCCTCGACTCGCTGCGCGTGCGCGGCTCCCTGGTGACGTTCCACGCGCGGATCGACGGTCCCCGGCTCGTCCTGACCTTCGACCCCGCGACGCGGAACCGGCGTCCGGACGGCCCCACCGAGTCCGAGGTCACCTTCCCGGGGGCGGACGAACCGTCGCGCGTCGTGTTCCGCGACGGCGTGATCAGCGTGATCGCTCCCGGAGGCACCGTCACCGCCCGGCTGCCGTACCAGCTGCGCCAGAAGCTGACCCCCGAGCGGCCCGCACCGGTCTACCCGCCCGGCTGGTGGCCCCACCTGCGGCCGGTCGACCCCGACGGCTCGGCCGCGCTGCGCGACCTCGACCGCGAGCGGGCCGAGCGGCTGGTGGAGGCGGCGCTCGCCGGGCGCGGTCCGGCCCGCGACGCGTGGCCGAAGCCGGTACCCGAGATCTCCGAGCCCGCCCTGCGCGACGGCGTGATCGGGCACGCCCGCGACGCCGCCCAGTGCGTGCTGAACATCGTGCGCCTGCGCGAACGGCTCGGCCTGCCGCAGCCCGCGCAGCCGCCGACGCCGCTGCGGACGCGCCCCGACCTGCCCGCCGGCGGCGCGCTGGCTGCCCTGCCGGCCCTGCGGTGGGTGGAGGGCGTCGTGCGGGACGCCATGGAGATCCCGGCGCCGTCCGAGCCCCGTCCGGTGCGTGTCGTGCCTCTTCCCGACCCGCTTCCCGGGCTGTCGGTGTCGTTCGGCGCGACGGGTGTGGCCGCGCTGGACACCGTCTGGCCGTGGAAGACCGAACGCACCCGCAGGCCCGTGCTGGAGGGCCTCAACGCGTGGGCGAACACCATGCGCGGCGACGGGTCGGGACGCTGGCGGCTGCTGCGTCTCACCCCCGAGGACGGAATGCACCGGGAGGACGCGTCCGGCGAGGTGTGGCGGACGCCGCGCGGCGTCCTGTTCTTCGGCCACTACAGCCGCCACGACAAAATGATGGGCGTGTGGGAGTACGCGCCCGACGGCGTGTTCGACCCCGTGGAACTGCCGGGATGGCGCGAGCTGCGGACGCCCGTGCCGCAGGGGTGGGGCGGCGCCGACCGCGTCTCGGCCCTGCGGCGGCTGCTCGGCGAACGCGGCCCCCTCCACCCCGACCCCGCCTGGGTGCACGAGCTGGCCGAACGCACCGGCATGCGCACGACCGACGCCGCCATGATCGTTTTCGGGATCCGCTACTACACCTTCACCCACTACCTCCCGCGCGAGGCGTTCCCCGCCGAGATCCTCGCCTTCTACCCCGAGGGCGGCCGGCATGAGGTGCCCTACTCGCTGCAGGACGCCGTCACCGAGTGCCTCATGCCGGACGACCCCGCCGACCTGTGGGGGCACGGCCCGGACATCGCCCGCGCCGCCGCCCGTTACCTGGAGCTGCGCGACGCGCCGGTATAGGCGGCAGTTGACGAAGAGCTCCGCGCAAACCTGGGGGTAGGTTGGCCGTCATGGACGATCGGCCGACTCTTGACGCGATCCGGCGTGCGCCGAAGGTGCTGCTGCACGACCACCTCGACGGCGGGCTGCGCCCGGAGACCATCGTGGACCTGGCCCGCGACGGGGGGTACGACGCGCTGCCCACCACGGACCCCGACAACCTGCGGACCTGGTTCGAGGAGGCGTCCGACTCCGGGTCGCTGGAGCGGTACCTGGAGACCTTCTCCCACACCGTCGGGGTCATGCAGTCGGCCGAGGCGCTGACCCGGGTGGCCTACGAGTGCGCCGAGGACCTGGCCGCCGACGGCGTGGTGTACGCGGAGGTGCGGTACGCCCCCGAGCAGCACCTCCGCAACGGGCTGACGCTGCCGCAGGTCGTCGAGGCGGTCCTGGAGGGCTTCAGAGCGGGGGAGCGCGACCACGGCATCCGCATCGGCACCCTGGTGACGGCGATGCGGCACCAGGCGCGCAGCATGGAGATCGCCGAACTGGCCGTCCGGTACCGCGACGAGGGCGTGGTCGGGTTCGACATCGCCGGCGCCGAGGCCGGGTACCCGCCCACCCGCCACCTGGACGCCTTCGAGTACCTGCAGCGGGAGAACGCCCACTTCACCATCCATGCGGGCGAGGCGTTCGGGCTGCCGTCGATCTGGCAGGCGATCCAGTGGTGCGGCGCAGACCGGCTCGGCCACGGCGTGCGGATCATCGACGACATCGACACGGCCGGCGACGACGCCCCGGAGCTGGGCCGGCTGGCCGCCTACGTGCGCGACAAGCGGATCCCGCTGGAGATGTGCCCGACGTCCAACATCCAGACCGGCGCGGCCAAGTCGATCGCCGAGCACCCGATCGGGCTGCTGCGCCGGCTGCACTTTCGGGTGACGGTCAACACCGACAACCGGCTGATGAGCGGCACCAGCCTGTCCGCCGAGTTCCACAAGCTGGTGGAGGCGTTCGACTACGGCTGGGACGACCTGCAGTGGTTCACCGTCAACGCGATGAAGTCGGCGTTCATCGGGTTCGGTGAGCGGCTGGAACTGATCAACGGTGTGATCAAGCCGGGGTTCGCGCAGCTCAAGTGGCGCGGCACCCGTCCGCTGGCATGACCGCTCCGCAACGGTTCCGCTCCACGCCCGCGCAGGTCGGCGCCTGGCTGTGGATGGCGTTCGCCGCGCTGAACCTGGCGGACATCGCGCTGCGCGGCCGCGACCTGGCGTCGGCGGCGACGGCCGCCGTGCTGCTGCTGGGCTGCGGCATCGCCTACGTGGTGGGGCTGCGGCCCGTGATCGTCGCCGACGAGCGGGGCGTCACCGTCCGCAACCCGCTGCGCGACACCCGGATGCCGTGGCCCGCGATCAAGAAGATCGAGGCGGCCACCGCCGTGACGATCACGTACACCGGCGACGGCGGAGCCGAGCGCACCGTCCGCGCCTGGGCCCTGCAGACCTCGCCGCGCGCCCAGGCCAAGGCCGAGCGCGCCGCCCGGCGCGTGCAGTCCGGCGGCGGAGCCGGCAAACTGCCCGACGCCGCCGGGCGGACGCCGACGATGTTCGTGGCGCAGCAGCTCAACGAGCTGAGGACCCGCCACCGCGGCACGCAGAGCGGCCCGCAGACCGGCGAACGGGCGGCCGGGGAGGCGGTGGGCTGGGCGTGGCCCGCCGTGGCGAGCGTGGCCGTGCCCGCGGCGGCGTTCGCCGCGCTGATCCTGGCCGCCTGGCTCAGCTGAGGCCGATGGCGGCCGCCAGGTCGTCGCGCAGCCGGTCCAGGTCGGCGGCCGCGCGGGCGCGCACGGCGTCCACGTCCTCGCCGTCCGCGACCGGGTGCACCACCTGCAGGTAGCACTTGAGCTTCGGCTCGGTGCCCGACGGGCGGACCACCACCCGTGCCGACCCCAGCCGGAACCGCAGCGCGTCCGTCGGCGGCAGCCCCCCGGCCCCCTCCGACAGGTCCTCGACGGCCGCCACGTCGCGGCCGCCCAGCCGGGACGGGGGAGCCGCGCGCAGCCGGGCCATCGCCGCGCCGATCAGATCCAGGTCGGTGACGCGGATCGTGAGCGGGGCGGTGGCGTACACGCCGTGCCGGCGGGCCTGGTCGTCCAGCAGGTCCAGCAGCGTGCGGCCGTCGCGCGCGGCCTCGGCGGCCAGCGCCGCCGCGGTGAGCGCCGCGCCGATGCCGTCCTTGTCGAGCACGACCACGCCGTCGTCGCCGCCCGCGCTGTAGCCGAACGCCTCCTCGTACCCGTAGACGAGCCGGTCGCCGGGCCGCTCCGCCTTCATGATCCACTTGAATCCGGTGAGGGTCTCGGCGAACCGCACCCCGTGCTCGCGGGCCAGCGCGCCGAGCAGGGACGACGACACGATCGTGGTGACGACCAGCCGGTCCCGGCCCGCGGTGTGGCGCAGCACGTGCTCGGCCAGCAGCCCGCCGATCTCGTCGCCGGTCAGCGTCCGCCAGCCCCCGTCGCGGCCCGGCACGGCCACGGCGCAGCGGTCCGCGTCCGGGTCGTTGGCGATCACCAGGTCGGCGCCCGAGGACGCCGCCAGGGCGATCACCCGGTCCATCACCCCCGGCTCCTCGGGGTTGGGGAACGCGACGGTGGGGAAGTCGGGGTCCGGGTCGGCCTGCTCGGGCACGACGGCGGGCGCGGGGAAGCCCGTCCAGGCGAAGGCGCGCTCCAGCACCTCCCGCCCGACGCCGTGCAGCGGCGTGTAGGCCACCGACACCTCGCGGGCGTCGCCGAGCGGCAGATGCGACAGGGCGTGCAGGTACGCCTCGACGATCTCGTCGCCGAGCACCGTCCAGCCCTCGCCCAGCGGCAGCTCGTCGACCCGGCCGACCGCGTCGATCGCCGCCGAGATCTGCGCGTCCACCGGCGGCGTGATCTGCACGCCGTCGCCCCAGTACACCTTGTAGCCGTTGTCGCGCGGCGGGTTGTGGCTGGCCGTCACCATGATCCCCGCCGCGGCGCCCAGGTGCCGGACGGCGAACGCCAGCACCGGTGTCGGCAGCGGACGCGGCAGCAGCTGCACCCGCAGCCCCGCCCCGGTCAGCACCGCGGCGCTGTCCAGGGCGAACTGCTGCGAACCGTGCCGCGCGTCGTACCCGATCACCACGCCCGCGCCCTCGTCGTCGGGCGGCGGGTCCTGCCGCAGCCGGGCGGCGATCCCGGCGGCGGCGCGCATGACCGTGACCCGGTTCATCCGATTGGGGCCCGCGCCCAGCTCGCCGCGCAGCCCGGCGGTGCCGAACTCCAGCCGCGCCCCGAACCGGTCGGCCAGCGCCGCCTCGTCGCCGGCGTCCAGGATCGCGCGCAGCTCGGCGCGGGTGGCCGGGTCGGGGTCCTGGGCCAGCCAGTCCTCGGCCCGGCGGCGGTAGTCGCTCATGCTGGCCTCTTGCAGCTTGTCACAGCTTCGACAGCACGGTGCCCAGCAGCGCGCCCATGCGGGCGGCGGCGGCCCGGCCGGCCGCCAGCACCTCCTCGTGGTCCAGCGGCTCGTCGGTCAGCCCGGCCGCGATATTGGTGACCAGGGAGATCCCCAGCACCTCCGCGCCGCCCTCGCGCGCCGCGATCGCCTCCAGCACCGTGGACATGCCCACCATGTCGGCGCCCAGCGTCCGCAGCATGCGGATCTCCGCCGGGGTCTCGTACGTCGGGCCGCGCAGCGCCGCGTACACGCCCTCGCCGAGCGTCGGATCCACCTCGCGGGCCAGGGCCCGCAGCCGCGCCGAGTACGCCTCGGTCATGTCCAGGAACGCCGCGCCCGTCAGCGGGTTGGCGCCGGTGAGGTTGAGATGGTCGGCGATCAGCACCGGGTCGCCGACCCGCTGGTGCTCGGGCCGCAGCCCGCCCGCCGCGTTCGTCAGCACCACCGTGCCCACCCCGGCGGCCAGCGCGGTGCGCACGCCGTGCACCACGGGCTCCACGCCGCGTCCCTCGTACAGGTGGGTGCGGCCCAGGAACACCAGGGCGCGGCGCCCGGCGACCTCCACCGCGCGGATCCGGCCCGCGTGGCCCTCCACGGCGGGCGGCGCGAACCCGGGCAGCTCGGTGACCGCCAGCTCGGCCACCGGCTCGCCCAGGGCGTCGGCGGCCGGCACCCACCCCGAACCCATCACCAGGGCGACGTCGAAGGAGTCCAGGCACGTCCGGGCGCGCAGCCGCTCGGCCGCCGCCCGGGCCAGATCGAAAGCGTCATTGCTCACGCCGCGACGCTACCTTGGAGGTCAGCCCGCGGGCGACTCCGGTCGGCCGCCGGCCGGGCGCCGGTCAGTCGCCGAGCGACTTGCACGGCCGGTTGCGCAGGTCCTTGACATAGTCGTCGGGCGCCCCCGCCTTCTCCGCCGCGTCGGCCAGGATGCCGAGGTAGCGGGCGGACGGCAGGCCGCCCTCGTAGTCGTCGAGCACGTACATCCAGGCCAGCACGTCGCCGTCCAGCGTCTGCACCCGGACCCGGATCTTGCGGTAGACGCCGAGCGCGGCGCCCTCCCACGCGTCCAGCTCCTTCTCGTCCCAGGCGGGCACGTCGTAGAGCACGACGAACACCTGCTCGCCGGGCTCCTCGACGACCGTCGCCAGAGCGCCTTCCCAGCCGACGTCCTGCCCGCCGAACGTCAACCGCCAGTCCGCCAGCCAGCCGGTGCCGCGCATCGGCGAGTGCGGGGCCCGCTCGGCCATCTGGTCGGGGTCCATGTTGGAGGCGTACGCCGCGTACAGTGCCACGGCAGCCAAGCGTACCCAGCATGCGGCCGCCGACTCCGGGTCGGGACAGGTCACTGCCCGTTATGCGAAACAATGGGATACGTGACCCGCATCGTGATCCTCGGTGGAGGCCCCGGCGGCTACGAGGCCGCTCTCGTCGCGGCGCAGCTCGGCGCCGACGTGACCGTGGTGGAGCGCGACGGTCCCGGCGGCGCGTGCGTGCTGACCGACTGCGTGCCGTCCAAGACGTTGATCGCCACCTCGGTCCGCATGGCGGTCATGTCCGAGTCCGCCGACCTGGGGCTGCGCTACAACGGCGGCCCGGACGGGGTGGTCGGCGCCCTGGAGGCCGACATGGCCACCGTCAACAAACGGGTCAAGGACCTGGCCCGGGCGCAGTCGTTCGACATCGCCGAACGGCTCGCCTACGAGGAGGTCAAGATCGTGCGCGGCGAGGGGCGGCTGGTTGAGCCGCACGTCGTCGCGGTCGGCGACCGGCACATCAGGGCCGACATCGTCCTGGTGGCCACCGGCGCCACCCCGCGCGTGCTGCCCGGGGCCGAGCCGGACGGCGAGCGCATCCTCAACTGGCGGCAGCTGTACGACCTGCCCGAGCTGCCCGAGGAGCTGATCGTGGTCGGCTCCGGCGTCACCGGCGTGGAGCTGGCCGGGGCGTACCTGTCGCTCGGGTCGCGGGTCACCCTGGTGTCCTCGCGCGACCGCATCCTGCCCACCGAGGACGCCGACGCCGCGTCCGTGCTGCAGGAGGTGTTCCTGCGGCGCGGCATGAAGGTCATGTCGCGGTCGCGGGCCGCCGGGGTGGAGCGTTCCGGCGACCGGGTGATCGTCACCCTGGAGGACGGCGGCAAGGTCGAGGGCTCGCACTGCCTGATGACGGTCGGCATGGTGCCCAACACCCGCGGCATCGGCCTGGAGGAGGTCGGCGTCGAGCTCGACCGGCGCGGGTTCGTCAAGGTCGACAAGGTGTCGCGGACGAGCGTCCCGCACATCTACGCCGCCGGCGACTGCACCGGCGTCCTCATGCTGGCCTCGGTGGCGGGCATGCAGGGCCGCATCGCCATGTGGCACGCCCTCGGCGAGGCCGTGCAGCCCCTCAAGCTCGGCTGGGTGGCCTCCAACATCTTCACCGAGCCGGAGGTCGCCTCCGTCGGCGTCACCCAGTCCATGGTCGACTCCGGCGAGGTCGACGCCCGCACGGTCATGCTGCCGCTGTTCAGCAACGCGCGCGCCAAGATGCAGGGGTTCCAGGACGGGTTCGTCAAGCTGTTCTGCCGCCCGGCCACCAGTATCGTGCTCGGCGGCGTGATCGTCGCGCCGCGCGCCAGCGAGCTGATCCTCGGCGTGTCGATGGCCGTCCAGCAGCACCTGACCGTCGACCAGGTCGCGCACACCTTCGCGGTCTACCCGTCGCTGTCGGGCAGCATCACCGAGGCGGCGCGCCGCCTGATGGCCGAGCACGCCTTCTAGCCGCCGCGCCGCCGTTCAGGCGCCGTCAGGGCTCGGGCAGGCCGTGCCGGTGCAGCCGGGAGCGGCGCAGGTCCTCCGCGCCGATCACCACGGTCAGCGCGCTGGCGGCCAGCGCCAGCAGCCCCGCCGCCGCGCCGAACCACCACGCGCCGGGCAGCAGCATGAACACCAGGCAGACCGGGACCATCAGCACCACATGGCGGCGCAGCATACGGCCGCGCCAGCCCGCGTCGGTGAGGTCGTGCCGCACCCATTCGCGGTTCTCCGGCGGCAGCCGGAACCCCAGCGCGTAGCGGACGCGCCGCAGCGGGCCCGGATCTCCCGGCAACCGCGTCATCGTCATGCCCTCCCCCGGCGACCTGCGTGAAAACGCGCGCCGGGCGCGTCCCCGAGGGAACGCGCCCGGACGGTGCGGCATCGAGGCGGCGAGGGATCAGAAGCCTCCGCCGAAGTCGCCTCCGCCTCCGAAGTCGCCGCCGCCGAAGTCCCAGCCGCCGCCGATATCACCGGCGTCACCGCTGAAGCCGCCGATGTCGGCGCCGGCGAAGCCTCCCCCGAAGCCGCCGGACATCATCGAGCCGAGCATGGTGCCGATCATCATGCCGCTGAGCAGGTCCATGCCGCCGTAGGAGGCGTAGTAGCCGCCCGCGTAGGGGGCGTAGGCCGGCCCGGCGTCCCAGTAGGGGCGGCGCCCGTCGCCGTAGGGCACCATGCGCACGTCGGGCGTCTCGCCGTTCAGCACCCGCTGCGCGTCGGCCGCGCACGCCGGGACGGACCGGGCGACCCCGCCGGGCGGCGCCCAGGTGACGTCCTGCACCGACGGCCCGTGCTGCGGGTTGAAGAAGCACGGCGCGCGCCGTTCCGGCACCGGCTCGCCCGCCAGCCGCGCCCGCACCGCCGTCATGTGGTAGCGGCCGTCCTCCAGCGCCTCGGTGACGGCGCGCATGTCCTCCGGACGGGCGGCCCGCTCGGTGGCGGTCTTGGCCCGGTCGTAGGAGTTCATGGCCTTCTCGTAGTCCTCGCGCGCGGCGGGGTCGAGATCGGGGTCCATGACGTTGAGGTCCAGGCGGGCGATGTCCTCGCCGAGCAGCGTGACGTCCTCCTCCACGCCCCGCTTGAGCTCGGCCATCTCGCGGGCCAGCCGCTCGCGGCGCCGCCTGCGCGCGACCAGGAACACGCCCGACGCCCCGGCCACCACGAAGATCAGCAGACCCAGCGTCACGAACGCGCCGACCATGCTGGAGCGGGACTTCTCGTCGGCCTTGGCCTCGGCCCGGTCGGCGAACCCGATCAGCCGCGTCTTGATGTCGCCGCCGGCGGTCCGGGCGATCAGCTGGTTGATCTCCTGGCCGGACAGCTCCTTGGAGATCCCCATCATCTTGCCGTCGGCGGTGATGGCGACGTACGTCTTGCCCTCGCCGACGCGCTGGGCGACCGCCTCCAGCATCGGGCCGAGCCGGCTCTTGCCCACCCCGCTCTGCACGACGACGGCGCGCACGTCGGCGTCCCCATTGCGGTCGAGGGCGGCGCGGATGGCGGCCTGGTCGGCCTCCGGTACCGCCGCGCGGGCGTCAGTGGTCACATACAGGCGGGACCCGGTGAGCCCGTTGGCGATCTGCGAGACGTCGTCCGCCTGGGCGGGGACGGCGAAACCGAACAGCAACAGGAACACCGCGGCGGCAACGGCCGCAAGGGCGCCGCGGCGGACGCCTCGCCCCTGGCCCGCGCTCCCTCGCCGAAGCTGCGATGTCATGATGACAGTGTGCCTCCTCACGTCACCTTGTACGACGAGCGGGCGGCGCGCTCCGTTCCGTGCCGGGTGGGCGTTTCGCCGCGATCATCCCGAAGTCGTGCGTCGGTGTGCCCTGGAGGCAATACCCGGTGGGAGAGCACGACACCCCCGCCGGGGTGGGGGTGTCGCCTTGCTCTTACGCTCAGGCGTCCTTGATCTCGCAGATCACCGCGCCGGACGAAACCGTCGCGCCCACCTCGGCGGACAATCCGGACACCGTGCCCGCCTTGTGCGCGGTCAGCGGCTGCTCCATCTTCATGGCCTCCAGCACCACGATGGTGTCCCCGGCCGCGACGCTCGCCCCCTCCTCGGCGACGACCTTGACGATGGTGCCCTGCATGGGGCTGACCAGCGCGTCCCCGGACGCCTGAGCCGCGCCGCCCTTCTTGCCGCCGCGCCGGCGCGCGGGGGCGGCCGAGCCCGCGGCGGCACCGCCGGACGCCGCGGCGCCCAGCCCGGCGGGCAGCACGACCTCCAGCCGCTTGCCGCCGACCTCGACCGTCACCCGCTCGCGTTCGCCCGGCTCGGCGGCCTCGGGCGCCCCGTCGTAGGGCGCGATCCGGTTGTCGAACTCGGTCTCGATCCACCGGGTGTGCACGGTGAACGCCTGGTCGTCGGCCTCGGGGACGAACGCGGGGTCGTCCAGCACCGCCCGGTGGAAGGGCAGCACGGTCGGCATGCCCGCGATCTCGAACTCCGCCAGCGCCCGCCGGGCCCGCTCCACCGCCTGCCGCCGCGTCGCGCCGGTCACGATCAGCTTGGCGACCAGGGAGTCGAACGCCTGCGGCACCGTCTGGCCCTCGACGTAGCCGGAGTCCAGCCGCACGCCCGGACCGGACGGCGGACGCCAGGTCGTCAGCGTGCCGACGGCGGGCAGGAAGTTGCGGCCCGGGTCCTCGGCGTTGATCCGGAACTCGATCGAGTGGCCGCGCAGCGGCGGGTCGTCGTAGCCCAGTTCCTCGCCGGCGGCGATGCGGAACATCTCCCGCACCAGGTCGATGCCGGCCACCTCCTCGGTGACCGGGTGCTCCACCTGCAGCCGGGTGTTGACCTCCAGGAACGAGATCGTGCCGTCCTGGCCGACCAGGAACTCGCACGTCCCGGCGCCCACGTACCCGGCCTTCTTGAGGATGGCCTTGGACGAGCCGTACAGCACCTGCACCTGCTCGTCGGTCAGGAACGGCGCGGGCGCCTCCTCGACCAGCTTCTGGTGGCGGCGCTGCAGCGAGCAGTCGCGGGTGGACACGACCACCACGTTGCCGTGCCGGTCGGCCAGGCACTGCGTCTCGACGTGCCGGGGCCGGTCGAGGTAGCGCTCGACGAAGCACTCGCCGCGGCCGAAGGCGGACACGGCCTCGCGCACCGCCGACTCGTACAGCTCGGGGACCTCCTCCAGCGTGCGCGCCACCTTCAGGCCGCGCCCGCCGCCGCCGTACGCGGCCTTGATCGCGATCGGCAGCCCGTGCTCGCGCGCGAACGCGACCACCTCGTCGGCGCCCGAGACCGGGTCCTTGGTGCCCGCCACCAGCGGCGCGCCGACCTTCTGCGCGATGTGCCGGGCCTGCACCTTGTCACCGAGCGCGGTGATCGCGGCCGGCGGAGGGCCGATCCAGGTCAGCCCGGCGGCCTCCACGGCGGCGGCGAAGTCGGCGTTCTCGGCCAGGAACCCGTAGCCGGGATGCACCGCGTCGGCGCCCGCCATGTCGGCGATCTTCAGTATCTTCTCGAAGTCCAGGTAGCTGTCGGCGGCGGTCTGCCCGCCCAGGGCGTACGCCTCGTCGGCCACCCGAACGTGCAGCGCGTCCAGATCCGGCTCGGCGTACACCGCCACACTGGCCAGGCCGGCGTCACGACAGGCGCGGGCGATGCGGACCGCGATCTCGCCGCGGTTGGCGATCAGGACCTTGCGCACGTTGGGTCTCCTCCCTCAACCAACGCACGCAGTCTAGATAATCACTCTCGGCCGACTTCGTAAGGCCCTCCTTATAGCGGCCCCGCGCCCATCCGAATCGGGACGCCGCGGACCGCGTCCCACCCGGCGTGTCCACCGCGTGTGGCGGCGGTTCGACCCTTTCACTGCGCCGGTGGCGTCCGAGGGCCGCGGCCGAACGGGCGATCCACCGCGCTGACCAGCGGATATGCGCTGCGGCCCGGCCACCCGACCGCTCGGCCGGCGACGCTCGCGGACCATGTGACGAACACGACATCGACGCCCCGGTCACGGCACACGACCAGCCGAAATTCGGGTGGATCCGCTGCCTTCCGGATTGCTCGGTTGGACGGCCGCCGCCGGGCCCGGCGGATCGAGTCCGCGGCGGGCCTGCTCACCGACGGGTAATGGCGCGGCCGGGGCCCTTCGCCGCCGTCCCGGGCTGACCGCCGGGCGATGTCCGAGTGCACTCCCGGGCCCGCCGCACGGGGTGTATCTTCGCTCTGTTTTCGGCTGGTTCCCAGGGAGACTGATGGTTCGCCGTCTGGGTCTTGCGACGGCCGTGCTGGCCGCGTGCGTGACGCTGCCCTCGTCCGCCGTCGTCGACGACCGCCCGTTCGTGGACGCCGACATCACGCACCAGCTCACCGTCGCCGCCCGGGCGATGCTCGAGTACCGCACCGAGGCCCTCGTGCAGAGCGCCCGCCCGGAAGAAATGCCGACCGAGGTGCTGGGCGTGCGGATCTCCCCGGACATCGCCCGCCAGCAGCACCGGGCCGCCCGCGAACTGCAGAACCGCAGCCGCGCCCCGGTCGAGGGCGGTCCCCCGTACACCGGCGCCCGCACCAGCCTGGAGCCCGAGCGCGCCGTCCGCACCGGCGACCGCATCACCCTGGACGCCACCGAGCACACCGAGGTCCGCTACGACACGGGCAAGGTCACCCAGTCGGTGCGCCGCCGCTTCGACTTCACCGTCGACGGCCCCCAGTTCACCCTCGTCGCCGAACACGTCCGCGACCCGCAGGCCCGCCCCCTCAACGACCCCCGCCCCGAGCGCTGACCCCACCGAGCATCACCTCAGAGGGGATTGTCAGGGCCTGCTCCTAAGGTGGCCCGCATGGGGTTCCGGTCAAGCTTCACTCTCTTACGCATGGTGAAAGAGGCGCGGGAGCTCACTGATCACGCGCGTGTGCGGGAGCGTGTCGATGCGGTGTTGCGCATCATTGGATTAGGCGGCGCTTACGGCAAGGGCAGGCCGCTCGTCGACGCCTTGGAGGACGTAGCCCAAGAAGCGATCCTCCACGAAGACTTCGATCTCGCTCGACGCTTCCAGCATTTCGCCGGCTACGCCCGAGGGGACCTGTATCTCGATGTTCTGGAGAATCTCTATGACGAAAGGGCGCGGCAACATCACGAGCGATTGATGCGGCGATTGGCCGCCATGGGGGCCGAGCGGGCGGTCGCCGCGCTTGACGTCCTATGCCGTGACAAGCCCGATGCGACCGCTGCCGATGCCCGTGATCTGTTCCGCGGGATCGCGCGGTCTGTCGACTATCTGAGCATCGGAGCGGGTGAAGGCGGAACCCGGCTGCCCGTTCGGGAGCTGAGGCTGCTTCAGCAGTTCGGACGCATGGAGTTGGTTCTCAAGAACCTGCCCCGACCGGCCTCCGCCGAGGCCGCGCGGCTGATAGGTGATGTCCTGGAGGGCGGTGACGCGGGGCTGCTGGCGCAGGTGCTTGAACTGAAGGCCAGGCGGATCGGCCTCGACGCCCTGCGCGCTGCGGTGGATGACCCGGACAGCTCCGAAGGCGCCCTGCACGACTGTTTGAAGGATCAGGAGTGGATCTTCGGCGGGGTCTATGTGGCTGAGTTGGCCCGTCGCCAATACACGCCGGACACCATTCTCGACATTCCGCTCCTGCGTGGTGACGGATCCCTGAACGTGGTCGAACTCAAACGCGCCAACATCGGTGATCTGGTCATCCGGCGCAGCGGCCACCTCATGCTGGGTGCCCCGGTGCATCGCGCGGTATCCCAGGTGCAGAACTACCTGCGGACCCTGGACGAAAACCGCCAGACCATCCTTGCGAACTACGGCGTCGACACCCGCAGGGCCTCGGCGACGGTTGTGATCGGACATCCGCAGTACGTGAACAAGAGCATCACGCGCCAGGAAATCACGGAAACACTGCGCACCTACAATGCGCACATGGCGCGGATAGAAGTGATCACCTACGAGACGCTGCTGGAGTCGGCCACTCGGATGCTGGCCCTGTCGTCGGCACGGCAGGACTGCGACTTGGAGGAAGAAGCCGGAGCATGAACGAAACCCGCGCTGCGATCGAACCGCTTCTGGCCCGTCTCTGCGGAGGCGAGGTCACCGCACAAGACTACGTCGGATACTTCCGGAACGAGTACGGGGAAGAGCTCGTCTTCGCCCAGCGCCGGGGCGAGAAGACCGCCCGGCTGTGGCACAGCGACGTGAACTGGCGAATGTTCCGCGTCGATGACTATTCGATACGCCTCGACGGCCCGATGGCCGGACTGATCACTGTCGCCGACCTGACCATCAATCGTCAGGAGGCGACATGGTTGTCCGCCTGCCTGGCCGCTTCCCGCCACCTGCGCCCCGCCCGCGGTCGAGCGACCCCCGGCTGACCGCGAGAGAGCTACCCAACCAGTCCGAAACCGTCGATCCGCTCCAGACCCGAACGGTGAGCGGGTGCTCCAACCCGACGCCGACATAGACGCACAGCGTCGGATAGCCCGACGTGTCGCTGATGAGTGTGCGGGCGTCGCTGCCGACGACCAGCTTCCTGCAGCCCCGACGACCCGGTCAGGTGCCGGCGAACGGGTCGCCGAAGCTGGACAGATCGGCACCCTGAAGCCGGGCAGGGCTCCCTGACGGGGCTTCCAATGGCCGTCCATCGAGGCCGGTCGACACCGAGCGAGGAGGAGGCCCAAGGACTCGGATCGGTGCGGTGCGTGCCGGCAGAAAGAACGTCCGAGGGAGCCGGAGCCCGACGGGAAACGAACCGAGATGGAGCGCCCGGCCGCTGTGAGTGAGGCTCAATCGGGAGTGCCCACCCCGGCGTGTCTCTTGTGAGCGACTCGCAGGCGATGGTCGGCGACACGGGGGCGCGGATGTGGGGCGGACTGCCAGGTGTCGTTGGACGCTGACGCTCACTCCCGCAGCCGGTCGGCGGCCTGCTGGTACGCCTGCGCGGCCCTGGTGAAGTAGTCGCACAGGACGTCGAGCTGCTCGGGCGAGTACCCGGCGAAAATCTCCTTTGATCCGCTGCCGCGCGGGCGCCATGGCCTCGTTTAGCCCGGCGGGCCTGCCGATCGGCTCGACGAGCACCTTGCGCCGGTCGCCCGGCTCGGGCACCCGCCGGACGTAATCCGCCGCCTCCAACCGGTCGATCAGCCGGGTGGTCGGCCCGGTCGTCAGCCGTGCGGGCGTCCAGCTCGCCGGGGGTCAGCGGGACGGGGATAGATCAGCCTGTCTCGTCCTGGCGCGGTGCGACGTACGACCCGCGTCGCGGAACGGTATGGACGAGGCCGAGCTCGCGCAGGTACTCCACGGCCTTGCGCGCGGTGACTCGCGATACCTCGAACTCCTGACACAGCTGCTTTTCGCTGGGGATCGGCCGTCCCGGCTTGAGCAGCCCCGCGTCGATGCGCTTCTTGACGTGAGTGGCTATGCGCAAATACGCGGGTGCCTCATCACCGGTCGACCAGACCGGCGGGTCCACGGCGGCTCCGTCCACCGTCACAAAGCTCCCGCGTTGCGGCACCGTGTGGACGATTCCCTGTTCTCGCAGCCAGGCCACGGCGCGTCGCACGGTTTCGCGTGCGACGCCGAACTCTTTCACCAGCGCCTGCTCGCTGGGAATCGGCTGCCCAGGGCGCAACTCCCCGGACTCGATCCGGTGCCTGATGATCTTTCCGATCTGCTGGTAGATCGGCGCGACGAGTTCATGATCGGGATCCACGATCTTGAACTGTAGACGTATAGATACGTATCCGGACGTACAGGTACGTATTAAATACGTGGAATTACTAGACGTGATTAATACATGGCCACTATCCTCGGCAGAGCTTTCCTTGGCCGTCCCTCGACGCCGGTCGATGCCGGCGAACGTCGTGAGAGGAGGAGGCGTGGGGTCTCGGATCGGAGAGGTGCGTGTTGGCCGGGAGATCGTCCCGAGTGAGCTGGGGCGCGGGCCGGTGTGGTGGCCCGACGGGGACACGAACGAGCTGAGTGAGAGCGCCCGGGCGTCGTGCTTGGAGGTGATCAGGCGGGCGTACCCGGGCTGGCGCGTGTTCGTGAGCGACCGCGGGCGGTGGTGGGCGACGCGGGGGCCGCTCGGCGCGGAGCAGATGCGGGTCGGCTGCCAGGCGTCGTTGGACGCCGACACTCCGGCGCGGCTGTGCGAGTTGCTCGCCGCGGAGACCGCCCGGGACGAACAGGTGCTCGGTACGGCATGTCAGACGAGGAGGTGATCTCGGCAAATGGAGCCGGGTACGGACGACGACACCGCGCAGCCGTTGTGTCGGCTGGGCGAGGCGCTCGGGAAGTACGGGGTGCCCGTGTGGCTGCGCGTCGGTGACCAGGGAGAACACATACTGCGGGCGTCTCATCCGCGGGCGCCTCTCAGCACGGACGTCCATCTCCAATCGATCAACGGACAGGTGTGCTTTCTGTCGGAATGGGGCAGCGTCATCTGCGCGGCGGAAAATATCGCGGAGGCGGTCGCGTACGTCGTGCGGCTGCTCGGCCTGCGGGATTCTTGACGCTCAGTCATCTTTCCCGTCACGACATCGCGCTGTGTAGTCGATCGCGGCTCTGAAGGGGCGTGCAGCAGGGCAATCGTTGGCCGGAACCGGCCAAGCGGGTGCGCCGAGAAAGCAGCGAAACCGTGCGTCCCGGTCGATGTGCGGGTGGCTTCCTGTGATCCTTGAGCCGTAAACTGTCGGCGCTCTCGCAAATACGGGGTATGCGACGAAAGGGGTCGGGCATGAGCGACAAGCGGGGCGCGAGCATCGGAGCCCTCGAAGAGCTCTCCCGGATGTTCAGCAAGCACTCCAGGAACCTCGACGCCCTGATCAAGGACCTCAACGGCCGCACCGTGAGCAGCACGGAGGTCTGGTGGGGCCCCGGCGCCGACCGCTTCCGCAGCGCCTGGGCCGAGGCCAAGGCCGCGTTCGACAAGATGGCCGTCGCGCTCGAGCAGGGCAGCCAGGACATCAAGCGCGCCCAGCAGAACATCGAGGCCGCCACGCGCTGACCGCGCCCAAGGACGCGCGGGCCCCGGCCCAACCCCCCGAGGCCGGGGCCCGCGCCATGCCCGAAAGGAGGTCCAGTGAACGAGGCCGAACGTCTGCGCTTGCAGCTCGTGCTGAACCGGATCCAGGCGCTGTCGGACGAGCACTGGCACGCCTTCACCGGGCCGCTGCGGGCGATGGGCGACCACGCCTGGGTCGGCGGGGCGTCCGCCAAGCGTTTCGAGCGCGAACTGGAACGCAGCGACCGGGAGCTGCACGCGCAGCTGCGCAAGGCACTGGAACTGGTGCAGGCCGAACTGCGGCGGCCGCCGCTGTGATGGCGACGGGAGTGGCACGGGGCGATGGGGGACAACTGGCTCGGGCCGGACACCTGCGGGGTCAAGCTCGCACAGTTCGAGCAGTTGACGCGGCAGATGACGGAGGCGGCCCCGAAGCTTGAGGCACTGGCCGACCAGCTCTGGCAGTCGCTGCACGGAGCCGGGGTCAGCACCGCCCCGGCGATGGAGATCAAACGCATCGCCGCCTGGGCGGGCAAGGCCGCGGCCGACCTGCGCCGCCGCAACACCCTGGCGCACAACCTGGACCGGCAGAGGCTCGCCCTCTTGTTCAGCCGCCCGGACGGGACCTACCTCACCCTGCCCGACCGCTACACCGACCAGGTCGCCTACGCCGACGGACGGCGCGTGGCGGACCTGCTGCGCAAGGCCGCCGACCGCGACGCCGCCGCCATCGCCGCACTCGCCCGCATGAACCCCGAGGACATCACGCCTGTCTTCGCCAAGGCGCTGCTGGAGGCACTCGGCCCCGAAGAAGTGGTCCGGCTGCCGATGGACTTGGCCTCCAAGCTGGGCGGCGACATCAAACAGCAGCGCGACGGTGTGGACGCTCGGGCCCGCGAAGCCAGGCACGCCCTGGCCATCCTCGCCCGCAGTCTCGCCCTCGGCACCGACCCCGCCAAGCGCAGCGGCTACGTCGGCCAGGAGTACCTGCTGCGGCTGAACGAGATGGGCCGGGCGCACTTCCCACCCCTGAGCAAACCGCCGTACGGCATGGTGGGCTACCAGTCGCTGTCCACGCTGCTGGCCGCCGCCGGAGACGCCCGCTTCTCCTCCGAGTTCCTCTCCACGGTCGGCGGCAGCATGATCGCCTACGACCGCACGCACAAGGGCCGCCACACCTGGCCGCTGCCCGACCTCGCCGGCCGCTACGGCCTCGGCAACGCCCTCGACCCCGGGACGACCGAGGTCGTCGGCGGCGAGCGCAAGACCGACTATCTCGTCCCCCTCCTCAACGCGGCCGCCGCGTCCGGACGGGAAGGCGCTCAGCGACTGCTCGGCCAGCGCCTCTTCGGGGTCTGGATCAACGACAAGGACCGCCAGAACGCCGCCTCCAACCTGGAGTACCTGCTGCACCAGCGCCGGGCGGTCTGGGGCCTGACCGACCACGGCGACGCCCTCGGCAAGGTCATTAAGACCGCCGCCTCCGGCACCGACAAGGACTCCGAACGCATCGCCTTCGAGGCCGGCAAGCTTCTCGCCGACGACGCCCGCGAGTACTACAAGGTCGTCAAGCAGGAGGGACGCTGGCAGGTCAAGCTGGACGACGGCAAGAGGGCCGAAGCCGACGGGCTGTCGGCGCTGCGGGCGCACATGGCGGACGTGCTCGCCGCGCACATCACCAAGGTCAACGACGAGTACGGCCTGTACATCCTCGGCGCGAAGCACGGCACGACGCCGATGAGCGACGCCGACCTGGACTACCTCCTGCTGGAGCTGTCGCGGGACGCCAACGCCTTCGACAAGCTCCTCACCGCCCAGATCGCGCATGCCCAGGTGGACATCCAGAAGGCCGCCGCGACCGGCGACAGGACCCGCCTCACCGAGGCCGTCGTCGCCAACGCCCAGATCTTCGGCCACCTGATCGAAGCCCGCAACCACGCCGTCGCCGCTGAGCACGGCCGCGTCGAGGCGGTCAACAAGGCCCTCCAGGACAAGGTCGCCGGCCTGATCGGACTCATGGGAGACATAGGCGCCACCGCCACGAGCACCCGCGGCGGCCCTCTCGCGGGAATCGCCTACAACGCCCTGGTGACCAAGCAGCTGCAGAAGCTGTCCGGCCCGCTCGCCAAGCCGTTCGAGCAGAAACCCGACGACGCGGTAGACCGCCCCACCACCAACGCCGAGGCCATCGAACGCCTCTTCGGCCAAATGCTCGTGTCGGCCGTCGTCACGCAGCGCCGCATCGATCTCGAAGAGATCAAAGGGAGATCCTTCGCCACCGACGACGATCCGCCGCGGATTCGTCCGTTGGAGTCGCTGACGCCGAGGCAATACGACGAGCTGCTCAACTGGATGAGCGATCGATTCGGTATCTACGACCTGCAGGAGCGTGCGGGCGGAGCCGCCGACCGCGGCGCCAAACAGTTGTCCGGTCATTACCGCACTGACGACGGACGGTTCAACGTTCTTCCGAGTGGACAGCGATGATGGCCACGTCCCGGCATTCCATTGCACTGCTTTCCTGCATGGCGGTGGCTCTGACGGCGTGTACGGGTGAGCCGGAGACGCAACCGACGGCACAGCCCGACCTGCGGCCAGTCCACGACGTCGCGCCGTATCTGTGCGACCTCGTGCCGGAGACGGAGTTCCGGCGGGTCACGGGTCTGACCATGCCGCTGGACGACCAGCGGGAAGGTCCGCAGACCAGCACGGGCACCTGCGTCGCGCATGCGGCAGGAAGGCAGCCTCCCCTGGGCGTCCAATGGGACTTTGAAGACGGGGACGAAGTGCTGCGACGGAACGAAC
Source organism: Actinomadura sp. NBRC 104425 (assembly GCF_030269545.1). GTDB lineage: Bacteria > Actinomycetota > Actinomycetes > Streptosporangiales > Streptosporangiaceae > Spirillospora > Spirillospora keratinilytica. Next base: position 69,939 of record NZ_BSTN01000006.1, on the reverse strand, counting down.
CGTCGAATCCCGGTAGTGCGCACAGGCTGCCCGCGGATATGGGTATAGGATTCGCCAGGCGGGACAGCATCACGCCTCGCCCCAACTACGTGATCAGTTTGTTCCGGTGTGGAGATAAGCGGCCGTGGTTGCGGCTCGACTTCGCGCCGGTGGTGCGGGGGCGGGATGCGGTGCAGGACATGTTCGCCTTCATGCGGATCGCGCAGAAGCGGTTCGGACAGATCCACAAGTGCGAGCCGAGGCCGTCATGACACAGCAGCAGGACGGTTTCCGTCCGGTCGACACTGCCGAACTGGGGCAGCGCATCAGAGGGGCGGTATGGGGCACGGCAGCCACCGGGGCGCTGGGCGTGTGGAACTATTTCCCGGCGGAGAAGGCCGTCGACCACAGCCGGAAATGGGCGGACGTCGAAAAGCTTGATGTCGGCGATGTGGTCACCCTCGTTTTCGCGTCCGGCTTCGCCGCCGCCACTGTGGCGTGCCTGGTGCTCGGGTTGGTCGCCAGCGCCGAAGGAACGCGCAACATCTCACGGCCGGCGGTGGCATTCGGCCTGTTCGCCCTGGTGGCGTACACATGGCTGCTGTTCACCGTCGAGGAGGTCTACGAACGCCCCGGCGCCGCGCTCGGCGTGCCGATCCTCATCGCCTACGTGGTGGTGTTCCTCACCGTGGCGGCGGGCAGGCCCGAGCCGAAGGAACGCAAGAAGCTCGCGCGGCAGCAGAGCTGGATGGACAAGGACTTCGGGACGGTCGACAGACGCTTCCGCCCGTAGCCGCGCGGGTCTGCCCCCGGCCCCGCGGGTCAGCGTTCGTCGCCGGTCAACGGGGGCGGCAGGGCCACCTGGATTTGGGTGGTGACGCCGGTGGCCACGAACAGGCCGCGGCCGGTGAGGCCGCCCAAGGGGGCGTTGCGGGGCAGGCGCAGGCCGAACAGCTCGCCGCTGTCGGGGGAGTCCACCGACAGCAGGACGCCGGAGCGGGAGCGGCGGGTGTCGGAGAGGAAGCCGCGGTAGCCGCGGCCCAGGTCTTCGGTGGTGCCGCCGATGACGACGGCGTGCTCGCCGTCGCGGGCGGTGCGCAGGACGCCGCACAGGGCGTCGTCGAGGTCCGTTTCGTCGAGCAGTTCGGCGTCGTCCACCACCACGACGTAGCGGTGCTCCTCGCCGATGGCCTCGGCGAGGTCGTCGGAGTCGGCGTCGGCCGACAGGACGCCGAGGACGCCCGGGCGGCCCGCCAGCTGCCGCAAAGGCGAGCGGCGGGGGGCGATGAGCACGACCGGGGTCAAACCGCCGCCCACCGACGGGTCCAGCAGCGAGTGGACGATCGTCCGCAGCGTGGTGGAGCGGCCGGAGCGGGGCGGGCCCGCCACGACGAAGCCGGGGCCCTCGTTGAGCAGGTCGATGCCGACGGGCGACAGCGTGTCGCCGCCCACGCCGACCAGGGCCCACAGCGCGGACGGCGCCAGGAACTCGGGGTCGAGGGCCATCGCCTCGCGGTAGGTGACGCGGACGGGCAGCTCGTCCACGTGGATGGGGCGCTGTTTGCGGGGCAGCCGGCCGTAGCGGGTGACGCAGGCGCGTGCGATGTCCTGGAGCGCGGCCACTTGGGCGGTGCCGGACGGGTCGTCGCCGAGCAGGCCGATCTGCGACTCGCGCACGGGCAGCCCGGGGCCGACGGCCTCCAGGGCGCGGCCGGGCGGCATGGCGGCGGGGATCTGCCTCTCCTGCAGGCCCGCGTACCCGTAGTCGTTGGGGTCGGCCATGCGCAGGACGAGGCGGCGGTCGAAGACGGTGGCGACCTGCCCGGACAGCCCGGAGCGGTCGCCGGTGAACACCGCGCGCAGGCCGACCGAGGCGCCCTCGCGCAGCAGGCGGATCAGGGCGTCCACCAGGCGGCCGTAGTCGTAGTTCTCGAACGCGGCGACGAACCCCTCCCAGCGGTCCAGCAGGAGCAGCATCCAGGGCAGGCGGTCGGCGGCGGCCACGGCGGCGCGCTGCTCGGACAGGGACGCGAAACCCGCCTCGGCCAGCAGCTGCTGGCGGCGGGACACCTCCGCGGAGAGCGCCGCGATGAGGCGTTCGACGCGGTCGAGCTGGTCGCGGCCCACCACGGCCCCGCAGTGCGGCAGTGAGACGAGCGGGAGCAGCGCGTTGGCGCCGCAGTCGATGGCGTACAGGTGCGCGTCGTAGGGGGAGCACGCCCCGGCCAGGGAGCCCGCGATGGTGCGCAGCGCGGTGGACCGGCCCGACCGGGCGGACCCGGCGATGTACAGGTGGCCGCCGGACGTCAGGTCCAGCGTGAGCGCCTCGCGCGACTGGACCGCGGGCAGGTCGGTGATGCCGAACGGGAGGGGCGGCACGTCCACCACGGAGCCGCCGGCGGCCGTGCGGGGCGTGAGCTTGACCTTGTCCGGCAGCGGGTTCAGCCAGGGCGACGGCTGCCGGTCGATACCGGCGCGGCGCGCGGCCTCGTCCACGGCTTCGACGAGTGCGGCCAGATCCGTGACGCCGGGTGCATCGTCCAGGGGTTCGCGGGGCTCGGGCAGGGGGCGGCCCAGCCCCTGCCAGGGGACCGGAACGACGGTCGGGGCGGACGCGGCGACGCTCCCGGGGCGGCGCCCCCCGATACGGGCGGTCTGCACGGGGTACGGCTCGGACGCGCCGGAGCGCACATAGCAGCGCCCCGGGATCGACTTGGGGATGGTGGCGGCGTCGGGGGCGTCCAGCACGTCGGTGGACTCGTCCGGGTCGGTGACGCGCAGCGCAATGCGCAGGTTGGTGTTGGCGCGGATGTCGGCCGTGACCACCCCCGCGGGCCGCTGCGTGGCCAGGATCAGGTGCACGCCCAGGGAGCGCCCCCTGCGCCCGATGTCGACCAGGCCCGCCACGAAGTCGGGCAGTTCCGTCACCAACGCGGCGAACTCGTCGATGACCAGGACGAGCCGGGGCAGCGTGCCGCCGCCGCCCTCGTGGTAGTCGTCGATGTCCTTCGCCCCGGCGCCCAGCAGGATCTCCTCGCGGCGGCGCAACTCCGCCGACAGCGACTCGAGTGCGCGCTCGGTGGCGTGCCCGTCCAGGTCCGTGACCATGCCGACGGTGTGGGGGAGCCGGGCGCAGTCCTTGAACGCGGCCCCGCCCTTGTAGTCGATGAGCACGAACGTCATCTCGTCCGGGCGGTTGGCCACCGCCAAAGACGCGATGAGCGTCTGCAGGAGCTCCGACTTGCCCGCACCCGTGGTTCCGGCGATCAGCCCGTGGGGGCCGTCCGTGCGCAGGTCGAGTTCGTACGGCCCGTCCGGGCCGATGCCTATGGGCACGCGCGTGGTGCGGCCGCCGGTGCGGTGCCAGGCCTCGAGCACGTGCTTGGCGGACGGGTCCGGCATGTCGATCAGGTCCAGCAGCCGGGCCGAGGCGGGGATGGCGTCTTCGGCGTCCTCGCGCGACACGTCCCGCACGGGGGCGAGGGCGCGCCCGACGCGGTCGGCCCACGCGGCAGACACCTGGTCCGCCAGGACCGGGCCGAGCGCGTCCAGCCCCTGCCCGCGCAGCCGCAGGGTGTGGGGCCCGTCCCAGGCCGCCACGGCGGTGCACTCCTCCGGCAGCAGCCGCTCCTCGTCGTCCACGCAGATCGCGTACAGGCCGTACTCGGCGCCGCGGGACAGCAGCATCGGCATGCCGGGGACGCGGCGCAGCGCCCGCGCCCCGTCCAGCACGACGAGGATGTTGTACGGGACGGCGTCGCCGGGCGGCCGGTCCTGGCCGAAGAACGAGGACGACGCCTGCGCGGCGCGGCGGCGTTCGGTGACGCGGATGGCCAGCTCGGTGACGCGGTGCGCCACCGACTCGGGGTCGCTGCCCACCAGCGCCACGCACTCCTCGCCCTCGCGCGGCGCGCAGTGCGGCAGCCAGCGCACCCAGTTCCAGTTCTCCGCGGCGCGTTCGGCCTCGTCGGCGCACAGCACGACGATGGCCAGGTCGCGGGGGCTGTGCAGGGCGGCGGCCTGCGCCACCAGCCAGCGGGCCAGGCCGCGCGAGGCCGTCCGCGGGCCGGTCAGGCCGATCACGCCGAGGTCGGGCAGCGGCAGCGCGACCGGCACCAGCCGCGCCGCGGGGACGTCGATGCCGTCGGTCTCGCCGACCAGCTCCACGCGGGCGGGCAGGTCCGCCAGGCCGACGCGCAGGTGCAGCGTGTCGGCGTCGGTGACGCGCCGCTCCCACAGACGGCGGCGCGGACCGGTCGCGGTGAGCAGCACCTCGGCCGGGTCGGGGTGCAGGGCGCGGCGCTCCTGCTGGTCGGCGCGGCACAGCCGGTCCAGCTCGCCGTCGAACTCGGCGGCCTTGCGCTGGTACTCGCGCAGCGCCTTCTTGTACGACTTGCGGCCGTGCATGCGGTCGCCGATCCACTCCCCGACCGTCATCACCGGCCAGGCCAGCGCGAACAGCGCCCACCACCACTGGCGCAGCGCCACCGCCATGACAAGGCCGAACGCCGAGAACAGCAGCGCGCCGAACAGCCGCAGCCGCTCGCGCGGGTTGCGTTCGGGACGCTTGGGCACCTCCAGCCGCCGGGGCGGCGGGGCCGGGTGCAGGCGGGGCGGGCGGTTGAACGCCAGCCCGCCGCCCGGCATCCGCTCCAGGTGGGTGTCGGGCGCGGCGGCCGGGGCGAGCGACAGCACGGTGGCGCCGACGGCCAGCAGCGCGCCGGGCTCCCACACCGCGGACTCGCCGTCCTGGTCGAGCGGCGCGCCGTCGAGCACCGCGGTCGCCGACGCGGCCACGCGGACGGTCTGGCGGTCGACGGTCACCCGCAGCGCGACGGCGGGCACGGCGGGGTCGTCCACGCGGACGTCCACGTCGTCGCCCGAGCCCAGGGTGGCCACGCCCGGCCCGAGCCGGTGCACCGAGCCCGCGGCGGGTCCGCCCACCACGCGGACCTCCACCGTGCCGGTCGGCTCGGCCAGCACGGTCGCGGCGGCCGTGCGCTGCTCGACGGCAACGACGGCGCCCTCGCGCAGCTCCCGCACGGCCTGCGCCTTGGGATCGAGCATGCGGCCGTCCAGCCATAGCGCGGGCCGCGTGCCGCCGCCCGACGCCGCGCCCGCCGCCGCGCCCGCCGCCGGAACACCCGCCGCCGGAACACCCGCCGCCGGAACGGTCGGCGTCGCGGCGGCCGCGGCACGGGCGGCTTTCGAAAAACGCGGCACCATGGGAATCGGCTGCTCATTCGCCGTCGTATTGGCGTCCGGCTTGGCGTCCGGGCCGGCGTCCAGGGCCGCGGAAAGGGAGCGGGCGACGCTGTCGACCGTCGCGTCCGAATCGACGTCGACGATCACGTCGCGGGAGCCCCGGCCGGTCAGCGCCGTGAACGAGATCCGCATACAGAGCCCCTCCGTCGTGCCCCGCCGCCGGTCAGAGATTACCCACCCGCGTTCCGCCGGGTTTCGGCGGCCGCGCGGTGGCGCCGGATCCCAGCATGCGCCATTTCGCCCGGCCCGACCTGCGATTTCCCGAACGCAGTCAGCGATCTTGGTGACTTCGGGTAAGTGCCCAAGTGGCCGGAGAATCGGCTGGTCATCACGGTGCGTGCGGTTACGGAGCGGCTTCACCTAGCAGAATCCATTGACGTGACCTCGCCCGTCCCGCAAGCATGGATCGCTCGGGCATGCCGTGCCGGGCGATCCGCCAGGGCGAGAGCGGCGGAATCCATGCGCAGGACGGGGCACCGAATCGCGGGCGGGACCCGAGGGGGCGGGCGCCCGCCGGGGCGGGAAGGAGCACGTGGCGAGTGCGATGAAGAGCAACCAGTCGGCCGTCGCGAGCGGGACGACCGGCGCCGGCGCCGCGGCCGGGCTCGGCCGGTCCGGTCTCGGCGCGTCCGGCGGGCAGCGCCTTCCGTCCGCGCCGCGCGAACGCAAGCCCGCGCTGGCCGCCCTGGCCGTGCTCCTGATCCTCGGCGGTGCGCTGACCAGCGCGTATCTGGTGATGGCCAGCGGCCAGCGGGTGTCGGCCATCCGGATCGCCCAGCCGGTCGCGGCCGGGCAGCGCATCCCGGCCGCCGCGCTGGAGGAGGTGCAGATCGGCGACACCGGCGTGGCGTACATCGCCTGGTCCGAGCGGCTGCGGGTGACGCAGGCGTACGCGGCCGTGCCGCTGGTCAAGGGCGCCCTGCTCACCAACGAGATGGTCAGCCGGGGCGACGACGCCGCGCGCGGCCGCGTGGTGGTGGGGCTGGCGCTCAAACCCGGCCAGTTCCCCGCCCGGGGCCTGGAATCCGGCAAACGCGTGGCGCTGTACGCGGTCGGCGGCGCCGACGGCGGGCCGCGCGCGGGCACGGTGCTGTCCACCAACGCGATCGTCCTCGGCGTGGGCGGCGGCACCTCCGACCGGCTGCGCGACGATTTGACGTCGGTGGACGTGGCGGTCGCGCCGGGCGAGGCCGCGCTGGTCACCCAGGCCGCCTCAGCGGGCACCGTCGCCGTCGGCCTCGTCCCGGACGGCACGCAGGTGGGGTCCGCGCCGGCGGCCGCACCCGAACGCACCAGCCAGTCCTCGCCGAACACGGGAGGCACGCAGTCCCCCGCGGCCGGCGACGGCGGGCAGAGCCCGCTGCCCGACCCGGCCGACAGCCGGCAGGGCGGGCAGTCGGGCGGCCGGCAGTCGGGCGGGCAGCAGCGGTCGTCCGGCACGGGCGGGAACTGACCGTGGCACTCATCGCGCTCGCGGCCGACAAGGGGGCGCCGGGGGTCACCACCTCCGCCGTCGCCCTCGGCGCCGTGTGGCCCCGGCCGGTGCTCGTCGCCGAATGCGACCAGGCCGGCGGCGACCTGGTGTACCGGCTGCCCGCGGCGTCCGGCGACGGCGACGACTCCCGCACCGGCATGCTCAACCCGTCGCGCGGCCTGCTCAGCCTGGCCGCCACCGCCCGCCGCGGCCTGCGCCCCGACCAGATCGCCGAGCACTGCCAGCGGCTGGTCGGCGGCCTGGACGTGCTGGTCGGCATCACCAACGCCGAGCAGGCCCGGGGCATGACCTGGCTGTGGGGCCCGCTGGCCCGGGCGTTCGCCGGGCTCGCCCCCGTCGACGTGCTCGCCGACTGCGGACGGCTCGGCGCCGGCACCCCGCTGCTCGATTTGATCCGCGCGTCCGACATGCTCGTGCTGTTCACCCGCGCCACCCTCGAACAGGTCGCCCACCTGCGCGAACGCATCGCGGCGCTGGCGGGCGAACTGCGCGGCGGCGGCCCGCCGATCGGCGTCGTCGTGCTGGCCGACCCGCGCGACTTCCGCGCCTCCATCAACGAGGTCGACCGGATCGTCACCAGCGCCCATCGGCGGCTGCGCGCCGAGGCGGCCGAGGGCGGCGCCCCGCCGCCCCCGCCGGTGTCGGTGCTGGGCGGCCTCGCGCTCGACCCCAAGGGCGCCGAGCTGCTGGCGGGCCGGTGGGGCGGCCGGCTCGGCCGGTCCCTGCTGATCCGCTCGGCCCGCGAGATCGCCGGCACGCTCGCCGCCCGCGTCACCGCGCCGGGCTCCGACGCCCCCTACGCCCACGGTCCCGCAGGCGCCGCCCAGCCGGCCCCGCCCGGCGGCCGGGGCCCGGCGGCCCCGATCGACCCGCAGCTTCAGGAGGGGAGGCTCTAGGTGGATCACGCACTGGTCAAACGGCTGCGCCAGGAAGTGGGCGACCGGCTCGCCCAGCAGCGCCGGCTCGACGCGGCCGCCGGGCTGCCCCCCATGTCCGGCGAGGACGAGCGGCAGTTCGCGCGGGCGCTGATCGGCCAGGTGCTGGAGGAGTACGCGCGCGGCGAGATCACCGCGGGCCGCCGTCCGCCCAACGCCGAAGAGGAGGAGGCGCTGGCGGCGGGCGTGCACGCCGCGCTGTTCGGCGTGGGCCGCCTGCAGCCGCTGCTGGAGGACCCCGAGATCGAGAACATCGACATCAACGGCTGCGACCGGGTGTTCATCGGGTACGCCGACGGCCGCGAGGTCATGGGCGAGCCGGTGGCCGACTCCGACGAGGAACTGATCGAGCTGATCCAGATCCTGGCCGCCTACAGCGGGCTGTCGTCGCGCCCGTTCGACACCGCCAACCCGCAGCTGGACCTGCGGCTGCCCGACGGCTCGCGGCTGTCGGCGGTGATGGACGTCACGGTGCGGCCCGCGCTGTCGATCCGCCGCGCCCGCCTCGCCAAGGTGTTCCTGTCCGACCTGGTCGGCAACGGCACGCTGAGCGAGGAGCTGGCCCGGTTCTTCAGCGCCGCCGTGGCCGCCCGCAAGAACATCATGATCGCCGGGGCGACCAATGCGGGCAAGACCACGCTGCTGCGCGCCCTGGCCAACGAGATCCCGCCGCACGAACGGCTCATCACCGTCGAACGCGCCCTGGAGCTCGGCCTGGACGCCTTCCCCGAGCTGCACCCCAACGTCGTGGCGTTCGAGCAGCGGCTGCCCAACTCCGAGGGGCAGGGCGCGATCTCCATGGCCGAGCTGGTGCGCCGGTCGCTGCGCATGAACCCCTCGCGGGTCATCGTCGGCGAGGTGCTCGGCGACGAGATCGTGACCATGCTGAACGCGATGACGCAGGGCAACGACGGGTCGCTGTCGACCATCCACGCCAACTCCTCGATGGAGGTCTTCAACCGCATCGCCACCTACGCCATCCAGGCGGAGGAGCGCCTGCCGGTGGAGGCCACCCACATGCTGATCGCGGGCGCCATCGACTTCGTGGTGTTCATCGAAAAGCGCAACGACTACGCCAACGGCGGGCGGCTGCGCCGGTTCGTCTCCAGCGTCCGCGAGGTCACCGGCGTCGACCAGCGGGTGCTGTCGTCGGAGGTGTTCGCGCTGGGCCGCGACGGCGTCGCCGTCCCCGCCGCCCCCATCGCCTGCGCCGACGACCTGGCCCGGCACGGCTACGACACTTCCCTGGGAGGCCAGTGGTGACCCCCGCGCCGAGGGGAGGTGGGTGAGGTGTACTCGCCGGACGTCCTGCTCGCCGTCCTCGCGGGCGCGGCGGTCGGCGGCGGGCTGCTGCTGCTCGTCGCCGCGATCCGCGGGCTGCCTGCCCGGCCGGGGCCGGCGCGCGGCGGGCGCCGCGAGGAACTGGTCCGCACGCTGACCACGCGGGGCGCCGCGGCGGCCGTCGCGGGCGCGGGCGTGCTGGTGGTGACACGCTGGCCGATCGGCGCGGTGGGCGCCGCCGCGCTGGTGCTGGCGTGGAACAGCCTGGCGGGCGGGGCCGCGGAGGAGCGGCGCGGCATCGCGCGGCTGGAGGCGCTGGCCGCCTGGACCGAGTCGCTGCGCGACACGATCGCCGGGGCGGTCGGCCTGGAGCAGGCCATCCCCGCGTCGCTGCGGGTGGCGTCCCCGGTGCTGCGCCGGCCGCTGGAGACGCTGGTGGACCGGCTGCACACCCGCGTCCCCATGCCCGAGGCGCTGCGCCGCTTCGCCGACGACCTGGACGACCCGTCCGCCGACCTGGTGATCGCCGCGCTGATCCTCAACGCGCGGCTGCGCGGCCCCGGGCTGCGCGACATGCTCACCGCGCTGGCCGCGTCCGCCCGCGCCGAGCTGGACATGCGCCGCCGCGTCGAGGCCGACCGGCGCTCCACCCGCCGCAGCGTCCGCATCGTCGTCGGCGTGTCCGTCGGCACGGCCCTCGGCCTGGCCGTCTTCAACCACGACTACGTGCGGCCCTACGACGACTTCCTCGGGCAGCTGGTGCTGACGCTGGTGATCGGCCTGTACGGGGTGGGGTTCGTGTGGCTGCGGCGGCTGTCCCGGCACGAGATGCCCGAACGGTTCCTGACCAGGTCCCGCACGGCGCAGCCGGGCGTCCCCGGCGAGGTGCCGACCACGGTGGCGGCGTGGCGGGCGGGCGGCTCGTCCGGTGACGGCGCGGTGCTGCGCGGACGGCACGCGATGGACGCCGGCGGAGGGGGATCGGCATGACGGGAGACGGCATGACGGGCCCGCTGCTCGCGGGGGCCGTGGTCGGCGTCGGGCTGTACCTGCTGGTGCGGGCGCTGTTCCCGCCGCGTCCCGGGCTGGCGGTGCGGCTGGCCGCCTTCGACGCGGCCCGCCGCCGCGACCAAGAGGACGCCGCCCGGCGCATGTCGCCGACCCTGGAGAGGGTCGGCGGGCTGCGCGCCCGCATCGGCCGCGAGCTGGTGCGGCTGTGCGAGGCGCGCGGCTGGCGGCTGCAGTCGGTGCGCGCCGACCTGGCCATCACGGGGCGCTCCCTGGAGGCGTTCCTGGCCACCAAGTTCCTGCTGCCCGCCGCGGCGCTGCTGTTCATCCCGGTGGTCGCGGGGTACTTCGCGCTGCTGGGCGCCGGGGTGTCGTTCCAGGTCCCGGTGTGGATCTGCGTGCTGTTCGCGGTGCTGTTCTTCTTCTTCCCCGACATGCAGCTCAAGGAGGAGGCGCGGGCGCGGCGGCAGGACTTCCGGCACGTCGTCGGCGCGTTCCTGGACCTGGTGTCGATGAACCTGGCGGGCGGGCGCGGCGTGCCCGAGGCGCTGGTGACCGCCTCCAACGTCGGCGAGGGCTGGGCGATGCTGCGCATCCGCGACGCGGTGGCCGCCGCCCGCATCACCGGGCAGACGCCTTGGCAGGCGCTCGGCCGCCTCGGCGACGAGCTGGACATCGACGAGCTGCGCGACCTGTCGGGCGCGCTGGCGCTGGTCGCCGACGACGGGGCGCAGGTCCGCAAGTCGCTGGCGGCGCGCGCCGCGTCCATGCGCAGCCGGGAGCTGTCGGAGCTGGAGGGCAAGGCCGGGGAGCGGTCCCAGTCGATGCTCGTCGCCCAGCTCCTGCTGTGCGCCGCGTTCCTGATCTTCCTGGCCTATCCCGCGGTGATGCGGGTCATGGCCGCCTGACGATGCCGCCCGACGATGCCGCCCGAAGATGACCGCCCGACGATTTCCGACGACCCACCGTCCCTGCCCGACCCAGACTCCGGCGAGGAGAAGCGATGCCACCGACCAATCCGCTGAACGATCCGGCGATCCTGTATCTGCGCGCGCTGCTCGGCGACCGGCTGCACCGGCTGCGCGCCGGCGACGGCCGCGACCGCGGCGCCTCGGCCATCGAATGGGCGATCATCACGGCGCTGCTGGCCGCGATCGCGCTCGGCGTCGGCGTGCTGATCAAGCAGAAGGTCGAGCAGGCCGCCGGCAACATCAGGACGGGCTGAGGCGCCCGGTCATGCCCGCTCCGGCCCTCGTCCGCATCCGGTCACGGCGCATCCGGTCACGGGCCGTGCCGCCGCGCACGGGCGGCGGGCGCGGCGACGGCGGCGCGTCCACCCTGGAGTGGGCGCTGCTGACGCCCGTCCTGATCCTGGTCATGCTGTGCGTGGTGCAGTTCGCGATGGTGTACCACGCCCGGCACGTCGCGCTGGCGGCGGCGCAGGCGGGCGCCCGGGTGGCGCGCACCCAGCCCGTCGGCGGAGGCTGGCAGGATGCGGCGGTGGCCAAGGCGACCGGCGACGTCCGCCAGATCGGCCCGCAGCTGATCAGCGGGCTGCGGGTGCGGACGGGCGAGACCGGCGATCAGCGCTGGGTGGAGGTCAGCGGGGAGGCGGTGCGGGTCATCCCGTTCCTGACCTTCCGCGTGGCGCAGCGGTCGCAGGGGCCGATCGAGTGCTTCCGCCCGGACGTGGGGGAGGGCACGGCCTGCGAGGGAGGCGCCCGGTGACGAGCAAGCCGCGGCCACATCCGGCCACACGCGACGCGGGGTCCATGTCGCTGGAGATGGTGCTGGTCGCGCCGCTTTTCGTGGCGTTCCTCATGCTGCTGGCCGGAGCGGGCCGGATCGTGGACGCGCAGAGCCAGGTGGACGGCGCCGCACGCGACGCGGTGCGCGCCGCGTCCGTGGGGCGCAGCGCGGGCGCCGCCGTCCGGCTCGCCGACGACGCCGCCCGCGCCAACCTGAACGGCTACGACTGGTGCGCCGGCGGGCCGCGCGTCGACACCGACACCAGCGACTGGCGTCCGGGCGGGCGCGTCGCCGTCACGATCGTGTGCGACGTCGACCTGGGCGACCTGACGTTCATCGGCCTGCCCGGCACCAAGGAGCTGCGGGGCAGGGCGGTCGCGCCGATCGACACCTACACCTACCGGGGGACCGACGCCGTCGGAGGCGCACTGGGGGGCACCGGATGAGCCGCCGTCATCCAGCCCGGGGCGATCGCGGCACGATCGCCACCTACGTCGTGCTGTTCACCCCGGCGGTGTTCCTGCTGGCCGGGCTGCTGGTGGACGGCGGTCTGGCCATCCACGCCCGGCAGCGCGCCGCCGACATGGCCGAGCAGGCCGCGCGGGCGGGCGCCAACGAGATCGACACCGATGCGCTGCGCCGCACCGGGAAGCCGGTCATCGATCCCGGCCGGGCGCGGGTGGCCGCCTGCGACCTGCTGGACGCCTACGGCGAGGACGTCACCGGCCGCAGCTGCGTTGCCGACACCGAGCAGGTGCAGGTGACCGTCCAGCTGACGGTCCGGCCGCAATTGCTGTCCATCGTGCCGGGGTTCGGGGCGTTTACGATGAGCTCGACGGCGTCTGCCCATCCGGTCACCAGCGGAGACGATCAATAGGGGTCAGATGACGGTACGGCGGACAGGCAACCTCCCAGGCGATCCCCCCACCGGCGCAGCGCCGGGCCTCGGCCGGGCGCCGCGGCTCGGGCAGGCGACGCGCACACCCGTGCGGGTGGGCGGGCGCCGCGGCCCGCGCGACGTGCTCGCCGCGCTGGGCGCGATCGCCGCGCTGGCCGTGCTGCTGGTCGGCGTGCCCTACGCGCTGCTGTCGGTGTTCGGCTCGCCGATCCCCGACCGGCTGCCGAGCGTCGGCGACCTCACCGGGCGGATGGGCGAGAGCGCCCTGATCACCGTGCTGGTCGATCTGGTCTGGCTGGCATGGCTGCAATTCGCGCTGTGCGTGGTCGTCGAGGTGTACGCGGGGGTGCGCGGCATCGGCGTGCCCGCGCGGGTGCCGCTGGCGGGCGGCACCCAGTCGCTGGTGCACCGGCTGGTGGCGACGGCGCTGCTGCTGTTCACCGCCACCACGGCGATCATGCCGGCGTTCTCCGGCCGGGAGCTGCACCAGCAGCGTCCCGCTCAGGTGCAGACGCAGGAGTTCCGCCCGGTGGCCGCGGTCGCCGCCGTCCCGCCCGCCGCCACGGCCGAGCACGCCGCCCCGGGGCAGGCCGCCGGCGCGGAGCACTCGGCCCGCACCACCAAGATCTACCGGGTGCAGCCGCCGGAGGGCCGCCACCACGAGAGCCTGTGGGAGATCGCCGACAAGTGCCTGGGCGACGGCCGCCGCTACAAGGAGATCTACGCGCTCAACAAGGGCCGCACCCAGCCGGACGGCAGCCGCCTGACGATCGCCAGCCTGATCCGCCCCGGCTGGATCCTGGAGATGCCCGCGGACGCCAAGCACGCGAAGGTCATCCCGGTCGAGGAGCTGGACGACTACTTCCGGCACGGCCACGCCGTCCCCGACAAGCCCAAGGAGAAGCCGCGCCCGGCCCCCGAGCAGGGCACGCCGTCCAAGCCCGCACCGCAGAAGCCCGCCCCGCAGACTCCCGCGCCGCACACGCCGGCCCCGCAGACACCCGCCCCGCAAACGTCGGCCCCTCACACGCAGGCCCCGCAGACGCCGGCTCCCCACGCGTCCGCGTCGCAGACGCCCGCGCCCCAGGCACCGGCTCCGGCGCCCTCGGCGTCCAAGCCCGCCCAGACCCCCACGACACCCGCCCCGCAGCCGTCCCAGACCAAGGCGCCCGAGACGCCGCACGCGTCGAGCACCCCCGCGCCGCAGCCGTCCAACGAGATGGGCGGCCGCGCCGACACCGGCGGCGCCGAGGTGCCGGGCCACCGCGATGGCGCGGTCCTGCCGTTCGACCTGGACTGGCCGCACGGGCTGGCCGCGGCGTCGCTGCTGGCCGCCGGGCTGCTCGGCGCGCTGGGCAGGCGGCGGCGCGCGCAGATGTGGCACCGCGCGTTCGGCCACATGATCAAGCGGCCGGTGGGCGCCGCCGCGCAGGCCGAGCAGGCGCTGCGGTTCGGCGCCGACGAGAACGCCGCGCGCTTTTTGGATCTGGGGCTGCGGCACCTGTCGCGGTCGATGGCCGCCGAGGGGCGCGCCCTGCCCACCGTCTACGGCGTGCACCTGGGCCCGGCCAGCCTCGACCTGTGGATCGCGCCCGCCGACCGCAACCCGCCCGCCCCCTGGCAGGCCTACGACGAGGGGCAGGTGTGGCGGCTGCGCGCCGACGCGCTGCCCGCCCTGGAGGCGTCCGACCTCGGCGACGTGCTCGCCCCCTACCCCGGGCTGGTGTCGATCGGCACCAACCCCACCGGTCGCATCCTGGTCGACCTGGAGGCCGCGCACGGCCTGATCGCGCTGAACGGCCCGCCGGACGCGCGCCGCTCCGCGCTGGCCGCGATCGCGCTGGAGCTGGCCACCAACCGCTGGTCCGACCACATGCGCATCACACTGGTCGGGTTCGGCCGCGACCTCGGCGAGGGCCTGGCCGGCATCGCACCCGACCGCATCCGCGTCGTCGACACCCTGGACGAGGCGCTGCCCGAGCTGGAGGGCCGCAGCGAGGAGGTGCGGCAGGCGCTGGCCGCCTCCGGCGTCGACTCGGTGCTGACCGGACGCTGCCGCGGCGTGTTCGGCGAGGCGTGGATGCCGCACTACCTGATCATGGCCGAGCAGCCGACCGAGCGGGAGGCCGACCGGCTGGTCGCGCTGGCCCGCACCGGCACCCGGATGGCCGCGGGCTACCTGGTGGCGGGCGAGGTGCAGGGCGCCACCTGGACCTGGGAGCTGGACGCGTCCGGGCGGCTGCACGCCGGGGTGCTCGGCTTCGAGGTGGACGCCCAGCTCGTCCCCGAGGATCAATACCGCGCCGTGATCGACCTGTTCCACACCGCGTCGCGGCTGGAGTCGGTGCCGCTGCCGGACGTGGCCGACGACATCCGGCTGCTGACCTCCGCCGACCAGCCTGGCCTGGCCGAGCCGCCCGGCACGGGCCAGTTCTCGGTGGACATCCGGCTGCTCGGCCCGATCGAGATCGACGCGCCCGGCCCGATCGACGAGAGCCGCCGCGAGCTGTGCACCGAGATCCTCATCTACCTGGCCACGCACCCCGGCGGCGTGCACCCCACGGTGCTGGGCGGGGCGGTCTGGCCGCGCGGCGTCAGCGCCGGGGTGCGCGACGCGTCCATCGCCCGGGTGTCGGACTGGCTGGGCCGCGACGCCCGCGGCCGCCCCAACCTGTACTACGACGAGCGGGGCCGCATCCGGCTCGGCTCGGAGGTGCGGGTGGACTGGGCGGTGTTCCGCTGGCTGGTGTGGCGGTCGGCGGCCGAGCCGGAGTCCGAGACCGCCTACATGTCGTACGCGCTGGACCTGGTGCGCGGCCCCGTGCTGGCCGACCGGCCGCGCGGCCGGTACGCCTGGCTGGCCGCCGACGACCTGGAGTACGAGGTGACCGCCCGCGTCATCGACGTCGCGCACCGCCTGGTCGTGCTGCGCCTGGACGAGGGCGACGCCCGCGGCGCCGTCAGCGCGGCCCGCGCCGGCCTGCGTCTGGCCTACGACGACGAGGGGCTGTGGCGCGACCTGCTGCGCGCCACCCACGCCACCGGCGACGAGCACCAGGTGCACGTGGTCGTCGACGAGATGCGCTCCCGCCTGCTCGACCGCAGCGCCTACGACGAACTGCAGCCCGAGACCGAGGCCCTGATCGAGGAGCTGCTGCCCTACGCCCAGCGCCTCCAGGCCAGCTGACCCTCCCCCTCCGGCGCGGCCGTCAGCGGAAGTGGGCGGTGCCGCCCAGGCTGTAGCGGGCCGGCTGGGGGTAGAGCAGCGCGTTCACCGGACGGCCGCCCAGCCGCACCATGCCGGTGACGCCGCCGTCGTCCGGGGAGACGGCGTACACCGCGCCGGCGGCCGGGGCGGTGAGCCACAGCGCGGCGCCGTCGGCGGTGACACCGCCCAGCGCCGCCCCGGTGCGGGGCAGGCGCCGGCGGCCGGTCACGCGGCGGGCGGCGAAATCGACAGCGGTCAACGAGCCGTCGCCGCGGCCCAGGACGTACAGGGTGCGGGCGTCCCGGCTGGGCAGCAGGCCGGACGCGCCTGGTGCGGTGACGATGAAGCCGGTCGCCTGCAGGCGCGCCGCGTCCACCAGCCAGACGCCGCCTCGCACGGCGTCGGCCACGTAGAACAGCGAGCCGTCGGGGGACAGCCGCACTTGCTGCGGGGAGGCGCCGATCGGCAACGTCAGCGTGCCGGCGGTGACGCGGCGGGCCAGGTCGACGCTGACGAGCATGCCCGGGCGGACGCAGGCGAGCACGAGCGTGCCCTCGTCGGCGGTGAGGTCGGCGTGCGGGGTGCCGGTGCAGGGCAGGCGCAGCGCCGCACGCGCCCGCATGGTGACCGGGTCGCGGAAGACGATCCTGCGCGCGGAGACGGTCACCGCCTCGCGTCCACGGGAGGTGAAGTACAAACCCCTCACCCCGGGGACGGGACGCACCCGCCCGCGGCGTCCGCTGCGCGCATGGACCGGGAGCAGACCGTCGCGCCCCACGACCCACAGCCACTTCAAATTCCAGGACGGGACGACACGCGCATTACGACCGCCCCCGGGCACGGGGATGCGGCCGACGAGCCGTCCACCGGGCAACGCCAGGACGTCCACGGCCCCCGTCACCGCGTTCGGCACGTACAGGCGGGGCGGCAGCGCACGCGTCGCGGGGCTCAGCATGCCGGTGCGGGTGGCCGCGTAGACGTCGGCCGCCGCCGGGCTCGCGGTGGCTCGGGGACGCGACGCGACCACGACCGGGGCGGGACCGCCCAGCCCGATCACCGGGTCGTCCGGCGCGCCCTTCCCGGGCGGGTAGAACGGCACGGGCGACTCGCACGCCGACAGCAGGCCGCACACCACCGCCGTGGCGGCCGCACGTCGCCGGTGATCTCGCGCGTATCCCCCCAACACGGCCGGAACTGTAGCGGCGAACGCACTGCGCGTGCCCGAGCCATCACGCAAGGTTTTTCAAACCGCGGGGCAGACGAGGGACGGCGGGACGGCTAGGTGGACTTACCGATGCCGATTCCGAACTCGCGGTAGACCCGCTCCCAGAATCCGTCGCGCAGCCAGGTGCGCGCCTCCTGGTAGGGGCGCAGCGACCCGCCCAGCTCCTTCTCGGCCTCGATCAGCAGCTCCTTGTCGATAACCGGCGGCAGGATCGGGCCGGGCAGCAGGTCGCGGATGTTGTCCCGGCCCCGCTCGAAGATCCACTTCTGGGCGACGTGCTCGCCGATCTCCAGCATGTGGTCGCGGTCCGGGCCGAGCTTGTTCTCGCCCGGGGCGGACGCGGGCGCGGTGTGGTTGTTGACGTGCGCGCCGCCGGCCGCGGGCGCGCCCTGCCGCACGGCCGGGTTGGCGCCGAGCGGCGCGGCCGGCTGCTTGACCGCCGGGGTGCGCCCGGCGAACACCTGGGACGGCGACGGCACGGGCGCGCGCGCCCCGCCCCCGTCGCGCACCGCCGCCGCGTCCGGCGGGGTGGCGGGCACCGGAAGCGCCTTGGCCTTGGTGAAGTACGGGCGCAGGAAGTCGGCCGGCAGCACCTCGACGGTGTCGGACTCCCACACCAGCCACTCGGCCTGGTTGGAGCCGTGCGTGGGCTCCACGCCCCACAGGTGGACGCGCACCCCGTAGCGCTGCGCGGCCTCCACGGCGGGCAGCATGTCCTCGTCGCCCGCCAGCAGCACCGCGTCGGTGATCGCGCGGTGCCGGGCCAGCGCCTCCAGGTCGTTGCGGAGCTGGGCGTCCACGCCCTTCTGCTGGCCCTGCGCGTTCAGGTTGCCCAGGCGCAGCTTCACCAGCGGCAGGTTGGCGATGACGCGCTGGTCGACGGTGGGCTGCTTCTTGGGCGCCGCGTCGTACCAGTAGACGCGCAGCAGCTCGCCGAGCAGCTTGTCGTCGGCGTGGTCGGTCAGCGCTTTGATGAGCTTCTCGGCCGCCACCCGGTACTCGCGGCGGGAGCTGCAGCCGAGGAGCAGGGCACCGGAGGCCGCGTAGAGGTACCCCGCGTCGACGAACACGGCGTATCGCGCGGGCTGTGGGACGAACTCCGAGGTGGCCATGGCCTTTCACCTTATTCGTGCAGGCCCCGTTCCCGTGCGTGAACCACGGTTACATCTGCCTGCTCCTTCTAGGCACAACTTTTCCCCGGACGGGTGCCGCACACGCTTGCGCCGTGCCCGGCCCGCCCTGGCAAGCCCGCGCGACGCTACCGGCGGAGCGTCCGCGGCGCCACCACCTCGGCCCGTGAAGCGCCGTTTCAGTCCGTGAAGGGTCGTGTCGTCCCGGTAACCGTCACCTCGGCAGTCCGCTGGCCCGCCACGCCCCCGGCCCGCTGGGCGGCAGCGGTGCGCGCATCATCCGCGACCGGTCGGCCCAGCGCGACGCGCGTTGCCGCCCCGCCGGGGCCGCCGCGGCCGCGGCGCGGGCCCGCGCGGTGAGCACGGCGACCAGGGCCGCGACCTCCTCGGGCGTCGCGTCCCCCCGCACCACCTGAAGGAACGGCTTGTTCTCGGCCATCGGCCGCACCTTTCTCCGAAGGACCCCCGTTCAGCCCAATGAGATCACAGCGGGATGTTGCCGTGCTTCTTCGGCGGCAGCGTCCGGCGCTTGTCGCGCAGCGCCCGCAGCGCCTTGATCACGTACGGCCGGGTCTCCGACGGCTTGATCACCGCGTCCACATAGCCGCGCTCGGCGGCGATGTAGGGGTTGGCCAGCGTGTCCTCGTACTCGGTGATCAGCTCGGCGCGGCGCGCCTCCGGGTCCTCTGCGGCGGCCAGCTCGCGCCGGTACAGGATGTTCACCGCGCCCTGCGCGCCCATCACCGCGATCTGCGCGGTCGGCCAGGCCAGGTTGATGTCGGCGCCCAGGTGCTTGGAGCCCATGACGTCGTAGGCGCCGCCGTACGCCTTGCGCGTGATCACGGTGACCAGCGGGACGGTGGCCTCGGCGTAGGCGTACAGCAGCTTGGCGCCGCGCCGGATGATGCCGTTCCACTCCTGGTCGGTGCCGGGCAGGAAGCCGGGCACGTCCACGAACGTCAGCACCGGCACGTTGAACGCGTCGCAGGTGCGCACGAACCGGGCCGCCTTCTCCGAGGCGTGGATGTCCAGCGTCCCGGCGAACTGCATCGGCTGGTTGGCCACCACGCCCACCGCGCGGCCCTCCACGCGCCCGAACCCGACGATGATGTTGGGCGCGAACTGGGCGTGCACCTCCAGGAAGGCGCCGTCGTCGAGCACGTGCTCGATGACGGTGTGCATGTCGTAGGGCTGGTTGGGCGAGTCGGGGATCAGCGCGTCCAGCTCGGGGTCGGTCTCGTCGGCGTCGTCCGGCGCCTCGAACACCGGCGGGTCCGACAGGTTGTTGGACGGCAGGTACGACAGCAGCGCCTTGACGTACTCGAAGGCGTCCTCCTCGTCGGACGCCTGGTAGTGCGCCACGCCCGAGCGGGTGTTGTGCGTGTGCGCGCCGCCGAGCTCCTCGAACGTCACCTCCTCGCCGGTGACCGTCTTGATGACGTCCGGCCCGGTGATGAACATGTGCGAGGTCTTGTCGACCATGACGATGAAGTCGGTGATCGCCGGGGAGTACACCGCGCCGCCCGCGCACGGCCCCATGACCAGCGAAATCTGCGGGATCACCCCGGAGGCGTGCACGTTGCGCTTGAAGATTTCGGCGTACAGGCCGAGCGCGACCACGCCCTCCTGGATGCGCGCCCCGCCGGAGTCGTTGATGCCGATCACCGGGCAGCCGGTCTTCAGCGCGTGGTCCATCACCTTGGTGATCTTCTCGCCGAACACCTCGCCCAGGGAGCCGCCCGCGACGGTGAAGTCCTGGCTGAAGACCGCCACATGCCGGCCGTCGATGGTGCCGTAGCCGGTGACCACGCCGTCGCCGTAGGGGCGGTTCTTCTCCATCCCGAAGTTGGTGGAGCGGTGCCGGGCCAGCTCGTCGAACTCCACGAACGAGCCCGGGTCCAGCAGCGCGTCGATCCGCTCGCGCGCGGTCATCTTGCCCTTGGCGTGCTGCTTCTCGACCGCACGCTGCGACCCCGCGTGCACCGCCTCGTAACGGCGGCGTTCCAGGTCCGCGATCTTCCCGGCGGTCGTGTGGACGTCGATGTCGACCGCTGGTTCCGGAGCTTCCATCGCCATGCGGGTCAGACTAACCGGCCGCCGGATCCCGGATTCGGGCGGGGCGCCCGCCCGCCGCACGCCGCCCCGGCGGGTAACGAACGCCCTGGTGGCGAGCGGGCCGCGGGCCGCTCATTACGCTGGGCGACGTGGCTACGAACACGCGGGACACCCTCCGTCAGGACATGCCCGAGCCGCTGCGCCGGGACGTGCGGCTGCTCGGCTCCATGCTGGGCGACAGCCTGGTCGAGTACGGCGGCCGGGAGCTGCTGGACGACGTCGAGCGGCTGCGGCACGCGGTGATCGGCGCGCGCCGCGGCGAGGTCGGCATCGACGAGGTGGCCGCGCTGGTCGACGGCTGGTCCCTGGAACGGGCCGAGCAGGTCGCCCGCGCGTTCACCGTCTACTTCCACCTGACCAATCTGGCCGAGGAGCACCATCGCATCCGCACGCTGCGCGAGCGCGACACCGGCGGGGACGCCCCGGTGCCCGGCTCGATCGCCGCGGCGGTCGAGGAAATCGCCGGCGGCCCGGACGGCCGACGGCCGTCCGTGCTGGACGACCTGGAGTTCCGGCCGGTCTTCACCGCCCACCCGACCGAGGCGCGCCGCCGCGCCGTGGTCACCGCGATCCAGCGGATCAGCGACCTGCTGACCGCGCTGAACGCCGACCCGGGCGCAAGCGACCGCGCCGACCTGGAGCGGCGGCTGCGCGAGGAGGTGGACCTGCTGTGGCGCACCGCGCTGCGCCGCCGCACCCAGATGGACCCGCTGGACGAGGTCCGCACCGCGATGGCCGCGTTCGACGAGACGATCTACCGGGTGCTGCCGCGCGTCTACCGCACGCTGGACGCCGCGCTCGACCCCGCGACCGGCGCCCGCCCCCCGCTGGCCCGCCCCTACCTGCGCTTCGGCAGCTGGATCGGCGGCGACCGCGACGGAAACCCGTACGTGACGGCGCGGGTCACCCGGGACGCGATCGCGATCCAGTCCGAGCACGTGCTGCGGGCGCTGGAGAACACCTGCGCCCGGATCGGCCGCGAACTGACCGTCCACACGTCCACCACCCCGCCGTCGGCGGCGCTGCGCGACCGGCTGGCCGCCGCGCGCACCGCCCACCCCGGCAGGTTCGCCGAGATCGCCAAGCGGTCGCCGGACGAGCCGCACCGGCAGCTTTTGCTGTACGCGGCCGAACGCCTGGCCGCCACCCGCGAACGCGACGCCGACCTGGCCTACGGGTCGCCCGAGGAGCTGCTGGACGACCTGCGCGTCGTGCAGGACTCCCTGGCCGCGGCGGGCGCGGTGCGCCAGGCCTACGGCCGCGTCCAGGATCTGGTGTGGCAGGTCGAGACGTTCGGCTTCCACCTGGCCGAGCTGGAGATCCGCCAGCACTCGGAGGTGCACGAGCGGGCGCTGGCCGAGGTCCGCGCGGGCGGCCCGCTGAGCGAGATGACCGAGGAGGTGCTCGACACGCTGCGGGTCGTGGCGTGGATCCAGAGCCGCTTCGGGGTGCGGGCCTGCCACCGCTACATCGTGTCGTTCACCCGTTCGGCGGCCGACATCGCCGCCGTGCACGAGCTGGCCGCGTCCCTGGACGCCCCGCCGGTGCTGGACGTCATTCCGCTGTTCGAGACCGGCGAGGACCTGGAGCGCGCCCCGGCCGTGCTGGACGGGATGCTGGAGATCCCCGCCGTCCGGGCCCGGCTGGAGCAGACCGGCCGCCGCCTGGAGGTGATGCTCGGCTACTCCGACTCGGCCAAGCAGCTCGGCCCCACCACCGCCACGCTGCGGCTGTACGACGCGCAGGAGGCCCTGGTGGCGTGGGCGGCCCGCAACGACGTGCGGCTGACGCTGTTCCACGGCCGCGGCGGGTCGCTGGGCCGCGGCGGCGGCCCGGCCGGACGCGCGATCCTGGCGCAGGCCCCCGGGTCGGTCGCCGGCGGCTTCAAGGTCACCGAGCAGGGCGAGGTGATCTTCGCCCGGTACGGGCATCCGCAGATCGCCCGCCGGCACATCGAGCAGGTCACCAACGCGGTGCTGCTGGCGTCCACCGACGCGGTGCAGGAGCGGGCCCGCGCCGCCGCCGCCCGGTTCCGCCCGCTGGCCGACAAGATCAGCGACGCGGCGCGCGCGGCGTTCCGGGGGCTGATCGAGACCGACGGGTTCGCCGCGTGGTTCGGCCGGGTCAGCCCGCTGGAGGAGATCGCCGAGCTGCGCATCGGGTCGCGTCCGGCGCGCCGCAAGGCGGCCCGGGGCCTGGAGGACCTGCGGGCCATCCCGTGGGTGTTCGCCTGGACGCAGACCCGCGTCAACCTGCCCGGCTGGTACGGCCTGGGCAGCGGGCTGGCGGCCGTGTCCGACAACGGGCGGCACCTGGACGAGCTGCGGGAGGCGTACCGGTCCTGGCCGCTGTTCGCCTCGCTCATCGACAACGCCGAGATGAGCCTGGCCAAGACCGATCGCGCCATCGCCGAGCGCTACCTGGCGCTGGGCGGACGGCCCGACCTGACCGAGACGGTGCTGGCCGAGTACGACCGGACCCGGTCGCTGGTGCTGGCGGTCACCGAGCACGAGCGGCTGCTGGCGAACCGGCGTGTGCTGTCGCGCGCGGTCGAGCTGCGCAACCCGTACGTGGACGCGCTGTCCCACCTGCAGTTGCGCGCCCTCAAGGCGTTGCGCGACGGCGTTGAGGACGACGCCGAGCGCACCCGCCTGGAGGAGCTGCTGCTGCTGTCGGTCAACGGCGTGGCCGCGGGCCTGCAGAACACCGGCTGAGGCCAGGGGCCTTCGGGGGCGTCAGAACACCGGCTGAGGCCAGGGCCTTCAGAGGCGTCGCCCCCGGGGGGTCAGCTGGGCCAGTTCGGCTTGCGCTTCTCGTTGAACGCGGCGATGCCCTCGCGGCGGTCGGGGGAGAAGGCCACCGACCGCCAGGCGTTCTCCTCGATGTCCAGCCCGGCGTCCAGGCCGACGCCGCTGCCGAGCCGCATGGCGCGCTTGGCCGCCCGCACCGCCGTCGGGGAGTTCGCCGCGATCGTCGCCGCGATCGCCAGCGCCTCCTGCCGGGCCGAGCCCGCGGGGACGCGCCGGTCCACCAGGCCGTAGGCCTCGGCCTCGTCGATGCCCAGGCGGCGCCCGGTCAGCACCAGGTCGGCGGCGCGTCCCGCCCCCAGCCGGCGCACCGCCAGCTGGGTGCCGCCGCCCCCGGGGACCAGCCCGACGGTCACCTCGGGCAGCCCGAACACCGCGGTCTCGTCGGCCACGATCAGGTCGCACGACAGGACGAACTCGCAGCCGCCGCCGAGCGCGTACCCGTGCACGGCCGCCACCACCGGTTGCGGCATGTCGAGCACGCCGCGGAAGGCGGCGCGCAGCACCGGCCGCTGCGCCAGCAGCTGGTCGTCGGTCATGCCGTTGCGCTCCTTGAGGTCGGCGCCCACGCAGAACGCCTTGTCGCCCGCCGCGCTCAGCACCACCGCGCGCACCGACGAGTCGGCCGCCACCTCGGCGCACACCTGGGCCAGGCGCCGCGCCAGCGCCGTGGAGATGGCGTTCAGGGCCTCCGGCCGGTCGAGCACGATCTCGGCCACGTGCGGGTTCGCCTCATCCTGCCGCAACGTCACTCCGTCCACGCGAGCACTCTAAAACCCCCGGCTCCTCCTGGCGATCGCAGGGTTGCGGTTGGATGGAGTGGTGAGCGAGTCACCGTACAGCGACCTCGGCAGGCCGCCGCTGCACGAGGGGGCGTTGCGCCGGCTGCTGGTGCGGCCGGGCGCGCTGTGGACGGGCGTGCGTGTCGTCCCCGAGACGGGGTCCACCAACGCCGATCTGGCCGCGCTGGCGCGGGAGGGCGCGCCGGAGGGGACCGTGCTGGTCACCGAGATGCAGACGGCCGGGCGCGGCAGGCTGGGCCGGCCGTGGTCGGCGCCGCCGCGTTCGGGGCTGATGTTCTCGCTGCTGCTGCGCCCGCAGGTCGGGGCGGCGCGGCTGGGCTGGGTGCCGCTGCTGACGGGAGTGGCGGTGGCGACGGCGGTGCGGCACATGACCGCCTGGACGCCCCCCGCCGCGCAGCGGATCGGCGACGGCGAGTCGGGCGGCGGGTCGGGCGGCGGGTCGGGCGCGGACGCCGAGCAGCCGGTGGACGTGCGGTTGAAGTGGCCCAACGACCTGCTGGTCGGGGAGCGCAAGCTGGCCGGGATCCTGGTGGAGAAGGTGGACGACGCGCTGATCGTCGGCGTCGGGCTGAACGTCGGCCTGCGCGAGGACGAGCTGCCGGTGCCCACCGCGACGTCGCTGCTGATCGAGGGGGCTTCGTTCAGCGACCGGGCGCCGCTGCTGCGCGCGATCCTGCGCGAGTTCGAGGGCTGGTACCGCGACTGGCACGCGCTGGACGGCGACCCCGAGCGCAGCGGCCTGCGCACCGCCTACAAGCGGCTGTGCGCCACGCTCGGCCGGCCGGTCCGGGTCATGCTGCCGGGCGATGAGGTGCTGACCGGAACCGTCCGGGACGTGGACGCCGCCGGGTGCCTGGTGGTCGCCGCCGACGGCGGGGACCGGGTGGTCAGCGCCGGGGACGTGGTCCACGTTCGGTGACAATTCCCCCGACTTCCCAGGAATGGCAATGAAGCGGACAAGCCAGGTCTTTGCCGGACCGATGGCCCCTTCCCGGAACCCGTCTGCCACGATATTGCGCGGAGGAGGCGTACCGTAAGCGCACCACGAACCGCCGCTGACGTCCCGCGACGTCGCCGGCAGGCGGAGGGCTAGGGAGATGTCTGCTGGGTTGCCGGATGAGCTGCCCGACCCCGGGCTGCCCGACCCCAAGGAGGTCGAGGAACTCCTGCTCGGCGGGCAGCTGCGCTACACCCGCGTCGACGCCGTGCGGCTGTCCGGCGTCACCCGCGAGTTCTCCGGACGGGTGTGGAAGGCCTTCGGCTACCCCTCGATGCCGGACGAGGCCGTGGCCTACACCGAGGGCGACGTCGCCGCGCTGACCAGGCTGCGGCGGCTGATGGACGAGGGGGTGCTGGACGAGGATTCGGTCGTGCGCATGGTGCGCGCCTTCGGGCAGACCATGGCGCGCCTGGCCGAATGGCAGATCAACCTGCTGACCAGCATGATGCGGGGGGCCGACCCCGGCGAGGCGCCGTCGGCCGAGGCGATCCGGTCGATCGTCGACATCGCCGACAAGTACCTCGACGACTTCGAACCTCTGGTCGTGCACGCCTGGCGGCGGCAGCTGGCCGCCGCCGGCACCCGGGCGCTGGCGTCGGCCGCCACCCGCGACGGCCGCGAGTCCGACCCGGACGCGCCCGCCGCCCGCAGCCCCATCACGGTCGGCTTCGCCGACATGGTGTCCTTCACCCAGGTCAGCCGGGAGCTGGAGGAGCTGGAGCTGGCGCGGGTGGTCGAGCGGTTCGAGGAGACCGCCTCCGACATCGTCGCCTCCTGCGGCGGGCGGCTGGTCAAGACGCTGGGCGACGAGGTGCTGTTCTGCGCCGAGGACCCGGCCGTCGGGGCGGAGATCGCGCTCAGCATCGCCGCCGCCGTCAAGGACGAGACCGAGGTTCCGGACGTGCGGGTGGGCGTGGCCTTCGGACCGGTGCTGCCGCTGATGGGCGACGTGTTCGGCACCACCGTCAACCGCGCCGCCCGACTGACCTCGCTGGCGCGCCCCGGCACCGTGGTGATCGACGCCGAGTTGGCGGCCGAGCTGCGGGACGTGCCGGCCTTCCAGACCACCCGGATCGTCCGCCGCCCCGTCCGCGGCCTGGGCATCATCCAGCCCTACGTGCTGCGCCGCATGTCCGCCAACGGCTCCCGCCCGTCTCGCCCGCACACCTGATCGCGACACGGCACGATCGCCGGAGGGGTCCGCTGCGGGGCGCCCGGGGACGGTGCCGAAGCGGTCCCCTGGGCGGCGTGGAAGCGGGCATCAATTCGGGCTGGTCGTGTTCTCGCCGGGCGCGTCGGTCAGCCGCAGCAGGTAGTTCTGCTCGCCGAGCGACTCGACGAGGGCCAATTCGGTCTCCAGGTAGTCGATGTGCTCCTCCTCGTCGGCGAGGATCTCCTCGAAGATACGGGCGGAGGTCACATCGCCGCGCGAGCGCATCAGCTCGATGCCGGGCCGCAGCCGCGCCACGGCCTCCAGCTCGATCTGCAGGTCGGCGCGCAGCTGCTCGACGACCGTCTGGCCGATGCGCAGCGTGTTGAGCTTCTGGTAGTTGGGCAGGCCCTCCAGGAACAGGATGCGGTCGGTCAGCCGCTCGGCGTGCCGCATCTCGTCGATCGACTCCTCCCGGGTGTGCCGGGCGAGCCGGGTATAGCCCCAGTTCTCCTGCATCTTGGCATGCAGGAAGTACTGATTGATGGCGGTGAGCTCCGCGGTGAGCTGCTCGTTGAGCAGGCCGATGATGTCCTTGTCGCCTTCCATGGGGACCATGGTCGCACGATCTGCCTCATCTTGGACAGCACTGAACCCCCATACGGGACATCCGGGCCGTACGGGGTGACGTGGAAGGCTCGCTCAGGCTGCTGTCGGCCGGGCCGTCCTCCTTTCGTCGTCGGTCTCGGTGCCGTGCTGCCGGATGAGGCCGTAGAGCCGCTTGGTGCAGGCGCCGCAGCCGGGCTTCATGCCGCAGGCGGCGCGGACCTCGCGTGCCGTGCAGGCCCCCTGCGCCAGGCAGCCGCGCACGTCGTCTTCGGTGACGGCGTGGCAGATGCAGACGTACATGGGGCGGGGACCTTCCTCGCTGACCTCTCCGATCCGCGCGGCACCGGGCGGTGCCCGCGGTAAGGCTGCCCTCAATAAGGTAAGGCATGCCTAAGGTAGCGGAAAGATGTCCGGTCTGACCAGGGCCGTCCCGGCCGGTGTGACCCATCCCCCAGCGGGAAGCATCCCGACGGCGACCACGGGAGGGCAGGGGCAGTGGACAGCCTGCGGCCAGGCGACGGGTACCCGCTCGGCGCCCACTTCGACGGTGTAGGAACCAACTTCGCGGTGTTCTCCGGCGCGGCCGAACGGGTGGAGCTGTGCCTGTTCGACGAGGACGACGAAGAGATCCGCTGGGAGCTGCCGCGGGGCGACGCGTTCGTCTGGCAGGAATACCTGTCGGGCGTCATGCCCGGGCAGCGGTACGGGTTCCGGGTGCACGGGCCGTACGAACCCGAGCGCGGCCACCGCTGCAACCCCCGCAAGCTGCTGCTCGACCCCTACGCGTTGGCGGTGGAGGGCTCCGTCGCCTGGGGCGAGGGTCAGGGCCCGGAGGCGCTGTTCGGCTACCGCTTCGGCGACCCGTGGTCGCGCAACGACCTGGACTCCGCCCCGTACATGATGCGTTCGGTGGTCGTCTGCCCGCGCTTCGACTGGGGTGACGACCGTCCGCCGCGCATCCCGTACGACGAGACGGTCGTCTACGAGGCGCATGTCAAGGGCCTGACCGCGCGCCACCCCGGCATCCCGGCCGAGTTGCGCGGCACCTACGCCGGGCTGGGCCACCCCGCGATGATCGAGCACCTCACCGACCTTGGGGTGAACGCGGTGGAGCTGCTGCCCGTCCACCAGTTCGTGCACGACGGGCGCCTGCTCAGGCGGGGGCTGCGCGACTACTGGGGCTACAACGCCATCGGGTTCTTCGCCCCGCACAACGAGTACTCCTCCGAGGGCTCGCGCGGCGAGCAGGTGCTGGAGTTCAAGGCGATGGTGCGGGCGCTGCACGAGGCGGGCATCGAGGTCATCCTCGACGTGGCCTACGACCACACCGGCGAGGGCGACCACCTGGGGCCGACCCTGTCGTTCCGCGGCATCGACAACGCCTCCTACTACCGCCTGGCGGACGGCGACCCCCGGTACTACGCGAACGCCACCGAGGCCGGAAACGCCCTGCTGATGCGCAGCCCCCACGTACTCCAGCTGATCATGGATTCGCTGAGGTACTGGGTGGCGGAGATGCATGTCGACGGGTTCCGCTTCGCCCGAGCCCCGGCGCTGGCCCGCGAGCTGCACGACGCGGAACGGCTGGCGGCGTTCCTCGACTTGGTGCGGCAGGACCCGGTGGTCTCCCAGGTCAAACTGATCACCGAGCCGTGGGACGTGGGCGAGGGCGGCTACCAGATCGGCGGCTTCCCCCCGCTGTGGACCGAGCGGAACGGCGAGTACCGCGACACGATGCGCGACTTCTGGCGCGGACGGCCCGGCAGCCTGCCCGCATTCGCCTCCCGCCTGGCCGGCTCCGGCGACCTGTACGCCGACGACGGCCGCAGGCCCTTCGCCTCCATCAACTTCATCACCTGCCACGACGGCTTCACCCTGCACGACCTGGTCTCCTACGACCGCAAGCACAACGAGGCCAACGGCGAGGACAACCGGGACGGCACCGGCGACAACCGCTCGTGGAACTGCGGCGAGGAGGGACCCACCGGCGACCTGGAGGTCCTCGCCCTGCGCGAACGCCAGAAGCGCAACCTGCTCGCCACGCTGTTCTTGTCGCAGGGAGTGCCGATGCTGTCGCACGGCGATGAGCTGGGCCGCACCCAGTACGGCAACAACCACGCCTGCTGCCAGGACAACGAGCTGACCTGGATCGACTGGGACGCGCTGCTCGACCAGTTCCCGCTGCTGGACTTCGCCCGGCGGCTGTCGGCGCTGCGGGCGCGCCACCCGGTGTTCCGGCGGCTTCGCCTCCCCGAGGGCCGCGACGCCTCGGCGGCGCGGGAGCACGGCGCGCCGGGCGGTGCGGCCCTGCCCGACCTGCTGTGGTTCACCCCGGGCGGACGTGAGATGACCGGCGAGGACTGGCACACCGACGACGCCGCGGCGCTGCAGGCCTTCCTGAACGGCGCGACCGCCGGCGGGCCCGACCGGAGCGGTCGGCGGATCGCGGACGACTCGTTCCTGCTGCTGTTCAACGCCCGCGGCGGCGACCTGGCGTTCAGGATCCCGCCCGTCCGCTACGGAGAAGAGTGGTCCAAGGTGCTGGACACGGCCGACCCCATGCTGGCGGAGGAGGACGCCCCCGTGGTGAAGGCCGGCGAGAACGTGGCGGTGGAGGCCCGGTCGGTCCAGGTGCTCCGCCGCGTCTGACGGAGAGGGGCGGAGCCTTCTCGGCGAGCGGCGGACCCCGGCCGGGCGGCGCGCCGCGCGATCCGGACGACGCGAAACCGCTGATCATTTCGAGTGTCGCGACCACCTCGAGCGTCTCAGCGCCTCGTACAGGCCCGCTCGCGGCATCGGTGCGACCGCAGCATGCGCCGAGGCCTTTCCGTGCGGCTCCGGCGCTTTCAGTGGCTTCCGGCGGGCCTCCCGGCGGCGTGAGGCGCCTCACGCCGGCGCCTCGACCGTCCGTTGACCTGGCAATTTATGGCAGATGGGGTGAAACGGTCACCGCCATCCGGCGTTGCGGCGTCCCGGCGGGCCGGTGTCCCGGGCGGGCCACCGACATGACGCCTCATCCCGTCCCGCGAGTCACCCCGACCCCGCCTGCCCCACGGCGGCCGCCCCACGCGTCCGCGCGCGCGACCCGGAGTGACGGAAGCGCCCGGTGACACTCTCGTCACGAGTCGTTACGTCGGAATACCTCCGGGTTGGTTGTGCTTCATCCGTGTTCGAGGATGTACTACGTGTGGCAAACCGCAGGTCAAGAGCGTGGCGGGTGCCGGGAAACGTTCATGAATGGTCATACGATCGACTCATGACCTCAGTACTGCTCGCCGAGGACGACACGTCCATCTCCGAGCCCCTGGCCCGCGCGCTGCGGCGCGAGGGGTACACCGTGGAAGTCAGCCCGGACGGTCCGCAGGCGCTGGAGCGGGCGCTCGGGGGAGGCGTGGACCTCATCGTGCTCGATCTCGGCCTGCCCGAGCTCGACGGCCTGGAGGTGGCGCGCCGCGTCCGCGCCGAGGGCCACGGCGTGCCCATCCTGATCCTCACCGCCCGCGCCGACGAGGTGGACACCGTCGTCGGCCTCGACGCGGGCGCCGACGACTACGTCACCAAGCCGTTCCGGCTGGCCGAACTGCTGGCGCGGGTGCGCGCACTGCTGCGCCGCGGCAGCACCGAGACGCCGATAGTGCAGGGAGTGCGGATCGACGCCGAGTCGCGTCGCGCATGGATGGGCGACCAGGAGCTCCAGCTCACCACCAAGGAGTTCGACCTGCTGCGCGTGCTGGTGCGCGACGCGGGCAAGGTGGTGACCCGCGAACAGATCATGCGGGAGGTATGGGACACGAACTGGTGGGGGTCCACCAAGACGCTCGACATGCACATCTCCTGGCTGCGCCGCAAGCTGGGGGACGACGCCGGCAGCCCCCGCTACATCACCACGGTGCGGGGGGTCGGTTTCCGGTTCGAACGCGGCGACTAGACCGGCCGCCATGGGCATGCGGTTCTGTCGTCCGCGCCGGGCCCGCCGGTCGGACCATGCCCGGCGGGCCCGCAGCCGGTGTCCGGGTGCGCGGCCTCGCCGGAGGGAGCGGCCGCCTACGGCCGTGCTCTGCGGTCGGCCGGCCCCGAGCCGCCCGGCGCTCCCGTGCGCCGCCGGTCCGGCACGCCCGCGATGCGCGCCGCCCTCGCCCGGGGCGAGGCGGCCCCGCGACAGTCCGTGCGGAGGAGGGACCGCGTGATCTTGGCTTCGTCCCCTAAGGAGCCCTGATGAGGCGCCGGCTGCTCCTGTCGACGCTCGCGGTGGCGATCGTCGCGATCCTGCTGCTCGGCATACCCCTCGCCTACGCCACGCACAAACTGATCTATGAGGAGGCCCGGCAGTCGCTGGAGCGCGAGGCCGCGTCCATCCTCGGCGGCGTCGGCTTCAGCTTGGAGTCCAAGCAGCCGATCACCACGCAGAAGATCGCCCAGGAGTATCCGGGGCGGTACATCACCATAACCCTGCCGGGCAACCAGGTGGTGACGGCGGGGGCGCGGCCGCCGAGCGACGCCGGGTTGCTGACCGCCTCGGCCGACGCCGGCGGCACGCACGTGCAGGTCTCCCAGGAGGCCCGCGAGGTGCGCGACGCCGCGCTGCGCCAGCTGGCGCTGATCGGCGGCCTGGCCGCGCTCGGCGTCGCCGTCACCGTGGGGCTGGCCATGGTCCAGGCCCGCAAGCTCACCCTGCCGCTGATCGACCTGGCCGAGACCGCCGACCGGCTGGGCAGCGGCAACGCCCGGCCGCGCCGCCGCAGGTACGGCATCCCCGAGGTCGACCGCGTCGCCGAGGTCCTGGACCGCAGCGCGGTGCGGATCGCCGACCTGCTGGCGGCCAGCCGGGAGTTCGCCTCCGACGCCAGCCACCAGCTGCGCACCCCGCTGACCGCGCTGTCCATGCGGCTGGAGGAGATGATCGAGGCCGCCGACTACCCCGACGTGGTGCGCGAGGAGGGCGCGGCCGCCGTCGCGCAGGCCGAACGGCTGGTCGCGGTGGTCGAGCAGCTGCTGGCGCGCTCCCGGCACGACCGCACCGGAGCGGCCGTGCCCACCCGGATCGACGACATCATCGCCCAGCAGGTGGAGGAGTGGCGCCCCATCTTCCGCCGGGCCGGACGCGACATCCGCATCACCGGGCACACCGGCCTGGTCGGCATGACCAGCCCGGAGGGGCTGTCCCAGATCGTCGCCACGCTGCTGGACAACTCCCTGGTGCACGGCTGCGGCACCGTCACCATCACCACCAAGCCGGGGGCGAACTCGGTGGTGGTCGAGGTCGGCGACGAGGGCCCGGGCATCCCGCCCGAACTGGAGGCCCGCATCTTCGAACGCAGCGTCACCAGCGGCAAGGGCACCGGCCTGGGCCTGTACCTGGCCCGGTCGCTGGCGGTGGTGGACGGCGGGCGGCTGGAGCTGATCCAGGCCCGTCCGGCGGTGTTCGGGGTGTTCCTGCGGCAGGCGTCGGAAGCCAGGCTGGCCGAGGAACGGGTGGTCAGCGGCCCTGTCTGACGGTCGTCTTCCGCCCGTTGGCCGCCTTCCCGTTGGCCAGCCCGTTGGCCGTGTGCCCGTTGACGGGCCCATTGGCCGCGTGCCCGTTCACCGGGTGCTGGACCTGGTGGCCGGAGCCGTTGACGGGCGCCCCGCCGACCGGAGCCGCACCGGCGGCCGCCTGACCGGGGCCGGGTGTCGCACCCGCCTCCGGCAGGCCCGAGGCCGGGTCCACCTGCGGCGCGCTCGCGGGCAGGAACACCCACTTCTTGTACGACCAGAAGCGGAACAGCGTCGCCAGCGCGGTGCCGATGACCAGCGCCCCGTTGTAGGCCAGCGCCCCGTCCAGCCTCAGCACGTAGTAGGTGAACCCGATGACCAACTGCGTGATCACCAGGCCGACCCCGTTCAACGCGAAGAACAGCACGTACTCGCGGCCCAGCCCGGTGCGGTCGCGGTGCCGGAACGTCCAGTAGCGGTTGGCCAGGTACGCGAACGTGGTCGCCACCACCGTCGCGATGCCGTTGGACGACAGCGGGCCCATGCCGAGGCCGGTGTGCAGCGCGTTGCCCACGGCGAACGTGATGACGAACGCCGCGGCGCCCACGCTGCCGAACTTCGCGAGCTCGTGCACGACGTGCTTGAAACGTCGGTAGAGGTTGGCGACCAGGCTCACGAAGGGAAACCGTCCTTCCGGACCTCGGACACTGGGATCGGGCTCACCGGCGGGGGGCCCGGAGCCCCGCGCTCATACCGGGGCCAGAACGAGAATAGACGCATGGTGCCGGTGAGACGGCTGCACTCGGACGATCACGGCACCCGGCTCGATACCTGCCCCCGGCGAGAGACATCACGCACCGTTGGACGCCGGACCGGCCGCGTTCGTTCGCCCGCCGCGTCCCTATAGCCTTCTCCACGTGAAGAATCCAGCTCAGACGCCGGTTGTCGGCATGGTGGGCGGCGGCCAGCTGGCCCGCATGACCCACCAGGCGGCGATCTCGCTCGGCGTGCCGCTGCGGGTGCTCGCCCGCGACCCCGGCGATTCGGCGGCGCAGGTCAGCGCGGACGTCCGGATCGGCGACGAGCGCTCCCTGGACGACCTGCGCGCCTTCGCCAAGGACTGCGACGTGCTGACGTGGGACCACGAGCACGTCCCCCAGGAGCTCGTCCAGGCCCTGGAGGAGGCGGGCACGGCCTGTCGACCCGGCTCGGCCGCCCTGCTGCACGCCCAGGACAAGCTGGTCATGCGCGAGCGCCTGACGTCCTTCGGGGCGCCGTGCCCGGCGTTCGCCCGCGTCCCCTCGGGCGCGCCGTCGGCGTTCCTGGAGGCGTTCGCCCGCGAGCACGGCCTGCCGCTGGTGCTCAAGGCGACCCGGGGCGGCTACGACGGCAAGGGCGTCTGGGTGCTGGACGCCCTCGACCGCGACGCGGCCGAGCTGGTGGACCGGCTGCTGGGCGAGGGCGTCGACCTCCTCGTGGAGGAGCACGTGGCCTTCCGGCGGGAGCTGGCGGCGCTGGTCGCCCGGTCCCCCTACGGCCAGGGCGCCGCCTACCCGGTCGTGGAGACCGTCCAGCGCGACGGCATCTGCCACGAGGTGGTCTCGCCCGCGCCCGGCCTGGACGAGGACACCGCCGCCGAGGCCCAGCGCCTGGCCCTGGACATCGCCGAGCACCTCGGCGTCACCGGCCTGCTGGCCGTCGAGCTGTTCCAGACCGACTCCGGCCTGGTCGTCAACGAGCTGGCGATGCGGCCGCACAACTCCGGGCACTGGACGATCGAGGGCGCCCGCACCTCGCAGTTCGAGCAGCACGTGCGGGCCGTCCTCGACCTGCCGCTCGGCTCCACCGAGGCCACCGCCCCGTACGCGGTCATGGTCAACGTGCTCGGCGGCGACGACCCGGACGTCTACTTCCGGTACGTGCACGTCATGGCGCACGATCCGGGCGTCCGGGTGCACATGTACGGCAAGCAGGTCCGTCCCGGACGCAAGATCGGCCACGTGACCGCGCTCGGCGACGACCTGGACGAGGTCCGCGAACGCGCCCGGCACGCGGCCGACTACCTGCGCTGGGGCCCCTCCCTCAAGGAGCGCGCATGACAGACCCCGTGGTCGGCGTGGTGATGGGCAGCGACTCGGACTGGCCCACGATGAAGGCCGCCGCCGAGGCCCTGGACGAGTTCGGCGTGCCCTACGAGGCCGACGTGGTCTCCGCCCACCGCATGCCGCACGACATGATCGCCTACGGTTCCGGCGCGGCGTCCCGCGGCCTGCGCGTGATCATCGCGGGGGCGGGCGGCGCGGCGCACCTGCCGGGCATGCTCGCCTCGGTCACGCCGCTGCCGGTGATCGGCGTGCCCGTGCCGCTCAAGCACCTGGACGGCATGGACTCGCTGCTGTCGATCGTGCAGATGCCCGCGGGCGTGCCGGTCGCCACCGTCGCCGTCGGCGCCGCCCGCAACGCGGGCCTGCTGGCCGTCCGCATCCTCGCCGCCTCCGACGAGGCGCTGCGCGCCGAGATGGCCGACTTCCAGCAGACCCTGTACGACCAGGCCAAGGCCAAGGGGGCCCGCCTGCGCGAAAGCCTCGGCTAGCGGCGCAGCGCCCACTCCACGGCCGGGCAGCGGTCCATCACCACGTCGAGCCCGGCCTCCTGGGCGCGCCGCGCCGCGGCCTCGTCCACCACGTCCAGCGGCAGCCACACCGCGCGGGCGCCCACCGCGATGGCCTCGTCCACCGCCGCGCCCGCGTGCTCGGCCCGCCGGTAGACGCCCACCACGTCCAGCGGCCCCTCCTCCGCGGGGATCTCCGCGAGCGAGGTGTACCCGCGCTCGCCCAGCACCGTCGCCCCGGACGGATGCACCGGGATGATCCTCTTGCCGCGCTCCTGCAGCAGCCGCGCCTGCGTGTACACCTCACGCGCCGGGTTGTCGCCCAGCCCCACGAACGCCCACGTCCGCGACTCGTTCAGCAGCCGCCGGATCACGTCCACATCAGCGAATCCCATATGCCCCACAACACCGCCTCCGCGAAGTTCGTTCCCCACGGGGGGACGGCCCCGAGGGCGGCCTGTCCCGCCGGTGGTCCGGGTCAGGGGCGGCCGAGGGCGCGGTAGGTCCAGCCGGCGGTGCGCCAGCGTTCGGGGTCGAGGGCGTTGCGGCCGTCGACGATGTTGCGTTCGGCGACGACGCCGGCCAGGGCGGCGGGGTCCATCTCGCGGAACTCCTTCCACTCGGTCAGGAGCAGGACGACATGGGCGTCGCGGGCGGCGTCCTGGGCCGAGGCGCCGTACCTCAGGTCCGGGTGGGCGCGGCGGGCGTTGTCCATGGCCTGCGGGTCGTAGACGGTGACCGCGGCTCCCTGGGCGTGGATGGTGGCGGCCACGTCGAGGGCGGGGGAGTCGCGGACATCGTCGGAGTCGGGTTTGAAGGCCGCGCCCAGCACGCCCACGGTGCGTCCGGCGAACGCGCCGCCGAGCAGCTGGCGGGCCAGGTCCACCATGCGGATGCGGCGCCGGATGTTGATCTGGTCGACCTCGCGCAGGAACGTCAGGGCCTGGTCGACGCCCAGTTCGCCGGCGCGGGCCATGAAGGCGCGGATGTCCTTGGGCAGGCAGCCGCCGCCGAAGCCGAGGCCGGGGCCGAGGAACTTGCCGCCGATGCGGTCGTCGTAGGACAGCGCCAGCGACAGCTTGGTGACGTCGGCGTGCGCGGCCTCGCACACCTCGGCCATCGCGTTGATGAAGGAGATCTTGGTGGCGAGGAAGGCGTTGGCGGCCACCTTGACCAGTTCGGCGGTGGCGTAGTCGGCGGTGATGAACGGGGTGCCCGCGCCGATCATGGAGGAGTAGATCTCGCGCAGCACCTTCTCGGCCCGTTCGGCGGCGCCCTGGTCGTCCGGCAGCCCGGCGACGATCCGGTCCGGGTGCAGGGTGTCCTCGACGGCGTAGCCCTCGCGCAGGAACTCGGGGTTCCAGGCCAGCACGGCGTCGCCGCCGGCGGGCGCCAGCTCGGCCAGCCGCGCCCCCAGCCGGGCGGCGGTGCCCACCGGGACGGTGGACTTGCCGACGACCAGGCAGGGGCGGTGCAGCCGCGGCCCCAGCTCCTCGATCGCCGCGTCCACATGGCTCAGGTCGGCGGCGTACTCGCCGTGCTTCTGCGGGGTCCCCACGCACAGGAAGTGCACGTCGCCGAAGTCGGCCGCCTCGTCGTAGGAGGTGGTGAAGCGCAGCCGTCCGGCGGCCAGGTTGCGGCGCAGGATCGGCTCCAGGCCGGGCTCGTAGACGGGCAGGTCGCCCGCGGAGAGCCGGTCGACCTTCGCGGCGTCGGTGTCCAGGCCGACCACCTCGTACCCCAGGTCCGCCATGCAGGCGGCGTGGGTGGCGCCGAGATAGCCGGTTCCGATCACCGTCAGGCGGTGCGCCAAGACAACTCCTCTCGATCCGTCGCCGGTCCCGACCGGGACCTCGCCCCGGCTCCTGTTGTAGTGCCCCCTGTCGCGACCGCATCCGACGGGTACCCCGCGCGCATCCGACGGACTTTACCTGCGGATAGCATCAGCCGTATGAGTCCCGACTTTCCCACGTATGCCCCGTCGGACGAGCACGAGATGCTGCGCAGCACGGTCCGCGAGCTGGCCGAAGCCAAGATCGCGCCGTTCGCCGCGCAGGTGGACGAGGAGTCCAGGTTCCCGCAGGAGGCGCTGGACGCGCTGGTGCAGAACGACCTGCACGCGGTGCACATCCCCGAGGCCTACGGGGGCGCCGGGGCGGACGCGCTGGCCACCGTGATCGTGATCGAGGAGGTCGCCCGGGTGTGCGCGTCCTCCTCGCTGATCCCGGCGGTCAACAAGCTGGGCACGGTGCCGGTGCTGCTGGCCGGCTCCGAGGAGCTCAAGAAAAAGTACCTGACCCCCGTCGCGCGCGGCGAGGCCATGTTCTCCTACGCGCTGTCGGAGCCCGAGGCCGGGTCGGACGCGGCCTCGATGAAGACGCGGGCGGTGCGCGACGGCGACCACTGGGTGCTCAACGGCACCAAGATGTGGATCACCAACGCGGGGGTGTCGCAGTACTACACGGTGATGGCCGTCACCGACCCGTCGGCGGGGGCGCGGGGCATCTCGGCGTTCGTCGTGGACAAGGACGACGAGGGCGTGTCGTTCGGCGCCAAGGAGCGCAAGCTGGGCATCAAGGGGTCGCCGACGCGGCAGGTGATCCTGGAGGACGTGCGGATCCCCGCCGACCGCATCATCGGCGCCGAGGGCACCGGGTTCAAGACCGCCCTGGCCACCCTCGACCACACCCGCATCACCATCGCCGCCCAGGCCATCGGCATCGCGCAGGGCGCCCTGGACTACGCGCTGGGCTACGTCAAGGAGCGCAAGCAGTTCGGCAAGGCGATCGCCGACTTCCAGGGCGTGCAGTTCATGCTGGCCGACATGGCGATGCGGCTGGAGGGGGCGCGGCAGCTCACCTACCACGCGGCGGTGAAGTCCGAGCGGGCCATGAACGGCGAGCAGGTGCCGGACCTGACGTTCGTGTCGTCGGCGTGCAAGTGCCTGGCCTCGGACGTGGCGATGGACATCACCACCGACGCCGTGCAGCTGCTGGGCGGGTACGGCTACACCCGCGAGTACCCGGTCGAGCGGATGATGCGCGACGCCAAGATCACACAGATCTACGAGGGCACCAACCAGATCCAGCGCATGGTCATGGCCCGCCAGCTCCTCAAGTGACGCCGGTTCCTCAAGTGACGCGGTCGTCTGCGGCCCGGAGCACCGCGCGCTGCGGGCCCCTGGACGGGGGCGTGGAGCGCTCCGCCGGGCGAAGGGCCGCACGACCGCACGAGGGATCCAATAACCTGGGCACGTGAGTCTGCGCCTGTACGACACCGGAACCCGTACCGTCCGCACGTTCGAGCCCCTGGAAGAGGGGCGCGTGGGGATGTACGTGTGTGGTGCCACGCCGCAGGCCGCCCCGCACATCGGCCATCTGCGCTCGGGCGTCATCTACGACGTGCTGCTGCGCTGGCTGCGCCGGTCCGGCTACGAGGTGACCTTCGTCCGCAACGTCACCGACGTCGACGACAAGATCATCGCGGTGTCGCAGGCCCAGGGCCGCCCGTGGTTCGCGGTGGCCGAGGCGAACCAGCGCGTGTTCACCCGGGGCTACGACGTGCTCGGCTGCCTGCCGCCGACGATCGAGCCGCGCGCCACCGGGCACGTCCCGGAGATGATCGTGCTGATCCGGCGGCTGATCGAGGCCGGGCACGCCTACGCCGTCGGCGGGGACGTCTACTTCGACGTCAAGTCGTGGGCCGACCGGTACGGGGCGCTGTCCAACCAGCGCCTGGAGAACATGCGCTCGGCCGGGGACACCCCCAACGAGGAGTACAAGCGCGACCCGCGCGACTTCGCGCTGTGGAAGAGCGTCAAGCCGGGCGAGCCGTCCTGGGAGACCCCGTGGGGCGAGGGACGCCCCGGCTGGCACCTGGAGTGCTCGGCCATGGCCACCAAGTACCTCGGGCCCACGTTCGACATCCACGGCGGCGGCGTCGACCTGATCTTCCCGCACCACGAGAACGAGATCGCCCAGTCGCAGGCGGCCGGGGACGGGTTCGCCCGCTACTGGCTGCACAACGGGCTGCTCACCGTCGACGGCGAGAAGATGGCCAAGTCGGTCGGCAACGTCGTGCTGCTCGACGACCTGCTCGGCAAGGCCCGCCCGGCCGAGATCCGCTACTACCTGGCGTCGGCGCACTACCGCTCCCTCATGGACTACACCGACGTGGCCCTGGCCGAGGCCGTGTCCGCCTACCAGCGCGTCGAGGGATTCGTGACCCGCGCCGCCGAGCAGGTGGGGGCGGGCTCCGCCGACGGCGAGCTGCCCGAGGCGTTCACCGCCGCGCTGGACGACGACCTGGGCGTGCCGCAGGCGCTGGCCGTCGTGCACGAGACCGTGCGGGAGGGCAACAGCGCGCTGGCGTCCGGCGACCAGGAGGCCGCCCGCCGCCACCTGGCCTCGGTGCGGGCCATGATGGACGTCCTGGGGCTGGACCCGCTGTCGCCGCAGTGGTCCCGCGCCGGCGAGGAGGACCTGCTGCCCGTGGTGGAGGCCCTCGTCGCGGTCGCGCTCGACCAGCGGCAGGCGGCCCGCGCCCGCAAGGACTACGCCTCCGCCGACGCCATCCGCGACCAGCTCGCCAGGGCCGGGATCGTCGTCGAGGACACACCCCACGGCCCCCGCTGGGAGCTCAAGCGGGCCTGACCGGGCGGGACGCGGCGGACCGTCGCGCCGCGGCCGTCCGGTGCGCCACATAAAATCGCGTGCTCGGGGCGTTCGCCGCTGTGCCGCCCTCACGCGAGCGGAACTGCAGAAGGGCGTACAGAACGACCATGGCCAAGCGCAAGGGCCGAGGGCCCACCCCCAAGGCCGAAGACCGCCACTGGCACGCCAAGCGGCAGCGTGCCCGGGCCGCCAAGAACGCCCGCCGTACCGGCACCCCCACCCTGGGGCCGGGCGGCCGGGAGAAGCTCGCCGAGGCCCGGCGCGCCGCCGAGGCGGCGGGCCGGGGCCGCCCCGCGGGCGCGCGCCGCGCCGACGGCGAGGCCCTCGAGCTGGTCACCGGCCGCAATCCCGTGGTGGAGGCCCTGCGCGCCGGCGTTCCGGGCAGCGCGCTGTACGTCACGTCCAGCACCGACGAGCGCGTCCGCGAGTCGATCCAGCTGGCCGCCGATCGGGGCATTCCGCTGCTGGAGACGGCCAAGCCCGAGCTCGACCGCCTCACCGACGGCGCCGTCCACCAGGGCATCGCCCTGCAGGTGCGGCCGTACCGCTACGCCCACCCCGACGACCTGCTGAAGGGCGCCGCGCCGCTGATCGTGGCCGTGGACGGCATCACCGACCCGCGCAACCTCGGCGCGATCGTGCGGTCGGCCGCCGCGTTCGGCGCGTCCGGGGTCGTGGTGCCCGAACGCCGCGCCGCCGGGGTCACCGCGGGCACCTGGAAGGCGTCGGCGGGGACGCTGGCCACGGTGCCGGTGGCCCGCGCCACCAACCTGGCCCGGCAGCTCAAGGTGTACCAGCAGGCGGGCTGCTTCGTCGCGGGCCTGGACGCGCGCGGCGGCGTCACCGTCGCCGACCTGGAGGTCGCCGACGGGCCGTTCGTGCTGGTCGTCGGCTCCGAGGGCAAGGGTTTGGGCCGCCTGGTCGCCGAAACCTGCGACCTGCTGGCGACCATCCCCATGCCGGGCCGCGCCGAGTCCCTCAACGCCGGCGTGGCCGCCGGCATCGCCCTGTACGAGGTCGCCCGCCGCCGCGCGTCCTGACCCCCGCCTTCCCGAATACCGGCAAGCGCATCACCCGCGGCGTCGACTACCATGCGGGACGAACCTGCCGGTGTAGCTCAATTGGCAGAGCACCTGTCTTGTAAACAGGGGGTTAGGGGTTCAAGTCCCCTCACCGGCTCCGCAGGTCAGGGCCCTGTCCCGATCTTGGGGCGGGGCCCTGGGCGGCCCCGGATTCGGGGCTGATGGGACCAGAATGGGACCGTGGTGTCACGAGCTTGCCCGCTCCTTGTCGCGGGCATTGCCCACCAGTGTGGCGATCGCCGCGGCTGCTTCGTCGTGCAGTGCGGGGCGGACGTGCGTGTAGAGGTCCTGGGTGATGCGGGTCGTGGAGTGGCCGTGCCCGTCCGACACGACCTTGATGGGGACGCCGGCCTCCAGGGCGATGCTGGCGGCGGTGTGGCGTCCCTCGTGCAGCGTGATCGGCGGGAGTCCGGCTTCGCGGGCCAGCTCCTTGAAGTGCTTGCTCACCCATGACGGTACGAGCG
Source organism: Actinomadura sp. NBRC 104425 (assembly GCF_030269545.1). Classification (GTDB taxonomy): domain Bacteria; phylum Actinomycetota; class Actinomycetes; order Streptosporangiales; family Streptosporangiaceae; genus Spirillospora; species Spirillospora keratinilytica. The sequence continues at coordinate 28,980 of NZ_BSTN01000006.1, read as the reverse complement.
GGCGGCCGTCCTCCCGGCAGAAGACGAGGCCGTGGTCCTGGTACGCCTCGCCGGCGGCGAGCCGTTCGCGGCGGAGCCGGTTCAGGTGGGCGGGGAACATTTCGACGGTGCCGCGGTCGAACGCCACGGTGCGGCGGCTCGCCAGCGACTTGGGGGTGTCCACGACGATCTTCCCGTCGACTTCCAGGATCGTCTGGGCGATCCTGGCGTATCCCTTCCCGGCCTTCACGTCCAGGTCCAGGTCCTCGCGGCGGATGCCGCACGCCTCGCCGCGTCGGGGGCCGCGCAGCAGGATGATGCGGTACAGCAGCGACAGGCGGTCGTCCTTCGAGTGCTCCAGGAACGGGCGACCTGTTCGGGGGACCAGACCCGCGCGGGGTCACGCACCTCCGGCGGCAGCTCCACCGCCAGGCACGGGTTCCAGTGGCGCGTGCCGGGCCTTTTGATCGCCTGGTTGTAGCAGTTCCGCAGGACGGCGAGGATGCGGTGCTGTGAGGCGATTCCGACTTTGCGGGGCATTGTGCGTTTGTCGTCGGGCAGGTAGGGCTTGCGTCCCTCCTGCTCGGCGGCCTGGATCTCGGCGTTCCATTCTTCGATCGTGTCGATCATGCCGAGGATGTGTTCCGGCATCAGCTGGTCGCGGGGGATCTCTCCCAGCAGCGGGATCAGGTATTGATCCATGATCCTGCGGTACGACGTCCAGGTGTTCAGCTTCTTGTGCCGCTTGGTTTCAATCCAGCTTTCGAGTTCTTCACGGACGGTGACTTCGGGGGCGGTGAGGTCGGCGGAGGCGCCGAGTTTGCGTCGCACCTCCTCGATGGTGGGCAGCGGGCCGCGGCGCGCGGACTTGGCGAAGATCATGTCGCCGATGCGCTGCCGTAGCCGGTCGTCGGCGCCGGCGAGTTTGATCAGGTCGTGGATGTGGTCGAGTGCGGTCTCGGCCTGCTTCTTGGTGGTGTAGCCGCCGCGCTTGAGGCGGCGTCCCTTGCGTTCGGTGGTGTTGATGCGAACGTCGAGGGTCCAGGTGCCGTACCGGCTGTTGGACAGCTTCGGACACGTGAGGTCAATCTGCTTGCCGGTCGACGGGTCCTTGCAGCCGCACCGTTTGTAGACGGTTCCCTTCATGGTCGGTTCTCCATGGATGTGGGGGAGTGGAGAGGGCGTGTCCCGGCGTTGTGGGAACGGCGGGACACGCCCTCGGGGGTTACTGGTCGTGCGGGGTTATGGGCAGAGGATGCGCAGGCGCAGTTTCACTGGCTGTTCGATGCCGGCGACGCACAGCCCGCGGGGCTTCCACCGGCCGGGCTGGCCCGGCCTGGCGGGGCGTCCGGGTGGGTGCGGGCGGCCGCGCGGCGGGTCGGGGCGTCCGCGGGGAGGTCCGAAGTTATCCACGGGGCGCCGCCCCCGCACCTCCTCGGAGGGCGGGGGCGGCTTTGTCATGCTGGCCGCTGCCGGCCGGAACCTGCGGCCGCGGGTTCGGCCTCAGACCGGGTTGTCGGGCGAATCGAGGTAGACGTACTGGCGGTCGGGGTGGACGGCGAGCCCGAACTGGAGGGTCGACGGCTGCCCGACCTTCTTCCACCACCGGTAGGCGGCCTCGATCTCCTCCCACAGGCGGCGCGGTCCGTACTGGAGCACCCGGTGCGCGGTGGTGCCCTCGGCGACCTGCACGCATGCCCAGGACTGGCCGGCGAACGCCCAGAAGGTGAAGTCGTCGGTGCCGTCGTCGGCGTCGATGAACCTTCGGGCCACCTCGGGCAGCCGCAGCCCGACCGCGAACGAGGCGTCGAGGTCGTCCCAGGCGACCGCGTCCGGGTGCAGGGTCGTGGACGATTCGGCCGCGCCGGTCAGGTCGGTCGGTGGTTGGGGGCGGGGGGTGCGCTGGGCGCGCAGCCACATGAACGCCACCGTGTTGTCGATGAACAGGCCGTGCGCGGTGCCGTACTCGTCGACCGTCAGTCGGACGAGTGCCCCGTTGTCGTAGGCGGTTCCCCAGGGGGTGAGGATGAGCCCGCCGGGCCGGGTCTGCTCCACCCACGCATACGGGATGTGTTGGACGGCTGCGGTGGCGATGATCCGGTCGTACGGCGCGCCCGGCGCATGGCCGTCGGCGCCGTCGCCGGTCACCACGGTGGGCGTGATGCCCGCTTCTGCGAGCGTCTTGCGGGCGCGGTCGGCGATGACGGGGTCGACTTCGATTGTGGTGACGTTCTGCTCGCCGGCCGTGTGCGCCAGCAGGGCCGCGTTCCACCCGGTACCGGTGCCGATCTCCAGGACCCGCATGCCCGGCTCCACCTGCAGGTAGGCGAGCATTCTGGCCACGATGGACGGTTTGGAGATCGAGCTGGTGACGAGTCGGCCTCGGCCGGTGTCCGGGGTGGCGCCGTCGTCGACCTGCGTGACGATCGGCTCGTCGGCGTAGGCGGTCTCCAGCCACGCCGCCGGGTCGTCCTCGCGGCGCCGTGTGGTGAGTCCGCCGTCGTCGGTGTCGGCCCAGATGAGGTCCGGGACGAACCGGTGCCGCGGCATGGCCAGGAACGCCGGGCGCCACCGGTCGGTAAGCATGCCGGCGTCCGTGAGCTTGTCGATGAGCTGCTGGTTCAGGGCTTCGGCCTCGCTCACTTGCCCTTGCCGCCCTTGCCCTCGTCGTCCTTGGCCCTTTTGCCCTTGCTCGGCTGCTTGGTGGGGTCGACGAACGTGCCGTGCTGGTCTTTGGGCTTGGAGCCGTCCCGGGTGTTGCCGCCCGTGCCGTGCATGCCCATCTCTGCCTCCATGTGGTGTCGCTGCTGATTGAAGTCGCGGGGGTTGAGTGGTGGCTACCTCCCTTCAGGGTCCAGTCCTGTAGCGGGTCGGTTGCTCGCCTCGCTGCCGGTGCTCGGACTGTGCCGAGCCGCCGTATGACCTCGCGGATCTGCCGGGCGGGGAAGTGCAGGCTGGCGAACTCGGTCGGGCCCGAAGAGCGGAGGCGGATGTTGGGGGCCCAGCCGTTGCCCTTGGCCAGGTCCGCGGTGAGCGCGAGCAGCCGCTGCATGTCGCCGACCGGCATGGTCAGCCAGGCGAAGCCGTCGTAGAACGCGGCGTACCGCTCCCGCCGCTCGGGCGGTATCCGGGTGCCGCCGCCGCGGATGGCCTCGCCGGCGTCCTGGCAGCACATCAGCGTTTCGTAGCCCTCGGCCCAGAGCGCCTGGACCAAGTCGGCCATGCCGACGTCGACCTGGATGGTCTCGCCGGTGGGCGTGCGCAGGTTTCGTGTGGGGTGAATCTGCGGGGGGCGGTCGGTCATCGGGGTCCTCTGCGGTAGGCCGCCCACTGCCGGATCGCGGCCAGGTAGGGCGGCATCCACGGGGCCGGGCGCAGTCGGTAGCGGCGTCGCCACAGCTCCTCATGCAACGTCACGTACAGGTCGATGTCGGCCGGGTCGGCGTCGAGCCAGGAGGGGAACTGGGCCGCCCAGTCCTCCGCCTGTGCCGGGGACTGCCCGGATATCAGCATCCAGGGGATGATCTGGCCGATCTCCACCCAGGGCGCGCCGCGCGAGGCGAATGCCCAGTCGACCACGTAGGCGCGGCGGCCGGGTGTGATGATCAGGTTGTGGGGGTTCAGGTCGGTGTGCAGCAGCGCGTCACCGACCATCGGTGAGACGTCGCCGCCCAGGTTCTCCCAGCGTCGTTCGACGGGCATCGTCACCACGTCCGGACGGGGCGTTGCCTGCAGTTCGTGCACCGTCTTGGCCAGGACGCTCAGGTCGGGTGACCCTGGCGAGTAGTCCGCGGTGCGGCCTGCGACGTACTCGAAGCCGAGCGCCAGCCACCCCCCGGCCTCCGCGTGCCACAGAAGCCGGGGGGGCGAACCGGGGCACACGCGGGCACACCAGTGCCTCGCGCCGCAGCGACCGGACCTCCGGGCCGTCCCGGTCCTCCAGCTTCCGCGCGGCCTTGACGAACGTCGTCCCACCGGGCGTCTCCACCGCGGACGCGATGTCGGCGTGGTTGCCCGCGGGGGCCGGGGTGACGCGCAGGATCGGGCCGGTCCGGGTCTCTATGGCCTCCCGCACCTCTGCGGGAAGGTCGGTCCAGTCGCTACGTGGCATGGCGTCCTCAGCTCAGCCGGGTGACCTTCAGGTAGCAGTTGTCGGTCTGGCAGCAGCTCGTGCCGCGCTGCCACATGCGGTCGTCGACCTCCCAGCCGAAGTGACGCATGACGCGGACCGTGAGGTCCAGCGACCGGCCGGAGGTGATCGACTCGTTCACGATGGGCACGTGGTCGATGAACTTCCCGCCGGTCAGCATCGCGCAGAACTCGCGCCATTCGGCGGTGAAGTCCAGGAAGTAGTGGATCGCCGGGTCGACGGCCTCCGACGGGGTGAGGTACCGGAACTCGTACCCGCCCTCGATCACGAAGGTCGGCGGGTCCTCGGGGTCGTAGGCGGCGACGGTCGCGACGTACGCGAGCATCTGCTCGACCATCAGCTCACCGTAGTAGCGGGCGACCGGCATGTGCTCCTGGACGCGCGCGACGATCTGGTCGAACAGCTCGACCGAGATCAGGGCGTGCGGGTCGCGGGCGGCGACGGCCTGGGCCGTCCTTTCGATCGTGACGCTCATCAGCTCCTCCGAGCCTCCGGCGCTGACAGGTTTCCCGCGGCCAGGGCGCGCCGGTCGTTCCCTGATCCGTGGGGCCGCCCCCGGGACCGGGTCGCAGTGGTCCCGGGGGCGAAGGTGGGTGCACCGGCTTCGGCGCGCCCACGTCTGGTGGGGGGCGGCGGCGCGAGGATCGGGGGCGGTTGTCCATCGCACGGCCACCCCCGGTCTAGGCGTCCGGCTCGGGGCCGGGCGCGGGGGTCGGCGTCAGGGTGGGGCGGGGCGTCGTCCATCCCGGCGGCAGCGGGTCGGCGTCGGCCTGGAGGCCGGTCACCTCGCGAATGTGACGCGCCAACGCCGTGGGGTCGTCGAGATCGTCCTGCCACGCGGGGAGGCCGAGCCCGAGGACCTCGGCGTACACCGCGGTCCGCAGTTCGGCGTCCTCGCCGTCCAGGGCAACCAGGACCGCCGCCCACAGGGCGCGGGGGATACCGACGTAGCCGTCCCCGGCCAGCTGCGGGCCCGCCCCGCTCACCAGGGCTCCGTCCAGGTCACCGCGTCGAGCAGCCGCCGCAGCGGCCCGGGACGCCGGTCGGCTTCGTGACGGCCGCGCACCGGCCGCCGCGCGGGGGCGTGCTCGGTCTTGGGGACGGACGAGAAGGGCCAGGACGGCGTCGGACGCCGTACGGGCGCGGGCGGCGACCAAAGGCCCGCCGTCATCCCGCCGGCGCCCGGCAGCCCGGCCGGTGCCTGCTGCAGGCGGCCAGCGCACGGCCCGGCGGCGTGCAGAAGCTGCCCCAGCTCCGTGGCCGTGGGCGCCGCGACCAGGTAGTCACGATCGCCGTCGTACAGGACGGCGAACCACCTGGCGGCGGCACGCCCCCACCACAGCGGCACGCTCGTCCAGGGGATGTCGCCGGACCTTGGGGGTTCGGACGGGTCCGCCGGGTGAGTCGTACAACCCAGTGCGCGGGTGAGTCGTGCAACGCAGTGCGCAGGTCGGGGCGCGCTGTCCCGAAGCGTGCCTGCATGTGCCGAGTGCCCGGGCCTTGTTGTGTGCCCATGGCAGAATGACACGCGTTCGGAGAGGCGCCAGGGCTCGTGATGGCGGGGGAGCGCGCGCCTCCCCGTCGAGGATGCACGGACCACGGTCGCCTTCCGCGACGGGGCGGAAGCGGGGCTTTCCAGGGAGCACCGGGGGCCGGGGGCACACCCCGGGCCGACTGCCGGGAGGAGGTGCGGCGGCGTGTCCCAGGCCGGTCGGCGCCTGCCCGCCCGCCTCGGTGCGACGCTCTCGGCCCTGACCCTCACCGCCCTCTTCGCCGTCCCCGTGCGCCCCGCCGACGCCGCAGTCGGCGCGCGCACCGACCAGATCCGGGCCCGGGAGTGGCATCTGACCGCGCTGCGCATCCCCCGCGTGTGGCGCACGTCCAAGGGCGGCGGCGTGACCGTCGCGGTGCTGGACACCGGGGTCGACGGGAAGCATCCCGACCTGGTCGGCCGGGTGACCACCGGGCCCGACCTCACCGGCGGGCTGCGCCGCCCCGGCGGCCGCTACTGGGGCCTGCACGGCACGTCCATGGCGAGCATCATCGCCGGGCACGGCCACGGCCCCGGCGGCGCGCAGGGCGTGATGGGCGTGGCGCCTCAGGCCCGCATCCTGTCGGTCCGGGTGACGTGGGAGAACGACGATCCGCTGCGGCAGGCCGGGGGGCAGCTCGGCGGCCGCAACCGGGACGCGGTCGCGCAGGGCATCCGGTACGCGGTCGACCACGGCGCCGACATCATCAACATGTCGCTGGGCGGCGGCAAGCTGTTCTACGACGGCAGCTCCAGCGAGGAGAACGCGATCCGGTACGCGCTCGACAGGGGCGTGGTGCTGATCGCGTCGGCGGGCAACGACGGGTCGGGCGCCAACCGCAAGAACTTCCCCGCGGCGTATCCGGGGGTCATCGCCGTGGGGGCCGTCGACCGGCGGATGCGCATCTGGAAGGACAGCAACCGGCACTCGTACGTGGAGGTGTGCGCGCCCGGCGTCGACATCGTCAGCGCGGACGCCAGCAGCGGCTACGTGGTCGGCACGGGGACGAGCCCGTCCTCGGCCATCGTCGCCGGGGTCGCCGCGCTGATCCGCGCCCGCTACCCGAAGCTGACGCCGCAGCAGGTGCGGCAGGCGCTCGTCCAGGGGTCGGTGCCCCGCGAGCAGCCCGGCGGCGGCACCACGTGCTCCACGACGCTGGACGGCGTGCGCGCCATGAGCGTGGCCGCCTCCATCAGCCGGGCGTCGCGCAGTCCGGAGGCGACCCCCGCCACCTCGGCCGAGCCGGTGGAACCCGACGTCGCCGCGGAGGACGAGGGGACGGGCGTCATGCTGCCCGCCATCCTGGTGGGCGGCGGCGTCCTGGTGGCGGCGGGCGTGCTGCTGGGCTGGCTGCAGCGGAGGCGGCCCGAGGACGACTTCGAGGACGACGCCGACGACGACTCCCCGTACGACGTGTGGCGGCCGAGGCAGCCGCCCGAGCGCGTCGGAGCGCAGGCGGGCGACCCGTCCGGTGTCTCGGTGGGCCCCGTGCACGCCCCCTTGTGGCAGAGCAACGAGGTCTTCCCGGGAGGCGACCCGCCCATGGTGTCCATGGCGCCGCCGCCCCCGCCGCCGGAAGCGGATTTCCAGACGGCGTCAGAGCCCGCCCCCGAGCCGCGGCAAGAGCCGGAGCCCACGCCCGACCCCGGATCCTGGCCGGGGCCCGAGCAGCAGTGGCGGCTGCGTCCCTTCGTCCCGGAGGAGTTCAGCGGCGGCGTCACCCGTGTCAACGGCTACGGAACGGAACCCCCCGAGGGGCACAGGCTGGACGGCCTGAACGGTTTCCACGCCAAGGCCGACGACCTCGACCCGTATGACGAGCCCGCCCGCCAGGCCGACGAACCGGTGTTCGACGACGAGGAGTGGGAGAGGTTCCGCCGCAGCGTGCTGGGCGACGCCCTCGACTTCACGGGTGAGCCCGACTCCACGGGTGAGCCCGACTACACCGTGCCTCCGCCGCGCCAGGGGGACATGCCCGAGGCGCCTGCGGACAGCACGACCGACGAACTGCCCGCGGTGGCGTTCCCGTCCGCGCCCCCGCCCGGCCTGGACGACACCGGCGAGCCCCCCGGCAAGTTCATCTCACCCCCCGGCCTGGACGACGACTCCCTGGGGCGCCCCTCCCGCAGGCAGCGGCCGCCCGACGAGGACGACTACCGGCCGCCGTGGTGGTGAGCCCCGGGCTACTCCGCGTGGCGTAGCGGTGGAGCCTCCAGACGTACGACGACATGGCCCGGACCTGTCGCCGAGCATCGGAACATCCGACGACGACAGGAGGTCGATGACGATGATGGCGACGCTCACGGCGCTGGCCGCGCACCCGGGCCCGGGCTGGCACGACAACGGCTGGAACGACGCGCCCGCCTGGTGGCCGGTGTTCCCGATCACTTTCGGGTTGTTCTGGGCGGCCGTGCTGGCGGCGGCCTTCTACCTGATCCGCCGCCGCATGGCCGCGACCGCGGTCCAGGCCGACCCGCTGGCCCGCGCGCACGCCACGCTGGCCGAACGCTTCGCCCGGGGCGAGATCGACGAGGACGAGTACTTCAGCCGCCTGTCCGCCCTCCGCAACGGCTGACCCCGGCGGGTGCCGTCTGGCCCCCGGCCGCCTCCGGCCGCTCTTGGGCCGTGCCTTTCCGGCGCACGGGCGCGTCCGCCCGGAACCGGGCCCGGGCTCCGGTGCCTGGTGGTTGTTCGGGTTGGGGGGCGGCGCCGGTGAGCGTGTGAGGGGCGGGTGGTCAGTCGGCGCCGGCTTCGCGGAAGATCTTTTCGATGCCCTCCAGTTGGGCGGGCGTCTGGACGGCGGCCTCGGCGAAGCGGGTGAGCAGGCGGGCGAACTCGGCCCGCTCCTCGGGGGTCCAGTCGGCCATCAGGCCGGCCAGATAGGCGCGGCGGGAGCGTTCGGCGACCTGCCGGACGCGGTGGCCCGCCTCGGTGAGGCCGAGGTTGGCGCGGCGGGCGTCCACCGGGGACGGGCGGCGCGACACCAGGCCCGCATCGATGGCGTGGCCGACCAGTCGGCTGGCGGTGGACGGGTCGATCTCCAGGCGTTCGGCGACCGCGCCGACCGTGACCTCGGTCGTGGGGCAGCCCGGGTCCTCCGCGGCGGCGGACAGTGCGGCGACCGCGTGCACCACCATCAGGTTGGAGTACTGCAGCGGGCGCCCGCCCGGCCCGCCGGAGGTCTGCGCCCGGATCTTCTTCATCAGATCGGGCTTGATCCAGATCCGGCGCAGGTGGAACAGCGCCCGGCCGATCTCCGACAGGACGGTGTCGGGAGGCTCGGCGGAGTCCTGGGAGGAGGAGGGTCCCCCGGACGCGTGCTCCGTCGCCATTGCCACGGCCTCCGTTCACCGTGTCGGTCTGTCCACAAATACGATTGCAGCGTACACATGAATTCGCATGCAATCTACATGCGTTCCCACGTGTCCTACTTTTGGCACAACGCGGGCCGTCGTCCGATAGTGGCATGCCCGGAGCGCGACGTCCGGCACCGGACGATATCGGGGAAAGGTCGCGAGGAAACCGCCCCGACAGGCGCGCCGAGACGGCCCGTCCGAAGGCCGCTTTGTGGTGCACTGGTAGCCGTTCGTGACGACGAGGCCCCCTCAGCCCCATGCCATCACCGGTCACCGCCGTGCCGTTCCGGCGGAACGCCCGGCCGATGGCCGCGCGGACGCGTACCATGGCACCGGCCGAACCCGGACGACCCGGGATCACTAACCACAGAGGGGACGTCATGTGCGAGACGTCGGCCCCCGCCGGCGACCCCCGCGTGCGGCCCCGACGACGGCCCCCGACAGGACGGCAGCATGAACGACGGCCCAGCCCTGCAACCGGTGCCCGACGGCCAGGACGACCCCGCCTTCCCGGCCGGCAAACTGTCCGAGCGCGACCGCCGGATCCTCGCCTTCGAACGGCAGTGGTGGAAGTACGCCGGCGCCAAGGAGCAGGCGATCCGCGAGCAGTTCGACATGTCGGCGACGCGCTACTACCAGCTCCTCAACATCCTGCTCGACCGCCCCGAAGCCCTGGAGTACGACCCGATGCTCGTCAAGCGCCTGCGCCGGATGCGCGCGCAACGGCAGCGGCAGCGCGCCGCGCGCCGGTTCGGAATCCGGCCCTGAGTGCCCGACACTGGACGGGTGGACGTCTTCTCCCCGACAACGGCCGCCGGCGCGGACGGCCTGGACGCGATCCGCACCGACCCGGGCGGCGCCGTGCTCGGGTTCGACTTCGACGGCACGCTCGCGCCCATCGTCGACGACCCGGCGGCGGCACGGGCCCATCCCGGGGCGGCCGCTGCGCTGGCCCGCCTCGCCCCGCGCGTGGGCGCGCTGGCGATCATCACCGGCCGTCCCGCGGCCGTGGCCGTGGAGTACGGCGGGCTCGACGGCGTGGACGGCCTGGTGGTGCTCGGGCAGTACGGCCTGGAGCGCTGGGAGGCCGGCGAGCTGACCACGCCCGAGCCGCCGCCCGGTGTCGCCGAGGCGCGCGCCAAGCTGCCCGAGATTCTCAGGGCCGCGGGCGCGCCGGACGCGACCTACGTCGAGGACAAGGGGCAGGCGGTGGCGGTGCACACCCGCCGCTGCGCCGAGCCGCAGGTCGCGCTCGACCGGCTGCGCGGCGTCCTGGAGGCGCTCGCCGAACGCACCGGTCTGGCCGTGGAGCCGGGACGGTTCGTCCTGGAGCTGCGCCCGCCCGGCATGGACAAGGGCATGGCCCTGCGCCGTTTCCTGGACGAGACGCGCTCCGCCCGCCCCGGCGGCCGCCCCTTCCCCTCGGCGGTGCTGTTCGCCGGGGACGACCTCGGCGACCTGGCCGCCTACGATGCGATCGACGCGCTGCGCGCCGAGGGCGTTCCGGGGGTGAAGGTGTGCAGCGGCTCGGCCGAGGTGACCGCTCTCGCCGACCGCGCCGACCTGGTGGTGGACGGCCCCGACGGGGTGGTCGGCTTCCTGGACGCTCTCGCCGGTTCCCTGGACGGGAGCTGAGCGCGCGGTCGCGGTGCCGGGTGCCGGGTCACTACTCGGCCTCGGGGTCGTCGGCGAGGATGCTGTACAGGCGGCGGCGGGCGTCGTTGACGACCTCCAGCGCGCGTTCCTTCTGGGACGGGCTCCCGACGGCCGCGACCTGGTGCAGCGCGCCCATCAGCTGGGCGATCGCCTGCCGGCCGCGCAGCTCCTGCTCGCCGACGGCGCCCGTCACCTCCTCCCACGGCGGGGCGGGCTGCGCGGCGGCCTCCTCGCGGCCCGCCTCGGTCAGCCTGAACAGGCGCTTGCCGCCGTCCTGCTCGCTGACGAGCTTGCCCTCGTCCTCCAGCATCTGCAGCGTCGGGTAGACCGAGCCGGGGCTCGGCCGCCAGACGCCGCCGGTGCGCTCGTCGAGCTCCTGGATCATCTCGTAGCCGTGCATGGGCCGCTCGGCCAGGAGGGCCAGGAGGGCGGCCCGCACGTTGCCGCGCTTGATGCGGCGTCCGCGTCCGCCGCCGGGGCCCCGCCTGCCCGGGTGTCCCGGGCCGAACCCGGGACCGAAACCGGGGCCGAACCCCGGGCCGCCCGGCCCCGGGCCCCAGCCGAACGGGGCGCCGCGCCGGCCTCGTGACCCGTCCTCGGGGAACCGGCCGTGCCGGATGAAGTGATCGTTGTGATGCATCGCTGCCCATCCTTCCACTGTTGACTGATCGCGATGCATTAACGATATATCGAAATCGGTCGCGATACAACACCCGGGGGCCGGACGGCCCCCCGCGAGAGGACCGGGGCGGACCGGCGGTAGCCTCTCCCGGCCCACGACAGGCCGTCCGGATGACCGGCCTTCGCGCAGGACAGGAAAGGCACAGCACATGCTCGACAGCGACGTCGCCGTACTCGACGACCCGGTTGGTGAGTCGCTCCGCGGCCGTCACGGACATCTGGCCCGCCGGCTCGGCCGCGCGGCCGGATACCTTCCACAGGTCGCCACCTTCTCCGCGGTGTCCGCCGACCCGGACCCGGCGGAGTGGGCCGACCTCGCCCGACTGCTCGGCCGCGGTGAGCCGGCCGATCTGTTCAGCCACCCGGCGACCCCGCCAGCGGACTGGAAGCCCGTCTTCAGCCTCGACGGCTTCCAGATGATCGCCCCCGCCGGCGGTCTGCCCGGCCGCCCCGAGGCCGGACCCGACGCGGAAGTGGTCGAGCTGGGCGCCGGCGATGTGCCCGAGATGCTCGACCTTGCGGCGCGGACCCGGCCGGGGCCGTTCTGGCCCCGCACCCGCGAACTCGGCACCTATCTGGGCATCCGGGAGAATGGCGTGCTGGTCGCCATGGCGGGCGAACGGCTCCGGCCGCCGGGATGGACCGAGATCAGCGCCGTCTGCACCGCCCCCGAGGCGCGCGGACGGGGCCACGCCGGCCGCCTGGTGCGGGCGCTGGCGGCGCGCATCACCGCCCGCAGCGAGCGCCCGTTCCTCCACGTGGCCGCGGCCAACACCGGCGCGCTCGCGCTCTACGAGCGGCTCGGCTTCGTGATCCGCAAGCCTGTGACGTTCCGCGGGTTCCGAACGCCGTGACGCCGTGACGCCGTGACGCTGTGACGCCGTGACGCTGTGACGCCGTGACGCTGTGACGCCGTGACGCTGTGACGCCGTGACGCTGTGACGCCGTGACGCTGTGACGCCGTGACGCTGTGACGCCGTGACGCTGTGACGCCGTGACGCTG